>NZ_AUXY01000001.1 GCF_001625695.1 Pseudoalteromonas luteoviolacea H33-S
TAGACGGTTTTACTAGATGGTATAAAAAAGAGCACCAAGTTTTGGTGCTCTCTCATTAGTTATTTATTGAACTTTTCAGCCAAATATAACCAAGTTTCTAATACTGTATCAGGATTAAGTGATACTGTATCAATGCCCTGCTCTACAAGCCAAGCTGCAAAGTCTTCATGGTCAGATGGGCCTTGGCCACAAATACCAACATACTTGCCTTTCTCTTTAGCAGTTTTTATGGCCATTGAAAGTAGCTTTTTGATAGCCGGGTTTCTTTCATCAAATAAATGTGCAATAAGACCTGAATCTCTATCGAGACCAAGAGTAAGTTGCGTTAAATCATTTGAGCCAATTGAGAAGCCATCAAAATATTCTAAAAACTCATCAGCAAGTAATGCATTTGATGGTAGCTCGCACATCATGATGACTCTTAGTCCGTTTTCTCCGCGCTTTAACCCGTGCTCTTCAAGAAGCTCGATTACTTTAGCTGCTTCTTCAAGTGTTCTTACGAATGGGATCATGATTTCAACATTCGTCAAATCCATTTCATTACGAACGCGTTTGATTGCTTCACACTCTAAAGCAAAACATTCTCTGAAATCTTCCGAGATATATCGAGACGCACCACGGAAGCCAATCATTGGGTTTTCTTCTTCTGGTTCGTATTGTTGACCGCCAATTAAGTTTGCATATTCGTTTGACTTAAAGTCTGACATACGAACAATAACTTTTTCTGGCGCAAATGCCGAACCAAGTGTAGAGATACCTTCAACTAATTTTGCGATGTAAAATTCTACAGGAGAATCATAGCCAGCAATGATTTCATTGATTTCTGCTTTTAATTCATCTGATTGGCTATCAAAATTAATAAGCGCTTTTGGATGTACGCCAATCATTCTGTTAATGATGAATTCCAAACGAGCTAAACCGATACCTGCATGTGGTAACTTTGCAAAGTCAAAAGCTCTGTCAGGGTTGCCCACATTCATCATGATCTTTAATGGTAAATCTGGCATTGAATCAATACGAGATGAAATGACTTCGTACTTTAGTTCGCCTGAGTAAATGTAACCAGTATCACCTTCTGCACAAGAAACAGTTACAGCATCGCCATGTTTTATAGTCGCGGTTGCATTACCACAACCAACAACAGCCGGTATGCCTAATTCACGTGCAATAATTGCTGCGTGACAAGTTCTACCACCGCGATTAGTAACGATAGCTGATGCACGCTTCATGATTGGTTCCCAATCAGGATCGGTCATATCAGTCACAAGTACATCACCCTGTTGTACTTTGTCCATTTCATCAATTGATGAAAGTACTCTTACAACACCGGTACCAATTTTGTGTCCAATGGCTCTGCCTTCGCAAACGATTTCAGACTTCTCTTGAAGTTGGAAACGTTCCATAACGTTTGAATCTTCATTTGAACGAACTGTTTCTGGACGTGCTTGAACAATATATAGCTTGCCATCATTACCGTCTTTTGCCCACTCGATATCCATTGGTCTACCGTAGTGCTTCTCGATAATAACTGCTTGTTTAGCTAACTCCTGAACTTCTTCGTCGGTGATTGAAAACTGGTTCGATAATTGTGGGTCCATGTCCACAATTTCAACTTGTTTACCGTGAGACTCATCAGCTGAGTAAATCATTTGAATTGCTTTAGAACCAATGTTTCTTCTTACAACAGCTGGCTTTCCTTTCGCTAGAGTTGGTTTGTGAACGTAAAATTCATCAGGGTTTACTGCACCTTGAACAACCATTTCACCTAGGCCGTAGCTTGATGTAACAAAAACAACATCTTCAAAACCAGACTCAGTGTCGATAGAGAACATGACACCTGATGATGCTTTATCAGAACGAACCATTCTCTGTATACCTGCAGACAAAGCAACGCCTCTATGATCATAGCCTTGGTGTACACGATAAGAGATAGCACGGTCATTGAAAAGAGAGGCAAAAACGTGTTTGATAGCGACCATTACGGCATCAATACCACGTACATTTAGAAAAGTTTCTTGTTGACCGGCGAATGATGCATCAGGCATATCTTCTGCTGTAGCAGATGATCTTACCGCAAAGGAGACATCATTTTGATCATCGCCATGTAAAGTGGCGTAGGCTTCGCGAATTGCTTTGTCTAATTCTGGTTGGAAGGGAGTGTCGATTACCCATTGTCTGATTTGGCTTCCTACTTTTGCCAATTCATTAACGTCTTCAACGTCAAGGGTGTCTAAAATGGTGTGGATTTTTTCATTGAGTCCAGATTGCTCTAAAAACTCATTAAAAGCTTCTGCTGTGGTTGCGTAACCACCAGGCACTTGTACACCAGCGTTAGCAAGGTTAGATATCATTTCACCTAGAGAAGCGTTTTTACCACCAACTCGAGGTACGTCTTGCATACCCAATTCTTGATACCAGAGAACGTAGTCTTGCACGGAACTGTCTCCAAAAACAAATTGTAATAAATGTGAGAGATTAATTGACCTTCCTTTAGGTCGAAGGCATTCTACAACGGTAAGTATAGCCTCGTAAACCAAGACTTGAAAAAATACTAAAAAAGTAATGAAAAGGTTAAAATGAGAACAGCATTTTATATATCAGATGGCACAGCCATTACAGCAGAAGTTTTTGGGCATGCAACTTTGTCTATGTTTCCTGTTGAATTCGACCATAAGACTTTACCCTTCATAGAATCAGTAGAAAAGGCTTTGGCTATAAAAGCCACAATTGATAGGGTTGCAGAGTCCAGTGGCGAGCCTCCGCTTGTTTTTTTTACTTTCGTGAACCCTGAATTGTCCGATATCATTTTGTCTTCAAAAGGTGTGTGTTATGACTTTTTATCATACGCTAGTGAAATTGTTAAACGCGAATTGAAAGTAAAACCTGTCCCTAAAGTTCACAGAACACATAGTATTCATGAAAAGACATATGACTTTCGTATTTCTGCTGTTAACTATGCGTTAGCCAATGATGATGGCGCTAATATTAAGGACTATGACGAGGCTGATATTATTTTGGTAGGTGTCAGTCGAAGCGGAAAAACACCGGCAAGTCTATATCTCGCGTTACAGTACGGCATCAAAGCGGCAAATTACCCAATAACAGAAGATGATTTAGAAAAAGGTAATTTCCCTAAATTTTTACTTGAGCATAAACATAAGTTATTTGGGCTCACTATTGACCCTGATAGGCTTGCTTCAATTCGTCAAGAGAGAATGGCCAATTCTAAGTATGCTTCAATTAGACAATGTCGTATCGAGGTTCGAGAAGTTGAAATGTTGTTTAAACGCCACAGAACTCCATTTTTGAATTCGACGAAGTTTTCCGTAGAAGAAATATCGGCAAAAATCATCGCCGAAGCAGGTTTGTCAAGAAACAAGTATTAAAAAAGGCCGCGTAAGCGGCCTTATTTTTAAACTCTGTCTCTTGCATCCTTTAGTAGGTCTGCGACTAAGAATCCGAGCTCCAATACCTGATCTGCATTTAATCTTGGATCACATTGTGTTCTATATCTTTGAGCCAAGTCTTCATCTGATAAACCATATGCACCACCAATACATTCTGTGACGTGTTGACCTGTCATTTCGAGATGTACACCTCCAGGATACGTGCCCTCAGATTTGTGTACTGCAAAGAACTGGCTAATTTCACGTAAAATATTATTAAAACTTCTAGTTTTATAACCTGTGCTGGCCTTTTCAGTATTGCCATGCATAGGATCAGATGACCAAACAACATTTCGACCTTCACTTTTTACCTTACGTACAAGGTTCGGCAATTTTTCAGGTAAAACATCAGCACCCATACGAGTGATTAAAGTCAGTCGACCTGGGATATTTTCTGGATTTAGTGCGTCAATTAAGCGGATCAATTCATCAGGGTCCATCCCCGGCCCGACTTTCACACCTATTGGGTTTTTGATTCCACGGAAGAATTCAATATGTGCGTGGTCTAACTGCCTTGTTCTTTCACCTATCCACACAAAATGAGCTGAGCAGTCGTACCAGTCACCTGATAGGTGGTCTCTTCTGGTTAATGCTTGTTCGTAGCCAAGTAAAAGTGCTTCGTGTGATGTATATAAGTGAGTTTCTTTCAAACTAGGTGCAATCGATGCATCAATCCCACATACTTCCATAAACTCAAGTGCGTCTTGAATACGATTTGCCATCTGCTGGAACTTATCACGTAAAGGGTTTGCAGCCACAAAGCTCATATTCCAACGACTCACCTGGTGCAAATCTGCTAATCCACCTTGTGCAAACGCTCTTAAAAGGTTTAGTGTTGACGCACTATGATGATACGCTTTCATCAATCGATTTGGATCAGGGATCCTTGCATCTTCAGTAAACTCAAAATTGTTTATGATATCGCCGCGATAAGACGGTAGAGAGACACCATTAATCGTCTCGTAATCAGATGATCTTGGCTTAGCGTATTGACCTGCCATCCTCGCTATTTTAACAACTGGGCATTTTCCACCGTAAGTTAGTACCACAGCCATCTGTAGTAGTGTTTTAAAAGTATCTCTTATGTTTGTAGCGCTGAAGTCAGCGAAAGATTCAGCACAATCACCGCCCTGCAACAAAAAGGCCTTACCGTTACAAACATCACCAAGGCTTTTATACAAGCTTCTAGTTTCTTCAGCAAACACAAGTGGTGGTGCTGCATTTAATTCTGACTCTACATTATCCAGTATTTTTTTATCTGGATATTCTGGCTGTTGGACAATTGGAAAGTCTCTCCAGCTATCTGGATTCCAAGGTTTCATTTCTCATTCCTCATTAGTTACCTCACAATGCACGTTATCGTATAGGACGGTATGCTTCAAGCACAAATTAGTTAAATTACAAATAAAATTACATATACAAAAACACTAGGAACACATCATACTTATTATTTATGAAATTATAGAAACATCGAACAGAAATTTAGAGAGTTGACAAAGAACTAAATTAAGTAAATTATTACTTTAATTGCTAGAATAGTAAGCCTTTTCTCTCAAGGTTCTCTTCCTTCTCAGATTATATAACCTCATTCTCACTTCTATCTATAAACGCCTGTTTAAACAGCAAACGCTAGTAATGAGTGGACTTATCAAGTATTGTTTTAAACCAAGTTCATGAATCAATGTAAATCTTCTCCCAAAAAATTAGAATATTCCCTTTGGAAATCAAAAGTACGTTAGTTATCTCTGATAATTCATGTCTATAATTTTGCTTAGTAGAAAATCTAATTACCAAAACATTCATTATCGATAGCTTTACTCTGGCAATATAGTTACAAGCTACATTGATCTCATATTGAAAATCACACCGTTCTTTACTTCCTTTTCATTTAAATAAGCAGCTGTGTAGGCCTATTGACTAAAATCAGAGTGAAGCCAGGCAAGTTTCAATCGCAAAGTCTGATCATTTATGAACACGACTTCATCCAGCTTACCTTTCATTGTCATCTAGCAACATCACTGAACAAAATGTAGTTCAGTGTCATTACTCAATTGTATACAGATTAATTTATAATTTTCTTTATCATGCCTACCCTAAGGTTTTACTGTATAGGATTATGCTCGCAGCACATTAAAACCACACTCCTGGAGTTATGTTAAATTGGATCTTTTATATAACTATGCATAAAATCCCCTTCTCCTAATTAAAAATTCAAAAAAGCTTTAAACTTAACCTCATCTTCAACACTTAGAAATATAGCAATCATGATATTTTATAAAAGTTGCTACCTATATTAGACTCCTGGTTGTTATAACCCTTAGATTCTATGAATTAATAATGATTAAACAAAGTGCTGTTCGTTAAAGCTAACTGTTTTCTAGTTACGCTGTTGAGAGTGAAAACTGCAGCGCTTAATTAAAGTTTATTGCACACCTTAAACAGTTTTTTGCTAGAAGTTCCTCCTCCACTATCTTATTCAATTCTAAAATTTGAAAAATACTAGCTGCAATACGCATTTGTGAATAGGACTTTTATTTTCTTACTGAGTATTTTTTTAAGTCATCACATTAGAAAAAATAAAAATAATTAGAAATGATGCTATCGTGCTATTCTTTACTATTTAAAAAGTTACTTATCCGTTCTCATTTTTTTATATATGCCAACAAAGCAGACATTGATTTAGAATCTGGATTGGATCTTTCAGTACTTGATTGATGCTTTAGCTATTGAAAAAAGCTGTATTCGGAATATTTTTAATTTTTTATAAATTGCATTGTAAATCATTGATTAAGATAAAACCCAACTTTAAAGATAGATCTTTAATTTTAGTTATTGCAACTCTCTAGCTTTAGTGTTTAGTTAAATATTTATTTCTTTATAACAGCCCAAACTATCTAGCACCCAAAATTTACTTCTGTTAGTTCTCAGTCCTAATGAATCACATTCAACTTGCAAAAGTAAAAAAACTTATCAATAATAAAAAGGAACACATCATACTATTTTTTTTAAAATTAAATAGAAACACTTTCTTGAAATTAAAAGGTTATCAAAACATACACTCTTCATCGTAATTCACCATAGTAAGATTATGGCAAATTACTAGTTTTTTAATTTTAAAGATAACAACCTCAAAACTTATTAGCCCCACTATTACTTGAATAATTTAGGGTATCTATCTATAATATAGGAACACATCATACTTAAAATTTTGAATATGAATCCATAGCAACTATTATAAAGTTAATAAAAAGAATACCAAAAGCTATATAAGCATATTTTAAATATCAACATATAAAAACTTTAAGATAAGACTCTTTTTAAACTTTCTATTTCTTAGATACAATAATTTAAAGTAACAATTATAAATAACGCCCAACATAACTGGTCAAAATTTAAGCTCCAATCTCATCGTTCACATTTTAAATGCGAAAAAGCTTCCTTCAATATTTTCTAAACCAATTATATTATTAGTAGTCTAGAAGAGCGTTTTTCTAGCTAATTGCGACAAGTTAAAGGGTTTATTTTTTGATTTACCTCTCGTAACCATGAGTAATATTGTTCGGTGAAGTAAATATTTAATTTTTCTATCCGTTATTCAGTCAAACTTTCGATATCAGTAACGATAAAGCCAGTCCTTCTTTTCCTTCAACAATCTCCTTGCCATATGTCTATAGAAATATGCTCATGTACAATATATAGTCGCTCTAACATACGAACCTAGGCTTTTATCTTGGCAAGTAAATCGCGATATCCAAGCACCTTTTTATTGATACTTTGGTAAGCTTTATTTAACACATCGCCTACTTGATAATCCTCAGTAATCGATCGACAAATAGTCTCATAGCTATCTCCTTTTCCTTTTTTATTTGAACCAGTTTTTAAGTCATGTTTCAAATGAAACTTCAGTTCATAAATTATAAGAAGTATGAACAATTGTATATAGTAGACTTTTATAGCTCAGATTATTTTATCGTACGATTTAAAATTCATCGGAGTAAAAATTTTTACTTCATGCATGATATCGATATTACATAGATCAAGTGAACAGCCAATTAAACGCTAACTTTCATCTATTTGTTTAAGATAATTGATTGCTTTGTTTCTAAGCTATTAGTAGTGTTTTTTACTCCGAAATTGTGATTGGTTCTACATTGATTTTATCAAAAAATGATTAACAGCTAAGTTCTGCTCTACTTTGATATATGATGCATTTTCATGTTGTAGTCTTGAAATTTACAAATTTTTACAGACTTATCTATTCCTCAGTTTACCTGAAGTTACATATTTTAAATGTATGGCATTACAACTTATGCTGCATTTTATGATTTTAACCAAATCAATGGTTAAGGTTGTAGATTCATTCTTTGTTATATATAATATAAGGAACACATCATACTAATAAGCTTTTAGAGTTTAAATTTACCAACAAGAAAATATAAAAATACAGTAATCAATGAGTAAGTAAGATGTGTTCTAATATAACTCTCTTTATGAGAAACAATGTAAAACATACAAAAATCAATAAAATTTGCTATAATTATAGGAACACATCTTACTTATATATTTATATGACAACTAAATTTAAATTAAGAAGTCAATTTGATTATCTATTAGACCAAATAAACCTTTTATGTGAAGAGCTTAAAACACATGAAGTTGTAGATAGTTTTTATTATGAACTTCCAGCAATAACTGCTGAAGACGAAAAAAAAGCACCAGAATATATTCAAGTAACTAAACTATCAGGTGAAAAGGCATTCAATAAATGCCTCAGTAGTTATTTGGATTTATTTGTCGGTGATAAAAAAAGTAGTAAAATATTAACTAGGCACCCAGGTTTGATATCTGTAAATGACTTTCAAGGAAAATTGAAAGCACGCATCAGAGAAGTCAACAAGTCAAAAGAAGATTTTAAAAACTTAATTTTGCAAATTAATAGCAACGATGCAAGATTTGATGCTGTACATAATGCAATTCCAAACTTAATAACTTTAGCAGCATATCGGAATATACATTGTGAAGATCAAATCCCCTACTCCGTAAGATTTACGTGGATGAAAAAACATTCAACTCGGACACTTTCAAAGAAACTAGCTCTTGAAATGTTAAGTAAATCGTCAGGATATTCCAACCCAAGAGTTATAGATCAACAAAATTGGTTACAAATTGTAGAGTCTGAAAAAAGAAGAGTCTCAAGTTTAAATGAAAACTCTAAACTAAGAATAAAACGCCCAACAAGAGTAACACCAGAGGTAAATATACGATTCTCAGCTAAAAACAGATACCACGTTAGTGCTGCTTTGCCTTTTATCTTGCTAAACCCACAAAAAGAAACAAAAATTGGAACTTTGCCCGATTATTCAGCAAAAAATATAGATGTTCGAAAGAAAGATTACTCTTATCTTGTAGAGCGTATTTATTTAGAAAACCTGCCTAAGGATTAATAAAGTACAACTTTTAGGTCAATTTAACATAATTGACCTTTTTGAGTATCACTTTTTAACAATTTCTTCTAAAATATCTTCGTCAATGATTTCAGCGGTTTCAACCAATCTTTTCCCACCTTGAATTTCAATGCGTTTATTATGCTTATTCAGCGCTAATATTTCTTCACAAAATTGTGTAGATGGATGCATTTCATACACATAATCTATGATTCGTCCTGTTGATTCATCTTTAACATTCGAAATGTTGTATTCCGAGATGGCACCTTTTTCAATCAAATCTTTCATTGTCGTCGTCATATCTCGACGCAGTGCTTTTAGTTTGTTGTCTGTAATTTCATCTGTAGAGTAAATCGAACCATATTTTTCCATGATAGATAAAAGTCTAAAATGATATGTTTTTCCTGGTGCAGCATAACGCCACAAGTGATACAGACGCAACATCATCCATCTTGACAATCCACGTTTTAATTCTTGTGCACTATTAAAATAGTAACCTTTATACTCAAGATTATCGATCATGTTATGCACAAATGCATTTAAGCAAGCAACACACTTTATATTTCCACCTTGGCCTTTTTTGCCACTAAAGTGCAGTGAAGATAAAAAGTTCATATTTGATTCGTAAAATGAATCATCAACATCATTATTTTTTGTATCTGTAGCACGATATTTAAACGATAACTTTGAACCTTGCAAAGCTTCTAAAGATTCTTTTATTTGAGGGTAAGGCATTGATTGGCCTACAGCTTTTAATTCTTGAGCCAATTCATTCATAGAAAAAATTACGGCATATTGAATACCGGACTTAAAATTGATTTTTACAATTTTTCCTTTTGAGGCCAGACGGATAAGCGCCCTTTCAACTTTTTCTTCTCTATCCGATGGCCAAACCAGAAACTCTGTTTCTTCACCATCTTTTTTACTACTAACAACAGCTGGTGTAATTTTTATTTCACCATCGTATAAAATGCCATCAACTTTTTCGGATATTCTTCTTGTTATAATTGTTTTTTTAGGCGCTTCTTCTAAAGGTAGCTTTTTATAACCCGAACGCACAAAACGACCCCATAGATCGTAATGGTTAAACGTGTTCGAATAAGCTCTTAAGCCATGGTTTGTATTTTCAATTGAAATACGAACATCTTTGTTGTCTGTAAAAAGGGCTAAACTTTCGTTATCTATCGCACTTTCAACACCATGAATTTGACCTCTTAATGAGTCTGGTAGATTATCAACAGAGATGTTTACCTTGCGGCTCATGATTTTTTACTTCCTGATTCTTTCGACAGCTAATAACAACACATTCAAAGGAAAAAGTTAATAATTAAAGTTAGTAAAAATTTGATCTGACTTCAAGTTTTTTCTCAGATCAGTATTTTATCTACTCATGGAGTTTTGTGGATCAATTATTTACCAACTAAGTGTTGTTTTTTTGCTTTTTCTGACCGTTTTAACCAAAAAAGCATAGCATAAAAGCTATTTTTTCTGAGGCTTGTGTATAACAGCAGTTTCATTTAGTAAAGATCTGATCTGTTCATAGTATAGATCAGATCTATAAGTAGTAAATTTCATATATTTGATTTGACCTGTTGATAAATATAGAATTTAAGTTAGTACAAAGCTGATCTTGAAGCCATAAATTGTTAGTTAGTTTGTGGATAAGCTGTACATATTATCAATTACACTTTTAGAGTTAGTATTTTTATGATCTATAAGTATATAAAGATCTGATCTTTACTACGTATTTTGTTGATCTAAAAAAAAAGTATAAAGTTATAAAAAACAACTACTTAAAGTTTAAATCTTACTTCTTAACCTTATATACCTTTATATTTAAACATACTTAACCTCTTTATTTATTCTTAATTTAGTATTCAATAGGTATTTTTTTGAATGTCTATTAATTTCTATGTTTACCTTTTAATTGATGGACATTATAATATTAGACATAAATTTAAGGAATATACGTATGTCTATCAATAGCAATGCACTTTCCACTTATAAATTGTTAAAAGCAACAGCTGAAGTTGCAGAACAATCTTTAGAAGGTCGAATTCAACATTACAGAGCACACCTCAAATCTGAAGATAAAGAACTGCGAACATATACGCAAAAAGCAGCAGCAGATTTGCTAGGTGTAAATAATAGAACTTTAAAACGCCGACACGATCAAGGAGACTTTGATCATTTATCTATCCAAAAAGGTGCCAACGGACATTACGCTTATACATTAAGCAATATATTTGCTATGGCAGAAATACTCGGGATCAAAGCTGATCATAGAGATCCTACAGACAAGCTTCAGGTGCTTGTAATAAATAGTTTGAAGGGTGGGTGTGGTAAAACAACTTCTTTGGTAAACCTTGCGGCTGCGTTAGCGACCACTAATATTAAGAGATATAGAATTGGCATCATTGATCTTGATCCACAAGGATCATCTTCCAGTTTCTTTCCTTCAAATGAACATGATCCGATCACTGTCGGTGATCTTATGAGAGATTGTATTGAATTAGACGAAGGAGAAACTTGGAGTCAATTAGTTGCTGATTCTTTTCAAAAAACACATATACCCAATATTAGAATTTTACCTTCAGGTATGGATGATTTTTATTTTGAGCATGAAACCGCAACAGAATTAAAAGAGTCAAGTAGTTATGAAGAAACGCGGCATTACCACAAGCTAAAGGAACGCGTTATACAGCCAGTAGAAGATGAGTTTGACATTATCCTGATAGACACTGCACCTTCACTTAATTTTATGTTCTACAACGCTCTGATGGCTTCTACGGCGATGCTAATACCTGTTCACCCTGAGGCCGTTGATTTTGATGCAAATAACAAATACTTAAAACGGCTAGGCGAAATTTATCACACTGTTGCTGCACTCGGTCATGAAGGTTGGGATTTTATGCAATTTCTAGTAACGAATTATGTAAAAGGTAACCACTCTCAACGTGATATTGTCAAAGATGTCAGAACAGCTTTTGGTAGACAAGTAATGAGTTATCCAATTAACCATAGTTCTGCGATTACAGCAAGCTCTTCGTCTTTTAATACTATTTTCGATCAGAAAACTTCTGACTCCCTTGCAAGTAGAGAGTCATTGCTTCGGGCACAAGAAAACATCAAAGACGTTGTTGATGAATTAGAAATGTTAATACGCTCAAATTGGTCATCTACACAGTCAAACTTAGATTAAAATAACAGGTTTATATAATGGCTAGAAAACGTAAAAACGATACTCGATTAGATCCTTTTGCAACCCCTGTTGAAAACAGTAGTTTGGATGATTTGCTTGGCAAAGCAAGCGTAGGTGATGTGATCACTATGCCCTCTCCAAGTGATCCACAAAGAATGATCAATTTAAAATGTGAAGTGATCCCTCATTCTAAAATCGACGAAAAAACGGTTGTATTTGGTCAGAATCGTCGAGAACAATCTCTTTTGAGTGAAAAATCGGTCGCTGATATTTTGCCGGCTATTAAAGCTGATGGCAAAAACATGCATCCTGCACTTTGTTGGTCTAGAGGCAATGAAATATTAGTTTTGTCAGGATCTAGAAGGCGTAAAGCTTGCTTATTAGCTGGCGCTGATTATGTTGTGTTAACATCACATGATTTTAACAGTGATGATGCTAAAGCGCTTGCCGTTTCATCCGATCAATATATTGCCCCAAGTCTCTGGGAGTTGGGTAAAGCTTATGATCAGACTCGTCAAAAGTTGATAGAAACAGGTAATAAAGGATCATATCGAGAAATTGCTGCGATCGAAGGTGTTTCTCACACTGCAGTCGCAGATGCTGTTAAAGCATTTAAACATATAGATAAAGAAATTGTTTTACTGTACCCAACACCTAATCATCTTGGCCGAGAAGTTGCAAAAAAGCTGATTAATGCTTGTAAAGATAATCCGGAACAGTTTAGTGCTAAGTTAAAATCGATATCCAACCAATCTTTGTTTGCAGAGCAAATGAGTGACGAAAAACGTGCCATTGAAATAACGAAGTATCTAACAACATTTGAAGTCTCCTCTGCAAATCGTTCAGAATCATTGCTTGAAAATGAATATGTTAAAGTCCAAAGAAGCTTAAATTCCGGTGCGGTGACAGTTAAAATAGATGATAAGGTTTTAACAGACAAACGTTTAGAACAACTTCAGAAACTGTTAAATAGTTTTAATTAGTATGTTGCGGCCTAGATCTTCTAGGCCTTTTTTACACCTTTTGTCATCCAACCAGTCAATTTTTCATAATTTAGTCCCAATTGGCTCTTTAGCTCAAATCAGTAATTTCATATACTGGTCCTTTACGTTTTATTACTTGTTAGAATAATGTCCTCGCAGTTATCTAAAGAGCAACTATTAGCTTTATTTGAAGAAATTAAACAGGAACAGTCTTCTCAGTTTCCTTTGTCTGATCGCTTTTTGAAGCAGTATTTTAATTCTGCCATGTTAGCGAAAGCTAAAGAGTATCTAAATGATGATCAAATATCTTTTTTGGAACACAGTGAAGACTTCTCAAAAATAGATGCTCAAGTTTTAGGTAATTTTGGTAATACCTTTACACAGCATATTAAGATTGAGCTTGTTAAGGGAGCACCTTCTGTCGAGGCGCAATGTTCTTGTTCTAATAACCCTAAATGCCGACATATAGCTGCTGTGTTGCTAAAGTTAAAAGTTGAACACTCAGGTGGGTTTGGTGAATCTTTCTTAGTCAACGACTGGTTCAACGAGCTATCTTCTTTGCAACAATCTTCTGATTTGAATGCTTCAAATGTGTTGTTATTTGTCTTGGAACATAGAGGTAACGAAGTTTTACTCAACCCTAAGATGTCACCACACAAACCTGATGGGCATTACCCTCTCGGTCGAGTGCTGAGTGAGAAGCAACTCAACGCGCATGTTCCGCCTAAAGATATTTTAGAAAGTGACTATCGCTTATTTAGCTGGGTGAGGTCACAAAATACGCCTGGTCATTTTGAGTTGTCAGGTAAGTGGGGATTCGCAGCGTTACAGCAGCTGACAGCTACGAAACGCTGCTTCTTTGGCAATAGCCGTAAACCACTACAATTTGGCCATATGCAGCACTTGGATTTTTCATGGCAGAATGAAAGCGATAGTTTTAAGCTTGTTAGTCATTTGTCTGATGTAGAGCAATGGTTGCTAATTAAGTCTGATCCACCTGTTTATCTTGATACTGAAAACATGCTGCTAGGGCGAATTGAGTCGGAATTAAGTGCGCAGGAAATCGCTCATTTGCATACAATGCCCAGTATTCAGAAAGATAAAATCGAAGCGGTCATTAAACGCTTTCAAGATATCTTCGCAGATAATGTTATACCGCCACCGCAAGGCTATGAGCAGCTAATTGACAAAGATAAGTTGGTTGCCAAATTGTCTGTTAACGATGGCGAGTATACGCACTTACAATTGACGTTGTTTAATTCTGCCCAAAAGTATTCGACAGAAAAGCAGCTTAATCGCTGTGAAAAAATGCTGTTAGGCCTTGGCTTCGAAGCACAAAGTGAAGGCTTTAAATTGCCAGTAGAAGATGAAGTTTCTCATCATTGGTATAACTGTGAAGTTCGCCCTTACTTGCAAAGAAAGATGTGGCAAGTTGAGGAAATTCATCAAACCAAAAAAGTGTTAGTACCTAAGGTTACTCTTCAACTTAAACGTGATAAAAAACATCATGTTATTGGTAAGGTAATGTTTGATGACAGGCAAATTCTTCTCGACTGGGATAAAGCGCCTTGTCATGAGGTCAACTCAATTGCGAATGTCTTTCAGTACATTCAAATTGCACAGCAGTACTATGCTGTCTCTAAAGACGTTTATGAAGAATTGCTACTGCTAAAATCACGCTTTAGCTATTATTTATCTAGTTCCCAATTTAAATTCCCTTTGTCGTATGCCAAGCGCTTGTTTGAGTTAGATGCAGTGGAGAGCGTCTCTGATGATGTTCGCCTCTTGGACTACCTTAGTGAGCTAAACAAACCAATTAACGACAACGAGTCATTATTAGGCGGCAGCCAAGAGAGGTTTACGTTAAGAGACTATCAGCTACAAGGCGTAAGTTGGTTGAAGTTTCTTAACCGTCATCAATTGGGGGGGATATTGGCAGATGACATGGGACTAGGTAAGACTCTGCAAGTTATCGCCTATTTCATCTCGCAACATAACACCTTGGTGACAAAACCTTCTTTAATTGTTTGTCCGACCTCTCTTGTTGGAAATTGGCAAAACGAATTTAAGAAGTTTGCACCACATTTGCCCGTTTTAACGGTGCATGGCAGTAATCGAGATAAGCAGCTCAACCAAGTTGCTAATGCACGGTTTATCATTACAACATATCCTTTATTAAAACGAGATCTCGCTCATTATTCAGAGTTACAGTTTGACTCTATAGTACTTGATGAAGCGCAGTACATTAAGAACGAGACTGCTCAAATTTCAAAATGTGTAAAACAATTATCAGCTGAGTTTAAGCTGTGTATGAGTGGTACACCGGTTGAAAATAATTTAATGGAGCTTAAGTCTTTACTTGATTTTGTTATGCCAGATGTACTTGGTACTAAACAACAATTCAAGCAAAACTTTCAACTTCCCATTGAAAAAGATCGAGACAGCAAGCGCGCCAAAGAACTCCAATCCCTAATTGCACCATTTATTTTACGTCGAACCAAATCAGAAGTTGTTCGTGAACTACCTGCGAAAACCGAACTTATTAAAAAGCTTGAGTTCATGCCTGAACAAGCGTCTTTGTATCAACACGTGCAAGGCCAGATAGAGAGCAGTTTAATTGACTTATTTAAAGAGCAAGGCGTTGAAAGTAGTAAGCTGGTATTTTTAGATGCGCTGCTTAAACTGAGGCAAATTTGTTGTCATCCTGAGCTTGTTGATAAAGCCGGAGCATATCAACAAAGTGCTAAATTTAAGTGGTTAGAAGAGCACTTACCTATCTTGTTAAAAGAAGGCCGCAAGATCATTATTTTTAGTCAGTTTACCACTGTACTGGATATGATCTCCTCGCTTTGCAATGAGATTGAAATTCCTTTCACCATGCTCACTGGACAAACTAGACAAAGGGACAAGGCAATTGCACGCTTTACTGAGGGTGAAGTGGATGTCTTTTTAATTTCACTCAAAGCAGGTGGAACAGGTTTGAATTTAACACAAGCAGATACAGTGATCCATTTTGACCCATGGTGGAACCCTGCTGTTGAGAATCAAGCAACTGACAGAGCGTATCGTATTGGCCAAGATAAACCTGTATTTGTATACAAGTTGATTGTAGCGAACTCAATTGAGCAGAAGGTATATCAAATGCAAAAAGATAAGCAGGCCTTAGTGGATGCTTTGTTTGCTGATACAGGTGTCAATTTGAATGAGTTTAATGAAGCACAAATGCTCGAATTGATAAAAAATTAAAATTTTTTTGAACTAACTCAAATAAGGCGTGTCTATTTAATTGCACATTGTGAGCTTACATTCAGCAATGAGCACATGTTGATTTCCCCCTTATTAATTACATTTACGTATTTGTAATAACCAGCTCAATTGAGCTGGTTTTTCTTTTTATGTGGCTTTGTAATAAAACATACTTGGTGTAATAAAACATACTTGGTGTAATAAAACATACTTGGTGTAATACAGTGTAATGGCATTTGCCTTCATTTATTGCTTTGTTCCACATTTGATCCACATTCTTTCACTTTAATACACTCATAGGAAAACGAAAACCAAATGAATTGGACTAAAGGTGGGTTATTATGTTGTGCTATGAAAATACGATTTCGCAGTTAAACTTTATTGAACCACAATCGCTGTGCGACTATGATCTCATTAATGAAGTTGCAAGTTCTGAAGACTTGACGAGTATTTTAACGACTTTGCTCTTTGATGATACGCTTTCAGCAAATCTTAAAAAGCAGGTAAAAAAGCAACTGCGAGTATTAAAAGCTAACAAGAGAAACTAATGGAAGACAAAAACCACATTTTGATCGTCGAAGATGACTTTGATATTGCAGAACAAGTTATGCTGTTTTTCAAGGCTTCAGGCTTTGAGATAACACACATTGCCGACGGTGCAGACGTGGTTGACTGGGTGCGAGAAAACAGCCCAGATGCTATTTTGATGGATATAATGTTGCCCAATCAAGATGGTGTTGAGTGTATGAAACAGATTCGCGAATTTTCTATGGTGCCCATAGTCATGCTCACTGCGAAAGTATCTGAGGCCGATCGACTTAAAGGTCTTGAGTATGGTGCAGATGACTATGTTTGTAAGCCTTTTAGCGCGGCTGAGCTGGTCATGCGTATCAAAGCGATATTGCGTCGTTGCAGTGCTCCGCAGACTTCAGAAGCACCAGACATTGAGGTGAATGAGTCACAATTATTGGTTTCTCTAAAAGGGCAATCCTTAAGCTTAACTAAAGTTGAGTTTGATGTTTTTGCGATGCTTTACAATGCGCCAAATCGTGTCTTTTCACGTCAGCAAATTCTTGATCATATACAACCAGATAATTTTGATATCTCTGATCGTGTTATCGATAGCCATATAAAAAATATACGTAAAAAGATTAAAAACATCGAGATATCACCAAAAATTGTTGAATCAGTTTATGGTGCTGGTTATCGATTCAACGAGCAGCATATTAACAGCTAATTCCCCTTTCCTACGGGTGCTATCATCTGCTGGCACCTATTTTTATTCTATATATCTCTTGGTTATCAGTGCTTAAAACTCCACTCTAAGGTATGATTTAACAAGAATTAATTGTTAGAGTCACACTATGCTTTTAAGTGGTTTTTCTGCCCTGAGTTGGCAAACCATATTGGTACTTTTAGGCTTAGGTACCACGATATCCAGTATTGGCTTTTTTATTATTATCCACCTGTCAAAACAAAAATCACGGACACTGCATGAAATGTCCCAGGCAAAAATCGATGCACTTCAGCAGGCCCATGATGAACTTAAAGACAACCTAAATGCGGCGCAGCAACTTCAGCTAAAAACCCACGGAGAGGCTCAGCAATATCAGGCAAGGCTTGCAGAGAAACATGCTCAAGTTAAAGAGTATTACGGTTTGTGGCAGCAGGCTCAAAATAAAGCACAACAATCTCAAGAGGAAGCGCACCAACTGGCACTCCAGCTGACAGATATGGAAGCTAAACTTACTGAAAAGCAACTAGCATTTGACGCGCAAATTGCGCAGTTAGAGCAGGCTAAAAACACGCTTAAACAAGAGTTTGAGAATGTAGCAAGTAAGCTATTTGAAGAGAAGAGTCAGCAATTTGCCCGCCATAGTCAGGAAAAAATTCAAACAATCCTGAGTCCTGTTCAGGGGGAAATTAAAGGTTTCCGAGACAAAATGGAAGCGATCCACAGTGAAGAATTAAAGCAAAGAGCGGCCTTAAAAACAGAGCTACTTCACTTACAAGCTAACAACCAAGCCATGACGGATCAAGCAAGCAAACTGACGACGGCATTGCAGGGACAAACTAAAACCCAAGGTAATTGGGGTGAGTTAATGCTGGAAAATGTGTTAGATAGTGCGGGGTTAAGGCCTGGGTATGATTATAAGCGTGAAGTCAGTTTCACCACATCAGAGGGAAAATACCGCCCTGATGTCATCGTGTATTTACCACAAAGCCGCCATTTGGTTGTGGATGCGAAAACATCTTTGAATGCGTACACAAGATATGTCAATGCACAGGACGAGGTATCGGCACAGCAAGCAATAAAAGAACATGTAGGTGCGGTGAAAGCAAGGGTTAAAGAGCTGGGCGATAAGTCTTACGAACGTTTGCCAGGACTGAACTCGCCAGAAGTTGTGATCATGTTTATCCCTGTTGAATCTGCTTTTGTAGAAGCAATTAAATACGAGCCTGATATTTATCAGTATGCTTTAGAAAATAAAGTACTCGTAGCCACCCCTACTACTCTGCTAACGAGCTTGAATATCGTTAAACAGCTTTGGCGCTTCGAAGAACAAAGCAAACACAGCAAAGAACTGGCACTCAGAGCCGAAAAATTTTATAACAAGCTCAATAGCTTTTTACATAGCCTTGAAGGTGTTGGCAAGCAGCTTGATAAAGCACAAGAGACCTACGATAAAGCGGTTGGACAACTGTATACTGGAAAAGGGAACTTAATTAAGCAAGCTTCTGAATTCAAAGAGCTAGGGGTTTCGGTCACCAAAGAGCTGCCAGAAGAAATGCTTGAAAAGGCGAAGTTAGAACTAAAGTAATAGGCACAAAAAAAGGGCTTTCGCCCTTTTTATTTATTGCTTAATTTATCTTGTACACAGCGCATAATCGCCATTTCTTGGCTTATCAGAGTAAAGGTAGATAAAGAGTGAGTTATTTTTCACATCATTCCATACGGTACTCTTTGGATGTGGACAAAGAGATTGCTTTATATAGCTTTTAATTTCGGTGCTGGTCATAGCTAATGGTGTTGGGATTTGAACAAAAACATTCAATTCACCGTCGTTGAAATTGATACGACTTAGCTTCCAGCTACCCATCATGTATTGCTTAGAAAAATAGCGGTCAATACGAGTTTGGGCATCGTGACTTATTTCAGCATGTACAACAGAATGTGGCTTATTGTCTACCCAGTAGTTCCATGCTGAAGCCAAAATGATAAATCCAGCTAGCAGCAAAGACCAAAAAGGTAATACATTTTTTTTAGGTCGTACTTTATTCCTATGCCTTTTTCTCTCGGCAATTTTGACCCAATCATTGTGTTTCATTGTACGCTGTGTCATAAGTAAATTCCTCCCGTTCATGTTGCTTATTAAAACAGGGCAATGTGGATAAAAAATGGATCAAAATGGAAGTTATAGTGCTCGGATCAGTTGGTGTGATAAATTTATAAAACTAGTACTTTAGGATTGATTTGTTTTTTGCTTACAAGATTAAAAAAGCCACGATTTTGAATAAGTGGCTTTTTCTCGGTCATGTTTTACTTAAGTGGTAAAGCGATTGAGATATCCAATCCGCCAAGATTACTGCGTTTTATATCAATGCTTCCCGACATGAGCTCTACTAAGCTTTTGCAAATCGAAAGACCTAAACCAGACCCGCCGGTTGCCCTGCTTCGAGAGCTCTCAACACGATATAATCGCTCAAACAGTTTTGGGAGCTCTTCGTCTGTTACTGTTGGTGACGAGTCTTCAATTTGTATATTGAGATGATGTTTATCTTGATACATTTTAAATACCACTTTTCCTGGACTGTCTGTGTATAAACACGTGTTCTTACACAAGTTATCGACAACCCTATCTAGTTTGGGTTTATCGATATTGATAGTCGAACCTTCAGGAATGCTGATTTCACTGCTAAATGTTAAGGCGTGGTTTTCAGTCATGCGTTTAATATCATAACTATAATTTTGCGATAAAGTTTGAACGCATTGGATTTGCTGGTTTAAAGCAATTGCATTGTTCTCCGCTTGAGAAAGTTGATATACATCGGTTATCAAAGAGTTTAGCTGAGATATTTTTTCGTTGATTTTGCCATAAGCCTTATTATTATCTTCAAACAAGCCATGCTCGAGTGCTTCTATATGTAGCTTTAAGACACTCAGTGGTGTTCTGAGTTCATGAGAGATATCAGCAAGCATTTTTTCTTTTTGTTTTAAATTTTGCTGGTAAAGCTTTGCTGCTAGGTTCGCACTTCGGTGCTTAATAAAGTAGATATAGGTTAAAAGTAAGCATATAAACAACGCTGATAGTCCCGCTATTAACCATGACTTTTGCATAAGCTTGGTATGTTTTAGCTCACTTTGCGCAAGAGCCTTTTCTTTTTCTGAGACTTCGAGCTGTTGTCGCTGTACTAGGCTACTTATGCTATTACGATAGGCTTCTGCCTTTTGATTATTGAACTCTTCTCCAATTGCTTTGTTGAAATTAAATGCTTGATAAATATGCTTGTATGCTAGCTCCAAATCACCATTTTGGTGAGCGAGATCGGCGGAGACCTCGTGAAAATAAATTGCCAATGGGCTATGGTGCTCTGAGTTAATAAGCTTTTGCAACTCTTGAATATAGTTTTTAGCTATATGAGGTTGTTTTAGATACAAATAGGCTTGGGATACGCTTATATGTGCATAGATCATCTGTATTTGGCTTTGTGCTTTTTTTGCAAAATCTAGGCTCAGATGTGCATTGATAAGTGCAGCATCTCCTTGTTCTAATTCTATATAGCTGCTAGCAAGCATGTGATAGGCACGCGATAAACTCTCATTTGCGTTGGTCTGTTTCAAGTATTTCAGTGCATCATATATATTATCAATAGCGACTTGATGGTTATTCTTTTTAAAAGATACTTGGGATAGACGCAATGCACTGTCTGCTATAGCCACAATATTTCCATCTTTTTTGTCTTCACCTAACGCCCAACGGAAAAATATTTCTGCCTGATCATAATCATCAAGCCTGACCGAAATATCACCTAAATTATAAAAGTTACTCGCTTTGATACTGTGATTATTACTATCTTTTAAGTAACTTTGTGCCTTTAACTGAAACTGCATTGCTTGCGCTAATTCACTTCTATGATCAGACAATGTACCTAAATTACTGTATGCCAGACCTATAAGTGTTTTGTCATTCAGCTCTTGAGCGGCTTTTAAGGCCTTATAATAATGTTCTTCCGCTTCTTCAAGCCGCGACATGCGACGATAGTTAATGCCTTTTTCATTATTAATCGTGCGTATTAACTGAGTATCTAAATAATGATTCTGCTCAATGTGGTTAAGGGTCGATATAGCTTTCTCGAACAGTCCTTGCTTTCGATAGATTTCGGCTTGAATTAATAACACTTCCAATGCTTTGTCTTGAGATAAATTTTCTAATTGCCAAGGTTCAATCAAGTCCAAAGCAATTTGATATTTCCCTTGCTTTTCAAGTTGCTTTAATTCATCAATATCTATACTTGCTGAGGCTGTATTGGTAGATAATATGCAAGTTAAAAGCAAAGGTACGAATATTTTTTTCATATTTTTTCAAGTTAAATCAAGACGGTTGCATCCTATGCAACAAATGTGTGACAAATATGGATCATGTAAAGGGGGTTTACAGGGAATGAGTAAGTAAAATTGTGCTCTAAGCTTTAATGCGTTAGTAAAATTATGATTTAGCAAAGAAAACAGTTAGTAAAAAGTAGATCTCGAGGGGTAGGCATAGTTGGTAAAAATTTGCTTTATAATGACAGTGATAAGGTAATTGTTGTTATTCACTGAGTAATTGAGCGATTTAATGACTTATTTTGGGTTAAAAATTGACATGTTACTCAAATTTATACTTTAGATCTGTATTGAGCATGCACGCTAGTATATTTCTGATCTGTATATGGGCTAGTAAGTAAAAGTGTGATCTAACTGCTGCTTGATTTAATAAAGATGTGATGTAGAAAAGGGCCCAGCAGGCCCAAGTTGGGATTAAACTATTTAAAATTGATTCATCGTATTGGCTTCACCACCCGCTTTAAGCGCATTGTCTCCGCTAAAGTACTCTTTATGCGTATCACCAATATTAGAACCCGCCAAGTCTTGGTGTTTGACTGAAGCTTGCTCTCGGCGTATCTCCTGTCTTTGAACATCTCTGACATATGCCAGCATACCTAAGTCACCAAAATACCCCTCTGCGAGAATATCAGTGCTAAGTGCTACAGTATGGTAGGTTGGTAAAGTAATTAGATGATGGAATATACCAGCATGAGTCGCGCCATCTAGCTGGAAGCTTTTTACTTTTTCATCGGCTATTTTTGCCAGCTCAGTTGAATCTAGCTCTGGTGCCATGAGTGCTTGCGGGTCAAGTGATGGGTCTGGGTAAGATGATAGATCTTTGCCTTGTGACTTGAGTGCCTCGTAAGCTTGTTCACGGAATTTCAATGTCCAATTAAAAGACGGAGAATTGTTATATACTAACTTGGCGTTAGGTACTTGCTCTCTAATACGATTCACAAGCTCAGCGATTTGCTCAACGTTAGGTTTTTCAGTTTCAATCCAAAGTAGGTCAGCGCCGGCTTGCAAACTAGTGACACAATCCAATACAACTCTGTCTTTTTCAGTGCCTTCTTTAAACTGGTATAGGCCATTGCCTAGACGCACTGGTTTTTGTAGTTGGCCATTTAGTTTTATTGCCATATCCCCATCTTGTAATTGGTCTATGTCATGAATGACTTGTGTATCCAAAAATGCGGTGTATTGACTAGCGATGTCCCCCGCTTCTTTAGAGACAGGGATTTTTTGCGTTAAGCTTGCACCCAGAGAGTCTGTTCTGGCGACAATAATGCCATCTTCAACACCGAGCTCTAAAAATGCATATCGCACAGCATTGATTTTTGACAAAAAGTCTTCGTGTGGCACGGTCACTTTACCAGCTTGGTGGCCACATTGTTTGGCATCTGAGACTTGGTTTTCAATTTGGATTGCACAAGCGCCCGCTTCTATCATTTGTTTCGCTAATAAGTAGGTCGCTTCCTCGTTACCAAATCCTGCATCGATATCAGCAATAATTGGCACAATATGCGTTTCAAAGTTATCTATCTGAGACTGTAATTGACTCGTATCTTGACCTTTTGCTTTAGCATCATCGAGTGCCTTGTACAAATGGTCGAGTTCTCTCGCATCAGCTTGCTTTAAAAATGTATAAATCTCTTCAATTAATTTAGGCACCGCGGTTTTTTCGTGCATGCTTTGGTCAGGTAAGGGGCCAAATTCAGAACGCAGCGCAGCGACCATCCAGCCACTAAGATAGACATAAGCACCCTTTGTTGTTTTTTGGTGCCTTTTAATTGCCATCATCATCTGTTGTGCAGTAAAGCCATGCCAGCAGCCAAGAGATTGCGTATATTGTTTTGGGTCTGCGTCATAGCGAGCCATGTCTTCACGCATGATTTTGGCGGTGTACTTGGCAATATCTAGCCCTGTTTTGAAGCGGTTTTGCAAGTGCATTCTGCTGGCATATTCAGGGTTAATAGATTGCCAGTTATGATCTTTGGTTGTACATAGGGTAGTAAAGCGGTCAATTTGAGACTGATAATTGCTCATGATAAATATCCTTCGAACGAGTTGTACACTAAATTAAAGTGGTTGTGCCAAAGCGTTTGTGTGAGAGTTGCTGCGGCTTAATTAAACACTAGAACGGCTTTTAAAATTTTTTAAATTTATAGTTGTTATTGTCAGTATATTTATTATGAATGGCTTAAGGGGTTTGTTTTTGGACAAATTGCTTTATTTTTGAATAACCCGTTCAAAAAAATTGCACTAGGAACATAGCTATGAATGCAACTGTGAAACAGGCAGGGCTGACTATTGATGCTGACTTTTATGACTTTGTAGATCAGGAGCTACTTGATGGTTTATCAATAAGCTCTGATGCTTTTTGGCAAGGTTTAGCAAGTATTGTGACCAAGCTCTCACCAAAGAACCATGCTTTGCTCGATAAGCGCGATAAACTGCAAGCCCAGATAGATAATTACCATGTTCAAAACCCAGTTTGGGGTGCTAAAAAGTATCGGACATTTTTAGAATCGATAGGCTACCTTTTACCTCAGCCTCAAGACTTTCAAATAACGACTGAAGTATCTGAGCCGGAAATTGCCCACGTTGCGGCACCGCAACTCGTGGTACCTGTGAACAACGCGCGTTTTGCATTAAATGCCGCCAATGCAAGGTGGGGATCTTTGTATGATGCGCTTTATGGGACTGATTTAATTAGCGAAGAGGATGGTGCTGAAAAGGGCAGTAAATATAACCCTGTACGTGGCTTTAAAGTAATGGCCTATGCAAGGCAGTTACTCGATAAAGTACTGCCTCTGAGCGCAGGCTCTCACATAGAAAGTACCCATTATGGCATAGTTAATGGAGCATTAATCGTCACTTTAAATGATAGTCGCCAAGTGCAGCTTGCAAGCCCATCTCAATTGATAGGTTTTCAGGGGCAGTTGCAAAATCCAGCTGTGATCTTAGTGAAACATCATGGGTTGCACATTGAGATCTGTATTGATCATGATGATCCGATCGGGAAAGTCGATAAGGCAGGGATTAAAGACGTTATGTTGGAGTCTGCACTGACCACGATTATGGATTGTGAAGACTCAGTGGCAGCCGTTGATGCTGAAGATAAGGTTTTGGTATACCGAAACTGGCTAGGTTTAAACAAGGGCAACCTTGCTTTGCACTTTGAAAAAAATGGCGAGCAAATAACTCGAAGTTTAAGTGAGGATAGGGACTATCATGCCATTGATGGGTCGTTATTGACTTTGAGCGGACGAGCCATGATGTTTGTTCGAAATGTTGGGCATTTAATGACAACGCCTGCCGTTTTTGATGCGGATGGCAATGAAGTGTATGAAGGTATTTTGGATGCCGTTGTAACCTCGACCGCAGCGCTTCATGATTTACAGGGAAATAGTCCTTATAAAAATAGTAAAACAGCCAGCATTAATATAGTGAAGCCTAAAATGCATGGACCGGAGGAAGTTGCTTTTACTGCTGAATTATTTGACCAAGTAGAGCACATGCTTGGATTACCTGAAAATACCATAAAAATGGGGATCATGGATGAGGAGCGTCGCACATCGGTGAATTTAAAAGCGTGTATTGAGGCCGCTAAGGCGCGTGTTGTATTTATCAATACCGGATTTTTAGATCGAACAGGTGATGAAATTCATACTTCAATGCTTGCAGGTGCTGTGAAGCCTAAGGAAGATATCAAAGCCCAACCTTGGATCTCTGCATATGAGCGACAGAATGTCGAAGTCGGATTAGCCTGCGGATTTAAAGGTCGCGCTCAAATTGGTAAAGGTATGTGGCCCAAGCCTGACGAAATGGCAAACATGATGAATGCAAAAGGGGCGCAATTAGAAGCTGGCGCAAGCACTGCTTGGGTGCCCTCCCCGACCGCTGCAACACTTCATTCAATTCATTATCATGAAATAGATGTTCAGGCATTACAAAACACCTTGCTCAATCATCAAAGTCATTGTTTAGATGCATTACTCACGCCTCCTTTACTACAAGACAATATGCCTCTATCTCTCTCTGATATACAAGCAGAGCTGGACAATAATATTCAAGGTATATTGGGATATGTGGTGCGCTGGATTGATCAAGGAATAGGGTGTTCAAAAGTACCTGATATATTTCATGTTGGATTAATGGAAGATAGAGCGACATTAAGGATTTCCAGCCAACACATTGCCAATTGGTTGGAACATCAAATATGTACTCAAGAGCAGGTGCTGGCGACATTTGTGAAAATGGCGAGTGTGGTCGACAGTCAAAATAGCCATGATCCCAATTACGTCCCCATGTGTACAGATGGTCACCCAAATTCAAATAATCTCGCATACCAAGCTGCCGTTTCGCTTGTACTTGAAGGAAAGCAACAACCTAATGGCTACACGGAACCCCTGTTACATTATTATCGTAGACTGAAAAAACAGACTCATTAATCTTTCTCTGTTAAGTGCTCTGAGTTACTTTAGACAGAGCACTTTTGTAAACCCCCTTTCCAATTACCTATCTTATTTTGATGATTTGGTGTTAGATACAAATTGATACAGTTTGTTATAATTCCACACGCTATTTTTCTATAAATTCAATACATTAGTTAGCTAATAATAAAGATAAGAAACTGCTATGTACTCTAAAAGAAAGTGGATGCCCATATGTTTGGCTGCTTCAATTTTTCATTTTCCAGCCGTTTACGCAGAAGAAGAGACTAGCTTCTGGGAAGGGTTTTCAAATAAGCGCGAAGCAGGCGGGTTCCTGTCGTTAGGTTTTGGTGCTTCTTATGGCGGGGGGCTACTTACAAATATTGCTACCCGACCAATTTTAAATATAAACGGCAATTATTACTTTGAAAATGGACTTTTTGTTGAAGTGCCTGGGAGCGACAGTAAATTTGAGCCGCAATGGGCGATGGGCTACAACCTTTATAATTCCAGCCAGTGGGAGTTTGATGTCATTTTTTCTGCTGCGCATGCGCACATATCGTACTATGGATATGTATCAAATGCATATGATGAGCGGGATTTGACTGGGTATTTAGGGCTTCGTGTCACTGGCGCCATTGGCAGCTATCAAATTCAAACCATCCTTGCGCCTAAAGCGGACAATAGTGAATATGATGGAGGGGCTTACGCCTCTTTTTGGGTTGCGAAATCATGGCAACATAAAAATTGGCACTTTTATAGTTCGGTCGGCTTTCAATATCGTAACAGCGCTATACTTAATTATTACTATGGTGTGCCTTACAAATCAGCAAGAGTAGATCCTTATCAAGCCTCTGGTGGGGTGAACACTAAATTAAAGTTGGGCTTTACGACGCCAGTTGGCAAGCGCTGGGTGGTTGATGGCGCTATTGGTCTGACTGATTACGCCACCAGTATAGACGATAGTCCGTATTCGTTAGATGCGCTTAACACCATCTCCAATCGTAGCAGGCTTGGTCGCCATATTAGCGTTACCATGAGCTACGTGTTTTAGGAGGCGAAATGAAAAAATATATTGCTGTTTTTTTCCTTACGCCAGCCCTCGCATTAGCAGCCTCTAACGAGCCACAGTTTACCATTAAGCCTGAGCAATGTGTTGCATTGGAGCAGGGACAAGAATGCTATATCGATGTTTTTGCGAGCTGGCAAACGAACAGTATCGGTAACTATTGTTTATTTGCCAACGAGCAGCAGTTGCATTGCTGGCAAAACGTTGCACATGGAAAATGGAAAAGCGAAATTATGATGACAGATAATTTAGCAGTCAGCCTAAAAAACGGCAGTGAAGAAATTATCTTCACCAAAACAATAGAATACGCTTGGATTTATAAAAAAAGAAAAAGCAAAGCGGTACGATGGAGAATGTTTTAAGGATGTGTAGATGAGCCAGTGCAAGGTTGCTTTAGTTGAAGATGATATCGAATTGGCCCAGTGGATAGCCGATTATCTAAGCGCAAAACAGTACCATGTTGATGTTTATCATGATGGGTTAGTTGGTTTTGAAGCGATTCAAAAGACCAAGCCCGATCTCATTATTTTAGATGGCATGCTACCCAGTATGGACGGCTTAGATGTGTGCAAAGCGCTGAGGCAATTAATGCAAACGCCGATTCTAATGTTGACGGCCAGAGATGAAGAAATTGACGAAATCTTAGGCCTAGAAATGGGTGCTGACGACTATTTAACAAAGCCGGTGAGAGGCCGGTTATTGGAAGCCCGAATACGGACCTTGCTGAGGCGTGCCACAGTGACTAAAGAAGTTAATGATGAAAAGTTAGTGATCGGTGCCCTTGAGGTCGATGTGGGTAATCGACAAGTGCTACTCGGTGGTCAAAATATTCAAGTATCAAGCAATGAGTTTGATGTCTTATGGGTGCTAGCTAAGCACGCCGGGAGCGTCGTAACACGTCAGGATTTAGTGCAAGAGCTGCGAGGTTTTGAGTATGACGGCTTTGATCGCACCATAGATTTGCGCGTATCTCGGTTACGGAAAAAACTCGGCGATAAAGAAGCGCCGTACAAAATAGCCACTGTGTGGGGCAAGGGCTATCAGCTGTCTAAGGATACTTGGTAATGGAATTATCTCGAAGGCAGTCTATTTAAATGTGGCGGTTTGTCATTGCGCTTGTGAGTGTGCTGATCATCGCAAGCATAGCCCTGGGTCAGGTATTTGATGTCCTCTATTCCTCGGAGGAGTCTGCACAATCCGATGTATCAGAGCAACTTGCTTTGGCATTGCCATTATTAAAGATGATGGCATCTCAAGAAAGTCATCTCGTTTTCGATAAACAACTTCAGCAGAGAACGCTAGGTGATCGCAATGCATCTGTGCGCCTTTACTCTGTAGATGAGTACCCTTTACCGATTCAATTGCAACAGCAGCTTCAAAAACAAGAGCCTGTATTCCTTGAGACGCAGGATCACGTGAAAGTTCATCTGTTGACCAGTGATCAGACTATTTTGGTTTATCAGTATGATAAGTTGGCCGAACAAGATAGTTACCGCCTTTCTTTAACGCTTATTTTTTACTTTCTTCTTGTCATCATTTTAGTGCTTTTCTTAACCCCTTTTGTTCGTCGGCTAATGCATTTAAGCGATACAGCCGCCAAATTTGGTGATGGCCAATTAGATGTAAGGTTAAAGGTGGGCACGCTTTGGTATATTCGAGATATTGAGCTGTCATTTAATCAGATGGCAAATAAGATTAACCTGCTTATGGATGATATTAAATTACTTGCGGGCGGGTTGTCCCATGAGTTAAGGACGCCATTGGCTCGAATACGCATGGGCCTAGATACCATTGTCGAAACACAAGATGAAGCGCTTAGGACCAAATACGAAGCGCGCGTAAACCAGCAATTAGATGATATGGAAGGCTTGCTGATCCATATGTTGGATTTTGCTAGATTACAGCATAGTTTAGATGAGGCTACTCCTCAGCCGCTTGATCTGGTCACGGCACTCCCTAACTTGGTTGACCTCTCTTTTGATGGTGCCGTTGAGCTGAATATCATATTGCAACAAGCGTTCATTCATGTTGATCAACGTTATTTTACTATGGCTATCTCTAATATCATTGATAATGCGCTGAAGTATGGACATAGCCGTTGTGTGGTAACGGTAACGCAAGAGAAAAATGAGTATGTGGTTGCAATAAGTGATGATGGAAACGGCATTGATGAGAGCAAAGCGGCTGAAGTATTTAAACCGTTTGTCAGGCTTAACCGCCAGCACTGCACTGGATTTGGGATTGGTTTAGCATTCAGTGCCAAAATTATTGCGCGCTATCGAGGGGAAATCTTTGCGGGTGTTTGCGCTGAGCTAGGAGGTGCCTGCATAACCGTGAAGTTCCCTGCCTTATAAAAGACGCTTATATTGGTGAATAATTATGCTAACGACTTCATTGCAATAATCTGCATTTGAGCTTTCATAGATCTAAAAATCCGCGTACTTTGTACACAAAACAGTGCTTAATACGCTGATATCGGTACCTTTAAAAGGGAATATTTTATCTGTCACATAAGTTTAATAATTTATAATTCCTGTTTGTACAACGGATTAGGATTTTTGCTCTAATTTGTGTTTGACCAATTTGGAACCTTCCTATACATTCCTCCTGAAATTTACACAAACTGTAGTTACTGGCAAACTAGGTGAAAGCCTAGGACGCAAAGCTTCCGGTCTAAATGCGCTGTATATTCATGCAATGCACACGATAGCGGGGTTGCTTCATAGTTAGGGATACTGTGAATATTCAAGATGGATGTGACTGCCAGATCTACTCAATACCACTACTGAACGTAGTTATTTGAGGATAGATATGAAAACACTTTCTAATAAACCGTTACTAGTTGCACTATGTGCTGCGACAGGTTGGCTTCCAATGCAAAGCTATGCAAACGATTTCTGGCATAGCTACCTAGAGTCTAGATCATCACAATCAGATCTGAGAGATCCTAACACGCAAATAGCAGATGATCAGATCATCTCTAACTTTTCATACGCGGGATACCAGTTCTCAAACCAAACGATCCCGAGTGTCAATGAACTTGGCTACCGTATTTTTGATGTAACTGGCTACGGCGCAGATATCGCCCCTGGCCGTTCTGACAAGCAGGCGGTACGTGATGCCATTGCAGCAGCTGAAAAGCACATCGATGAAGGTGGTAAAGGCGCAGTTATTTATTTCCCTAACGGTACGTATGATTTGAACACTTTGTCTGATGTTGCAGACATAGATAAGTCCGATACTGTTGAAGGTCGTAAGAGCCGTGAAAGCGCAACTATTAAGATATCACGTGGCAACATGATATTGCGTGGTGAGAGCCAACTAAGTATTTTAAAAATGGATCAGCATTTAGATTTGGTTTATCCAAACAAAATGTGGACTAGTCCGTATCTATTTGAGATTGGTTATAACTACGCTAACCGCGACCCAAAAGTGAAAAGTGTGCGCGAGTCGGTAACCTCTCCTAGCAAAGAACGTTTTATTACTGATATTACTTCTAGCCACCCAAGACAATCTTCACGTTCTGTGCAAGTTCGTGATACATCTTTGCTTAAAGTCGGTCAGTGGGTACAACTGTCTCGTTTTGACCCTCGCCCAGAGACGATTGCCAAAGCATTATCACCTTATAAGTTAGATGGTAAGTGGGGCATGATCAAAAAAGGGGTTCGCTCACAAGAGTTTCATCAAATTACTGCCATTGAAGGTAATGAAGTGACATTCGCTGCGGTTATTCATCATGATGTTGAAAACGATGGGTACTGGGGCTTGAAACAAGCACGACTGGTGCAAAATATCGGTGTTGAAAACCTAACAATTCAAGGTAATTGGCAGGAAGCATTTAAACATCATAAAAGTGGTGTGCATGATGGTGGTTGGAGCGCTATTCGTTTCTCTCGCGTTGCGCATGCATGGCTTAAAAACGTGGAGTTTATCGACTTAAACCAAGGCGTTTCTGTGGTAAACAGTGCTGCGATGACCCTAAAAGACTTAGCGTTTACGGGTAACCCAGGCCATATCAGCTTAGACATTAATGCATCGACCCATGTTTTGGCACAAAACATTGATGATCAAGCTGAGCACTGGCATGCAGCGGGCTTTTCTCATAAAGCTGCGGGTAACGTAATTTCTGGATCAACGCACTCTCCTGATCGTTTCCATAACTTGCATGCCAATATGCCTTACAGCAATTTAATTGAAAACAGTACTGGCGGTTGGAATTATGGCTTTATGGGCGGCTCTGTCGGTGCACAGCCTAACCACCTTAAGCATTTAGTATTTTGGAACATCACCAATACAGCACAAAACGAGTCTATTGATAAGTGGGCGTTTATGCGCCACGACAGCAAGTATGGTCGTGTGATCATGCCATATGTAGTTGGCTTAAAAGGTGCTGGTTTTAATGGCTTTGAGAGTCAGCAAAGATATGACACAAGTTTGGCTGATAAGCCACAAGCACATGTGCAAAGTCACACTGATATCGAAAGTTTATACGCGCAACAGTTACAGCAACGCCGCTGTGCAATAAAAGTGACTGGCGACAATTTAATTGGTGCTTGGTCATTGAAAGGCAGTGTGTGTGACCTGTCAGGTCAAGGGCAAGACGGTAAAGTGTATGGTGAATACCAAGGCACATTTAATGGCGTTGATCAGCGCATTGAGCTTGGTGACATCGACCAATTCAGCAAGATCGAGCTTGAGTTTAAATACGATAATTTCAGCACAACTAAAACGGGTTTCATGTTATCGAAAGGCAATTACGGTACACAAAACGCGTATTATATCCAAGTAAACAAAGAAGGTGTGATCAGTGCGCGCATCAATGGCAAAGGCGTCAATGCTGGTAATTTTGCTGATGGTCAATGGCACAAACTTGAAATGCAGTTAGAGGGCAACGTTTTATCACTGAGCATTGATGGTCAGTCAATGGGTAGCAAGAGCATTGTGCTACCAAAGCAAAATGACGTGCCACTTAGCGTTGGCTCTACACCAAAGAACACTTATCCGTTCAAAGGTGAAGTCAGAAACGTTCGCGTATATCGCTAATTTTTACAAGGTGCCCACCTAGCTGGATACAAGCAGTTGGCACCTAATTTCAAGATTTATTTGGCCACAGTAGAAGGCCGACAAGATAGTAGTAAGGTATTAAACATGACAACATTACCTCCATATAAAAAGTATGCAATCGTGGCTTTGGTGTTAGTTTTTGGCTGGTTCTCAACCTTTATGATTAATGGTATTGAAGTGAACGAAACCTCTATGTATTGCTTAAAGCTTAAAGATAAAGCAAACATGGATTTATGTAGCAAAGACGTATTGTAAAGTTGATTGTGAGGCTCGGTGCAAACCTAGTGTGCCGAGCACTATATCGCAACTTTAGGTGTTGCTTGTTTTAATTTACTTTTTTCAATTGAATAACTTTATCAGCCCCACCCTGCTCAATTTAAACCCTTTTTAGATATATTATTAGATCTTCAGCCCCTAAGTCGTTGGTTAAATAGTCTACACATTGTTACAAACTTTGTTTATCGAGCCTGCTATATTCAATGTTCAATTGGAATGTGTGAGGTTGTTTTGAAAAACTATAAACAAAGTGTAGTGTTAGCGGTTGCAGTTGGTTTGAGTGGTTGCGTTTTTGCACCGAAAAAAACGGCCTACTTAGATGAGCACTGTGATATTGTGCGAGAAAAAACGGATATTGATGTCATCGTCTTTGCTGATGAAGCGTCAAATGTGACGCCTTATTATCCGAGTGATATTTATATTCCTGCCTTGGTGGCCGCTACTTCTGCTGCATTTTCATCAGTTGCTTATATATATGACAATATACAGGACTCAATTGAGTATAAAGAACAGTGCGGTGACAGAACACACTCGGAGCAAGGTGCTAAAGGCACTGAGGAAGCTGCAAAGTCATGTTCAGATAGTGAACTGTGTGGAATTGAAAGAAAGCGATGAGTGACAGTTTGTAAAGGGGGTTTACGGCAACAGAAAAAGCCGCACATAGCGACTTTATCCAGGGGTAATCAAATAGGTTGCTTGCTGAGATTAGCGCTCGTTTTCGAGCAATTTGCCTTTGCTAATTTCAATTTTTCTTGGCTTTAATGCTTCTGGGACTTCTCTTTCTAATTTGACGACCAGCAAACCATTTTCTAATTCTGCACCAATGACTCGAACATGATCTCCTAATTGGAAGCTTTGTTCAAAATTACGTTCAGCGATGCCTTGGTGTATAAATTTACGCTCTGCACTGTCATCTTTATTGACTTTCTGGCCTTTGATTCTGAGCGTATTGTTCTCTGACTCTATGTGAAGTTCATCTTCGCTGAACCCAGCCACTGCCATGGTGATTTGGTACTTGTCTTGGTCTAGTGCTTCGATGTTATATGGTGGATAACTTGCCTGCTTGCCATTGTGGGCAGCGCGGTCCATGAGTGATGCTAAATGATCGAAGCCAATGAATGAACGGTATAGTGGAGTTAGATCTACGTTGCGCATAATAATATCCTCTTAATAAGCGATAATGTTTGTTTACCCTTCTTTTGAACTGATAAACAAACTAAAAAAATAACATTTGTTTTGGTTGGGACCCTGTCGGCGTCCTCACAATACTATCTATGGACGGGGCAAATAGTTTTCAAGTAAAAAATTAAAATAAATTTTAAAAAGCCCATTTATCGGGCTTTTCCGGATAGTTTTAGCATAGTTTGGATTCGCCTGAATATACAGTAAAGCGCTTTCCAATATGTACTTGGTCATTTTTGAAGCCAACAAAAGGCACGTGATGCCAATTGGCTTGTAGTCGTTCTGCGTTGATTTCCATGTCACGAACCCTCGGTTTGCGAGATCAATATAGCGAATATGTGGGTTCTCAGGCATTAAGATTTTGCCAACGTCTCCGACTAGCTGCTGTAGTCCCGGCACAGGAATAGAAGGTGAGGTCACTGATGAAGTCACGATTTCCACAGCGACGGCACCATCATGAGTAAAACGGTTGTATTTTCGCCAGTCATAAGGGTCTTTGCAGATGTTAGCTGCCCAAGACGAGTGCACATCTCCGGTCAATATAACGGCGTTATTGATGTGATTGTGTTCAATAAAATCTAATAGTCGGTTTCTGGCTGCTGGATATCCATCCCAAGAGTCTGTATTAATAGGCTTACCAAGCATCTGAATTTGCATCATTTGTACTTGCTGGCCAATTAACTGCCATGTTACGCCATTGCGTTTGGCATCTAACAAGTTGTCTTGTAGCCACTGTTCTTGCTCATAGCCGAGTAATGTGCGCTGTTCATCGAGGCGTGCTGGGTCTTTCACATCGACTTGTTGATCTCTACCAATAAAGCGGGTGTCTAACATATTAAGTTCAGCCAGGTTACCAAATCGAAAACGGCGGTATGCTTTTTCTCTGTTAGTGTGCTGAGGCTCTCTTATTGGCATCCATTCATAGTAGGCTTGAATGGCGGCACGGCTACGCCCTTGCCATGTGCCCTCTCCATCATTATGATTTTTTGCACCTTCTCGCCATGTGTCATTAGTAAACTCATGGTCATCCCAAATACAAATCATCGGGTGGGTTTGATGCAGTTTTGGTAGATCAGTATCCGTTTTATAGCAAGCATGTCTTTGTCGGTAGTCGGATAATGTCACCATTTCGTGATTTGGTGTGACTTTACGATTCCATAAAAAAGGATTTCTGTAGATGTCTTTATTGCCATACTCATATAAATAATCACCCAGATGCAGTACAGCGTCTAAGTCTGCAATCTCTGCGATACGTGCATACACATTAAAGTAGCCGTAACTGAAGTGAGAGCATGATGCCATCGCTAATTTGATTGTGCTGACATCATATTCTGGCAGGGTTTTGGTTTTTCCGGTTGGTGAGATAATTGGCTCATCGAGCTCATCGAGCTCATCGAGCTCATCGAGCTCATCGAGCTCATCGATAATAAATCGATACACATATCGTGTGTTTTCATGTAGGCCTTTGGCATCTACTTTTACAGTAAAGTCTCGCGCTTGGCTCGTGAGGAAATGACCACTGGAAACGATATTAGAAAAACTGCTATCAGTTGCTATTTGCCAAATTACCTTGACCGTTAATATGTTGATATCTAACCGTTCTTTTACTTCTTTAGGTATCGTGATTCTAGTCCACAATATCACGCTATCCGACAAAGGGTCGCCGCTTGCAACACCATGGCCAAAAGGATTCTCTGAAAAGGTACAGCCTGATAGCATAGGCTCAATGCTAAGCTCGAGATGATCATGCTGCTTTTAATAAACTGGCGACGGGAAATATTCATAAGTAATTACTCTAATTTTGGTGTTTTTTGTCTATTTAACCCCTTTGTTGTTAATTTTTTATTTCTTTATCGTAACTATTGAGGTTTTTTAAATTTATAAATGAAAATATAGGCATAGTATCTGTATCGAGTAAATTATAAGCTTTATGTCATTAGACGCTGTTAAAATTGTCGATTATTTAATATTAAGTTATTAAAAATAATGAGTTATATAACTTTTTGTGATTTTTTTTAGTTAATTTCTGATAAAGTCTTGCGTCTTTATAGAGCCTGTCTATGTGCTGTGTATTGCGTTTATTGAAATTTTAACCGGTTGGAATATGTATAGAGTGTTTTTTAGCGATAGGAAACGTATTGTTTAACTGGTTAGTTACACTAAACTTGATGCTAATGAAGTTTATAGACGGCGCAATTATGACTTTTAAACTAAATAGGTTCGGGAACACCGTACGTTTGAGATAAATATTATGAAAAAAAATCTGCGACTCACTTTGTCTACACTGTCTGCTTTACTGGTAGCTAATACGGTTATTGCAAGTGATTGGTCCTCGACTATTACAGGTGCTTCTGACTATACATTCAACGGTATTAGCCAAACGGAAAATGACTTTGCACTGCAAGCTAGTCTCGATTATAGCAACTCTGAAACTAACTGGTATGCTGGCTCTTGGGCTTCAAATGTTGACTTTGACAATGGGACAGATGTTGAAGTCGACGTCTATTTTGGCAGAACGTGGACGCTTACTGAGTCGCTTAGCCTAGATACTGGGATTGCTTATTATAGTTACCATGGTGGCGATGACTCCAGTGATAGCAATTATCCAGAAGCATACACAAAGTTTGGTTTTGATAATGCACTCGGTACTACTGAATTTAATTTCTGGTATAGCTGGGATTATGCTGGCTTAGATGAAAAACATACCATCACAACCTTATCTCATACATTTGAAGTGGCTGAGAATCACGATATTTCTTTGAGTTATACGGTGTCTAATTATGTCGGCGGAGATGAAACGTGGGATGGCACGGACAGTTCTTATCATCACTATGAAATAGCATACTCCACCAGCTTAGCGGGCTTTGATTTAGCCATTGCTGCTGAAGATACTTCAATTGATTCGGATACATCGGACGAGCGCATTGCGTTTTCAGTGTCTCGAACCTTTGATTTTTAAAATTTAAATATAAAAAAAGCCGGATCTACTCCGGCTTTTTTAAGTAATTTTATCTATTATTTTTTAACGATAGCATTGTGATACACGTTTTGTACGTCGTCACAGTCTTCAAGCATGCCCATGAACTTCTCGAAGTTAGCAATATCATCTTCGTTTTCGATTTCTACATGAGTTTGCGGGATCCATGTGATTTCGTCTACTTCGAATGTAATACCTTCAAATGCTTCAGTTAATGCAGTCTTTGCTTTGAAGTACTCTGTGTTAGGTGCAAATACAGATACTTTACCGTCTTCAACTTCGACATCAGTTACGTCAACATCAGCCATCATTAATGCTTCTAGCACTGCTTCATCATCGTCGCCAGCAAAACCTAAAATAGCAAAATGATCAAACATGTGTGCTACACAGCCCGGGCTACCAATTTTTGAGTCAGTTTTAGTAAACGGTAGGCGTACATCTTTGATTGTACGATTTGGGTTGTCAGTTAAGCAGTCAACGATAACCATACAGTTACCTGGGCCATAACCTTCATAACGTGCTGGTGAGTAGTCTTCGCCTGCGCCACCAGCTGCTTTTTCGATGGCTTTATCAATAACGTGTGCTGGAACCTGATCTTTTTTAGCTTTTTCGATCAAACGACGAAGGGATAGATTTGTTTCAGGGTCTGCGCCGCCATTTTTAGCAACTACATAGATCTCTTTACCATATTTTGAGTTAACTTTAGTTTTTGCCGCTGCCGTTTTTGCCATGGCGTTTTTGCGGACTTCAAATGCTCTACCCATCTTAATTCTCGTTATTTGAAATTCAATTGCACAAGATTCTAACAAGACTCGACGCGTTGGGCTATACCCTATCGGGCATGAGCTTGGTGATAAGACAGGATTATTACGATAAAACGAGTATGTCAGGCTAACAGGTGTTGAAAATTGACGTTGTTTTGCTCTATCAAGGGTAAAAAAGCTTCCCAGTGGCGAAAAACCATGTCTGCTTGCTGCGCGTAATCAGGTGTTACTTCTGGTGTGTATAAACAAGATATCATGCTGGCATTGTTTGCAGCCTCTATGTCGTACAAGTAGTCTCCGACATACATGCACGCACTATTTTTTAATCCCCACTGCTGCGCAACAAGGTTGAGTGCCGCTGGGTTGGGCTTAGCGGGTGCATCATCACGTGTCAAAATAATATCAATAGGCATCTTGCATCGTGCAAGCTTTATTTTTGCTGCTTTTGCAAAATTACGTGTGACGATGGCCATAGGAAAGCCTTTGCTATGAAGCGCATCAATAGATTGCTTAACACCAGGTAAAAACTCTGCTTGATGGGCATCTTGCATCTCATGCTGGTGAATGAGTGACATGGCTTCTTCACGCATGTAGGGAGACGGCAGTGCCTCAATAAACCCGAGCAGATCTTCATCTCTTGGGCAGCCCAGCTGGGCTTTCATCATTGCGAAATCTAAATTGGATGTCACCAAGGTCCCATCCAAGTCAAAAATAATTCCTTTAATCATGTGCTTCTTACCTCGTATTCCGTAGCAAGACACTCTGCTTGCCTTTAACCATAGAGTACGTCATATAAGGTTGCAAAGATCACAGTAAAAAATAATCAACAGATGTCACAGGACCTACCTGAGCGTCATAAAAATTGCGCAATTTATGATGGTCAATAGCGATAAAATAAAAGCGCGTATCGGCTAATTCAACTCGCTTAAATGCATCGAGTGCATGTGTGTAACGTGACTGCGTAAATAAGCTGTTCTTTTAAATTTATATTAAAATTCATATCATTGACTGTTAAAGTAATAAAAAACACCACACAATAAATATAACTAGGGTGTCCACTTTGGCTTATTTAATTACTACCGTCATTCTCATTGCCTGCTGTACCGTACTTTTTATACCCTCTTTTAGACAGTTTACAAAAGACAATGAACTGGCATGTAACTTCGCACTTACCATGGTCGCAACACTTATTGGTGTATTATTGGCAATAGCTATTAGTAACTACCATGAAGATGAAAAAGAGCGTCGTGATTTAATAAAGTTGCTCCATGCTGCAAAAGCAGTGGCGACAGAAAGCCTTGACTATGGCCAAGCGGTGATGGCGTTTTACCAAAAAAATGAGGCGGGCTCTGAGACGAAAAATTCGAAAGCACAATTCTTTGGAGATAACCCCCTGCCCTACCCCGAGTATCTTGATGCATTAATGTCTCAGCAATTGTTTATTAAAAACTTATCTCAAGAGTCACTAACAGAATTAAGTGAATCACTCATTTTAATGAAGCGCGCAAATACGCACAGACCCGAACTTTTTTTGTCGAGTTTAAACTTTGTGCTGTATGTATTAGAGCAAGAACAGCGTTATCAACAAGGAGAGATTTCATTACATGAACTGGAAGCAACTTTGCGAGAGCGAGAGGCTCAACTTGAAGAAGAAGGAAGTTAAATTGATATTTAAAATGCCACGTAATGCGAAAGTTCATATAGCAAATACGCTTTTTTGCAGTGCGATGATGGTGTCTGGCTGTAGCTTTGCACAAGGTAGTACGCCAACTTTGTCTACTCAGCAAGTCAATGAAGATATTAGAGAGTTTACTGAGCTTTTAAAGCAAAGGTATGCTTATCTCGATAAAAAAAATGTACACCAAGCATCATTTGATGCTTGTTTGCAAAAGCAAGTCTCTCAAATCAAAACGGTGAATGCGCTATCAGGACACTTGAATCATTGCTTTGAATTTTTTTACGACCAACACAGTGAAATAAGACCGCGTCCTCGAGATTACTACTTGCCTATGCCGACCGCTTTAACTATGTGGGCTGAAGTGAAAAGTGAGACGGCGGTGATCACCTCGATACCGCACAATGGTTATGCTTTTAGAGTTGGTTTTAGAGCTGGCATGACGATTGAGAAAATCAATGGTAAAGCCGTTTTTGATGCCATTAAGGCAGCGAATGTATCTGGGCAGCAAAATGCTCAGACTTGGGTGCTTAACCGTTTGCTAACTGGTACTCGAAACCAAACTATGACAGTGACTGTAAAGTGGCAAGGGCAGTTACAAACCCTCACCATAGATACTAAGCAAGTTGTTGATGAAATCATCAAAGAAAAACCCATATTGACCAGTGAATGGATAGGAGATATTGCTTATATTCGACCCGAAAACAGTCTTGGTAACAATGCGTTGATCCCCGCCTTTGATGAAGCGCTGGCAAAGTATAAAGAAGCATCAGCTTTGATCTTAGACTTACGCAATACGCCAAGTGGCGGTAACAGCGATGTGGCACGTGGCATAATGAGCCGCTTTATCTCTGAGCGTTTTCCCTATCAAGAGCATGAGCTGGTGGCTGTAGAACGCGAGTTTGGTGTGAAAAGACGCTGGCAAGAGTTTGTGTACCCTAGAGGCGATAAGACATTTACTAAGCCGTTGGTGGTGCTCAGCAATCGTTGGACAGGGAGTATGGGAGAGGGTATGACCATAGGGTTACACGGTATGCAACGTGCGACTGTCATTGGTACGCCTATGGCGCAGTTGCTGGGGGCTATTTCTGGGCATACACTGACGCACTCTCAGCTTAATGTGGTGATCCCCGTTGAAAAGCTATTTCATATCAATGGCACGCCCAGAGAAGCATTTTTACCTGATATCGTTATCGATCATGTCGACAATATTGAGAACGAAGATCTTGCACTAAAGGCTGGCTTACGCCATCTGTCAAAATTAGCTAGCAAAACCAATTAATAAGTCGAATTGAATAAGCCATGTAAGTCACAGCCTACATAATAGTTAAGCTGTGACTTATTTAACTTATTCGCAGATGAAGCTTATCCTGCATTGAGCCTTAACATGCCTCTCGCCTCTGGTGCAGGTATCAATTCCTGGTTAGTCTGTGGCTGAGTTTTGAAGTTATCGACTTGCTGCAGCAAGTGCTGTGCTTGTTGTCTCATGACCTGGCTTGCATGCGTTGATTGCTCAACCAAATGCATGTTGTTTTGGGTCTCATTGTCCATTTGCGCTATGGTTGAGGAGACTGCGGCCACACCTTCGGATTGCTCTTGGCTGGCGGAGGTAATTTCTGTGATCATCACATTCACTTCTTTAACGACTTGGATGAGCTGGTTAAAGGTGTCACCTGATGCAGAGACAAGCTGGCTCCCTTTGGACACGGCTTGAGAGCTGTCTTGAATGAGCCCTTTAATCTCTTTGGCGGCAGAAGCACTGCGCTGCGCTAAATTACGCACTTCACTGGCCACAACGGCAAACCCTCTACCTGCCTCCCCTGCTCTTGCCGCTTCGACAGAGGCGTTGAGTGCCAGTAAATTGGTCTGAAAGGCAATTTCATCAATGACACCAATAATATCTGAAATACTATTACTGCAGGTTTCGATTTCATTCATGGCTGCAACAGCATTGGAGACTGTTTCACCCCCTTGTTGTGCCTTCTCCATTACTTCATCTGCGTGATCTGACACATCTTTTGCGCTTTTTGCATTTTGCTGCACGGTGACTGTTAACTCTTCCATGGTAGAAGCGGTTTCCTCAATGCTCGCACCTTGGTTTTCGGTCCGTTTATTAAGCTCTTCGTTGCCAACGGCAATACTTTGTGCGCCTTGATATACGTTATTGGAGGCTTCTGTGATTTCTTGTACCATGCTACTTAAGTTATCCATTAAGCTGTTCATGGCGTCTCTCAAAACATTAAATTCAACGCCTAAGTCTTCTTCAATGGTATGTGTGAGCTCCCCTTGGGAAAGTGCCATAATGGCTTGCTTGATACTAGTGACAGCATGTTTTCTTACTGTGATATCCGTGGCGTATTTAACGACCTTAAAGGGATTGCCTTCAGCGTCAAAAATGGGATTATAAGAAGCTTGGATCCAAATTGTCTTGCCATTTTTTGCGATGCGTTTGTATTCTCCGCTGTCGAACTGACCGAGGCGTAAACGCTGCCAAAACGCTAGGTATTCTTCACTGTTTGCATACTCTGCTTCAACAAACATTTTATGATGTTTCCCTTTGATCTGTGCAAGTGTATAACCAGTTGTTGCTAGGAAGTTTTCGTTGGCATCAATGATGGTGCCATCTAGATTAAATTCAATCACTGCTTGAGACTTGTGAATGGCCGCAAGCTGCCCTGCAAAATCAGCACTTTGTATTTTTTGTGCGGTAATATCTGTGGCAAATTTAACGACTTTGAAAGGCTTACCATTGGTGTCAAATATCGGGTTATAGGTTGCTTGGATCCAAATCTTTTTTCCATGTTTACCGATGCGTTGATACTCACCAGAATCAAACTTACCCTGATTGAGTTGTTGCCAAAATTCGCGGTATGCTTGGCTTTGAGCGTAATCAGGTTCGGCAAACATACTATGGTGTTGACCTTTGATTTCATCCAGTACGTAGCCGGTTGTTTTTAAGAAGTTTTCATTGGCATCTATGATGGTGCCATCCATATTAAATTCGATCACGGCTTGGGACTTACTTATCGCTTGGAGTTGACCTTCATAATTGGCCGCTTGACGTTTTTGCTCTGTGATATCCGTAGCATATTTCACGACTTTGAATGGCTTGCCACTGAGGTCTAGTATCGGATTATAAGAGGCTTGGATCCAAACTTCCTTACCGTGTTTGCCCTGACGCAAGTATTCGCCCGTAAAGTAATGGCCTGCGTTTAAATCAGCCCAAAATGCTGCATATTCAGCGCTTGCTGCATACTCTGGGCTGGCAAACATGCTGTGATGTTGGCCTTTAACTTCATCTAAGGTGTAGCCCATAGTCGATAAAAAATTGTCATTGGCATCTAGGATGGTGCCATCCATATTAAACGCTATCACAGCTTGAGATTTGCTGATAGCTTCAAGCTGTCCTTGGTAGTCTGCTGCTTGTAATTTAGTTTGGGTGATATCGGATGCATATTTCACGACTTTATAAGGGTTACCATTGGCATCAAAAATAGGATTATATGAAGCATGGATCCAAACTTCCTTGCCGCCTTTTGCCTGTCGTTTAAATTCACCGGTGCTAAATTGCCCTTGATTTAATTGCTGCCAGAATAGAGTGTAGTCTTCACTTTGCGCGTATTCAGGTTCTGCAAATAGACTGTGATGCCTGCCAATAACTTCATCAAGTGTGTAGCCCATTACTTTTAAAAAGTTATCATTGGCGTGGATAATCGTGCCATCCATATTAAATTCGATAACCGCTTGAGATTTGCCGATTGCTTCTATTTGCCCAAGTTGGTCAATACTACCGTTTTTATATTTGGTGATATTATTAAGTAATAATAGTTTGCTCTGAGTGCGTGTTTGTTGGTCATAAGTGGCGTGCACATGTACTTGAAACCAAAGTTCCAAGCCCTCTGAGCACCGTAATTGAACTTCTTGCCAGTTGCTATCAGCTTGCTCGTCTAAGCTGAGCCGAGTTTTTATAATGCGGCTGTAATGTTGATTAATGATGTCACGGTGCTGCGCGCCAATTTGTGTTAAGAAATGTGTACTGGCATGTGTGATTATTCCATCGTCATTGAGTTCTATGATGGATTGATTTTCAAAAAAGACGTTAAGTTTGGCTTCGAGGGAGTGTAATTTCTGACGATCTGTCCTTGATGAAAATATCATAGGGCACCTAATTAATGAATGTTGTTATTAGTCAGAAATATAGTAGATAACACCATACACGCCACTTGTTCTTATTGTTGACAATAGCTTCAAGAACCATTCCTTGTTAAAAAATACTCAACAAGATGATATGAAAGTGTTGTTTCGGATGAAAATTTCCATGTTTACTGTGCTATGAATTTTGCGGATAGTGGTGTTCAGTATTTGGGCTGTGTTTCCTAATTACTGCATATAAAAAACAATGAATTAAAGGAATAGTAATGAAACTTAAATTACAAAAAACGAAACTAAAGTCATTAACAAACAATGAAGTGTCTAAAGAACAAACTGGTGCAATTGCCGGTGGTCAATATCAGGTTCAGTACAAAACGGATCCGTGGTTGTGCAAATATAGCTACCCTGTATGCCATACTGATGGTCCACATGTAAGCTGCTACAACTAATGTAGATAAAAAAAGCGCACCAAAGGTGCGCTAAAAGTCTTTTAAGACAGGGAAATCAACATGTTAAATAACTACAATAAACGTATCTACAAACTGCAGGTGTATATGTGTTTACTCAACGAGGTAAAGTCTACCTAAAACCTGTGTTGCAATCCCGATGCAGTGTGCAAATCCTTGTGAGTGCGTGTTACGCTTTGTAACTTTCTTTTCAAATACAGCCTTTATGACTACAAAACTAGCCCTAACCTGAACATACCCGCTTTGACTTTATGGTTTTTTGTTCGTACAGTCATGTTCTTATTTAAGAAACATAGAATAGACTTACGAATAATAATGCTTGCAAGGAAGGGTGTAGATCTATGACTTTACCTGATATCCAATTAACCTCACTGGGGTTGCATCATAGTGCCGAACTGTATAACGCAGTGGAGCACAACAGGGTGAGCTTGGAGCGCAATTTGCCTTGGGTGAAGCAGGTAACTTGTGATGATAGTGCACAGAGATATATTGATGAGCGAATTAACAGTGGCGAGCCAAGTTCAAGGTGGATAGCCATCTCAGTGAGCGGTTGTTTCAGTGGTGTCTTTGGTGTGAAGCACATAGATCCGGTAACAGGCCAGTGTGAGGTCGGGTACTGGCTATGTGGGAAGGCTCGAGGACAACAGGTCATTCCACGAGTTTTAAATGAACTCATTCCTTGGATAAAATCTCAAGGTGCAAAAACACTTGAGTTTCATTGCTTAGAAGACAACATAGCCAGTATTCGAAACGCTGAAAAAGTCGGCGCTATATTGCAAAGTACTGCGCCAACCACGTTGGATATTTCAGACACAACCAGAAAAATGTGTGTTTACGCCCTTAAATTTTAATATAACTGAGTGTCGTTTTTGCAGGACTCCATGGAGCAATCAACAGTATTGGCACAAAAGGCAAGTGTTATGTTGGTGCTCCCTATCGTCAAGGCGTTAAACTTCCTCTAATGGCTCGTATTGATATGCGTTATGTAATAGTGCGTTCAATTTATCTGAGTCAGTAAAGACAATACTGTCAATGCCCTTTACACTTACCCCGGGCGTCCACGAATTCATTACCGCTGCGCCACTGAGTTTTGTAAGGTCGGTCAGCTTAAGTTCTACAGTGCGCTGTGGTATCTGAAGTTTGGTGAGTTGTCGTTGCAACATGCTCATCATGGTCCCTTGAAGCATTGGGGCTTTTGGCCAAAAAATGGTGTGTCCGTCCCAAAAGACGAGATTCCAAATTGTTCCCTCACTTATTCTTGTTTGCCCATCAACAAATACCGCGTCATCAAACCCTTTTTCTATTGCTCTGTGTAAATAAAAGGTTTTACCAATTTCTCCTACATGCTTTATTTCAGGCATAGGTCGCTGGTGTTTAATTGCGGTGAGGTGTAATGGTCCTAAGGGACCGTTTGACGGCGCACTGGTGCGCACGAGTACTTGTGGGAGCGTGTTCAAACTGTGAGCAGTAAATTCACCGTGAGAAGAGTACAGTGTGATAGTCAGTGAGCAATCTAATGGGCTTTCTCTAATTGCATCTTTGATGTAAGTACGTATCTGCTTGTCTGAGAGCGCATTATTAAATAATTTTTGCGACGCTTTACGCAGACGCGTTAAGTGTAAGTCTATTCCTCTCACTTTACTCTCCCTCACTTGCATCGCACTGAAGTGCGCAAAGCCAGAAAATGCTAATGAGTTAAGTGCAGAGTTGGGTTGATACTCACCATTGATAAAGGTATTTTCTGAAAATTCATTATTAGTCATTGTGTTACTTCCATTGAGTCCATATTTAGAAGCCAATACGATAAACCCTAACAGTGCTGTTAAGGTCAAGGAGTAAAGATGAGAATTGGTGAACTATCTGAGCAAAGCGGTGTGAGTGTGCGCATGCTTCGGTATTACGAAGAGCAAGGGCTATTAACACCACGTCGTACCGCAGCTGGGTATCGCGATTATGATCAGCGTGAGGTACTGACGTTAGAGCGTATTCAATTGTTAAGTTCAGCAGGTATGACGCTAAGTACTATATTACAATTTCTACCTTGTATTAGAGGCGAGCGGCCCATTTTTGAGCCTTGTGACGAGTTAAGAGTGTTATTGCACAGCCAGCTAAAAGAAGTCGATGAAAAAGCAGCACGTTTAGCAAAAAATCGAGCCGTGTTAAGTGGGTTTATACAAGAAATTGAAGCGGCTGATAATGTATAAGTTCGCTCTTTTATCGTGCTAGCTTTAGCTGGTCGATAAATTTACGTACCTTTGGAATATGTATTATGTCACGATGTACCAATATCCAAGTATTCACCTGCCACATGTCGCCTATGGGCAATATGTGTAGCAATGGGTTGTTTTGTGAAGCTTTTTTTGTACTAACAGAGATCCCACACCCTGCATGCAGCGCATAATCGAGTACTTGGTGAGCATTACTGGTGGTGACAATTTGACTTTTTTCTACCTGAGTGTGGATCCATTCATTCCAAGGCAAATGTGCAATACGTTCGGAATTGGCGATAAATTTATGTTGTGACCAATTGTCTTTTGTTGGCAGGCCATGTTGTTCAACATATTTTTGATGCACACACATGACCACTTCTATGCACTGGAATGGGATCACTATGTTATCAAGTGTGTGCGGCTTCTCACCCATCCGAATGGCTAAGTCTGCTTCTCCATACTCTAATGCATACTTTCGTATATCACCCAATATTTCGAATCTGACGTTTGGGTATTGTGCTTGGAATTGGTTTATCACTGGAAATAACAATTCGGCTAGTTCATTGACACAAGTGATTTTAAGTACACCGCTCATCATAGCATCTGAGTTTGTTGCTTTATCGACAAACTGATTAAATTGTACATCTGTGATTTCCCCCAACCGCATCACTTCCTGCCCTGCTTCAGTTGGAATATACCCTTTGTCATTGCGTTGAAAGAGCTTGATACCTAAGTGCGCTTCTAAGCTATCTATTTGCCGCATGACGGTTGAGCGGTGTATGCCCAGATCGGTTGCTGCGGCGCTAAGTGTCCCTAGCTTTGCTAATCGGTAGGCGGTTTTAAACTCTGTCCATTTATCCATGATATGTCTCTGTTGCATATATGCACATAAGGGTATTTAAAATGCGCATTAAAAACAAATTTGCAACGGTATATGCTACATCTCATTGAGTAAATTGAGGTAATAGATATGAAAACGCAAGTACTGATCATTGGCGGTGGTTTTGGTGGCGTAACGACTGCACAAAAATTACATGAAAGTGGCGTGCAGACCATACTCGTAGACAAAAAAGATTATTTTGAAGTCACTTATGCTGTGCTCAGAGAGTCCACAGCACAGGGCCAATTTAAGGGGAAACCACGTCGGTATTATCGAGATATTTTAGCTGGTCAGTTTGTTCAAAGTGGTGTGAAAACCCTTCAAAATAATATCGTGCTGCTAGAAAATGGCGAGTGTATTGAGTTTGAGCAGGTTGTGATTGCCAGTGGGTCTAGATATCCGACTTTGCCATTGGCCAAGAGCATGGATGCACATAGCTTAAATGACAGAGAGAATGAGCTTAGACAGCATTATGCGCAGCTTAAAGACGCAACTGAGATATTAATCATAGGCGGCGGTGTTGTAGGCGTAGAGCTGGCTGGTGAAATTGCTTATGCCTTTAAAGATAAAGTGGTTACCTTAGCTCACAAAGATAAAGCACTACTTTGCGGCTTTAGTCAAAAAGCACAGCGCAAAGCACATAAACAGTTAGAAGAGCTAGGCGTTCAGATCAAGTTAAATAGTGATTATCAACGGTGTGCCAAAACTCAGGATTACCAAGATAAGCGTTCAACAGATGTGTTAAAACCCGACATGGTATTGTGTGCAACGGGTACCAAACCAAACAACGCATTTTTGCAAGAAAACTTCTCACATATACTCAATGATAAAGGTTTGATTCTGGTGAATGACACGCTTCAAGTTGTAGATCACGAGAACTTTTATGCACTGGGTGATATTGCTGATGTAGGAGAAGCTAAACTGGGTTATTTGGCAGTGGAGCAAGGGAAATATTTGGCTAAAAGGATAGTACGAAAGCGCCAAGGTAAGTCGGTAAAAGCATACAAACGTAATCCGTTTATGGCGTTAATTCCCACGGGGCAAAAAACGGGCATAGTACAAACGCCGTTATTCACCTCAACCTGCAATCACTTTGTTAATATCAAACAAAAAGATTTGTTTATTACTAAGACCTATAAAGCGTTTGCAAAGTAATATGTGGTATAGCATGGTCGTTGTGCTGTGCTTTTGATGGTTATTTATCTATCAATTTGAGGCTGGGGCTTAAACTTATAATTATATCGATCTAATGGTTGAGTTAGTAAATTTTACACCTGGGTGCTTAGTAGTTTCGGGCTGCCAGAAAACCCAAACTTTTCGTACAGGCTGTGCGCATCATCAGTGACGAGAAATTTAAATTTAGTGCACCAACGTGGATCATTGACGATCGTCTCTGTTAACCATACTCCGAGCCCTTGAGATCTATGATCTGGGTGAATGATCAGATCGGCGACGTAGGCAACCGTTGCAAAATCAGTGACGACTCTTGCAAAGCCGACTTGGTGCTCTTGATAAAAGAGCGAAAAGCATTCACTGTTTTTTATAGAGGTTTTAATGGTTGCTAAGTCGCGTTTGCTGGCCCAATAGGAACTCCTTAGTAATGATTCAACCTGCTCGAGTTGAATGTCTTCTCGTGAATCACTAATTCGATAATTGTCTTTTTTGTATTGCATGATCTCTGATACACATTTATTTTTATTTTAAACAGTAGAGTGCACGATTTTTTGATGTAAACCAAGTGTAGGGTAGTTTATTAGCTTATTAGCTTATTAGCTTTTTGGGTAAGAGCTCAGCGCGGTAGTTATGATGCCATTCACTAACATGAATAGATTGGATTATGTTAGTGAGTTGGCTGTATTAGGTATTATCCGCCACAGGGGCTACATACGGCCCATGAGTTACAAGTGCCATCTAAATGCGCAACTAATTTACTTAGTCTGACTTGTTCTTGGCCGACAAACTCATGGGTGACTTTATTTTGTGTAGTAAATAAGACATAACCTGGTGCATCACCAAGCTCAATATCTTCTGGATCTGACTCTATAAAATCAGCACCGTGTAATTTTTCAGATATTTCATTTTGCTGATGTTCGCTCAGCGGCCAAGTCTTAAATTCAAGATAAAACTCAATCGTGTGTGTGGAGCCAAAATCAAAGCCTCTTTCGTCTAGTACTTTGAGTACTTCTCCATCGGCATCGGCTGGCCAAGTGTGTGTATCTGTCATGAATGCGCGCTTTCCTACTTATTACTCTATCAATATAAGTCGTATGACAAGTCGATAAATTTAGTGTTTTTGGCGATTTATCGTAAATATCAAGGCCGAAATAAATAGTAAGGCTCGCAAACGACTAGGATTTATATACATCCTTGGTTTTCAGCATGTCATATACGTGTTTTTCTCTGACTTCATCAAAGCCGACTTTAGACACGTAATCTTTGGGGTTTGAAAATGTGCCAAATAACAAATCCCATAGAGCGAGTCCGTAATTTTGTTTATATCAATCATAGGTGCTTGATGTTGTATTTGGCGTTGCATACTTTTGAAAGGATCTATTTTTTCACTGGTATCGAAATGCAAATGGGCTTTACACCCCTATTAAGCCCAAGTCATGCAATTTGATGAGCGTGATTGAATGATTTGATATGTGAGGTTAGTAGGCGCCTTCACTGTAGATCAACTCATAACTATGGCTATAAATTTCTAGGATATTGCCAAATGGGTCTTCCATATAAATCATGCGATATGGCTTTTCACCTGGATAGTAGTATCTAGGTTCTGCCATGCGCTTTTTGCCACCAGCTGCAACAATACGCTCCGCAAGTTCTTCCACATTCGGGTCTTGTACACAAAAATGAAAGATACCGGTTTTCCAATACTCAAAGTTGTCATCTGGGTTAGTTTGGTTTTTGAATTGAAATAGCTCTACGCCAATTCTGTCACCCGTTGATAAGTGTGCAATTTTAAAGCTGTCCCAATTTGCACCAAATACATCGGTGCACATTTGGCCAATGGGACTGTTATCTTCAGTGATCTCTGTGGGTTTCATGATTAAATACCAACCTAATACTTGGGTATAAAACTCAACAGCTTTTTCAAGATCTGGTACTGAAATACCAATATGGGAAAAATTTCTTGGATAAACCTTGTTCATAAAATGTGCTCCTCATTGTGATGTGAGCAGGTTACAAATCAAAGTTCATTAAGTAAAATTATCAATACTTATTAATTTGAGTACAAAATGTAATGATTAATCTAATCTGGCTACGTACTTTTTGCACCTTGGTTGAAATTGGTCACTTCACGCGCACCGCACAGCATCTTCATATGACACAATCAGGTGTGAGCCAACATATTAACAAGCTAGAGCAACAGCTTGACAAAATATTGTTGTTGCGTGAAGGCAAGCAATTTTCACTCTCTGAGGCCGGTGAAAAGCTATATGTGCATGGGCAAGATATTCTTCATGGGGTAGCTTCGTTAGAAAAGCTTATTGGGGAAGACCCTGCTTATAAAGGTAACGTGCGAGTGATGTCACCTGGCAGTGTGGGGCTAAAGCTGTACCCGAGCCTTCTGAATTTACAGCAGTGCTATCGCGACCTCACGATTGATTATCGTTTTGCTCCTAATCGTGAAATCGAGCAGGCCATTGCTGGTAAACGCATCGATATTGGTTTGATGAGTAAAAAGTCCAGTGATGCCAACGTGCACTGTGAAGCCATTGCTCAGGAGCAATTATTACTTGTGACGCCAAAAAACTTGGGTTCACCTGATTGGCGGTCGCTCAGTGCTTTGGGCTATATCAACCACCCCGATGGCAGTCATCATGCAGAGTTATTACTTGGCGCTAATTTTCCAGAGTTCCAACATAGTGACTTACTAAAAAATCAAGGCTTTTCAAATCAAATTGGATTAATTTTAGAGCCTGTCGCACGAGGTTTTGGATTTACGGTATTGCCTGCTCATGCTGTCGCAGCCTTTGCACAGCCAGAGCTTATTACAGCTCACTCTTTAACACATCCTGTTTATGAGACTGTCTATCTAGGTACACATCGAAATACAACGCAGCCACAACGAGTAAATACCCTGATCAACGAAATTAAACAGTGTTTGGGGTAAATATTTTAATGACTGATAAGCATCAGCCACTCAGAGTTACGCAGGAAAGCGAATGTCAAAGCGTTAGCTTACAGGTTCAACAAAATTGTTTATACATCAGCCGAACAAGCACAGTTCTTGCTTAATTTCTATTCTGAGCGACGAGCAAATCGCAGAGTTAGATGCATTTGATCGCCAACAATTAGAGTATGTCGTCACCGTTTGTTTGCAAAGCCCTAGTATGGCTGCTGCGGGACGCGTGTTATTTGATGTCAGTAGAACGTAAAAAGCCACCATTAACGATTCCAGTCGTTTGCAAAAGCACATTGCAAAGTTTGGTATTAAGTGGCGAGATATTGCAGCCTTCAAATAGTATGTTGTCCGTGTAGGTAATTGTCTGTAATAGCCCTTTACAGAGTTTTTACTACACTAAACAAGGAATTAGTGACGCAAACTAGAAGGAAAACGACAATGCGAGTTGTGAGTATATTGTGTGGGCTATTGGTATTGGCTAGTTGCAGCAGTCCAAAGCCAATAAAAAAATCCGAAGTGATCACGGCTTATTCAATGCTGGCTCCCAGCAAATCTGGTGAAACACTGATTTATGTGCGTGCCATCATCCCAGGAGTTCAGAGCAAACACCAAGTGTGTCCTTTACTTGAAAGCGAAAGTGGCGAGCGTAGCCAGATGAAAATTCGTGCGCTTCATCCCGGTAAACACTTTCCGGTTATAGTGTGTGAGTCTATCGTTCAAGCAGGTATCGCATATCAAGTGGGCGGCACTGAACTACAGTTTGATGCAATGACACTTAACCCCAAGCGTATTCAGGTCTATGGTGATTCAGGCTGTAAATCACATGTATGTGACGGTAATGGACCTGCTGAGCCTTTTAAAACTTTGATAACACAAGGCGCTAAGCGAGATGTTGACCTTATTCTACATATGGGGGATTACAATTATAGAGGTACCAGCGGCAGTATTAGTAAAGGTGTTTATGCCTATGATGCAGGCGATGGTGGCTATGGCGGAAAAACCTGTGGGTTAGAGGAAACCTACTATAGTCAAAATGCGCAAGGCAGCCCAAAACCTGATACGTGGCGCGCTTGGCGAGCTGACTTTTTCAGCGCTGCTGATTCTATTCTGACGAAGGCGCCTTGGGTGTTTGCGAGGGGAAATCATGAATTGTGTAGCCGAGCCGGACTTGGCTGGTTTTACTTTTTCGGTCCTGGGTCAAGTTTGGAGCAAGGCATAGCCCAGCGCGCGTGCCCAGCACAAGGCAATTTTTCTCAGCCTCTGAATTCAGCGGCCTCTGCCATCGCGATGATAGAACCATATATGCTGAAGCTTGAAAAGCTCAATATTTGGGTGCAGGATTCGGCCAATGCATGTGATGATCGGTTTTCAAATGCACTAACAGCGCAGTATCAGAGTCAATATGAATCTTTACAAAAATTTGCGAGCAAATACCCAGATAAGCCTATTTGGACGGTGACACATAGGCCGCTGTGGGGGGTGAATAATGTGGCAACTGACAATACATTAAATATCATGCTGCAGCGGGCATTAGCAGATACCCCGCTTGGACATCTGCCTGAGCAAGTAGCTCTGGCATTATCGGGCCATATGCATATTTATCAGTCATTGAGTTTTGATAAGCAATACAAACGCCCGCCGCAAATAGTGGTTGGTAATAGTGGTGTGAGTCTCAGTGAAGAGTTACCTTACACGAGCTTTGAAGTTGTTGTGGATGGGCTGGAAGCCAATGGCAATGAGCAAGCAAAATTTGGCTTTTTAGAGCTCGAACTAGATCGCTATTCTGGGTGGTATGGACGATTTTTTGATGAGCAAGGCGAAGCGTTTTTACGCTGTGACTCGCAGTTTGCCGTTCGAGACGAACAGGTATGTCAGTAATTCAGTGTTTATGAAGCAGTTTATCTCTATGTGGCGTGGTAGGTGACATTTATTACGCCGCTTTTTGAGTGGCTGCTTAATTTTGTTTAACATTGGCTGGGTTTGGGATATTTGGTTTGATTACTTCATCAAATTGTACACTTAGCCAATTATCATCTTTATCAAAATACATGGTTTTTACTGGCCCCATGCCTCTGAAATTGACTAAATTGATTTGCTCAGGCCAGATATCTCTCAATGTGCCATTGCGCATTTGTAGACCTGTTAATGGTACTTCTTTTTCGTATAACGCTTCTTGATAAACTCTGAAGTATTTGCGGTCTATTTCATAAGTGGGTTTTGATAAAGCCAGTGCTTGACCGTTTAAGCGCCTTAGTGATGTTTGTGTATAGACGTAGTCAGAAAATTGCTGTTGCACTTTTATATCTTGATAAATATTTTTTGAATCATTGAATAGATGAACTACAGCATGCTCAAGGTCGTGCATATGAAATCTATACTCTAGTTTTATATGTCCACTGTGTGGCAACACTTTTGCCGTTGCCAGTGATGCCTTTAATTTGTGTGCTTGTACTGGTGAAAACCAAATTAAGCTGAGCCCGGCAATAAGCCAAGTTCTCATATATCTAACTCCTTCAAAGATAAATGATAGTGTTTACTCACTTACTTACAGTCTACAAGATTCTAAATACTTTTAAGAGGATTATTGTGTTTTTTTCTAATATCTTGCAAGTTAAATGTCGGTTTTTTGACCTTTAAAGGTGTATTGATATAACATATCCACTGTTAAGTCGAGTTCTTTTACCTCATGCATATCAAGATATTAATCTTAAATGTAATAAATTGTACGAATAGATAGGTGGTTCAGAAATTGTTCAGTTCGATCATTTAGGCTGGTTATAGGGCCAAAAGTGATGAAAAAATGACAATTTTAATTGTATGCCAAGTATGCATTTTCCATATTTATTGTCTCTATTTTGAAAAAAAATTTAAAAACCCCAAGTTTACTGTTGATATTTGGCATTGTTTATCATTAAAATCGCGCTCTTCCTTATTTTGGGTAAAACTGGCGTTAGTTTTGCTCATTGATTAATACCCGTTTATAGAAAAAAATGTGGTGAGCAGTATGGACTTTTACATACTAAAAAAACAAGAGAAGCTCGTAGCGATACCTGCTGATGAACAAAATTGTAAAGCGTACATAGAAGATGGCTACTGTTACGTTGATAAAGTGGCTGCCTGTAATGAACGTGCTGCAATTAAGCGCTTAGAGGCTAAGCAAAGTAAGCTATATAGAGCACCAATGCTACTTCTTTTGGCGTTACCTTTATTAATTTTCGCATGGTGGCGGTTGAGCTATTAATAAATAGTCCCAAGCAATGTTATATTAGCGTTCCTAATTAGGAAAGGAACGCTGTATGAAAGTTGTACACACATCAGACTGGCATCTCGGTCAGCAATTTTATGAACATAATCGCTATGAAGAGCATCAGGCTTTTTTAAACTGGCTCATTCAAGAGTTAGTTGAAGTTGATGCTGATCTGTTGGTTATTAGTGGCGATATTTATCATACAGCAACGCCTCCAGCGACAGCTGAGCAACAGTTATATGCGTTCATCAAGCTTGTTAAAGCGGCCTCCCCTCATTTGCATATCGTTATCATTGCGGGCAATCATGATTCTGCTAATCGTATTGAAACAGCCAAGCCATTGCTACAACAGTTTGATACACATGTCGTTGGTAAATATGACAAATATGCACCCGAAGATGTGATTAAACTGATCAACACCCGTTGTGGTGCAGTTCAAGTTGTCGCAATGCCTTTTTTGCGCAGTGCCGATATGACTCAAGTTGACGGCGACGACTCTGGTTACGCACAAGCAGTGCAGCAGGCTTACCAGTCTGCGTATGAGCAGATACACGATAAGTCGCTTCCTGTGATAACTTTAGGTCACCTACATGCAAAAGGTGGGGATATTTCAACGGATTCTGAGCGTAATATTACCATTGGTGGTTTTGATTCGATTCATGCTGATGTGTTTGGAGATACGCCTGACTATGTGGCCCTTGGTCACCTGCATAAAGCACAAAAGGTCGCAAACAATGAAGCAATACGTTACAGCGGTACACCTTTCCCGATGTCATTCTCAGAGCGTAACTATAAGCATCAGATATTGCTGGTTGAGTTTTCCGGTAAGCACATCACTGAGATAACACCAAGATATGTGCCAAGGCACAAGGATGTCATTTTATTACCAGAAAAAGGCGGCGCGACTTTGCAAGCGCTTTGTCAAGCTATTGAAGATTTGGAGTTACCCGCCGAGGGAGCAGCCCCTAAGCCTTATTTAAGATTGCGTTTGAACGCCAACGAAACTGACAGTCAATTCCGTCATAAAATAGAGCAAGCCTTGGCTGATAAACGCGTCCATTTTTGCGGTATAGAGCGTGTCGCGCAGGCGACAGATAATGAGAATACGCCACTATTTGAGGACTTAAGTAAAGTGAATGACCTTGCACCGCTTACTTTATTAGAGTTGGCATACAAAGAACAAATAGATAAGGAATCTGCATTGCCACAAGAATTACAAGCATGTTTAGAGACGGTATTAGTTGCATTAAATGAGCAAGGAGAACTATGAGGATCCTTACTATTGAGGTTAAAAACTTAGCCTCTTTGCCAGAAGCGCATATCGACTTTAACGCTCCTCCTTTGAAAAATACGGGTTTGTTTGCCATCACAGGTGAAACTGGAGCTGGTAAAAGTACCCTGTTAGATGCTATCTGTCTGGCGTTTTACGGTAAAACGGCGAGATTAAAATCAGACTCAAAAAACAAAGTCGCTTTTAATGGCGATGAAATCAAACTGAGTGACCCAAGGCATTTATTGCGAAGAGGGACAGTGTCAGGTTATGCGCAAGTCGGATTTGTCGCCCAAGATGGTGAGCAATACACTGCGCGTTGGCAAGTGGCTCGAGCCCGCAATAAAGTGGATGGGCGAATTAAAGAAGCTGAATTAGTGTTACTGGATGCCGCTGCCGATCAGGTACTGGCGCAAAAATCCAACGCAAAGCAAAAGCTATTACAATTAATTGGGTTGAACTTTGAGCAGTTTACCCGAGCGGTGTTATTAGCTCAGCACGACTTTGCTGCTTTTTTAAAGGCAAATGCGGATGAGCGCGCTCAGTTGCTGGAGTGTCTGACCGCGACCGAGCAGTTTAGCCGAGTTGGCAAAACCATTTTTGAGTTTCATAAGCAAAAGTCTGAAGCGCTTGTTTCGTTTAAGCAAAAGCTTGGTGATATTGAGCTACTCAGTGAAGAGGCGCTTGCCCAAAAACAGCAATTTTTAGCAGACCTACAGCAACAGCAAAGTCAGTTACAATCACAAGTAAAAATCCTCGAACAGCATCTTGGCTGGTACACAGCAAAAACCAAGCTAGAGCAGCAATTGACTGTTTTGTTGAGTAGCGTCAAAGAGCAAGATGCGGCGCTGGCTAGCCGCAGTGATGAGTTCAAACGTGCACAGCAAGCACAACTGACTCAGCATGTTGCTGATAACCGTACTCAGGCTAAGCAATTTCAGGCCAGTATAGTGCGTGCCCAATCTGATCTGAGCGCTTTGGCTGCGCAGGATTTCCACAGCGAGATCACGGCTCAAGAATCAGCCCTAAAAGCCAGTAATGAGCAGTTGTCTCTTGCACAGGCTGCATTGAAACAGCATGAGCCTGATATTGCTAAGGTGAGAGAGCTTGATAAAGTTTGTAGTGAAAATACGAAACTTTGTGACCAATTTGAAGAACAGGTCGCTCAGCAAAAACGGTTGGAGCAACAGTATTCTCATACACTTCAAACACTGAAATCACAATTTACAGCGTTTGATGCTGAGAAAACGCTGGTGGATAAGCAATTGTCAGAATCGCCACAGTTGGTATCGCTGTGTGCATCTTGGCCTCAAACTTACGAAGTACTGCAACAGTATTTACGTGCGCACCATGACAGACATGCATTACAGGTCGAGCAATCAGCTTTGGGTTCGCAATATCAAGCTGCGAAGCAAGCTGTTATGGAAGCGCAGCCCCAATGCAATCAGGTTGAGCAGCATGTTAATTCAATGCAGGCTGAAGTGAATCAATTGCAGCACAGCTTGAGTGAATTGGACTACGAAAAATTGCAATTTCAGAAGTCACAACTCAATAAGGCACAGCAAGCATTAGAGCAGCAAAGAGTATTGAGTGATGAACTACTGCAGTTACAGGCACATCTTGATGGTTTGAGACATCAACAGCACAGTGCTGAAGCTCAAAGAAAAGATGCTGAACATCAAGATGAACTCACTCGCCAGCAATTGAATTTAACCCAAGAAAACTTACATCAGGTTAAATTGCGTGCAAGTGACAACATAAGCGCGTTGCGCGGACAGTTAGAGCATGGTAAAGAATGCATGGTGTGTGGTGCGACCGAGCACCCTTATCGTGTAGATCATATCGATAGTCATTGGCAGCAATTGATCCGAGACTTTGAAGGCCAGTATCACAGTGCAGAAAGGGCACGTCAGCAAACGCAAGCGCGTTATCATGAAGTGGTGTCTAACTTAGAGCAAGTAAACGGACATCTGCAAGCCGCGCTGCAACAAAAAGCGCAGATATTAAACAAGCAGCAAGTGAATCAGACCTTGCTTGATGAACTACCTGAATCACTTCGCGATGCTAAGCAACATGCGCAGCAGCTTATACAGATTGATAATAATCTCGCCCTTTACAGCGAGCTGAGTAAATCTCAACAGCATAAATGGCAATTACTACAGCAGAATCAGCAGCAGCTTCAGCAGCTGCGAAGTGCTTTGCAACAGTATCAGCAGCAACTTCAGTCAATTGAGCAATCACAAGCCACATTAACACAAAGAAGCAATGAATTAGCGCAGACTTGTGAAAAGTTGACGCTACGAATTTCTGAAGTCTATGGCAATGAGACGTGGTTATCTCAGCTGACTCACTCTGCTGATACCGCAGTGCAGAACTTGTGTGAGCAAGTGAATAATGTGATAGCACTGCAAGATAAGCGCGCGCAAATAGTCAAAGATATCGAACAATGTTTACCTCAGCAGAGCACCACTCAAGCACTGCTTGATAAGGCTTTACAGCAATTAAGCAGCTTTAACGCACAGCTTAGTCAATATCAGCAGCTACGCGATCAAGCGCAAACTCAGCGCGGTGCATTGCTGGCACTGGAAACGACGCCTGAGCAATGGAATCAGCAACTACACCAAGGTGTTTCTTTGGCGCAGCAACAACTCCAAACGCATAAAGATGAACTTACTCGTTTAAATAAGGTGCGTGATGAGCAGGCTTTACGTCAAGCGCACCTTATTCAGCAGATAAAAGAATATGAGGCTAATCTAGCTGACAACCACACTCGCTTTACAGATTGGTTGGCGCAAACTCAACAGCAATACCCTACTCTGACTGAAGCATTAGTCGATGAGTTACTCGCTTGGCAGCCTGAGTTATGGATGCCATTAATCGAACAGGCAAAATTATTAGAACAACAGCGCGATAACGCAAAGTCACAGTTAGCGCATGTGAAGCAGAACTTAGCGGAGCATACAGAGAATGGCAAACCTGAGCATGCACAGTCGGAAATAGCCACAGCTTTAGACACACTCAATGCGCAGTATAATCAGTTGCAAACTGAAATGGTGACAGTTTCGGTAGTGCTGCAAACTCATCAAAACAATATGCAAAAGTTACAGTCTCAGCAAGGTGAGCTAGTACAAATGCAAGCTGACTATGAGCATTGGCATTTACTTAATCGTTTACTAGGCGATGCAACAGGCAAAACTATGCGTAATTTAGCGCAAACACAAACGCTAAAAATCCTACTGCATTATGCCAATCATCATTTAATGAGCTTGTCGCGGCGTTATCGTCTGACTGTAATTGGTCAGTCATTGGAAATAGCCATTATCGATCGTGATATGGCCGATGAGCAGCGTAGCGTGAATACCCTATCTGGTGGAGAATCATTCCTAGTCTCTCTGGCGTTGGCGCTAGGGCTAGCATCTCTGTCATCAAACCAAGTGAAAATCAATTCTTTATTTATCGATGAAGGGTTTGGCACACTCGACCCAGAGACATTGAGTGTGGCATTGGATGCACTGGATGCCTTACAGTCACAGGGTCGAAAGGTCGGAGTTATCTCTCATGTGGCTCAAATGACAGAACGTGTTGCGACACAAATTAGGATTAAAAAGCAGTCCGGTGGATACTCTACCGTGACAACAAAGGAAAGTTAAAGAGGAAATATATGCCTACATTCACAGGTGATGAAGCGCTCAGTTACGATAAACGCATTGGTAAATTGGTGCCAGGCTATGAGCTGCTGCATCATACGACTGCAGCACAGCTGAGTGTGACGTTAGATCAAGATGCAACCATACTGGTTATTGGTGCAGGCACAGGCAAGGACATTATTGAGTTGGCAAAGCATAATGCTGGCTGGCAGTTTATTGCGCAAGATATTTCTGCAGATATGCTCGCTATCGCAGATCAAAATTTTACTAACTTGGGGTTGAGTGACAGAGTCACTATTCACCTTGGTCCAATTAAAGATGCAATCTATCAAGCAGATGCAGCTTTATGCTTATTAGTACTTCATTTTGTAAGTGATAATGGCGATAAAGCTGAGCTATTAAAGCAAATTGGCCTGAATTTGCGTGCCGGTGGGCAATTGTTTTTAGCTGATTTGATGCAGCCTGATACCGACTTTGAACGCGCGGCACAGCTACATTATTGTCAGAAGGAGCTCGGGCTGACAGACGCGGGGGCGCAAACGATGCGTCATCAATTCCAAGAAGCCTTTTACCCTATAAGTGGTGCAAGGTTGCATGAACTGACAAGTCTTACTGGGTTTTGCTCCCCTTCCCTTTATTTTAAGGCACTTGGTTTTAGTGCCCATGCCATTGCAAAAGGACAGTGATTAAGGCGTATGCGCCCTAATTAATTCGGCCAGCTTGGTGATCTTGATATTGCTGAGCTGGCGATAATCAAAATACGGGCATACGATGATCCTGTTTACCTTATCAATGGCAAATTCTTCATCTAACCAGACCATTGAGTGGGTAAAATCGTGATCTCTGATGAGCTTTTTAGCATATGTTCGCCCTGCAATGATGTGCCACTGGTAGTTGTTTTGGCCCAGATCTGGCGGAGAAAACAGCAAAGCTTCTTGTGAGCAGGCTTGAAGTAAGCTTTTATCTCTATATGCTTGCCATGTGAGCGTACCTTTCTCTTCCTTAGTAAAATCATGATCTGGATGACTTAACTCAGAGAGAAATTTACTGTATACATTGAACAGCTTTCGCCATCCATTACCGCATTCTTGATTAATATAATCGATCTCACCATGACGTAATGGTATGACTTCATTGAGATTTTTGTATTCTATGAGGTTAGGTTTATTTTCGACGTATACAGCTAAAATGCCCGCTGGCGCGCCAAAACCATGAGTTAGTATTTTCATGAACTGCCAAGTAGTTTCAACAACTTAATATTCTGCCAGCAGATAGATCGTTTGGCACTCAGTGGCCGTATAGACCACAATATTTAATTGTATCAGTCTACTTACCAAGATAGGAGTGTTGCGCTTTGAAAATACATTACTTTGTAAAAGCTTGTGTGTTGGGGGCTTTTTTATCTTTAACAGCATGTACTGGCTTGCCCGAAGGAATCACACCAGTAAAAAACTTTGATCTGCAGCGTTATCAAGGCACTTGGTATGAAATTGCACGCCTTGATCACCGCTTTGAGCGTGGCATGCAAAATGTGACTGCAACATATACTATAAATCAAGATGGCAGTGTTGGAGTTGTTAACAGAGGTTATGTGACTGCCGAGCAAACATGGAAGCAGGCTGATGGTGTTGCCAAGTTTGTATCTGAGCAAGATATAGGTCATTTAAAAGTGTCTTTTTTCGGTCCGTTTTACGGCAGTTATGTTGTTTTTAAATTAGACGAAGCAGATTATCAATACGCTTATGTGACAAGTTATGACAAAGACTATTTGTGGCTATTGTCTCGCACACCACAAGTATCTAATGCTGTTTTGAAAGACTTTCAAAAGACAGCCTTGAAACTTGGTTATGACGTCGACGCGCTAATTTATATGGAACATCACATCATTAGTTCACTGTAAGCCCCCTTTACAGTCATATTAATAGAGTTTTTCTTTTGACCAAAAAGATTAATATTTCATAAACTTATTTGTCATTACTTCCGTTCAGGCTAGTTGCGCTTATAAAAACCCAATGTAGCAACAAATAATTCGGAGTAATAAAAATGAAGAGCATAGCCTATTCGTTAATTGCCGTGGCCGTTACTGTGGCATTAACAGCATGTGATGGTGATGATGGTGCACCTGGTGTTCAAGGGGAACAAGGATCTCAAGGTGAGCAAGGTACTGTTGGCGAAAATGGGGTGGATGGTAAAAACGCTCAGCCGGATCTAAATACAGGAGCTGGCTTGGTGCGTATTGCCACTGTACCAACTGGCTCAGAGGTAACGGGAATATTTTTAACTGAGCAAGGGGACCTATTCTTTAATGCTCAGCATCCAAGCGATAGCAATACCGCTGAAGATAACTTTAACAAACGCCCATTTAATACAGGCACTGTCGGTGTGCTTACTGGTGTGAATTTCAATGAATTACCGCGCAATTTGGCTGATGCCCCCCTTCATTCAACTGACTTCGAAAAGCAAACCGTGGTCACTGCAATTGGTCAATATCAAATACTGGGCCAGACGGGAGATACCTTTTCAGATCTTGGCGATAAAGGTTTAGCTGGCGGTTTAGGCGTCATTTACGGTATGACCTCTGGTGATGAAATCATCAAAAATGATATGCCAGATTTTAACGGTTTCATTTTTGAGTCTGAAGCGACAGGTTATTTATTTACCAACTGGGAAGATTACCCCGGTGGTATGAGCCGTTTAAAAATGTCGAAAAGTGATAGTGGTAAGTGGAATGTAGAAGAAGCCATGATGTTAGATTTTGACGCTGTCAAAGGCACCGCAGCGAATTGCTTCGGTTCGGTATCTCCATGGGACACACCTTTGACATCAGAAGAGTGGATCGTAAATTCAGAAGTGGATACGACGACAAATCCTGAATGGAATGCGCCAGAGGTAAATTCACGCTTAACGCAATTTAGAGAGTTTTTAGCGCCGGAATCACCAAACCCATACCGCTATGGCTATATCGCAGAAGTTAAATCTCCATTATCAGATAAGCCTGTTGTTGAGAAGCACTATACTATCGGCCGCTACGAACATGAAAACGCGGTTGTGATGCCTGACAGTCGCACTGTGTACTCCTCGCAAGATGATACGGGTGGTGTGCTATTTAAGTTTGTTGCAGATACAGCGGAAGACTTAAGCGCTGGTACCTTATATGGTGCAAAATTGACCCAAGATAAAGGATTAAACGACCCCGCTGTGACTGGGTTTGATATTGAGTGGGTGGAAATTGCCTCTGGTACGAACGCAACAATACTTGAATGGATTGAAGAGTATGATGGCATAACACCTGATGAATATGTGGAAGGCAAAACGAATTATATTGCTATGGCTGACGTACAAGCATGGGCTGATGGTAAGCAAACTTATCCTACCGCTGAGGAAGGTGGCTCTCCAGTTACTGCTGGCAAGCCAATGGATGACCGAGTAGCATTTTTAGAGTCACGTCAAGCTGCACGTCTTAAAGGTGCAACTGCTGAATGGCGTAAGCTTGAAGGTTTGGCAATCAATCATGACCGTGTGCTTGAAGCCGTGTCAGGTCAAGACGTGATTAAAGGCGAAGTCGTAGAAAAAGCCTACTTATACATAGGTATTGCAGATATCAATAAGACCATGATTGATGGTGAAGGCGATATTCAATTGTCTGATCGTGTAAAAAGCTGTGGTGGCGTTTATCGCGCCCATATTGATAACAATTACAGCCTTACGCGCATTGAACCTGTGGTAATGGGATCAACTTATCGTTCTTCACTGGATGAAAATGAGCGTTGTGATGCAAGTTTACTGGCGCAGCCAGACAATGTGATTGTTATGCGTGATGGACGTATATTGATTGGTGAAGATCACAGTGCAGATTGGAAATACAACAATACATTATGGATGTATGACCCAAAATCAGAATAAAAATTAACGACTATGCGGTGCTTTGCACCGCTTTTTTGGCATTAAAAATGGAAGTCATACAAATGCAATACCCATTACTTATTTCCACACTCGCTTTGACCATCGTGTTGAGCGGCTGCACTGAGCCGCTTGGACAGAACAAAATTTTACCAACCGACACAGAGCAAGTCAGTCACCTCACGCCGTATAAACAAGGGGATGATATTCCTGCAATGGCGTATATTGAACATCAAGAAGTCTATAACCCCGAGTCTGTGATACCGCCACAGTGTTATACCAAGACTGACGGAGTAAACAACCCATGTTATGCCTGCCACCAGTCATATCATGATGACAAAACGCGACCTAATGTGATGAAAGATGGAGATTTACAAGGTGATTATGCGTTTTCAGATCTCGGTTTAAAAAACCATTGGAAGAATCTGTTTATCGACCGTACTGATTTGATTAAAGGGATCTCAGATCAAGAAATTACTAACTGGATCGAGCAGGATAACTACACACCTTTTATAACAAAAATGATCAAGCGCAGCGACTGGCGTGGTGAAGTAACGCCACTTAAGAATTTGGCGTTTCCAGAGAAAGCCTTTGACGAGTTGGGATTTGCCCGCGACGGCAGTGGTTGGGTTGCATTTAATTATAAGCCTTTTCCAAGTACATTTTGGCCAACAAATGGTTCAACAGGGGACGTGATGATTAGGCTCCCACGCGGATTTCAAACCAAAGATGGCCTTTATAGTCGGGATGCTTACCTTGCAAATTTGAGTCTGACCGAATTGGCTGTGAAGGGTTTGGATGCCATTTCTGTGCCGCGTATTTCAGAGCAAGTTATTGGCCGAGATTTGAATGGAGACGGTAAGCTCAGTGACATTACTCGCATAGTGAAGCAAGCACACTATGTCGGTGACGCAGAGATTGGTTTAGCGCATATGCTTTACCCAGAAGGCACTGAGTTTTTGCACACGGTACGTTATTTGGGCGTTGATGAACACGGTAAAATTTATAACGCACCTCGGCTCAAAGAGTTACGTTATATGAGAAAGCATAATTTTAAATCAAAAAGAGAAATCGCAGGCTCTTATTACCGAGAAGCAAAAGAAAAGGAGTTTGAAAAGCTCCCTGTGACACTTTATATCGGTGATAAAGGCGTAAATAATACATTTGGCTGGACGATTAATGGTTACATAGAAGACAGTCGTGGTGAGCTGCGCCCTCAACATGCCCAAGAATTGGCATTTTGTAATGGTTGTCACAAGACTGTGGGGGCGACGTATGACCAAACATTTTCGTTTGCTCGCAAGGTTGAAGGTGCTGCTGGTTGGGGGTACATCAATCTAAAAACGCAAAAAGATGTGCCAAATGTAGGTGAAGAACACGGTGAGTTTTTGACGTATATGTCCCGAGTTGGCGGCGGTGATGAGTTTCGTCAAAACCAAGAGATGCTTAAAAAGTGGTTTACCGGCGGCAAGGTGGATATGCACAAAGTACAAAAGGCAGTTAACCTTTACGAGTTGATAACGCCTTCAAAAGAACGTGCACTGGCTTTAAACAAAGCGTATTTAACCATTGTGAGAGAGCAAAGTTATCTCTTTGGTCGTGATGCAACGCTTGTAAAGGCGAAAAATGTATTGGAAAACGTAGATGATTCACAAGCTCCACTGCAACAAGACAAGCAATTTAAATGGGATATGCAGCTAGATTGGTCTAAAAATTAGTGGTTTTTAGATTGAAGATATCAAAGCGCGTCATATGAACTTGGATCAGTGACGTTTCTTTGATGTATCAAGTGGCGATTTCATCATGAGATCATGATTTTACTTACTGATAGGCTAAGCTGAGGTTGAATACGTAGTAATGAGCGCTCTTACCTACTTTTCAAGGTGTGTTTTCTTTAATGATGGGCTTTTAGTACCCAGAGATCACAATTTTACTAAGGTAAAATCGAAGAGATCATATTTTTACTAACTTATCCGCAGTTAACTTGGTAAAAATCTGACTTATTATAAATGAGATCATATTTTTACTAACTTACCCTACTCAATCTATTCATTTATCTATTAAGTAGAAGAAAACCAACAGTTTTCAGTATATTGTTGCCCTCTTTATAGTCTCATAGATCACGAATTTACTAACTTACCTGCCGTTTTAGAAATTAGAGATCACATTTTTATCAAGTCAACTTTTCTTAGATCAGATTTTTACTAACTTTTTATGTGCGATTGATGGTTGGGATCAGTTTTTTACTAGCTGGTGATGCTTTCATTGAGTCATAGATCATATTTTTACTAACTAAATCGGATGTGAATAGGCCGAAATAGGTAACGAAAGCGAGGTTGTCCAAATAAAGCTAGTAAAATGATGATCTGAGCGGCTGATAATTGATATATCAGCCGCCGAATAGCACTAACTAATGATAGTCAGTATGGTTAAAAGACTTGTTAGAGTGGGAAGTAAGTAAAATAGTGATCTTAACCACTTTGCCTTATATGTCATGCACAATGAGATCACGAGTACGGAGAGTGCCATTTGCCCACAAAACATTAAGCTGCCGTAGCCGATTGATTGCGATAGGTTAATGACAAAGCTTAGTAAAATAATGATCCAGGCACCATAGGTAAAACGCTGGGTTATGGTTTGATTTGGGCGAACACCAAACACACTTTTATAGTGAGCCGTTTTAGCCATTGCAAATCCATAAAACGCACTGAAACACAGAAGGGTGGCTAAGCTGTAGATCATGCTTTTTGCTCCTTACCTGCGGGACGTTTTTGGCGATTAGTTGATTTGACCGGATTTGCTTTAAGCCCGAGCTTGTTTCCTTGGAAGAAAAACACCGCTGCAGTCGCTAAAAATACAAGGTCAAAGCTTGCTAAAATCCATTTGCTATCCATCAAATAGGTGACTAGATTGCCATTTGTTGTAAGGGCATTGCAAATTGGTAGTAATAGCCAGACTATCGCATTCAAATAAGCGAAACCTTGCCATGCGCGTTTAGCGCGCCAAAGCCCTGCTGCTACTGCACTAACGAGCCAAATTAAAAAGAAAGCGAGTATTTCTTTATCTGCTCGGCCTGCGATATCTGCTGGCAAAAGCCTATTTGCGTAGAAAAACCCAGCCGTTGCCAGTGGCAAGCCCATTATCGTGCCTAAGTTTAAAGCTTCCACTAATTTAAGCCCAAAGCTAGGTGATTGATTGGGTTTTAAGCGCTCTCTTATGCGTTTAGCCCACATAATACAGCCCGTGGCAATCATTACGCAGCCCGCAATACCACAAATAAAATACAACCAACGCAGACCTGGGTGAGCGAGCCTACCGCTATGCACTGCAATCATGCCTCCATACAACACTTCACCGCCACTTGGATCAAGACGCGCCGTTTTTATCAGTTCACCTGAGGCCGCAGAGTATTGCCAATACGGATATTCATCACGAATTAAAGTGCCATTGTCACCATAAATTTTGATTGTCGCACTGATACTACTTGGGTGGTCAACGATCACGCGCTTTATTTTTTGCTCCGGCCAATTTTGATGAAAGTGTGCAAATGCAGTATCAAAAGCGGGAGAATGAAGTGCTTGTTCTGACTTTTCGGTACGCTGACGTTCGGGATAAAAGTCCGCTCTAAAGCCTTTTACGCCATCTTCGTATAGTGTATTTGCTGGATCTGGAAACAGCATAAATATCAAAGTGACCAATCCTGTATAGGTGATCATAAGGTGAAAAGGTAACGCCAGTACTGATGACAAGTTGTGTGCATCAAGCCATGCTCTTACGCCTTTTTGTGGTCTAAATTGGAATAAGTCTTTGAAGATTCGTTTATGGATCACAATGCCGGAGATGAGTGCTATGAGCATAAACAGCGATGCGAAACAGACTAACCAGCGGGCGAGTTTACGGTCCATATAGTGTAAATCGAAATGTAATCGATAGAAAAAGTTACCGCCTCGGGTCTCTACCATCCCTTCAACCGGATCCAGTGTATTTGGGTCTAGTTGCTCATCTATCCATTTGTCTCTTTGTCCATCGGGTTGGCTATGCCGATGTGATACATGTACTTCAGGCTGCCTTGGTGAAGGAAGCCCTATCCACCACCTATTTGCGTCAGGTGCTTTGTTTTGTAAGTAATCCAAACCGGTATTAATTAACGTGGCTTGTTCAACTTTGGGTTGCTCAATTTTGTGTACAGCAGGTTGGTTCCATAAGCTAATTTCGTGTCGAAAAAAGCTAATCGTGCCAGCAAAGAAAATTAAAAATAAGAGCCAACATAGCAAAAGACCAACCCAAGTGTGAAGCCAAGTCATCGAGCGAAAAAAACTGTCTTTCATATACTTCCCTGAACAAAATTGGTGATTAGCGCAATGACGCCGGTGCTAATGATTAAAGCGACCCAGACCTTTATCAAGGAGCGAGCGGCAAAAGCAGCGATAAATACACAGCTATAAATTAAGATGCTAAGACAAACACTGTATAAAACGGCATCTACTTTACTGGTTGGAAGCAGGAGACTTAACAGTGAAATACAGTAGGCTGTAAAAAAGTAACCGCCCAAAATTGCTGCGCAAAATCGGGACACAACGCTCAACCTGTATTGAAAAGTCAAAGCATTATCGGCTTGTGACATAACGTTCCTAAATTTTTTTATCAGATCAGTGATTATCTACGAATAGTTTTGTAAATAACAGTAATTATCATTATTAAATGCGCTAAATGCACAATGATTTATGTTTAAAGAAAAGTGTTAAAGGTTTAGCTACAAGAAAGAGAAAAAATTAATTTGTTGGCAATGTTTATTCTTTTTAAATGGACTATTTTATTCTTGCAAATGGCGAGTATTTTTAATCTAATTGGAAAAATTTGTAGCTGTTTGAATTACTTTCTGATTTAACCGGTCTATTAAAGCAATAATGAGTTAGCCTTTTTGGTTTATGAAAGTTGAATTATGACATTACTTGATGACATTGCCGCTTGTCGTTTGTGCCAAGCACATTTTGACCATATACCTTCGCCAGTTATTCAAGGTAGTAAAAAAGCGAAGATATTGATTGCGGGTCAAGCTCCCAGTTTGACAGTGCACAAAACAGGTAAACCATTTAATGATGCAAGTGGAAAAAAGTTAAGATCTTGGTTAGGTGTGACTGAATTACAGTTTTATGATCCAGCGCTATTTGCCATTGTGCCTATGGCATTTTGTTACCCTGGTAGGGGAAAAAGTGGAGATAAAGCGCCACCCAAGCTCTGTGCTAAAACATGGCGGGAAACAGTACTGTCAGAGTTTAATCATATCCAACTGACGGTCTTGATAGGTCAGTATGCGCAGGCATATCATTTAGACAGTTTTACCAATGTGACTGATACAGTACGGCAATGGCAAAGCTATATGCCAACTCAGATCCCAATACCGCATCCAAGCCCACGAAACCATCATTGGCTTAAACTAAATCCATGGTTTGAGATAAATGCAATTCCTGCATTAAAAAGTCGTGTCTCAGACATTTTAATGAGTTAAACCTAGTGTGAGTCATCTCAAAGGAGTTGCGAATTTGCTGCACATCTACCATAATCGCCATGTACTTTGGTTTACAAAAAATAACATTTTAATTCAAAGGAACTGATAATGATTTATCATCTATCGGGATGGATCTCGGTATTGATTTCGATTTTTGCCATCTATCCTAGTTACCAACCGGGTGCTAATTCCGTCATTGGATTTTATCTGTGTTTATTTGCACTCTTAGTGTCTGCATTTGCAAGCCACCTAGGCCATTCGCTTTATTATCGTGCTGTATTCTCTTTATCTATCGTGAATGTGTTATTTGTGAATGATGGAACCAATATCTCCTTACTTACCAGTGAAAATGATTGGGTCTATATTGGATCAATGTACGGGATATACATTGTTGTGAGCACAATATGTGGATTTTTAGTAAGCAGAGAAGACTTATTGGGTAATTCAATACGCAGAAAAGAGTCTAAGAGAACACATAAACGAACGGCTTAAAGCTGTGTTCAAAAATTAATATTTTTATTGTAAAAGGATGTGAAAATTCTAATTTTTGCATTTGTTTACATTAAATTGTAATTTTTATGTACCTTTTTAGTGGGAGAATTGATGCAGTGACACTGTCAAACCGTCCTGCATTGGTCCTATCTACTTGGCCGACATGCCACAAATATTACCTTAGATCAAACTTGCCCTAAACTAGGATTGTAAGGCTATCATTTATGTTGATAGATTCTACTGATCTTGAATAAGAGGCCAAGGGGGAAATATGTATTGGGGGTTAATCGTTGTGGTCGTTTTGGCAGGTTTCTGGTTACACAATCGTTATAGCTCTGAGTCTCAAGATTTTCCACCACTTGAGACTGACCCAAATGATCCATTAGTGTTAGAAGCGGTAGAGCTTGCTAAAGCTACGTTAGATGAGTTTTTAGCGCTATTTCTAAGGTATCCAAATGATGCTTTCGTCAAGCTTGGCTTTGAGAGTGATGGCGGTGTGATTGAGCACTTAGGTGCGCATGTAGAGGCGATTAAAGGAAATGAAGTGAGTGTTTTCTTAGTCACTCCACCGATTACACATGAAGGTAAAATGGCGCATAACTATGTATGTCAATTACAAGATATTGAAGATTGGCAGATCACTGACAGTGATGGCAATATCTATGGTGGATTTATTCAGCGAGCGATGTTTACTATCGCTGAGCGCGAAGGCATTGCTTTGCCACCAGAGCTTAAAGCAATGCAACATAAATATGTGGATGTTTAAGGTTGCTCTGCAAAGTCTTTAAGCGCTTTGCCTGTTAGTCGATAAATAATCCACTCATCTTGCGGTTCTGCGCCTATACTTTGATAAAAGTCGATGGCAGGCTTGTTCCAATCTAAAACTACCCACTCAAAGCGGCCACAGTCTTTTTGTATGGCGGTTTGAGCTAGGTGTTTCATGATTGCTTTGCCGGCACCTGCGCCTCGTTTATCTTGTGTAACGTATAAATCCTCAAGATATAAGCCGTACTTCCCCAACCATGTTGAATAGTTAAAGAAGTAGACGGCGAAGCCAATGGCTTCCCCATCTTGCTCACAAATAAGCGCGTGTGCTCTTACGTCATCACCAAAAAGTTTCTGTTCGATATCTTGCACAGTGTTTTTAACCGCATCAGGTTCTTTTTCATAAATTGCTAATTCATTGATGAAGTGCAAAATAGTGCCTGCATCTTGGATCTTTGCAGGACGGATAGAAATACTCATGGTTGTTAATCCCTGTTTGACTTAGTTGTTTATCAGTGTACTGTTAAGTTATACATGAATAAAGTGCATAGTTTGCACTTGCCACATGCATTATTTACATGAGAAACATACCAAATATAGATTTAAATCTACTCAAACTATTTGCTGTTTTGTATCAAACAGGCTCTGTAACACAAACGGCTAGTATTTTGCATATGAGTCAGTCTGCATGTAGCCATGCATTGACTCGTCTTCGCACAAGTCTTAAAGATGAGCTGTTTGTCAGAGAGAACAATCAAATGTTGGCCACTGACTTTGCGAATAAGCTGGCGGCGGACGTGTTACCTGCATTTGAAGCAATTATATCTGGATTACAAGAATCAAAGCCGTTTGATCCCTCGCAGGTGGAGCGCTTAACGCTTGCTGCAACCGATTACACCGCGTGGTGTTTAAAACCATTTTTGAGTGATTTGTTAAGCCGATATCGCAACCTGTCAGTTCAGATAATTCAATTAGAAGAGCGGATCCCTGCTCAAGCATTAAAAGAGTGTAAGTTGGATCTGGTGTGTGGCTTTGAGCACCAACAAGAAACACTTGAAAGCCTAGCGCAACTTCACTGGTTTGAAGGTTCTTATGTTACGCTAAGCTGCAGGAGTCAAGCCCTGCCCCATCAGCTGCCGCTGCAATTGTTTTTATCTAAGCCCCACGTGCTGATTGCTCCTTGGAACGAAACGCGAGGCATTGTTGACCAAACGTTGGCGCAATCTAAGAAGTCCCGCAAGCTTGTATTGGCGACGCCTCATATGCTCGCTACGCCCGCACTTTTATCCGGCACAGACTGGCTACTGACATTGCCAGCTAAATATGCTGAACACGCCGCCAACATGCATCATTTATCAGTTCACCAGCCACCTGTTAACGTGCCGAATTATCGAGTGAAGCTATACTGGCATAAAACGCGTCAAAAAGATCCTAAGTTATGTTGGTTTATAGCGCAGTTTTGCCAATTTTTTGAGTTGCAGACAGGGTCTAATTAGTCGCAAATGCGTTTGAAAGCATGTACTTGGTTATATTTTGTAAAAATGAAATGGTGGTAAATTGTCTAAGATGAAGTGAACAATCCTGACCACCGTTGCGTATAAGCTGTTGAACATAAATGATGGATTAAAAATGAAACAGTTTAAAAATAGCCTGCTGGCAATGCTGCTTTTGGTGAGTGGAATGGCCGTTAGTGAAGATAATCAAGGACTAGACTTAACAAAAGGCATGACACAAGTAGGCCAAACGGCCCGTATGACGTATTTATTCTGGGATGTGTACGATATTAGCCTCTATTCCCCTTCTGGTAGTTATAACAGTCTCGCTCCTTTTGTGCTTCAACTCACCTATTTAAGAAATTTAGATGGCGAAGAGATAGCAAAGCGATCATTAGAAGAGATGCAGAAGCAAGGGTTCGATGATGAAGCGCTTGGTGCAAAATGGCTTTTGCAGATGAAACAAATTTTTCCTGATGTAACAGAAAACTACTCACTTTATGGTGTACGAGATGAAAACGGTGCAACACGTTTTTATGACTCTGAAAAGTTACTTGGGGAAATTACAGATCAAAATTTTACTAAGTGGTTTTTCGATATCTGGCTGAGTGAAAAAACCACAGAGCCAAAAATGCGCTTGAAGTTACTAGGAGAAAAATAATGAAACTGGTTGTATTACTTTGCGCCTTAGTATTGCTATCGGCTTGTCGTAGCTCAGTACAAAGCGATGAATATCAAAATATGACGCCAAACATCGATGTGTATGATTTTTTTGATGGGCAGGTAAATGCATGGGGTATTGTGCAAAATCGCAGTGGTGAGTTGGTACAGCGTTTTAAAGTGCGCATTGATGGTTCAGTTAATGATATTGGTGAACTGGTCTTGGATGAAGCGTTCACTTATGGTTATGGTGATGGTGTTAAGCAGCGTGTCTGGACAATCAAAAATGGTGATAATGGGCTTACAGGTAACGCACCAGATATTGCAACGACAGCTATTGGCACGGTATATGGTAACGCTTTGAGATGGCAATATGAGATGGATTTGCCTGTCGATGATACCACTTACCGAGTTGTGTTTGACGATTGGATGTGGGCCTTTGATAAGTGTACCTTGATGAATCGCTCCTACATCAAAAAGTTTGGTTTGGTGATGGCTGAAGTGACAATTTTCATGCAAAACACAGAAGTTAGCAAAGGCTGTACAGGGGCTTTACACCCATAACTAAGCCGTTTATCGTTTTATAAAGTGTGTATTTAACCTGCACACTTTATACTATTTACAAGTCTTTCCAACGCAAACTTTCAACACGTACATTCAGCATAAATTTATCCTGTTCCCTTTATATTCTTACTCCATTCATTGACGCATGATTAGGATTATTAAATGGCGCCAGCAACGCATTTTTTATTGAGCTGGGCACTGTCTGCCACAGTTTTACAAAATCGGAGAAATCGTGTACTTGCTAGTCTATCTGGGGTAGCGCCTGATTTAGATGGAATCGGGGTTGTTGTCGATCTCATCTTTGCCAAAACTAACCTGTATGGTAAATATCATCATGTATTAGGACATAATTTATTAGCTGCATTGTTGATAGCATCGATATGTGCTTTTTTAGCAAAGTCGCATAAGGTAAGTATGTGGTGCCTGTCATTTATTTGCTTTCATTTACATATTATATGCGATGTGCTCGGTTCAAAAGGCCCTGATGGTTTTCAATGGCCTATTCAATATCTCTATCCTTTTTCCACTGATTTTACTTTAACTTGGCCTGGGCAATGGGAATTAAATGCTTGGCAAAATCAATTGATAACTGTGTTATTAATGCTGGTCTGCGTTTATATCAGCGCAACCAAGAAAATCTCATTTTTTGAGATATTTGGTCGCCGTATAAACGCTGAGGTGTTTAATATGTATGAAAAATACATAAAAAGGTGACAGGTTCATGTCACGGTTTTTTTTACGCATATGCACGGGCATGTCAGCAGACTAGAGTTTACCCTGCATGTAGGCGTCAATTTCTTCTGCCATATGTGACTCTATGTCGTCTTCTAATTCAGGCTTTGTCGTGTCGTGCATTGAGATAAACTTATTCGCTTGTTCGGTGCTAAGCAGTTTGTTTTTTACTCTATATTCCCACTCTGGTAGGGTTTTATCATATCTGGGCACAACGCTCACTGTGGCGAACTGGTTCTGCCACGGAGAAGCGTTTTCTTTTTTGCAAAATGCTTCGATATGATCTTTACCCTGCGGCCCCATGCAGCCTGGTTCTAATCGCAATTGTATATAGAGTAATAGGTCACTCATAAACACTCCAGCAGTATTGATTTCTTTGAGTTTAGACATTCCTAAAGATAATATAAATTTATTATCAGATAAAGGTATTGATATGACGCATAAAGCGGTTTAAGCATCACAGTGTAGCTGGCGAAATTGCTGAGGGCTCATATGAGCCGTTTGGGTAAAGACTCGCCTAAATTGACGACTGCTGGAATATCCACAGTGCTGTGCGACTAGTTCAATACTATGATTGCTGCGCTTTAACAGTTGCTGTGCATGGCCCACTTTGATGTGTTGAAGATACTCTCTTGGGGTTATGCCCAAATGAATGGAAAATAAGCGGCTCAACTGTCGCTGTGATAAACATGCTGTGTGGGCAAGTTGCGCCAAGGAGTAGTGTTTGTCGACGTTGCTGCACACCAAATCTTGTACTTTATGAATGCCACGGTGCATATGGTTACGATACTGAAGCCAGCTGCTGAGCTGTGGGTCTTGGCCAGTTCGACGGAAATAGACTAACATTTCTTGCGCTACTTGAGCACCGATATGCTCTGTGAACCGAGTACTAACAAAATAGATTGCCATGTCGATCCCCGAGCTAATCCCTGCGCTGCTTATAATATTGCCATCTTCAACAAAAATTCTATTGTCTAGTACTTGGCAGTTAGGAAAAGCGATACGCATTTTATTGATGAGTTGGTAATGCGTTGTGCACGATTTGTTGGCTAATAAACCTGCTTTTGCGGCAAGTATAGAGCCTGAACAAATTGTTAAAACCGTCTGCTTAGTGACAGTACTTTTCAGCCATTGAATTGTTTTATCAGCATCTTGTGTCGTATATGCACAAAATGCATCATGGCAGCCCGGAAGCACAATGATATCATCGCAAGCTAGTTCAGTGGGCAAAGGTGCTAGGTTATGCAGTTGTAGTCCGCCATCACAATTGAGCTGTGTCGTCGCACTGATGTATTTTATTTCGAATTGTATGCCCAGGCGTTTGGTTTCTAAAAATACCTGCAATGGCCCTGCAAAATCCAAAGGCAGTGTATCTGCGAGTAATACAAAGTATATGGTCACGATAGAGTGCTACCTATAACTTGACTGATGAAAATGCATAGATAGTTTTTCATCAGGCAATATGATTCGTATGAATTTAAAAAAGTATACTATTTCACAGTATTAGTAATCACTGGGATCTTGAATGGAAGCAAAGCGCTTAGCAAGCACTAAATTGGTTCTGGCTTTAAGCTCCTCCGCTGGGTAGAGTTTATGAGTGATCGGACATTTCATGTCAAAGGTCAATGTCGCCTTGGTGACAAACTCAACATTAAAACCGAGATCGGAAGCGACCCTTGCTGTGGTTTCACAACATTGTTCAGTTCGTATACCTGTGATCACGACTGTATCGATATTGTGGCGCTTTAGCCATGTTGCTAACCCGGTATCTGTAAAAGCATTGTGTACTGATTTATAAAACACTTTTGTAAATGAGCTTGGTAAAAAGTCCATGGCTTTAACCAAGCCTGAAGCAGGGTTAAACGGACTGTCAGGCATATCTTCCCGGCTATGCAGTACTTTGATAATCGGCAAGTTAGCACTGTTAAAATGTTCAACTAGGCTCCCTAGGTTTTTTTTGAAGTCGAGGAAATATTTTTCCTGCCAATAATCAGTTTCAAAAAAAGAATCTTGTGTATCAATAATGATAAGCGCTTTGTTCATAGAGTTTGTCCTATTACGGTTACGTTGTTGTGACCAGTTTAAAGAGTGAGGCAATGCGCGTAGATACCTATTCATGACAATCATAGGACAAAATAAGACACACTATAGTTGGGTGTATATTGTGCAGATTAATCGTTGACATAGATGATTAATGTATATACGTTTGTATATACAAAAAGGGGTTGTATATGGCAAAGAATAAAGACGCGCAACTTATTGTGCGGATCAATAAGGCCCAAAGAGATGAGTTTGTTGCTTTATGTAATGAGCTAGATACCAGCTCATCCAAAGAGATCAGAAAGTTTATCAAGCGGTTTGTAAATAAGCACAAGCCGAAGCAAAAGGCGCTAAAAGGAGATCAAAATGGCGAAAAAAGTAGAAGTGAAACAACTTAAAAAAGAAGTTAAGCAACGTATCAAAAAAATCGCAAAGCACGAAGCAAAGATCAAAAAGTTAAAAAAAGCGATTAAAAAAGCATAGTCATATGCAAAGTAATCAAAGGGCAGCGTAAGCTGCCCTTTTAGTTTGCGGTTAAGCACTATCGCTTGTCCCTATAAGTATATTTTGTTGTTTAGAATCATATTATATGATGGTATGTTGGCATTTCATGATTTTTAAACTATTGGGCCTAGAAATGACTTGGACTTGCGAAAATTGCCATACTCACATTGATGATGATGCATTTGAGGTCTGTTGGAATTGCAGTTGTGTAAGGGGTGAAAAGCCTGTGAATGCAAGCACTGCCGCTTTATGTTGTTTAAGGTGTGATATTCCACTCACATTTATTGGTACCAAGGAGTTCCATGAAGGGATGCGTTGGGGCGTGTTAGGTAATCTGGCCGAGTTCTTTGTCAATAAAGAGCAACTTGATATGTTTGCTTGCAAGCACTGTGCAAAAGTCGAATTTTTCTTAGCTGGAAAACATCCTCATTAAAACCGGCTCCACAGTAAAAACTAGTCTGCCTTGTAAGGCCATATAGGTGATAATTGGTTTATTGTTTAGAGCGAACCTGCTGATAAATTAAGCGTCCCAAGATAACTTACCAGCAACTTTAATCTCGTTGACTTAAGCTGTGATGGATGATCTGTTAGAGCTTGCACTTAGTGCAATGATTCAATTAAATGGCTGCTTAGTTGATTGATTATTTGCGGAGATAGGCCTTACAAACCTCGTGTGAGCATCTACACTTTAAGGTGTAGCGAGGAAACATATGATGCCTAAGTTTGCGTTTTACATAATGATGGTGTTGTTAGCGCAGTTCGCTGTTGCTAAAGGGCCTAACCTTGTTTGGTTCACAGAAGACTACCCGCCTTTTAATTATCATGTGAATGGTCAAGTTGAAGGTATTGCGATCCAAGCATTAAAGCTCGTTTATCGTGATTTAGGATGGAAATTCGATGACAATGAAGTGATGTTACTGCCTTGGCCTCGAGCTTATCAAATGACATTATCAAATAATAACGCCTGCATATTTTCAATGACTTACACTGAGGAGCGAGCAAGGCTGTTTCAATTTATTGGTCCTACGATGGATAACCATGTGGCCATCATTGGTCATAAAGAAACAGATTATCATTTACCGAACCTACGAAGCATTGGCGACTTAAAAATTGGGGTGGTAAAAAATGACATTGGTCATCAGTTGTTACGTCAGTTGGGAGTTGATAAAGAGAGCTTGGTATTTTTGGCTTCCGGTTTTGAGCTGGTACAAATGTTAAAGTTAAAACGCATAGATCTTATCGCGTATGGTGACGTTATTGCGCGTTATCAGTTTAAACGAGCTGGGATAAATCCTAAGCACTATCGCATTGTGATGCCGCTACGCTCATCTTATTTGGGATTTGCGTGTAATAAAGCGATAGATAAGCGCATTATCGATAAAATGAATGACGCGTTGAAAGTGATTAGAGGCCGTCAGCCTGAAATTTTTGATCCAGAATACTTTTACAGCCAAACTGAGTGAGCTGTGTGCTCACTCGAGATTGCTTGTGGCTTATGCGCCAGGACCACACTCTAAGCAATGTTTGATAATGTCTGGGCCGAACTTTAATTTTGCATTGACGTTACGAAGCGCTGTTCTAACCCCTTCTTCAATGACCGGGTGGTAGAATGGCATATCCAGCATTTGCGGTACCGTCATCTTATTTTGCACAGCCCAAGCAAGTAAATGTGCAATGTGCTCTGCCGCTGGTCCAATAAACTCAGCGCCTAAAAATAAACCAGTCCCCTGCTCTGCATACACGCGCATATGGCCTTTATTTTTTAACATCACGCGGCTGCGACCTTGGTTTTCGAAGCTAACTTCGCCGATTTCATAACAACCACATTCGCCGTAGTTAGCGGTCAATTGAGCATAATTATCGCCAACCATGCCTATTTGCGGATCGCTAAACACAGCAGCGATGGGTGTGCGGCGTAAACCATTTCTGATATCAGGAAAGCGCCCTGCATTCACACCAGCAATGGTGCCTTGATCAGCGGCTTCATGCAGCAATGGAATTTGGTCGCTGGCATCACCGGCGACAAAAATGTGGCTATTTCCGCATTGCATGGTATGTGGATCAGCAATCGGCACGCCATGATCTTCCAGTTCTAAAGAGGTATTTTCCAGACCAAGTTGGTCCACATTCGGTACCCTACCTGTTGCAGCAAGCACGTAATCAAACTGCTCAGTTTGAGACTGACCTTGCTTGTCCACATAAGTTAATTGTGCTTTACCGTCTACGACCTTCATATCAGATACTTTTGCATCCGTATCGACATAAAACTCGTCAGCAAAAACAGTATTGGCATAGTCTCTAATCACAGGATCTGTGAGTGGCCCAATATTACCGCCTACGCCGAATAATTTTACATTTACACCGAGTCTATGCAGTGCTTGACCAAGCTCTAGGCCAATCACGCCTGGGCCAAATACTGCAACGGACTCAGGTAAATCTTGCCAATCAAAAACATCATCATTGATGATAAGCTTGTCACCAAATGCCAAAAATGGGGGGGGGATATTTGGTCTAGAACCGGTTGCAGCGACAAAGCGCTTAGCTGTAATAACGGTGTGATCATCAATTTGCACGCGGTGGTCATCAAGAAACTTAGCGTGACCAATGATACGGTCTTCAACAGGCAACTCCTCTACAGCTTCAACAACAAATCCGACAAAGCGATCTCTTTCACTGCGTACACGGGCCATCACCGCTTTACCATCAATCTTTGCAGGTTCTGACATGACGCCAAACTGAGGAGCTTGTTCAACATGATGTGCTGCCTCTGCAGCGGCGATTAACAGTTTACTGGGCATACAGCCTACACGTGCGCACGTTGTACCATATTTACCGGACTCAATCATAAGCACGTTGGGTGTATATTGTTTTGCATTACGATAAGCACTTAGGCCAGCAGTACCTGCACCAATCACAACGACATCTGTTTCAAGCTGTTTCATTATTACCTCACTAAAGATTGGAAATGTGGTTTAGAGGGGCTGTCATGCCCCTTTACAGTGCTGTTATTTAGTTGTTTTCAAAGTAAGTTGTTAAATCATCTGAGCCGCCAATGTGCGCGCCACCAATGAATACCTGTGGTACCGTTTCACGTCCTGATAGTGCTTTTAAACTGGTTAAGCTTGCTTGCTGGCCCAGTACCAACTCTTCATAAGCTAGGCCTTTTTCACTTAGTAGCGCTTTTGCTTTGGCACAGAAAGGACAGCCAGGTTTAGTGATAATTGAAACCGGTTCTGGCTTTTTCTGATTTGGGTTGATGTATTCAAGCATGGTATCTGCATCAGATACTTCAAACGGGTCGCCCGGTAAATCTGGTTCAATGAACATTTTCTCGATAACGCCATCTTTAACTAACATTGCGTATCTCCAGCTGCGCTTGCCAAAGCCAAGGTCACTCTTGTCTACCAGCATGCCCATGCCATCTGTGAACTCGCCATTGCCATCTGGGATAAGTGTTACATTTTCTGCTTCTTGATCTTTTGCCCAAGCGTTCATGACAAAAGTATCGTTAACAGACATACAAATAATGTCATCCACGCCATTTTGCTTGAACACATTTGCCAGCTCGTTGTAACGAGGTAAGTGTGTTGAAGAACATGTTGGTGTAAACGCACCTGGTAGTGAAAACACGATGACAGTTTTGCCTTTGAATAATTCGTCAGATGTAATGTGTTGAAATTCATCACCTACGCGAACTGGGAAAGTGACTGATGGTACGTTTTGGCCTTCAATATTGTTTAGCATTTTATATTCTCCTCGAAAGTTGATGGAGTTATTATGTCGCCGGAACGGTAATTTGTATATTTGATTGAATTAATCGAACCAATCAAAAAAATTGATTGGTTAATTTCACTCTTATCAAAATATAGACGTTAAATGACAAATTGATTAGGGGCGTATCAACTAAGGTACGCCTTTAATACTGAGAAGCGAAAAGCGGCCATTGAAGTAAGACCGCAACCGAGCATAGGTGAATGGTGTTGGAAGGGGATTAGGACTTGATTGGTAAGGTAAATTGGATCACTACCCCGCCTAAGTCACTGTGCTTTGCTTCAATATGACCCTGATGTAACTCAATGATTTTCTCGCAGATTGATAAACCGAGTCCGGAGCCACCCAAATCTCGACTGCGGGATTTGTCACAGCGATAAAGTCGCTCAAATAGCCGGCCTAATGCCTCGTTGCTCACGCCTGGGGCACTGTCTTCAAAAGTACAAACGATATCTTGTTCTTTTTGCATAACAGTTATTTTGATTTGGCCCGGTTTGTCTGTGTAATGTACGCTGTTTCTTGCCAAGTTATTAAATACCTGATTGAGTCGGCTGATATCACATTCAACTTTTATAAGTTCTGATAACTGATTGATGTAGATGACTTCTAGATCCGAGGTATCAATAATGGGCGCGATGGCGATAGTAAGATCATCAAACAAGGCTTTTGCTTGGCACTGTTCAAATTCAAGCCGCAGGTTGTCTGTATCCGCTTGGGCTAACTCATAAATATCTGCAATCAGGGTATTGAGCATATCAAGCCTTCTTTGTAGCACTTTATACGTTGTTTTCGGATCTTCTGTTAAATTGTACTCAAGGGCTTCAATATTCAACTTAAGCACGGTTAAAGGCGTACGTAACTCATGGGATACATCTGCAAGTAGTTGTTGTTTTAAGCTTAGACTTTGGTTGAGTAGCTCAGTTTCTTTTTCCATGACGCGGCGGCGTTTTAAATGGTAAAGATAGAACAGCAAGAGAAAGTTGGTCAGTACGATGATGGCTGCTGCTAGGACAACCGTGCGTGTTTTAGTGTCTTGTTGAGACTTCGCAAGGCCTGCTTGTAATTCATTAACCTCAAGTCGCTTTAGGCCTATTTCGCTATTGAGTTTTTTCGCTTCTAGGCGGGTGGTAATGGCTTGTTGGTTAATTGCTTCTTTAGCCGCGAAGGCGCGTTCTTGATAATGTAAGGCTTGTTCAAAGTCTGCTAGGTTCTTAAATGCCACAGCAAGGCTTTGCAATACGATGAGGTTATCCTCATTACTGACCTTATCTAGTAGACCGGATAGATGCGCAATGGCTTCAGAGGGTTTTTCATGAGCCAGTGCCTCACCTAGCTTGACGCTAAATTCATTAAATAGGGTTTTATTATCCTGCGGGCTGAGCTTTTTTAAACTCTGTGTAATGAGTTTGATGGCTTTAGGGTATTCAGCGTTAGCCAAGGCTATTTTTCCTTGCACAGCGTGTGCTCTGGCTAAGTTTTTCTCGTTTTTAACAATCGTGAAGAGGTTATTCGCCTTGTCAATTGCAATACGCGCAGCAGTGAGATCTTTAAGTTCAATATATTGCTGTGCAATATGAAGCTGTGTCACCCCCATGTAGTTTTTATCGTCTAGTTTGGTATCTATCTCATAAGATTTATTGAGTGCGTCAATTGCAGCTTGGTGGTCTGAAAGCTTTTCATAAATACGCGCCAAGCTGAAGTAGGTTGAAGAAATATGGGCAAGACTTATATCAGGTTCACCGAGCTGAAACTCTAACTGTTGATTTAAAACATCGAGCGCTTTATCAAGTTGGTGGAAATCTCTATATATTTTGGCTTCTGTACTTAATGCGGCACTGAATAAATGCGCGTTATTAATTTTGTTTGCCGTATCTTTGGCTTGAAACACATGAGAGAGCGCTTGAAAGTAATCTTTTTGTTCCGAAAGCACGTTAGCTAGCATGCGATGGGCATGGCTTTGCATTCGAACATCGTTTGATTTGGCAAATTGAGCAACGGCGTGCTCAAAGTGATGCTTTGAGTCGGTGTTATTACCAAGCAAGATTGCTAAATCCCCTGCTACCCAATGATATTTACCCAAAAAGTTAGCATCCGGAAACTGGGTTAAATGAGCGGCAAGGTGTTCGAGTCGTTCTGCGGCTAAACTGAATTGATTGGTTCTCACCAAATGCAATGCGCTTCGATGTAAAACGTAGGTGCGCTGTTTTGCAGTTAAAGCCGGATCTGTGAGTAAGGTGTGTGCATCTTCTAACAAGGCAATTCTATCTTTGTTACCTTTTGCTTCCGACTGTGCTTTGTACTGTTCGAACTCTTCCAAGGAGTGAGCATGATGACAGTATGTCGCAAGTGACAATAAACACGTCGAGATAAAGACCTTAAACACAGAATTCCCATAGGTTTAGCAAGCAAGAGAACTATATTATGAAAACTGAGTAGGATGGGATATAGGTAATTATTATTAACAATACCAGATTGCTATGCATTTTTTTCAAATATGCGACAGCTTTGGCATAAGTAAATGTCGTAATGGGTCGGAAGTTCTTCTTGTAGAGTCATCACTTTTAAGGCTGTGCCCTATTTTTAGGGGCACAGCGATTTGTATGTGGTTAGCTTTAGTGCCTCATTATCTATCTAGATTGAGGGTTGAGACATGTGAAACATTCGAGATTTTAACGTCACCTGAACCATCTTCCGTGATTTCCAGTGCATGACTATCACTGACTGCAATATCACCAGCATCATCTTCAATCGATACCTGGCCTCTTGTTTGTGTTACCCTGATATCTCCAGAGCCGTCATCAATAGTGACATTACTTGCTATGTTCGAAATTTTTATATCACCCGCATCATCTTTGAGTGTTACCGATTGACCTCCAATGATATCAATTTCACCAGAGCCGTCTTCAAGGGTGATCTCACCTATAATATTTCTTAGCTTGATATTGCCAGATTCATCATCAATGAAGACAAATTGACCTGCGTTGATATTAATATCTCCAGAACCATCTTGAATATGAATGCCTTGTTTTGCATTGGTTAGGGTGATCTGCCCCGAACCATCCTGAATACGGATATCTTTTGCTGCATTGGTAACAGTAATATGACCTGAGCCATCTTCAATATTGATTTCGCCATCGATATCGGCCAGTTCGATGTAACCTGAGTTATCGTCTATGGTAATGCCTTTGACATTAGAGACTGAAATATCCCCAGAGCCATCATCTATTTCAAGTAGCATATGTTGTGGCATGTGTACCTCAACACTAATTTGCGGGCTTTGGCCTGAATACCAAGCCACACCTATGTATGCATCATGTTTGGCAATCAGTTTTGCTGTATCGCCCTGCTTATCTAATGTGAGTGTGTAGCTTCTGTCGGGGGCTGTGATGATGTGTGCAGTGAGTGAGATAGACTTGGCGTCTTCTATGCCTTTGACAACAATATTGCCTGCACTGTTGTCTATCTTAAGTTCAGTTAGATCTGCTGAAGATAGAGAGAGTGTTTTAGTTTGTTCTATTAGTTCATCTTGAGCATGTCCGTTGACGTGTACTACGCAGCCACTTAGTAGTAAACCGGCGATAATAGGTGTAATTATTCTTTTCATCTTTTTAGTCTTATTCGAGTTTGTTGCTGATATTACAGCAAAGATAAGGCCACATTCGAATAAACCTATAAAACATTGATATTTAATGTTTTTATTTTTTCACTTTCTGTTGGCGTATGACTTTTTTGACCAAAATATAGTGTTATAAGTAATAAAATCGTCAATTCTGTGTCACGATGTGGTCAACTTAATCATGCAGATTCTTTTCAAGGTACTCAGTGAGCTAAGGTGAAGGTATTGCAAGAGGTGATAATTGCAGATGCACTCGCACAACAGTATGAGGCGCCATGCACAGCGGCACCAGACTCTGCACTATTTCTGGGAGTGGGAGATGCAAGCTCTGTGGAGTTAGGTAACTCTGCCTGTTTATTGATACGTAATAACCTACCGTGGCTGTTAATTGACTGCGGTCATGATACGTTAAGACGCTTTGCTGAGGTATTTTCAAATAGATTGCCTGAGCATATTTTTATTACCCATTTGCACTACGACCACGTTGGTGGACTTGAGCAACTGTATTTTAAGGCGGCACTGGCTGGCAAACCGGTGAGATTATATGTGCCCGTTTCTTTAGTCACGCAGTTGTGCGCTATGCTCAGATATACCAAGCTTGCCGAGGAAAAAACAGATGTGTGGCAGACATTCATACTGCATCCTGTGAGCGAGTATTTTTGGCATCAAGACTTAAAAGTTTATACATACCCAGTACGTCACCATGCGCCTAATTCTGCATTTGCATTACACTTACCCGGTGTGATGTTTTATTCAGGAGATACCCGCCCTATCCCTGAGTTGTTGTCTCATGTTTCTGCTAAAAGCGAAATCATATTTCACGATTGTGCGGTTGCAGGCAACCCTAGTCACAGCGGAATAGATGACTTGCTCAGAGAGTACTCAGGTGCTTTGTTGAGTCGTTTATGTGTATACCATTACCATAGCGCGTCTGATCGAGCGCATTTTGACCGTGCAGGGCTAAGATATGCACGTGCTTTAAGCGCTATTCACTTGCGCTAAATTTAATTGAACGATTTATGCACATAGTGGGGTGTTTTGTACCCATTTAACGCAAGAAATCGCATTTTAATAACATTTTAACTATTTTCCGTTATACTTGCGTCAATTTAGATTACACTGAATCGTTTACCTGAGTAACTTCTAGCGTTTATATGTGCATGTTTGCACTTGGAAACTAACTTTTGGCTCGTTGTAAGCGCTTACGTCTACAACCGATATCGGTGTATTTTCGCAGTGTGCGAGCGACAAAATAACAATGTTAAAGGGACCCTATGCAGCTAGTAGAGCTAAAGCCTGACGATCCTAATGTACAAGATTTATTCTCGGAAATAGATCGATTAATGAATACCCTTTACCCTATTGCCAGTGATCAATCGCTTGCTTTAGAGGAATTGAATCAGCCAAATGTGAGAGCGGTTGGTTTAAAAGATGAATCTGAAATTGTGGCATGTGGTGCCATTGTTAAGCAGTTTGATAAAACCTTGTATGGTGAAATTAAACGTCTCTATGTTAAGCCTAGTTATCGTGGTAAAGGGTTGTCGAAGCGTATCATGCAAATTTTATTGCATTACGCGGGTGATGCTCAAATACCGCTGATCCGTTTAGAGACAGGTGTGAAGCAAGAAGAGTCAATTAAACTGTATGAATCTTTAGGCTTTGACCGCTGTGAGCGATTTGGTTTATACAGAGATAACCCTTTGAGTGTGTTTATGTCTTTATCTCTTAAATCTGAGTAAGCCGTTTAGCTAAATCGAATGGTTTCAAAAAAAGGATTTTGAGTCACAGCTGTCAGCTCTTTTATGGCATCTAACTCAATCATGACTTCTTCAGAGCCCTGTTCGATGACTAGACATTGTATTCTCTTTTCGTCGTATACAATGTCTTTTGCCCTACCCTCAAAGGCTTCAGTTTCTGTCTTAACTTTCAGTATGAAGTACTTCATACATGCAATTTCAATTAAGTCGCTTTGCTCACATTTCATTGCCAGTTCACGCTTTTATCTTCTTAAATCAACCATACCATAGCTGAAGGCCTTTTAGGATAGCTGTTTTTGTGGTTGTAAAGGGGTTAGACAAGCAAATAAAAATTGACTAGCTTTGTAGTTCGAAACTTATTCTATGCACGTAATAAGGACATAAGATGAGAATTTTAGTGGTAGATGATATGACATCAATGCGCCATGTCATGATTAATATGTTGAGAAATCTGGGCTTTGATAATATTGACGAGGCCACAGATGGCAAGCAGGCATTAATGCTCTTGGGCAAGCGTAAGTATCATTTGGTTATCTCAGATCTAAATATGCCACATGTCGACGGACTCACCTTATTGAGTAAAATTAGAGAGACACCACAACTGTCAAAAGTACCTGTCTTAATGGTGACGTGTGAAAGCAGTAAAGAACGGGTGCAGGCAATTTTATTAAAAAAAGTAGATGGATTTGTGGTGAAGCCATTTAATATGGCAACGTTAATTCAGCAGCTTAAACGCATTAATGTTTTGGATGAGCACGGCCAACTATGCAGTTAGTAGCCTGGGTGTGAACTAAGTAGAAAAAGGGCATATTGAATATGCCCTTTTTGTGGTCAAAAAGCCAATATTACTTGGTCTCTGGGAAACCTCTGTCGCGCATCAATGCACTGACATCTGCGTCACGACCACGGAACTTGCGATAAGCTTCAGCTGGGTCCATCGCATTTCTAACTGCAAATAAGTAGTCTACCAAACGTTTAGCAACGTCTTTATCGTAAAAACCACCTGGTGCATTGGCAAACGCTTCAGCAGCATCTGACGTCAGTACTTCTGCCCATAGGTAACCGTAGTAAGCGGTAGCATAGCCTTCGCCTGAGAAAACATGGCCAAAGTGTGTTGTTCTATGGCGCATAACAACTTCGCTAGGCATACCAATCGCTTCAAGTTGTGCTTTTTCAAACGCTACAGGGTCGCCAATTTTATCTGGATCAGTTGTGTGGAACTTCATATCCATAATGGCAGATGCCAAGTATTCAGTGGTTGCAAAACCTTGATTGAAAGTTGCAGACTCTTTGATCTTCTTGACTAAAGATTGTGGCATTGGCTTGCCAGTCTCATGATGAACTAAGAATTTATTGATAACTTCTTCGGTAGACAACCAGCGCTCAAGCAATTGTGACTGAAACTCAGTATAGTCACGTACACCTGCGTTTGAACTTGGGTATTTCACGTTTGAAGAGAGCGCGTGTAGTGAGTGACCAAACTCATGGAAATAAGTTTCTGCATCGCTCCATGATACAAGTGTTGCTTTGTCTTCAGGGCCTTTAACGAAGTTAGAGTTGTTGGTACTGAGTACATTAGTTTTGCCATCCATAGAAGTATGGCTACGGAATGATACAGCCCATGCACCAGAGCGCTTACCTTGACGAGCAAACGGGTCTAAATACCATAAACCAATATGCTTACCTGTTGTTTTATCTGTGACTTCCCATACCTTTACATCTTCATGATAAACTGGCACAGAGCCGTCTTCAATAGGTGAAAACTCATAGTTAAATAGTCGGCCTGCAACATAGAACATCGCATCAGTGAGCTTGTCTAATTGCAAGTACTGCTTAATTTCATTTGAGTCTAGGTCATATTTTGCTTTACGTACTTTTTCTGCATAAAAACGGTAATCCCAAGGCTCAATTGTAATATTTGCACCGTCTTTATCCGCGATCGCTTGCATATCTGCAACTTCTTCTTTAACGCGTGCAATAGCAGCAGGCCATACTTTATCCATTAAAGCGATGGCATTTTCTGGGTTTTTCGCCATGCGGTCTTCTAATCGCCACTGTGCATAGTCTTCGTAGCCAAGCAGTTCAACACGCTCGCGACGCAGTTTTAGGATCTCTGAGATCACCGCTTTGTTGTTGTGCTCTCCTGCATTGTTTCCGCGGCTGTAATAGTTTTGCCAAACTGCTTTACGTAGCTCACGTTCAGTTGAGTAGGTTAAAAACGGATCCATTGATGAGCGTGTATTGGTGATCGCATATTTACCTGGTTGGCCTTTTTTCTCTGCTGCACTTGCTGCTGAATCAATAAATGCTTGTGGCAAGCCAGATAGCTGATCTTTGGTCAAGAAAGTGGTGTAACCTTCTTCATCTGCAAGTACGTTATTACCAAATTGTGTGTATAGTTTTGATAGTTGCAGGTTGATCTCTGCATAACGCTCAGAATTTTCGCCTTCTAAGGTTGCGCCATGACGAGCAAAGCTATTGTATTGACTCCAAGTGACGCGTTGTTGCTCTGGCGTCAATGTTTTAAATTCAGCACCTTCATAAACCGCTTTTACACGCTGGAATAGCGCTTTGTTTTGGTTACGTTTTGATTCGAACTCTGACATCTTTGCCATCACAATAGCTTGCTGCTTGCGCACTTCTGGTGAAGACAGGTTCGTAATATAGGTAACGAAATATGGGTACATGTTGTCTACAGCGCTTCCCGAGCGTTCAAGTGCTGCAATGGTATTTTCAAATGTAGGTACGTCAGAGTTGTTGACGATAGCATCAAGCTCAGCCAGTTGTTCGGCAAGCGCAATTTCAGCCGCAGGTACTAAATCTTCTAGCTTCATCTCGCCAAACTGAGGAACCCCTTGATAAGGCCCGGTATACTCTTTTAATAATGGGTTTGAGTATTGTTTTTTTACTTGTTCAACTGGTGCTGAGTCTTGTGAGCTAGGGGTCGTGCCGCACCCAGCTAGCGCTAAACATACCGCAGCGCTTAAAAATGACATTTTTAATTTCATAGTGTTCTCAGTTTGTTCGATTGATAATTGTGAGTCTTTACGTTGTAACCCTGACCAAATATTGGTCGCTATATCTGATGTTTTGGAGATACAAGCTTGCTATTTCGGGGACATACTACTGCAATACCGATAAAGTGCAAATTTGATCAAAGGTAAAAGTATTGCAAAATGTTTAGGTGATATCAGTCGGTGATTCTATCGCTCATAAGCCACTGTTTATCGAAAATTTAGTGAAATTTTTTATTTTCAAATGTTTAAATTTAATAAATTTTAATTGCTTTCATAAAACTTTCCCTTGATTGTTGGTTAAAATTGATCCACTTTAATGACACATACTACAAACCCGTGATGACATCATGGAAATTGGTATTTTTATATACAATGGCGTCGAGTCTATGGACTTTTGTGGTCCGCTCGAAGTGTTTACAACTGCCTCTCGTATTTCAAAACGTCCCATTAATGTCAGCTTAATTGCACCAAGCAACTCGCCAATTAGAGCGCGTGGCGACTTATCGATAAATCCTCACTTTTGCATACATGGCCATCCAAGGTTTGATTTATTGATTGTCGCTGGTGGCAAGCTTGACCGAGTGATAGATAATCAAGCGGTATTAGATTGGTTAGCTGAAACCGCAACGCATACTCGGCACTGTGCTTCAATATGCAGTGGTGTTTTTTTGTTTGCAAAAGCGGGTTTAATTGAAGGAAAAACTGTCACAACCCACTGGCAATGCATTGAAGAGTTAAGTCAAAAGTACCCTCACCTATCTGTGATCAATGACAAACGATTCGTCACAGATCAAAATTTTACTAGCTCAGCGGGCGTGGCTTCTGGTATCGATATGAGCCTGGATATGGTGAAAAAAAGGTTCGGTTTTGATGTGGCGAGGAAAACGGCCCACCAAATGGATTATTTGTGGTCTGAACTATAAACTGCTTGAGCGCTTTTTTACTAAAAACTGTATCAAAGCCGCTAATTAATCTAGACTTTTAGCCGATACATAATCATTGGCTAAGGCAAGCGGTTAAGGTAATGAAGACAAAAAACACAGTATATTTAGCACAAAGCTTAGATGGTTATATTGCAGATCAGCATGGCAACATTGATTGGCTCTCGAAAATTGACAACCCAGAGCATAGCGATTTGGGATTTGGTAACTTCATGGCTGACATAGATGCAATTGTGATGGGCAAAAATACCTTCGAGCAAGTAATGCGTTATGGCCAATGGCCTTATGACAAACCTGTATTTGTGCTGAGTCAGTCTCTTGAAAAGTTGCCAGAGCAAAGTAAAGGCAAAGCTTATTTAGTATGTGCCAGTGAGCAAGAAGTCGTATCTCAACTGCATCAGTTGGGCCATTACCGACTTTATATAGATGGTGGAAAATTGGTGCAAAGCTTTTTAACTAAAGGTCTGATCGACGAGTTAATTGTGCTCACTGTACCTGTGGTTTTGGGACAAGGTTTAAAGTGGTTACCAAGTGAACCTTTGCAAGGAAAGATAAGCTTGCTTGCGACGTCTGTGTTGATAGGGCAATTAGTGCAGTCACATTATCAAATTGAAAAGCTCCCCTTGGTGTAAAGGGGGCTGACAGTCTCTATCTAGCCGTCAAACTTAGGTAATAACATCATGTGGTACTCAAACTCATCTTCGGCATGTACTACAAAGCCGAGTTTGTGATAAAAGCGTTTAGCCGGGTTTTGTTTTAGTACACTCAAACGCGTTGGAAGATGTGGGTATTGGCCTAAAAGCTGTTTGAGTATGGCACAGCCAAAACCTTTATTTTGAAATTGCGGCAACACTTGTATTTGCATAATCTCAAGACTGAGCACAGTGACCTTGTATCTAAGACAGCCTACTTTTTTATTGTTTACGTAAACGATATTGGCATACTGATAGTGTTCTTCTAGGCGACTTAGATGAGCTTCTTGAGATAAGAAGATCCCTTGCCGCTCTAAATGTTCTGTCATTGTTTGCATGCGTAAAGACAGCAGAAAGTCTTTGTCTGACTCTGTGGCGACCTGAAGTATGATATTCATATTCACCTCTGTGCTAAGAAAGCGTTGTCTTGCAAAGTATGATTACCTCTACATAAACACATTACGAAATAAAAGTGACAAAATTTGGAGAGCTGGTCTATTTTGACTTTAAATTAGCTGGCGGGTATGAGCGAGCTAAACATAAGGATATGTTTTGCGTCTTGTCATTAGAGTAATAAGGAGAAAAGATGAATATAGCGCTCGTCAACTATGATGAAACTTGGCCCAGTCAATTTAAAAAGGAACGCGATCGACTCCAATTATTGATTGCACCTTGGATGGAAGGTGACATTGAACATGTTGGCAGTACATCTGTCCCTGGCATGATTGCGAAACCCATTATTGATATTATGGTTGGGGTAAATAACTTAAAAGATGCACGTGGCGCGATTGATGTGCTGAGTAACAATGGATATTGCTATTACCCATATAAACCTGAGCAAATGCATTGGTTTTGTCGCCCCTCGCCAGAGTTTAGAACGCATCATGTGCATTTGATCCCCTACCAAAGCCCGCTTTGGTTTGAGCGCATTAATTTTAGAGATATTCTACGCACGAACGCTAAGGTGGCTGGGCAGTACGCACATTTAAAGCAAACACTAGCGCAAACTCATCGTCATAACCGAGAGATCTATACACAACAAAAATGGCCCTTTATTGAGAAAGTATTGGCTTCCGTGAGCTCTTCATGATGAAAAGCCCTTTGTGTTTATCGCGAGGTTCATCGCGTGATAAAGCCGCCATTTACAAACAGCGTTTGGCCTGTTGTCCATTGAGACTGAGGTGAAGCGAGAAACGCGACGGTTGGTACAATGTCATCTATGGCGCCAAGTCGCTGAGAAACACTCGCGGCACTTAAATAAGCCACAGATTCAGGAGTTTCTTGTTGGTGGAAAAAATCAGTATCAATGGGACCTGGGCAAACTAAATTGACTGTGATCCCCCTATTGCCGATTTCTTTGGCAAGCGCTCTGGTAAATTGTTCGAGCGGTGCCTTAGAGCCTGCATAGAGCGAGTAATCGCCAGTAAATGCCCCTAACAATGATGTACCCATGTTGATGATTCTGCCATTGTCTTCAAGGGTTTTGGCCGCTTCTTGCATGACAAAAAAAGCACCTTTGCAGTTGATATTAAATAAGTTATCAAAATCGCTTTCACAATAGTCAACAAATGCTTTTTTGATCACATTACCGGCATTATTAATAACGATATCAATGCGGCCAAATGCTTCTAATGTTTGTAAAAAGAGATTTGTAACATGGGAGGTGTTGGTAAGGTCGCCTTGGACTATCAGTGCTTTTTGTCCAAGCGTTTGAATATGTGCCGCTGTTTTTTCTGCTTCACGCAGTGTATTGTCACTGTGATAGTGTATGACGATGTTGCATCCTTTTGATGCTAAATTGATAGCGAATGCCTGCCCCATGTTTTTAGCGCCGCCAGTGATCAATGCAACCTTACCTTGTAATTCTTCATCCATACGTTATTCCTTTGCCATTTGTTTATCCTTATACACTATAGCTGCTTTGCGCATGGTCATTCGTTACATTGATGTTAGACTAAGGTTTTTATTCATCAGCGAATTGTCGAGAGAGCTTAATGCAAACTGTGAGCATTTTTGTGGACGTACAAAATATTTATTACACCACTCGGAGCGCTTATCAGCGTAATTTTGATTACAACCGTTTTTGGGCTGAAGCAACGCACAACCGGCAAGTAGTCAACGCATATGCCTATGCAATAGACAGAGGTGATGAAAAGCAGCGCCAATTTCAAAATATTCTTAGGGCCATCGGGTTTGAGGTCAAACTAAAACCCTTTATCCAGCGCTCGGATGGCACTGCAAAAGGTGATTGGGATGTTGGGATCACCATTGATGTGCTTGAGTCAGCTAAGGATTCTGACTTAATAATTTTGGCATCAGGAGATGGTGACTTTGATATTTTATTAAATACGGTATGTGATAAATATCAATCAGAGGCGCATGTGTATGGTGTACCTTCCTTGACCGCTGCGAGTTTGATGAATGCCGCCACCCAGTTTACCCCGATAGAATCTTCTTTGCTTTTATAGCGTTATTTGCCATAGGGTGCGGCGAAGCGCAACCTATGGCAATTGGAGCTATACTGCCCTTCTATTTTTCTGTTATTTTGCTCTGCAACCGCTGACAAGATTGACCATTTAAATGTGCTTTGAATAATGCTGACATTGATTTTTTTAGCCACATTGGCCCTTCATCTGTCATATCATTGTGCTTTGAGTAGGGAATTTTAACCACACACCCAGGGTACGTTTGCAATTCTTTTTCCGTGTACAAAACGCCCTTGTCTGCTGGAAAGTCACTGCCGCGAATGGAGAGCACAGAGACCGTTTTATTGCGTGGCAGTGGTACACGTCGATGATCAAATGTGACCAGCCCAGAGACATATGTTTTGCCTTGGTTGATTAACAGTGAGGATATATCTCCGCCATTGGAGTGACCAACGAGCAAGAGGTTATCAAAGTCATATTCTGGATAGTCTGTTGCCAGGGTTGAGCGCACAAAGTCCAATGTTTTTGCCCCTCGTTGCCAATTTTCTTGTCGAGTCTGGTATAAATTGCCAGTCACAGATAGAGGGGGATCAGCTTTTAGCTCATGGCGAATAGACACCGAAAGGTAGCCTTGATGCGCCAATGTATCACTGAGAAATTGATAATTTTGATGAGGTTCACCATAGCCAGCACTGATAAAAGCGACTGGGCACTGATTGTCTTTTTTGCAAAAAGCCGCATTGGTTGGCTGTTTAATTTCAATGGGAATAGATCTTTTTCTAGCTTCGTCGTGCAATACATTGATCTCGCTGCCACTTGCATTGGCATAGGTTGTTATTATCGTTATAAACGCGAGGACTGACTTTTTCACTGAGTTAATTTCCTTGTTAATTAAAGCGCAGCGATTATAGGCTGCACTCAATTAATAGTAAACATATGAAAAATATCAGTTTGTCACCTGTAAACGGGGTTGACAGTATTTGCTAAATATTACCAAATAAGCCAGCATGATAATCCCGGACCGCCTGCTGAATCTCGGCTTGGGTATTCATCACAAATGGTCCCATATGGGCAATGCGTTCGTTAATCGGCTGACCTGCAAGTAGCAAAAGTCCTGCTTCGTGCTCTGCTGTTTCCAAAACTATGGGTGTCTTTGGGTCTAAGGTAAGGAGATAACCAGCTCGATGATCTGTGTCTTTTAATTTGCCAGAGTGGATATAGGCAACGACTTTACCAAAGTGTGATAAATCTAAGCTTAAGGCACTATTAACTGGCAGAGAGATATCACTGATCGCGCCATCGCCTGCTAGTTGATTCAAATCGGAAGTAATTGTTTTGCCCGCTGTTTGCCACTCACCGGCCAGTGCGGTTAAGGTCGCTTTGCTATCAGTGGTGAGCGTCGGCAATGGGCGAGCACTAGAGTCTTGATATTTCGGCGGGTTCATTTTGTCTTTCGCTGGCATATTTAGCCATATTTGAAAGCCATGCATCCCCTGCTTTGCATCTGCTAATGGCATTTCAGAATGGATAACGCCCCTACCTGTGCTCATCCATTGCACTTGTCCTGCGCGGATGGCTTTTTTATTTCCCATTTGATCTTGATGCTCGAAACCACCCTTACGAATGTAGGTAAATGTTTCAATTCCTCGATGGGGGTGTGCTGGAAAGCCACCAATAAAGTCTTGTGTGTTGTCGGATTTGAGTTCATCGATCATTAAAAATGGGTCTATGCTTTTTCCATCAAACCCAGCGATCCGTTGTATTTTTACACCAGCCCCATCTTGCGTTGCTTGTGCTTTAGTTAGCCTTAAAACTTTCATAGCTGTCTCACTTATGTGTGCCAATAAGTGTAATATATCTCTCAGGCTAGTCGAATAAAATTGATAAAAAGAGAAGTGTTTGTTCTTATTTTAAGAATGTTGAATGTTGAATGTTGAATGTTGAATGTTGTACAAGCATCATGCTTATTGTTCTGTCATCACTTGTTTTTCAGCCATTTTAATGAGTCGTTCTAGCTCTCCGGACTTTTCCATTTCACTGAGTTTGCCGTTTACTAAAGGTACAAGGTGTTTTTGTGATTCGTGTATATAGTGATATAAATCAAGCTCGGCCAAGCTTGGGCCGTGCACGACATTGTTTATTCCTAGCTTCTTTAAATACATAACGCCATCCATTTTATTGGTGAGTGCCACATCTGCGAGTCCTTTTGAAACAAGTTTTAGTATTTGTTCTGTCGTATCCATATCTTCAACGTGTTTCATGCCTTGGGTGATGTTGTTAGTGTGCTTAACCCCTCTTACTTTAACGATATGATATTTATGTAGATCAGCTGCTGTTTTGATATTGACGTTACTGTCTGTTCGAACAAATACTGCTGTTTCAAGGGAATAATATGGTGTAGGTACTCTAATCGTTGTAGGTGTTTCATCACCGTAACTAAAAATGCGCATAATTTCACCATGTTTAAGCCCTGTTTGTGCCTCAAATTGTGCCCGCTTTCCTGGTAATGGCGTAATGGTAATTTGAATATTTAATTGCTTATAGACTTCAGTTAATACGATTCGCCCCACTTCTTGTTCAATGAGATAATTGATCGAGACAAAATGGTAGGTTTGGCCATATAGAGGCTGGGTGAATAGTAAAAAAAAAGCTGCAATCAAATACTTCATTGGCGACAGTGGGTGATTTATAAAACTACCCAAAGTATAGCGCAGAGCTTATTTAATAAAAGGATGTGCTTGAGCGTTGGGGGTAACGTATTGATTTTGATATACTCGGTGTGATCTCTCTATGCTTTTTGTATCACTGCGGTCACAATATTGATCCAAATAGCAAAAAGCAAAGTACCTTTATTGCGCACGCACAACATAAACTTGATTGGTTTTAAAAATGACAGATAAAAGTAAGCGGGTTCCATCCTCACGTATCTCTCGGTTAGCCCATTTGGGTGGATTGGCTTCTAAAGTTGCTTCTAATGTTGTGCTTTCTGGCGCAAAACAAGTGCTTTCAGGGCAAAGTGTAAGTAAAAAAGAGCTCCTCTTACAACCTAAAAATGTGCATGCAGTGGCAGATAAACTAGCCCACCTCAGAGGCGCTGCGATGAAGCTTGGTCAGCTGGTGTCTATGGATGCAGGCGATCTGCTACCTAAAGAGCTGGCTATACTGTTAGAAAAGCTACGTGCTGATGCTCAGCCAATGCCGCATAAACAGCTAGTACAGCTGTTAAAGCAGCATTGGGGCCCAAATTGGTTAGATAAATTTAGTCATCTAGAATTAAGAAGCTTCGCAAGGGCGTCGATTGGTCAAGTGCATGAGGCCACCACTGAGTCAGGTGAAAAGCTTGCTTTAAAAATTCAATATCCAGGCGTCGCAAATAGTATAGATAGCGATGTCGACAATGTGGCAATGCTAATAAAAATGTCAGGATTGATCCCGAAGCAAGTGGTGATTGACCCGCTTATTGAGGAAGCAAAGCAACAGCTTTTGGTTGAGACAGACTACTTTGCAGAGGGCCAGCGTTTACAAGAGTTCAAGGAAGGGTTAAAAAATTACCCTGCGTATCGTGTGCCAAATTTTTACCCGCAGTACTCGACAGGCAGTATTTTAGCTATGGAATATGTGGTTGGAAAAGAGCTGACGTGTTATGACAGTGCATCTCAAACACAAAGAGATAAAATTGCCACAGATTTGATCCGACTGTTCTTCATTGAAATGTTTGAGCTTGGCGCAATTCAAAGTGATCCTAATCTAGCTAATTACCTATATGACGATAAGATGCAACAGGTCGTACTATTGGATTTTGGCGCTTCTCGTACAATCAATATGAGCCTTGCTCAAGGCTATTGGTCATTATTGCGTGCTGGCCAAACTTACGATAAAGACGCTATGACTGACGCAATTTATGAAATTGGTTATTTTAGCGACGATATCGACGATGCCTATCGAGACATTGTTTTGGAATTATTTTTTATGGCAACAGAGCCGCTCAGAGCAAAACAACCTTTCGACTTTTCTGCAAGTGATATTGCAGCTCGGATCCGCGATAAAGGGATGGATCTTAGTACTCGAGAAAGGCAATGGCATACACCACCCGTTGACGCACTCTTTATACATCGAAAATTAGCTGGGTTGTACTTAATTGCAGCGAGATTGCGCGCCAAAGTTGAAGTGAGCGATTTGTTTTCGCAATTTATTAAGCCAACTGGCCAAGGGGCGGAGTAAGCGATGGGTTACCGTCGTGAAAAAGTCATCGTCCTTGAAAAATAATGCATATAGCATTTGTCCATCCCAAAAGTAGCTTACTTATAGCTTATGACATTACGTTTGAAATGCCGTTATAGAGTGTATGAATAAGTAAAAAAGTGTAAGTAAGCACCTACTTTAATCTTGGGGTGTCTCATCATCTCACTGTGTTCTACTGCCACGTAATTTACTGAACTGTTGAAATTACAAGTCTTTAGTCCATACTTCTTCCATAATTTCAATCCACACTGTGTTACTTGTTTTTAGTAAAGGTACTTAGAGGTTTTAAATGAAAACATCAGTTTATGGGCTGGTTTTGATCGCTTTGTCTGCTTCAAAGCTCTCTGCCACAGAGCTATCCACGGCAGAGTTTGTTGACATCACCACTAAAGTGCCAAATATCCACACAGAGATCCGCTATTTCACGAAAGATAACTTTGTTGGTGAAAAAATCGATGGTTATTTAGCGCCTAAATGTTTACTAAGCGCAGCGGCAGCATCAGGGGTTGCTTTAGCACAACGAGAACTCAACACATTTGGTTTGGGTCTTAAAGTATTTGATTGCTATCGACCACAGATGGCCGTTGATCATTTTGTGCGTTGGGCAAAGGATCTAGATGATACTAAAAACAAGGCCCGTTATTATCCTGAAGTGCCAAAAGATAAGCTTTTCGAGCGTGGTTACATCGCCGCACGTTCTGGGCATTCTCGTGGCAGTACCATCGATTTGACTGTTGTTGACTTAAAAACAGGTCGAGAGTTAGATATGGGCTCTGGTTGGGACTTCTTCTCAAAAGTGTCTTGGCCCAGTTATCAAGGTATTAGTACTGAGCAAAGAGCCAACCGTATGCTGTTATCGAAGGTGATGCATACAGCAGGTTTTAAAGGGCTTAAAGAAGAATGGTGGCACTTTACATTAGTTAATGAACCCCATAAAACGCATTACTTTACGCAACCTGTTCAGTAAATTTTTGCCGTCTGAAAACGACAAATAAGTATTCATTGTAAATGAGTGTAAAGAAATAAATACTTGCAAGTTATTGAAATTAATATGTCAAGCATATGACTTTTTATCAATGTGAAAATTTTGTGATTGATAAAAGACTTTTATTGCTTGATTAACTTACTTTCACCATTTAATGTACCTAAATAGCTTATAATTGTTAATATAGTGATATGTATAAGGGAATAGCCTGTGCAGTCGTACTGTTCATTGCATGTCTTCTTTGGGGAAGTCTGAGCAATGTATGTGCAAATGGAATAAAGCCTCATGCTTTAAGTGCTGCGAATGGCCATATGGAGCTCAACCTAGGGCATGCCACATCTCATCAAAACGAAGAACACTTTGTTATTAACAAAGCCTCAACGAATGCAAGAAAAGCACTATTTGATAATCATGAATATATCAGCCAAGCCTATGTAGAGTTTAACATTAGGCGTATTAAAAATTTGCAAGAGTCTGACTTAATTGCATTTTATGTTCCTCAACAAGCACGTAGTTACATGATCACCATTCACAGTATTGAGCAGTCTAAGCTAGGCAATCTCGTTGCATCTGGATATTTTACAGATGATAAATCACAGCATATTGTCCTAAAACTGAAGTTAGATGGGCGTTCAGTGGAGGGGAGTTTGCAGACTACCAATGGCGAATATTTGTTCCGTTCTCATGCGCAATATGGTTGGATTGCTGCGCAATATGAAGGTAAAAAGCAATATCTTAAATATCCAAATGAGTTTGCACACCCAGTTGACGTCATTGCTAAAAAGTAACTTTTAGTCGCTGTTTTCTACAGTACTATTCTTTTACGCCTGCTTTTTTTCCTTTAAAGATAAATAAAGTTCCAATTTATTCATGGTCTTATATTCGCAGTTTAATTCCTCACAAGAAATTTTTCGCTTGCTACTGGAAAAAGAAAATTTTTTGTTAATAATTTTGTAATGTGGAGTATTTACTCTTCGTGTGACAAAAATATGATGGAAACAAAAATGAAAAAATTGGGTTATATGGCATTGATTGCTGGTTTTTCTTGCGCAGCAAATGCGCTTCCTACCTGTCCAAATTTAGCATGGCTTGAAGCTAAGTTTACCAAACCTGACATGCCGACCACAGAATATCGAAACCGATTAAATAAGTTGATTACTTGGTTACCTGCGTTTCATATGGTACACGATGAAATCTCTGCAGAAGGACACGCTGTGACCGTCACGGCCAAGTTTGACTATGGGGCCGTGGCACATAAAGATTTAGAGTACGAAACCATCAAGTTTTATATTCGCTCCGAGCAAGACACTCAATGGCATTTCTTGGCAGACGCAGTGACTAACCGCGATGGCAAAGCCAGCATTTCCTTGCCAGCTTTACAGGCGGGACAATACCGTATTTATGCAGGGGTTCCTGCCGATAATTCTGGCGCTGAAGGTTATGTGACAGTGGTTCAAGCTGGTACACAAGCCGTGCTTTTCGATATTGATGGCACGTTGACTGAGTCGGATGCTGAGCAAATTGGGGATTATACGGGGATTGATCGCGCGGATGAAAAAGAGGGCGCATATTCGTTGGTGCGTCGATATCTGGATCTGGGCTATCAGCCTGTTTATCTCACAGCACGGGTTTACTGGTATGCAAAAGGGACAAGAGATTGGCTTAATTGGATGGGGTTACCGCAAGGCTTTTTGAGAACATCGCTGAGCAATGAAACGAGCTTATTTCGCACTGCTGAATATAAAATAGCGGAGATAAATCGATTGCAAGCGCAGGGGTTAGATATTGTTCGTGCTTATGGTAATGCAAAAACAGATGCTGAAGCGTTTATACGTGCTGGGTTAGGAACAAGTAATAGCTTTACCATTGGTCATGATGCAGGTCACTATGGTACAACGCCAATTGAGGTCAATAATTACTTTCAACATATACAAACGCAGGTGGACGATTACCCAGCTGCACTGTGTGAGTGATAGTGTGTATTTTTAATAGGGTAGGGCGGCTAAGTGTCTGCCGCCTTATTTCTTTTGGTATGTTTGCGCGTGTTTGATGCGCTCATCTAAGCTTGGGTGAGTAGAGAGGTACTCAAGCCAAGTTCCGTCTTCTTCGCTTGTGCTGTCCTGCGCTTCAGAGAGTGCTTTTAAGCGCTTTAAGGCATCGGCAAAATCTGCACTTGAGTGACCAATATGAGTTAGGCGTTGCAATGCAAACTCATCGGCTTCCCACTCCATTTTTTGTGAAAACTGGGCGCCCATAATGAGGTTGCCTGAGCCGATAATCAGTTCGAGTATGCCTTCCATATCTCCAAAGATAAAGCTCATAGCAATAGTGCCGGCAAATGCTTGTGCTGCTAATCGAATACTATGTTTGCCTTCAATATGGCCAATTTCATGTAAAAATACGGCTCGAATGGCATTGGGATTATCCTCCAAGGCCTTTATTAAGTCATCGGTTATCACTATTTGCCCATGAGGCAGTGCAAAGGCATTGGCACCAAAGTGCTCAGATGCATAGATATCTAGTTGATAACGCTCTTTTGACAGCGCAACGGCGGCTAAGGCTTCATCCCAAATGAGATGAATTTGGTTTCGTGTCTCTGGTGGTAGCTCTGTTGGAGAGAGGAAATTTTCCTCAATTAAATACATGGATTGTTGTCCCATGGTATCTACCACAGACTCAGGCACGTAATCTACCAACCAAACTGCTGCGCTAGGGACAACTTTAAATAACAGAGCGTAAATCAACAAAGGCGTCAGCAGCAGTGCTGAGAAGATCATGATGTAATGACCTTCTAGTTTTGCCATTCCCTTGTGCTTTTTATGCGCTGGCCACACAAAGTCTGCACTGTGGGGGACAAAGCGCTCACCGGAGGGAAATGATGCTTGTGTAGCGACGCCGGGAATTGGCGTCGACAAGGATAGGCTATCAAGTGAGCAGCGTACCGCACGATTTACATCGTAAGAAATATGTATTTTCCCATTGTCGAGCTGTGCTTCTACTTCGAAGGATGCACTGCTCGAAAATGGGTAGAGTTGGCCGCAAACACGCATTGCTAAGTCAGAGATACGTCTACATCAAATAGGTTTGATGCTTCATCACCCAAGGATGACTCTGTGTTATCCATGGTATCAATGATATTTTCAGCGGCGGGCATCATGGTGACTGCAGTCGCATCTGCAAGCACCTTAGTTTTTCGAACTTTCGCCCATGGGTATGCCAAGCCCGCGGTGAGAATAATGGCGAGTATATTTGTTACTTCAACGAAGGCAAAACGCGCCGCAGATAAATCCGAATGAAACAGTGCGACCTCTTTAATCTCGGCATTGTTAAAGACATGGTTTCTAATGATCGCTTGATAAATTGCTTTTAAAAGGTACATACAGACAATGTATACAGGTATCAAGGTTATCAGGACTTTGCTGGAGTCTTCAAAACTGGTACCAGCAACATAAAGCCCTAATGCAATAAAGGGAATTGCTACAAAAGAGCTTAATAATGTGATTAACAAGGCACTCAGGTATTTACTTGTTGAAAGCTTTGCAGAGAATGGTTTGTCACCAAATTGAATATTAGTGAGGAGGTATTCATCCATTTTTTTCAATGTCCAAGGTAGCAGCAAATACATGGTAAATACGCACAGCAGGGGCATGAGTAAAAATATCTTAAACGCACCGCCATAGCTGCCTTTAAAATTAAAGCGAACATTTCTAAAGCGCGTCATGCGCATATTAAATCTAAAGCTTTGGTTGATAAGCCAAGGTGCTAAAAGTGTGACCATGAGGGCTAATATTGCGCCTACTAATGGGAAGTAATGTGTAAAAAACAGGTATATCACCAATAATATTGATGCAATGATCCGGCCTTTTAAGATTTGCATTGGTGTTGCGAGGTATTCGAAACGGTGGTTATCGATATGTGTATTGCTAAAAAAATACTGTTTTGTTCTAACGGTTGCCCATGCTGAATAGACACCCAGAGTCACAATACTCAGCATTAGGTTGACGATCCAAATACCGAAAAAATCTTTTCCATTTCCAGTAAAGCGCACTAATGATGGTGTGCTTGCGCCTGATTGTAACGGCTTGCTAGCTATGTCCATATAATTATACTCCTTGTAATACCCAATTATAATACACTGAATGTTTCAAAAAAGGCAACGTATCGCTAATTTATATGCGAATATTTATCAATCAGAATTGGTTGTGGTTGAATTTCATATTTCCTTGATTAAGCTGTAGAAATATTTGACTGTAATAGATGATTTAGGTGAGGCGGGTAAATGGGAAAGGATGAGTTTGTGATCCGAGCAATGAAAGATGATGAAATAGACATTGCCATTGCATGGGCTGCACAAGAGGGGTGGAATCCGGGAAATTGTGATGCAAAAAGCTACGTCATAGCAGATCCGCAAGGTTTTCTTATTGGCTTACTCAATAATGAGCCAATCGCTGTGATTTCGGCGATTAAATATGATGACAGTTTTGGGTTCATTGGGTTTTATATCGTTAAGCCAGAATATAGAGGGCAGGGCTTTGGCTATCGTATTTGGCAAGCTGCTATGGCTTATTTATCTGGTTGCAATATCGGTTTAGATGGGGTGGTAGAACAGCAAGGTAATTACCGAAAATCAGGATTTGAGCTTGCATATCGCAATATTCGATATCAGGGGACATTTACATCAGAGTTATTGGCGGACAAGGCGGTAACCTTTGATGGGACGGTCTGTGACGTTGATGAACATCAGATCCAAGCCTATGAAAAGCCATTTTTCCCTGTATGTCGAGATGATTTTAACCATCAGTGGCGAGTGCAACCTAATGCAGATGCATTGAGCATAGTAAACCAACGTACTACTACTGGTTATGGTGTGATCAGAGCGTGCGAAGAGGGTTATAAAATAGGCCCACTTTACGCTGAGAATCTGGATACGGCAAAAGCGCTCATTGATGCTTTGCTTGGAAAAGTGACCGCAGCCACTAACGAGCCTGTCATTGCTTTTTTAGATACACCAGAGCCGAACCAAGATGCGGTATGGTTAGCAGAGTCATTGGGTATGACTAAGGTTTTTGAAACTGCAAGAATGTACACCGCTGATGAGCCCGACCTGCCAATAGCACAAACATTTGGTGTTGCCTCATTTGAAATTGGTTAGTAATGACCCTAGCTAAATACGAATATCTGTTTTTATATGAACGGAGAGACCCGTTCATACTTCACATCTCGCTCAACGCATAGAAGTAAATTTAAGGAATTATATGACAACACACAATGCGATTTTTGTTCTTTTTTGTGGTGGTGAAATCACATTAACTAATGAAGATTATGCGCCGTCCTCATTGCAATCTGAGGGATATATTCATGCGTGTACAGCTACGCAAGTAGAGGTTGTCTATCAGCGATTTTATGCGAACTTAGACTCGGTTAAGGTGGCGGTGATTGACCCGCGACGCGTTAACGCTAAGCTTGTTTTTGAAGCACCCTCTGAGCCTATGGACGCACATACGGGGTTTCCACATATTTATGGCAAGCTCAATCTGGATGCTGTTGTTGATATTGTTGATTATCAGTTATTTACCCATCAAGAGATCACACCAGATATTCTCGATGTACTTGCCCACTATCGATTCGATCGCTTACCTGTCGAGGGCACCTTGTATAAAAGTACTTGGCGCGCGGATAATGAATTAGGTGATAGTACGCCGGTCGGTACGGCTATGATGGGCATGTACTGTAGCGCCTTAAAAAGTGTGTCTTGCTTTCATCGCCTAACACATGATGAGGTTTGGCACTTTTATCAAGGCGATGCATTCAATCTTTATTTGCTCTACCCAGACGGAACATCACAAACAATCGTAATGGGCACTGACTTTTCAAAAGGTCAGCAAATACAGTGTCGAATTCCAGCCGGCGTATGGCAGGCAGGTGAGCTGGCACCAGGTGGGCAGTATGCATTATTTGGCTGTACGATGGCGCCGGGCTTTACTGGGGACTGTTTTGAAGCCGCGGATCATGATGCGCTTAAGCAAAGTTATCCAGAAATGGCTGCGGTATGTAATAGGTTAGCTATCAACAATCATGAAACAAAAATGCCCGCTGGGTTTGCTTCTTAATCCAGTATTCTCAGTCTAAAGTGAATTATTTGGCCTCTCGACTTTGTTCCTCTATATTCAATAGATGATTAATAAATAGGAACTTGAGTTGATAGGTCAGGTAGTATTTATTGCCGCTGGGCTGCTGTTTTCATCGCTACTTAGCGCACGTCCTTCGATTGAGCAGCAGATGGACATGCTTCAAGAAGCGCAAGATTATCTCACGGTTAAGCCGTCTCAGTCGCTGCACATCCTTGCCTCAATCTCTGATGTTGAGGCGTTACCTTTAGGACTTCAGATCCGTTGGCACGTTCTGCGTGTGAGAGCATCGGTGCCGACCAATCAGTTAGTGCAACTTGAGCAATCATTACAGGCGCTTTTTGCGTTAAGTACTCACTCTTACTTCAAAGATAACTTACCCAGTGTACTCAGTGCACTGGGCATTTGGCTGCGCCGTAAAGGGTATTTACAAGAAGCTGATATTAGCTTGCAATGCGCATTAAAGTACGCCAAAAATGCATCACAGCAGCTTACGTTAATTAATAGCAGAGCATTGGTTGCAAGACATATGGGTAAGTACCCAGACGCAATTTCACTATACAAAGAAGCGGCTCTATTGGCGAAAAAACAGCGCAATATATCCATGATGGCAACCATTGATAACAATTTGGGGGCGATAGCTTTAGATTTGGCTAACTACGATGAAGCTGATGTGTATTTTCGTGCTGCACTGGCTGGCTATCAGCGTATTGATAAGCGCTCAGGTCACATTACCGCAGGGACTAATTTACTGTTTTTATTTATTTTAAAAGACGAGATACTCAACTATCAGCGCCTTTATTCACCCATAAAAGCGCTGACGGACGGATTTCCTAATCAATCAAAAAAAGCACTTTTAACATGGATCCATGCTGCGTATATAGTTAAGCAGGGGGGTCATATGTCAGATCAAGCACGTCAAAACTTGCAAACCGCCTATTCACAGCTAGAAAGCCACCAAGTTAAATTATTGGTTGGTATGTATTTGGCCCCGATTGTGAAAGTTACGCTGCCACCGTTGCCGACACGAAAATTAACGCTATTTACAGCCCCGTGGTTTAAGCAGGTACAAGATTGTCGCTGGTAATGGCAAGATAGAATTTTTAAAATCCCCTTAGTTATATGTCATGCCAAGGAGCGTAGATGAATTTCATGAAATTAAAGAAGATTTACAGTGTTTATTGGGTGACTTGGCGGTTGATATTGATCACATTGGCTCGACAGCGGTCGTTGGGCTTGCAGCGAAAGACATTATTGACATCCAAGTGAGTGTAAAGGCCCTTGACACTCACTTGCTGGTTGCTGCATTTCAAAAAGGCGGATATATCTATCGTGGTGATATTACGCATGACAATTTGATTGGTTATAAGGACCAAGATAAAGAAATACAAAAGCTATACTTTCGTGAACCTGAAGGGGCTAGACAAACCCACATACACGTTAGGGAAGTTGGTCGCGTCAACCAAGCATATGCGTTACTGTTTCGTGATTTCTTACGTAATAATGAAGCCATTGCGATGGCTTATGAAAAAATTAAAAGGTCTCTTGCGAAGCGTTTTCCGAATGATATAGACGCATATTATGAAATCAAAGATCCTTATATGGATACGCTTTTTTGTGCTGCGAATTTGCTAAACGTCAAAAATGAGACAAGAGAAAATTTAAAAAATCAGGATGTTAATATGGATATAAAAACAGATTGGCTCGAAATCAAAAGGTTATTTAGGTGTTCATTTAAATCGTCATTTCACTATGCGATTGCAACAGTAAAAGACGATGGCAGTCCACACATTACCCCTATCGGCTCATTGACCCTAACGGAGGCAGGGAAGGGCTATTATTTTGAAAAATTTACTTCTCAGTTGCCTAAGTCGGCTCGTACACATGAGCGGGTGTGTATTTTAGCGGTGAATGGCAGCATGTGGTATTGGCTCAAGTCATTACTTAAAGGTGAGTTTGGCACTCGACCTGCCGTTAGATTATATGGCACTTTAGGCGACTTACGAGATGCGACGGAGAGTGAAAAAGCGCGTTTTCAAAGGCGAGTAAGTAAAACCCGCTTTACGCGAGGATATAAGTTATTGTGGAAGAATATGTCTAAAGTGCGTGAGATCGAGTTTGATAAAGCCGAGCAAGTTAAGATTGGAGCAATGACCAAGCTGTTTTTCAACTAGTTGGTCAAACCTCTGCACAGACAGTGCAGAGGTCACGTATTAATTGGCTACCCATAACATAATAGATAACGCAGCCAGCCAAATGAGTTTGATCCAGTAAGATAAGCGCTGATATAAACCGACTAGATTGGCCTTTTGTTTAAAGGTAAGTGCCATTTTATAAAGGTAATAACAGGCAATAATGACACATAAGCCGGAGAAAAACCGGAACCAAAGCTCAAACTGACTGAATATCATCAGCGTCGGAGCAATAAGCAGAGACAAAAGCATGATAAAGCCAGCATAAGAATGCACTTGGCAATTAAAACTCGGTGTTGTTGTGTAAGGGTCTTTATCCATAGGGAAAAAGCCTGCTACCCACGTACCAATACCGTGAACGATGATCAACCCGCCAACGCAAATTAACAGTAATGACTCGTGTGCATGTATGATAATGCTCCACCCAAATAAGCAAAATAAAACGCCTAAGGGGTAATTGTTGATAAGTGGAGATAGTTTCTCTGTTGGGCTACCAGCTGCACCCAGTTCACTGCAAAATTGGGTTTTATGATTGTAGTTTGGGTAATAACGAGCGGCGATATACACCCCTAGCGTGATCCAGATTGTGGCAAATAAGCCACTAAGCAGCACGACACTGCCATCCATAAAGCACTCCTTTTTATTCACTGTGGTTATGTTGAAAATAAACTACGTGAATGTTTTGGTGGAGTCAATCAAAAATGATTGAAAATCAGTCAATCAATGAATTGGTTTTATTGATAGTCATTAAAGCGCGTTGTGCTGCAGCTTGTCGTAAATTTCTTCAAAAACGTGACTTTGCTCAGGAAAGCTTTCAATGCCTTGCTTGAATGCATGACGGGCCTTTTCATAATCTTCTAAATTTATGTAGCACATACCTTTGTAGTATTGAGCGGTGATACCCTTTGGGTGGATCTGTAAAGATTGATTGAAATAAGTAATTGCCGTTTGAAAGTCACCCATATCCATATAAGCAAAACCAATGCTATCAATGGCTTCAAAATATAATGGATATATGTTGATTGCTTGTTGATATGCTTCAATCGCCTGCTTGTATTGGGCAGCCTGATTTAACGCATAGCCTTTTGTATAAAGGGTATTAGCCCTAAAAATTAGGTCGTCTACTTTTTGATTGGTCGCTTCAGCATACTTATGAAAGTTATGGTGCTTTAGGTAGTTTATATAGCCTTTCAACTCTGCTTTTAACGGGGTGTCATTACCAATAAAGAGCCATTTTTGCTCTAAATTTGCATGTGCAATCGTCGAGTGATAAGCCTGTATTGATAACTCATCTAAGCTTGCTAAGGTCGGCTTATGTTTTGTATTGCTGTATAGCAGAGCATGGATTGTAGAAGACTGCTCATTTGTATCAATATCTAAAATTTTCGCAGTGCGCCAAACACCATTTTCGTTCGTTGTGAATACATCACCAATATTGTAGTGATATGTTACTTTATAGTAAGCATTGCTTGCTGCAACTTCTTGTATAAGTTGGGGGAGAAATGTAAACAGTAGTAGGAATGACACTAGGGCGTTACGCATTTTTAATACACTTATTGTTATAAATTGCTTTGCAGTAAGTAAATACTGACTTATGTTACTGTTTATGGTGGCGGATTCTCTCAGATCCAATATGGTTTGTCATTAAAAAGAGGATTATTTTCGAGATTTTTATTAAGAAATGAGATTATTCATAATAACAAAATAAACACCTGTTGAGCATGTGTGTGAAGTATGTACATTTTCAGTGATACTATGAGTCCAATCATGCCATTTGCCATAATCGATATACTCTCTAGCAAAGGCCTATAAGCTGTTTTCGGTCACTGCAAGTCGGTTAATATTTGTTGGGTTTTAATTGTTTGCAGTTCACATATTGAAAATAGCGGCGCATATGGATGCATTTGTCAGATAGGTGAGGGACTATGCGTCAAAAGAGGCTAATTAGGTTCTACTGCCCATATTGGTTTTAGTACTTATAAGGCAAGGGTAGTTGTAGGTTATCACGGGTAAGTTTTTCAGAGTGATGCTAAGGTCGCAATAGTCGGCAGCCGCCTTTTTCCACTACCAAGCATATTATCTAAAACTCAGCTCTGACAAACTCGCTGGTTATTTTTCATGCTTTAGCTTATTAACTTTACGGTACCTATGCAGATTATTCTCTATGACTAGCTCTCTAAGCGCTTGAAGTTGCTCCTCAATAGCACTTAAGTCAAACCTGCATGCGAGTGACCACTTTAAGTAATCTTTATATTTTATATCACTCACGCCATTTTCGTAGTTTATAATTGTTGCTTCACTCGTCCCGAGTACTTTGGCCATTTGCTTCTGAGTCTTGTTTGCTGCGAGCCTCATTACCTTTAAGTCACTTAAGCTTTGCTCATCGTGCGGCCTAACTGTTTTATTCAATGTCTCGCCCTACATACAAAAATGTTAATTAATCTAAAGATTTTTTTATGTTTAAGTAATTATTATTAAAATGTTAAAATATGTAAATACTATATATGGAGCATGGCCGAATGACAAGGATTGAACATGACATTACGTTGATCAATCAATTTATAGAGAACGTAGAGCAGCGAATTAAGAATCAAGTTGAGAGTGGACCTGTTGAAATACTCTCTACCGATAAGTGCCCTGTAGTCAATTATCAGCCTCTCTATAACAAGCAGGCACCTATTTGGGTTATTTATACACAGATGGGAGAATATCAATTTAAGTCACTGGCGAGCTTGTATACTTTTATGCCGCCTCAATTGTTGGGCGTTGTTTTAAATACGGCCAGTCAGCCGAGCAATGTGATGGTCTGTGTGACGTTGAAGGGGATAGGGAATAAATGTAATAGTGGCTTTTTTTTAACTTTGCCTGAACTGGTAAATGGGGTAGATGAATATGAGGCACAAAGCCGAGTTCAGTCAGATTTTGGTATCGCATCACAGTTAATTGATTTACTAAACGGGGTAGATCCCCAGATCAAAGCAATGGCAAAAGCCACTTGTATGGGACCTGCTTAAATAATTCCCAGTTTGGGTATATATTAGGCTTTTTTCTATTGCGCATACACCATACATCCACTAGAATTGGAAAAAAGCTGGATATTTTTTGGAGTTTTAATGGCGGATACGAAGAAGACAGAAGTGAGATTCTCGGTTGATGCAGACTATTTAGCGGCACTACAAAGCCGTTTAGGACTAAAAAAATCAAGTGATCTTACAAAAGTCGCTTTAACGTTATTAGATTGGGCATCAGACGAGGTGGTCCATGATAGAACAATTTTATCCGCAAATAAGCAGGGAAAAGACATACATCGTCTTGTCATACCCGAGCTAAATAATATCTCCAAAACAAATCTGTAGAATACGAAATATTTAAATGAGTTAAGTCATGTCTTTAAGTGCACAGGACTGCACACCATCACACGCAATCCAATCACAAGAATCATTGCAAGATATTGATCTTGCGTCTGCACAGGATTATACACCTGAAGATGCCCCTGTCTCCGAACCGCTCACTGGCAAAGAACGAGCGGGCGTTAATTTAACTTGGGGGATCATTGGTGTATTAATCGGTTTTTTGGTCATCATTCTCTGTATTTTTATGTGGGGTGAGTATCAGTTCTTTGCGGCTATGAGAGAGACCCAAAATCTGATATTGACAAATCAAGTGGCAAATTCCGATGCACTCATGCAGCTGACTCAACAGAGAAGTGATTTTCGAGCTTTTTGGTTCGATACCTTGCAGCTCATTTTACTCAATGTGCTGTTTCCAACACTCACTGCATTGTTGGGCTACGTATTTGGTACTAGCAGAAACGGTAGTAGTTAAATAAGCGAAAATAGGCCGCGACGTTTTCCTAATATAAATGTATTGGTTTACAGCCAGTTACATGCTCATTATTGTGATTTTAGAGGCTGATAAAACCAAGATAATTTGATGGGTTGGAAAAAAGGGCGGGCTATTTACGCGTTGTATTTATGAATAAAACTTAAGTTCACGCGTCTTTTTGTTGATAAATATTGCCAGATAAATGTACTTTACATGAATAAATTAACATTGATAAACATAGCGATCATTGTAATCTGAATTCAGTCTTTATCACTGACTTCACTTAAAGGAGTCGGAGGTTTGTTTGATGTATAACAAACTCACCTGAACAAAGTCAGTGTTTTGTAGCAAGGTGATTGCATTACTTTGTGACTTACATATTATCTGGCTAGCCGTTTGGCCCTGATTCAAATACGCATTTCAAGGAGCTGTTTATATGCGTGATGAGCCTTATGATACTGAGGAAATTAAAAGTCCTTGGTTGGTGTTGAGACAAATTTGTGCACCCCACAAAGCGACATTGATAATGGCGATGAGCTTAATTGCATTGGTCAGTGGCTTGCAGTTACTGCCTGTGTATTTGTTGTTTCTGTCGCTCAATGAAATATTAATGCCTGTGATTGCCTCTGCTGAAAAACTGATGTGGCTTGGTGCTGGGTTAGTTGCAGTTGTATTAGGCAGAACATTCTGTCTGACTGGTGCTTATTACTTAAGCCATCAAATGGCCTTTAAAACCTTGACCGAAGTCAGGCTCGAACTTGCTAACAATCTCGCCAGTTTGTCATTAAAGTGGCTCAACAAGCAAAATAGCGCAGCACTGAAGCAACAATGTCTTCAAGATGTCGAAAAGTTAGAAAACTTCATCGCGCATCAAAGCGTTGAATTGCTCAATGCGTGTTTAACTCCGCTCTGTATTTTATTTGCACTATTTATGATTGATTGGCGGTTAGCTTTGAGTGTTATAGCTGTGGTGCCTGTTGCGTTTTTTGTTAGTGCATTTTTTATGCGCAAAACAGCGCAACATTATGCGCAATTTAGTGAGGCGGAGACTGCCCTAAACACCACATTAAGTGATTATGTAAAATACGCGCCTTTGATGAAGTTGTATAACTTAGACAGCCAACGTTTCGCTATACTTAACAATAAGCTCAATAATTACCAGCAAGTGGTTCACGAGGTGACTAAGCAAACTGCGCCTGGTTGGGCGCTGTATACCGCTCTACTTAGCTCTGCATTTATCTTTTTATTACCATGTACTATTTGGTTGCAAAGTAGCGGGCAAATCACACTGAGTCATTCGTTGCTGGCTTTTTTGTTAGCCGTTGGGATGCTGGGACCTGTGGTTAAAGTCAGTCGCTTTTTTATGGAAGTGAATGATTTATTGGCAAGTATCCAGCGTATTACGCCGTTGTTTAGTATCGAGTCAACCCACCGAGACGACGCGCCTATACAAGTCAATTCAAAATACCCCATGTTGCAATTTTATTGTGTGGACTTTGGTTATGAACAACATAGGGTGCTAAGCAATGTGCATTTTAAATTGCTTCCCAATGCCATTAATGTGGTTGTTGGCGGATCCGGTGGCGGCAAGTCGACACTGGCAATGTTAGCATGTGGATTATTGGCACCCAGTGCAGGGCGTGTGCAGCTTTACGGTCAAGATGTATTTGGTTTGTCTGATAGTGCGCGCGCGCAGGCTATGAGTGTGGTGACACAAGACAGCTATCTATTTGAAGGCACTGTGCGTGACAACATTATATTTGGACGAAGTGGCATTAGCACAGAGACGCTTGAGCATGCGGTGGTGGCTGCTCAACTTAAGCCTTGGCTACAGCTGCAACGAGAGGGGCTTGAAACACCCGTAAGCGCCCGAGGTGCTAATTTATCGGGTGGAGAAAAAATGCGTATCGCGATTGCACGTGCACTACTTGTAGCCCCTCCTTTGGTGATCTTGGACGAGGCGAGCGCCGCCATGGATAACTTAACACATAGTAAATTTTATCAAGGCTTAAAGGGACATTACCCCAACACCACATTTTTAGTGATCACCCATAAATACTTTGGCCTTGAGAGCAGCGATCAGATCTTTAGTTTGGTCGATGGTGAAATCGTGGCGCAAGGAGATCATGAATCCTTGCTCGTTCGTTGTGAGCATTATCAAAAAGGCTGGCAATTACAAGGCGGCGACTGTGCCTCTACGCCTCATTTTACACCGGCACCTATACTGAGTTATGAGAATTAAATGGATAGACAAGTAATAAACAGTATTGGCCGTATATTTGGTCACGTGAACGACGGAAAAAAGACCTTTATATCTGGGGTTTTATTTAGAGGGGTCGAGCGCTGTATCGGCATTATGCCGATGATGTTTTGCTTTTATTGGCTTCATACTCAGCAGAGCTTGGGCACGCTAGACGGCGCTTTTTTGTCGTCACCAGTAGACTATTTCATTGTGCTAGTGGCAATTTTTGTCGCTCAGTTATTGTGTGCTTACCTCGGCCAAATGCGAAGCTTTGCAGGTAGTTACCAACTAGCACACGCGTATCGCACAAAAGCGATTAATCATTTTCGGCAGTTACCTTTGGGGTATATTCATAAAACCCATAGCAGTGAGTTTTTAGAGTTACTCAGTGAGGACATCAAGCAAGTTGAAAGTATTTTTTCACATGTTTTGCCAGACTTATTATCTGCCGCCGTCGCGTCCGCCACTATTTTGTTATTAATGCTGATCATTTCGCCTTTGTATGCCTTAGGGTTATGTGTGATTTTGCCTTGTGCTTTTTGGGTGTTACGTGCTGCAAAGGCAAGGTTTAATTGGGCGGCCAAAGCAAAAGTGCAGGCGTATAAGCATACCAGCAGTGTTATTACCGACTACATAGAGGCGCTTTGCACGTTAAAGTTATTTAACCAAACACGCCAATGGTTAGCCCGCGTGAAAAAGCAACTTGAGACAAGTAAGCAGCATAGCTTGCAAGTTGAAATGTGGGGCGCAGGACCTGTGATTGGCTTTCAAGTCATATTGAGTTTTACGGTTGTTTTATTTGTTGTCATGTTAGCGCTGACAATGCCTGAAAATAGTGTGGGTCATCTCAATTTGAGTGCCATTATATTCGCCATATTATTGTTGCAACTACTAACGCTGCTGAATGAAATCGCAGAGCAGAGCATGAGCTTAAAGTTGGCAGTGCAATCAGAGCAAAAAGTTGAGTCATTGCTTTGTGAAGCGACGTTAGAAGAGCCCTATAAACCGCAAAAACCAGAGCAGTTCGACATCAATTTTGAGCGTGTATCGTTTAACTATGATGATAAAAAAGCCCTAGAACATATCTCATTTATTGTGCCGCAAGGATCTGTGACTGCTATTGTTGGAGAAACAGGCAGTGGCAAGTCGACGCTAATCAATCTATGTGCGCGATTTTTTGAGCCGCAAAGTGGTTGTATAACCATTGGCGGGATTGATCTTCGAGACATTGGTTCTGAAGGGGTGCACAACCTTATCAGTATGGTGTTTCAAGACATGCAGCTCATTGACGCCAGTATTTTAGACAATATTCGTATAGGCAAGCCAGATGCCACCCTTGAAGAAGTACATCATGCATGTGAGCAAGCACAGTGTCTTAGGTTTATTAATAAACTCCCCAATGGATTAGATACGCCTGTTGGCGAAGGTGGGGTGAGATTATCTGGCGGTCAGCGACAACGCATTGCAATAGCTCGAGCTTTACTTAAAGACATGCCCATTGTGCTACTGGATGAAGCTACTGCCTCGCTCGACCCAATTACCCAAACGGAAGTCGTTAGCGCAATCAAAAATTTGCTAAAAGACCGCACTGTGATCACCGTAGCGCATCGTCTTTCAAGTATTGTGCATGCAGATAATATTTTGGTGATCAATGAGGGCAAAATTGTTGAGTCTGGTACACATCGCTGTTTACTTTCTATTGGCGGCTACTACACACGTTTATGGCGTGCACAATCAAAAGCCGCGTAAAGGGGGTTGACGAAACATCGTATCATTCTGGCGCTGCACTATTTTGTTGCACAAACGTTGTTAGTAATTCGCTCTTTAAAAACTTGGGAAATATAACTGCATAATCCTAGCTAAGCTTTGTGCTAGAAGATTGTGTGGTTTATCCACATAAAGGGTGCGGTTAAAAATAACTCAATTGTTAATTTTGTGTAATGGTGATAGCGTTTTGTGGTTTTAATTTGATATAGGCGACTCAAGGAGAAATCATGAAAAAACTATTACTTACAGCGGTGAGCTGTTTAGCAATGAGTGCTGCAGTTATTGCAGCAGATACGCAATCGACTACTGCTAATCAAACGTTAACGGTTGATGGTGTGACAGCAGCTACTTACCCAGCTCAGCCAACCATTTTAGACCAACTAACCCCATCAAATGCGTGTGAAGCGCGCTGTCAAAGTCACTACGAGGCGTGCGTGAAGTGGGCGCCACCTTGGACAAACTGTAATGATTTTATTAGACGTTGTATGAACAACTGTTCTAGATAAATCCATCTATATAAAAAATGGGAAATATAAAAGGCCAGTAGAATGGCCTTTTTTGTGCGCCAAATAATGAGCAAAAATACCTTTTATTTTTTGCTCATTAACAGAGGTTTTAAAATCAATAAGTTACAAGCGTTCTAAAAAAATAAGGTATTTTCCACATTATTTAGCTAGGTGTTTGTATTTATGAGTTTTTGTGTTAAAAACCTATAGTTCACTGCCGAACAGGCAGCTTAGAAATGTTAGAGCGTTTTTGCATTCTAACTCCTGTAGTTCACTGCCGAACAGGCAGCTTAGAAAAGACAGCATTCTGAGCGCAGGCGGCGCTGATTGTTCACTGCCGAACAGGCAGCTTAGAAATGAAGGTTTTGAGCATGTTGGTGCTGTACTACGTTCACTGCCGAACAGGCAGCTTAGAAATATCCAGTTCATACCAAGTGTGTACGCATTCCGTTCACTGCCGAACAGGCAGCTTAGAAACAAACCCTCGTTTTGGGTCATATTGCGTATCAGTTCACTGCCGAACAGGCAGCTTAGAAACCTTGCGCTATAGATACAGTAGGACTTGAGAAGTTCACTGCCGAACAGGCAGCTTAGAAACTAACGTTCGCAACGCTCTGATTGTCGTCAATGTTCACTGCCGAACAGGCAGCTTAGAAATTGCCGCCTTAAGCTCTGTAGCTTCTGCTAATGTTCACTGCCGAACAGGCAGCTTAGAAAAAATATCGTGGAGAAAATTGCGTCTGCACAGCGTTCACTGCCGAACAGGCAGCTTAGAAAAATCACCATGCTCACATTTCTAACACTCATTGGTTCACTGCCGAACAGGCAGCTTAGAAATTTGCAAGTGGCTGCAGACTTTGAAGCACAGAGTTCACTGCCGAACAGGCAGCTTAGAAATAATTATCAGCGTAGTCATGTGCACTTTCAAAGTTCACTGCCGAACAGGCAGCTTAGAAAATGCGGGAGATTATTTGCTCACCATTCGGCCCGTTCACTGCCGAACAGGCAGCTTAGAAATACCTGAAAATAAGCAAACTTATAACCCGCTTGTTCACTGCCGAACAGGCAGCTTAGAAAAAAAAGAAAAGGCGCGACAACCTGAAGAGTTGGTTCACTGCCGAACAGGCAGCTTAGAAAACAAAACACAGGGGTTAGCTCTCAATTATTCAGTTCACTGCCGAACAGGCAGCTTAGAAAGAGTAAATACCACGCTAACAGCCCAAAATATAGTTCACTGCCGAACAGGCAGCTTAGAAAAGTGTGATTCCCACACATCGACACTTAAAGCCGTTCACTGCCGAACAGGCAGCTTAGAAATAAAAAAGCTCGTAGTGTGGTAGTGGTATATAGTTCACTGCCGAACAGGCAGCTTAGAAATGATGGTTTATACGGCTCTCAATCACTACCCAGTTCACTGCCGAACAGGCAGCTTAGAAAAGCTTGCAAATGTTTATGTTCAGTATCAAAAGGTTCACTGCCGAACAGGCAGCTTAGAAATGTTGACGATTGAACAGCAAGTTGAACAAAGCGTTCACTGCCGCACAGGCAGCTTAGGTGATGAGTGACCGAAACGAAGTTTCGCAGCGCGAAGAAGTGAGGTCATGGATGACCGATGTAACCAAGCTCCATGGATGGATTTCAGCTCCGTATTGGAACTATT
>NZ_AUXY01000002.1 GCF_001625695.1 Pseudoalteromonas luteoviolacea H33-S
GTTCATGATCTTGCCCTGCCTAATAGCCCTTTAGCTGTAACCCCATCCACACATCAACGTAAGTCTCAGGCATGCAATGAAATTAGGGGCATTTCATTCTACTTAGCAAAAGCCTCACCTCAACCTTCTACACTTTATCACCGCTGTGGGTCTAAAACTCATAGCCAGCCTGCTTGGTTAACAACTTCCACAATTGCTTTTATAACCCAACAAGCCCACAACAGTTATATAAAGCTGCTTGATATCAATACAAACAATGTTACACAGCTTCATAAAGTGGACAACAAAACAATCAGTGCACTTGATTACTCTCAACCACTAAAAAAACTAGCGTGGATTGAGTCCACAAAATATATGGCATTTGAACTGGCTGTTTACGACACGAATACACAAAACTTAAATAAGGCTGAGCTTGATGAGCACTCAAGCATCTCCTATATTGGCCATATTCGTTGGCTGTTTGATTTGCCCATATTATTGACGTCTAAGAACAACCAACTAATAAAAATAGATTTATTAGGAGAGATCACTTTCCATCCACAACCTACTACTGAAAAAATATTGTACCCTGCGTTACATCCAGGCAAACACCAGATTGTTGCCTCAATGGGTAACTTTGACAGAGATATAGGCCTGACAAGGTGGTATGCAGATCGACCTCAAACTCTTAGCAAAAAAACGACGTTTTCACCTAGTAATGTCGATGACTTTAACGCAAAGCAGCAGCCAAATGGCAAGCTTGTGGCATTTACTTCATCGAGAAGCGACAGAGAACAAGTCTGGCTTTATGATCAAAACAGCCAAAAAACAGCACAGCTCAGTAATTTTCCAAGCTCAATAGCCCCAATCGATATGCTCTGGAATGACAGCGCAAGCGCGCTGTTTATTCTTATTCATAAGCAATTGTTTCTTTAAGTTTAAATGGCAATCTCTCTTCGATTAAGACGCCACTCCCTCTTTTAGGCATCTATCAAGACAGAGGAGGTAATCAACTTTTGGTAAAACAACTAAAAGGGGCCTTGTTGATCAAATAGGCCGCTACATACTAGAAAGTGCAAAAACACTTATGAATCTCGATTTAAAATAAAATACGAGCAAGGGTAAAGAATTGAAAAGTAACAGAGATGATTGCTACCAAAAAGTTATGAGTAAGCAACACAAGTGAAGTGACATACCTAAACAGTGCATTTTATCAGACTATTTTTATACAGAGTTTATCCTGTAGCTGTTTTTATTTGATTTAAAAAGCCCAGTATCACTGGGCCTTGTCTTTTAATTAAACCTACACGCAGCATACGCAGGGTGTGTCCAGCAAATTTCTACGCTTTCTCGGTATTGACCTGCTCCGCCGATTTGAGGCGTAAGTGCATTGTTTATCGCATTATTTTTTAGAGATTTCACTGACTTTTTATTAAGTTTGAGTTTCATTTTGATCCCTCATCTAGTTTTTATCGATGCCATGACTGCTGGCAATAAATGTACTCAGTAATACAAAAACACAATAATGAACAAAATTCAACCAACCCGGTATTGTGTCAGTTTGACAAGAGATATTAAAAGAGAAGTAAAGGCAGCGATAGCTGCCTTTTGGGTATAAATTTAGATAGGACGTAGCTGCTTCAGACGGACAGCTGAAAAGAATGCCAATGCAAAAATGACTAAAGCACTTATCAATATTTGCCAAATATTGATTTCTTTATTGAGTGGCTTAGCTTCAAACAATGGGAAGTTTTCAACATCAGTTTTAGTTACTGGTTTGTCAAAAAACATAAAGTCATAGAAGAAATGACGGATCTGTTGATGATATTCAACCACTTGCAATCGATAATCAGCTTGATCAGCGCTGCTAGTATTTGCAAGCTGATTTAATTTAAGCTGAAAGAACAAGGCCGGTGACAACGCACTCAATGTTTGTAGTGTTTGCTGGCGAGCTTGATTATTGTCGCGATACTGTTGCCATAACTGAGCTACCTCAACATCACTCAAATGCTGCTGTGCATAATACCATTTCCAATCAAATGCCTCGCCAAGTGGCGCGGTATCTTGCCAATTAGGCTCATGCTGTAAAAACGTGTCTAAAGTTTGCTGCTTATCTTTATCCCAACCATCGTTTAGCGTAACGCGCTGTGTCAGACTCATTTCAAGGGGAGCATCTGTCTTGTATTGGTTAGACAAATATAAGTGCACAGCGCTTGGTACTAACATGGCAAAAACCACCCAGCTACTTAGATAAGCCAAGCTGTTAAACACACTCGTTTTACCAAAACTCATGATCAAGGTAGCAATGGCAAACCAAAACACCATGTATAAGGTGCTTGCCAGCAGCACAGTCCAAAAAATGCCATCAAATGGCAACGATAAAATCATCGCCGCGCTCACCAGAAGTAAGCTCACCAATAACCAGATCACAGCAAAGCGCAGCGCCAGCTGCTTTGCAACCTGACTAAATGCACTTTTTGGCAGTGCATTTAACATTCGCCATCGCCCTGCATGTTGCTCATCAGAAATCAAAGTAACGGTTAAGATACCTATAACAAGGGGCAATAGATACACTAAGACAAAGCCAAGATCTAACCCTCCTGTTCGCTGCTGCGCAGGGTTGACGATTTCTCTATTAAATATTTGGCTTTGCAATGCAGTAGCACGCACTTTAGAGGCAACCATAGATGAATGACTTTCACCGACAAACAACGCGGCCCACGGACTGAGTTTCCACTCTGTCGGTGCGCTGGCATAATAAGCCAAAGAGCCTGGAGCTGGCAGAGTCTCTCTTTTATTAACGTGTTCACGCTCTTTTTGAAAGACGATTTTAGATTTGTACTGATCAATGCGCAGTGTTTTATACCCTTGTGCACCTTGGTAAATCGCAAATACACCTGCAATCACAAAAAGTAGCAATACAAGTTTATTGATAGCCCCTGAGAACAGTCGCTTACACTCAAGTTTAAACAGCAGCATAAACTCTCCTTTGCATCCCTTTAGAATTTAATGAACCAAACATCACTAAAACTACCAATAAAGGCAGCAACCAAGCCAAAGAAAACGGACTCAATGACCAACCAAGTACAGGTGATTTATAAGTAAAGGCTTCAAACTCCTGCCAGTACGATTTATCGATGCGCTGATCTCTGTCATTGTGATGATCAATTTCTTCTGTATGTAACTTATTAAGTTTTTGAATACGCGCATAACGGTGCGTTTCTGCTTGTTGCTCAAAGTCTAAAAAGTGTCTCGTATCAGTACGCGTGAGCGCCATGGAAAAATCTCGTACGAACAAATAAGGATTCAACCAATAAAACTGGCTAACAAAACGCTGCTGCGCTGAGAATTGCTCAAGCTGTTTTTCATAATGCTTTTTATAAATCTCAGCATTGAGCTTTTCGCCCTCTTGCATTACCAACCCTTTGTAATTGACTGGCAGCTCCTCTACCGTGCTCACGCCATATTTTTTCAACGTGTCTTCACGGAACTTATTAAAGTAAGGATCGTTCGGATTGTGACTGTCCCCGACTTTGCGGTTATCCAGTTTAATTGCTAATTCAAAGTCATTGCGCTTTTGATGGGGGTACTGATTATGTGCAAACTCAGCCAGCATGCGCGGCATCAAAATAGTCAAAATAAACCAAATCGACGTTAATAGCACCAAAGCTTGCTTTGGCGCTTTCACTAAACTAGAAACAAACAGTGTTAAGCCAATCCAAAATAAGCAATAAAGCACATAAACGGTGAATAGCAACAATAGTCTAAGTGGCGCTTCAGATGAAAATGCTGCACCTGTGCTTGCAGCCAATACCAGCGCCAAAATAAAAACAGGCAAAATAAAGATCACTGACAAGAATAGATAGCTTAAGCTTTTTCCTGTGACTAAATCTCGAAATGACACGCCCATAGACATAAGTTGGCGTAAAGTCCCGCTTTTTTGCTCACCACTGATGCTTGCAAAGCCAAGCGCAATAATGAGTAAAGGCCAAATAGTTAATAAGATATTGGCACTACTTAACTCTGAAAATCGCAGCAAGGTCCCGCCATCTTGATCATTGGCAAAATTAGCACTGTTTTGCTTATGCGCCTCTAAGAAAATGCTATTGCCAACCCAAGAGTTCACCCCTAAATCAAAAAAGCTCAATGCACTGGGTGTACGAAAAGCAAAGTGACCAAAATGCGCCACTCGATGTGGATGTCTATCAGGTTGCGCTTCCCACTGCTGCTCAACAAGTGATTGGGCTTTTGCCTGAGTTTGCGCGTTATGTTGATACTGCTGCCAACCTGTGAATAACGCGATTGCCAACAACAATTGGATCATGATGAAGATTAACCACAAGCTAGGGCTTTTACGCTTACTGGCTAATTCGTGGCGAAATATCTTCATTACTCTGTGATTTATCATGTAATTATATTTCCTGTATGAACACAGTAGTGTTTAACCTACTGTCACGACGACTGCTTAGCTTGCTTCGCGGATAACACTTTTTCCTGAAATCAACTCATGGTAAGTATTTTCAAGTGTCTGCAATGGCAGTTGCTTGTTATCAAGCAAGGTCAGCAATGTGCCTTTGTCCATGATCCCTATTTTGTCGGCTAACGTGTGCGCACAATAAAAATCATGCGTTACCATCAAAATCGCAGCGCCTTTTTTCGCAAGCTGCTCTATGATCCGGATAAACTCCAAGGTCGCACTTGGATCAAGGCCTGACGTCGGCTCATCCAATAAAAGTACCTTTGCTTGGCGAATGATTGCAAAGGCTATGCCGACTTTTTGCCTCATGCCTTTCGAGTAATTTTTTAAAGATTGTGAGCGCGCACTTGGCTCCAAACCTGTCTCATCCAAGGCCGCGTTGATTTGCGCCTCTGTCACAGATAAATCGGATAAACTCGCCAAATACTTAAGGTTATCAATGGCGTTAAACTCTTGATATAAATTGACCTGCTCAGGTAAGTACACAAGCTTTTCTTTTGAGCCTTTGCTGCTGTGCACATCCACACCATCAATCAAAGCTTGCCCACTATCTGGCTGTAAGAAATCCAGAAAAATATTCAGCGTGGTACTTTTCCCTGCACCATTTGCACCTAACAGGCACATGATTTGGCCTTCTTCAACACTAAAGCTAAGGTCGTTAATTACCTGCTTATTTGAAAAGGATTTTTTTAAATTTTTGGCTTCTAACATAAAACACTCCTTATACTAAAAAATTCCGCCAAAGCGATAACCGCCCATAATTTAGGCATTTCTCATCGCTCGAGCGGAACTTAAAATAGACGACTACGTCAATATTGCTTAGTTATAACATAACACTTGTTGATTAAATAGAAACATTTATCATTTAGCCTGTCGGCACTAAGAAACTAGCCGTGCCTGTAAATGCACCACCTTCAACATGGATCTGTGCATTTTTGTAGTACACCAGATCTTTTGAAAGGTGTTTTTTACAGTGTTTTGGGAAAAAACCTTCAAAACGGACTTCTTCTGTGGTGTTAATTGTGCGTTTAAATTTAATATCTAAACCTCGTATATATACTTCACCAGCTTTTTCACTGAGCTGATTGTCCCAGCAACCATATATAATCCCTAGCTGAGAAATCCAAATCATCGCGCTTTGCGCACTGAAATGAAATTGTCCGTCTCCTGGCATCTGAAAGTGCTCGACATTAATTCTACCGTCGATGTAACCCGGTTCTAACGACACCGAGCTAAACGACATGCGTTCTTCACGCCAACCATTTTCTAAATAGTCTGACATATAGGCACGTTGCTGCTGTGGGGTGAGATGAATCATTTAAAGTTCCTTACTTATTGGGTAGATGTGCTGGTTGCGTTGCTTTGCGATTCTTGGGTTGCAGAAGCGCTCAACACTGTGTTGAGGATTGCCGTAATCAGGCCAATTAGGATTAGGCAATACCATGCAAGATGTTCACTGATATTGGATAAATCAAACGCGACACCGACCACGCTGCTGCCTGCAATTAATCCGACTCCCGCGAATAGATAGAAAAAACCGTAGTGCGTAGCGACTGACTTATCTTTTGCCAATTCAGAAATTTCGCTCATAATAAATGGGAAACTCACCATGGTACCTAGGGTAAAAATCACAGCTAACACACTCAGTGGCAGGTAATACAACACCCCGTGTTCATATGGCCAAGCGGGGATGAGCATTGCAAAAGACAGACCCATCAGCGCGATACCGATACTTATCCACTGCTTTGGTGATAACCAACGTTCGCATAGTTTGGTGACAGGAAATTGTAAAAAGATCGAGATCAATGCACATAGGGTCAATACCCAAGCGACATCTTTCGCACTACCTTGTTGGTCAACAATATGCATGGGAATTGCGAATGAGATCTGGTTGATAAGCATAAAATACCCTGCCATTACCGCAGAGAACTTTAAAAATGCACGATTACCCAATACACCAGCTACCATTGCTTTCACGCCACCATTTTGAGAGGTCGCAGAGGACTTATCATCATTGCCGCTTTTATCTTGCTTTTGACGCTCAGGGATCAACACTGTGAATACCAATGCAAACAATGCAAACGGTAATGCAGAGACAATGCATAACATATCAAAGCTAATATTGAGTAGAAGTACCCCGCAAACTGGGCCAAGAAGCTCGCCACCGTTTCGCGCAACCCCCACTAAAGAGAACATTTGCGCGCGGCTGAGCACTTGCTGCTTTGAAAAATAAGCCTGTGCCGCCGGAGTAAATAACGCACCAGCAAAGCCCGTTAAAAATGCTGCAAGAAACAATAACGCGGTTATGTCTGAGAATAAAAACAGACAAAAGCCAACTGCACGTAACAAGCAACCAATAACAATCAGCTTTTTTTCACCAAATAGATCTGCGAGTAACCCACCAACTAGGAATAAGCCCTGCTGGCAAAATGAACGCACACCTAAGACAACCCCCACCAGGGTGGCACTGAGTAACAAATCTTGCTTCAAATACCCCGCCAAAAACGGGATCAGCATGTAAAACCCAAGGTTAAACACAAAGGCAGCAACCAGCATCCACCGATACTCAGCCGAAAGCCGCAAGTAAGAACTAAAAATTGACATAAGTTACTCTGGCTTTTGCGCAATTAAAATTGAGTGGAAGTTATCTGCATAGGTTTGGATTTTCAGTTTGAGCTGAAATGGCGCAAGACCTTGCTCATCAATGCTTGGATATAACAAGGTGCGTAAATTATAAGCCGTACGAACAACCAGCTGTGCACCTGGCTTCATCTGTGCATACAAGTGCGCAATGATTTTCTCTTTCAAAGACTCATCACCGACTAAGGCCGCAAGCCAAATCACGTCATATTGGTCAAGATTACCTTGCTCACAAATATCATTGTGGATAAATTTCATTTGGTGCTGTTGTGACAGTGCATCGCACACCTGCTGACCCAATAATAGATCTGGGCCATTGATATCAAGGTTATCAACACTCAAGCCACTTTGATGTAATGCCAGTGTTGTCAATGGCAATGCGCCCGAGCCAACCATTAATACATTCTTGACCGGCGTCGCTGCCAATGAGTGGATCGCGTTTATCTCCAACCCTGTGGCACGTTTGTAATGTTTGTAATACGGGTATTCGTTGCACAAAGTCAACTTTGGATCTGAACTTTGAACGATACGCTCTGCCCAATGTCGCTCATATAAACTCGAGGCCTGACTGAACAGTTGCTGGATCCCAGGTTTTATCGCTTGGATCTCTTGTTGCGCCAACACATTATCTGCAAAGTCACTGCCATGCTCATTAGAAAGCAAGTCCAAAAACTGATGAAACGTCGTCATATTGTCTGGGGTGATCTCAAGTGCGGACATTGATTTGATATGTTGGAATCCATCCACGATTTTAGTTGCGTGAACGAGTGCTTGATTTGAAATATTCATAACGAAGAATTTACTATATTGTCCCTGTTTTATGTTATAACATAACTTACAAGTAACCTTGATGTAAACCAATTAAGATGAATAAATTCATTCTGATTAATAGCTTACATTTCATGTAAACATAAAATTTACGATTAAAATAAATACAGACAGAGTCTTTTTTCATGGGAATAAATAAAAATAAGTCTTATTATCATACACATACAAGGCGATTACTGGTCTTGCTTGCTGTATTAATTTTAGGCGGTTCAGCGTGCGCAGCGCTCCTTATATTCGGAAAAAAAGAAGTCGCAGTATCCCCGCGCATAGACACTCGTCCAACAGTGGTGACACAGCCTTTAACTATTGTTGATTATCGTACAAAGCTTTCGCTTTCTGGTGTATTGCAACCAAGCGAACAAACCGACATTGCATTTGAACTCAGTGGCAAAATCGTGTGGTTAAATGACAAGTTTATTGAGGGCGGGATCGTCAAACAGGGCGAAGTTTTAGCTTCACTTGACCCGTTTGATTACGAGACTGAAGTAAAAGACAAACAAGCAAATCTAGCACTTGCACAAGCAACTCTGTCTGAAGAACTCGCTAAGGCAGCTGTCGCTAAAAAAGAGTGGGCACATAACCCCAATACCACCGAACTTGCATTGAGAAAGCCCCAAGTAGCGAGCGCCAAAGCACGCTTAAAAGCTGCGCAAGCAAGCTTAGAGAAAGCCAATAAAAACCTATTAAGAACACAATACTATGCACCATATGATGCACTTGTAACCAACCGAAATACAGGGCTTGGGCAAGTCGTGTCTAAAGCGCAAGCGCTAGGCCAGCTGGTAAATTTGAGTTATGGCGAAATACATGTTCCCATTGCTGGATTTGATCGTCCATTTTTAACGACCTTGCCGGTCACAAACGTCCAGATAAGCAATGACAGTATTACAAGAACCGGGGTTTTAACACGCCATACTGGACGCTTTAATGAGCAAACACGCATGGCATACTATGTGATAAGAATTGACGACCCCTACGCATTACATAGCGATAATAGCCCCTTGTATTTTGGTCAATTTTTACAAGCTAATGTCAATGGAATAACACTTGAAAACGTCCTCAAAATACCGCAAGCACAGCTTAAAAATAAGGCTGTATGGTTACTAGATGAGAGTCAAACACTGACCAAATATTCTGCGCCTGTACTTCGCCAAGAGCAGGACTTTGCATTGATAGCCGCCCCCAAACAGCAACACTATCAGCTCGTGACACGCCTCCCTGAATATCCACAGCATGGCATGCAAGTAAAACAACACACCGCTAACGTGCAATTGGCAGACAAAGGAGATAACCAATGAATCAGCGTCCAGGTTTGATAGGTTACTTTGTTAATCACCCTGTTGCCGCTAACTTAATGTTATTACTGATTGTTTGCATGGGAATACTCGGCTACAACAGTATTCAACGGCAAACCTTTCCGATATCAGATAGCAATAAGGTGACCATCAGAGCTGTACAGCTTGGTGCATCCGCTAAAGAGATCGAAGAAAATATTTTGATAAAAGTCGAGCAGGCCTTGAAACCTCAAGTAGGTATAAAGCGCATTATCAGTACCGCTTCTCCTTCCGGTGGCCATATCGAAGTTCAGCTCCATAACGACGAAAACGTGGCCTCACGACTAGATGAGATCAAGTTAAAGCTCGACAGCATCGCAACTTTTCCAAACGATATGGAACCCTTGTTGGTGTATGAAAATGTGCAAAGGCAACGTGCATTTAGCGTCGTTGTATCGGGCTTGGATGACCCCGTGTCATTAAGGCGACTGGGAGATGAAATGAGAGACGAATTATTACAATTGAAAGGGATCTCTCATGTCGACCTATCTGCGATGCCTGACTATGAAGTCGCCATAGAAATCGAACCTGATAAACTAAGAGAGTACAACCTAACCCTTGCACAAGTTGTAACAGCACTGCGCGCTCAATCCAATAACCTCTCCGCAGGACAAATTAAAACTGCCAGCGGTAACATCTACCTTAGAATGCAATCCCGCCAATACACTGGACTGGGGATAGCAGAAGTGCCGATTTTAACCGGCTTGCTAGGTGAAAAGATTTACCTAAAGGACATTGCTATTATCAAAGACGGCTTTAAAGAGTCACTAAATCAGGGACGATTTAACGGTAAGCGCGCCCTGTATATTATGGTATTAGCTGATAAAGAGCAGTCACTTACACAAGTTGTGGACACCGTAAAGCCATACATTGAGCGCAAACGCCAAACACTGCCAAGCGAAGTAGAGATTTACGAATTTGTCGACGTCACCTACTACCTAGATGGTCGATTAAATATGATGTTAAGCAACCTAGCTCAGGGTGCCCTACTCGTCTTTATCGTACTCGCGGTGTTTTTGCGCACCCGACTGGCCATTTGGGTCATGTTAGGCTTACCCGTTGCCATGCTCGGCGCATTTTGGTTTATGCCGTTACTCGGTGTCACCATGAATTTAGTTTCATTATTTGCCTTCATCATGGTGCTTGGCATTGTGGTAGACGATGCCATCGTCATCGGTGAAAGCGTATGTGAGCAAATAGAAAAACATGGACACTCTAATCAGCAAATCATTCTCGGTACGCAAAAAGTCGCCATGCCTGCCACATTTGGTGTGTTAACAACCATCGCTGTTTTTATGCCCTTTATGTTCAGTACAGGTCCCAACTCAGGTCAATTTATTGCCATTGCTGGCGTGTGCATCTTATGTTTATTTTTCAGTCTTATCGAGTCAAAACTGATTTTACCTGCTCACCTCGCTTCAACTCCTATGCCTAAACTGCCTAGCACACACTGGCGTTCGCGCTTTAATGATAACTTTCAACAAGGGTTACATAAAAGATATGTGCCGATGCTTAAGCTATGCATCAATCATAGGTATGCAGTGATCATAGGCTTTATCTTGATGCTGGCTTTTTCAGTGAGCCTGCTTATCAGTGGCCAAGTTCGCTTTACGCCTGTACCTAAAGTGCCGCATGACTATCCGTCGATCAACATTCAAATGAATAATAACGTCTCAGAGGCGCAGACACTGGAAGCGGTAAGGCAAATTGAAAGCTTGATTCAACGAGTGGAGCAAGAAATACAAGCTGAAACCGGCAAAATTATGGTCGATGCCATGTATACACGCGTTGATCATCTGACTGAAGCTGAAGTTGTCACGCCTTTAGTCGCCGAAGCAGACAGACCTTTTGATACCTTTGAATTAGCCAGACGTTGGCGAGAAGCTCTCCCCACTATACCTGGAGTTAAAAAATTCACTATTGAATCAGATGTCATTGATATTGCCGAGAAAGGAGACTTACAGTATCAACTGTTTGCACACGACATCGCAACTTTACAACTGGCTAGTAAGGACTTCATCTACAAGCTAAATAGTGTAGACGGCGTACACAGTGTTTTTTCTTCACTTGATAGCGCACAAACTGAATATCAAGTGCAGCTCAAGCCATTGGCACACCAATTACAAATCACCGCAAGTGATGTAACCACGCAACTTGCAGCCCGATATTTTGGTATAGAGATGCAGCGTGTTATGCGTGAAGGGCAAGAAGTGATCTTTATGGTCAAAGGCGTACGTGCTGATCGTGAAAAAGTCAGTGAAATAAATAGAACCCTCATTACACTGCCCAATGGCGAACAAGTATTTTTTGGTGACATTGCCACAACCGTCGAAGTACCTGGGATCTCGGTGATCACTCGTGAGCAAGGCCATCAGGTTATCACTATCAGTGCCAATGTCGAAGAGCAAGTTTCAGCCATCAATGATGTGGCTAAATTAATCGAAGAGACTCTTCTGCCTCAACTTAAAGTAAAACACCCTGAGCTTATGACACAGCTCGGCGGTGCGCTATTAGAGCAGCGCAAAGAGCAAAGCCAAGTGGTCAGCTTCGCCATTGTCGGACTGTTAGTTGTCTATGTATTACTTGCACTGCCGCTGCAAAGTTATGCCCAACCTGTTATCGTGATGTCGGTTATCCCCTTTGCCTTAGTCGGTGCGCTATGGGGCCATTTCATTTTAGGCTACAGCCTAAGTATGATGTCTATTTTTGGTATCATCGCCGCAGCTGGTGTTGTGATCAATGACTCATTGGTCATGACGCATGTGATAAATACAAGCAGAACTCTCGGTCAAGATATTAAAGACGCGGTCATCAATGCGGGTGTGTCCCGTTTTAGAGCCATATTTTTGACATCTTTGACCACATTTTTGGGCTTAGTTCCTATCATGTTTGAGTCGAGCTTACAGGCGCAATTTGTTATTCCAACCGCCATTTCTCTGAGTTTCTCGGTACTCTTCGCCACATTTGTTACCCTGATAATGGTACCGTGCTTATATGTCGTACTAAAGGACATCAAAGGAATACTCAGTAACATACAACGGCGCTTGATTTCACAACAAGCATAAAAAAATGCCTTGGTAGGGAGACTTACCAAGGCATTTTGCTAAGACTTATGAGTCTCTGTCTATGTGCTTAGAACTGATAAGACGCAGACAGTAATACTTTACGAGGCTCACCAGGCTGCACCCAGAATTGCGTATAAGAGTTCGTAAAGTGTTTGCGATCAAATGCATTATGAACTTGCGCTTTCACTGACCACTGAGCGTTAATATCATAGTTAGCGAACAAATTAGCAGTGACAAAAGATGGTAAATAGAAGTCTTCACCTCGTTGGCCCAAACGTTCATCAACATACTGAAGACCGCCACCGACAGTGAGTGCATTGCCGCTCACTACATACTCTTGACTGACTTGTAAGCTTGCTGAATGCTCAGGAATATTTAAAAGATCATCGCCTTGTTTAATCGGCGCAAAAATACCTGTATCAATGTAGTCTTCTTCCACCTGTGCGTCTAAGTACGTGTATGAGAACTTCACTTCAATATCCGCAGGTAATTGACCTGCAATATCAAGCTCATAACCTGCACTGCTCGCTTTACCAATAGCGCTTTGACCGCCATTAACAGCATCTACAACAACAATGTTTTTCTGTTCACTATCAAAATAAGCTGCAGTAATGTTGAGATTATTATTAAATAAAGAGAACTTAGTACCAAACTCTAATGATTCGGTTTCGTTAAGATCAAATGCGTTGCCTTTTATGTCAGCACCAAAGTTCATACGGTAGCCTTCGCCGTAAGAAGAATAGACTGACCAGTTATCAGCCACTTGATATACAACACCTAGTTGCGGGCTAAAACGCGTTTTTGATTGATCCGTGTCGCGTTGTTTGACTTTATCTTCTAATGTTTGTTTCATTGAATCAAAACGGCCGCCGATACGCACTTGTAATGCATCGCTCAATTCAATCTGGTTTTGGAAATACAAGCCTGTCGACCACTGATTTTGTTGACGAACAACTGCGGGTAAACGCTTACCCGGCGTTACTTGACCATAAACTGGGTTATGTACATTGATCGCGTATAGGTCCTGATCAGAAGCTGTAGGTGATACGGCCGCTCCTCTGGCAACTAAGTAAGCTCTATCATACTCAAGCCTGTCATAGTCGACACCGGCAATGATATTATGCTTGATTGAACCCGTTTGTACTTCCCCCGCTACCTCAAAACGCACAACATATTGGTCCGTATCATAATGGCGCTCGCGGTGCTGTCTAGATAAAGTTTGTCCATCAAAGTAAAACTTTTGATGCGAAGGTAAAAGCTCTATATCACTTGAGAAACTATCCAGCTCAGTTTGGCGATACGCAGCGGCAGAGCTCAGCTCCCATGTATCGTTTAGGTCATAATTCCACTGCAATTGATGACCAAGAACACTGGTTGTTGTAGGGCCATCACTGGGCTCACCTAAAAAGCGTTCAATTGGCATGAAATCAAAGTTCCCCCCAACGGCAATGATACCGCGGTCAAATGGGATCTCATGCTCAGCATACTCTAAATCATAAAAAATTTGAGAACGATCACTTTGCTTGAAGACCAGTGATGTCATTAGGCCATGCTTTTGTGTTTCTATGGTGTCACGGAAGCTATCTTCCTCTTGATAAAACCCAATAAAACGGCCAGCTACATCATCACTAATAACAGTATTCACGTCAGCTTCAAAACGGCGATGTGCGCGGTTACCAGCGGTAAGTTGCACCGAGCTTGCATCGTCAAAAGTGGCTTTTTTAGTTACAAGGTTAATTGAACCGCCTGGCTCACCTCGGCCATAAAGTGCAGCTTTTGGCCCTTTTAAAACTTCAATACGCTCAATGCCAGATACATCACGTGGCCCTGAAAAGCCGCGTCCTGCATTAAATCCATTGACCAAGTATCCACTTGGGACATTTTCGTCACCGAAGAATCCGCGAATAGCATAGCTATCCCATAAGCCTCCAAGACTATTTTGGCGGCTCACAGAAGCTGACATATCGAGCACATCTGTCAGATCAGTTAATCCAGTATTTTCAATTAACTGCGCATCAAATTCAAAAATCGCTTCTGGCGTTTCAAGGTGAGAGAACTCACCACGGTAAGCTTGACGCTCACCTTTGACTTCGATTGTTTCGATGCTGTTTTGAGCCTGTGCAGAGAAAATAGCAGCAAGAGAGAGAGTAAGTACGCTTAAACGGCAAGCATAGTTAAGGGGTTTCATTACAAATCCTTTATTTGATATGTTATAACGTTTTTGGGTACTTTAGCATGTGTCAAAGCCAGTGTTAAGAGCTATTCGCAACAACTCACCATGAAACCTACATTTATAACCATCTGATTTACCTGCTTAACTGCTTTAATAAAATAAAAAGTAATATAGCGCCTTTACTTAATTTAATTTTATTAAAATAACTTAATGGTTAAATATTTGACTTAAACAAATAGGATATTTAAATTAAAAACCTCTTAAAACATGAATAATTAATAACAACAAGGAAAGACAATGAAAAATTCAACTATATTAGCATTAGCTTTAACAACTGGCTTTTTTGCAAACTCTGCCTTTTCAGCAGAATTGGTATGCCGTGTCAATTCATTAAATGGTCAGTCACATAATAGTGGCACTTCAAATTGTTGGGCTATGGATTTTAGTTTCAGAAATTCATCGAGCGGCGTTTTTTATTTAAAAGATGTGACAAAACCAATCGAGAGAGTTCAATGGAACAACAATCGTAGCTGCAGTGGTACACAGTGTGCGGTTACAGTACGATCATTCCAATATAAAAGTATGACAGCACATATTTTTTATAAAGACGGTACCTCTGAGTTGACTAATAGAGCTGTAATGCTTTATGAAAATGGCATGTAAGAAAATAGGCTCTCATTAGAGAAAATCACTAGATATTTATCAAAATCTCTAGTGATTAATATAATGAAAACTTTAACTTTAAATCGTAGAAACATTACTTATAATGAAAATACAAATGAACTTTAAGCTTTCACACCTCATAAAAAGCACCATCAATCCAACCCAATCAATGAAGAAAAAATCACTAAAAAATTTTAATTAAATAGACTCACAATTCAATAAAAACCTTTATCTAAATAAATTTAATTAGTTAAAAGTTTTTACAAACACATCTAATTGATTAAAATGCGAACCGAAATTGGTAATGATGATTAAAGCACTACTTTTTGCCGCATCAGCAGCGGTATTTGCAACTTTTCCACACCAATCTCAAGCTTTTAGCGGCTATGTAGATGTACTTTGCTATAAAAATGACACATTAATATTCAACTTACGATTTTCTGGCACTGAAGATCACTATATTTATCGTACGATAGATCACTGCGAAAGAAGGCTTGGTGGGAAAGCCAAAACAATTGGTTTTGGTTGGTAACTAGCACTGAAAATTGTAATTAAGCAAAGTTAAAAACTGAGACGCATCAATATAATCAAGTAATCATGGAATTAATATGTTAAAGGAAATTGCTTTTATACCACTTTTTGCATTTTCCTTTATACTCCCTAACAAGTCATTTGCTGGTCCAGGCGGGCTAGAAGTATTTTGTCATAAAAATGGGATATTATTATGGCATGAACAGTTTTATACATTCGAAGATCGCATTGCTAATCGCGCTGCAGAATACTGTGAGAGAGTACAGGGTGGCAAAGCAACGATGAGACAAATTCGTAAAAATAAATAATTAGAATGGTTCAATAGTAGAGCAAGTAATTAAGTTCATATTTTGTGTTCAAGGAGTGATAAAATACTGTCGAAACAAGTATTTTTGTGTGGTGAAAAGCCTCTCTCTGAACGCGCTTTTGCTCACTGTGAATCAAGGTTTGGTGGCGAAGCATACTGAAACGATGCTTCGAAAGAGAATAGCTGCCCTATCATTTGGCTATTCTCTAACACTTGAATGCTATTGATTATTTCCATTAATTGAAAGTGTGCTTTGCAATGTCTCTTGTGGCCCTACTTTTGCAGCCCCACCAATCACATATAGCGTATTGTTCAAGGTAACAGCACCATGCCCGTGTCGTGCTTGCGGCATATCGGGTAATGCTTGCCATTGATCTATTTTTGGGTCATAGCTCCAAGTATTCGAAAAAGCCTCCCCTTCTTTCCATTGGTGGTTTGGTCCAAATACTTCTCCACCAGTGACAATGATTTTTTCATCCAGCACACTCGCGGACAGCCCTGCTGACGCAATCGGTAAGGGACTTAAGGCGATCCAAGTATCCATTTTCGTATCATACACTTCTACATTACTTAGATTTTTACCACCCAGTCCCAAAGAGCGCCCACCAATGACATAAATCTTATTGCCTATGACAGCACTTGCCGCAGAATTACGCTCGATATTTGCAGGCTTTGCTTTTCGCCAATATGCATTATTCACGAGCACATAGTGCGCGTTGGAATCAACCTTTTTGCCAGTCTTTGAGGAAATGGTTTTGCCACCAATAACATGAATATACTTTCCGACATTGGCATAAACAGACTCCGCTAGCGGAATAGGGAGTGAAGGTCCTGAGCGCCAACTTTGAAACTTGCCATCTAACCTGAATACTGACCTTTTTATTTTCCACGCATCGTCTTTAGGTCCTGAATACCCTCCGATCCCATAAATATAATGTCTATTACTAACCATCCCCAGGTGGTGACGGCGTTCAGGTAATGAAGGGGCTGTCTGCCAACGTTCAGTTGATGGGTTTAACAAATAAACATCTTTACTCGGACCCAGACCATAAAAAGATGGAGTTTTGGATGGAGTAAAGCCACCACCAACGATGATCCGCTCCTTAAATACCGCGGGATAGATCTCTTGTAATGGTGTAGGTAAAGAAGGCGCTTGTTGCCAATAAGGTTTTTTATTATCAACTGCTTCTGTACTTGCCCATACACTAGCAACGGCCAAGCCACTGAGTAATAAGCAACATTGCACTAATAAATATCTTTTCGCAGTTAACAAATGCATTCGCACTCCTTAGTATTTGGTTGTCTGTATTTATACCATTATTTTCTTACTCAAGATCAGTGTAAGTGCATTGGCATCTACATCACTATTAAATAACACACCCTAAATAAGAGTAGCTAGAAATGCGCCAAATCGCTGTAAATTAAGTTGAATTCCAAAGCAGTAATAGCAAATTTATTTTTGGCCAATTGTCTACAAAAAGCGTCTCACTCATCAAACTTGATACACTGGCAGTCAAAACTCTTTTACAGTTCAATGTTCATAAATATAGAGGCCAAAGCAAGGCAGCTTTTGTCTACACTACTTTAGAGCAAGCCCCTAACCAAGATGGTATAAAAATCGCAACTACTATGCCTACCTATCGAGCAATACAAAGTAAGTTATTTGACTTAATGAAGAAGCAGCACAACTAGGGTTAAAGCCGTTACAATATATAGTTAAAAGCCTACTCAGTCAGGCTTAAATTTGCATCATAGTTGGTTGGTATGCTTTACCAACCAGTCTATTCAACACCAATTTGAAGGATGCACTTAAAACCAGCGCATGATAAATATATCTATTTAAATCATCACCTTCGAGTCATAAATTTATTAATTAAAGCCTAAATAACCACCCTTAAAACTTTACACAAGCATTACATCTACTTAATATACAGCGAGTTTTATCTACTATATCTAGTATTAGGGAAATTATGGATGTTTTAGACACCGTCATCTATTCCGGTATGTGGGGTGTGATTTTACTTGCACTTGTGCAAGCAATGCACAAACCTAAGCAACCACAAACAACATATCTCATCGCGCTATTATTCTTGCTACTTATCCATGTTAGCGGAGAGCTCGTCATTTATACGGGTGCATATCAGTACTTTCCTGCATTAGTAGGAATGCAAATGCCTGTGCGTATCCTACTTGGTCCAGCTTTATTTTTTTATGCATGCGCCACTATGTCGCCAACCCTTGCGATTTCTAAGAAAAGCTACGCATTAGCCATGATAGGGCCTGTTGTGGCTATTCTTGTGATGTTGCCATTTGCTATCGGATTCACATCGGCCGAAAAACTCGCTTTAGCAGATCCCGCAACACGTAACCCTGAACACTTTAAAGTCGCCTTATACACCTGCATTGCTAATATGGTGGTATTTATGGTGTTCAATGCCTTTTACTTCATCAAGGCACTACAAGTGCATGCCAGACACCGTCAGCAATTATTGGAACGCTTTGCAGAAATACAATCAAGATCTCTAGACTGGTTTAGGATCATGCTCGTGTTATGGGGCATTGTTTGGCTTTGCTACTCGCTATCTTACGTGCCAACGTTAACTGGTTGGAAACTGCCATGGTTGAAACTTTTACCATTTTTTGAAGCTGCCGTTTTACTAGCATTCGCTCAGTTGGCACTTAATCAGCCGATCTTAACCAAAGAGGATAAAGGGCAGCCTATTTCGATACAATCGAGAACAGCAACATTAAGCCAAGCAAAAATGGATGCGATATCAGATAATTTGAAAGGTGTCATGACGCAAGAGCAGATATTTATGGACGAAGAGCTGTCTTTAAACAAACTTTCAAAGGCCATTAATGTCAGTGAGAACCATATTTCTGAGACCTTATCGCAGCAACTAAAAACCAACTTTTTCCAATTTGTTAATGGATACCGGATTGCTGCAGCTGAAAAACTCTTACAAGAAACCGATAAACGCGTATCGACCATTCAATATGAGGTTGGTTTTAATTCAAAGTCAACGTTTAACACGGCGTTTAAAAAAGCAACAGGATTAACCCCTTCATTATATAGGAAGCAAGCCGCGTTAGTAACTCACTAAAAAATATACGAATAAAAAGAACGAACGGGCCCATTAGGACGATCTGAACACAATTTACGACAACAATAGACCCATCTTAAAAACGCACTGTCGACATGCACACTTAAATAAAGCATGTCGGCAAGCAAACAAATAAAAGGGTTTTATTTATGTCTACTTTACTTGCTACACGCATTGCCGGATTACTTATCCTGATCTCAACCAGCTCATTTATGTATGCCGACTCCATCATTTATGAGCTACTCACTAAGCCAGACTTTTTAGAGCAAGCGGCGCTAAATAGATCATCTCTGGCGTTTGCGGCACTATTAGAGTTTATTAACTGTGCTGCGGTGATTAGCATGTCCATTCTGATTTACCCGACTATCAGACAATACAGTGAACGCATTGCCATCGGGTATGTAAGTGGTCGTTTAATTGAAGGCGCAACCTTGATCACCGGTGCAGTAACGCTGATGACATTGATTGCCATGGGTAAACAGGTTATTGAAAACCCAGATGTATCGAGTGAATACCTTTATATGATGGGCAGTGCACTCAAATCTGAGCGTTGGTTTGGCTTTTTAATGGGGATGTTTTCTTTAGGCTTATGTGGCTTTTTACTGAACATCACTTTATACCAATACCGTCTAATTCCAAGAGCCATCTCAGTACTAGGCATGATTGGTTACGCAGTACTCCTACTAAAAGTCGCTTTTGATTACTTTGGTCTAGATTTCTCAGGTGCTTGGATGTATATCCCAGGTGGCATATACGAATTAATCTTCCCACTATGGATGATTTTCAAAGGCTTTGATTTAAGCACAAAACGGCCTTGTTTCCTAAATA
>NZ_AUXY01000003.1 GCF_001625695.1 Pseudoalteromonas luteoviolacea H33-S
CGCAAAAGTCTCTAAACATGGAGAAATTGTTTTTAATAAAGCACAGTCTCCATCTAAAGTTCGCCAGATACTCGCTAACTCTCCCCCTAGCATTGTGGCAATGGAGGGATGTGGCAGTTTTCATTATTGGGGGCGGATTGCTCAATCCTATGGTCATGAAGTGAGGGAACATGTTAAGCCTTATATAAGCAAACAAAAAACAGATGCCAATGATGCTATCGGGATTGCGATTGCTGCTATACAACCGAATATGCCCTTTTCTCCAGTAAAAAATATCGAACAGCAAATTCTCCAAACGTTCACTGTGAGTCGTAAGTTTTTAGATAAACAGCTTACACAACTCGGTAATCATATCAGGGCCTTATTTTATGAATATGGCATCACTATTCCTCGCACCAAGAAAGCATTGAAAGAGGTTTTAACTGAGCGCAATGATTTACCAGAGGTATTATTGCCATTACTTAATGTCTTAAAAGCTCAATACCAGCAAATAGAGCAATCGCTAAAGCAAGCCACCAAAAACCTAGAGCAGCTTGTTTCTCAAAATGAACAATGCCAACGTATTATTGCGCTTGAAGGTGTGGGTGTTTTAGGTGCAGCGGGGCTAATTGCCAGCTTGAGTCAAACAGAGCACTTTAAAAATGGGCGATGTGATTCTGTATATTTAGGTGTTACCCCAAAACAATTTAGCAGTGGCGGTAAAACCGTGATGCTAAAACAAGGTACGAACTACCAGCCAGTTATGATTTAACAAACATCTTAAAAAGAGTTCGACAACAATGTAATTAAAACGGTAAGACCAACCTTCTGAAAACCTGTCTGAACTGGAAGTGGTAATACACTAACGAAACGTTTTCAGGATGACATGGTGCAAAAGGTTAATGACAACAAACGCAGTGAGTACATTTATTTTGCGCAAGGTGAAATAAACCAGTTTAACCGCTGCTGAGGGACTGTATTCAAAAGGAGTAAAGAGTGAAAATGGTGAAGGTTACTCCCTTCACC
>NZ_AUXY01000004.1 GCF_001625695.1 Pseudoalteromonas luteoviolacea H33-S
AAGCCAGATACCCTAGTGGGGTTGTGCGTTGAGCGCTCGTTGGAGACGGTGATTGGTGTGTTGGCTATTCTCAAGGCCGGGGGAGCCTATGTACCGCTTGACCCAGCCAACCCACAGTCTCGCCTGGCGTATATGCTTGAAGACAGCGGTGTGCAAACCGTATTGACTTCAAAAGCGGTGCTGGCGCAATTGCCGCTGTTGGCGGATAAAGCCTTGTGCTTGGATGATGGCGCCATACAGGCAGAGTTGTCGGGCATGTCAGAGCAGGATCTGGCGGTATCTTCATTGGGTCTGACGTCCAGTCACCTGGCTTATGTTATTTATACCTCCGGCTCTACTGGACAACCTAAAGGGGTGTTGGTGCAGCATAATAATGTGACCCGCCTGCTGGACACGTCACAAGCGCATTTTGACTTTAGTGAAGGGGATGTCTGGACACTCTTCCATTCTTACGCCTTTGATTTCTCGGTGTGGGAGATTTGGGGAGCCTTGGCCTATGGCGGGCGTTTGGTGGTGGTGCCTTACTGGGTGTCGCGCTCGAGCGGGGATTTTTACCAGTTATTGGTGCAGGAAAAAGTAACGGTCTTAAACCAGACGCCGAGTGCTTTTAATTTGCTGATTGCCGAAGACGGCCGTCGGGATGAGTCGCTGGCGCTGCGCTATGTGATTTTTGGTGGGGAAGCGCTGAACTTCACCCAGCTTAAGCCTTGGGTGGCGCGTCATGGTGATAATGCCCCGGAATTGGTCAATATGTATGGGATCACTGAGACCACCGTGCATGT
>NZ_AUXY01000005.1 GCF_001625695.1 Pseudoalteromonas luteoviolacea H33-S
GAGTCCATATATCGTTTCAGGGTCTATGGTGTAAAAGGTTAGCAACAGTGAACGAAGTGAGTACGCTCTGCTAGTTTAGCTGTTGCTGAGGAAATCTTGAGTTTGTCTTGTTCGCGGTGAAGGATGTTAACTTCACCTTGCGCTATCGTGCAAAAGGCTAGCGACAGCGAACGAAGTGAGAGCGCTCTTTTTGCGCAAGGTGAATATCGTGCGAAAGGTTAATGACACAGCGCGAAGCGCTGGCATTCTTTTCGCGCAAGGTGAAGTGAGCTATTTTAGCTGTTGCTGAGGAAGTCTTGAGTTTGCCTTGTCGGCGGTGAAGGATGTTCACTTCACCTTGCGCTAATACCATTCCGCTTAAATATCTGATCTAATATAGAGCATATAAAATGACAGACTAAATGATGTTGAATCCAAGTATATCTGAGCACTTGTTAAGCCTTACAGTCACAGGGCTTTGTTCTTCGGCAAAACCATCTTCACTGGTTTTTTCCATACTTGCGGTTCGGGTCGCTTAGGTCTATGAATTTATCATCAGTCTCGCCGAAGATGTTTACTGCATCTCATCGAGTTGTTCATATTGTGAGCATCTAATGCATGAGTAATAATTTATAATCTTGGTAATGTTTCCAGCGGGTATCGGTTAGCGTCAGTTATGATGTTATACCAATCCGCTTAAA
>NZ_AUXY01000006.1 GCF_001625695.1 Pseudoalteromonas luteoviolacea H33-S
CGCTCAAACAAAGCGGTATTAAACACCCAGCTTAGGGTCTGGCCGCCTTCTTCTTCAACTAAGTTCAGAGTTAAGTCAAATTTGGCGTTTTTACCGCCTGTGCCCTCTAGCGTCGTCAGTTCTATGCCCGGTAAGGACAACTGGCCGTCCTCATTATTTTGCAGCGCCAACATCACCTGAAATAACGGGCTATGGCTTAGGCTACGCTCAGGTTGCAAACGTTCGACAATTTGTTCAAACGGCACCTGCTGATGGGCATAACCGTCAAGTAACATATTTTTACTTTGCTCTAGCAGCGACTGGAAACTCGGCTTGCCAGATAAATCGCTCCGCAGGACTAGTGTATTGACGAAGAAGCCGATCAAACCGGCCACTTCCGCCTGCTCTCGGTTTGCCACTGGCGTACCAATAACAATATCTTGCTCATTGCTGTAGCGGGACAGCAACACAGAAAAAGCCGCATGCAGTCCCATAAATAAAGTGGCTCCCTGAGCCTTGCACTGGGTCGTCAACGCTTCTATGCAGTCTTTATCTAAACGTGAAGTATAAAGCTCACCAGAAAAACTCTGCACCGCGGGTCTGACGTGATCCAGCGGCAATGCGTGTACCATAGGTAAACCAGCAAGCTGCTTTTCCCAGTATGCCAATTGTTCATCCAGCACAGCTCCTTGTAACCAGTTGCGCTGCCAATGGGCATAATCGCCATACTGGATCGCCAGCGGCATCAGCGGACTTTCCTGCCCTTTGGCATAAGCTGTATATAGGCTGCTAAATTCATTCACTAGTATGCCCATCGACCAGCCA
>NZ_AUXY01000007.1 GCF_001625695.1 Pseudoalteromonas luteoviolacea H33-S
CGCTCAAACAAAGCGGTATTATAGCCCCACCCTAGGTTAAGAGCATCCTCACCTTCAGCCACATTTAGCGTTAAATCATACTTCGCACTTTCCCCTTCCCGGCCCTCCACCAGAGAAAGGTTGAGATCAGGCAAGGATAAACTTCCTTCATCATTATTTTGCAGCGCCAACATCACCTGGAATAACGGGCTATGGCTTAGGCTACGCTCAGGTTGCAAACGTTCGACAATTTGTTCAAACGGCACCTGCTGATGGGCATAACCGTCAAGTAACATATTTTTACTTTGTTCTAGCAGCGACTGGAAACTCGGCTTGCCAGATAAATCGCTCCGCAGGACTAGTGTATTGACGAAGAAGCCGATCAAACCGGCCACTTCCGCCTGCTCTCGGTTTGCCACTGGCGTACCAATAACAATATCTTGTTCATTGCTGTAGCGGGACAGCAGCACAGAAAAAGCCGCATGCAGTCCCATAAATAAAGTGGCTCCCTGCGCCTGACACAAGCCAATCAAAGCCTTGTAAGTGCTTTTACTGATACGGGAAATATGGAAAGCACCTGCAAAACTCTGCACCGCGGGTCTGACGTGATCCAGCGGCAACGCGTGTACCATAGGTAAACCAGCAAGCTGCTTTTCCCAGTATGCCAATTGTTCATCCAGCACAGCTCCTTGTAACCAATTGCGCTGCCAGTGGGCATAATCGCCATACTGGATCGCCAGCGGCATCAGCGGACTTTCCTGCCCTTTGGCATAAGCTGTATATAGGTTGCTAAATTCATTCACCAGTATGCCCATCGACCAGCCA
>NZ_AUXY01000008.1 GCF_001625695.1 Pseudoalteromonas luteoviolacea H33-S
TGTATCGGATGGTGAAGTGTTAGGTGATTTACTACGGTCACTTCGGAGAAATGTTGACAGAGTAACAGGTGATGGTGCTTATGATACGCGTGATTGCTATGATGAAATTGCAGCCAAAGGTGCCGTAGCTCGTATTCCCCCAAGAGAAAATGCCCAATATTGGGAGAAAGGTCATCCGAGAAACAGCGCCATAATATTAATGCATCAATTTGGTTTAAAACACTGGAAGGAAAAGT
>NZ_AUXY01000009.1 GCF_001625695.1 Pseudoalteromonas luteoviolacea H33-S
TCACTCCAATCACCAGCTAACTCATCTGGGTTTATTGTTCTAGCGCGCCAATAATACATTCCAGCTGGCTGCTCTAATCCAAGATTATTAGTGGAAACTCGATCATTTTGAATAACATCATTAAATAGGCTATCAGTTGCAACTTGAATTTCGTAATCTTGGGCAAAAGCGACCTCATCCCATGTCAGTTCTATTGACTTTACTTTATTGTCATTCACTGAAACTGTTTGATTTAAAGCAGCGGGGAAATCTAACTGTGAATAACTAACGTCAACATTAAACTGAGGTAATGAGGTTTTACTCTTACCATCAGAAACCGATACAACGATTCCTTCATAGGTTCCTGCATGTGCATTGCTCGGAGTACCTTTTATTAAACCTGTGTCTGCATCTAAGCTTAACCATTCAGGCAAATTTTCAGACGAGAAAGTAAGTATGTCTTCATCGATATCTGTTGCGCTTGGTTTAAATTCAAACATTTCGTTTGCTTGAATTTCGTTTATCGGTGTTCCAGTTAAAACTGGAGAATCATTTACTGCACTGATATTTAACTTAATCGTAGCTTCATTACTTACAACGCTACCTTGCTGTATGGTAAATTTAAATTCATCTTCACCATTGAAATTTTCATTCGCTATATATGTAA
>NZ_AUXY01000010.1 GCF_001625695.1 Pseudoalteromonas luteoviolacea H33-S
TAACTCGAATTAGAAAGAGTTAATGAATAGGATGAAGCAAGTAATTTCGTCGGTTTTCTTGCTGGTATTCGTTGGTTACTCACTTTTATGAGCAGAGCAGACTTTACTTAACTCGACGTGGCACCTGTCTTCAGTCTATGTTCGTGATTCAATGTTGCGGTAGCAACATTACCATCCTAACGCCGTCGGTGGTTGTGCCACCCCCGATGCTTGATCCAATGCATTAACTCTAATTCGTTCATATTAAGCAGGTACTCTTGATAATCTTAACTTAGGATTTATCGGCGAGAGCACAATCTGTTTTGCGATTGCCCAGATATAAGCGATCATTTCACGGGCAATGGCGGTGACAACGAGGTTGTAATGCTTGCCTTTATTAATGAGCTTTTTATAACGTTTACAGAGCCTTAATTGTGCTTTCCATGCGATATCAACAATCTGCTTTGGTAAACCCTCTTGTCGTTTTTGTAACTCGGTCGATATGTTGGCTGCATGACGGTAACTATGAGCACCCTCGACTAATAAACGTCTAGCACGACCATTGCCACATTTAGTAATTGCACCAATGTGTCTTTTACCGCCACTCGAGTGTTCGCTTGGTACAAGACCTAGGTAACTCATTAGTTTTCGAGGATGGTCGAAGCGGGTTAAATCGCCAAGCTCAGCGACAACGCCAGCGGCTACAAGTAAACGAACACCTCTCATAGCCTGAATGGCTTTAACAACAGGGTAGTAACGCCATTGATAAACATG
>NZ_AUXY01000011.1 GCF_001625695.1 Pseudoalteromonas luteoviolacea H33-S
TCGTGATTTATCTCGTGCTCGCGAAGTCGCGATGAAAGACTTAAAAGATGCTAAGTACCAGTTAAAAGCACTTCTTCTTCGCAACAATATAAACTATGCAGGCACTGCAAACTGGTCCCTTAAACACTTACATTGGCTTACCGAACTGGTATTGCCACACCCTGCACAACAAATCGTTTTACAATAGTTTATTCAAACCATCAACGAGCGAACTACACGATTAGAGCGACTAGACAATGAACTCTCTCATCATGTTTATCAATGGCGTTAC
>NZ_AUXY01000012.1 GCF_001625695.1 Pseudoalteromonas luteoviolacea H33-S
GCGATGAAAGACTTAAAAGATGCCAAATATCAGCTGAAGGCACTGCTTCTTCGCAACAATATAAACTATGCAGGCACTGCAAACTGGTCTCTCAAACACTTACGCTGGCTCACCGAACTGGTATTGCCACACCCCGCACAGCAAATCGTTTTACAAGAGTTTATTCAAACTATAAATGAGCGAATGGCTAGATTAGAGCGACTCGACAATGAGCTCTCTCACCATGTTTATCAATGGCGTTAC
>NZ_AUXY01000013.1 GCF_001625695.1 Pseudoalteromonas luteoviolacea H33-S
AACCTCGTGTGCCGCTCCAACAAAAAAGTCTTATTAAATAATAAGCAAATGTGATGCGGCACTAGCTCAGCTGCTAAAACGTTAGACGCGACCCGTCGCGCTCCAGCGGACAATTTAGAGCAAACTATGAAGCGGCACTAGCTCAGCTGGTAGAGCGCGACCTTGCCAAGGTCGAGGTCACGAGTTCGAACCTCGTGTGCCGCTCCAACTCTCTCCCTACTATTTTCTATTTTTCAAATTCTTATAACTTTTTTCTCTATTAATCCTGATTTCTTGCATAAAAAGATTGCTTATTTTTAGCACTATGCGTAAAATACGCGCTCTTTCGGCCATATTAGTCGTTCCTTGCCTTAACCCGGCCGGCCGAAACGGGACGAGGCTATACTAACCGTAAGGAATATCCATGCGTCATTACGAAATCGTATTCATGGTTCACCCAGACCAAAGTGAGCAAGTTCCAGGTATGATCGAGCGTTATACTGGTTCTATCACTGAAGCTGGCGGTACTATCCACCGTTTAGAAGACTGGGGTCGTCGTCAACTGGCTTACCCAATCGAAAAGCTTCACAAAGCACACTATGTTCTTTTGAACGTTGAAGCGCCAACTGAAGTAATCAACGAACTTGAAACTTCTTTCCGCTACAACGATGCAGTGCTACGTAACCTAGTTATGCGTACTAAGAACGCTGTAACAGAAGCTTCTCCTCTTGCTAAAGAAGAGAAAAAAGAAGCAGCATCTGCTTAATCGTTATTGATTCGGATTTGACTCACCTCTAGAGGTAATTGGTGCAAACTCAAGCAGACCCTTATACAAACCAGTTCGTTTTATCTGGGATTGTTTGCAAAACACCAAAATATAGTCAAAGTCCTGCTGGCATTGCGCATTGCATTTTTGTTTTAGAGCATAAGTCGATGCAAATTGAAGCCGACCTTAACCGTAATAGTTATGTGCGAATTCAAGTTGTTGCTAGCGGTGATAAGTTCCGAAATCAACTAGAGCATTTATACGTTGGGCAAGGGTTGCAAGTGAGGGGATTTTTAAATCGCCACGAGAGCCGAAACGGCTTGAGCCAGCTTGTACTTCATGCACAACATATTGAAAGAATTAATTGAGGAAATTACTCATGGCACGTTATTTCAGACGTCGTAAGTTCTGCCGTTTCAAAGCAGAAGGCGTACAACAAATCGATTACAAAGATCTAGCTACTCTTAAAAACTATGTAACTGAAAGTGGCAAAATCGTACCTAGCCGTATCACAGGTACAAGCGCTAAGTACCAGCGTCAGCTAGCAGCAGCTATCAAGCGTGCTCGCTACCTAGCCCTTCTTCCGTACACTGACTTACATAAGTAAGCCGGCTGATTAATAGTTTTTAAAAGGTGTAGAGACATGCAAGTTATTCTACTAGACAAGATCGCTAACCTAGGTAACCTAGGTGACCAGGTTTCTGTTAAATCTGGCTTCGCACGTAACTTCTTATTCCCTAAGGGTAAAGCAGTTCCTGCAAACAAAGCTAACATCGAAACTTTCGAAGCTCGCCGCGCTGAGCTAGAAGCAAAAATCGCAGAAGAACTAACAGCTTCTCAAGCTCGTGCTGAAAAACTTGAAGCACTAGCTGAAGTTACTCTAGTTTCTAAAGCGGGTGACGAAGGTAAGCTATTTGGCTCTATCGGTACTCGTGACATCGCAGACGCGATTTCTGCAGTTGGTGTTGAAGTAGCTAAAGCTGAAGTTCGCCTACCTCTAGGCACTATCCGTGAGACTGGTGAATTCGACGTAGCTATCCAAGTTCACTCTGACGTAACGGCAACTATCAAAGTTATCGTTATCGCAGAAGCTTAATTTATTAAGCGTAAACCGCACACCCAGTGTGCGGTTTTATCCCTCCTCTGAAAAAATTACAACGACATAAATTTTCAGTATAAAAAAGCGATGAATATCGCGATTGATTACGGAAGATTCATACATACAAGTTGAAAAATTAATCTAAATCACAAATACGGCAAAATTGCGCCTATATATTAAAATGATAGGTACACATTAGTAATGTCATGTAATATCGTACCCATTTTATATAAAGTTGATTTGTGATAATTTAGTTAACTCTTTTTTATTAGATACTTTTTTTTGCTGTCCAAATATCATACAGTGGTATTTTGAAAAATATGACAGCGTTATCATTTGAATTTGGAGAATAATGTTTAATCGTCGTGGTGTGCGTGGCTTTACGTTAATTGAATTACTGATGGTGGTTGCGCTGGTTGCTGTTCTTGCGAGTATTGCGTTACCTAGCTATTTAGATTACTTACGAAAGGGCAACCGAGCGGATGTACAACAATTAATGTACCAAGAAGCTGTAAAATTGGAGCGTATTTATTCGAGAAATGGTGGCTACCCTGATAGAAGTAAATTCACCATCAATAAAGTGCATTCACATTACGACTTGCGTTATACGCCACTTGGTAAACCCGCTGGTGCAGTAGGCACACATAGAAACTTACGATTTAGTATCAGTGCTACGCCTAAGACGAACACTACTCAGGTATCTGATATATGCGGAACGTTAAGATTAGATGAGCAGGGTAAAGGCTTCTCAGATGGGCCAGTTGATGTGTGTTGGTAAGTCAAAACATTGCGGCGTTACTTTAATCGAGTTACTTGTCTGCGTTGCTTTGGTTGCTGTGCTTGCAAGTTTGGCAATGCCCTCGGTTGTTACCTACATTAAACAAGACCGTGTTGATTCAAATATTCATCAATTAAACAGCGTATATCAATATGCGCGCAGTGAAGCGGTAAAAAGAGAGCAGTCTGTTAGGTTGGTTAAACAAAATTCGCAGTGGTTGGTGAATACTTTGGTGGATGGGGAAGAAAAAACATTACGCACGTTTACAATTGGACACGAATCTATTCAGGTAGGGTTAGTCGATCGTGAGATAAGATCGACGGGTGAGATAAACCAAGTGAGTAATATTTTAGTGAGTGATAATGACAATAGCACGCTTGATTACCGTTTATGTATATTAAGAAGCGGTCAAAGTTGGATTGGTGAGGCTGCTGAAAATTGCGTTTAGAAAAGGGGTTTTCATTAATTGAGGTGATGGTATCCATTGTGATCGCCGGTGTGGCTTTATTGGGCTTGGCAGGTGCACAGTTGAAGTCATTGCAATTTGCTAATAATAGTTTTAACTATACCTTGGCATTGGTGCATGGCCAAAATGCAATTGAGCGTATGTGGACAGATCTCTGTCATTTTCAGCATGTTGATCAAGATTTAGTGACGATTAGTAAAGACAAAGTTGCGAGGCTACACCCAGCGGATACTCGTTTTACACTTGGTATTACCCCAGATAGATACAATGATCCGGTTTTAATTAGCAACTCACCAGATCAACGAGACGTGACATTTACGGTTAGTTGGGATGACAGTCGAGTACAAAATGACAACCAAAATAATCTCTTGAATCAAATTACATTAGTAGCCAGTTATGTATATGTACCAGCCCCAACGCCAGCAAGCCCTTGTAACTAAATTTAAAGGGTGTGGTTATACGTTAATTGAGCTCCTTGTTGCGATGGCAGCAGGGCTGTTTTTACTCTCAGGAGTTGCCATGTCATACACGGCGATTAAGAGTACCGTGGTTGCAAGTAAAGAGTTATCACATGCGCAAGAGGTTATCCGTTATACCAGTCAAGTGATGACGCGAAGCATTAAGCAGACGCACCAAAAACCAGAGCTAGAGAATAATAAAGCCGCTTTACGAGTTCATCAAAAAGCATTGCAACTTGCGTGTGACGGGAGCGTGCCAGTAGCAGATTATTCTGAGTTATACACATTGTCTAACGGCTATTTAACCTGTGATATAGGTGACGGTCCGGTACAGCTTTTACGAGGCGTAGAAGTGCTGAGTTTTGATGAAGATGGAATATTAATCAGTATTATCGTCAAGCCAACAGATATGCCAAAGCAATTTGAGAATGGCATTCAAATTGATATTGCGGCAAATCGACTCGTGCTTGATAAAGCCGTATTTACAAATCCATAAGGCTAGGGCTAATGAAACGTTTTTCGCGACAATCGGGATTTACACTCATTAAGGTCATGTTATTGAGCACCATGGCCAGTGTGGTGGTATTTACGTCAATGAAGGACACCATAGTACAAGAACGATTGAGCGGTAACTTCCAAAAAGATTTGAATGCGCGTTTGCAAGCTGAAAAAGGCGTATTTGCCACTGCTGATGATTTAAACGATTATGCAACCACGATCAACCCCTCAGCGACATTGGCTGATGTATTAGAGAATGTTTCAGGTATTAATAATCAAGCTACTGGAGATGGTCAATTTTCAACAACAATCACCTCACCGGAAGCTGGCATCATTGAAGTAGGCAGTCTTGGTAATAAATATGGGGACGACGCTGCTAATAATATGGTGGCGGTTTTTGAATTCACAGATGCCGTTGTTGAACCGGTTTTTAATAATCCAGTAACAGGATGTAAAGGGGTTAACTTATCGGGTAGTGGCTTGGTGGATAGTTACAATTCTAAAATTGGCGACTACGAAAACTCTCGCGGTGACAATGGCGATGTGAATACCGTGATTGGCGACTCGGATGTGGTACTCTCTGGGCACTCGCCTATTCGAGGCGATGTTAAAGCTTCAGGTGTCTTGTACCTCAAGGGCTCATCGCCTGTCATTGGTAATGTGCAATCCAATACGGGCATTGATATCTCACATGGTAGCGGTGTTCGAGTCCAAGGGGATGCATTGACGCAAGGGTTCATCATTCATCGAGGCGGTGACATTACCGGTGTTGTGCGTGCTAATGGGAATGTAGAAATGCTCTGGGGGGCTGATATTCTCAACGAGTTCAATGATCCTTTAGATATTCAATATGGTGGCACAGGTAAGTTTGAGTTGGCCACAGAGCACTCTCAAGATGGCGTATATTACACTGCAGAAAAATTTAATGTTAATCCCAATGTAGAAGCCGTGCGTGTTTATGATCCGGACTCACCGAATCATGACCAGACAACGGTTGATGAATGCGACCCGCTTGCGCTACCTAGCAATATGCCAGATATCATGACACACAATAACAGTGAAGAAAATTTGGTTGTAAAATCGAATCAAATTTTCACATTTCGTCCGCAGCGCGCAGGGCTAGAAGAAAAAGTCCAAGGGCAGTGGCAAGAGACGAGATCTTGGATATCCAACGAGACTGATATTTATTTATTTGGAGTGAATAAGCAAGTTCACGGTAGACTAAACGAGGACAGTGAATACGTATATAACATGAAAAGTCTTACCTTAAGTGGTGATGGCTTGGTCAATGTTAAAACGGTTTCTTCTAATGGCACTGGCGGTGGCGACGTAATTTGGTTGATAGACGGTGATTTTATTATGACTGGTAATAGCCAGCTAAAGATTGCCAAAGGCACCAGCTTAACAGTGTTTGTGACAGGTAAAGTGAGATTAGGAGGTAGTGCCCAAGTTATCACAGAAGATCCTGGTATAACAGAGAGCGGCCTTGGCACATTCAATATTTTTTCATCCTATAATCCTGACCCTAATGATAATAGTGCAGACAATAAAAATGGTGTAATTGTCAGTGGCACATCATCTTTATATGCGGTGATCTATGCACCACTGACCTCAATTTCTATGAACGGCAGTGGCCAGTTTTTTGGTACTGTGCGCGGCGCGACGATTGAGGCGAATGGTGGCAGCGGTATTCATTTTGATGAAGCGTTGAAAGATCTTAAGCTTGGTAATGGCGGCACGGTGAAAGAGCCTGCAATATTAAAATTTGTAGGTTGGCGCTATAAGCATCCTGAAGAGTTTACTGACGATACAGAAGAGACCAGTAAGAGTGAATAAATCATAAGTTAGAGGTTTATTCACGTCCAAATAGTATGCGCAGTGCCAGCTGTGCTTATCTTATTAAAAACATTTCAATTTAATTTAAACCTTTTCTCATTGCGCTGCGTCTTACAAATTATGAAAGGCACTGCAAAGGCCTGATGTGACTTTAGATGGCAGGTCAGATAAGCGTATGTTAAAACTGGGTTTAAGTACTTTTTTTTTTGCTTTGTTATGTCATTATCATTGCCTTGCAGTAAAGGAATTAAAATATGTTAGTTGACGCCATACATCCTTGTGATGAGCTTGAACAGTTGGTTAAGCGCACTCAGCAGGGCGACCAAGCGGCATTTGCGGCTTTATATGAGCAATGTCACCGACGCGTTTATGCGTTGTGTTTACGATTACTTGCTGATCAGGCTCACGCTGAAGATGCCAGTCAGGAAGTATTCGTTCAGCTATGGCATAAAATTTCGCAATTTGATGGCAAGTCTAAGTTTACGACGTGGTTGCACAGTGTCACATCAAACATCGCGATTAGTTATTTGCGTAAGCATAAAAACTGGTTACAAAAAGTCGTTAGCTTTGAAAACAGCGGTATGGATGAAGCGGGGATTGCTTTGTGCGGTGATTTAAACGGGTTGGATAAGCTAGTGCTTAGGCTTCCAGAAAGAGCCAGACTGGTATTCGTACTTCATGGTGTGGAAGGTTATCGCCATGAAGAAATCGCCGAGATGTTAGGTATGGCTGTGGGGTCGAGTAAATCTCAGTACCACAGAGCAAAAAAGTTGTTACAGGAGTGGTATGAAAATGACTAAGCCAACATTTGATGAGTTTTTGTCTCAAGAAGTGAGCAAAGCACAGCAGCAACAAGATTTGCCTGAACCTCAGCGACCACTTTGGCAAGGTATTGATAAAGCTATCAATGCACAATCAGATACGGTGCATATTAACGAAGCGGCTAAGGGTAATGGGGTTTGGCGTCAAATGTCAGCGCTTGCTGCTGCAACCTGTGTTGGTATGTGTGTGATGTACTTTAGTTTGAGTATACCCGAACAGAATAATATGGTGCAAATGAGCCAGTATTTTGAGCAACAAAAGCAAATTTTACTGGTTCAATATGGCAACCAACCTGCACTGACCAATGATTGGCAAGTGCAGCTACAAGAATTAGAAGAAGCTGAGCAAGCGATTAAGCTTGCGCTTGAGAATGATACGCAAAATGCCGCTTTGCTGCAGATGTTAGCTCAGGTTTATCAGCAACAATTAGATTTAATAGAGCGAGTTCATCAACCTCGTTGGCAAAAAATTTAGGAGAAGTAGGATGAAAGCATTGATGTTGAGTTTAGCCATGTTCCCTTTGGCGACGTTGGCGGGTGACAAGATTGATAAAGAGATTGAAATCCCATTAGATGGCAAGGTTTACATTGAAAATCAACGTGGCCATGTAGAAATAATGACATGGGATAAGCCCGCATTTAAAGTGGTGGGGGAGCTAGATGAAGATGCCAAAGGATATAAACTTGAGAGTAAAGGCAGCAAGACAAAGTTTATTGTGAAGATGCCCTCGAGCTCAAGAAATTGGGGACGTCAACATGATGGCTCTAACCTTAAAGTTTTCATGCCAAAGCAAAGTGAATTGGTGTTTGAAGGTGTACAAGTGGATGTTGAAGCCGCTCAGTTATCGGCGGGTGCTTACATAAAAACGGTTAATGGTGACATTAAAGCTGCCCAGATCAGTGGTAAAGTGCGTCTTGAAACAGTTAATGGTGATATCGAGAGCAAAGATTTAGACGGCCGTATTCGTTATGAAACGGTCAATGGCGACATCGAAGACATCGGCTCAAAGGGTAAGGTGCGCTTCAATGCGGTAAATGGCTCCGTTGAAAGCAAAACGCAGGCAACAGAAATTAGACTGGAAAATGTCAATGGAGAGGTTGATTTTGAGATTGCGCAATTACAAGAGCTAAGACTGAATACTGTTAACGGCGAAATTGAAGTTAAAGTTGCTAAATTACTACCTAATGCCAGAGTGAACCTCGAGTCAGTCAGTGGAGATGCTGAGTTATATTTCCCATCAGATATTTCTGCCAAGTTTGATATTGATGCGCATGCGGGTGGTAAAATCTCAAATGAGCTGAGTAATGATACAGTACACAAAGCAAAGTATGGCCCATCCAGAGAGCTCGAATTCACAATCGGCTCGGGTGATGCTGATATTGAAATAGACACAGTCAGTGGTCGCATTGAACTGAAAAAACACCGCTAATGACTTCGGCCCAACTCTGTTGGGCCAGTACTTTTTGACGATTAGCCTCATCACTGAGCTCATCAGCATTCAGTTTTATCTGTTTTAAGGTTACAATAACAAATCCACTCATTTGTTTTTGTCGTACTATGGCCAAACCTGATCAACAAGTCGATACACTAAAAGTTCCACCGCACTCCATCGAAGCAGAGCAGTCTGTTTTAGGGGGCTTAATGCTTGATAACCAAGCATTTGACCGCGTTGCGGAACTGGTTGTTGCACAAGACTTTTACACACGCACGCATAAACTGATCTTCGAAGCCATGACTAAACTCGTTGAGCTTGGTCAGCCGATAGATCTGATTACCATTTCTGAGAACTTGGAAAAGAACAACCAATTAGACTCGATTGGTGGATTCGCTTATTTGGCTGAAATTGCCAAAAACACGCCAAGTGCCGCCAATATTGATGCTTATGCCAGTATTGTGCGTGAACGTGCCGTTGTTCGAGAGATGATATCAGTTGCCAATGAAATTGCAGAAGCGGGCTTTAATCCTGAAGGGCGAACAAGTCATGATTTACTGGATTTGGCTGAAAGTAAAGTTTTCAAAATTGCAGAGCAGCGCAGTAAGAGTACTGAAGGTCCGCAAAATATTCACAGTATTTTGGAAAAGACCATAGACAAAATCGAAGAGCTTTATCAGTCTCCACAAGATGGTGTAACTGGGGTGAGCTCTGGCTACTCAGACTTAGATCAGATGACCGCGGGTTTACAGCCGTCAGATCTGATTATTGTTGCAGCGCGTCCATCGATGGGTAAAACCACATTTGCGATGAACTTAGCTGAGCACGCCGCAATGACGCAGGATAAACCTGTACTAATCTATTCACTAGAGATGCCCTCGGAACAGATCATGATGAGGATGTTGGCATCACTTGGCCGTATTAACCAAACTAAGGTGAGAACAGGTCAATTAGATGATGATGATTGGGCGCGTTTATCGTCTACCATGGGCCTTTTAATGGAAAAAGGGCAGATGTATATTGATGACGCATCGGGTTTGACGCCTACTGATGTGCGTTCTAGAGCACGTCGTATCGCCCGAGATCATGGCGGGATCAGTATGATCATGGTGGACTATTTGCAGCTTATGCGTGTACCTAGCTTATCTGATAACCGTACTTTGGAAATCGCAGAGATCTCTCGTTCATTAAAAGCATTAGCAAAAGAACTTGAGTGTCCTGTTATTGCCCTTTCTCAGCTTAACCGTACCCTAGAGCAACGAGCAGATAAACGCCCAGTTAACTCAGATTTGAGGGAGTCAGGGTCAATCGAGCAGGATGCCGACTTAATCATGTTTATTTATCGTGATGAAGTTTATAACGATGACACTCCAGACAAAGGCACTGCTGAAATTATCATAGGTAAACAGCGTAACGGTCCAATTGGTAAGGTTAGGTTAACCTTCCAAGGTCAATACTCTCGTTTTGATAATTATGCTGGGCCTGCCATGGATGATGAGTATTAAGCCCAGAAGTAATGAGGGTTACTGGCAATGCGTTTAGCCACAGCTGAAATAAATATACCTGCACTGCGTTACAATTTGGCGCGCGTAAAAGAAATTGCGCCTCATTCAAAAGTGATGGCGGTGCTAAAGGCCAATGCTTATGGACATGGTTTAGTTAAAATTGCTCAGTGCTTGTCTGATGCAGATGCTTTCGCCGTGGCACGGATCGACGAAGCATTGGCACTGCGTGCTGGCGGCTTAACTAAGCCCATTATTTTACTTGAAGGCTTCTTCGATCCGAGCGACTTACCCATTCTCCTTGCCAATAACTTTGAGACCGTTGTGCATGATGAGAGCCAGCTAGCTGCAATTGAGCAAAGCGATCTGGATATGCCATTGTCAGTTTGGTTGAAAGTTGATACTGGCATGCACCGCTTGGGTGTGGAGCCTGAGCAATTTGACAACTTTTATCGGCGTTTAAAACAATGCGACAATGTTAAACCTGCGGTGAATTTAATGACGCATTTTCCGTGTGCAGATGATGTGGGCAATGACTTTACGCAAACGCAGATAAATTTGTTTGCCTCAATTGTATCTGGGACGAACGAAGCGCTCTGTTTGGCAAATTCTGCTGGGGTAATTGGTTGGCCTGATGCGCATTTTGATTGGGTGAGATCTGGACTGATGTTGTACGGTGTATCACCTATGCTAGATAAAGTCGGTACAGATCATGAATTAAAACCCGTCATGCGTCTGAAAACCCGTGTCATTGCGATAAAGCATGTTGTTCAGGGCGATCGTGTTGGTTATGGTGGACGATGGCAATGTGCGAAATTGACAACGCTTGCGGTCGTTGCTATGGGTTATGGTGATGGCTATCCTCGTCACGCAAGGCAAGGAACACCTGTGGTAATAAAAGGTCAACGCTATGGCATCGTTGGCAGCGTATCTATGGACATGATAAGTGTCGATATCGGCAGTAATGAAGCGCAGATAGCAGTGGGTGACGAAGTAGAAATGTGGGGGCCAACACTCCCCGTTGAAGAGGTTGCCGTATGTGCGGATACGATCCCATACGAGCTGCTTTGTAACGTTACACCTCGTGTGAGCTATGAATACTGTGATGAGTGAGCAGCGCTCACTCTAGCAATTGACCTTGCAGCGTTGCAACAACGCGCCTCGGTCCGCCATGATCTCTGTGTTCACCTAAATATATCCCTTGCCAAGTGCCTAAATTAAGCTGCCCTTGATAAATAGGGATAGTCACTTCACATCCGAGTGTGCTGGACTTTATATGGGCTGGCATATCATCATCACCTTCATAGTCATGACGGTAATAGTGTTGGTTTTGCGGGACAAAATGATTGAAATGACTTTCCATATCCATGCGCACAGTTGGGTCCGCATTTTCATTCACCGTAAGGCTAGCTGATGTATGCTGAATAAATAAATGAAGTAAACCAACTTTGTAGTAACCCAGTTGGGGAATTTGGGGAAGTAATTCGTCATCAATAAGGTGAAAGCCTCGTGCTCGAGGCTTCAGTGTGATCACAGATTGGTGCCAACTCATAGCTTGTCGAAGCTGACCTCTATATTTGCGTTACCATCTTCTGAGGTGAATGGCATGATAATTTTTGCCCCTTCACATTTATGCGTAATCGTATGCCCAGGTCCAGATACAACAAGCGGTGTTGCCATATCAAAGTCATAACCTTTTTCGCCGAGTAAATTTTTAGCGCCACCAGTAACCATGTTGGTTATTTCACCAACCATATCTGTGACTTCTTCATTGATTTTTTCCGGTCGTTCACCAAGCATTCTTTCCATGATGGCAAGCGCAAGGCTCTCATCAAATGTAATTGAAAAAGAGCCTTTGGTTTGTGGGCCAACCATACCAATTAATCCAGATACGTCCCCACGAGCGACTTCATCTTTTTTTATCTTTGGCTTACCAGGCGTCAACTCTGTTTGCGCCATGGTCGCTAATACATTTATTAGTGAAGATAAAAAAGGGTTGATGAACTCAACATTCATATTTTAGGTCCCTTGTTTTATTCGTTATAACAGACATTAGTTTAAGTGTAGTGGCTTTTTTGTTAGCTGCACTACTTACTCTTGGCACTTTTCACATAGCCCATGGGCTTCGATTGTCTGTGCTTTTACTTTAAAGCCTTTTTCAGCTGATAAATTATTTAACTCATGAGAGATGGCACCAGAATGTAGCTCTTGAACATGCCCACAACTATCACATATCAGGAGTTGGACAGGGTGGATATGGTCAAAATGGTGGCACAACATAAATGAGTTTGTGCTCTCGATTTTATGGATGAAACCTAGCTCAGACAAAAAGTCTAATGCGCGATACACTGTAGCAGGTTTGGCGCTGCTTTCTGTTATTTTTAACTCTTCGAGCAAATCATATGCACCAACACCACCTTGTTTTGTCGCGAGCAAGCGAAACACTTTCTCTCTGATAGGTGTGAAGCGTGCACCGCGATTGTCGCAGACTTGCTTAGCTTTTGTAACGAGTAGTTCTATATTCATATTCTAAATCCTTACACTACTTCTCAATACTAACATATTCAAATTAATAGTCTTGTATCGACAAGGATTTATTCTCAATATTCAAAGGTTGTTGTGCATATTGCGCTAACCACGCTTCAAAATCAATTTTTGACATGGGTTTACCTAAAAAGTAACCTTGGCCTAAGTCACAACCAAGTGCAGCTAAAGTATCTAATTGTAGTTGGGTTTCTATGCCTTCGGCGATTACTTTTATACCTAAATTATGGGCCATGGTGATGATGGTTTTGACAAGTTGCTCTACCTGCTCACTTGTGTGCATATCAAAGATAAAGCTCTGGTCTATTTTCACTACGTCAAATGGGTATAAACGCAAATAGTTTAAAGACGAGTACCCTGTGCCAAAGTCATCCATAGAAACAATAACGCCTAACTGATGAAATTCAAATAGGGCATCTTTAACCAGTGCATCACCGGTAAGCAGTACGCCTTCAGTGATCTCTAACTCAAGATACTGAGTGTCGATTTTATGCCTGTGGATCAGGGTACTAATGGTATTGACTAGGTTAGGATCTTTGAATTGTCGTGGAGATAAATTGACGGCAATACGATATGGATGAGGGTATACTGTTTGTAAATGCACAATTTGCATAATCGCTTGCTCTAGCACAAATTCACCAAGCTCGATGATGTAACCGGTTTGCTCTGCAAGCGGGATAAACTCTGCTGGAGAGATCCAGCCTAATTCTTCATTATGCCAGCGTAGTAGCGCTTCGGCGCCAACCACAAAGCCATTAGATAAATCATATTGTGGTTGAAAATAGACTGAAAACTCTTCCTTTTCTAGCACGCCACGCATTTTATCTTCTAGTTTTAATCGACGATTGAGGTCTTGGCTCATACTCTCCGTAAAAAATGAAAAGGTATTTCTGCCCATTTGTTTTGCGCTATACATGGCTGAATCAGCTTTTCTTAATAGCTCATTCGGTGAATCTGCATCGTCAGGAAATACTGCAATACCAAGACTTAAAGAGATAGTGAACGCACGTTCATCTATTTCGAAAGGGGAACGAAATAGTTGTACCAGCTTAGTTGCGATTGCGGTGATATCATGGTGAGTGTGAATATCCCCAAGCAATAATATAAATTCGTCGCCGCCAAGGCGCGCAACGGTATCGTGTTTTCGCAATGCGCTTTTTAACACGCTTGCCGAGTGAATAAGTACTTTATCTCCTACCTCATGACCCATCGAGTCGTTTACTTTTTTAAAGTCATCTAAATCAATAAATCCGACCGCTATGAGTTGGTGGTTGCGTTTAGCTTCGTGGATCATTTGCTGAAGGCGGTCGAGTGCTAAAAAGCGATTGGGTAGGTTGGTGAGCGTATCGTAAAAAGCATGCTTGAGAATGACTTCTTCTTGGCGCTTCTGATCGGTGATATCTCTGACTGCAATAACTAATTTATGTGAATTGGGGATCGCATTTAAGCGCGCTTCAAAATGTTTACTGTTTTTTGTGCTTTCTAGTTTGTAATCAATTTGCGTTAGCTGACCGCTTTGCTCAATGGTTGATATGGCTTTGATAAAGTGTTTGGCCGCATGCGAAGGGAATATATCTACCAGTTTTTGACCGACAAATTGCACTTCGGGCATGGGGAGATTTTCATTATTACTGTAATGGCACTCCAAAATTTTGCCCTGTTTATCAATGATAAAAAAGATATCTGGCAGTGCAGAAAAAATGCCCTCTAGCATGCTATGTTGTTCAATGGCTGCTTGCTCTGCGTATTTTTGCTGCTTAAAGCCGAGTTCAAGCGCATATGAAGCGCGTGCAATATTGTTTGCTAATAGTTTTAGTTCTCCTTGTCCATCAATACTGTGCTCTCGGATAAATTTAAAATCCCCCAATTGATTACTGTATTTTACTAAGGCTGAAATAGGGCGGTGAATAAAGCAATAGGTCACCAGTAATGCTAACAGAGAGACAAATACAATCGCCGAAATGATAAACCAAGCATTGTGATTGTAGTGTTGTAATAGCTGTGCAAACGTATCTGAGAGATCATATTGGCTATAGACTAATAGGGATGAATTGGCATCATGATTTTGGGTGTTCGTGAGAGAGACTATTTGCGAGGTCGCTAAAATGTTGGTGCCTTCATCAAAATGAGATGACAGCGGTGTGTTTTCTTGAGCGACTTTCACCTTGTCGATAAGTGGAAATAGGGCCTGAGCGTTTAAACCAACATGCTTTTTCTCTGAGCTATATAAAATATTAAGCGCTTTATCTGTTACCAGCGTAACAGGCGCTGGGATGATAAAAGTAGGTGCGCTTATTTTTGCACGAACAGCATCAGGGCTACCATCTTGCACAGCTGATACCATATTCATTGAAAATTGCGTCGCAGTGAAAATTGTCTGCTCAACAATAAAGTCTTTTTTAACGCCAAAACTAAAAATGATAAGCACCAATGCAAATATAGCTGCTGAGAGTGTGGAAAGGAGTGTTAACCAAACCTTGAGGTTGATTGAATATGCTTTATCCATTTTCATTCCTTTACTGCCGTTTGCCTGTCTCGGCAGCAAAAACGTCGCTATACATTGTTTAATCCGTTAATGACGATGAGTTGCAATCTGTTAAGGTCATTAAAGTGCTCACTGTTAACTTAAGCAGTTACCTTTTCAGACTGCGGCTATCCTAGCTTCAGTATAGTTTAATTAAACAGATAGCAATGGCTGATTTAAGTTTAAATATTTGACAGCGCTGGTATCTATTCATTACTAAGATGAATTTTTTGATGTGTCTATCTATGTCAAATAGTCTTCATGTAGCATTGCTAGGCTAATCACTGATGAGATTTGAAAATAAAAATGGCCGCTGTTTGATATAACGTAATGTGTTTAATAATAAAGTCTGGAACAACATGCAAAAAGTGCTAACTTGGGCAGCACTGTTCCACAAAGTTTAAACTTTACCAAAGGTTATATCCTATCCATTTGTTAATTTTTGGTAATTTTGATTTATTTTTTCATTTTGTGTGATAGCATCTTAATGGCAGTAATGAATTAATAAAGAATATTCTGATTTTTAGGTAATGGGTATTGTTGTCTAGTTGTCTTGCCTGCATGAGTAGCATTTTCTTTTATTTATAATCCTTTTTAATCAATGTTTTATTGGTTTTTAGGTAGTGGTAAAAGGTGTAGTCTATTAACTTAATTTGCAGTGTTTAGAAGTTAATTAACCTTCTTTTTTTGCGCGTCTACAAGCGTATGCATAGCAGTGATAAGCTATATGTCACGCGGTTGTTAGTTCGTTGTAAATTTTAAATTGATTAATTTTTTTCAATTTTGTGGTTAGAGCTAGGATTGCGGTAACAGCCTTCATTGCATAGAACACAAAGCCTGTCGAGCGGCCAGATCCTAGCACAGAGATCACTTAATCACTCTTTTTGTGGGCATGGCATGAAAACAGACTTAGTGACTGCGCTAGTTACATTAGCGAATACTCGTGGTGGTGACACTGCGTATCAATACTTTTTCTCCGACGACCTTCCTAGTCAATCTCTGACTTATCAGCAGCTAGATCAACGGGCTAGACAAATAGCACAGCACCTAAGTGCGCACTTTGAGCAAGGTGATCGCGCGCTTTTGTTATATAACTCAGGCTTTGCGTTTATCGAAGCGTTTTTTGCGTGCCTGTATGCTGGGATAGTCGCCGTCCCTGTGTATCCGCCAAAAAAGAATCAAAATATTACTCGGTTACGAAGCATTATTGAGGACGCAGGCGCAAAAGGTGTGTTGACCTCTGAGAAAGTGAATGAAATCGCACGCCCATTGTTTGAGTCAGAAGCCAGTCTCAATGACTTGGCATTGTTTACAACGGATACCTTAACGAGTGACGTTAAGCGTGATTGGCAAGCCATTTCAGTACAGGGCCCAGATTTAGCATTTTTACAATATACATCTGGCTCTACTGGGGCACCAAAGGGTGTTATGGTCACCCACGATAATATTATCGATAACGAAGAAATGATGAAGGTGGCCTTTGGTCACAGTAGCCAAACGCCCATCGTCAGCTGGTTGCCTCACTTTCATGATATGGGGTTAATTTTTGGCATATTGCAGCCAATTTACGTTGGTGCGCCAGCGTGCTTAATGAATCCTACCTACTTTTTACAAAAACCACTACGTTGGCTCAAACTACTGACTGAGTTTAAAGGGGTGACATCCAGTGCGCCTAATTTTGCCTACGACTTGTGTGTTGATACCATCAAAGAAGAAGAATTAGCAGAGCTTGATTTATCCCACTGGCAATCAGCTCTAAATGGTGCTGAGCCTGTTCGCGCCAGCACTCTTAAGCGTTTTTACGAAAAATTTAAGCAGTGTGGATTACGTAAAGAGAGTTTGTCTCCATGCTACGGCATGGCTGAAACAACACTGTTTGCAACGGGTGGCTCCTTGCTTAGCGAGCCGATAATTTTGACTCTCGATAATGACAAAATGCTGGATGGTGTGGCTAAAATACAGGAACACATCATCGAAAATGGGAACAATGCTGAGTCGTCAGCTTATCAAGCTGTGTCTAGTGGCCATACATGGTGTGAGCATGAAGTTGCTATCGTATCGCCAAGCACACTAAAGCGCTGCCAAGAAGGGGAAGTTGGCGAGATCTGGGTGAAAGGGGCGAGTGTTGCTAAAGGTTACTGGAATAAGCCTGAGCAAACAAAAGCCATTTTCCAAGCGACTATCGCAGGTGAAGAAAGCGGGCCTTACTTACGTACGGGTGATTTGGGCTTTTTACAGCAGCATGAACTCTTTGTTACAGGGCGTTCTAAAGATGTATTGATTTTCCGCGGTAAAAATTATTATCCGCAAGATATTGAACTCACGGTCAGTGAAAGTGATAGTGCACTTGAGAGCAATGGCGGCGCAGCTTTTTATGTGCATGCTGGTAAAGAAGACAAATTGGTTGTTGTACAGCAAGTTAAACGCACCGCTATTCGCAAGTTAGATCATAAACAAGTGATAGACAAAATAATCAGTGCCATTGTCGAGCAGCATGGCATAGCGCCTTATGATGTGGTTTTGATCAAGCCTGGCCGTTTGTGCAAAACCTCCAGCGGCAAGGTGCAACGCCAAGAAAATAAAGCGCATTATGAACAAGGGCGTTTTGAGGTTTTAGCAGCGTATAAATCAGGACAACCAGACAAGCAAACCGCGCCCTTAGCTGCTAAAAATACACAGCTTAAATCAGATCAAGTTTTATATCGCAGTGCGTGCCAGCTACTACAAACTATCATCGCCATAGAAGTTGGTGTTGAACACACAGAGTTAGATGTGGATGCCTCCTTTTTATCCTTGGGGGTGGACTCAATGAAGGCTGTGCGCATTTCTGGGGAGTTGATTGAACTACATGGCATCGAGCTTGAGTCGACCATTTTGTATGAGTATCCAAGCATCAGTGAGCTTGCTCAATATCTTTGTCAATTTGATGAAGTGAAGGCCGCACTGACTCAATCTAGTAAAGACAACCCAAATATAGAATCAAAAAGTAAGCAAGCGCAATCGCGTGACGAGTCACAAAATAAAGCAGTCTCCAGTGCTGAGAGTCAAGAGACAGATATTGCTGTCATTGGCATGGCCTGCCGATACCCAGGAGCCAATAACCTAGATGAATTATGGCAGTTGTTAAGCACTGAACAGGAGGCCATTAGCACCCCAAGTGAGCACCGCCAGCAATTGTGTGAAGAGGTGAATGCACAGCGTTTAGGCGGGTATCTAGATGACATTGCTGAATTTGACCACACGGTTTTTGGTATTTCACCAAGTGAGGCAAAACACATTGATCCTCAGCAGCGCATACTGTTGGAAAATACGTTTCATGCAATTCAATCAGCAGGGTATATGCCAGCGCAATTGGCTGGCTTAAAGGTAGGGGTGTATGTTGGTATTTCACAAAGTGACTACTTTTCCCTGTCACAGCAAGTGCAAAAAAGTACCGCCTATCTCGGTACGGGTAATGCGCTGAGTATCGCAGCAAATCGACTATCGTATTTTTACAACTTTACCGGCCCTAGCCTTGCGATTGATACGGCATGTTCCTCGTCGCTGGTGGCACTGCATCATGCTGCACAGGCAATGAGAAGCGGCGATATACCTCAGGCGTTGGTGGCGGGTGTTAACCTGATTTTGAGCGATGATGTATCGCAAGCATGCGATAACGCGCAGATGCTGGCAGCCGATGGGCGATGCAAGACGTTTTCTGACAGTGCCAATGGGTATGTACGCAGCGAAGGCGTTGGTTCTATTTTACTAAAGCCTTTATCGCAAGCCATCGAAGACAATGACCCGATTTATGGCGTGATCAAAGGGAGTGCAGTTAATCAAGACGGGCGCAGTAATGGGATCACCGCGCCCAATGGCCGTGCACAGCAGCAAGTGATCCAATCTGCACTTGCGCATGCTGGTGTTACTGCACAAGATATTGATTATGTAGAAGCGCATGGTACTGGGACAAAACTAGGCGACCCAATTGAGGTGTCAGCTCTGCAACAGGTATACGGTCAGCAGCGCAGCAACACACTGTTGGTGGGGTCAATCAAGGCCAATATTGGTCATTTAGAGTCGGCAGCAGGTTTGGCAGGGCTTATCAAAACCTTGCTGTGCTTTAAACATCAGCAGATCCCTGCGCAGCGCTATAGCGAGACGCTTAATAGCCATATCCCGTGGGAAAAATATGCCATAGCGATCCCAACCGGAGATACGCCTTGGCCAAGCAATGAGAGCACACAGGGCTTAGCGGCGGTGAGCTCATTTGGTTTTGGCGGGACCAATGCGCATGTCATTATGGCGCCGCCTCCCAAGGGAAAAGCAGTGCACAATCAAGCAATGAAACAACCTAGCAGCTATGTGTTGCCGCTTGCTGCAAAATCGTCACAGGCACTATCAAGTTGGGCAAAACAGTTTGCATGCCAGTTGGAAAACCTTGGTGATAAAGCAAGTGCTGATTTGATTGCGCAAGTATCGGTTTCACCTGCCTTAAAAGGGGTTAAAAAAGCATTTTATGGCATAGACAAGCAAGCGCTCGTGCAGCAGTTGAATGATGCTGATATGTCTATGATGCCAGCGGATCAAAGCGTCAGCCCACCAAAAGTGGTGTTTTTATTCACAGGACAGGGCGCGCAATATCCAGATATGGGCAAAGCACTGTATCAATCTGATGCAGTGTTTAAAGCGGCAATAGATGAATGTGAGTCTCTGTTGCTTGCGCATTATGATGAGCGTTTAACTGACGTGCTCTATGCAGAGGCACATCATGAAAAATTAAATCACATTCGCTGGACCCAAGTCGCCATTTTTGCTGTTGAGTATGCGATGGCAAAACGACTTAATTCATTAGGTATTTTCCCCGATTTATTGATCAGCCACAGTGTCGGTGAATATGCCGCGGCCTGCATTGCCGGTGTGATGTCTCTGGCTGATACTATTAAGTTGGTGAGCGCGCGGGCGACCCTAATGCATGAATTAGACGCCGGTGGCCAAATGATTGCTGCTAGGTGCACCCTTGAGCAAGCGCAGTCTGTTATTGTTGAGCATACACATACAGCTTCTATTTCTGCCTATCATGGGGAAGCGGGCGTGGTCTTTTCTGGCAGCATGGATGCGATCACACACATTAGTCAACAGTTAACGGCTATGGAAGTCCGCTACAAAGCCCTGAATACCGGGGCTGCATTCCACTCGCCACTTATGGCGCCCATGTTAGAGGCATTTGCCAAGGTGGTCGGCTCGGTCACTTTGCATAAGCCGACACAGGAGTTTGTTTCTTCGGTGACAGGCAAAGTGGAGCAAGACAGAATCACTGATGCCAATTATTGGTGCGAGCAAATTACGCAACCAGTGCGATTTGATGACAGCTTGCAGTCGTTGCATGAGCTGACATCGATGTGTTTGATTGAGCTTGGCCCCAAACCGATTTTAAGTGGCTTGATCCAAGAGAACTTGCCACGCATCGAAGCGACTTACCTATCCGTGTTACGTGATAAGGGTGATGATCGCGAGCGCTTGGGCGAGTGTATTGCCAGTCTGTATGAGCTCGGTTTTGCCATCAAGTGGCCGAATTTTTACACATCTTTATCTGAGTCTAATCCCCAGCGCTTGCCGTTACCTCAGTATCCATTTGATAAGCATACGCACTGGATGAGTGCAATAGAGCCATCATCAACAACTGCCTCTAGCACCATACAACCTCAACCAGTGACAGATGAGCTTCACAGGGCGCAAGCCATTGAAGAATTTATTTTATCTACTTTGGCAAAAGAGCTGGGGATGGATGCTGTGCAAATCGATCCGCACTTGGCGCTGCTAGAAATGGGCGTGGATTCTTTGATGATAATGCGGGCTGTACGCATTTTCGAAAAACAGTTCGATTTAGAGTTCAGTGTGCGGCAGTTTTATGAAGAATTGAGCACAGTAGCCAACTTAGTCGCCTATGTAGCGCAACATAGTGATTATTTGACGCCAGAAATAGATGTTGTTGAGGACAATACGCCGCCACAGGCTACAAGTCTACGATTAGAAAGCTTCCCTATTAATGAACCTGATAATAACCACCTGATTGAGCGTATTTGTACTGCACAGCTGCAAGCGGCCGCCAGCGTCAACAGTGAAGCTGCACAGCTCAGTGTATCCGATGTCACCGCACAGCAGTTGGCTTGGCTTGGGCAGCAACCAAGGGGGGAAGTTGGAGATAAATCAACGCTTTCAACGGCCGCTCAAGCACGTTTTTCAGACTCAAAAGTCACGCCTTCAGCAAGTGAGTCGACTCATCAATCGGTGGCATCTGTACTACCTGGTTTTCAAGCCAAGCAACTGCAGCGGCAAGCAGGTACTGAGGAAATGCGTCAGCACAGTGAGTCGCTCAGCACGCAGTACTGCCAAAAGACGGCAGCTTCTAAGCAGCTGGTCTCTCAGCACAGATCGCATCTTGCCGATTGCCGCGCATCAGCTGGGTTTAGGTTATCGAGCAAAGAAATGCTTTACCCCATTTTTGCCAAACGTTGCGAGGGTGCTCGAATTTGGGATATTGATGACAATGAATACATCGATATTACCATGGACTTTGGGGTGAATTTGTTTGGTCATAAGCCCTCATTTATCAACGCGGCAATTGCTCAGCAATTAGAATGCGGCATTCAGCTAGGGCTTGCAAGCCCGCAAGCTTGTGAGGCGGCTTCACTTATCAGTGAGTTGACAGGCTTGGCGCGAGTCTCATTTTGCAACTCGGGCACTGAAGCGGTGATGACGGCATTAAGGCTCGCCAGAAATAAAACTAAACGACCGCGCATTGTTCAATTTGAAGGCGCTTATCACGGCCATTTTGATGGCACATTGGCGGCTGTCGCGCCGGATGGTGAGCGTGTGGAGCCAATGTGTTCGGGGGTACGCCACGAAACCGTTGCCGATAACTTAGTGCTTAAATACGGTGACTTTTCTGCGCTTGAACAGATAAAACAACATGGCCATGAGATAGCGGCCGTGTTAGTTGAACCCGTGCAAAGTCGTCACCCTGAGCTTCAACCATTCGAGTTTTTAAAGCAGCTTAGAGCGTTAACGAAGCGCTTGGGCATCGCTTTAATTTTTGATGAAATGATCACAGGGTTTCGCGCTCACCCAGGAGGCGTACAGGGGTTACTCGACATCCAAGCAGATATGGCCACTTACGGGAAAATTGTCGGTGGAGGCTTGCCCATTGGTGTGGTTGCAGGTAATAAAGAATATCTTGATGGGATTGATGGTGGTGTGTGGCAATACGGCGATCAGTCGTTTCCGCAAGCTGACACCACCTTTTTTGCAGGCACCTTTTGTAAGCACCCTTTGAGCATGGCAAGTGCGGTTGCGGTACTCAAGGAGATCAAACGTCAAGGCCCTGAGTTACAAATTGAACTTGCGCGCAAAACCACTTACTTAAAAGAGCAGCTAAATGCATTTTTTCAAGCGCATGCTATTCCGATTGCTATCAATGCATTCTCATCACTGTTTCGCTTTCAATTTAGCCAGAATCTAGACGTGTTCTTTTATGAGTTATTGAATCGTGGGGTATTCATTTGGGAAGGGCGCAATTGCTTTATCAGTGCCGCACACAGTGATGAGGATATTGAGTTTGTCATTCGCGCTGTCAAAGACAGTGCTCTCACATTGCAGCAAGCGGGTTATTTTGGTGATGTTGCAAAGCAAGTTCATTCTGTACACACCGACAGTAGTGTGGATCAGCTTACCCAAGGACAAAGTCAACTGCTGGCACTGGCGCTACGCAGTTCAAGTGGAGCACTTGCATATCATTTACAGGCCAGTATTGGCTTGGTTGGTGCACTGGATGTGGGTAAGCTCAAGCGCGCTGTAGCGCATGTGGTGAGCAGCTTTCCTTTACTAAGTTGTGGCGTCGATGTGGCTGAACTTAAACATATCACTCGTGCAGCCCCCGAACTCATGTGTCTCTCTATTGCGCCTGAGGAGCCCCTTTGTGAAGTTGAGCAGCGTTTGTCTGAGCTGCGTTATCAGTCATTTGATTTTGAGCAAGGGGGTCTGTGCCGCCTCTATTTACTGAGTGACAATATGCACAACCATTACTTGAGTATGGTCGCCCATCACATTGTATGTGATGGTATTTCTCTACAGTTGGTATTGGAAAAAATAGCTCAAAACTACAGTTCAGATGAGCAAGTTGCTTGCCCAAGTGCGCCAAGCTTTGGTGAATATGCCCAAGCGTTGTCAAATTACACCCAGACAAATATTTATGGGGAAGATACGCAATATTGGCAAGCTCAGCTAGCAGGTAGTGAGCAGTTAGCTTTGCCACTAAAGCGAGATGCGAAAGCTCAGCCTAACTATCAAGTGCAACAACTGAGGTATCCAGTGAGCACGCAAGCGGTGCAAAACCTACAATCTGTTGCAAAAGCGCAAGGTTGCGGATTGTTTGCAACACTATTGGCCTGTTATGTGGCTTGGTTACATAAATTGTCTGAGCAAACGCGCATTGCTGTCAATGTACCAGTCTCAGATCGCCAACTGCTCTCACCTGATATAGACGCCGACGTATTAGACGCGCATTTACTTGGCTATTGCACCAATATGTTACCGTTGCAACTGGATGTCTCAGCGACGATGACATTTGGTGAATTGGTCGCACAGGTGCAAGACAGATTACTCACTGGATTTGAACATCAGCATCTTCCCTATGCCCATTTATGTGAGCAAGATTGGATCATGCCAAGTACGGTATTTAATTTTGACCGTGTACAAAGGTTGCCTGAATTCAGTGGTTTGCAATCGACCTCGCTAGCAAGTAACAACTGTTTTGGTCAGTTTGAAGTGTCTTGCAATATCTTGAATATTGGTGAGCAGTGGTGGTTTGAACTAGATTATCAACGTGATAGATATGATGATGACATGTTCGCGCGTTTTGCGCAGTCTTGGCTAGTCATGGCGGCCAGCATCTGTGCTGAGCAGACTATGCACAGTGACTTGTTTGAGTTGCAAAAAGATGATGACTATAACCAGATGTTATCTTCACAACTGGCCAATGCTTCTCTGAGTTTAGAGTGTGGTTCATTAATTGATATGGTGTCGCAACAGGCATTCAACACACCGCAAAAAATAGCGGTGAAAGATGATATTACTGAGCTCAGTTACCAAGCGTTGGAAGCACAATCGAATCAGTTAGCACACCATCTCATGGCGCAAGGTGTAGGGGCTGGCAGTTTAGTGGCGGTTGCTTTATCACGCACCAGTAAACTGTTGGTCGCTTTGCTCGCCGTGTTAAAAGCGGGAGCGGCTTATTTGCCCATTGATGTTACTTACCCGCAAGCGCGAATACGGGAAGTGCTGTCAGATGCGCAAGCTAATTTGCTGCTGTGCGATGCGCCATGCGCTGAAATTAAAACCATGGTTGATACGGGCATGGTGTGTGTCGATATTGACCTAGAAGCCAGTGAAATTGCTGCTTACCAAAGCACATTACCAAAAAGCGCGGTTGCCAGTGAGCAGCGCGCTTATGTGATTTATACCTCGGGCTCAAGCGGTCGTCCAAAAGGGGTTGAAATTAGCCATGGTGCTTTGGCCAACTTTTTACTTTCCATGCAAGATAAGCCAGGTCTTTCCCAGCAAGACCATGTGTTAGCCATTACAACGATGGCATTTGATATTGCGGCATTGGAGTTATTCTTACCCATTATTTCTGGGGCGACCTTAGTGATTGCCAGTGAAGCCGCGTGTAGCGATCCGTTGGCGATTTCAGAATTGATTGAGCGACAGCAGATCTCCTTTATGCAAGCCACTCCGACGCTTTGGCAACTTATTATTCAGGCTGCTCCTAATTGTATTGCAGGACTCACAGTACTGTGTGGCGGTGAGCCATTGACTGCTAATCTGGCAGAAAAGCTATTGAACCAAAATGTCCAGCTTTGGAATATGTATGGGCCCACAGAAACCACCATTTGGTCAAGCGTCGCGCACATTACCGATGCACATGACATTACCATAGGTCATGGCATTGCAAATACGGGATTGTTTGTCATGCCTGAGCAGGCCAACGAGCAAAGCGACCCGTTGCCCATTGGTGTTTGGGGTGAACTTTGGATAAGTGGTGCGGGCTTGGCAAACGGCTATCTTAATCGCGCAGAGTTGACTGCTCAGTGTTTCGTAAAGCACACGGTTAATCATCAGCCTTTACGACTATACAAAACAGGTGATAAAGCAAGATGTTTACCCGATGGCCGATTTGAGTTGCAAGGGCGGTTAGACAATCAAGTGAAGTTGCATGGGCATCGCATTGAATTGGCTGAAGTTGAGTATCAATTGCGCAAGTTACTCGGTCATGATGATGTGCGTGTCTTAGTCAAAACAGCCCAGTCAGGCACAGCCCATTTATGCGCGTTTTGCCTCTCTTGTCCACAGCAAGGTGTGCAGTGGGAGTACAGTGCCATTCGTCAGCATTTAATGATGAAGTTACCCAGCTATATGGTACCAGAATTTGTCAGTTGGCTTGAACAATGGCCTCGCACACCGAATGGCAAAATTGATACCAAGTCGCTTGCATTGCCAGTGCTTGAAACTGGCCATGTAGCGCGCCATCGCGCTCCAGATAACCAAATAGAGCAAACGTTACTTGGGTATTTTATTGACTTATTACCCATTGAGCAGATGAGCACAGACAGTAGCTTTTTTGACTGTGGCGGTAACTCGGTAATGGCAATGCAGCTGATATCTCGCATTAACCGACATTTTGCAGTGCGTTGCACCGTGGCTGACGTGTTTGATTTTAGCAGTGTTGTTTTACTTGCGCAGCGCATTGGTGTGTTGAAAGCAGATCCTGAGCAGGCAATACATGGCGTGACTCAAGTAGAAGTTATCAGTGACATAGTTAGCGGGCGCGATATCAGCGCAGCTTTTGATGATAAATCCATGACAGAGATGGACTTGTAAGAATGGAAAATTCAGCGATTGAAACTTTATTGGCCGAGTTAGATGGCCAAGGGATCTTTGTATATGTGCAAGATGGACGTTTAAAGCTCAGAAGTCGGCAAAGCGAGATACCGCCGCAAAAGTTAGCGCTGATAAGGGAGCATAAGCAAGCACTTATTGCATATATGCAGCGACATCATCAAAAGGTGGGTAAGCTGTCGCGCGCGCAGCAGCGTATTTGGTTTATCGAGCAGTACGAAACACAGCTCAATGCGTACAACATGGCAGGATTGTTACGCCTATCTAAAGCATATAGCGCGGCACAAATAGAAAGCGCATTAAATGCCGTGTTACAGCGTTATGATGTACTGCGTAGTCAATTCAAGCAGCAAGATGGTGAGGTTGTCCAGAGTGTTAATCGTGATGCAAAACTGACCTTACAAGTGCAATCTGTGGCATGCAGCATAGACTGTGAAGTAGCCGCGAAGAAGGTACAGGATGAGTTATCTTATCAATTTGATTTAGAGTCAGAGCTATTAGTAAGAGCGCGCTTGTTAGTGGCGCAGGAGCAAGGTCAATGGCTATATGTGTGTATGCACCATATTGTCGCCGATGGTTGGTCAATTCGACTGTTTACGCAGTCACTGATTGATGAATTAGCGGGACAAGCTGAAGCGCAAAAAACGCTTCAATATTTGGACTTTGTGCACTGGGAAAACAAATACCAGCAAAGCAGCGCGTATCAACAGCAGTTGAGTTACTGGCAGCAACAACTGGTAGATCTATCAGTTTTTGAGTTGCCGACCAGTGTGCCACGTGAAGCACACAAGCAATATCAAGGGGCCAACTTAGAGGCGTCTATTTCACAGCCTCAGGCACAGCGCTTTTCTGCATTGTGCCAACAGTTAGGTGTTACCCCATTTGCAGGCTTTTTAGGGGTATTTTATGTCCTTTTACATCGCTATGGGCAAGCTGAAGATATTACTGTAGGTGTGCCGGTTTTAAATCGCACTCAAGCTGAATTCGAGCAGGTGGTCGGCTGCTTTATTAATACGCTGCCGATGCGAGCACGATTGCATGCTCAGCAGTCGTTACAGCAAATTTTGACCCAAACTCACCAATTAGTAAAAGCCGGTCTTGAACACCAAAGTGTTGCGGTGGAAGAGATCATAGATGCATTGGATTTGGCCAAATCCACCGCGCATTCGGCGCTGTTCCAAATATTGTTTAACTACAATGGCATTGCACAGAGAGTCGTGCGTAATGATGAGCTCAGTGCTGAACTTTTTGATTTGGACAATCACACTGCCAAGTACGATCTGACCTTGAGTATCACAGATGATCATGATGGCGTACAGCTGAACCTAGATTATGCAAAGCAGCTGTTTGATGCCCGATTTGTAAAGCAATTGGCTGACGATTATGTAGCTTTGATTGATATGGCCTGTCGCTCTACAGAGCAAGTTATCGGTCAAATTTCACTGCCTTCGTCGCTACCAATATTGGGAGCTGCACAGCCGAGTGCTGCACCAGTGAGTGTCATTGAGGGACTTTATCACAGCGCTCAGCGCCATCCAGAGCGTACAGCGTTGATCCAGGAAAACGCAGAGAGTGGGCAAGCCCCTTCGGTGATGAGCTATGATGCGTTAATCACGCAATTAGAAGGCGTGGCTCTGCGCCTATATGCACTGCATCAGCCTCCATCATCACCGATCACGTTATTAGTTCAGCGTGATATTCAAAGCTTAATTTGGATGCTTGGGGCGATGCGTGCGGGTATCGCGTATTTGCCTATCGATGCAGCGACGCCAGCAGAGCGTATCTTGGAAATCATGTCACAAGCGGGCAGTCAGCGTGTGTTATGTGCGAGTGAGCACTTGGCGCAGATAGAAAAGCTGCAAGAGGATGGTATAGATGTGCTCGATATAAGCCGTCTATATGCGCAAAGTGTACAGCAAAGCTTGCCCAATATGCCATTAGGTGAAGACATTGCTTATGTGATGTTTACCTCTGGCAGTACAGGTAAACCAAAAGGTGCGGTGATATCGCACCATGCGCTGGCAAGGTATGTCGCGGGCGTATCTGAGCGTGTGACATTCACTCAAGAGACACGTTCGGCGATCGTCACTGGGCTTGCGACTGATTTAGGGCTTACAGGGATATTTCCAGTGCTAATGGGGGCTGGCTCTGTACTGCTATGCGATAGCACGGAACCTGAATTGCTGGTGAAAACATGTCATCAGCACGACGTAAATCTGATAAAGCTCACTCCTTCTTTTGCACAGGTGTTATTGCCTTGGTTGCAGCAATCCACTTTACATGTCGAGCAGTGGATACTCGGTGGTGAGGCGCTTAGTTTGACCTTAGTGCAGCAGCTTCGAAACTTAAACGCTGATGCACGACTGTTTAATCACTATGGGCCAACTGAGGCGTGTATCGGAGTGTGCACCTTTGAGATCCCAACTGAGCATGATTTGGAGTCCATCCCCATCGGTGCGCCATTTAATCATATTAGATTCGCGATATTAGATGCGCAGCAACAACCCGTGTGTGCGGGGGTACCCGGAGAGCTTTACATTGGCGGTGAGAGTCTTGCAAATGGCTATATTAATGCCGCAAAAGTGACTGACGAAGCCTTTGTATCACTTAAAGTCGGTGATGGCGATTCAGCCCGTTATTATCGTACAGGCGACCAAGTTAAGTGTAATTTTGACGGTCAAGTCGAGTTTTTAGGCAGACTGGATAAGCAACTTAAAATCAATGGCTTTAGAGTTGATATTGCTGAAGTTGAAAGCAAGCTACAAGCGCTGGAGCAAGTGCAAGAAGTCGCGGTGATCTGCCGCCAAGTTGCACAGCAAAACATGCTGGTGGGCTACTTTGTACCAGATGGAAAACGCACTGAACGGACGCAGTGTGAATCTGTAATTCGACAGCAGTTAAAGCAGCAATTACCTGCGCACATGATCCCCGCATATTTGATCAAACAAGCCTCACTGCCCAAGCTGAATAATGGAAAAATAGACCGCAGGGCACTTGAATCGCTGAGCATAGAAATATCAGATGCAACGCGTGCACCGCAAACGGCACTTCATCATCAGCTCTTGGATATGTTTGCGACTTTAACAGGCTGTTCAGGGATTGGCATTGATCATAGCTTTTTTGCTATTGGCGGACACTCATTATTGGCCATGCGTCTACTCAATGAGGTTAAGGTGCAATGTGGCGTATCTCTGAATTTAAAGCATATTTTTGCGAACCCCTGCATAGCGGAATTGGCATTGTGTATAGAGTCTCAGGATGCGCAGATTGAACAGCTTCCTGTGAGGTCAATTGCAAAGCAGGATAGCTACCCGCTGTCTTTTGCTCAGCAGCGAATTTGGTTTATAGACCAGATGCAAGGGCACAGTGAGCAATATCATTTGCAAGGTGCGTATTACATAACGGGTAAGTTGGATTGTGAGCGCTTAGATCGAGCATTTTGTTCTGTGGTCCAAGCTCACCCCATGCTGCGTTTTACCTTCCATCAAGATACGCAGGGTACGGCTTATCAAAAAGACAATGCGGACAAGGTTTTTGCCCTGAATTACGATGATTTATCAGCGTATGAAGGCAGTCATCAACAGCGTCTTATTGATGATATTGTGACGGCGGATACCAAGCGTGGTTTTGATTTAAGCACAGATCTGATGCTCCGAGCCACACTTGTAAAATGCACTCAAACCAGTCATATGCTGCTTATCACCATGCATCACATTATTTCAGATGGGTGGTCAATTGCAGTCTTAGCCGATGCATTAAGTCGTGCGTATCAAGCGAGTGAGCAGCAAAATTATGCCATTGAAGCACCGCAGTTTACCTATTTAGACTTCATCGATTGGCAGCGCAGAGTATCTGACACTGAAAATTGGCAAGTAAGCCTAGACTACTGGCGTGAAGCGCTGGCAGAGATACCGCAAGTACATATGTTGCCCACAGACAGAGCTAGATCCAATGAAGCGGTTAAAGGCGGGGAGCTTGCTTGCTTTGAGCTGCCGAACTCGCTTAGAGGTGCGATGCATGTATTTTGCCAGCATCATGGATGCACGCGCTTTCAAGTGCTAAAAACGGCGTTTAGTATGTGGATGAGCCGTGCACAGCAGCAACGAGATATCGTGATTGCCACGCCGGTATCAGGGCGCGAAATGCAGGCTTTTGAGCCCGTCATTGGTAACTTTATTAATACCTTGGTCTTGAGAGATAAATTTACCACAGGTACACAGTTTAACGAGGCTTTACAGGACAGTCAGGCGCAGTTTTTGGCAGCACAAGCCCATCAAGTGGTGCCATTTGATGTGTTGGTAGAGGCACTTGACGTGCCACGTAACTTGGCGATACACCCGTTGGCACAGATCGTATTTAGGGTGAATACCGAAGTCAACGAAACTCTACAGCTTCAAGATTTAGAGGTGCAACTGATACCGCAAACTGCACGCAGTGCCAAGCTTGATCTGGAAGTATGTGTCATCGATGATGCCAAGACATGTTGCATTGAATGGCTCTTTGATACTGCACTTTGGGATCCGCAGAGTATGGCAGACTTTCATGCGCAATATCTGTGGGTATTGGAGCAATGCCTCGATAACCCAGATATAGCCTTGTCTCAGTTAACCCTGTGGCGTCCCGCTGTTTCGCAGGCTTTTATTCGTGCAAGTCAGTCAATCGAAGTGGTTAATTCGGAGGTGACTTCATGGGCGATGCAATTTAGCCAAGTTGCACACAAGCACCCCCAGCGAACGGCGTTGAGTTTTGCAGCGCAAAGCTGGTGCTATGAAGAGGTTGATCGCATTACGAATCAGCTGGCGCATTGCTTGCTGGAGATGGCTTTCGAACCACAAACGCGTATTGCGCTATTGTTGCCAGAAGGGCCGCTGACCGTGATTGCCATGTTAGGGGTGCTAAAAGCAGAGCATGTTTATGTGCCTTTGCACCATGACACACCAGTAAAAACACTCGAGCATGTCATCTCAGATGCGGACGTGATGTTGACACTGGCATTCAGTGAGAGCGCGGACAAACTGATAGAAGCTGGCAGTGACTTTTTACTGCTAGATGATGCATTGAGCGAAGAGTCAATGCTGTCTTCATACCCTGATACAGCAGCAGACATTAATGACTTGCCTGCTTGTGAGTTACCACTGGCAGCAAGAGATTGTTATATCATTTATACCTCAGGTTCAACGGGGCAACCTAAAGGGGTGCCCATTAATCACAGTAATTTGCAAGGCTATCTTCACCATGCCATGAGCAGTTATATGATGCTAGAGCTACAGCACAGTGTGATGAGCACGCCTGCGGCATTTGATGCCACAGTAACGGCGATTGTGCCGACATTAATGAGCGGGGGCTCACTGACTATTTTGCCGCAGGGTGTGGCGCTCATCCCTGAATTAATTGATAAGCTGTGGGCAAAACAAGCCGCATTATTTAAATTAACCCCCGCCCATTTACGTGCGGTTTTATCTCTGACGGACGACAAGCCAATTTGTGAAACCATGCACCGATTAATTGTTGGTGGAGAAGCGCTTCAGTCTGATCTGGTGGTTAAATTCAGAGAGAAGTTGCCTAACTGTCACATCGTGAATGAGTATGGCCCGACTGAAAGTACTGTGGGTGTCAGTGTGTTTGATATTCCGACAACCATGTCACAGGCGGAACTGGCAGCTGCGCCAGATATACCCATTGGCTCTGCGATTGAGGGAGCCACCTTGCTCGTTGTCGATGAATTTGACCAACCAGTAGCACGAAATATGGCCGGTGAGCTTTTGATTGCGGGTAGTATGGTGAGCCAAGGGTATGTTAATCAAGCAGAGTTAACAGCGAAAAAGTTCACATTGCGAACCATCACAGCAAACCATATGCAGTCTGTTTATCGCTCTGGTGATGTGGTGAAATGGCAACTCGACGCGCACGGTGCACCTAAATACCTTCGTTACTTGGGGCGTACAGATGAGCAAGTTAAACTGCGTGGTTACCGTATTGATTTAGACGCTATATCGCAATTTATTTTGGCGATACAGGGCATTGTTGATTGCGCGCTGACAGTAGATGACAATGCGCAAACTCTGATAGCACATGTGCTATGGCAAACTGAGTCTAAATTGTCTGCGCGTCAATTGCGCCAGCAACTATCTGAGGTGTTGCCAAGCTATATGATCCCCGCGGCATTTCATACTGTGGCTGTAATGCCTTTAACTGCCAACGGCAAAGTGGATAAAGCGGCCTTAATCGCAGATTATGAAACAACAAAGCAAGATACTGCGCAAAGCAATGTGGTCGCTCAGCATACTCAATTGACCGAACAGCAAAAAACGCTGATGGGGTTGTATCAGGCGATATTGCCAACAGCGAGTATTGGCCTAGAGGACAGCTTTTTTGAGCTAGGTGGCCACTCTTTATTGGCGATCAAGCTTATCAGCCAAATTCGTCAACAAATGCAAGTTGATATTACTCTACCACAATTATTTAAAACCCCGAGTGTGCAGGCCTTGGCTGATGCACTACCGAGCTTTGAGCGGTTAGCGACAGGCGATGAAATCCCAGTGGTTGCGCGCACTCACTCGTTACCGCTGTCGTTCTCCCAGCAGCGTTTGTGGCTCATAGACCAGTTACAAAATGGCAGCAGCCAATATCATATGCCTGCCAGTTTTGTCTTTACGGGAGAGCTTGACCTTTTTGCATTTAATGCTGCACTCGAAAGCATTATTACACGACACGAAGTGCTGCGAAGCATCATATTGCCTGGGGCAAGTAATGAGTCACCTGAACAGCTGATCAAAGATCAGGTAGAAGTGCCGCTGATCTATGAAGATATTTCGATGTTAGATGAAAGCGACAAGTGTCATAGAGAAGCTCAGCTGAAGGCGCAGTTTTGTCAAAAAGCCTTCGATTTGAGTCAAGATGTGATGCTGCGCGTTACTGTGATAAAACGTGAAACGCAGTGCTATTGGGTGCATTTCAATATGCATCACATTGCCAGTGATGGTTGGTCAATGGCCATTTTAGTCAAAGAATTTATCGCATTTTATCGCCATCATAAAGGTGAAGCAGATTACCAACTCCCGGATGTGCTGAGTCAGCCATTGGCGGTGCAATATGCGGACTTTGCACATTGGCAAAGGGCACATTTCACACCAGACAAGCAGCAAGTTGCAATTGATTACTGGCGCCAGCAACTTGCTGGCAGCCCGCCAATTCATCAATTACCATTGGATTTTGCACGGCCCAAAGTGCAAGCGTTGGCAGCGAAGCAATTCAAAGTGAAACTCAATGAGGCGACCACCGCTGCCATCAAAAACCAGTGTCAGACTGAGTCTGTGACCTTATTTATGTGGTTACACAGTGCGTTTTCGCTGTTGATGATGCGCATGAGTGGTGTTGATGATGTCGCGATTGGCTCGCCAGTTGCGGGGCGAACTCAAAAACAACTTAATGAGTTAATTGGCTTTTTTGTAAATACTGTGGTGATCCGAGCTCAGGCTGAGAAGCACCTCACGTTTAATCAGTATCTTGCTCAGCAAAAAGCCGTGATTTTAGATGCGTTTAAACATCAATCGCTGCCATTTGAGCAGGTGGTTGAAGCCTTGAGTCCTGAACGCAGCTTAAGCCACCAGCCACTATTTCAGATTTTATTTGCGCTCCAAAACAATGAAGTTGTTGATATTGCCTTACCTGATTTGCACATTGAAGAGACGCCCTTAGAGTCACTTAACCTTAAGTTTGATTTAGAGGTCAATGCCATAGAGCAGGGGGCGGAAATTGAATTAGAGTGGCGCTTTAGCAGCGCGTTGTTTAAACAAAGCACCATAGCGGCCATGGCAGAAGCGTTCAATGTTTTGATTGATGCCGCTTTAAACGGTCCGGATTGGCCGATTAGTCGCTTGGCAATGCTATCCCCTGAGCAGCAACGAATACTAACTAAAGCTGCAGGCCATATCTGTGAGCATGATACGCCTGTGTGTTTACATGAGCGTTTTGAAAACGTGGTGTACATGCACAAGGATAAAGTGGCAGTCACTGATGCCGAGGGGCGCTCGTTGAGTTATGAAGCGCTGTGGCAACGAGCAGGATCTCTGGCAAGTCACTTATTGGCAAATGGGGTAAATGCTGATGATAAGTTGGCGGTGTGCTTATCGCCGAGTGCGGATATGGTGGTTGCATTACTTGCGGTATTACGTGCTGGGTGTGCCTATGTACCAATTGACCCTAAATTGCCCGCCGCACGCATTCAATATATTTTGCAAGACAGTGGGGCTGCGGGTGTGATCAGCAGTGATGATTTGATACGCGGACTGGCAAATTTATCAGACTCGATTGCGCAGTCGCCGCTGACTTTGTTTTCAATCAACGACTCAGCCAATTGGCCAGCATCGTGCGATCAAGGTGCACTGCCTAAACCCCATGTTGATGCCTTGGCCTATGTTATCTACACCTCGGGGACGACGGGTCAGCCCAAGGGCGTGCAAATCAGCCACCAGAACTTACACCATTATGTGTCATTTGCCATTAGAGAGTATACCAACAGCACCCTTTCATGCGCGATAGTAAGCACCCCCGTTGCGTTCGATGCCACAGTCACCACCTTGTGGGGCGGCTTGCTGGCAGGGTTAGGTATCGAACTCATCGATGACAATGACACCTTGTTAGCTGAACTAGCTAAGCGCTTGTTTAGTCATGAATCCTACATGTTAAAAGTAACCCCAGCACACCTTAAAGGCGCATTGGAAGTGGCTAACCAGTTGTCTTTGACCCGCCAATTTAGCGGGCGGCATTGTGTGGTTATCGGCGGAGAAGCGTTGTCATGTCAGTTGCTAAAAGCACTGGATGTGTTTTTACCGAATACTCAGTGGGTCAATGAATATGGACCAACTGAGGCGACAGTCGGCACCAGTATTTACCGCTGTGACAGTCAAACGATTGAGCAGCTTATTGCAAGTGGTCAGTATGATGTGCCAATTGGTCAAGCGATGCCATACAGTCATTGTGTGGTGCTAGATGAGCTCCAGCAATTTGTGCCAAATGGCGTATTGGGAGAGCTGTATGTGTCTGGCGACGCCATCAGCGGTGGCTATTTAGGCAAGTCGGAACTGACCGGTGAGAAATTTATCACCCTGTCATTACAGTCAACAGCGCAAGCGGTACGTTTTTATCGCACCGGTGATAAAGCAAAGTGGCAATTCGATGAAGCGTCAAATGCCATGCAATTAAGGTTTGCCGGGCGTATTGACCAGCAAGTGAAATTGCGTGGTTATCGTATCGAATTGGATGAAATTGCACACTATTTAGTGCAGCAAGCAGAGATTAAAGAAGCTCAGGTGATGTTGAACGATAAGGGAGACAATATTGAGGCATTTGTTGTGCTCGAAAATGACGGCCAAACAGTGCCATTGCCCCAGTTAGTCGATGAGATACGTGGCATCCAATATTGTGAGCAGCTTGCATTACAGTTACCAACTTATATGTTGCCGCATCGCTTTATTCAAGTGACGCATTTGCCTTTGACCAATAATGGCAAGCTAGATACTCATTCCTTGAAAAGCTGGGCACATCAGTGTCAAAGCAAGACTGAGGTGGTTGTGCCAAGCTCTGAGCTCGAAAAAGCGCTGCATCAAATTTTTGCTACTGTGCTGGCTGTAGATGAGTTTGGGATCACAGATAACTTCTTTACTCTGGGCGGGCACTCTTTACTGGCAATTCAATGTGCTGGATTAATTCAAGAGCAGTTGAATATAGCTGTGCCGATGCGGGTATTGTTTGAGCGACCCACTATAACTGCATTGGTGAAGTGGATCCGGATCCACACTGCTTATGAACAAGCGCAGCTTAGTGATAGTGATTCATCAGAGGAGATGTTCCTGTGATAACGAGTCAGACACTAGAACTTGAATCGCTGATTGCTGAGGCGCTAGATGCAGGCGTCACGTTATACGAAAAAGACGGCCGCTTGGCATTTCGTCAAAAAGATGCTTTTCCTGAAGCACTTAAAAGCAAGGTCATCGCCAATAAAGCAGACTTAGTAAGCTATTTTCAACAACAGCGAACCCACACAGTGGCAGCGCACGATGGGGCTATTCGTCCGATAGCGCGTAACGAACAGCTCCCGCTGAGTTTTGCACAAGAGAGTTTATGGTTTATTGAGCAGCTGCATGGTGGCCAGCAGTATTACATGCCAGCCTCGTTTCGTTTAACTGGAGAGCTTGATGTTGATGCCTTGAAATATGCCATTGGACAAGTGATTGAGCGTCATGAAAGTTTGCGCTGCCAGTTTCTTGCTGGGGATGAGTCAAACGGTAAGCCCTATGCGCGTATCATGCGAAACTTTGAAACACCGTTTCAGTGGCTTGATGTCAGTCAGTTATCAAATGATGAGAAAGCCGAGCAAATCGACAGCCATATTAAGCATTTTTGCACACAAGAATTTAACCTTGAAAGCGGCTGTTTAATCCGTGTTTTAGTGCTGTCTGATACGCATCAGCACCGGTTACTTTTTAATATGCACCATATCGTCTCAGATGGTGCATCTATGACGAATTTAGTGGACGAAGTGGCGATCATTTATAACGCCGCAACGGGTTGCAAATCACAGGTACAATTACCGACTTTAGCGCTACAGTACGTTGACTATGCTGCGTGGCAGCGAGCACAACTGTGTGACGAGCACTTTGCGGCCCATCTGGCGTATTTTAAATCGCAATTAGCGGGCCTGGATCCGCTGCAATCATTGCCGAGTGATAGGCCAAGAATGGCCGTGCAAACAGAACAGGGCGCGCGCTATGTGCAATCCCTGTCTCGTGATCTCACTAAGCGCATAGTTTCTTTATCTTCTGCGCAGCAGAGCTCACTTTTTATGTGGCTAAGTAGCAGTGTCATGCTGTTTATTGCACGTTTGAACCAGCAATCTCGGGCAGTAATTGGCACACCAGTACTTGGGCGTGATAACCCGCAGCTAGAACACTTGATTGGTTTGTTCGTAAACACTTTAGTGATGCATGCCGAAGTCGATGAACTGCTTTCTTGTGAGCAATGGTTTGCAGCGCAAAAAGCGCGTAATTTAGCTGCGCTGGAATATCGAGCATTGCCTTTTGATAAATTGGTTGAACACTTAGGCCAGACGCGAGATTTAAGCCATCATCCTGTAGTACAAATCTTATTTTCATTAACCCAACCGGATGAGCAAACTCTGACGTTAAATGGGCTTGAGGTGGAAGAGTGTAAAGTATTAGATGCACAGAGCGTTGCGGTTAAGTGTGATCTAGAACTACATGCTCAGTTTGATGGTGAGGCTTTGGTGGTTCACTGGAAGTATGACAGTGATCTTTACCACAGGGAAACGATTCAAAATTGGGCAAGCAGCTTTGCCGTGATGATCGAGGGCATAGTCAATCACCCGACTATGGCAGTGGGGGATGTGCCCTTATTGGATGAGTCACATGCCAATCAACTGCTATCTCAGCCGCAGTGCCAAGCGAGTTGGCCAGAGCAACACAGCATCGTTTCGTTATTAGAACAGCAGGTCATCAATGTTGGCTCGCGCACTGCGGTGACCGATGGCACATCTTCGCTTACATACACCGAGCTTGGAGTGCGCATTGATGCCCTTGCTTGCGCGTTAATTGCTGAAGGCGTCAAACCTCAGCAGTTGGTACCTGTGAGCATGACGCGCAGCACCGACATGGTGGTTGCATTGCTGGCGATTCTAAAAGTGGGTGGTGCTTATGTCCCTATTGACCCAAGTTACCCACAAGAGCGAATTGAATACATTTTAGCGGATATCAACAGTGATTTGTTGGTGTGTGATGAGCAAAGTGCAGCCTTGTTTTCTCAGCTTGCAGTGCGGTGCATTGTCGCAGATAGAGCGATTGACGCGCACAGTGGTCGTCAATTTGTTGCGCCAAAGATACAGCCGGATCACCTTGCCTATGTGATCTATACCTCAGGTACCACAGGCAAGCCCAAAGGGGTGCAAATAGAGCATCGCCATGTCGTGCGTTTGCTGTTCACTGAGCCGAGCCTATTTGATTTTAATGAGCAAGATGTATGGAGTCTATTTCACTCATTTTGCTTTGATTTTTCGGTCTGGGAAATGTACGGCGCACTCTTGTTTGGCGGTAAGCTCGTGGTGGTTGATAGTCACACGGCAAAAGATACCGAGTCGTTTGCTAAGCTATTACTTCGCGAAGGCGTGACAGTATTAAACCAAACGCCCAGTGCGTTTTATGTGCTGCAAAGCTGTATGCAGCGGCTGGTGGAAGAAACCCATCAGCACCCAGCCATTCGATATGTTATTTTTGGTGGCGAAGCGCTGCAACCGAGCAAAATAAAACCTTGGCGCAAGCTGGTACCGGCATGTCAGTTAATCAACATGTATGGGATCACAGAAACCACGGTGCATGTCACCTTTAAGCGCCTCAGCGATGACGACCTCGCCCTTGGTCAAAGCAACATAGGTAAACCCATCCACACCACATCTAGTTATGTGTTAGACAGCCATCAGCGCCTACTGCCGCAAGGTACCATTGGCGAGTTATATGTTGGCGGTGAAGGTGTCGCACGGGGCTATTGGCAACGCCCTGAGCTAAATCAGCAGCGTTTTGTTGAACTACATCTAGCAAAAACGCACAGTGAACGACTATATCGTTCAGGAGATTTAGTGCGACTGCTGCCGGGTGGAGAAATGACTTACATCGGTCGTATTGACGACCAAGTTAAAGTGCGTGGATACCGTATTGAGTTGGGTGAAATAGAAAATCAGCTCAGGATGCACCCTTGGGTTGATGAAGCGGTAGTGATACTCAACCAGCATCCAGTTAAAGGCGCTTACATCGCGGCATTTATTACCGAAGGTGATGATGCGGCATTTACTGATTTAAGTGCCCAGCTAAACACCTTTTTAAAAGCCACTTTACCTGACTTTATGCTGCCAAGTTTTGCACGCTCTGTGTCTAAGATGCCACTGACAGTGAATGGCAAGGTAGATAAAAAAGCGTTGTTATCTTTAATTGAAATAGATAACGATAAAGCACCTTTTGAAGCGCCCACCACCTCTGTTGAAATACAAGTCGCGGATGCGTTCAAGTCTGTATTGCAATGCCCCCATGAAGTTGGCTTGCAGGATGACTTTTTTACTCTGGGCGGGCATTCATTGCTTGCAGTAGAGCTGTGTTATTACTTAAAAGCACACTTTGGCTTAGATGCTGTGCTTTTTGAGCTATTCCAATATTCCAGTGTTAAAGCGCTGGCGCAGCGGCTGGCTGATAAAGCCTCAGTAAGTGAGGCGTCGGTAGTTCCAGCATTACAGTGTACACAGCAAACACAGGGCCCTGTTTCGTTTGCTCAGCAGCGGTTGTGGGCGTTAGATAACATTCAAAGCGCTGAGCAAGCTGTCGCTGTTTATCACGTTCCCATGTCATTTTTACTTAAAGGGGAATTGAATGTAAGTGCTTTTGAAGCCGCATGGCAGCAGGTAATTGAGCGCCACGCTATTTTAAGAACTGTGATATATACAGAACAATCTGGCGCACCGCAGCAGCGCGTTCTCCCCCATTTCACTGTGCCTTTACGGGTGGTGGATGTCTCTGATAAGTCTGCTCAGCAGAATGACCTTGCTTGGCGCAAACTACAGCGCGATGATGACCAGCAGGCATTCGACCTTGAGCGAGACTTAATGCTCAGAGTGCACTTGCTGAAGTTATCACAAAGAGCGTTTAAGCTACGTATCACTGTGCATCATATTGCCTGTGATGCGCACTCTTTACGGCTTATCGTTGATGACCTGGTTGCGGCATATCAGCATGCGTGCGATGGCACTAAAGCTGACGTGGGCTGTGAGGCTGCGGAACAATTGACCTATCTTGATTATGCAATATGGCAGCAAGCACAGTTGCAAGGCGCGACACATCAGGCATTTTGGCAAGGCTATTTGGCAGGGGCACCTCAGGTCCATGAGCTGGCTTTGGATGGGATGCGGAGCAACAAATCTCAGCAACTCGGTGCAACATACATAAGCCATTTTGACAGCGCTTTGTCTGAACACATTACTTTGCAATGTCAGCGTTTAGGGATGAGCCATTTTATGTGGCTACACACGTTATTTTCTGTGTGTATTGCCCGTTGCAGTCAAGTATCTGATGTGGTGGTAGGTTCACCATTTTCTGGGCGTCACCATGCTCAGCTCAAAGACATTGTTGGCTTTTTTGTTAATGTACTCCCCATCCGCGTGCAGTTTACACCAGAGATGACGCTCGAATCGTTATTGGCTGCGCAAAAAGCGCAGATCTTAGCTGTACATGAGCATCAAGCGATGCCTTTTGAGCAAATATCAGCGCTCTGTGAGCCGCGAACAGACCTGAGCCATCACAGCTTATTTCAAATCAGCTTTGCGTTTGACCCAAAAGAGCACACTGAGTTGACATTAGGCGACATACAAGTCACTGCATTGGATGAGCCTAATAGTCAGGCAAAGTTTGAGCTCGACCTAACTTGTAGTGAGCAGTCTGATGGCATACGGCTCAATTGGGTTTATGACAAAACCCTATTTTCTCATCATGCAATCGCGGGATTGGCTGACGCGTTTGAGGCCATGGTGAAAGCTGCGGTGACAAACCTAGATCAGCGGGTAACTGAACTGCCATTAGTAAAAACTGCAACATGGCAAAAACAGATATTATGTGGTGAGCAACACGCGCTGTACTCGCCGAGCGTACTGCAGCCTATTTGGGCTCATCAGAATACCGAGTCTGCCAATCGAACGGCACTTGTAGACATAGATGGCACATGCATGACTTATGGCGAGCTGCTATCAGCTGCCGAACAGCTTGCTGTGTATTTAACTGAACAAGGGCTACAAAATGACGACCGAGTTATGGTCTGCCTACCAGCTGGGAGTCGGTGGATCACTGCACTGCTTGCGGTGATGCGAGTTGGCGCATGTTATGTGCCAGTTGACCCCAGCTATCCACAGTCTCGGATCCACTTTATTGCCAAAGATAGTGGTTGTAAGTTTGTACTGACAAACTCTTTGGGTTTTGATTTGTTTGATTATGAGGAAGCGAGCTCGACTCAACTGATTGATGTTGAAGCCCTTGATGTGACGTCTGCTCAAAGGAGGGCGTTGCCGTCGCTGCCTGCAAATTCCGCGCAGCTCGCTTATGTGATCTACACCTCCGGCACCACAGGTCAACCAAAAGGGGTGATGAATACCCATCAAGGGTTAATGAACTTGTGCCAGTGGCATCAGCGCGCCTTTGCTGTAGATAGCCACTCTGTAGCGACACAGACTGCCAGTGTGGCATTTGATGCCGCGGCATGGGAAGTGTGGCCTTATTTGGTGGCGGGTGCGCAATTGGTATTTTTACCAAAAACCATCTTTAGTGATGCACGGCTTTTGACGCAAGCAATGCACACGCACCAAGTGACCCATAGCTTTTTAGCCACACCGGTTGCGCAGGCGGTTTTAGCTGACAGCGAGTTTAACCCGCAGTCATTGCGTTACTTGTTGGTCGGTGGTGATAAGCTTGCGCCAGTGGATACTTCAGAACATACATTTGCACTCATTAATAATTATGGGCCGACGGAAAGCGCCGTGGTTGCCAGCTCAGGTCTCGTTGACTCGAGTGTAACAACGCCAGATATTGGCCTGCCTATTGATAATACTCAGCTACTCATTTTAAACGCGCAGCAACAATTGCAACCCATCGGTGCGATCGGCGAGCTTTGCATTGCAGGCGCCAGTTTGGCAAATGGATACTTGGGGCGCACAGCGCTTACCACTGAGCGCTTTATCAATTGGCGTGCGCCCACAGGCGAAGCAATGCGGGTATATCGCACAGGGGATTTGGTCAGACAGCTTGCAAATGGGCGTTTAGCTTACATTGGTCGTAATGATGACCAAATCAAACTGCGCGGTTATCGCATTGAGCTGGATGAAATTGAGAGTCAACTGCGTGTCCTACCTGAAGTAGAGCAAGCAATTGTATTGCTGTGTGATTCAGGTGAGGCGGGCGCCTGTTTAGTGGCCTTTATTTGCCAAACTGCTGCTTTGGATGAGCAAACACTTTCTAAGCAGTTAGAAGTACAACTTTGTGATGCTCTGCCAGCGCATATGCTACCCAGTAAGTATGTATTGCTGACTGAGATGCCGCTGACGCCCCATGGCAAGGTGGATAAGCCAGCGCTGCACATGCAAGTAAAGCACAAGGTTAGCGTGCCGAGGGTCAGTTCTGCAGATACCGAAGAAGGGCTGACAGAGTCGAGTCGTGCGTTATTACAGGTTTATCGTACGTTATTGAAACGGCCTGATTTACAGCCTGATGATGACTTTTTTGCCATGGGCGGGGATTCAATTTTAAGTATACAAATTGCTACTCGGGCGCGGGCATTGGGCTTTGATTTAGCCGTCTCTGATGTGTTGACTTATTCAAGCGTCGCGCAGTTAAGTACACATATCGCGCAGGCCTCTCTCAACACAGATAGCGCTTCGAGCAATCAAGTGACTTATATGCCAAGTCGTGGAAAAGCCAGTCTATTACCCACACAGCACTGGTTTTTTGAGCAGCAATTTGCATTGCCCACGCACTGGAACCAAGCGGTGATGTTGGGGCTAGATAAGAATGTCTCAGCAGGGCAATTAGAAGCAGCCGTTACAGCACTTATCGCACGACATGATAGTTTAAGGTTGACGGTAGCTGAAAACAACACACTGCATTTTGTTGATGGGCTTTATGCATCTGCCATTGTCCATACGTGTGACCTGAGCGCGTCAGATGGCTGGCAGGATGCGTGGCAAAATACCTGTCAGCAAGGGCAGCGGAGTTTGCAATTTAATGGCTCGCCTTTAGTGCGTTTTATCATGGCTAATACGGGCAAGCAAAATGATAAAAACCGCTTGTGTATCATTGCTCACCACCTGATCATCGATGGGGTATCTTGGCGCCTTGTATTGGAAGACTTATTTCATGCCCTGCAAATGAGTGTTACGGATGACGCGATCTCTTTAATACCACCTAAAGTCAGTATTCAACAAGTGTCGCAGGCGCTGCGAGATCATGCCGAACATCATGCCAATATGGATGATTGGTTACCTGCAGTACAAGCCGCCAGTAAGCAAACATATTTTGACATACATGAACAAAAAACCACGCAGGCGAAAGTTCACAGCCTGCAATTAAAACTCACCACATCGCAGACGCAAGCCTTACTGACAGTTGCCAATAATGCTTATGGCACGCAAATTCAAACCTTATTGTTGGCCGCAGTGCATCTGACATTGTTTAAGTTAACTGATGCGCAATCTCATGTGTTGATGATGGAAGGGCATGGTCGAGAGGCATTACAGGGGCAAGTAGATGGCAGCGAGATTCTGGGGTGGATGACCGCCATGTATCCACTGCATCTTTTTGTAAATGCGACGACAGTGGGAGACATGATCTGCGCGGCCAAAGAGGCACTGGCTGCGGTGCAAGACAAAGCCAGTGATTACGGTACGCTGCGTTATTTGCATTCAGATTCAAAGGTGAGAGAGGCATTGGCGATAGACACCAGCAAATTGGTGTTTTTTAACTACCTTGGTCAACTTGATAGCGTGATCCACAGTGAGGGTCCACTTAGTGATGTGAATGAGTCCTGTGGGGACTTGATAGCACCAGACAATCATTGTTTTTACGCGATGCAGCTTACATCTTCGATTCAAGCTGAGTGCTTGCGCATGCACTGTGACTTTGATGCAAAGCAGGCCTCTTACGCCACGGCTGAGGTATTTGTCGCTCAATTACAAAGCGCGATAGATGAAGTACTTACTCACTGCTCACAGCAAACAAGGCGTCATTACACGCAAAGTGATTTTAAGTTACTCCCCACCTGTTCTAATCGAGGGCTCGCTCAGCTAATCGCCCAATACCCTGAGCAGGCTGTCGCAGACATCTACCCGCTCAGTCCATTGCAGCAAGGGATGTGGTTTCAAACTCAGTTAGCAGATGCAAAAAGCCAACCAGCGCGCCCTTACCTTGAGCAATGTTGCTTTACGTTTGCTGGCGACTTTGATTGCGAGGCGTTTATCTATGCGTGGCAGCAAGTCATCAAGCAGCACAGTATTTTGCGCAGCGCGTTTACAACGCTTGACGGCCAGCCAGTGCAGGTGGTGCTAGAGCATGCAGAAGTTCCTGTTGAGTTGGTGGATGGTCAAGGGCAGGAGGAGCAAGGGGGCTGTTTTGAACAGTTAGCTCAACAAGCGTATCAGCAAGGTATAGTGCTGAACCAAGCGCCCTGTATGCGATTGCAACTGGTGTTAATGTCTGAGCAGCGCGTTGGCTTTATCTGGACCTATCATCATATGATCATGGATGGCTGGTCATTACCTGTTTTATTCAGTGAGCTGCTGCGCTTTTATGCTGCGCGCACCGATGGTCAAGTTGCGGGGGGACACTCAGATAACTTTGCAGAGTATATTGCGTATACACAACAGCGTGATCGCGCTGAAGAAGCTGCGTTTTGGCAAGCATATCTTAGCGATATCGACTCACCGACTTTGATCAGTGACTGTCTCAAAACCACTATCAATGAGCCTTTACATTATCAGGAGTATCATCAGGTACTGAGCGAAGCACAGTGCCAAGGGGTAGCTCAAACAGCCTCGGAACTTGGGCTAACTGCTAATCAACTTATCCAAGCTGTCTTCGCTTACTGGTTGAGTGTTTGTTTGGGTCGCAGTGAGGTGATGTTTGGTCAAACGGTTGCGGGGCGCCCGACTGCACTGAGTAATATGGCCAGCCGTGTTGGTCCTTACATTAACACCCAAGCTGTGTATACCCAGATTGATATGCAGATGTGTGTCACCGACTATTTGCAGGGATTTAAAGCTAATGTGACTGCACTGAGTCAATTTCCGCATAGCAGCTTAAGCGATGTGCAAACGTGGAGCCAGATAGACAATCAGCAGGATTTGTTTGATGTGTTGTATGTGTTTGAGAACTATCCAACAGATCCTTTGTCCCAAGGGCCGAGCCTGCCGTTTGAAATCATCAGCAGTGACTATCAAGATCAGACCCACTATCCGCTCTCCATTGTCGTGGGGGGAGATAAGCAATTGTCTTTGACTCTGTGTTATCAAACCAGTGTACTAAGCGAAGCACACAGCCAGCATTTTGTCGCAATGTTAGCCCAGTTGCTCAAACAAGTCTGTGAGCAACCGACACAACAGCTATGCGCACTGTCACACACCTTAAATGGGCAAATTGAGACTGAATTTACCCGCTTTGAATTAGTCGATAAGGCACATATTTTAGACGAGCCTGCGTCACAGGCTGAGACACTCGCAGATGCATTTATGCAAACAGCGTTTGAACACAGCAGTGAAACCGCATTGGTCTATTTTGATAACGGGGATATCAGCCCCAGTGCATGTTTAAGTTATGCAGAGCTGGACGGGCAGAGTAATCGACTCGCCCACTGGCTGGTGGAGCAGGCGGGACACAGTGACTCGCAGCCGATTGTTGGAATTGCTATTGAGCCAGGACCTGATCTTATCATTGCCGTTTTGGCGGTATTAAAAGCGGGGGCGGCGTATGTGCCGATGACATCGGCACTGCCGCTGCAAAGAAAACAGCTGATAGTGGCATCGTGCCAAGCCGCATTAGTATTAACGGATAGCGCGATTTGGCAAGATCAGGATGCACCATGCCCCACTTATCAAATTGATGACGTGAATGCGCAACTAGATTGCTATTCAGGCGACGCTTTAAAATCAGCAGGTTTAGGGTCTGAACTGGGCTATGTGATTTATACCTCAGGCACCACAGGCGTGCCAAAAGGGGTGATGGTGGAGCAGCGCAGTATCCTTAATTATGTGCGCAGCTTGTCAGCGCAATATGAGATAAATAGCACTGATAACTGCCTGCAATTTGCTAGTTTTAGCTTTGATGTATTTGCCGAAGAGGTGTTTTGCGCCTTGCTTAGTGGCGCGACTTTAGTGATGGCTGAGCCGTCTCAGCTGCTCGATACTGCAAGGCTCAGTGAGTTAACGCACAATGCGGATATTAGCTTAATGAGTTTGCCCACAGCATATTGGCACCAACTGTGTGTTGCGCCTCAAACTTTTGGCTCATCGTTGCGATTGATCACCATAGGGGGTGAGCAAATGCAGCTTGCGGCACTCAAATCATGGCAAAAAAATCAAGCTACTCAGATACGATTGATCAACGCTTACGGGCCAACTGAGACCACTATTTCAGCTACCTTGCAAGAGGTGACGAATTGGCAAGACGAAGACATTGCCATAGGTCGCCCTGTAAACGGATTGCAATTACATGTTTTAGATGCACAGCTTAGGCCGCTTCCTCAGTATGTTGCTGGTGAGCTGTACATTAGCGGTATCGGCCTTGCGAGGGGCTATTTAGGAGATACGAAAAAAACCGCTGAGGCATTTGTCATTGACCCTCATACCGGTTTGAGACTTTATAAAACCGGTGACTTGGTGAAGGTGAATGCACGCAACGAAGTTGTCTTTTTAGGTCGCCGGGATGGTCAAGTGAAGGTACGGGGCTATCGTATTGAACTTGCAGATATTGAAAGTCAGTTGATGGCTATTGAAGGCATTGGCAATTGCGCGGTCGTGGTGCGCCAAGATAGCAGTGGCAATGAGCAGTTGGTGGCGTTTTTTGAATCGGCACGTCTACAGGTGGATACATCAGCGCTGCGCGAGAGACTCAGCACTAAGTTACCAAGTTATATGGTCCCGCAACTTATTACCTCAATCGATGCATTGCCGCATACCAGTAGCGGTAAGCTAGACCGCAAAACATTAGTTGCCCGTGCAAAAGGGTTGAGTTTGCAAACTCATGCTAAAGCAAAACCGCAAAGTCGCCTTGAGATTGGCATTGCAGCGCGATTTTCTAAGCTGCTTAAAGTTGGCCATGTCGGGCTAGACGATGACTTTTTTGTGCTCGGTGGTCACTCCTTGTTGGTCATGCAGTTGGTGGCCGAGATCCAATCTCAATTAACAATCACAGTGCCTTTAGCTGCCGTGATGCAACATAGCACAGTACGGTCGTTGGCGACTTTTATTGATACTCAGTGTGCCAAGCAGTCTCAGCAGCATACATCACCGACAAGCGTGATGTGTTTACAGCAAGGGGAAGTGGGCTATACGCCTATAGTGCTGATAGCGGGTGCGGGTGGCTTGCTCATCTCATTTGTGCAGCTGGTGGATAAACTTGACGCACGCATTCCTGTTTATGGTCTGCAACCAGATTTAATAGCCGATAAACCTGATGTGATAGGCGATATTCATCAGACAGCGAAACATTATCTGCAAGCACTGGAGGGCGATTTTGGACACGTCCATATCGTGACACATTCATTTGGTGCATTCATTGGCTATGAGCTGTGTCTTCTTTCGCAGCACAGTGAATTGACGTGTACCTCGTTGACCATTTTAGACACTCCGCTGCCCAGTCAGTCCAACGCATCTGTTGATGCGCTGCAAATTGACAAGTTTGTGTTACATGACTTATGTGAATTTTTCGGGCTTTCGCCGCGACAAAATGAAATTGAGCACTATAGTCAAATGGCTGGAATGGCAAAGTTTGCGCTTTTGTCAGATTGGCTCTCACACATTGACGTACATATGTCAGCACAGCAATTGGCAACATTTTATCAAGTATATAAGGCTCAGTTGCTGTCAAATGTGGTGATTGATACGCCGCTGTTGGATGTGAAAGTCAACATCATCAAAGCGGCAGACACCAAAGAATTTGAGGGGCGAGCAGTGAAATTAGACATGGGCTGGCAGCGTGTGGTGGCGAACCTTACTGCACTGGAAGTAGTAGGAGACCATCTATCAATTTTACAAAATAATGCGGACATGCAAGCGCTTGTTACGCAGATAGAAAAGCACTACATACTGCATAGTTAAATGTAAATATTATGTTGTAATTTTATCTTACCTAGTTAAGGATGGGAATAGAATGGATCAGTTACTAGCGCTCGACAAAGAGGACACGAGGACCGAGCTGGATAGTTTTGTGCATGACCTTTCAGCGCAAAAGCAAAGTGGTTTGGCTTGGGTTAAAAGCCATATTAAAGAAATTAATGAGTGGGTAGATAGAGATGGTGTGGCCTTGCTGCGCGGCCTGAATATTGTGAGCACCAATCAATTCAGCACGATTTTGGAAGCGATTTTTGGCGAGCAACTCAGTCAGTATATTTATCGCTCCTCACCACGTACAGCACTGAGAAACAACATTTATACGACCACGGAGTATCACGCTGATCAGGTTATTTTGCAGCACAACGAAAATGCCTACTCCAACTGTTGGCCAATGCGCATGGGATTTTTCTGTGTGGTTCCCGCAAAAACAGGCGGTAATACACCGCTCGCTGACAGTCGCTTAGTGTATCAGCAATTACCTGTGGCGCTTCGGGAAAAGTTTGAAAAGTTGGGGGTGATGTATGTGCGCAACTATGGCGATATTGACTTGCCATGGCAGGAAGTATTTCAAACTCAAAATAAAGAGGAAGTTGAAGCGTATTGCTGGAAAAATGACATTATTTTTGAGTGGAAGTCTGATAATCATTTGCAGACCAAGCAAATCCGTCCTGCGGTCGCAACCCATCCGCAAACGGGTGAAAAGGTGTGGTTTAATCAGGCGCATTTGTTTCACTGCTCAAGCATCGACAACCAGTTACCTGAGTCAATGCGAGAGAGTATTGGGCTAGAGAATTTACCACGCAATGCCTACTACGGAGATGGCAGCGAAATAGCAGCCAGTGATATTGCCATCATCAATGAGGTATATCGCTCGCTGACATTTGCTTATCAGTGGCAGCGCAATGACATTATGCTGCTCGACAACATGTTATACACCCATGGTCGAGAAGCGTATACGGGCACCAGAAAGGTGCTGGTGGGTATGGCAAAAGCGGCGTACTAATATAGACGCAATTGTCGTGCTAAATATGAGTTTTGTTAGTAGTAAAGAAGTTAGCAAAGTAACTGAGCAACGCTAGGGAAACACACAATGAACGGGCTTTATCAGCAACAACTCAGGGTTTTAAGCCTATGCTGTATGAGTTTACTTCTGACCTCTTGTTTTAAAAATGGAGTGGCAAAAGATCACACCATTACTGCCGAACAGATAGAAATGTTCGAAGTCACTGTCAAAGACTACTGCGATAAGATGGTCTTTTTTGGCAGTATTTACGTCACTTCCGGTGAGGATGTGGTGTACAAGGCCAATTGTGGCCCACAAAACATTCAATATGATGTTGCTAATACATCAGATTCAAAATATCGCATTGGCTCGAATACCAAAGAGTTTGCCGCGGCCATTTTATTACGCATGTTGGCAGGCGAGGACTTAAAAACCAAAACCGTAGGCGATTACCTGCCTTGGTATCCGAAAAATCAATGCGCGGATGTCTCATTGCATAACCTGTTGAGCATGTCCTCAGGCATAGATAACTACAGTGATAATCCAGATGTATATCTGGATTGGGGCTGGCGACCGTATTTATACGATGACTCGTTAGATTTAAATGGTCCTGAAGGTTTTGGTAATCGCTTTTGTACCTGTACAGAGCAAGATAACAAACCGAGTTTTGAGCCGGGTTCCAAGTTTACCTACAGCAATTGTAATTACTACCTCATTGGTAACATCATTGAACAGTTAGCCGCAGGTAAGCAAGGTCAAATAGACCCAAGCTTCTATTTCAGAAATATCGTTAAAGAGCAAATATTAGACCCGCTCAATATGCAAGACAGCGGTGCGTTTAATGCCATTGGCATTTATGAAAATATGACCACAGGTTATGTCTTTGACGAAAACCAATATTTGCCACTGACAACGGGTCGCCCACCAGAAACAGGCGGGCCAGCACCTTATGAGAACATCTTTAAAAACCCGTATAGCAACCCGTTAGTGCTGTATTCCGCTGGTGATATGTATTCAACAGTGAAAGACATGCATAAGTGGGATCAGGGCTTATATGGTGACTTAATCTTAAATGCCGAGCAAAAAGAAATGGCGTTTGCGCCATACCAAAATACTCAAAGTGATGATGAATGTGAGTACTTTGGCTACGGTTGGTTTGTAACCTATATCGACCCAAATCAGTATGGCAAAGTCGCCGATTGCCCCGATGATCCTAACAGCACGAACTTAAACAAATACGAGAAGTTTTTACAGTACTCTGGCAGCTACCCGTATTCATGGGTGACCAGTTTTTCAAGGTTGCTAGAACGTGACCAAACCGTGATGGCGTTTAGTAATTACCATAAAACCGGTTATGAGTCTGATTGTATCGCAGAAGAGTTGCGTAACATTATTTTCTATAACGATAGACACCGTACTGAGCAGTGCCAAGGTGTGCTCGATGGCACGGTGAATTAATACCAGTAACAAGATGAGTAAAAGGCTGCCTGCATTAGAGTGTTGGGTGAAGTGTGTCTCTGTACTTTTGTCGGCCTTAATAAGGAATTTGCTGCAATTTCGCGTGGAATTGCAGTGATAAGGGCAAGTAAATGCAAAGTTTAATGATGTTTAAACACTTCGCATGAACTTGGTGGGTTCACAACTGTTTAAATCTACATCATAGAGGATGAATTATGACAGCGACAAAAACAGCAAAGGACGACAAGGCAAATGAAGCGAAGGCTTCTGCTACGGAGCCGCAAAGCACTGTAGTTCAGGCAGAAGACCGAGCAGCCGTGGCGCAGATCATTGTCGATAAGTACTCTAAATGGTCGTTTGGTTCTGGGTTAATCCCAATTCCAGCGGTTGATTTAGTGGCTTTGACGGGTATCCAAATGAAGATGATTGGTGAAATTGCCAACGTGTATGGCCAATCATACAGCGACAATAAACTGCGTGGCACGGTCAGTGCTGTGATCGGTGGTTCATTTCCGCAAACGCTTGGGGGGGCTGGTTTAAGCAGCTTCTTAAAAGCAGTGCCGGTAATTGGAACATTGAGTGCAATCGCATTTATGCCTGTAGTGTCTGCCGCATCTACGCATGCAGTAGGCAGCACGTTTATTCGTCATTTTGAAAATGGTGGCACTTTGATTGACCTTAATCTTTCTAGCATTAAGGGCGATATTGCTGATATTGCAGCGAAATATCGTAAAAATAAAGGTAATGCCAGCACACAACCGAGCGATGCCACTGTGTAATCACAGTGGCTGAACCTTGATAAACCAACAGGCTAACTGTTGGTTTATTTCTCAGCATTGGGCTTTTGAGGAGGTCATTATGATAGTGGCATTGTATTTGGTGTTATGTATTTTATCAGGCTATTGGGGACGCAATACGTTTGCAGGGCCGGTGGGCTTTTTTCTGATTTCATTATTTTTGACGCCGATAGTGAGCTTGCTGATGTTGCTGCTCACCCAAGATCGTAACCCACAGCAAGAAAGTGAGGACGACTAGCTTTAATTTAGATTAAGTGCGCTTGGCGATAATTATCGCTGTAAGGCTATTTAGCCGATAACAAAAATGATAAGAAAATCAAAATGGTATTATACGATTTAATCAGTCGGAATATAAAAATAAAGAAAAGGACTTTCGTGATGTTGGGCTGTATCTCTGGCCTTGCTAATGCGTTAGTCCTTGCCTTGATAAATAACGTGTCGGAAAACATTTCAGATATCCACAAAGAGAACCATATTCTTTACTATCTGGTGTTGTTTATTCTGACCATTTCAATTTATGGCCTGACGCAGCAAAGGCTGATGACCAAAGCCGCTAAAATGGTCGAAAAAGCCATTGATAGGCTGCGTGTCGAGTTATTTGAATGTGTGCGTCATACCGAGTTATCCACCCTTGAAACCATAGGTAAAGAGCGCATTTTTAATACGCTCAGTAAAGAGCTGCAAACCATCTCACAGTCGGCACAGCTGTTTGTGATCATTGGCCAGTCGATCAGCCTAGTGTTTTTTACTTCTTTATATATTGCGTGGCACTCGTTTGTGGCGTTTTTGGTTATCTCCATTTTAATTTTAATGGGCGCCAGCATTCACCGGCTGCGCGCTAATGAAATCCAACGCAATATGCAGCTGTCATTCGAGAGTGAAAACAAGTTGATCCAACGCTTATCTGACTTGTTGGATGGCTTTAAAGAGGTGAAGCTGAGCGTACCGCGAGCCGATGATTTAGAACACGAGTTTGTTATGGACTCTGCGCGGGCTAAAAAAGCCAAAACCACCACACAAACCTTATTCGCCACTGATTTTGTGCTCTCACAAATCACCTTTTTTGCCGCAACTGGGGCCATGGTATTTATTGTGCCGAGCTTGTCTCATGTATACACAGATGTGGTGATCAAAGTCACTACGGCGTCATTGTTTTTAATTGGTCCCATTACCAGTATTGTTGGCGGGATCCCAATTTACACCACAGCAACGGAAGCGGCGCAAAACGTAATGACTCTGGAAGAAGACCTCAAACGTGCAAAAGTGGATAATTCTAATTTAGATACAGAGCACTTTTCCTATGTACATAATTTTGATGAGTTGAAACTGGAAGGGGCCTACTACCAGCATGGCCAAAAAGGCGGAGATAGGCCGTTTTTTGTTGGTCCCGTGGATTTAAGCTTGAAGCGCGGGCAGGTCACCTTTATCACAGGTGGTAATGGCAGCGGTAAGACCACATTTATTCGTATGTTAACTGGGTTGTACGAGCTGCAAGGCGGGCAAATATTAGTAGATAGCCAACCTATTACAGATAACCTCAAAGAAGCCTATCGCAGCTTATTTACAGCGGTGTTCGCAGACTTTCATTTATTCAAGCAGCTTTATGGCATTCACAATACCAGCCAAGAAGAAATCGATGATTGGTTGGCGTTTTTAGAGATGAACACCAAGGTCAAAGTAGTGGATGGGGAGTTCAGCAGCATTGACCTATCTTCAGGTCAGCGCAAGCGGTTGGCACTGTTGAGCACCATATTAGAAAACCGACCCATTTATATTTTTGATGAGTGGGCGGCGGATCAGGACCCTATTTTTAGGCGTAAGTTTTATGAGCAAGTACTGCCAAAACTTAAAGCTCGCGGTAACACCGTCATTGCCATCACCCATGATGATGCGTATTTCCATTTGGCTGATGTGCACTTAAAAATGGTCGAAGGACAGTTAATGGAACACCATGAAGTTGAGGGTAAAGGAGTAACATCATGAACATCATTCTCCCTTCTGATATAACGCTGACGATTATTATTAGCGCCATCTTGGCGATAATAATATCGAATATTTTGATGCGCTTGCTCAAGCGTTATCAACCTAAATTGAGACGACGCATTTTATCTTGGCGCTTTCGCGCAGGGTTAACCTTATTGATTGCAATCTTTTTGGTGATAGCGCTTATTCCCGTCATTTTTATCAAGGTTGATTCGGGTGAAGTTGGGGTACTTTGGAAGCGCTTTGGTGGCGGTACCTATTTGGATGCGCCACTACATGAAGGCACAGTATTGGTGTTTCCATGGGATACGCTCACCATTTATTCTAGCCGCTACCAAACTGCACATACCAATGTGTATGCCATCACCAACGAGGGCTTGCGGATCACCCTAGATATCACGGTACGTTATCGTCCTGAAGTAGACTTTATCCCCTATTTGCACAAGTTAGTCGGGCCAGATTATGTTGATGAAATCATTCTCCCAGAGGTGAGCTCCGGGGTGCGTATGATTGTATCGCAATATGATGCTGAGCAGGTGTACGGCAACCAGCGCAAAGAAGTGCAAGAAGAGCTGCTTGGTCAAGTGCTCAATGAACTGGAATTAAAAGAGAAGTCGATGTTGCGCCAAGAAGCGCAAAAAATGGCGGGCCACCACTTAGTGAACTTGGACGATGTGCTGATCAAGCGAGTTGATTTACCGGACAAAGTACACAGTGCGATCATTTCCAAAGTGAATCAAAACTATATTTTGGAAGAGTATAAAATGCGTGTTGAAGTTGCGAAAAAAGAAGCGCTGCGTAAAGAAGAGGAAGCCAAAGGGATTGCGCTTTTCCAAGAAATGGTCAGCGATGGTATTTCGGAGGCCTATTTAAAATGGCGCGGTATTGAAGCCACCATTGAGCTGGCAAAATCGAACAATGCAAAAGTGGTGGTGATTGGCAGTGGTAAAGATGGCCTACCACTGATTTTAAATACAGAGAGTAGCCTGACGCCTCAAAACAGCAGCTTTAAAGAGACGCATAAGCCTGGCGAGCTAAAAGCTGAGCTGGAGGCCTCAGGAGAAATACGCGATAAAGACGACTATTTAAATAGCGTCGATAAGTATGGCCACAAGCTAAAACCGGATCTTCGCCAACCAGATAAAACCCTAACGGATAGATCGCTGCAAACCGGCGAACCCATGGAATATTTAAAGTAGAGACTAAAGCGCCTCTGGTAAAACAGGGGCGTTTTTTTGATAAACGTGAATTGATCTCCACATGTTATTTTAAGCAATAAATATCACTTTGCTTAGTACCTATTACTATTTCGTCATATAACGTGTTTTTCACGGGAAATAGTCCGCATTTTATTCATATTTATGTCATATAGGCGTGAATACTCGTAGGTTCGCTCGTCCATTCATAGCCTTGTAATAACGCGTAATACAAATATTGTTAACATATCTGCAAAATGGATTTTGTCGATATAACGAACAAAGCAAACAGTACTTTCAACCATTTATAATCATTATTTAAAGGAGTAACTATGAGTGTTTCTAGCAACGGCAGAGTTGCATTAAATAAGACAGTATTACGTTTACTGAGAAAAAAAAGCCCTTAGTCGAGAGCAGCTTGCTGAAGAGTGTGCAAGCCGGCGGTTACCTGTTTCAGTTTCTACAATCAAACGGGCTGAAGCTGGAAAGCAGGTGTTATGTCGCACCATCAAAAGCTTGGCCAGTTATTTTGAGGTCAGTATTGATACTTTACTTCAAGATACTGATACACCACCTTGGATTTATAGCCACTTGATCAGAGATATGCCGCTCCCTTGCTTTGGCAGAGAGTGGGAGTTACAACAGTTCCACACGATTTTAAATCAAGCAGTTAAACATTCAGCGTTACAGACCATTTATCTGCAAGGAATGACAGGGGCTGGTAAAACCGCATTGTTGAACACCTTTGTAGCCCAGTTAAAGGCAGCAAATCAATCGAGTCTTTATTTTTTATGTCCAGCTCCCTCATTGAAAAACCAAGGTCGTTCAGCCATTGCCGGTTTAGTGCGCGCCTTGTTATCGATTAATGAAGAAACATCTCATGCTGCGATAGAGAGTAAGGTCTATACAGTTGCTACCGGGCCTTTGAGTATTTTGCGCTTATATCAGTGGTTGGGTCTTGCGTTAAATGAACATGAATCACAGGCACTGGACGTACTTTGTGCGGTGCGTAAGCAACAGTTAGACGCGCAGTTGATACAGCAATTGTTACGCTATATTGCCCATAAAGGCATCGTAAACATGGTCATTGATGATGCGCACAATTTAACTGCTAAGGAACTGTACTTTGTCAGTCAATTTGCTCAAAGTGACTGCCCACAACCTATGCTACTCATTATTTCGGCTCAGCAAAAAAGGTTTTTTGTACAACCACCAAGCTGGCTTACCCGCGCCCATTCCATTGCAGTGAAACCACTGGATAAGCAGTCCATGCACCAGCTTGCGAATTACATCCTTAGAAGCCAAGGTGTGTTAGTTGCAAGTCAACAAAGACGGGTCATCGCTGCGATTGAGCGCGCTGAAGGCAACCCTTCTTTTTTAAAACAATTACTCTGTGATGACTATACAGCAACAGAAGTCCCTGACACATTGCAATTACTGGCTCTAAGTAGCCTCAATAATATGCCTTGTGACGTTGCCAATACGTTGAAGTTTGCCGCCAGTCTTGGTCAGTATTTTGATACCCAGCAGTTACAGTCATTTAATGAATACCATGAAATTCGGGCCCCATTGTGTGTGTTGCATAAAATGCTTTGCAGTGGACTGATCAGGCAAAATGAGGATCGCTTTAGCTTTGTGCACCCTTTGATCCAAGAAGCGCTCAAAAGCCTGGTGCATGAAACAGAGTTTAGTTGGTATATCTCTGGCTCGTTTGATCATATTCAGGGCAAGACTGAGCAAGTGACCCGCATCTGACCCAATATTAGGGAGCGTAAAAAAATATCTTTTCCTTGACCACACGGCATGCCATTCAGTACGCGGTTGAATGCGCATGTTTTCTGTACTTTGAGAAAACAAGGAAAAACCATGTCTACAGTTTTAAAATTAACACCCGCCGTACAACCTTGGATTGGTACGAGTGATGCATTGTTTAAATTAAATCAGCAGATAAACCAACTTGCCCATTGTAACTTGCCTGTTCACATCATTGGCGAGCCAGGCAGTGGAAAGCATCTCGCTGCGTGTCATCTGCACAATTTAGGGAAAGCCAGCTCTGAGTCATTGATTGTCTCGAATGTCGCCAATTGGGGTGAGCAGTGTGCAGCGGCTCAGCTAGAACAGCTCATTGCACAAACACAAAATGGCTCACTTTATCTGAAAAACATAGATATGCTCAGTTCAGCGCAAGCGGAATCAGTTAAAGACTACTGGCTCAATTTATCAACAGAGTATCCCGCTTTACGACTGATCACGTCTACCACATGTGAAAAGCAAGCTGAGGCATTAGGACAAAGTCAGCAGCATTCATTTTTGAGTTGGTTACATTATCATTGTCTTGAACTCCGTGTGCCTTCTCTACATGAACGCAAAGAAGACATCGACGCACTGGTTAAGCATTATCGGGGGACTTGTCAGCACATTGCGAATTTACAGCTTCAACCTCAGGCATTAGAGATATTGAAAGCGTACAACTGGCCGCATAATGTGAAACAGCTGAAGCGTTGTTTAGATAAACTGTCTTTTTTGAGTAACCAGCAAGCGGTGTCTAGTCAGGCCTTGCTCAGCATTTTTCCTGCAATGCAAACTGAGGCCACGCCAAAGCCGATGGCAATGCATGTTTTAAAGCCCGTCGAGCCAAGCTTGACCGAAGAAGTGCAGTCGCTAATTCAATGTAATGATGAACATGACTTGCTTGTTGCAGAGCAAAGGGGAGAGGGCATAGCTGCCACACCGGCTGCGCCGCATCCTCATAAATCCCACCCGGCCCTTATTCGCGCCTTACAATTTGTCGATAAAAACTTTGAAAAGCCACTGAGTTTAAGTGAAGTGGCCAGCTATGCCTGTGTGAGTCCTTCACATTTGTCTTTTTTGTTTAAACGTTTTGTTGGTCAGTCATTTAAGCAAACCTTACTGCGTATTAGGATCAAAAGAGCGATGGTGTTGTTACGCGAAGACCCTTATAGCCAAGTTACTGAGGTTTGCGATGATGTCGGTTTTTCTGATTTGAGCTTTTTTGTAAGGAAATTTAAGTCGGTGGTTGGGGTGAGCCCCGGTGTATATCGCGATCAACGCACAAAACACTAACTTAGCATCAAGGTGCATGCTGATTTCACCGATAGATATCAGCATGCAGCGGTTTAGATATATTTACCTATTAGTCGCTTTATTATACCAACCATTTTAATCAGTACTGCCAATTCTCACCTTGCTAGATTTCTTATACTGACCTCAGTGTTTAGGCGATGACGCAAAGATATATGCGCTGAACACCACATATGTTTTTTATTCCAAAACTCAAAGCAAATAGGTGAAATTATGGCATTTCCAACAGCAGTTAACGATCAAATTACTGATTCCGTCACACAAGCCAATGTAAAAGTGCTGGGCGATGCGCCCGCGATGTCCATGGGCAACCTGTTTCAGGCGACCTCTCAAGCGCTAGCAAACGCAGCACACAATGCAACATCTGCGCAGCAACAGTCAGCAATGACAGCGCAAGCGGCTACAACGATGGGCGTCACAACGCTGTACTCGATTGATACTGCAACAACAGGCATGGCAACCAAACGTATTCTTCAGCCACAAAAGCAGCCAGTTGCTGGGTTAGGTAACTAAGGTGTTTTATGCGTGTTTGCTCTGGAAAGACCTTGAATCGATTAATGAGCAAATATGGCGCAAGCCCCAAAGTATTAAGCCGACAACAATTAGGCTGAATTTGTAAACAACCATAAGGACGACATGATGGCTTTTCCAACCGCTGTGAACAGTCAAATAACCGACTCTGTAACACAAGCTAATGTACAGGTGCTAGGCGATGCGCCGTCTATTGCTATGGGTAACCTGTTTCAGGCGACCTCACAGGCGCTGGCGAACGCAGCCCATAATGCAACTGCTGCACAGCAACAAGCAAATATTACTGCGCAAGCGGTAACCACAATGGGTGTAAATATTCTTTACTCCATTGACACTGCAACGACTGGGGTTGCGACCAGCAAAATTTTTGCGTAGCGGTCTCTACTCAGTCTTAAACAATCAGGCGATGACGCCTATTTATTAAAAACTTTAAAAGGAAAATAGTTATGGCATTTCCAACCGCTGTAAATAGTCAAATTACCGATTCAGTTTCACAAGTAAATACTAAAGTTCTGGGTGATGCGCCTGCTATCGCAACCGGTAACTTTATGATTGCAACCAGTCAGGCGCTGTCTAATGCGGCACACAATGCGACTTCTGGTCAGCAAAATAGCTCAGTCACAGCACAAGCTGCGCTTGTTCAAGGCGTAGATACGTTGCTTGGTATTAATACGGCCACGACAGCGGAAGGCATTTCAAAAGTTTTCCGTTAAGCCGGTTTGGGTACTGATACGCTGTATCAGTACCATTTTGGCCGGTTTTAATCCGTAATGAACACAGGAGAAACACCGTGCTTAATACGCTCAATGCACAAACCTTTTCATTGGCTGCTGCATCCACCTCTATGGGTCAATCCATTTCATTGCTGATGGACAATGCAGTTCAAAATGAAGCGAGAAGTCAAGTTACATCCAGCGCGGCTGTTGCGCAGTGTTGTGCGCTGATGATAGCAGCGGGTGCAGCAGCCATTAAACCAGGATAAAAAAGGAAGTCTTTATGAGTACTGTAAATGACCAAATTACTGACTCGGTAAACGAAGTGAACACGCTATTGATGGGGTCGGCGCCCGCGCAATCCATAGGCATGCTCAATGTTGCAGCGACAGAAACCATCGGTATGTCCATGTTTAATGCCATTTCAACACAGCAAAATGCGCAAACATCGGCATCAGCAGCCGTGGCAGCAAGCTGTGCAAAAATGCTTCAACAATCATCGCCATTGCCAGAAAAAGCCCCCGCGCCTGATCCGAAGGTGGATGTAAGCCAAATAGAAGCGCTTGTGAAAGAGTTGCTAAAACAGCAAAGCGACCCTAAAGATAAATCAGAACCTTAGGGGCGCATAGAGCATAAGATTAATTAACTAAGGCACAGCATATGAATGAGTTAACAAATGTCGGGCCATCGACACAGACGTCACTGGATATAGTAAATAGTGCCAGTTTGACTGGTGAGTTAAACAAGCTCTCTGGTGCCGGGAAAGCCTATCAATCTGTCTCGCAGTCGACGGCCATTGCAATCCAAGATGCCACAGACAACCTTAGAAATATCAACACAATGGCAACGACAGCTATGGGTGTTGCCATTTCACAGATGTTGGCAACAGGTAAAGTCGATGATTACGCAGGCATTATCGAAGCGGCAAATAAAATGGTTGAAAATGGCACCAAAAACTTTGGCGAAGTAGGTAGCTCAGCAAGTAATTTGCTAGATAAGTTTCCAAGCGGTGGTAGCTAGATAAACGTCGGCAAATGACGCGTCGGCTAAAGAGGCAATTATGACAATCATAGTGAACAACAAAGAGATTGAGCAATTGGAGCAGTTTTCTGACAAAACACAGACCCTGATCCAATTTCTTAATCAAGGTGCGCACAGCACTGATGCACTTATACAACAAAGTGAAGTAATGACCTTCACTTCAGAAGCGCAGTTTATCGAGCAGCTTTACTTGGGGCTGATGAATTCAACGTTGCTCTATTTACATCAGATCCCTTTGTCTGTTGATATCAAAAAGTTACTTGAACTTAGTACCAATGATCTCAGAGACTTGGCGACATTCAGCAATCGGGATTCTGAAACAGATAAGGCGAGGTTGGCGAATATACTGGCTAAATATCGTCTGGTGGACAGTGCTATTTTAAATAAAATTGCGCTGTTTTATCGACGCTATAACCTGAATTACCATGCATTAGGGTGGGGCGCATCGTTCCATGACCAACTCACGCTGTACAGTATTATCTGTTACTGCGAACAGGCGTATGATCTGTCTAATCAAACAGTGCATCCCGCTTGTCAGTGGGCAACTGAAAAAGCCCAAAATTTAAGTGAATTTGCACGATATTTTTGTCTCTATTTGGCTTGGAAAAATGCGAAACAAGGTGGGCAAGGCACACCGGATCATCTTGTTGAAATACTCGCCCCTGTCGTAAACAATACTTTAGACTCTCCAGTGGTCACCTTTGAGCTGCAAGCCGTTGATCTTCACAATGCCATAAAACAGTGGCATGAGGGAGGAAACAATCTCGGCTTCAGCAGTTTTAGCGCGGGGTTACTCAATATTGTGCTTAACATCGACCTTCAGAGTGACGATCTAGTTAAAGCCGCTAATGATTATATTAGTGGGCTGCAAACCACGTTGACCAATGCGTTGGCGAGTGACAGTTATATCTGCCAGGCTGGGTTATGTCGTCACTATTTATTCAATTTACATCACAGCGAAGCCTTACTGAACGTGGATGGTCAGGGCTGTTTGAGTTTGTTTAACCACTGGCCAATTGCCGCCTAAAGTAGGGAGTTATCATGGATCCAGCACAACAAAAAAAAGCGGCATGTCAGGCGCTGTCTCAGGCCGTTATGCCGTCGCAGTTAAACTCGATTTTGTCAGACATAGACACCATGTTGGCCACGGCTAGACAGACCATAGATCAGTCGTTGCAGCAATCGTCACAACTTGTTGATCAATCACGTCAGCACCTCGCACGTATCAATCAAGTACTGGAGAGTGATACATCTTTAGGTACGTTATCCGAGGAAAGCGCTGACAATGACGCCACATTGGGCGCGTTTAGCCGTTATCAGGACGCCCAACTTGAGGCGCAAGCACATCACCTTGAAGAACAAAACGCCCATATGAAACAAGTCTTTACCGAGCAAGAAATGGCGGCACAAAAAAGTGCTCAAGCCGCACAGCAGGCGATGGAAGAGACACTGAAAAACATGGAGCAACAGCTAATACAGCAAAATCAGGACTTTCAAAATGAGGTCATGCAGCGCGATGCTGAACAGCCCAGTGCATAGCCTTGAATCATAGGAGCCATACGCCATGATCAAAATAGACTTCAAGCCTGTTGATTGGCTGCCGGATGAAAAAGTGAAAACAGCCGCGGCAACTCGGCAAATGCAGGAGTTGGTTGCGCGTTTGGCTGATGCACCCAAATATCACACGCTGACAACGGAAGATCGCAACCAGTTAATTGCAGAAGGGTATGCGCCTGATTTAGTCGACAACTTGGTATTAATTACGCAAAGAGCCGATGATTTGCCCGATGATACGATAAATACTGGCTTTAATTACGCGGCTTTTGATACGGCATTATTTTCTGCTGAGCACCTTAAAGCCCACTTACAAGGCTTAACTCAGGGCTGTTGTGCCTATTGCGAAAGTTATTTATTGGCGAGTAATGCGGGAAAAGTAGGACACTTCAGACCTGTAGAATTACTTGAAAAAAGCACCTCATTGCAGCAAAACCAGAGTATTAGCTGCTCACCTTATTATGCACTGGCCTATCAGCAAGAAAATCTAGTGTATGTCTGTGATGGATGCAATGATAAGCACAAAGGTGGTCAATTTCCGCTGATTGGTCAACGGTTTCCTCTGATCCGTGTGGAACACGAACAGCCGTTGCTGGTCAATCCATACCTGGATGACCCTCGCCAGTATATTCGTTTTGACCCCATAACAGCACGTGCTTATCCATTTGATTTATTGTGTGCCTATTTGATGGAGACAGATGAGCTCAGCTTCACTGAGGCTGAGACAAAGATCTGGTCCTCCCCTGACTTGCTTGGTTATGCGCCAGGGTTTGAAAACTTACCCGGCTTTTCACTTTGGCTTGAGTCCCTCAGCGAGAAGAAAATCGCTCAGCTTGGCAAAGGCTACACCAGTATTGAGGTACTTGGTTTAAACCGCCCCGAACTTGTGGTTGCGCGGCTCAATACTTTGTGCCAATTACACCTAGCCTACGGGCAATTTAAACAGGGGGAACATGATGAATTTGACGTGTTTATAGATGCATTACCGACTTTACAATACAGAAGTATGTGCATAGATGTTTTACAGTCATTGCATCATCAGCAGAGGACATCGCCTGTATCAGCGAGTTCAGAAAAAGCGCCGCCTTCTCATGAGGTATCACCTCATGTGGCTGCCAAAGGAGATGCTTTTGCGAATTGGTTTAAGGCATCATTGCGCTACTGCGTAGAAGAGTCGCAGTTAATGGAAACGCAGCGACGCAATCTTGTCTTTTTGTCTGCAAGAGATAAGCTCTACGGACAAAAGGCCAAAGAAAAGTGCATTTTTTTGCCACTGGATTGGCAACGAGATCAGCATAAACTGATTAAAGTGCGTTCTCATCGTAATATTTGGGAGACCTCGTTGTCTGAACTTGCCAGTTCTCGGCCAATGGAGCTACTGAACCTGTTTACCCATAATCAGATCTGGGCTGAAGGCCCATTCGACGCACTTCACAGTGCCTAATTTTGTCATTAGTAAGGAAGAATCATCATGACCAGTACATCCGAACAAGAAATTTTAAACGCAGAGCAACAAGCCACAGACGCGGTGGCTCAATCTGACATCGACACCGCAGCACAGTCTACTGGGTATGCGACATCAACACCTTTTGAAGCAGAACGAGTCGCTAGGGATGCGGTTGTTGCGGCAGATCAAGCCGTCTATAACCAAGCTTGTAATCCCCCGTCAAGCCCAACACCGGAGCAGGCAGAGCAAATAGCAACACAGGCCGTTGCTGATACCGAATAAACAGCAACTCCCTACCATCTAATACCCGACCTGTTCGGGTATTTTTATGTCAAATCAGAGCCAAATAATCGGCATGTACATTCCATAACTAATACCAACCAGACCCGACTTTATACCAATCACTCACATCACTGTCAGCCTATAGTAAAACCATCACACAAAGATGGAATAACAGCATGGGCTTTAATCAACTTGTGACCAAACCTAGCCGTAGTACTCACCCTCAACAACCGAGGTTAGTACAGCGCAGATGCGCATCTGTACCAGGCAAGCGGATGGCGGCGCCGCACAGCCGTTCCTTACCGCCCAGACTCAGGCGCGGCATGGAAAAACTCACCGGTGTGAATCTGGCCAATGTACGGGTGCACTATAACTCGCCTAAACCAGCGCTGGTGCAGGCGCATGCGTATGCGCAGGGCAAGGACATTTATTTATCACCAGGGCAAGAGAAACACCTCCCTCATGAGTTGGGGCACATTGCTCAGCAAGCGCTTGGGATGGTAAAGCCCACCACAGAGGTAAATGGTGTCGCGGTCAATGATGATCCAAAACTGGAGCAGCAAGCGACGGATTGGGGTGAGATGGCGGTTCGTTTAGGTGGGGGCTGACCCTAGCGACATTTTGAAATAGGCGATTGATATTAGTCACAAAGCAGTGGTTCAGTAATAGTTTATAAGGGGCTACTGAGTAATAGAAATATAGTGGGATAGGTAAGATAAAAGCCATTGGCTTTTACTCGGATTGTTATGGGTAACTGAAGAGAATCTATAACAATGAATAAAGTCCAAATCTAAAAGGTTTAAGATATGTATGAACAAATAGAAAAGGCGAAAGAAAATAAAGTCCGGGCGGTTGCTAACTTGGTTACGAAAAAAAACAAGTTAGAACAAAGGATTAAGCTTAAAGGCAATAGAGCTAAAAACTTTAGAAAATCAGGGGGCGTTCAAAGAAAGGCTACGGTAGAAACAGAGGTCGCTGGTGAAGTAAGTAATCGTGTTGTACAAAGAGTGTTGGGGCCTGTTACTAACGGCCCAGCTAATGTGTTAAATCTAATCAGAGAAAATCTGACAAAGCAAATAATAATACAGCAGCCTCTAATTCCTGCATACCCACAAGTGCAGTGGGCTGCAGTGCAATCTGCGCTAGATAGACTTATGTGGCTTAGAGGTGATCTCGACCAAGCTGTCGCCATTGGAGATATAAACTTTGTTGATATTACAAACAGGATTTTAGCGCTTGAAGAGAGTATGGAGGACGCAACATATCTTTTGAATCAAACCCCTCAAGCAGGTATGGTGGGGCTAGGCGTCCAAATGACGTTAAGCACCGCAGAACGAAAAATCCTTCTTGATTCATATGCCAATGTGCGTCAAACCCTGCAAACATTAAAAATATTCATTCAGAAAATGAGGAATCTTGTGACGAGTTTATCTACTTTAGATGAATTTAATAAGAAAGGCTCTGGCGGTTCCGGCGGGCAAAATGACGAAAATAAAGCACCGAAGTTTAGGAGTGAGATCAGGAATGAGATTGGTGAATCTTTGATCTAGAACGTGAATTCAACAATATGTTTTTTACTAAGAGGTGTAATAATAAGTTCTTATGAAACCCACAATATATAGGGTCTTGCATCGCGCATATTTCTATAGGTTGACAATGATTTAGTTAACCTTTTTTTATTTAGCGCCAAACATGAATCGCCTATTACGGGTATAGAATGCTGGGGTTTTACATCATGTCACTATGAGTGGCAAAACGCATGCAAACTCAACAACTCTTGGTATGCACAGAACCATGGCTGGCACCTATTTAGGGGGCAATTACTATGAGTGACATTACCAACGCATTTGGGGGTCACTGTGGCACCGTCAGCCGCGCAGTTGCACAGTGCAAGATCGTGCTCCGTTGCACTCTGACCTCTATGGGCTAATTAAAACGTGCCAACGTGCCATCGATTAATTTGAGACAGTCGTCTATCTCCCCGACCATCCAGCGACCAAATTTTCCGCCAGGTTTGACATTGTGCAAGCCTCGCTTGGTATACCACTGGAGCAGTTCAGCCTGTTTAGGCCTGCCGTCATATCCTGAGGATTCCGCGATTAAACGCACGATATCACACCCAGCAGCCTTGCCTATTTCCATGACGTGTTTCATCAACTTCACCCCAGTCCCTTTTGTCTGCTTGTCAGATACAAGGTCGGTGATCTCCAGTATTTTTGCGCCTTGATAATTAAATATCTTATATTTTAGTTTTCCTTCTTTGACACACAGATCCTTACCATCTCCGGTGATCTGGCGCGATAACGTCTTGGCAAATTTGCCGTATTTATGCGCAGCTTTTTGAAGTAGACCTTTTATTAAGGGGGCGCTTGTTTGCTGCGTAACATGCCCTATGATGAGTCGATGATTATGCCGTTTATCATGTTTTATCTGTGCATACATATCGCATACCTTATTTAGTCAAAGCAGTAACTCATTTAACCTGTATCTGTTAGCAAATATGCTTGGGCTCATGGAGGTTTTTATGTTGGCAAATGACACAAACCAATGTAACGCAGTCAGCTAACAACACATAAAGTTTTAGAAAGAGAGGCCTGTTTAAAGTCGATATGCTCCAAATAGGCCCCGATTATCGTCAGATATCTTAGTCGACATCCAACGGAATATGGGAATGCGCTCTTGCAAACTGACCATTGGCTGGAGCCCAATTTCTCGGCGCAAAATAATTCACATGATCAACGGGGTGAACGCTGACCAAGGGTTCTGATAAAAGCCATTGATTGCCATTTCGTATGCGCACAACCCAGCCTGCGCCACCAACGTGGCCTGCTTGAGCGCCTGCATCAGCTTCATGCCCGTGAACATGCCAATCCCCCCATTCAAATTTAAAGCCTCTTTGTGTTCTTGGCTCAATTTCAAATGTATTTTGCAATCCTGCGGGGATCACCGCCATTAACTGGTTTGCATTGATGCGGCCATGATGCAGTAAATTTTGAAAATCTGCTCTGGTGGGATTTGCCGCCCCGGTTGGCACCCATTGGTCTAAACCAAACAAATCAGCCAGCCTTTGAATAGGCTTACTTGTGGTATTTTGCTTTTTGCTCGAAGAATATATCACCGAATTTACTGTATTTTTTTTGGATTTATCTGCTTGTGCATACATATCTCAACCCTTTATTGCGTAGCCTTTGATGGTCGCTATAGGTGTTGTGGTACGCCCCAAAAAGTAGCTGATGCGTACTCACCTATACTCATAGCGGCTTTTTAATGTGCAAAATATTGAAGCCGTTCGAGCTGTAATTTAGAGAAGTTTGAGCGGTTTATCTTGGTAGAAACGGGCATTTTTTAGTGATTTCTGCGGCTCAAACTATTCAGAAAGTGTATTTTTGATTGTTTAACCACTTTGCCAATGGCCTCTCAAAGCGATCCATAAACATAAAAAATACCAAGCGTCGCGTAAAGTTACTGATTAAGTTACTCATAACTCAACCTGCTAAACAACTGAATAGGATAAGTTATGGATACGCTACATTCCTCACCCAATACCAATGACGCTGAGCAAACAGATTTGGCCCATTCTGAACAACACGAGGCAGCGATTGCGCTTCCACCTGAAAAGGGACTCCTTCAGGGGACGACGAGTCTTGATATTTTCACCACGCAAAAAACCACCGCACTGGCCTTCATTGCCAAGTTATTGGCTTTTTTTCCTGGGTTTACGAATCCGCAGCGGGATGACGTAATCATCGCAAATCGTATTTTAAACTTTGGGTTGGATGAGTTGAAAACGTCCGACCTACCCATTGCCAAAGACGCCATGGACTCAGCCCGAAGCTTTTATAGCAAATATGCAAGCTTGCTTGGGCTTGCCGTTGGCGGTGCAATCAGTGCAGGCGTTGAGTGGTTGCAACATACTTACCCAGAATATCAGGCGATCCGCGCGGCACATGTTGGGAGCGGCGTGATCGCCAGCTGGGTAGTCCACAATATTATGGGCGAGTATGAAAGGCGCATACATCAGCTCAAAGAGCATCTGAATTAACTAAGGTGCTGACCTGTTTGATACCAAAGTCTCTCATCTCATTAAGGGGAGTCTGATATAAGTGCGTACTTGCCACAGTGTAATTGCTTTGTAATACAAAATTCCTGCGGACTGAGCTAGTTTTTCAAACAGATGAGGTTTACCCCGAATGATGATTGAAAATTCTCTCAACCCTAAGGGGAGGCATTTTATCGTCAGCATGCTGAGCATCGTGACTTTTGCCAAGTCAGACAATGCTGGTGCCGCTAAGCTGATAACGTAATCTCACTTCAGTTAAATAGATATAAGGAGCTATCATGTCTAAAACCATTACCTACTATAACTCGGGTGCAATCCCACTGATTACTGCCAGCGAACTGCCATATGATGTGGTGAATCTGGCATTTCTAACTTCATCGTCTGACAGCCCGTTCAATTTAGTTTTAAGTGGTGCCATTGCCGCTACGACGTCTAGCTTTACAAGTCGCACTATTGAGGCCATAAAAGCAATGCAACAAAAGGGGCAGAAAGTGCTGATCTCATTTGGTGGCGGTACGATGACTTCTGACGCTTATCGTGCGTTGTCAGCGGACACAGCAAAATTGGCAGACTCTTTAGCAAGCTTTGTGAAAAATAACCATTTAGATGGTGTTGATATCGATTATGAAGACACCGCAGCGTTCACCGGTCAAGCGGGATACAACGGCGCACAATTTTTGGTTTCGTTGACTCAGGAGCTCAGAAAGCGCCTTCCGAGCCCCGATTATGTGATTTCTCATGCACCTCAACCTCCCTATTTAGAGCAGGGGGGATACATGGCAGGGTATGTTGAAGTGGTAGAGCAGGCTGGACAAGACATAGACTGGCTAAATGTGCAGTTTTACAACAACCCACCTTGGAGTGCCAATCCGGACCAAATTGTGAGCTCATACTTGAATTATACAAAGCTACCTAACCTGTCTCCAGAGAAGGTTATTGCTGGCTTTCCTGTCACGCAGAACGATGCGGGTTCGGGGTATATGCCAGTGCAAACAATCATTAATGAAGTGATTAAACCAATCCAAGCACACTCAAGTCTTGGTGGCATTATGAACTGGCAGTTCTCAAGTGACCCAGGTGGCGTCTGGATCACCGAAATTGCACAAGCGCTAGATAGCTAGATCAACATGTGAGGGGGTTGGTACAGGCCGCCTTTGGCGGCCTGTTTTGCTATAGGTATCAAGGCGGGTTAAGGAAAGATAAATTAACGTAAAAAATACCAATCTAAACCCCACTTTTACCAAGTTGGTAAAACCCACCTCTTTTATAGTTAATTCAACCAATTCATGTGTTTGGTTTTTCACCTTCAAATTTATGACACTTAAATAGAGAGAGTTTATGATGGGTAATACATCCCCTTTAGGTTCAAAAGATAACCCAGGCTATGTAAAAGTAACTAATACACCAGAATTACAGCTAGCTTATGCAGAGGTTGCACACCCTCATGCAAAAGGGATTATCTACAATGGCACAATGAAGCCAAGCATTGCAAACAAGTACAAAAGTGAAGGTTATAGCTTTTGTATGCGAAGCCTTAATACCTCAACTGGTTCATCTACCTCAGGTTCTGAAAATACGGAACTGTGCACGATACCGTTGACGGCACAAGAAACGAATCGAATCACAGGTGCAAGTGATAAACATGGCTATGGGCTGGCCTTAATGCCATTCTATATACTTAATGTGTCAAACATTGTTGATCCGACAAGTACTGGCTCAAAAAATGATGGCTCAACAAGTGCACCAGCTGAGAATACGCCGGTATATATCGCCGCAAAGGTGATCGACATGGTGAGTGAAGCCGCAATTCCGATAGGGACTACTGTTTGGTTACAGTTGCAAAATACTGGTGATGGTACAAATTTATCTCTAGTCCAGCAAATTGAACAGCAGATCTTTCAATCCGGTTACTCAGTGGGGATCTTGGGTGACGAAGTTCAGCAACAGCAGCAAACTAACGGTCGCGTTTTGGAGTCTACTTATACGCCGTTTGAGCAATCTGGTAGTGGTACCCAAATACGCACGATCGCCATTGGCGACAATACAGGCTCATACCCCATTTACTGGGCGATTCAATAATATTTCCCGTCTTATATGAGCAGGTAAGCGATATCTGACCTGCTCTTTACTTAGGTCATTCTCTATGCGTACTGTACTTAAATATACCATTCAGCCCGGTGATTCATTGGCTTTAATTAGCATCTCCTTGCGTGCTTGTGCAGGGGTCACTCCTACCGATATAGAGCACGCGAATCCTGCACTATTATCGCAGGAAATCATAAGTGGTGCCCTTATCAAAGTACCTTATTTTAAAGCCCGTGGTTGCCTAAATTACGAAGTGATCAATGGAGATACATTGGAGTCAATTTGTGAGGCACTGGTCAATGCAGCCGGCGTCACCGTGATGGACATCATTGAGCACAACCCCCATGCTAATCTCAATCAACTCACGGCTGGTCAGGTTTTATTGGTGCCTTTTGTGCCTCGAGTTGGCTATATGACGCCGCAGCGCTCCGCCCTTGCTCCATCCGAGTAACGCTTGCGTTTTCATTAAAATTACCAAAAAGTTCCTCATAGTTACCACCTAGCATAGGCACGCATCAGGCTACACTCTCAGGGTAAACCCGCTGATAAAAGTCACCCATTATGACTATGAGGAAAAAGCCATGTGGCAATCTGCAAGCAAAGACGCTATACCTTCACCATCTGACGCTATCTTGAATGCCTATGATCTGGAGCGCGAATGCCGCTGGTTAGACAAGGTCATTCAATATCGAGTGTCACATTACTTCGGTACACCGAAAGACCCTGAGTTGCGCGTCTCAGAGGCGCCAGAGTTGTTACCCATGCCCGCGCCGCCATCATTACAAACCAGTGACTCTCCATTTGCGACTTTCCTCACTGCAAACCATGCCACGGTGACCGAACGATTACTCATCATGCTTGCTTTGGCCCCGATTGTGCGTCCCACTCTGTTTGATGTTTTTCTTTCTATTAACGAGCAGACGAATCGGCCATTTACAGAGTTTGGTATGCGAGAGCACCAAGGGGCGGTGCTTGCAACTGGCGCAACAGCGGCTTTCATAGAGGATGAAAATCAGCTGGTGACTCAATTTAAGGTGCTGGAAAAGCTAACAAGGAGTGCCTTGCTGAGCCAAATGCTCGACATGGATACTGAGTCATCAGCGCAGTCAAGTTTGCACACTCCGCTTGTACTGAAGCCTGAATTTGTGCAGATGTTCACAACTGCTGAACCTTATCACCCCGAAACCAGCAGCCATTTCCCTGCCAGCTTGGTTGACACCCAATTGGACTGGCGCGATTTAAAACTGCCAGATTCGACCCGTGAACAGCTCAATGACATTATCGAGGGGGTCCGGTATGGACAGGCACTGCGTACAGATTGGAAAATTGGCAGACAACTGAGAGCGGGCTACCGCGCGCTTTTTTATGGCCCGCCGGGCACCGGAAAAACCCTAACTGCCAGTGTGCTGGGTAAAGTGTTAGATAAAGCGGTCTATAAGGTAGATCTGTCTTTGATCACGTCCAAATATATTGGTGAAACAGAGAAAAATCTGGAGCAATTGTTTAGCTTGGCTGAACATCGAAATTGGGTGCTTTTTTTTGATGAAGCGGATGCCCTGTTTGGTAAGCGACTGCAAACCAGCTCTTCTAATGATCAGTTTGCCAACCAAAATGTTGCCTATTTACTGCAGCGTATAGAGCAGTTTGATGGCACTGTGATCTTGGCATCAAATTATAAAGACAATATAGATGATGCGTTTTTCCGTCGTTTTGAGTCCATTGTTGAGTTTCAACCGCCTCAATCCGCGCAGCGTTTGGAGATATGGCAAAGTGGCTTGTGTGGTCAATCTCAGCTGTCCTCTGAAGTCTGTTTAACCAGACTGTCTGATGAATATCCGCTCAGTGGTGCTGAGATCATAAATGTATTGCGGTTTGTGTCTTTACGCTTGCTAGCTCAAAACCGCAGTGAAATTCAGCTGTGTGATATTCGAGAGGGAATAGCCAGACTGTCAGATCACCGCACTCAGCTCAGATGGTAGGCGGGTGTGATAAAAACTTGCCTGAGCAATAGAATCGTAACTTTTACCAAGTTGGTAAAAGTACTTAGCGTTATAGTTAAAAGCGCCAACTCAAGTTGGAAATGTCAATCTAGTTGCTAGCCCTGTTACACGCAATATATGGAGCCCGTAGCAGGGCTATTTAGACACGCACAAAAAGCACGCATGTGGGATTGGTGAAAGTAGTCACCTAGGTATTAAAAACCACTGTTTACTGTTAAAAACGCCTGTGAAAAAGCCATTTAATATACCATTTAATCAATCGGTTAAACCAAAACAATCGGTCCAGAACACGCTAAATTATTCCTTACTTTCTAACCATAAACAGTAATTAACCATTAAGGAATAAATCATGGCATTTCCAACTTCAGTCAATGACCAAATCACAGACTCAGTCACGCAAGCGAATGTAAAAGTGCTTGGTGACGCCCCCGCAATGTCGATGGGTAACTTGTTTCAGGCAACTTCACAGGCATTGGCTAATGCAGCGCATAATGCGACAACGGCTCAACAACAAATGGCTGTTACAGCACAAGCTGCCACAACCATGGGCGTGACTACGTTGTATTCAATTGACACGGCAACAACGGGCGTTGCAACTAAAACAATACTAGCAAGTAGCTAACTTTCCATTGGAAGTGCTGTGCTCCATCAGCACTTCTCACACGCTATGAGAAACCATTATGAGCGAACAAAATAATGATGGCGCGCCAATGGATCCTACACTTGCAAACACTGAGCAATCAGAGGATATCCAAGCGCCTTCGCAAAACGAGTCATTGGTAATCCCAGAGGTAACCCACGAAGCAATGGCATTATCAGATCAGCAACCTGAGCTGGATATAGAGCAGGAGCAGACGGCGCCGTTACAGTTGCAACCCAATGAAGCTCCACCGTCTGTTCAGCGCAATGCCCATGACTATATTTATGCATTGGGTCAGCTGAACATTGTATTTCCAAATGAAGGCATTAAGCGGCAGTTTTTGAGTGTGGCCATGGATCTTGGTGTCAATGAGAAAGCCTACTATGAAGTGTTTACCAATAAGGCTTTACCAGTCACTAACCCTGCCCGTGATAAATATTTGTATCTTGCAGAGCAAGTAGACTGGGTACTGCATATCGACCAACAACCTCGCTATGTATTGATGCCAACAACGCCCGTTGAATTACAACAACTCATTGCGGCTCTTAAACCCCCTTCAGATACGCTCGAACCGATTTACACATGTGTGATTGGCCATGTAAGCGCTGCTCAAAATGATTTAGCGTTACCTGAGGTGATCTGTCAGCAGGTTTATCATCATACGCTGACTGACTTGCACAATACGATACAACAAATTTCGAGTGCTGAAACCAACGCTATTCAGGATGTGATCAGAGAGTTGGAATTAAAGCCAAACCTTGGCCGCAATGATTATGATCGGGCTAAAAACTTTGTGGCCTTTCGCTATCCTGACATCTATGTGCAAACCCATAAGATGCTGACAGGTTCGAATGCGATACCTAATGCCTCGTTGCTCCGTATTGCGTTTACCCACTTTGACCCACAATCTGAGCATCAACTGGTGGATATTACATTGACTTATAAAGAAAATGCGTCACCACGGCATCACTATTATTTTCTGCGTGTCGATGTCAGTGGGTTATATCCTTTTATCAATACAGAGATACAGCCATTCATGCCGCTTCAGACAATGATTGCTTCTGGCTAATGCAAAGGAAAAAGTACAATGAACACACCAGACAATGTCTGCGCGCCAGCCCCTGTGCAGCGTGCTTCTAATCAAGCCAACGGCGAACTGGTATATGCCATTGGCAAAATACAGCCGAGCTTTCCGACACTGAATCTCGAAAAACAATACGAGGCTGCCGCATTATCAATAAAGGCCAACCCGGATGAGTTTTATAAGGTGTTTAGTTATCAGGTGACGGCAGATAACCAACCGGATCTCACTTATCGGCCCTTTTTATATCTGGCGCAGCAGGCAACTTGGGTACTGACAATTAACCTCGTCGATTCTTACGTCCTGATACCTGATACGCCCACACAGCTTGATGCGTTGATTGATACTACTAATCATCTACAAGACGACTACGTGATGAATGGCAGGTTGGTTGGCTTTGATATGCCAAATAGCAGGGCGGATTACATGCTGCCTATGGTGAAGGTCAAGCACCTGATCAATACCGCAGACATTAGTATTCCGGTGCTGGCCGATGGTCAACCTGCTAATCGTCAGTTGGCATTGCCTACGTTGAAGCCAACCACAGGCTTAAGTGGGCAAGACAGAGCGGGTAATTATTTTAAGAGTCACTTTTATCAGATTGTCGTGGGCAGTGATCAACAGCTTTTACTCGAGGATGTGCTGGCAATACATGTGCAAGTGCAAGATTCGGAGCCGACTCGCCAAGTTTACGAATTTATTTTGAGTAGTTCGGATCGCAGTCGCTATGCCTGCAATATAGATGTGACCAATCAGTATCCTTTTGTTTCATCCCGATTAGCACCATTTGCTAAAAGTAATTAGGAGGCGACCATGACGCTACCAATGCCAGTTCAGCCTAACAAACCGGTACATCAGTCAGATACCGCTCAGCGCATGATCGCTGAAGAAATTGACATTAATTATAGTGGGGCAATGAGTCGATATGTTTATGCTGTGGGGTACATCAATGCCAAGTTTCCATCACTGAACTTAGAGAAAGAACTGTATCAAAACAGCCTCATGGATAAGCATGGTACGCCTTTGCCCATGCTCAAAAACATCAATGACGACATTGCGCTGCAACGACTCAACCGCAACACTCAGCTATATCAGACCTTGTTTAAAGGCTTAAACGTCAGCACCAATCGTTATATTGCACGCAGTATGGAGTGGGTATTTGACAACCGCTACAATGAACAGTTGTATACACTCGTCATCTCAACCGAGGCGCTGCTTACACAATGTATTTCTGCGCTGGGGCGTGCCCAAAATAATGAGGTAGGACAGGTTGTCATTGTCGGTGAAATATTGGCGCAAGGTGATCTGTTAGTGCACACCATAGTGCCAGTCAGTGCGCTGCCATTTAGTGACGTTATTCACAGTGAAAGCCATAATAATGCCCAGTTTAAAAGTCTGGTTACTGAGATCACATCATTGGACACCTTTTCCGGTGATACCGATGCCACGCGCGCGTTGAACTATGCCCTTTATAATAACTCAGCTATTTACCAAAATTCTTATCATCTGTGCTATCAAAGCCGTTCAGATGGCCCAAACCCTAATGGCTATCAATTGGTTAAGGTGGACGTGAATATTAATCACAGTGGCGATAGGCTGGTGGCGGATGTGATCTTTGCTTACCAAGGGATCAACACCGGCGCGATGCAATTTTGGCGAAGTCGAATTGACGTCACAGGGCAGTACCCTTTTACCGTTGAAGTTTGGCAGCAATACTTACCGAATAACTTGGATTGATATCTATAGTGCTTTCATATTACCGCATTATTAAACTACCAAAAAATGAACGCCAAAGTGGTGGTGACTTGCAATGGCAAGAATAGTCTACCACTTATTTTAGACGTAGAGAGCAGCCTAACGCCCGAAATAGCCGTTTTTAAGCAACTCACAAGCCTGAAGAGTTAAAAGCGGAACAGCCCACTTTGGGTGGAATACTTGGCAAAGAGAATCACTAAAATAGTTAAGGTAAGTTATTAATAATTTTAAAAAGGTTGTTTCTCTATCTGAGAGTTCGTTGCAAACATGGCGACACCATGGAGTTTTAATTTTTATTGAAGTCATGACCCTGTAGCTCACTGATTGTTACCAAATAGAAGAGTATGTACAAAAAAAGTGCCGATTGTGCATCTCCTAAACATGTAACTAAACGGTATAATTTGCACTTGCGAACGGATTTGGTTTAAAGGATATTTTATTGAGGCGACACCCTCATTAAGGATAGCTACATGTCAGAGCAAACGGTTATCAATATATTCATCTCCTCCCCTGGTGATTGTCTGCAAGAACGCGAAACGGCCAAACGTGTAATCGAAAGGCTGAATGGCTCACCTGAAGCAAAGAAAAATAGGTTAACGTTCAAGCGGATCATGTGGGAAGAAATCCCTCCAGGTGCTGGCGAGCCAGATAATACTCAGCTTAGGATCAACCAGATCATGAAGCGATATGATCTCGATCACTATGATATTTACCTTGGTTTTATGAAAAACCGTCTCGGTACTCCGACGGCGGCAGCAAAAAGTGGCACCGTTGAAGAATTTGAATCGGCTTTAGAGGAATTAAAGTCCAAGCGCCAACCTTCAGAAGTCCTATTTTATTTTATTAATCAGGCAGGACAAACTAAGCCGCACCAGGGTGTAGAAGGTTTCAAAAAAGATTTGGAAGGTCGAGGGTTTTTATATCACCAACTACCTTCTGAGCAATTTGAAACGCAACTAACGATTCACCTGACGGTTATGGCAGCCCAATGGCATGCATGGCCCAATCGACTCAAGCGACTCAAGCGCATAGTCAAGCCAGTGGCTAATGCCGTTGCGACCCTGCTATGCATTAGTTTTGTTAACTACTACTACTTTTTTGATTACCGAAGCTCGGAAAGTATTCTATTGCAAGCCGAGCAGGCTGAAGTTGTAACCTTGCTGCAGCGATGGGATAAACTAAGCCCTATGATGGTCCTAAATACCGACTCCACCCGGACTGAGTTAAACGAGCATATTGCGCATAAAATCACAGAAGCAATGACGTTGAGTCAAGGGTTGAATGATTGGAGATTGTGGCATGACCACAGCATATCCCAAAACTCAGCTCGTAGAGCGCATGTGAAAAAGCGACTTAGTGAAAAATTACAAGCCCTAATTGCTCAAAATCACTCTAGTCTTGAGGGGATGGAGGGCTATACATTGTGGCGTTCAGCTTATGAGAGCCGCCTGTTCACTTCAGATGACAAAGATGCGCTGCAATGGTTGGCGGATATTGCTAACCGAAACCTGTTTTTGGCATTAAACCTTCAAGGAAATGAGCCCCCTAAACTGGACCAAATGGGGCTACTGGCAAGCGAGCTAACCCAGCTGGGCGCTTTTTCCAACATATTGACCTCACAGCCATTGAGCGCAGCAATCCAGTGGGAAAATAACGTACAAAGGGCAACATTGGCCAAACTCAGCCAACATTGGCATTACGTGGCTGCAGTAGCAAAAGCACAGTTAAATGATTTCGACGATAAAACCAAGCTGGTACTAACGGATTTTGTCGCTCGGGCTCCTAATGATAAGTTATTGGCATTCCTATCAACTAATACGGCAACAGCACTTGACCATAATAGTCAGAGCGCTATTGTTACCGGGCTAAGTCAGCGGTCACCTAATGAACGGTTTCAAGCCGCTCTTCATTTTATTCAGCTTGCAACCCTGCATGGATATGAAGAAGAGTACTTCACTGAGCCTCCACGAATGCTGTTTGAAGACATGGTTTTTCCTTCTCAACATACGCAATTGATGTCAGCGCTGAAGCAATGGATTGAACAACAGCAGTGGCCACCGTATTACCTGCTAGAAGCCGTTCTATACAACTTACAGCTCAACCAACTTGACGTTCAGTCACAGATAGGCCTGACCAAGCGGTTAGTGAGTATACAGGAAGCGGCTCAAATAGGCGCCTCGGTTAACGTCATCGAATACTTGCAGTATCTGAAGGTTGAGCCAGCTTGGGAATATATACAGGAGGTTCTTCAACAACATATCAATGGGCAGGTCCATTACGGTTTAGCGGAAATACCGGAAAAAGCGGCTTTGTTGCTCGCCTTGCAGCGAACTCAATTAATAGATAATACAAAGGTGGCAATAAGTTTAGTCGAAAAAGCCATTGCGGATGTGCAGGCAGATAAATCGATGAGCTTATCTATATTGAGTCAGGTTTATGCCAACTATTTAAGCCTTTTAGCTCAGTCGAGAGACCTTGATTGGGATATGCATTCAACTATGGTTGATAGGATCATAAAACAAAGATTGGCAGGGCTGAAACAAAGTGCGATTCGTTTGTCATTTGGTCTGGGTCCCTCCGCTGAACGTGACACCTTTTGGGAAAGCATTATCGATGTTCCTTTGGGTAACTTGCTTGATACGCTGTCACTTGAACAGCAAATGACATTGCTACAAGCTCCTTCTGACGGCTTGCCGGTGGCATCGGAGCAGTTCGAAACACGCTTGCTCTATCTGCTTCCGCTTTTTGGTCAAAAGGCATGGAGTGAGGCTTTTATTGATCGCCTAATACCCCATATATTGGCTTTTGAGCTTTATAATCAATCTGTCATTGTTGCCTTGGCAAAAAATCTACCCAATGTTTACCAAGTTCATGTCGTAGAGCAAATATTTAGTCATGATCCCGCTTATGCTATTCTCTTTGCTTATATCAGTAACAGTGATGAGGTGATAGACATCATCATTGGAAAAATTCAAAACAGTACGCAATTAATAGCGGCTGAAAATCATTTATATTGGCTCCCACTAGATAAGCAAAGTGACGTTGCGGCCAAATTAATTACGCAACAACTAGGCAATGGTAATCAGGGAGAAAGTTTACTGTCAGGCGCTCTTAGCAAGCAGGTATACCACCCTCAGCTTGTTGCTCTGGCAGGAAGTATCTTGTCAGAGCCTGATGCGTTAGTGCGTAATCCTGAAGCTTTTGCTTATTTCGTTAACCACGCCTCAGCGGTACAATTACAACAGTTGGATGAAAAGTCGACAGCAACAGTGGTCCGAGATTTCATGTCAGACATCGAAAAAACACAATGGTTAGCCATAGTGCAATCGTTAAGTCCGCAAAACTCAAAAGCTCTGCCTTCACTGGTGACAGACATCTTGTTAGACAGGGTAATTGTCTGGGCTGACAATAATAGCGATATAGGTACGTTTAGCTTCTTGTGCAATCAGTCAGTGTTTCACCCATTGCTGGAAAGGTTGCTGGAAACACATCCCCGCCAACTTCAAAAAATACTGCCTAAGCTGCTATTTGATAATCAGCTTACTGTTGAAGTTTCAGGGCAATTAGCGTACCCCAACGCCGCATTTGAATCCTATCTTATCTGGCTTTATGGTCGTGTTTTATCGATCACAAAAGACCACACTGTGATGAACGATAGATTGCTGCGTAAACTCCTAACACAACTACAGCAAAATACTCTGGCAACGGTTAGAGCTGCTGCACTGTTGAGTGCACAGGTTTCTGAAATTTGACTGACGAGTAGTTGTACTGGCCTCTAAAAAAAAGCAAAGGTTGATATGAAAGGGGTGTGGAGCTAAAAGAAAATAATTGATGTGATCACAAATGCAGAGTTTAACAGAACGGGCTTTTTGATTTCAGTATACATTTCGTAATTAGGAATTATGAAAGTTATAGTATCAATGAATTCAAATAATTTTAGAGACCTTACGGTAGCTGCGTACCATGAGTCATGCAGCTTCATTACAAAGGACGTACTAATCACAATTATTGAGTTTAAAAAGAAGTTTTAGTCTCAGTCAGTTAAACTAAGCGAATATTAGTTATGAGCCCCTTTGGTTCAAAATTGATTATAAAGGTTGATAATAACTCCGTTGCGAAAAAGCACTTTGAAACAAATAGTTTGTAGCTAGAGGCATTGGGGAAATTTATGAAAGGTTATGTCATGGATAAAGAACAATACTTAATAGAGCGGTTAGAGGATCAAATCACTTGGTACGACACTAAAAGTAAATCTAATCAAAGGTGGTTTAAATCTCTGAGAGTCATTGAATTGGTGAGTGCAGCCATAATCCCTTTTATTGCGGGTTATAGTGAATCTGTTCCTTATGGAACGGTTGTAATTGGTGCATTGGGCGTTGTGATTGCTATTTGTGCTGGGTTAGCCTCTCTGAATAAGTATCAAGAGAATTGGCTCATGTACCGAACTACTTGTGAAACATTGCGTCATGAAAAGTATTTATTTATGACAAATACTAGGCCTTATGATGGCGATGAGGCTTTTAATCAATTTGTAACTCGAGTAGAAAATTTGATTTCTAAAGAAAATACTCAATGGGCTCGTTCAATTAAAGAAAAAGCACCTGGCGGGCAAAGGAAGTAGTTTGAACATGTGGGGGGCCACTGTGGTCACAATCGGACAAAGTTTTACTGTGGTAAACCCCTACCTTCATATTTCAAATATTGGCAACTGACAAATATTTTAAAGGGCGGTGGTGTCCACTTTCTCATGTGGTCTCCAGCTTTAATCAGTAAGCAGCTAATACAACTACAATATATACATACTTTAAATATAAAGTTATAAAAGAAAATAAAAATACTGCATTTATCAATGAAAAAATCACGTAAGCATTGGTTATGTCAGCGTTGAAATTTAATTTAGGACAATAATAGTAAAAGTTTGACTAATGAAATCTTATTTAATAGGAGAATATTAGGTATTACTTGAGAAAAATGGTGGCCCCACCTGGACTCGAACCAGGGACCTACCGATTATGAGTCGGGTGCTCTAACCAACTGAGCTATAGGGCCATTTTCATCGATTGTGTGAAAACAATCTTTTGAAGCGCTGGCAGTATATGAATTTTTGCGCCACTTGTCACTAGCTAAAGTGGAAAAATATAACTTATCTTGTTCAATTGATTAATAAAAAAGCAAAAAAGTGCTGGATTGAAAAACAAAAAAGCCGGTATAAACCGGCTTTTTTACGAAAACATCGATTATAGACCTAGCTTCTTCTCTAGATAGTGGATGTTTGTACCACCATTTTGGAAGTTTTCGTCCGCTAAGATCTTCTTGTGTAACGGTGTATTTGTTTTGATACCGTCAATCACAAGTTCGTTTAATGCATTGCGAGCACGGGCGATTGCAACGTCACGGTTTTCACCATAAGTGATTAATTTACCGATCATTGAGTCGTAGTGCGGCGGTACTGTGTAGTCAGCGTAAATGTGGCTGTCCCAGCGAATACCTAGACCACCTGCAGGGTGGAAACGCGTGATTTTACCTGGAGACGGAATGAATGACTCTGGATCTTCAGCGTTAATACGACACTCGATAGCGTGACCTTTGATCACAACGTCATCTTGTGTGATTGATAGAGGCTGACCGGCAGCAATTTTTAGCTGCTCTTTGATTAGGTCAACGCCTGTAACCATTTCAGTTACTGGGTGCTCTACCTGAATACGTGTATTCATTTCGATGAAGTAGAATTCGCCATTCTCGTATAGGAATTCGAATGTACCTGCACCGCGATAACCGATTTCGATACATGCACGTGTACAACGGTCACCGATGAACTTACGCATTTCTGCTGTGATACCCGGTGCTGGCGCTTCTTCAACTACTTTTTGGTGACGACGCTGCATTGAACAGTCACGCTCACCTAAGTGAATTGCATTGCCTTGACCGTCAGCAAGTACCTGTACTTCGATGTGACGTGGGTTTTCTAGGAATTTTTCCATGTAAACCATGCCGTTGCCGAAGAACTGCTGTGCTTCAGTTTGCGTCAGTGCGATTGAGTCTAGTAACTCTTCTTCTGAGCGAACAACACGCATACCACGACCACCGCCGCCGCCTGCTGCTTTGATGATAACAGGGTAACCGATGCGCTTAGCGATTTGCACGTTGCGCTCGTTGTCTTCTGTTAGTGGGCCGTCAGAACCAGGTACACACGGTACGCCAGCTTTACGCATTGCTTCGATTGCAGAAACTTTATCACCCATTAGACGAATTGTGTCGCCCTTTGGACCGATAAAGATAAAGCCACTTTGCTCAACTTGGTCAGCAAAGTCTGCATTTTCTGATAAGAAACCGTATCCTGGGTGGATAGCAACAGCGTCTGTTACTTCTGCCGCAGCGATAATGCGAGGAATATCTAGGTAACTCTCAGACGCAGCTGGTTTACCGATACAAATTGTTTCGTCTGCAAGTAGAACGTGTTTAAGGTCACGGTCGGCAGTTGAGTGTACTGCAACCGTTTTAATCCCAAGCTCCTTGCAGGCACGCAATACGCGAAGTGCAATTTCACCTCGGTTCGCAATGACTACTTTATCTAACATAGTGTTTGCCTTCTTGGGAATTATTCGATGATGAATAGTGGCTGATCAAATTCTACTGGCTCGCCGTTTTCAACTAAGATAGCTTTAACAGTACCTGCCTTGTCAGATTCGATCTGGTTCATCATCTTCATCGCTTCAACGATGCAAAGCGTGTCGCCAACGTTTACTTTTGTACCAACTTCAACGTATGCCGCAGCTGTTGGAGAAGACGCTGAGTAGAAAGTACCAACCATTGGAGACTTAACTTGGTGACCTGCTGGTGTTGCTGCTTCTGCTGGCGCGTCAGCTGCTGGCGCCGCCGCAGGGGCTGCTACTGGTGCCGCTGCAGGTGCTGGTACTGCGAATTGCTGAGGCTGAGCTATAACCGGTGCACTGCTGTGACGGTTAATACGTACTGATTCTTCACCTTCGGTGATCTCTAGCTCTGCAATACCTGATTCTTCTACTAGTTCGATTAGTTTTTTAATCTTGCGAATATCCATAACTTGGCCCGCCTGTTAGTTAATTTGAGTTATCTTGTTTGCGCAACTGGTCAATCGCTGCCATTAATGCCGCTTGATAGCCAATTGCACCTAATCCACATATGACGCCTTTCGCTACATCCGAGAAGTAGGAGGTATGTCGAAACGGCTCACGTGCGTGCACATTTGAAATATGCACTTCATAAAATGGGACGCTGATACTGAGCAACGCATCGCGCATGGCGATACTGGTGTGTGTGAAAGCCGCTGGATTGATAATAATACAATCCACTTTGCCATAATGGTCATGGATGGTATTGATAAGCTCTGCTTCACTGTTGCTCTGAAAATGAGTCAGCACCACATTGTGTTGTTCTGCGCACTTTGTCAGTGACTGCATTATCTCAGCTAAGGTCTGTGTGCCATATTTGTCTGGCTCGCGACGGCCCAACATGTTTAAATTTGGACCATTAAGTACTAAAACCTTAAAATTTGCTGACATAATGCGTGAAATTCCTTTAAATGGGAAATAACGAGACTTTTTGTCTCTTGCTGTGTCTAACTTAAGCGCTTGCGCGGTAAATAGCAAATATTTCTCACGTTCGTGAACTATTATAGAGTGTTCGAGGTAAATAGCAGCAAAATACTGGTCTAATCAGAGATAAAGCACAGCCTATTTAAGTCTGTTGCTTAAATAGGCTGTTGGAAGAGGGAAGGATTTACTGGTAATTGCGTACTTTACGTAGGTGATCTGCAAAGTCTTCTGCATTCATAAAGCCAGTTACGCGCAGTTCGGGGATTTCGTTGCCTTGTTCGTCGAAGAACAGCATGCTTGGTAAGCCGAATACGGTGAAGAACTCCATGATTTCAAAGGTGGTGTCATTACTTTCAGTTAAGTCGAGCTTTAATAACTCAAAGTGTTGGAACTCAGCCTGTACTTGCGCCTCTGGGAAGGTGTACTTCTCAAACTCTTTACAGGCCACACACCAATCAGCGTATAAGTCGACGACGGCAATCTTGCCTTGTTGGTTAGCTTTGGCCACTTCGCTGTGCAGTCCCTCCAATCCTTCGATAAGACGGAATTTTTTCTCTTCCATCACACCGGCAGCAACACTAACCTGTGGTTGAGGTGCAGGGAAAAGCACAGACTTTGCCATAAAGAAGGCACTGACAAATAAGGTCATCGACAGCGCCCATAAGAAGGTTTTGCCTTTGCCTTGTGATTGCGCACTTTGCCAATAATGTAGATATAGCGCGGTGGCAATGGCCAATACTGAAGCCAGCATTACAATAATGTCAAAGTCTAAGATGCGCTCGAGTAAAATTAGTGGCACAAACAACATTAAGAAACCGAACAGCGTTTTCACTTGCTCCATCCAGCCGCCTGCTTTGGGGAGCAACTTGCCGCCTGAGGTGCCCAATAATAGTAGTGGCAGACCCATACCTAAGCTCAGCGCATATAAAGTCAAGCCGCCAACAAGGTAGTCACCACTTTGCGCAACATATAATAGTGCAGCAGACAGCGGCGCGGTCGTACAAGGACTGGCGATTAAGCCAGATAGCACACCCATCATAAAGACGCCGGTATAATTGCCGCCTTTTTGCTGGTTACTGATCTCTGTTAATTTGCTCATCATGCCACTTGGCAGCTTTAGCTCAAACCAACCAAACATAGCAAAGGCTAAAATGACAAACAAAATACTGAAGCTAATCAGTACAGCTGGGTGCTGAATATAGCCTTGGATATGGCCACCAAAATAAGCCACAACCAGACCCAGAGCTGCATACGTAACCGCCATACCCTGCACATACACAAATGACAGGGAAAATGCTTTTTTGGTAGATAGGTTTTGCTGACCAGCAATGAGGCTCGATAGGATCGGGAACATTGGGAATACACAAGGCGTGAATGCCAATAAAACACCCACCAAGAAAAATGCGCCTAAGTTGGTAACAAAGCTTTGCTGCGCCAATTTATCGCTGAAAGACAGCTCGCCGTCATCATTGTTGTTAATTGTTTTTGGTTGTGGTGTCGGTTTAGCCGCTGCTTGTTGTGCGTTAGCATCACTTTCAGCTTGCTTGGCGACTGTATTTGTTGCACCAGCCAATGCAGTCAGTGGGATCTCAATGATCTCTGGTGGGTAGCACAGTCCAGCTTCCGCACAGCCTTGATAGCGAATTTTAACCACTGCATCTTGGCCAATATTGCTCAGCTTCGAGACCACAGAAAGTTCGTCAAAGTATACTTCGGTGCGGCCAAAAAACTCATCTTCAATCATTCTGCCTGTGCTTAGCTCAGGTACTTTGATGTCTGCGCCCTTGGCAATAAACTCCAGCTTATGTTTGTAAATATAGTAACCTGGGGCAATATCCCAGCCAGTGAATAACACAGAACCTTGCTGGTCAAAATCAAACTCAAAGGCTTGATCAACGGGTAAAAATGTTTGCTGTTTTGGTTCTAATAAGCTGTCTAAGACCGAGTTATTGGCCACAGCTTGAAAGCTGCCTATAAATAGCAGCGTTATAAAAGAAAATAGGAGCGTCGTCAGTCGCATTAATTTAGTACCTCTTCCATCCAGTTAAAATATTGCTGCGAGCCATCAGTGATTTCAATCACTTGTACTTCAGGTACGTCGTAGCTGTGCTCAGCTTGGATCGCATCAATGACGTTACTAACCAGTGCGGATGTTGTTTTGACTAGTAGTTTAACTTCTTCATCTTGGGTGACTTTTCCCTGCCACACGTAGATTGACTCTATTTTGGGCAAGATGTTCACACAAGCGGCTAATTTATTTAAAACTAAATGCGCCGCAATGTGGCGGGCATTGTCTTGACTATCACAAGTCGTCATGACCATTCTATACGGGGTACTCATCGTGTTTTTGCCGACTAAGTTAGTGGTGCCCTTATAGTAACGAATGACAACCCGGATCCCAAGGTGTGCTCGTTGAGTTGCATTTATATACTCTGAACTTTCAAACTCGGTTTTGTTCTAACAAAGACTTTTGCTGCTAAACCGACGTAGTAAGTCATCACCAGAGTACAAATAGATGCTGACTGTAAGCTTGAAATTAGACCTGACAAGCCATACATCTATTTCAGTTTATTTGGAGAATCTATGTTTAAAGTTCTTTTTTTGTTATTTATTGTCGTACCCATTGTTGAAATTGCGCTGCTTATTCAAGTCAGTGATGTAATTGGTGGGTTTGCGACCATCGCGCTGGTGATTGCCACCGCAATTTTAGGTGCAAAGTTGGTCAAACAGCAGGGCTTAGGCGCGTACTCTAACGTGCAACAACAAATGGCGTCAGGTAAGTTACCTGGGCAAGATTTATTTACTGGGCTGTGTGTGATCATCGCTGGTGTATTTTTGATGACGCCGGGGATCATGACAGATGCCATAGGTTTTATGCTATTAACGCCAGTTATTCGCGAAAAAATAGCCAAAACACTGATTGAACAAGCCAGTGTGAAAATGCAAAGCTCTGCGCAGAGCAGTATGTTTGGGCAAGGTTTTGGCCAGTCTCAAGCGCATCAAGATGCACAGCCTCCTTTCGAAGAGCAGAAGTTTGACCCATTTGAGCGCAAAGCGCCAAAGCCAGAATCGCAATCGTCTACCACCATTGAAGGTGAATATCAGAGAAAAGATTAAAATTTTTTAGTTTTTTCTCTTGGGTTTTAAATATCCACCCCCATCTAGAATTGCAAGTTACAAATTAATCCAGAGAGTCGTGTTAGCGCCGTTAATCGGGCCGCGACTCACTCTGAGTAAACAGTTTATTCTGTCCTTGTTCAGAAAAGTTAGGAGAACTAAATCAATGAACATTCGTCCTTTACATGATCGCGTTATTGTTAAGCGTCTAGAAGAAGAAACTAAATCTGCTGGCGGTATCGTATTGACTGGCTCAGCAGCTGAAAAATCAACTCGTGGTGAAGTTGTTGCTGTAGGTAATGGCCGCGTTTTGGACAGTGGTGAAGTAAGAGCACTAGAAGTAAAAGCAGGTGACACAGTACTTTTCGGCTCATATGTTGAAAAGACTGAAAAGATCGAAGGTCAAGAGTACCTGATCATGCGTGAAGACAATATCCTAGGTATTGTTGGCTAAGCAGTAGCTTGTAAGAAAAACACAGTAGCTTTTAACGAAAAGAATTTAGAGGAATAAAAACATGGCAGCAAAAGAAGTTCGTTTTGCAGGTGACGCTCGCACTAAAATGCTTCAGGGCGTTAACGTATTAGCTGACGCAGTAAAGGTAACACTGGGTCCTAAAGGTCGTAACGTCGTACTTGATAAGTCATTCGGCGCACCAACTATCACTAAAGATGGTGTATCTGTAGCGAAAGAAATTGAACTTGAAGACAAGTTTGAGAACATGGGCGCACAGATGGTTAAAGAAGTTGCGTCAAAAGCAAATGATGCAGCTGGTGACGGTACAACAACTGCAACGGTTCTTGCGCAAGCAATCGTAAACGAAGGCCTTAAGTCTGTTGCAGCGGGTATGAACCCAATGGATCTTAAGCGCGGTATCGACAAAGCTGTTGTTGCAGCAGTTGAAGAGCTAAAAGCACTTTCTGCACCATGTGCTGATACAAAAGCAATTGCACAGGTAGGTACTATCTCTGCAAACTCTGATAAAGAAATTGGTGACATCATTGCTGAAGCAATGGAAAAAGTAGGCCGTGAATCAGGTGTTATCACAGTTGAAGAAGGTCAATCTTTAGAAAATGAACTAGACGTTGTAGAAGGTATGCAGTTTGACCGCGGTTACCTATCTCCGTATTTCATCAACAACGCTGAAAAAGGCCAAGTTGAGCTAGACAACCCACACATTCTACTTGTAGACAAAAAAGTATCTAACATCCGTGAACTACTCCCTACACTAGAAGGTGTTGCTAAGACAAGCAAGCCACTACTTATCATTGCTGAAGACCTTGAAGGTGAAGCTCTGGCAACACTAGTTGTGAACAACATGCGTGGCATCGTAAAAGTAGCTGCAGTTAAAGCGCCTGGTTTCGGTGACCGTCGTAAGGCAATGTTACAAGACATCGCTATCCTAACTGGCGGTACTGTGATTTCGGAAGAAATCGGTCTAGAGCTTGAGAAAGCAACACTAGAAGATTTAGGTACAGCTAAGCGCGTTGTTATCACTAAAGACGACACAACGATTATCGATGGTGTTGGTGAGCAAGCAGCTATCGACGGCCGCGTTTCACAAATCAAAGCGCAAATCGAAGAAGCAACGTCTGACTACGACAAAGAAAAACTACAAGAGCGCATGGCAAAACTTGCTGGCGGTGTTGCAGTAATCAAAGTTGGCGCAGCAACTGAAGTTGAAATGAAAGAGAAGAAAGACCGCGTTGAAGATGCACTACACGCAACTCGCGCAGCGGTTGAAGAAGGTGTGGTACCAGGTGGTGGTGTTGCACTAGTTCGTGTTGCTAGCAAGATCGCTGGCCTTGAAGGCGACAACGAAGATCAGAACCACGGTGTTAACGTTGCACTACGTGCGATGGAAGCGCCACTTCGTCAAATCGTTTCAAACGCAGGTGACGAAGCGTCAGTTGTTGTTAACGCTGTAAAAGCAGGCGAAGGTAACTACGGTTACAACGCGGCAAACGGCCAGTACGACGACATGATCGAAATGGGTATCCTTGACCCAACTAAAGTAACGCGTTCTGCACTACAGTTCGCAGCGTCAGTAGCGGGTCTGATGATCACAACTGAAGCCATGGTTGCTGAAATTCCAAAGGATGAAGCAGCTGCTGCACCAGACATGGGCGGTATGGGCGGCATGGGCGGTATGGGCGGTATGATGTAATCATCCCCTAGCTCATAAGCTAATACGAAAAACCCAAGCAATTGCTTGGGTTTTTGCTTTTTTAAAGCGACTAAATTATTGTTCCAGCGCCAATTCTGCGAGCTCTTTTTTAGCATTTATACGCAATGATACTAACGCCGTTGAACCTCGCACATCGGTAAGGTAGTCGAGGGTTTTTGGCAAGTGTGAGAGCACTTCGAGTTTCTGGCTAGTCAGGTGATAGCGCCAAAATTGAAACTGTTCATTGATCCCATACAAGGTGTTATTTTCAACCACAAAGCGTTTATCACTGCCTTGGGCGATGAGGGAGTCGATTAAAGTATCTTCTATGGTGCCTGTTTGCCAAAACCTGTCGAGCTGATCGGTATAAATAACCTGTTTATTGTCACTGTACTGTGCCCAATTAACTGGTGCCTCTTGGAGAATCGTATAGGTTAATGCTCGTAAATCGAGTTTTGCAAATTGGATCAGCCCTGCCACACGGACATTGGCCAGTGCTGTTTGTTGTTCGCTATCCCAATCAAAAAGTTGTTCAATGGGCACGGGGAAAGCAAAGTGTTGAGTGCTGCGATCTAATGCAAGTTGGTACAACGTCTTCGCTGAATTAGCCATAAGGCTTTGGCCATCTTGGGACCAAACCAATCCCTCAATATAGCTGTCCATCGCAAAGTTTGAGAGCTGTTGACTGCTTTGTTCATCACTTATCCAAACCTGATCAATGCCAGAGCGCTGTGAGCGAAAAGCCAGCTTGTCACCATTTGGTTGAAATACTGCACTCCCTTCTGATGAAATCGAGCGCTCAATTATATCGAATTTTGCTTGAGGAAAAGTATTGTCTGTCTGTGCCGTAACCGTGGTTGGTTGGGCGAAGGAGAAAGAGGCGATATCTCGATCATAAAAGCCTTTGATCACTAGTATGCGGTCGCCGTCAGGGTGAAAATTTGGTGACCCCATTGGTTCGTCCAAAGGTAAGCTGACGTTTTCAATCTGCCCATCATAGGAGAGCGTGAATAACTGCCGTCCAGTGCTGAATACCAGTTTTTCATCAAGCGGTGAGAAGCTGGGATAAATAAAGCGATATTGTGCGATTTCTGGCGGGTATTGAATGGCTGTTTTTGAACGCACTTGTCCTTGGGGTGAAACAAGTACGAGATGGTATTCGTTATTGGTATTAACTGTGGTCAGAGCGATCAGGTTTTCATTTTTGGAATACGCATAGGAAATAACGTTATCATCCTCTGAGCCATATATTATCTGACTTTCTTTGCTATCTATTGCATAACGGATCAACTCCCACCTTGTATTATGTTGCTGCAATAACGCCAGACTACCGCCTTTCATCCAGTTAGGTGCACGCAGCCGAGAGTTTTTACACTCCATGAGGGTTGTAGGTTGTTGGGGGGATATCAGGGATTTGGCAAAGTCTAAACTCATTAGCTGGTAACATAGCTTTTGTGTAATGGGCTGTCGACAATCTTGCTCTTGTACAAAGTATAGGGTTTTGCCATCTTCAGAGAAGGTATGTGTACCGTTTGACTTGAGCTGTTGTGTGAGCTGAAATTCGGCTTGAGTTTGCGTGTTTTTGGCCCAAATATTGTTGATACAAAGGCGGTCTTCATAGCGATGAAACACCACATAGTCGCCATCAGGTGAATAGATCCCCGCATTTTCTCTATTATCAGTTGCGGTGAGTGCCGTGAGTTTGGTGATATTTAGAGTTTGTGGCTGTGGTTTGTATAGTAGTGCTAGAGCACCTATAGCAAGCAAACCTCCAACTGCAGCATATGTGAACTTGAATGTAGAGGCGCTGTTTTTATCATTCTGTGGAGTGTTTTGTTGCGGTGGTAAAGCGTGTTCTAGCTGTGCATCGCTTGATAATACCGTGTTAGAGAGGGACGCTGCTTTGGTTTTGTTGTTATCCCACTGAACGTTTGCCTCTAAGCTGTAGCCTTGCTTAGCATGAGTTTTGATGAATCCTTGTGCTTTACCATCATCACCAAATGCTTTTCTAAGCTGTGCAATGCTGCGTTGCAGGGTATTGGGAGATACGATCACGTCCGGCCAGACTGCGTCAAGTAAAGTGTCTTGGCTTAATACCTCACCTTGATGCCTTGCCAATACAGTAAGGACAGCCAGCGCCTTAGGTGCCAGCGTTTGGGTGTGATCTTGATAGGTGATCTGATTTCGAGATACATCAATATAAAAGTCGTCAACCCAATACTGTTGCTGCATGATTTATCCTACTCAGGTTTATCAAAGGGAAAATGCTTGAATACACAGTTAATCAAATAAACATACCGATTTGTCTTTTGAAGTTCAAACATAACACCATGAAAAAAATACTAATTAATTTTCCATTAGGATATCTATAAGACGTCAGCGAGACGTCAGCAATACCCCATGTAAATCATTTTCTGCTCGCTATGCTGAGGCTTAAATTCTGAATATGAACCAGCGCAGTTTGCGCAATTGAGGAAGAGAATGATGAAAAACTATTTAATATTACTGCTTGCGTTTATCCCTTTTTTTAGCATACAGGCCACTGAATTTGAGCCATACACCATGCCAAATACACAGGTGGTGCCCATTAAAAATCATCATCAACATGGGCAATATGAGTTATTGATTAAGCTGCCTGATGAGTATGATAAAGATCCCAAACGCCGTTTTCCGGTAATTTATTATACTGACGCAGTGTGGCATATAGATTTCTTAACATCTGCTACGCGGTTTTTGATGGAAGACGCGATCTTAGTGGGTATTTCGTGGCAAAAAGACATAGATAAAGCAACTAAGGCCGAAGCTGTTGAATATGCTAGCCGTTTCCGTGATTACACTGCGGTTTCTTCTAAAGATAAAGTGCGTCAAAGCAAATATCAATTTGGTCAGGCAAAGCTGCACCTTGCCTTTATTCGCGATGAGGTGATCCCCACGGTTGAGAAACTATATCGCACATTACCACAACAGCGCACCTACTTTGGTTATTCACTGGGTGGCCAATTTGGGGTGTACGCTTTAGCGGCACAACCGGACACTTTTAATCACTATATATTAGGGAGCCCGGCTTTAGGTGGTAGCGTGGACTATTTAAGCGAATTGCTGAGTAAACAGAAACAGCTTAAAGCAAATGTATTTATCTCATATGGCGATCAAGAAGCCCGTCTTAAAACACATGTTGATGCTCTGCTTTCTAAATTAAATGCACACAAGCAAAGTCATTTATCTCTAACACATGAAGTGATGGAAGGAGATCACGCACAAGCGGTGGCCATGACGGTAGCGAGAGGTATTTCATGGTTATCAAATCTATAAAAAGTTGTTTGTGTATTGAAATAAATTGAGTGTGAGGGAGAGTCCGATGACATTACTTGTTAATAAACTGACTAATAAATGGTTGATCATATTGAGTGGTATTTTTGTTTTGGCTGTGACAATTGTGTCGGCTTCGGCTAGTACGTCAGAAACACTGAGGGCCGAGGCAAAAGATCAGGTGCTGCCACGTTCAGAGTTATCTCAACCTGAGGTACCTTATATTAGTTATGCACCAGAGAAGTTAAATGATGGTATTCAAGTTGCTAAATTTGATAGCACCAATGCTAATAAAGCCAAGCTCAATGAATTTGTGAAGGACATAAACACGCAAAAGTTTGGCAAATACGATAGTTTGCTGGTCGTTCAGGGAGATAAACTGATTTTTGAGTCTTATTACTTACAGGGACGAGTTGATAAACTTCATCGCCAAGCGTCTGTTACTAAAGCAATACTGAGCTTAGCTCTGGGCCGGGCTATTGCCCTTGGTCATTTAACAATGGCGGATTTGGACAAACCCATTGTAACGTTTTTCAATGACTTGAATTCGGAACAGTTCTCACCAGGGGCTAAGCGCATTACTTTGCATCAAGCTTTAACGATGCAATCAGGGTTACGCATTAAACGCGAATTATATGCGGCGTTAAGCACAAAGATCGGGGGGGAAAGCACTCATACTCAGTTGCAAGCGTTGTTGTCATCGTCATTACCAATTGAACCCTCAAAGCAAATTTTTAATTATCAAAGCGAAGATCCTGCACTTGTAATGCTTGTGCTCAATAAGGTGGTGCCCGGTGGTGCGAAAGCATTTATCGAACAGGCACTTTTTAGCAAATTAGGGGTTGTCAATTACCAATGGCATGAAGGAGACGGCGGTTTGCCTATCGGTGCATATGGTTCAGCGTTGACATCAAGGGATATGGTTAAGCTCGGTTTGTTAGTTAAATCTGGCGGACAGTGGCTGGGGGAGCAATTGATCCCCAAAAAGTATTTGGCTAAAGCAACCAACAAAATAGTGGCATTTAATGAAAGCGATATCTTCTTTACTGGGGATAAAGTTAAGCTGCCAAGTTATGGCTATTACTGGTGGCAAGCCGAAATGCTGATTGGTGATAAGCGTTATCTTACTCGCTCTGCACAGGGTGGAGGAGGTCAATATATTGTTTTGATAGATGATTTAGATTTAATGATAGTGACAACTGGGCATGAAGAGGAAGAGCAAACTATGAAAATGATTGCGATGCACCTTTTAGCTGTATTTCAATCAGAAAATATTTAGAAGAAATGCATTGTTTTTATTAATTTTATTAAGAGTCATTTTTTAAATGGTTTTTTGTCTAATTTGTTATTTTGAAAGGTTATTTTTTATTTAGGAAAGTTTGTGTTTTTTATAAGGTCTATTTAGTTGTGGTTTGTTTTTTAAATGGGTAATTTTAAATTGGACATTATAAAAAATAGGAATAAGAAAATGAATATTAAACTAAAGACAACAAAGCTTAAGTCATTAACTAAAAACCATAACTCAATCAGTAAAGGTATGACCCCGCATATAGCTGGCGGTAGCAGTCGTCCAGGTGGCGGTGGTACTTATGAGCCAACGCAGCCTACGAATTGTGAAATTGATTTATGCCACACTGCTCCAGAGCCGGGTATGGCATGTAATATTACAGGTACTTCACCTTATTAATAAACCTATTAGTGAGCAACTTGTTTGCTCACTGGCTATATCATTTATAGCTCGGTACTATCTGGGCTATAATTTTTGTCCTTCTATTACTGTTTTATATTTAATTTTCTTGTTAAGTATTTATTTAAAAACTCTCATTATTAATCCATTCTTCTACTTTTTTATCATTTTTATATTTAAAGATATTTTTTAGGTTGGATTTTTATTTGGTGGTTCCTAGTAATTGTAAAGTGTTTTTGTGATTTAATGCTTCTTTTTAATATTGATTCCTTTTCAATTTTTAAATTTATTTTTCTATTTTTCTATTTTTCTATTTTTTTATTCATAAGTGTATGTGCTTAATGTTAATTTTTTTCCCCATTTTATTCGTTGTTTTTGAGCTGTTGATTTTTGGTCTTTTTCTGGGTACGTTAATTTAGTTCTATAAAAAGGAACGGGCATATATAAGTCAGGAATAACAAAATTGAAGTCGTTAAATAAAAATAGTCATTCAATAGAGTAAAAAGTGACGCCAATGATTGCTGGCGGTTGAAGCTATGTTAGTTACAGGTGTTTGCCTGATACAGCTGCAATATGGCACCTAACCAATATTAATTTTGTGACATGACAAGCGCAGGCTTTACTACACTTGCGAAATTTACGATGACAGTGAAGCGACTATATAAATTTTTACTGAGAAGAAGGAATAACACTATGAATATGAAGATAAAAAAAACCAAATTAAAATCACTTACCAAAAACAGTAACTCAATTGCGGATAATATGACGCCAAATATTGCTGGCGGTAGTAGCTATGTAACTTATAGATGTTTGCCTGATACAGCTGCATGCAATAACGATTCAACGGACTGTCACACTTTTCCTGAAAATGGACAATTTTGTGTGATTACAGGAACTGCTTAAACTACAGACACGATACACGATTACGCTTGTAGATATAAAACACAAGATATTGAAATTTTGACTTCAATTTTGTTGGCAGTAGCGTTGTATTTGCTGCTGCCACTTATAGCGTTTTCGCATTAGATTTTTTACTTGAGTTATTCTTCGTTTTTTAATATGGCGTTTTTATTTCTTAGAACTGGCTCAATCAATTATTTTTAGTTACATTTAATTTTAATAAGAATAATGTTTTTAATTATTGTACTGTTTTAAACGGTGTTTTTTTTGGTTAATTTTATGATTTAAAAGGGAATAAAAATTAATGTTATGCTAAAAAAACCAAAACTAAAATCGTTGATTGAAAATAGTCAATCAATTGCACAAGATGTAACGCCAAAAGTCGCTGGCGGTGGTTTTTACGATTACGATACGTTTGGCTGTAATACTGCTAGACATACAGTAGACAGGTGCGTTGTCACAGGCACAGATCATCAAACAGGCAGCCAAACTTGCTAATTTAATTGTTTAGCAGTTTGACCGAGCAACATATGGTCTATGTTGCTCTGCAAGCAAGGTCATAGCTTCTTATTTACCCCACTGTTTATACTAGTTACATCCAATCTTTATATGCTTTATCTCTCACTTTGTTCAATGTCTTTAAGCTGTTTTCAGTCATAAAGTAAACACTCAAACCTGTTGTGACAATTCCGCAGACAAAACTTGCAAGCTGATTGTTTTTTTACTAATCGTTAAAGAAGTCATGCAGTTTAGGCAACAAATGCCTTTTGACAGTCATCCAATAATAAAAACCCTTTGAGTTTAAAAATATAAGGGCTCGGAGACGTCACATGAATCTTGCTAAAGCACAGCTGTTCAATTTTTTAATTCTCATTTTGGTGAGTTTTACCACCGTTGCCAGTGATTACAACATGCGTCAGGGGGTAACGGATGTAAGTAACGAGGTTTATCAGCTACACATGACAATTTTTCTCATCTGTTGTGTGATAGGCGTTATTGTATTTTCAGTGATGTTTTGGGCGCTAATTCATCACCGTAAGTCGAAAGGCGCGAAGCCTGCTCAATTTCATGAGAGTACTAAAGTCGAGATTATCTGGACTGCTATCCCTTTTGTGATTTTGGTTGTGATGGCAATCCCCGCCACAAAAACTTTGATAGCCATGGAAGACACCAGCAAATCTGATTTAACAATTAAGGTTACAGGGTCTCAGTGGAAGTGGCATTACGAGTATATGGGCCATGATGTGGACTTTTTCTCAGTGTTATCTACGCCTAAAGATCAGATTGCTAACTTGCAAGAAAAAGATGAGCACTACTTACTCGAAGTTGATAAACCTTTGGTTATCCCAACCGATCGAAAAGTACGTTTTTTGCTGACATCAGATGATGTGATCCACTCTTGGTGGGTCCCTGAATTTGCAGTGAAAAAAGACGCTAATCCGGGCTTTATTAATGAAGCTTGGACTCGAGTAAATGAAGCAGGGTTATACCGAGGTCAATGTGCTGAGCTTTGCGGTAAAGACCATGGCTTTATGCCTGTTGTGGTCGACGCGCGTTCACCCGATGATTTCGATTTGTGGCTTGCAGACGCAAAGCAGGCTAAAGCCAAGGCTGAACAGGTTGAAGCCGCATCCGTTGGCGCTACGTTGTCTAAAGATGAGCTGATGGCAACGGGAGAGAAAGTGTACATGGCATATTGTGCTGCTTGTCATCAGCCAACAGGGCTTGGTTTACCTGGTGTCTTTCCTGCCATGAAGGGCAGCCCTGTTGTCAATGGCGAGCTCAAATCGCACATTGATATATTGGTCAATGGCCGCCCTGGCACAGCAATGCAAGCATTTGGAAAGCAATTAACCTTGACGGAAATAGCTGGCGTGATCACATACAAGCGAAATAGTTGGGGGAATGATTCCCAAGAGGTAGTTCAGCCTGGGCAAATACAGGCCTTCATTGATGAGACTAAGGAGAAATAGTAATGTCGACTACCGCGCAAGATCAAACTGTATCTCATGAACATCATGGGGCACCCTCGGGTTTAAAGCGATGGCTTTTTACTACTAACCACAAAGATATTGGGTCTTTATATTTACTGTTTTCTCTGCTGATGTTTCTAACCGGTGGCGCGATGGCAATGGTGATCCGCGCTGAGCTATTTCAGCCGGGTATGCAACTTGTCGACCCACATTTTTTCAATCAAATGACAACCGTCCATGGATTAGTCATGGTGTTTGGTGCTGTCATGCCCGCCTTTACCGGTCTTGCTAACTGGATGATCCCGATGATGATTGGGGCACCGGATATGGCACTGCCTAGAATGAATAACTGGAGTTTTTGGATCTTACCTTTTGCATTTGCGATCTTGCTGGCATCTCTGTTCATGGAAGGAGGCGGTCCTGCGTTTGGTTGGACATTTTATGCGCCTTTGTCGACCACATATAGCAATGACAATACGGCGCTATTTGTTTTTGCCGTTCATATTATGGGGGTCAGCTCTATTATGGGCGCAATCAACGTGATTGTAACCATAGTGAATATGAGAGCGCCTGGCATGACATGGATGAAGCTTCCGTTATTTGTCTGGACTTGGTTAATTACTGCTTTTTTACTTATCGCGGTGATGCCCGTTTTAGCAGGGGCCGTGACCATGGTGTTGACCGATAAATATTTTGGCACCAGCTTTTTTGATGCAGCGGGCGGTGGCGATCCCGTTATGTTTCAACATATTTTTTGGTTCTTTGGACATCCTGAAGTGTACATCATGATACTGCCTGCGTTTGGCATTATTTCGACCATAGTGCCGACATTTTCACGCAAGAAGCTGTTCGGTTACGCCTCTATGGTCTACGCCACCTCATCGATTGCTTTATTGTCGTTTGTCGTTTGGGCGCATCATATGTTCACCACAGGCATGCCATTGGCGGGCGAATTGTTTTTTATGTATGCAACTATGCTCATTTCTGTTCCAACAGGGGTCAAAGTATTTAATTGGGTTGCAACGATGTGGCGAGGCTCAATAAGTTTTGAAATCCCCATGATGTTTGCCATTGCTTTTATTGTCCTGTTCACATTAGGTGGGTTCTCTGGATTGATGTTGGCGATAACGCCTGCAGACTTCCAGTATCATGATACCTATTTTGTGGTAGCACATTTCCATTATGTATTAGTTACAGGGGCTGTGTTCTCCATCATGGCAGCCGCTTATTATTGGTTGCCGAAATGGACTGGAAATATGTTCAACGAAACGCTAGCACAATGGCATTTTTGGCTGTCGCTGGTCAGTGTGAACGTATTGTTCTTTCCAATGCATTTTGTTGGCTTAGCGGGGATGCCAAGGCGTATTCCTGATTATGCACTGCAGTTTGCTGACTTCAATGCCATTATTAGTGTGGGCGGATTTGCATTTGGATTATCCCAATTACTCTTCGTTGCGGTCGTGTTTAAGTGTGTCGCCGGCGGCAAGCCCGCTGAAGATAAAGTATGGGATGGTGCAGAAGGGCTGGAATGGCAAGTGGCATCACCTGCACCATACCACACCTTCTCAACACCACCAAAGGTGGACTAATGCATAAGGCACTGATACAAAAATTGGTTCTGACGGTGCTGGGCATGTTTGCCTTTGCATTTGCGTTAGTACCGTTATACGACGTGTTTTGTGACATAACAGGGTTAAATGGGAAAGTTGACCTCGTTGTGGCGGAGCAAAGTACAAGTGTCGATGACTCACGGCAAGTAGAGGTAAGCTTTACTACGCATGCTAAAAGTAGCGCCCCTTTTCAGGTGAAAGCCCAACAGTATTCTGTAAGCGTTCAGCCAGGCAAGCTATCAGAAGTCCGTTTTGTTGCGCACAACTTAAGTGATACCGCCAGAGTTATGCAAGCCATTCCTTCAGTATCTCCGGGGCAAGCTGCTAAATATTTACATAAGTTAGCTTGTTTTTGCTTTGATCAACAGCCATTAGACGCAAATCAGTCAATGGAATTTGTTTTGCGGTTTTACGTTGACACTGAACTACCCAAAGATGTGCAGGAATTAACCCTGTCTTACACTTTATACGACATTACTGAGAGTGAAACTGCATACAGTGGCGAGCAGACACAAAGCCAATTTGTTTCACAGTATTACTTAATACAAACAAACCCAGTAAGAGGACCTCAAAATGGATAAGAGTTACCAACCCTATTACGTACCTGAGCAAAGTCCTTGGCCAATCGTGGGGGCTGTTGCGATGTTTTTCATTGCTGTCGGAGCTGGGTTAACTGTGATGCAACTGGGCAAAGATGCCAGTTCTGGTGCTTGGACATTGTTTGCGGGTATTGTCATTTTAATTGGCATGGTCGTTGGTTGGTTCCGTCACGTTATTGATGAATCTATGAGTGGTCTTTATTCCGCACAAATGGACAGATCTTTTCGCCAAGGCATGGGGTGGTTTATATTTTCCGAAGTGATGTTCTTTGCAGCATTTTTTGGTGCCCTGTTTTACGTTCGGATGTTTGCCGTACCCTGGCTAGGTGGTAGCAGCAATAATGCGATGACCAATGAAGTGTTATGGCCTCAATTTGAAGCTTTGTGGCCGCTTTTAACAACGCCTGATGGCACTGCTACGCAAGCGATGCCCTGGCAAGGGCTGCCTTTAATAAACACCATTATTCTGCTGACCTCTTCTGTCACCTTACACTTTGCCCACACAGCCATTGAACAAAATGAACGATTGAAGTTAAAAGTGTTTTTGGGCGCGACTATTTTATTGGGGTTCGTTTTCTTAGGCTTGCAAGTTGAAGAGTACATACATGCATACACTGAGCTGGGATTGAAACTCGATTCAGGTATTTATGGCAATACGTTTTTTATGCTCACTGGTTTTCACGGTATGCATGTAACGCTTGGTGCGTTGATGTTATTGGTGGTGTGGTTGCGGATTCTAAAGGGACATTTGGACTCTAATCAACATTTTGCGTTTCAGGCTGCTGCTTGGTATTGGCATTTTGTTGATGTTGTTTGGCTATGTTTGTTTGTGTTTGTGTATGTGATTTAGCACTCGGCTGGGGATTGAAGTTAAACAGTCCCATTTGACTAGAAAGCGTAATACAAAGCATAACTAAAAGTGAAAATATCACTCGCTTTCCCAGTATTTGAGACATGTTTTTCGATTTTTCGGCTCCTTGGAGCATCACGAATAGGGCATAAAAAAGGTGGTAAAGAATAACTAAAAGAAGTGCTGTGATAATCCATTTAATAAGCATAAGGGAGTCTGCCTTTACGTGTTTAATAAAAAGACTAGTACAGTTGTGGTCATTTTTGCAGTCACTATCGTGATGTCTGTTTGCTTCAGATTATCTTATTGGCAATGGCAGCGGGCAGGCGACAAACAAGTACAGCTCTCAATGTTGTCTGAGCGCTTTAATAATAAGGCGCTTGGAAAGTTCGACATTACTGATAATTGGCAGGGAGCAAAGATAGATATAAAAGGAAAGTTGGTGCCAGACCAGTGGTGGTTATTGGACAATCAAGTTCTGCACGGTCAAGTGGGTTATGATTTGATTGCTTTGTTCGAGGTTGACAATACCGACACACTGTTTGTTATTAATCTTGGTTTTGTGCCAGCCGGAGACAGTCGAAGCCAGTTACCTGCAATAGCGTTACCGCTCCATGAAATTGAAGTCAATGTGCAGTTCAAAATAGGCGCTTGGTCAGGGTTTACTTTAGCAAATTCCCCTGATCAAAGTGCGTATCATCATAACGTTTTGCAGTATTTGGAGCAGCTGTATTTTGAGCGGGAATCAAAGTTGCCTATTTCATCGCAGTTATTGATAGCCACGCAAGGTGTTATTCAAGGTGTAACACCGCACTATAAAGCTGTGGTAATGAGTCCTGATAAACATCGCGCCTACGCATTGCAATGGTTATTGATTGGTTTATCTGCAGGTGTGATTGCTTACTTTGCCATCAAAAAAAAGTCTAAGGATTTAAGCGTATGAATAAAACACTAGGGTTGTTTATCGGCTGCTTTATTTTGCCTGTGATCATGGCAATAACCGTACTTAAATTAGATTTTAAGCCAAGTTCAACGACGAACAATGGCAGCTTTTTAAAGCAAGAAATTTGGCTACCTGTGATACCCGAAGGCAAGGTATGGAGTATCGTTTTAAATGCGCCTAAAGGGTGCTTGACTGCGTGCGATGTGCAAAAGAGCAATGTGGAAAACTTAGATGTTGCACTGGGCAAGCACCGTAACAAAGTGGCTATCGTGCTGGTTGGAGAAGGTGAGCAGCCAGTAGATCAAACCATACAAGAAAAACTCGTGCCCGCCGCGTTTTATTTGGTGGATAAACATGGCCTAGTGATTTTGGAATACCCCTATGAATCTGATCCTGAAGCAAATAGATTGGTTCTCAAAGGGTTATTGAAGGACATGAAAAAACTCTTAAATTATGCTCGTTCTCAGTAAGGAGGCGCTATGTCTACTGTACTTCAACGAACTATCACGTTTGCGTGTATGCTGGCCATTTGTGTGGTGGTACTCGGTGCTTATACGCGGTTGAGCAATGCAGGGCTAGGTTGTCCAGATTGGCCTGGTTGTTACGGTTTTTTGACTGTACCCAATGAAGTACATGAAATTACTGCTGCGCAGCTAAAGTTTCCAAGTAGTCAGATTGAACCGCGCAAAGCTTGGATTGAAATGATCCACCGGTACTTTGCTGGGTGTTTAGCTTTAGTTGTCTTATTGTTGTTTGCAGTCATCATACGCTCTAGGGCGCAACATGCCCCAAAGGTTTTGGCAAGCGCTTTAGTACTGATGATTGGTGTGCAGGCCTTACTGGGCATGTGGACAGTCACTATGAATTTACAGCCATTTGTTGTGATGGGGCATTTGCTGGGGGGCTTCACTGTATTGTCTTTATTAACCTTGTTGTATTTACGAGCGGCACCACCCTCTGTTGAATATGAAGCTCAGGCTTTTACTTGTTTAAAGGTGGGGGTTGTGTGTACTGGTATTTTGGTATTACAAATTGCGTTAGGTGGTTGGTTGGCTGCGAATTATGCCGCACCCCATTGCACAGGGTTACCGCTTTGCTCGAATAGTGAGCTGTTTTCGTGGTCCAGTTTACTAGAGTTGCCAAAGCCGTCAAGCACCTATGAGTATGGTGTATTACCATTTGAAACGCGTTTATCGATCCATTTGATGCACCGTATATGGGCCAGTGTGACGTTGTTAGCCTTGGTTGCTATGGCGGTCTTTGTTCATTTTAAAATATCTCAGCCGATCATTCGCAAAGCGGTTAATCAAGTTGCCATACTGGTGCTTTTTCAGGTAGCTGTTGGGGGGATAATTGTGTATTTCAAATTCCCAATTTTATTGACGCTATTTCATAATTTAATGGCTGCTCTATTGTTGTTGGCACTTGTCAGAGCCTGTTTTTTACTCTCTCGAGCGAGGCAGATATGGGTATGAATGTAGAGTTAGCAAAATATACACATGCATTCGAAGGGGTATCAAAATATATTCAACCCTACCTGAATATATGTAAGCCTAAAGTTGTTTTAATGCTGGTGCTTACGGCGTGGGTTGGCATTATATTAGCCCCTGAATCTGGCCGCAGTATATGGCTACAGCTAGCTGCTTTATTGGGGATCGGCTTAGTGTCGGCCTCAGCTGCAGCCATCAATCATATTTTAGACCGAGCAAGAGACAAACATATGGTACGAACTCGGCATCGACCCATGGTGCTGGAGCAGCTGAGTGTGCAGCAAGCTTATATATTTGCTTTTGTTATTGGGATATTAGGCTGTGTGCTGCTATTGGTATACAGCAATTTGTTATGTACTTTTTTAACTGTATTGGCGCTGTTTGGTTACGCAGTTGTGTATACGGTTTTCTTAAAACGCTCCACCCCCCAAAATATAGTGATTGGCGGCTTAGCGGGGGCAATGCCGCCACTGCTTGGCTGGGTAAGTGAGACAAATGCAATGAGCGCAGAACCTTGGCTATTGGTGATGATCATTTTTACTTGGACACCGCCCCATTTTTGGGCGCTGGCTATTGCCAGAAAGCAAGATTACGAACGGGCTAATGTGCCTATGCTGCCAGTAACACACGGTGTTTTATTCACAAAGCTATGTATGCTTGTTTATACCGTTTTATTAACGTTGGTGTGTATATTGCCGTATTTAATAAATATGTCGGGGGTATTTTATCTTACTATTTCGTGCTTTTTAAATGCCCGTTTTTTGCAAAAAGTGACACTTTTGTATTTTGAATCAAAATCGGAGTCGGCGCTGCAAGTTTTTCGTTTTTCAATAAGTTATTTATTGCTACTCTTATGTGCATTGTTTATTGATAAGTTATTGTTCTGATGCGTTTACTTTTATTGGCCTTATTATCATCTGCAATATTGTCATGCTCGCAACCCAAACAGGTTTCCGAATTGACGGTGGTATATCCGAGTCCCAAATTACTAAAGCCTTTTGAGTTGAAAGATCAAAATAATCAGGTTGTGACAAATGAGCACCTAATAGGACAGTGGAATTTACTATTTTTGGGTTACACCAGTTGTCCGGATATCTGCCCTATGACGTTGGCAAAACTGACGCATATTAATAAGATAATCAGTGAGTTTGAAAATACTCAGGTGTGGTTTGTGTCCGTCGACCCACATCGAGATACACCGACGCAACGCAAAGACTACATTGAATATTTTGATGATAGTTTCTTAGCTGTCACACATGACCATCAGCACTTATTCCCTTTTGTCAGAGATATAGGTTTAATTTATGCTATTAATGAGACACAAGATGCGGAATATTATGTGGACCACAGTGCATCCATTGCTTTGATAAACCCCAGTGGTGAGTTGACCGCAATCTTTAAACCCGAATTCAAAAAAGGTCATGTGCCGACAGTAAATATTGAGTATATCATTGCTGACTTTGAAATTATTTCCAATGCCAGTAAAGCACGTCTATAGTGGTGTGCACTTGTTTCTAAGTTAATAATATTTTTATTTCTTTTGCCTAAATTTTGGCAATTTTATCATCAACGTCTAATCTAATCTTATCTATAACTTTTACAGGGAATGTGCCAAGCACATGATTAAACTTCCTTCTGAGTTAGCCATCAATAAAGTCGAAGAACTCTATCAGTCGTTCGTTCAAGAATTAGAGTCTGGGCAACCCATATGCATTGATATTAACGATGTTTCTAAGGTTGATACAGCTTCGGTCCAAATGTTGTGTGCGTTGCAAAAAAGGCTCATGAACTTTGATCAAAAAATTACTTGGCATGGTGATAGTCCTATCTTGTTTGAGTCCGTAGAACAACTTGGTTTAACCGAAATTTTATCCTTTAGCAGTAAGATTTAAGAGGTCAATATGAAAAAGATTTTAGCTGTGGATGATTCTGCTTCAATGCGACAAATGGTTGGCTTTACTCTTAAAAAAGCAGGGTTTGACGTCACAGAAGCAAAGGATGGTAGTGAGGCATTAAATTTGGCAAAGCAGCAAGGTTTTGATGCTGTGATATCTGATGTAAACATGCCAGTGATGGATGGGATCACGTTAATAAGGGAGTTACGCAGCTTACCAAACTATAAATTTACCCCGCTACTGATGTTAACGACAGAATCAGGACTTGATAAAAAAAGTGAAGGTAAAGCTGCTGGTGCAACTGGCTGGATTGTGAAGCCTTTTAATCCGGATCAATTATTAGCTGTATTGAAGAAAGTCATTCGCTAGTACCAACGAGGTATAGGCATGAGTATAGATTTAAGCCAGTTTTTTGATGTGTTCTTTGAGGAGAGCTTTGAAGGTCTTGATGCGATGGAAGCTGAGCTTCTCAATCTTGAACCGGGCAAAGAAGACTCTGAGACCATTAATACCATTTTCAGGGCAGCGCATTCGATTAAAGGTGGTAGTGGTACATTTGGGTTTGTATCAGTGTCAGATTTCACGCATGTACTCGAAACGTTGCTTGATCAAATCAGAGATGGACAAAGGACGCTGACCGCAGAGCATGTTAATTTACTTTTAAAGTCGGTTGATTGTGTTCGTGGTTTATTAGGTGCATTGCAAGCTGAAGAAGAACCAGATTTAAGTGAGTCAAATGAGCTAAAAGCACGATTTGAAGCAATACTCGGTGGGGAATCGGCAGAGGAAGTTGAGGGAGAATCGCAAGAAGATACGACACAATCACTCCAAAGCACGACCTACCAGATAGATTTTAAGCCAGAGCCACATCTATTTAAAACGGGTAATGAGCCACTTTATATGTTTTCTGAGTTGGCGGAGTTGGGCCAGCTGGAAGTGGCAGCGTTCCATGACGGGATCCCTGACTTTTTGGAGTTCGATCCTGAAGATTGCTTTTTGCACTGGCGGTTTTTTTTAACAACCAGTAAGCCTGAACAAGCCATTTCAGAAATCTTTGAATGGGTTGAAGATGATGCAGATATAAAAATTGAAGCATGCGGTGGCTTATTTGAAGATGATACAAATGCAACAGCGGAAATAAATACACCAGAGGCCGCTGATTTGCCTGAGCCAATTACTGTCACTGAAGAATCTACGCCTGAAATAAAGGCTGAACCGGCGCCAAAAGCAGACGAAAATATTGCGGCAGTACAGAAAAAGGTTGAGTCAGCAAAAAACACCAAAAAGTCAGCAGACTCTACCGCGACCTCTATTCGTGTTGGTATCGATAAGGTCGACTCTTTGATTAATATGGTTGGGGAGCTGGTTATTACCCAAGCAATGCTAAGTCAGATAGGCGACCAAGAAATTACTGAATCTAGCATTGCAGCGCTTCAAGAAGGGTTAACACAGCTGGCGCATAATACGCGTGATTTACAAGAAAACGTCATGCGTATTCGCATGTTGCCTATCAGTTTTGTGTTTAGCCGTTTTCCTCGTTTGGTTCGAGATACCTCGCAAAAGCTCAATAAACAAGTCGAATTAAAGTTGGTTGGTGAGCAAACAGAGCTAGATAAAACGGTGATGGAGAAGCTGTCAGATCCTATGGTGCACTTGGTGCGAAATTCATTAGATCACGGGTTGGAGACCCCAGAAGAGCGTATTGCCAACGGTAAAGACCCTGTTGGTACAGTGACTCTGAATGCGTTTCATCAAGGCGGCAATATTGTGATTGAAATCATGGATGACGGTAAAGGCTTGGATACGGAAAAAATACGCAGTAAAGCCATTGCGAATGGCCTGATCAGCGAGTCGGATGACCTCAGTGTGGAAGAGGTTAATGAACTGATATTTATGCCAGGGTTTTCCACAGCCGACAGTGTAAGTGACATTTCTGGTCGTGGTGTGGGCATGGATGTGGTGAGAAGAAATATTCAAGCATTGAACGGCTCTGTTGAAGTCACTTCAAAGCAAGGGGTAGGCTCAACATTTACGATTAGATTACCACTTACTCTGGCGATTCTTGATGGCCAGCTTGTTCAAGTTGCAACCCATACCTACATCATTCCTCTAATTTCTATTGTTGAGTCATTGCAAATTGATATCTCTAAAGTGAGTAAAGTTGGTAAGGGCTTGGAGGTGTTGAGGCTTCGCGATGAGTATATTCCGATTTTACGATTGTACGATATTTTTAGTCACCAAGGTGCTCGTGAAGAGTTAGATAAAACCTTGTTGGTTGTGGTTGAAAGCGACAACTACAAAATTGGTCTTTTGGTTGATGATTTACTGGCTCAACAGCAAGTCGTGATTAAGAGCTTGGAAGCAAATTATCAAAAGGTCGATGGTATTTCAGGCGCGACCATTTTAGGCGATGGCACAGTATCGTTAATTATTGATATTAGCGGGCTCATTAAGCTTAGTGGGCTACGTCGACCTGGCTCAACGGAATTGTTGGTTGATTTGAAAGGTGAGGAGGCAGAGCCAGTATGATCGATCAAGTTGAGGTAAATCAGCAACTCATGTTTGATGGTGAGTCAGATGAAAAGCAGTTTTTGACCTTTATGATGCACGATGAAGAATACGGCATGGATATTTTAGCTGTTCAGGAAATCCGTGGTTGGGAGCCCGTTACCACAATTCCCAATTCACCGAACTTTGTAAGAGGGGCGATGAATTTACGCGGCACGATTGTACCAATTATTGATTTAAGGATGCGTTTTGGGATCAACGCCATTGAGTATGGACCGCTTACCGTTGTTATCGTGGTCTCTGTGCAAATTAAAGATCAACAAAAAATTATGGGGCTAGTCGTGGACGCTGTATCTGATGTGTACAGCATTGCAGAAGAAAAAGCCAAAGATGTGCCTGATTTTCAGGACTCAGATAATGCTTATTTTGTGCACGGTTTAGTCAATGTAGGGCAAAAAATGGTTGTGCTTTTAAATCTAGAAAAGGTTTTAGATTTGAGTGATAAAAGTGGACTCAAAGGCTAATTGGGGGTCGAAATGAGCGAACAGAGTATCCAAAGCAGTATTAATAACAAGATTTTGGTAGCTGGTGTAATTCTGGTTATTAGTGTCATTGTTGGTGCTCAGCTAGGACAAGCTGAATCAGAGCAAATTAGGATGGTAGCGTTTACTATTCCATTGCTGGGCAGTGCGGCAGCTCTGATATTTTTAAAATTGGGTTTGTCATCAGTGGTTGGAAAGTTTGCCGTGGTTTATTCTGCACTTCCTTTTATGACGGTGAGTAATCGAGAACAGTTTGAGCAGCTTGATTTATCAGATTTCCCCCAGCTTTATAGATTGTTATCTAAAGCTGAAAGTCACGAAGATGCGCATGAAGACGACCATACTGAAAGCTTGCTACTGGCCTTGAAAGGTTGCCAAGCGAATATCATGGTGGCCGATGGCGATTTAAATATCGTCTACATGAACGATTCGGTTACTGCCATGTTGAGACAAAATGAGCACCAGCTTCGCAAAGATCTACCTAACTTTAATGTCGCCACGACGATTGGCACTAATATTGATATGTTTCACGCTAATCCAAGTCATCAACGAAATCTGTTGGCCAACTTACGTGAGGTGTATAAAACGCAAATAACCGTCTCGGGGCTTACTTTTGATTTAATAGCAACGCCTGTTTTTAATAGTAATAATGAGCGCATTGCGACCTTAGTGGAATGGAAAGACTTAACAGAACAACTTGCTTTGGAGCAGAAACAGCAAAGAGAAGTTGCGAGTAATGCGCGTATCTCCAGTGCCTTAGATGTGTGTCAGGCCAATGTAATGCTGGCTGATGATGATTGCAACATTGTATACGCTAATGACTCTGTGATCCGCATGCTGAGAAAAAATCAGACACAGCTACAAGAGGCGCTTCCTAGATTTAATGTCGATACATTGATAGGTCAAAATATCGATATCTTCCATGTAAACCCCAGCCATCAAAGAAATCTACTGAGTAATATGACGGAGACCTATGAGACAGACATTGAAGTTGCAGGCTTTACTTTTGGCTTGATAGCAACACCTGTGCAAGACAGTAGTGGTAAGCGCCTTGGCACGGTCGTTGAGTGGGAAGATAAAACTGAGCGTTTAGTGAAAGAGCGAGAGGAGCGGCAGTCTGCCAATGAAAACCTCCGTGTGCGTCGTGCATTGGATAACGTCGCAACCAATACCATGATAGCTGATGGTCACTTTAATATTGTTTATATGAATGATGCTGTGACCTCAATGATGAAAAATGCAGAGCGTGATATACGTCAGGACTTACCTAATTTTGATTGCGCAAAATTGATGGGCGCAAATATTGATGTATTCCATAAAAATCCGGCTCATCAGCGCAGTATGGTGACGAATCTCACGGAGACTTATAAGACTGAAATTAAAGTGGGTGGCCGTACCTTCGGCTTGGTGGCAAACCCAATTATAGGTGACGGTGGTGAGCGTATTGGCACTGTGGTTGAATGGGAAGATAGAACGGACGAAGTCGCCATCGAAGCTGAAGTGAATGAGCTTGTAGAGTCTGCGCGTGAAGGTAACTTGGCAGTGCGACTGAATGAAGATAATAAAAAAGGGTTTTATCTACGGTTAGCACAAGGGCTGAATGGTTTAGTCTCATTAGTGGATGATGCCGTGTCTGATACGGTGAATATGCTCGATGCGCTTGCAAATGGGGATTTAACACAAAGAATTAATGCGGATTACAACGGCGCATTCGACAAGCTCAAGCAGGATGCGAATACAACTGCGGATAAGCTCACTGAAGTACTTAATAGAATCAGTTCATCTGCGGCTATGGTTGCCAGTGGCGCAGAAGAGATCTCCCAAGGTAATGCGGATTTGAGTCAACGAACGGAAGAGCAAGCTTCATCGCTTGAAGAAACCGCTTCAAGTATGGAAGAGATGACCAGCACGGTTAGACAAAATGCAGACAACGCCAAAGTGGCCAACGAATTGGCTGCGGAGACCAGCGAAAAAGCGGCGACTGGTGGTGAAGTTGTGAATCGCGCTGTTGCGAGCATGTCTGAAATTAACGAGTCGAGTAAAAAGATTGCCGATATTATTAGTGTCATCGATGAAATTGCATTTCAAACGAATTTACTTGCTTTGAATGCCGCAGTAGAAGCCGCCCGAGCAGGCGAGCAAGGGCGTGGTTTCGCAGTCGTGGCTGGCGAAGTGAGGAACTTAGCGCAGCGCTCTGCAGGAGCTGCAAAAGAAATTAAAGATTTAATTAGAGACAGTGTGGGCAAGGTTGAAGACGGTACACTACTGGTGAATGAGTCGGGTGCGACTTTGAAAGAGATTGTTGCCGCCGTAAAGCGGGTTACCGAAATGATTTCTGATATTGCAGAGGCTTCAGAAGAGCAGAGTTCAGGCATTGAGCAAGTTAATAAAGCTGTATCGCAAATGGATGAAATGACTCAGCAAAATGCAGCATTGGTCGAACAGGCTTCAGCAGCCGGAGAGTCCATGGCTGAGCAAGCGAACGATATGAGAAGGTTATTGAACTTCTTCAATGTAGGTGATTCTTCATCGTCAAGCTCGCCAACCCCACTTAGCAATGTGCAGCCAGAAAGGCTGACAACATCGCAAAGGCCTGCGGTGCAAAATGGTCAAAGTCGACAGTTGAATAATACAACTGCCAATGTCACGGCTGATATTTCTCAAAGAGCACCAGAGCCTGCAAACCGTTTTGCTGATGACTCAGAAGAGTGGGAAGAGTTTTAATCTCAGCAGGTATATGGTGGCTGCCTCTAAGTTTCGCGAGGCAGTCTTAAATCAGCGGTATTTATTCGGCTGCTGTTAATCATACTATTTAAGCTTAATGAGTATATGAAAGAGTTTCCATTTACTGATACGGATTTTCAAAAGGTCTCTGAAAAAGTGTATAGCGCATGTGGCATTGTACTGGGGCCGCATAAAAGAGAGATGGTTTACTCACGCTTAGCGAGACGGATAAGGGCAAATGGTCTGAGTTCGTTTGAAGACTATTTAGCATTTTTAGACAACAGCAGTGAGCAGGAGTTTAGTCACTTCATTAATGCGATCACAACGAATCTCACTTCTTTCTTTCGCGAGTCACATCATTTTGACTATTTGAAAAATAACTTAATCCCGCGTATCAAAGAAGAGAATAGGTTAACGAAAAGGGTGCGTTTTTGGTCGGCAGGTTGCTCAACAGGTGAGGAGCCTTACAGTATCGCGATGACAGTTGCTGGCGAGTTTCCATCTGATTGGGATGTCAAGGTGTTAGCCACTGACCTTGATTCAAATGTGCTACAAAAGGCGGCCGAAGGTGTTTATAGCAGTCAGTCTGTCACCGGACTTGATGATGACCATTTGAGAAAGTGGTTTTTAAAAAGCAGTGACGGCAGTCAGTACCGAGTTAAAGAGCAACTTAAAAGCTTTATCTATTTTAAGCGACTTAATTTACTTGAACCCTGGCCAATGCGAGGCCCATTTGATTTGATATTTTGCAGAAACGTACTGATCTATTTTGATAAAGAGACAAAAGATACGCTATTTGACGGCTACCATCGAATGCTAGAGTCATCGCACGGTCACTTATTTATTGGTCACTCAGAAACCATGAGTAAGGAGCGTAACGACTTTAAGAATTTAGGCAAAACCATGTATAAGAGGATAGATGCATCATGAACCACTTTAGGCCAGTCATAAGCGGTTTTGAGCACGTAAAGCGCTTCTGGGATGCTGGGCGCAATACCGTTGTGGCTAAGGTCTTGCCGGGTGAATTTTATGTCTCAAAAAATGATGAATTGATTTCTACAGTACTGGGCTCTTGTATCGCTGCGTGTGTATACGATGAAAAGCTGGGTATCGGCGGAATGAATCACTTTATGCTGCCTGGTGCTCAAAAGATGAAAGACATAACCAATGTACATTCTGATGATTTTAATTGTCGTTATGGCAATTGGGCTATGGAGTTCTTAATTAACGAAGTACTTAAAAATGGCGCATGCCGCGCAAATCTGAAGGTGAAGTTATTTGGTGGTGGTAAAATTATCAGCGCTATGACAGACATTGGCGTAGGCAATATCCGTTTTGCTCAGGCATATGTAGAGGAAGAAAACCTCGAGTTAGTTTCTCATGATGTCGGCGGACCATGGCCAAGAAAGGTCGTGTTTCACCCTCAATCAGGTACTGCAAAGGTCAAAAAACTTAGACAGGTACACAATGATACGATTGAAAAACGTGAGGTTAAGTACCTGCATGATATCGAAGCACAAGATGCTAAAACCGATATCGAGTTATTTTAGAGTAATACGCCATGATAAAGGTTTTGATAGTAGACGACTCCCCTTTACTCAGAGCTGTCCTTAAGGCTGTACTAGAGCAAGCCGGAGACATTGAAGTTGTAGGGGCTGCCAAAGACCCGTATGAAGCGAGAGACATGATAAAGGCATTGCAACCAGATGTACTGACACTGGATATAGAAATGCCGAAAATGAATGGTTTGAGCTTTCTTAAAAATCTCATGCGTTTACGGCCAATGCCCGTTGTAATGCTGTCTACGCTTACCCAAAAAGGCTCCCCAGAGACACTTGAAGCATTAGAAGTTGGTGCGGTTGATTTTATCGCTAAACCTATGTCGAATGTCGCTGAGCAGCTAGAAGCTTACGCGGATGTACTATATCAAAAAATACGTACAGCCAGTCGTGCTAGAGTGCGTCCATTTAAAGCGGATAAGCAACTGGGGGCAAAGCCTGCTATCGCCTCAGATGCAAAGTATCAAGCACGCAGTGTGATGGCTATTGGCGCTTCAACGGGAGGAACAGAGGCGCTTCGAGAGGTTTTAACGAAGTTACCAAGTAACAGCCCACCAGTGGTGATCACCCAACATATTCCACCTGTGTTTAGTTCTTCTTTTGCGATGCGTATGGACAAGTGCTGTGAAGTGAGCGTAAAAGAAGCACAAGATGGTGATGAACTAGGTATAGGCAAAGTATTTATTGCGCCAGGTGACAAGCATTTATTGATTGTTCAAAAGGGTACTAAGTTAGTTTGCCAGCTTAATGATGGCGAGAAAGTAAATCGTCATAAACCGGCCGTTGATGTCTTGTTTGATTCGCTCATCCCGATTGCAAAAAACGTCCATGCTGCACTATTAACTGGTATGGGATCTGATGGCGCACAGGGTCTTTTACGGTTAAAAGATGCCGGAGCAAGTACTTTTGCACAGGATGAAGCGTCATGTGTAGTATGGGGTATGCCCCGTGCGGCAGTTGAATTAGATGCCGCGAGCAAAGTGGTATCGCTGGATGCCATGGCAAAAGCGTTACTCCACTCTGCTAGCCGCTAGCATATTATTTCTCTTGTACTACCCAAGGTTGTGAAAACCAATGAAAACGGCCTTTGTGCGTTTTTGAAGGAGCGGTACAGTTGTATCGGGAACGCCCGTTCGGTAATGGTTCAGGTGTGGTCACCGTAACTTCGTGTTTTGCAGTCCAAATTAATGTTGCCCTACCAATGCCAGATACAAAGCATGCTAATTGGCCCTGGCTAAAGTCCATACTCTTAAACGACAAAGTAAATGATGGTTTTCGCTCTGTTGTGACGGAGTTGGTGTAAGTCAGCTTGTCAATGTCGAATGGGATCGAGTTAATTTTTACTTTGAGTGTCTTTAAATTGCTATAAATACCAGATGAGGGGAATCTAGGCACTCGTGTAAAATCTGTTGTTGGGCCCACAGCACCGGAATGCTGACCTATGCCAACGAGGCCTAACTCCTTAACAAGCTTCTGCAATGCACTATCAAACTCCCCATAGGGGTAAGCGATATAAGGATAATTGTGTCCAATTTCTTCATTGATCCTTTGTTGAGACCAAGTAAGGTCATGTCTTATACGCTTTTCCCATTGTTGCTCAGTTTCACCGTCTTTGCGTAAGTGCAGATAGTCATGCTTAGCACTGTGATTCGCGATGATGGCACCGCGTTTTGATAGGGTTCTTAATTCATCCCATGTCATGACATAGCTTTGTCCTTCGTCAATTAGCTGTGGATTGACAAAGATAGTATAGGGAAAGTTATAAGCTTCTAATAATGGTGCTGCGGCTTCAATATTATTGTCATAGCCATCATCAAAAGTGATTGCAACCGTATTCACAGGCAGAGACTTACCTTGTTGTACATGTTCAATGAACTTATCAAGAGCAATGACGTTGTAATTACCCTTTTTCAAAAACTCTAAGTGGGTTTTGAATGTATCCTCACTGACACTTGTCACTGGTGGCAGTTTCTCACTGACATGATGATATTGTAATATAGTCGCACTGTGTGCTTGAGCACTGACTAAACCAACAAATAGAATTAAATTATGAAGCTTTTTCATTACCTGCGTACACCTTATCATATTCCACTACTTACTCTCGCAGCGCCGATGATCTTATCAAATATTTCGGTGCCCCTGTTAGGATTAGTTGATACGGCTGTTATTGGGCATTTAAGCCATGCTCATTATTTAGCGGGTATCGCATTGGGCTCGGGCAGCATTGCCTTACTATTTTGGTTAGCCAGTTTTTTGCGTATGAGTACCACAGGTGAAATCGCACAGGCTTTTGGTGAGCAAAATCAAGCGCGTTCATATCAATCCTTATTGGCCAGTTTGGCGATTGCAATGCTATTTGCTTTGACCTTAGTTGCATCCTCTCCATTTTTACTCGACATGATTGAGCGTTTGGCAAAACCCAGTGTGGAGGTGATGGAGCAAGCATCATTGTACTTTTCAATTCGTATATACAGTGCACCAGCGGCCATGATGAATTTGGTCTTGTTGGGCTTTATGCTCGGGCTACAATATGGCAAAGGGCCTTTTTATATTGTGTTATTTACTAATTTGGTGAATATCATCTTAGATTTACTGTTTGTCATCGGGTTTGAATGGGGTGTCGCCGGCGCGGCTTGGGCGTCTGTGATTGCAGATTACAGTGCTTTAATGTTGGCGCTATATTTAACCGCTGCATTACTCAAAAGAAAGGGGTGGACGTTTGCATGGCTAATGCCCAATCGGGCGCATTTGCTGCATTTACTTACACTCAACAAAGATATTTTTATTCGCTCTTTGGTATTGCAGTTGTGTTTTAGCTTTATGACTTTTTATGGTGCGCGATTAGGAGAGAATACACTGGCCGCCAATGCTGTCTTACTCAACTTTTTAATGTTGGTTAGCTTTGCAATGGATGGAATTGCGTATGCGGTAGAGGCCAAAGTTGGCCAAGCCAAAGGAGCAAAAGATGTTGAAAAGCTCAAAGCTTGGGTCGCTGTAAGTACGCTATGGGGCGGCCTTTTTGCTTTGTTGTATTGTTTTGTATTTGCGCTATTTGGACCAAGTATTATTGGCATGCTTACCACAATCCCAAGTGTGGTTGACACAGCCTTAGTGTACTTACCTTGGCTGATTATATTGCCATTGATAGCGATGAGTTGCTTTTTATTTGATGGTGTTTTTGTCGGGTTAACTAGAGCACGTGAAATGCGCAATAGCATGATATTTTCGGCGCTATTTGGGTTTTTCTTACCGGTGTTTTTATTGCTAGATCATGGCAACCATGCACTTTGGTTGGCCATGACCTGTTTTATGGCACTGCGCGGTATTACTTTGATTTACGGTTATCGAAAGCTCGACGCGCAGAATTCCTTGCTGAAATAACTTGCGAGAAGCGATTTGCAAAGATCCCAAGGTATCCATAACCTGCGATACCTAACGCTGGGAAAAGCACCGCAAGACCCGCAATGCGCCAACTTGGATCATGGTAATAACTCAATGCGAACAGACCCATCGCGAGCACAAAAATACCAATACCCGTAAAAAAGAACTTTAAACTGCGCTTGGGATTGGAGCCCAAGCGGTAAATATACTGCGTAAACATGCTGGTGGTTTAGTAGTAAGAGTGGTCACCACGTGCGTGCTCAGTGATATCGCGCACACCTGTGATTTCGTCAAACTTGGCAATCATTTCTTTTTCAATGCCTTCTTTTAGGGTGACATCGATCATCGAGCAGCCATTACATCCGCCTCCAAACTGCAAGACAGCAATGCCTTCTTCTGTTATCTCAACTAAGCTCACTTGACCGCCATGGTTTGCTAATTGCGGATTAACGTCAGTGACAAGCATATGTTCAACACGCTCTGCTAGTGATGCATCATCTTTAAGCTTTTTCGCTTTAGCGTTAGGCGCTTTTAGGGTGAGTTGGCTGCCCATTTTATCAGTAACAAAATCGATTTCTGCTTCTTCTAAGAAAGGTGCACTTTCTGCATCAACAATGGCGTCAAAACCATTGAAGTTGAAGCGCATATCGCTTTCTTCTACAGCATCTGCAGGACAGTAAGATACACCACACTCAGCTTGTGCTGTGCCTGGGTTTACAACAAATACACGGATACTCGTGCCATCGGCTTGATCGCTAAGTAGCTTAGCAAAATGGGTTTGGGCTGATTCAGAAATTGTGATCATAATCTGGCTATACTTGACTAATTTACTCGGTTACTTCCTATGATACTCCCCTCATCCGGTTGTAGCTAGTGTTGGGCGTAAAAATTTGCTGTGAATTAATGCAACTTGGTAGCGTATAGATATGCGTTATAAAGATGGAATTGATATGAGAGTATTTGTGTTATTACTGGCTTTTTTAGTTTTTCAAAGTCAGGCCAAGCCGATCAGTTATTATTTCTCACCTGAGATAGAGTTTGATCAGCGCATCAGTAAACCGAGCGATGTATTGGGCTATGAGGTGGGGGAGTGGCATGTACGTCATGATCAGCTGGTTAATTACATGCACCGAGTAGCTGAGCAAAGCCCGAGATTGAGTATAACTACGGTAGGTTACAGCCACGAAAAAAGACCTTTATTGCTTTTAAGTGCAACCAGTACTGAGCAACAAAAGTCTTTAGATTCGATTAGGCAAGCGCGCCTTGCCTACCTAAAAGGCGATACCAAATTACATGACGGCCCAAATGTGATCTGGATGGGATATAGCGTACATGGCAATGAGTCATCGGGAAGCAATGCCGCGTTATTAGTCGCTTATTACTTGGCTGCGGCGCAAGGTGAGGAAATTGAAACGTTATTAGAGAATAATATTATTCTGATTGATCCGGCTATGAATCCCGATGGGTTAGCCCGTTTTGCACAATGGGCGAATAGCCATCGTGGACAAGTGTTATCAGCAGATCCTGCACATCGGGAGCATGTTGAAGCATGGCCTTCAGCAAGGACAAATCACTATTGGTTTGATTTAAATCGAGATTGGTTGTTGTTGCAGCACCCAGAATCGCGCGCTCGCGTTGAGCAATTTCACCGCTGGAAACCAACGGTATTAACCGATTTTCATGAAATGGGCACTAATAGTAGCTATTTTTTCCAACCTGCGATCCCGTCACGTACGCACCCAATTACACCTAAGCAAAACCAACTGCTTACTCATAAACTAGCTACCTATCATGCAAAGACCTTGGATAACGAAAAGCAGTTGTATTTTACCCAAGAACGCTTTGATGATTTCTATATAGGAAAAGGATCCACTTATCCCGATGTTAATGGAACAGTGGGTATTTTATTTGAACAAGCCAGTAGTCGGGGTCATGTACAAGAATCAATTAATGGTGACCTGCACTTTTATCGCACGATTAAAAATCAATTGCTGACCACGTTATCGACTTTCCAAGGCGTTAATGCTCATAGAACTGAATTGATGCACTATCAGAGAACCTTCTTTGACAGTATTTCTGAGCTTGCAAGTAAGGAAAAGTATAAAGGGTTTGTGGTTGCAAAAGGTCAAGATACTTACCGTTTCGAGCAGTTTTCAGAACTTTTAAAACACCACCAAGTAGATGCATACCCGCTTACCAAAACATTGAAGGTGGGAGAATCAAATTATCAAATAGGCGACTTATATATTCCACTTAAGCAGCCTCAGCTGCGATTTATACAGGCCGCATTCTCTACGCAAACCAGTTTTGAAGATAATACATTCTATGATGTATCAGGCTGGACGTTACCCTATGCTTTTGATTTAGACTTTACGCTCGTGACGAGCAGTTGGGGGTTAAAGTATACGGATGCGCCTTGGTCTGTTCTACCTAATATTGCAAGCTCTCCGCGATCTGATGGCGCATATGCATATGGTATTGAATGGCACCATTATTTAGCACCGAAGCTAGCGAATCTACTATTGAAAGAAGGTATTGTAGTCAGAGGTGCACTTAAACCTTTTACTGCAAAAATATCTCAAGAAGATCATGTCTTTGCCGCTGGTAGTCTGGTGATCCCTTCGGGCTTGCAAACGGTACAAAATTGGCGCAATACACTGTATACGCTAGCAGATAGTTTAGATATTCAGCTGTTTTCTATACGTACTGGACTGACCGCGCAAGGGATTGATTTAGGGTCAAGGTTCATGGCACCACTCAAGCAACCTAAGGTTTTATTAGTGGGTGGACATGGAACAAGCCAATATGAAGTTGGAGAAGTTTGGTATCACTTAGATAGACATCTCAGTATTGCCCCAACCATTGCTGAACAAGACCGAATTGGGCAGCTTGATCTTTCTCGCTATACCCATCTAATTCTGGCTGATGGCCGTTATGATATCCTTAACAAGCAAGCTAAAAGTGCCATACACGCATGGGTTAAGAAAGGTGGTGTAATATGGGGTCATAAACGCGGTGCAAAATGGCTGGTTGAACAGCAGCTACTCCATATTGAAACGGTATCGACAAAAGAAATGAAATCACTATTTAAATCGGATGAGCTGCCGTATTCAGAACGTGAAGCATTGGCTGCAAAGCAGCGCATTGCTGGTGCGATTTATGATACGCAGATTGATTTATCACACCCATTAGCGTTTGGCTTTGAAGACAATCGCTTACCTGTATTTAAAAATAGTACTTGGGTGATGAGGCATCACAAAAAGCCATTTACGAATGTGGCAAAATACACGTCTACTCCCTTATTGTCTGGCTACACAGATGAAAGAAATCGCGCTCAAATAGCAGGAAGCAGCGCGCTGATTGCGCAGCGTTATGGTCAAGGGAGTGTCATTGCCATGGCAGACAATCCTGTGTTTCGCGGTTATTGGTATGGTTCTAGCCGTTTGCTAAGTAACGCACTGTTTTTTGGCGATAGTTTTTAAAGCTCAGTCAGGCAGGTGGCACAAGCCCAGACGGATTGTGCCCCTGCTGATTTGCACAGGGCAGCCACAGCATTCATCGTTGCGCCACTGGTAATAACATCATCAATCAGTAAAATCCGTTTGTGTTCGATATTTCCGGTGATATAGAAAGCATTTTTTGCATTATGTTGTCTGGCACTTTTTGATAAGAGTACGTGTGAGCGACGAGTTTTTTTTGCAATGATATCGAGTATTGGCAGCTGCTGGTGGCAAAGTCGGTGCGCCCATGTTTGATAAACTTGGTTATATCCTCTGTTCAATAATCTTGTTGAAGCCAATGGCACTATGATGCAGGCGTCTGCATTGATATGATCCTTCAGATTCAGGAGTGTCCATTGTCTATCTATGATGTGCCTTATAATCAACATCGCTTGGCGGTTGTGTTGATATTTTATCTTTTTTAACCAAGTAGCGAGATGTCCTTGATACCAGCCACAAGCACTGAGCCCGTCACAGTTAGGGAGGTTAAACATTCTGTTGATATCTGGACGAAGTAGCAAGTTTTGGTCGCCTTTCTTGAACAATGGTAGTGTGCCATAGCACGTTGGACAAATACCTGTGTGCTCGATATAGGCTTGGCAAGTTGGGCATGTTGCGGGTAATAAGCTTTTTCTGAGTGAGTGAATAAGTGACATTGCTTTCATTCCTTGAAACGCTATCATAGCGCTAATTTTGGCTTGAGGTGTGAAGATATGCAAAGAGAAATTGTGCTGTTACATGGCTGGGGAATGAATAAAGAAATTTGGCAGCTTATAGAGGCAGAGCTCAGTGATGTCCTTAATATGCCAGTGACAGCACTGAATTTACCAGGGTTTGGTGGCGAATCCATGGAAATGGCGCATTATAATCTTGACGGGCTTGCGGAATCTGTTGCAGCGAAGGTTCAACCTAATAGCATTCTTGTTGGCTGGTCGTTAGGTGGTTTGGTAGCCACTAAATTGGCAGCAAGTTACCCAGAGAAAGTTGCACATCTAATTTTGGTGGCGTCTAACATTCAATTTTGCGAAAGCGATGTGTGGCCAGGTATTAAAGCTCAAGTGTTAGATCAGTTTAAAGCGCAATTGGCGAAAGACAGCCGTAAAACCATTGAGCGTTTTTTAGCGATTCAAGCCATGGGCAGTGAGCATGCTAAAGCCGATATTAAGCAGATCAAAACCTTGCTGCTTCAAGCGCCTGAACCTCAAGATAGCGCTTTGAGTGCGGGGCTAGATATTTTACAAAATACGAACTTAGCTGCTGAATTCACTCAGCTCAAATGCCCTGTAAATGGCATATTTGGCCGTTTGGACGCGCTAGTGCCAAAAGAAGTTGCAGAGGCTCTGACACAATTGAACTCTAATTTTAGCTATGAGCTCTTGCCAAAAGCATCTCACGCACCATTTATTTCTCATCGTGATGAATTTATTACTTACCTAAAATCAGTCCTTTAAAATAGAACAGGCTAATAGGCGGCAAAAAATTGCCGCCCACTCTTTATTTTGAACATAATATGAGCAATAATTAGGTAAGTGAAAAAGTAACTTGGAGTCTATTATGCCTATTGGTGACGTGCTAAACGCAGGTGTTGAAGGTTTTAATCGTGCTCAACAGAATATAGAACGGGCTTCTGCAGATATCAATCGTGCAACACTTGATGAGCAAAGCGATGACCAGCTAGCGCAACAAAGGCAATTAGAAGCCGCGCGCCCTGAAGAAGCGGTGACAGCACCAGTTTCTCAACCGCCTAGGATCGATGAATCACTGGTTGCGTTAAAGGTAGAAGAGTTCAACGCAAAAGCAAACACACAAACAATACAAACTGCTGATGAAGTGTTGGGAACTTTGGTTGATATTAAAGTGTAAACATGAACATCGTCACGCCACAACCGGCGGTAACTCTTAACACTGCAAACGTCTATACAGAAACTGCTAGACGAGACAACCAGCTGCGTGAAGTGATCCCCAAGCCTGCAGCTGTCACCCCTCCTGCAACCGAAAATAAATCGCTGCAAGACAACGATAAATCCCGTTTAAACGATGGTGAGTCGCAGGAGACTTACGACGCTAACGGGCAGCTCAAAGACAGCAAAACAATACAAGAGCGCGGTGAAGAAAAAGGCGAAGAGCAGCAAAGCAAATCAGGATCTGATGATGAGCCATCAGAACGTGATCAGGCGCAGCAAGAGCAGGATGAGCAGCAGTTAAAAGAACTTAAAGATCGCGATAGAGAAGTGAGGCTTCATGAGCAAGCACACGCTCGGGTAGGTGGTCAGTATGCTGGCTCTCCAAGTTATGATTATCAGCGTGGTCCAGACGGTAACAATTACGCGGTAGGTGGACAGGTGATGATAGATGTTGCACCTGTTGAAGGGGATCCCCAACAAACCATAGAGAAAATGCAAACGGTAAGAGCTGCGGCACTTGCACCCGCTGAGCCATCGGGCGCTGACCGAGCTATCGCAGCGGATGCCACTTCGAAAATAGCAACAGCACAAGCTGAGTTGGCAAAACAATCTATTAGTGGGTCGGAAAATGAGAGTTCATCAAGTGGTGTTCAAAAATTTCAAAACCGTCGGTTAACTGAGGAAGGCATTGCGCAATCTGAACAGCCTGTATTGGAGCGTGCCCGGTTAAAACAAGAAGCTGATCCATTTGCGGTGGCGTTGCCCATTGAGCGAGACCCAGAAATAGAATCTAGAGCGCTGAGAATCGAAGGGTTTTATGGTCAGATTGCTAAACCTGAAAAAGAAGCGCAGTTATCAGTATCAGTATAAAAGTAATTTTTTCAAAAAAAGGAAGGGAAACCTTCCTTTTTTAGTTTGTAGGTAAATTATTTTTTCAATTTAGCAAAAGCCTCTGCAAAAGCATTACCCATAGCTGCATTGCCTTGGTCGCGACGATTACCTTTTTGGTTATCTCTGCGCTCAGGTTTGCGGCCATGATTTTGCCCTGATTTTTGCTGAGGTTTGTTTTTATGTGAATCTGTATTGGATGGAGTTGCATCATTTAAGCGCATTGTAAAACTAATGCGTTTTCTGTCTGCATCGACCTCAATAACCTTAACTTTAACGATGTCGCCTGCTTTGACAATCTCTCTTGGATCAGAGATAAATTTATCTGTGATGGCTGAAATATGCACAAGACCATCTTGGTGAACGCCCACATCAACAAATGCGCCAAAGTTGGCAACATTTGATACCACACCTTCTAAGACCATACCGACTTTTAAATCAGATATTTTTTCAACACCCGCTTTAAATTGCGCTGTTTTAAACTCTGGACGTGGATCTCGTCCTGGTTTATCTAGTTCAGAAATGATATCTGTTACGGTAGGTAAACCAAATTTTTCGTCCACATAATCGCTAGGAGTGAGCTTTTTCAATACATCGCTATTGCCAATAAGGTTTTGTAACTCAAGGGCATTTGATTTTGAGATCTGCTTTACAACTGGATAGGCTTCAGGGTGAACCGCAGAGGCATCTAGTGGATCGTCGCCATCATTGATGCGTAAAAATCCAGCAGCTTGTTCAAATGCTTTAGGGCCTAAACGCTCGACTTTTTTAAGCTGCTTTCGATTGGCGAATGAGCCATTGCTATCACGATATTTGACGATATTACTTGCCAGCGTTTTATTCAACCCTGAAACGCGCGTAAGTAAAGGAACAGAGGCTGTATTGACGTCAACACCGACTGAGTTTACACAGTCTTCAACGACGGCAGTCAAAGCTTGGCCTAATTGGCTTTGCGATACATCATGCTGGTATTGGCCTACACCAATCGACTTTGGTTCAATCTTAACCAACTCTGCAAGTGGATCTTGCAGACGTCTCGCAATGGATACCGCGCCACGTAATGATACATCTAATTCTGGAAATTCATTGGCGGCAAATTCTGATGCAGAATAGACAGACGCACCCGCTTCACTGACCATGATTTTAGTTAAATTGAGATCAGATGCTGCTTTTTGTACTTCAGAAGCCAGCTTGTCTGTTTCACGAGATGCAGTCCCATTACCAATAGCAATCAGCTGTACTTTATGTTGTCTTGATAATTGCTCAATGGTGCGTATTGACTTATCCCAATGATTTTGCGGTGCATGGGGGTAGATAGTCGTGGTCGCAAGTAGTTTGCCTGTTGCATCGACGATGGCAATTTTACAGCCTGTTCTTAGACCAGGATCAATGCCCATGGTTACTTTTGGCCCTGCGGGCGCCGCCATGAGTAAATCTTTTAAGTTTTTGGCAAAAACGTCGATTGCACCGTTTTCAGCTTTTTCTCTTAACGTGCCTAAAAATTCGTTTTCTAGATGTAAAGAGAGTTTAACTTTCCACGCCCATTGGACAACGACCATAAGCCACTCGCTGGCAGGCGCGCCTTGTACAACTAAGCCATAATGATCGGCAATCATTTGTGCACAAAACTGTTGGTGATCTTCCGCTTGAGGTTCTGGATTAATGGCGAGTTGCAGAATACCTTCGTTTCTCGCTCTGAGCATAGCAAGTGCACGATGCGAAGGCACTTTAGAAAGTAACTCATTGTGCTCAAAATAGTCTCTATATTTGCTACCGTTATCTTCTTGGCCTTTGATAACACGGCTTTGTAGCTGAGCACTCTCACTGATGTGTGCTCTAAACTTTGCGAGCAGCTTGGCATCCTCAGCAAATCGTTCCATCAAAATGAATTTGGCGCCATCAAGTACGCTTTTTACATCAGGAAAGCTTGCATCTGTATTAATAAAGTTTTCAGCAACCAATTGAGGCGATAGATTAGGGTCTTTAAATAGCTTATCAGCTAAAGGCTCAATGCCAGCCTCGATTGCTATCTGGCCTTTTGTGCGTCGTTTGGGCTTGTAAGGCAGGTAGAGATCTTCAAGCTCAGTTTTACTGCTGGCTTGGGCAATATCATTTGCCAGTTGAGGAGACAGCTTACCTTGCTCTTCAATTGTTTTGATTATAAATGCACGTCTTTCTTCCAATTCTCTCAAATATGAAAGACGTTGCTCCAGTAAACGTAATTGTGAGTCATCTAAGCCACCGGTGACTTCTTTACGATAACGTGCGATAAAGGGAACTGTTGCGCCCTCATCTAACAATGTGGTGGCTGCCAGCACTTGCTGTTCTGAGGCATTTAGCTCATGGGCTAAACGAGCTGAGATGTTGCTCATGCAAAATCCTTATAAAGTTCAATTAGCTACGCTAACAAATCAATTAAGCGTGGGAGTGAATCATACCATATTAGTGAGCATTTTATCAGGCTTGATATTCAATTCTATTGATATACCACTGAGCGTCACCTTGTGGCGTTTTTACCATAAAATCATCATCAACAGATTTACCAAGCAATGCTCTAGCCATTGGAGAATCAATAGAAATATAGTCATTACGTTCGTAAATTTCATCTGGACCGACGATTCTGAAGTACTTTGTTTCGCCATCGTCATTTTCAATTTCGACCCAAGCGCCAAAGTAGACTTTGCCAGCTTGCTGTGGGTCATATTCAATGACTTTTAAATCGGGTAGGCGTTTACGTAAATACCTGACTCTTCGGTCAATTTGTCGCAATAAACGTTTATTAAAGGTGTAATCTGCGTTTTCAGAGCGATCGCCGAGGCTTGCAGCCCAATTGACAATTTTTGTAATTTCGGGGCGTTTTTCAAACCAAAGATGATCGTGCTCTTGCTGCAGTTTGCGATATCCTTCGGGTGTAATTAAGTTTGTTTTCATAATGTACTATATCAAAAAACCTGCTAGAGGCATGCTTGCTAAGTGTACTGTAACGTTCAGTAACAATCTTATCAGTAAGTTATGGTGTCTAAGGCGCTTATTTTCAATTATATTTAACGAATAGTTGAATGATAACAAGAAGAATCCAATGGGAAATGAAACAACAAAAGTATTAGTCGTAGATGATGACATGAGATTACGCAGCTTGTTAGAGCGCTATCTTGTGGAGCAAGGATTCATTGTTCGAAGTGCCGCGAATGCTGAACAAATGGATAGGTTATTAGAACGAGAAAACTTCCATTTAATGGTCTTAGACCTGATGTTGCCGGGAGAGGATGGTTTATCAATTTGCCGTCGTTTAAGGCAGAAAGAAAATGAAATCCCAATTGTGATGTTAACGGCCAAAGGTGATGAAGTTGATCGCATTATTGGGCTTGAGCTTGGAGCCGATGATTACTTACCTAAACCATTTAACCCCAGAGAGTTACTTGCCCGCATTAAAGCTGTCTTGAGAAGAAAAACGAAAGAAGTACCAGGTGCCCCTGCTGCAGAAGAAAATGAGGTGGAATTTGGTATATTTAAGCTGAATTTGGCGACTCGCGAGATGCAAAAAGGCGATCAAACTATCGCGCTAACCAGTGGTGAGTTTGCTGTTCTTAAAGCCCTAGTTAGTCACCCACGAGAGCCTTTGAGCCGTGATAAGTTAATGAATTTAGCACGAGGGCGCGATTACAGTGCATTGGAGCGAAGCATTGATGTACAGGTTTCTCGATTGAGAAGAATGATAGAAGAAGATGCGTCTAATCCAAGATATATTCAGACTGTCTGGGGGTTAGGTTATGTGTTTGTGCCTGATGGCGAAAAATAATGGGAATTTTTCCGCGTAGTGCGTTTGGTCAGACGGTATTTTTTGTTGCCGCATTGCTGCTTATAAACCAAATCGTTTCGTATATAACAGTCACTTTATATGTGTTCAAACCGACATTTGAGCAAGTGAATTTAATGCTTGCGAAGCAAGTGAAAACAGTATTTATTGACTGGGAAGAAGGGGTTGAAGTGGACTCCGCGTTATCAAATAAGTTTTTTGAGATAACGGGAATTGATGTGATGACGCAAAAGGAGGCGTACATTAATGGCTTGGGCCAAGCCCGTGAATATAGCTTGCTCTCTCGGAGTATGTCAGAGCAGCTCAATGGTTCCGCGCGAGTCAGGATCAGCCAAGGAGATCCAGTAGTCTATTGGGTTGAAGCGCCACAAGCTCCGGGGTATTGGGTAAGAGTCCCTTTAACTGGGTTTTCAGAAACTAAGTTGGAATTTTTGGTTTTTTACTTATCGAGCATTGGTTTTCTGAGCGTACTGGGTGGGTGGCTCTTTGCAAGACATTTGAATCGGCCATTAAAAGCATTGCAAACAGCTGCAAGCCGAGTGGGTGTCGGGGACTTTTCGACACGTCTGGTTGAACAGGGATCAACGGAAGTAATAGAAGTAACTAAGGCATTTAATCAAATGTCCAAAGGTATTGCTGAGCTCGAAAGCGATCGTCGATTGCTGATGGCCGGTGTGTCCCATGACCTAAGAACGCCTTTGACACGAATACGTTTGGCGACAGAAATGATGTCTGATGAAGAAGCCTACCTAAAGGAAGGGATCATCGACGATATTGAGGATATGAACGCCATTATTGATCAGTTCATTGAATATCTTCGTCATCACAGCAGTGGTGAAATGCACCAAGAGAATGTAAATACGCTCGTAGAGGAAGTGGTGCATGCAGAGCAGCAGCATAAACGAACAATAAATGTAAGTCTTACAGAAAAAGTGCCGTGGGTACAGGCCAATCATGTTGCTTTGAAACGCGTTTTGACCAATATGATTGAAAATGCCATCAAGTACTCCGAAGGTGAAATTGATGTATCAACACATCTAGAACCTAAAAATAACGCGGTGGTGATCCAAGTGAAGGATAGGGGACCTGGGATCCCTGAGTCCGAGTTAGAATCTGTATTTGAGCCGTTTAAGCAAGGGGACCAAGCGAGAGGCTCCGATGGAAGTGGGCTAGGTTTGGCAATTATTAAGCGTATTGTGGCAACGCACGGTGGTAAAGTATCTTTAAGAAATAGAGTGCAAGGCGGCCTATGTGCAGAGGTACAGCTTCCAATATATAAGTAATCCTTCAGGTAGCAGCTTGACTCGTCAAGCTGCTACTACTTTATTACTAATCAAATTGTGCAAGTTGAAGTGCAAACGGCTGGATGAGTTGGGCAGATCTGCCAGCTATTGTGTTGCGGCGCAACACGTGTCTTACGAGCACCCGCGACCTCATGGGTAAGCGCTAGGTCAACTTGATTATTATGTAAGCTTTTAAGTGCTTTTTTCTTTAGATTTAGTTTCATAGTTTAATCCTTTTCTAATTACGTATTAATTCTCGAGGTCACCATTACCTCAGCTCTTAACTTAACGAGAACTGTAGGTAGTGTAAATCGTTCTTAGTTGAGCAATATTCAACCTGTTCATATTGTCAAAGTGTAGATACTCACAATTAGGAGGAACTTTCTTTATGAGCGCAATCCATTTTTTGAACGATAAGCTATTGATGAACGGGGTTTTTAAATTTGTATTAATAGTAAAGCTTGGTCAATCCAAGCTTTACCTGTATTTAACTAGACGCACATATCAATAGAAGGACATAAGCCTATAGATTGGCAAATAGCCGGGTGAGTGTCGCATACGTAGTAACTGTTGCAATCAATTCTAGAGTTGAAGGTTGCACCACGGCCTGCACCGATTTGCTTAGTTTGCTGTGCGTCTAGGTTTTTGGCGTTGAGATCTTTGATGTGTTTCTTTTTAAGTTGTAATTTCATCTGTATTTCCTTTATCAAAATCATATTATGTCAATTTATTTGACTAAATTACTTTAAATAGGAACTCGGCCTGTGTAAATATTGTTCTATTGAAGATTGTTCAAGATGAGTAATTCTTGATTTTTAGACATAAAAAAACGCCCAACGAGGGGCGCTTTTGATAAAGGAAAGGGTGTTGCTTAACCGCGAGGACCTGCTGACTTGATTGCGTCAGATACGTCGTATTTCTCGAAGTTAGCTTTAAAGTCTGCCGCTAGTTTAGCTGCGTACTCTGCATACTTGTCTTTATCTTCCCAAGTGTTTACTGGGTTAAGTAGCTTTTCATCTACGCCATCTACCGCAACTGGGATATCTAAGTTCAATGCTTCAATATGTTGAGTTTCAACGCCTTCTAGCGTGTCATTCACGATAGCATCAATAACGGCACGTGTTGTTGGAATGTCGAAGCGCTTACCTACACCGTAAGGACCACCAGTCCAACCTGTGTTTACTAGGTATACTTTTGCACCAAACTCACGTACACGCTTCATTAGCAATTCAGCATAAACACCTGCTGGACGTGGGAAGAACGGCGCACCAAAACACGTTGAGAATGTAGATTCGATATCAGATGTTGAACCGATTTCAGTTGAGCCAACTTTTGCAGTGTAACCACTTAAGAAGTGATAAGCAGCAGCTTCTTCAGACAAAATAGATACAGGAGGTAATACACCACTTACGTCACATGTTAAGAATACAACTGCACGAGGTTCGCCTGCACGGTTTTCTACTTTACGTTTTTCAACATGCTCAAGTGGGTATGCTGCACGTGTGTTTTGCGTTAGGCTTGTATCTGCAAAGTCTGGTACACGGTTTTCATCAAGTACAACGTTTTCTAGGATTGTACCGAACTTAATCGCATTCCAAATAACAGGTTCATTCTTTTGAGATAGGTCGATACACTTAGCATAACAACCGCCTTCAATGTTAAATACACTACCAGGAGCCCAACCGTGCTCGTCATCACCGATAAGGAAACGCTTAGGGTCTGCAGAAAGCGTAGTTTTACCAGTACCTGAAAGACCAAAGAATAAAGTCGTGTCGCCTTCTTCACCAACGTTTGCACTACAGTGCATAGGTAGCACACCTTTAGCTGGTAATAAGAAGTTCTGTACAGAGAACATCGACTTTTTCATTTCACCGGCGTAATGCATACCTGCGATTAGCACTTTGCGCTCTGCAAAGTTGATAATAACCGTACCATCACTGTTTGTGCCATCACGCTCAGGGTCACATACAAAAGATGGAACGTTCATTACCTGCCATTGGGGTAAATCAGCTGCATTATATTTGCTAGGTTCGATAAACATGTTTTTAGCAAAAATATGGTGCCAAGCCGTCTCAGTAGTTACAACTACTGGCAAATAGTGCTCAGGATCTGAACCAACTTCTAAGTGAGAGACAAAGTGGTCATTGCTGTGCACGTGTGCTTCTACACGAGCCCAAAGAGCATCAAATTTTTCCGCATCGAATGGACGGTTGACGTTACCCCATTGGATGTCATTTTCTGTGCTTGGCTCTTTAACAATAAAACGGTCGTTAGGAGAGCGACCTGTGCGGCGGCCTGTTTTTGCTACAAAAGCTCCATTCGCTGCTAAAGTCCCTTCACCACGCGAGATAGCGTGTTCGACAAGTTCAGCTGCAGTTAAATCGACAAAACGAGTAGCGCTTGAAGTCATGTTTATACCTAAATGTGAGAATTGAACGGGATAGCTCTGGCTATTAAGTACCTAAAGCTTGAAATTATACTAACAGATGCATTTGAGATATTCGAGCCCTAAAGGGTGCAGAAATTGCAATTTTTTGACAAAAAAAGTGAATAATTTCAATGATACCGGTGTCATGAAAGTTGCTGTTTTTATGACACCGGTATCATTTTTTTACAAACAAAAAGCCGCCAAAATGGCGGCTTGAGTTTAGATGAACTAGATGTACCTTATTTAATTAAAAATAGACTTTATATCTTGTTCATTAAAACGGTAATCAGTGAGGCAGTAATGGCAGCTTAGTTTTACTTCACCGTGCTGTTCAATATCCTCTAACAATGCTTGTTGACCAACATTGACTAGCGCACTGATGGTTTTTTCGCGGCTACACCCACACACAAAGTTCACAGCTTGTGGTTCAAACAGCTGGGGGTTGTCTTCGTGATATAAACGAGTCAGCACTGTTGGAGCATCTAATTCTAATAGCTCATCTTCTTTTATCGTGTCACTGAGTGCTTCTAAGTGTTCAAAGTCACTTTGCGATTTCTCTTTGTTGACCGGAAGAACTTGCAAGAATAGACCTGCAGCTTTGACAGCATCTTCACCAACCTTAGTGGCGAACCATAATCTAGTTCTCAACTGCTCTGACTGCTCAAAGTAGTCCTCCAAACATTTTGCTAATGAGTCAGAAGTCAACGGCACGACGCCTTGGTACCTTTCTCCTTTATCAGGAGAAATGGTGATAATCATATGGCCTTTACCAATTAAGTCACTGATGCCTGAACCTGAGATCTGGCCGTCGACTCTTGCGATACCTCGCATGTTTTGCTGGTGATTACCATTTATTACGGCATATTTTACAGGGCCATCGCCTTGAAGCTGTACTGCAATGTCACCTTCAAACTTAAGTGTTGCCGTTAGCAGGCTGGATGCGACGAGTAATTCACCTAATAAAGCTTGTACTTCTGTTGGGTAGTTGTGACCTGCAACAATGTCTTTTAGTGTATGCTCGACCTGTACTAATTCGCCTCGTACATCGAGATCGTCGAAAAGATAGCGATGAAGTAAATCTTGTTTCATCTATAAAGACCCTAATTTGATTTTAACTTAAGCAGCTCACGGCGCTGCTTTTTATCTGGCTTGTGCTCTGGGCGTGGTGCAAAGAAACTATTGTTTTTTCTAGCAATGGCATTTTGCGCCCGCTTTTCAATGCTTTCTGCTGACTCTTCATAAAGCGTCTGAGCAATTGGAGCGGCTTGACGTTTGTCCATTAACTTTAAAACAGTGATGTGTTTTTCATCATGACCCTGGGCTACTTCGATGGATGCGCCAATGTCGACATGACGGCTCGGTTTGCACCTTTGGCCGTTATATCTGACTTTACCACCTTGGATCATTTCCCGGGCAATTGTGCGCGTTTTATAAAAGCGCGCAGCCCAAAGCCATTTGTCCAATCTGACTTTTGCATCATCTTGGTTGTTTTCTGGATTGAGTTTTGTCACAATTCTTTAACTACATTAGCGTCTTGCTCTACGGTGAAATTTATCATATTTTAACCGTCAAAAAAAGCATAGCGCTTGATAGGTCAAGGAATGGCGTATTATGAAAACTTGAACAAATGGTTAATACTGTGTTCAGTTTATTCATGTCATATCTTGTACCGATTTAATTTTAAGTTTCACATTTGCACGCTTGTTGAATCGAGATCGAAACGGTACACTGAGGCGTTCAATAGAATAAGAAAAAGTCTCATTAAAGAATTTTTATATGGAATTACAGATACAACAGTTACAGAAAATATTACAAGGGTTGCCCCACGCTAAGCTTAGTCGCGCAGTGGTGTTCTTAGCTGTTGTATATATTGCCTTCCTACTGTCTCAGCTCTTTTGGCTACTTTTTCCAAAACCTGAAGCAGCATCGATTAATCTCGCACCCAACCAGACTCAAAATAGCACTCAGGCAGTGAGTAGTGCATCTATTTTAGCCCAACACATTTTTGGTAAAGCAAATGAAAAGCCTAAAGACGCAGACAAGCCTAAACCGGTTATTTCTAATGCGCCGGAAACGCGTTTAAATGTGAAGTTAACAGGCATCGTTGCGGTCAGTAAAAACGACAGCGCAGGCCTTGCGATTATTGACTCGCAAGGCAGGCAAGAAACGTATTTAGTGCAAGATGTGATTAAAGGTACACGTGCAAAGCTTGCACAAGTACTGCCAGACCGCGTGATTTTGGATGTGAGTGGTCGATTTGAGACCTTAATGCTTGATGGACTCGACTTCACGCAGCAAGTTGCCATGCCTACCGCACCAAAGAAAAACGCTGCGCCTAAAGAAAGTCGTATAAGCGAACAAACCCGCTCAGAGCTGGCACAACGTCGACAAGAGCTTTTGAATGAACCAGGTAAGCTTTTCGACTATATTAGAATTTCACCAGAGCGTCGCAATGGTCAACTTGTTGGCTATCGTTTGCGTCCTGGAAAAGATCCTGAACTTTTCAAAAAGATGGGTCTCAAAAATAACGACCTGGCCATTGCGATAAATGGCTACCAACTCACGGATATGAAACAGGCTATGACGGCTATGAACGAGCTCAGAGAGAGCACCGATGCCAACATAACCATCGAACGCGATGGCCGCACTTTAGATGTGCAATTCAGCCTGTAAAAGACACTAATTTTGGAGTTTAAGAATAATGGGTAGAAAGCTACACCTCACAAGAATCAGAAAAGGGTTAGCTAAGTATGCAGCTCTGTTGTTTGCGGCTGGATTGTCATTGTCAGTGTCTGCGGTTGAGTATGCGGCCAACTTTAAAGGAACTGATATCAATGAGTTTATTCTCATTGTGGGTAAGACACTCAACAAAACAATCATCATAGATCCAAATGTACGCGGCAACATTAATGTACGTAGCTTCGAGTTAATGGACGAAGAGCTATATTATCAGTTCTTTTTAAGTGTCTTAGAAGTATACGGCTATTCAGTCGTTGAAATGCCTAATGGCATTATGAAAGTAGTGCGTAGTTCTGATGCCAAAAAGGCAAATGTACCACTTGTAAACGATAATAGTGAAGGCGACGGTGATGTGATGATCACCCGTGTCGTTGAAGTAAAAAATGTATCGGTTCAGGAATTAGGCCCTCTTATTCGTCAATTTAGTGACCAAAAAGATGGCGGTCATGTTACTAACTTTAACTCAGCTAACGTGATGATGTTGACTGGCCACGCCGCTTCGGTAAACCGTTTGGTGAATATCATTCAATCAGTTGACCAAGCAGGTGATCAGCGTGTTGATATTGTAAGGTTAAAACATGCTACTGCCGATGACGTCGTTCAAGTTGTTGAGAAAATTTATAAAGACACAGGCAAAGGTCGTGTTCCTGAGTTTTTGATTCCTAAAATTGTTGCTGATGGCAGAACGAATAGTGTGGTTGTCAGTGGTGAAAGTCAGGCAAGAAATAAAGCAATTGAGTTAATTAAACGCCTTGATGATGAATTAGAAAACCAAGGAAATACGCAGGTATTCTATCTCAATTACGCAAAAGCAGAAGAGCTTGTAAAAGTACTTCAGGGCGTGAGCAAAACGCTACAAGAAGAAGCTCAGGGCGCTGGAAAAACAACCCGATCACGTAGTTCAAATCGCAACGAAACGAGCATTGAAGCGCATGATGATTCAAACTCGTTAGTCATTACTGCACAGCCAGATACGATGCGCTCGTTGGCAAACGTTATTGAGAAGCTTGACGTACGTAGAGCTCAGGTATTAGTAGAAGCGATTGTGGTCGAGGTTCTTGAAGGGGATGGTATTAACTTCGGCCTGCAATGGATCACAGAGCAGGGCGGCATGTTGCAGTTCAAAAATGGTACCACGGTACCGGTTGGTTCATTAGCGGTTGCTGCTGAGCAGGCACGTGACAAAACAATCAAACGTACCGTTCAAGCAGACCAAACTGCAGAGCTACGTGATTACGAAGAAACCGTTGAAGGTGATTTAAATGCACTTGGCAAGTTACTTGGCGGTGTAAATGGTCTTGCTGCAGGTGTAGTTAAAAATGATTGGGGCGCAATTATTCAGGCAGTATCTACAGACACTAACTCGAACATTCTAGCAACCCCATCTGTCACAACCATGGATAATGAAGAAGCTTCCATGATTGTGGGTCAAGAAGTACCAATTCTTACGGGTTCTTCTGCCGGTGATAATAACTCTAATCCGTTCCAAACAGTTGACCGTCAAGAAGTGGGTATTAAGCTCAAAGTTACCCCTCAAATCAATGATGGTACTGCCGTGCAGTTGACGATTGAACAAGAAGTGTCAAGTGTCAGCGGTGCGACTTCTATTGATATTGCAGTTAATAAGCGTGCCATTAATACCACGGTAATTGCAGATGATGGCGGTATGGTTATTCTGGGCGGTCTGATTGACGAAGATGTACAAGAGAGTGTTTCTAAGGTACCTCTACTTGGCGATATTCCAATTCTTGGTCACCTATTTAAGTCAACCAATACGACAAAACGTAAACGTAACTTATTGGTATTTATTCGCCCAACGATTGTACGTGATAGCCGCAGCATGAATGAACTCAGTCACGCCAAGTACAAGTTCATCCGTAACGAGCAAATCAAAAAGCAAGAAGACGGTATTGACCTAATGCCATTTGAAGAGTCACCGGTGTTACCTGAATGGAATGATGCTATGATTTTGCCGCCAACGTATGAGCAGTACTTAGATCAGCAAAATGAGAAGAAAGATGACTGAAGCAAGTATGAGTGTTGTTGAGGCGCCAATCGATACAGAGGCAGCCTCAGCTGCGACTGATGAGGTGCTAGAAGAACAGCAAGCTCAGTTGCGTTTGCCGTTCTCTTTTGCGCGCCGAGAAGGTGTATTGCTAAGTGACGACCCGAAAGGCCTTAAGGTCTTTCATAAAGGGGATGTGTCGTTAGACGCGTTGCTTGAAGTACGTCGTATCGCCGGTGGTGGTTTCAATATCGAAATCATCGATGAAGATAAATTTGAATTATTGTTAGAAGCCGCTTATCAACGAGATAGCTCTGAAACTCAACAGATGATGGAAGACATCGGAAATGAGGTAGATTTGTTCTCACTTGCTGAGGAGATGCCTCAGACCGAGGACCTACTAGCTGCAGATGATGATGCACCAATCATTAAGTTGATTAATGCGATGCTCAGTGAAGCAATCAAAGAAGGGGCATCGGATATTCATATTGAGACATTCGAAGCAGATTTAGTGATTCGATTCCGAGTTGATGGTGTTCTCAAAGAAGTACTTAAACCCAATAGAAAGTTATCTTCGCTACTGGTTTCTCGTATTAAGGTTATGGCTAAACTGGATATTGCTGAAAAGCGAGTTCCCCAAGACGGTCGTATTAGCTTGAGAATTGCCGGCCGTGCGGTTGATGTGCGTGTATCTACTATGCCATCAAGCTTTGGTGAGCGTGTTGTACTGCGTCTACTGGATAAGAACAATGCGAGACTAAACCTGGAAGATTTGGGGATGACAGAGCGTAACCGTGAGCTGTTCTCTGAAATCATCGCTAAACCGCATGGTATTATCTTAGTTACTGGCCCAACCGGTTCTGGTAAAAGTACCACCCTATATGCGGGTATGACACAGATTAACTCGAAGGATCGTAACATTCTTACGGTTGAAGATCCGATTGAATATGAAATCCCCGGCATTGGTCAAACTCAGGTAAACCCGAAAGTAGACATGACATTTGCACGTGGACTACGTGCAATTCTACGTCAGGACCCAGATGTTGTTATGGTCGGTGAGATCCGAGACTTAGAGACTGGGCAAATAGCAGTTCAAGCTTCATTGACGGGTCACTTAGTAATGTCAACACTGCACACGAATACAGCGTCTGGTGCTATTACGCGTATGGAAGATATGGGGGTCGAGCCATTCTTATTGTCTTCGTCGTTACTTGGTGTGTTATCTCAGCGTCTCGTCCGTACTTTGTGTCCTAGTTGTAAAGAGCCGCATCTTGCAGATGACAGAGAATGTGAGCTATTGGGTGTTGAAAAAGGCTCACAAACCACGATTTATCGTGCTGTTGGCTGTGAAGAATGTAATTTTAACGGCTACAAAGGCCGTACCGGTATTCATGAGTTACTTGTTGTTGATGAGCATATTCGTGAGCTTATTCATAATGGTAAGGGTGAACAGGCGGTAGAGAAGTACATCCGTCAATTCAGTCCTAGTATTCGCCAAGACGGATGTTCACGTGTTCTAGCGGGGAAAACAACGCTGGAAGAAGTGATGCGAGTAACACGTGAGGAAGGATAATGGCGGCGTTTGAATATCGTGCCTTGGATGCAAAAGGCAAGGAAAAAAAAGGCATTTTAGAGGCCGATACTGCCAAACAAGTTAGGCAGATGCTGCGCGAAAAGGCAATGATGCCACTTGAAGTTGAGCCAGCAGCTGAAAAAGAAAAGTCTCAATCTACTGGCGGGTTCAGTTTATCGAGAGGGTATAAGCCTTCTGTCAGTGATATTGCACTGATAACGCGACAGCTTGCAACTTTGATACAGTCATCATTACCTGTGGAAGCGGCAGTCATGGCCGTTGCTGAGCAGTGTGAAAAACCAAGGTTGAAGCGCATGTTAATGGCTGTGCGTTCAAAAGTGGTAGAGGGTTACACGCTGGCAGATGGCATGTCAGATTTCCCGCATGTTTTCGATAATTTATACCGCTCTATGGTTGCTGCAGGTGAAAAATCAGGTCACCTCGACGAAGTATTGAACCGCTTAGCGGATTACACTGAGCAACGTCAGCATATGCGTAGCCAAATAACACAAGCCATGGTTTACCCAATAATTTTGGTCGTTTTTGCCATCGCAATTGTGACTGTGTTGTTAGGTACAGTTGTGCCTGAAATTTTAAAAACTTTTGAAAAGTCGAATCAAGTTTTACCTTGGACAACCGAATGGGTATTGGCAGCAAGTAACTTTGTACAAGATTACTGGATGCAATCAACGGTTGCTTTAGGCGGGGCAATTGTCGGTGTTCAGCAAACGTTAAAGCGTCCTAAAGCACGCTTTTGGTACGACACCAAATTACTGCAGTTACCGGGCATTGGTAAAATAAGTCGCGGCATTAACACTGCCCGATTTGCAAGAACGCTGAGTATTTTATCCTCAAGCGCGGTGCCGTTATTAGAAGGGATGAAAATTTCTGGTCAGGTACTAGAAAACGAGAAGATTAAAGCCGCTGTGGCAGAAGCCGCAACCCATGTTAGTGAAGGGGCGAGCCTCAAAGCAGCTTTACATCAAACAAAGCTATTTCCGCCAATGATGCTACATATGATTGCCAGTGGTGAAAAGTCTGGAGAGTTGGAGCAAATGTTAGAACGTGCAGCCAACAACCAAGACAGGGAGTTTGAAAGTATGGTAAGTGTCTCACTTAAACTACTTGAACCGGCGATGATTGCCAGTATGGCATTAATTGTACTCTTCATCGTTATGGCGATACTCCAACCTATTATGGCAATGAACAAAGCAATTGGTTTGTAGTCAACATATTTAAAGATAAACACACTGGACTACACACACGTGTAGCCAATGCAACAGCATAGAGGTATAAATTGTGAAGAAACAGTCTGGTTTTTCATTACTAGAGGTAATGGTAGTACTGGTTATTATCGGTATGATTATGTCAATTGTGGCACCTAATATCATGGGTAACCAAGAACAAGCTGCTATTGATAAAGCTAATCTAGACATCACGCAAATTGAAAGCGCGATGAAAATATACAAGCTTCAAAACAAACGCTACCCTACAACGGAGCAAGGCTTAGAAGCGTTGGTTGAGAAAACAACGATCGATCCAGTGCCAAAGCGTTTTCCAGATGGCGGCTTCCTAAACGAGTTACCTCTAGATCCATGGGATAACCCTTATCAGCTAGTTAGCCCTGGTGAAATTGGCAAAATTGATATTTTCTCTATGGGTCCAGATGGTGAAGTCGGTACTGAGGATGATATCGGTAACTGGAGAGATGAAGAAGATCGCTAATGTCGTACCCTGTGAATTACTCAACTCAATTACCTAAAAAATCTCAAGGCTTTAGTCTTTTGGAGATCTTAGTGGTTATCCTGATCATTGGTTTTTCAATAAAGATCGTCACATTTACCGTTGGTGAAAGTGCTGAAGACTTGTTGGAAAAAGAAGCATTGAAATTACATGGCATTGTGAATATGGCGTCAGAGTTTGCTGTGCTGAATCAGGTTGAGTTGGGTTTTCACTTGGATAAAAGTACCTTAGAGTTCTTGGTCTTCGACGGTGAGCAGTGGACCACTTTCGAAGCCGAAGAGCTTTACAAGCCAATAGAATACGGCGAAGAGTATAAAATAGAATTGATTTTAGAAGACTTGTCTTGGTCACAAGATAACTTGCTTGAGCAGTCGAATTGGCAGGAAATAATGGGCTCAGGTGATAATGACAATTTGCTTGAGCTTAAGAAGAAGAAGATCCCTCAAGTACTCATCTTATCGTCTGGAGAAGTCAGTGCGTTTCAACTCTCTTTAGAATTGAGCGAAGAACCAGAGCCTGTTTATTACGTTGAAGGTGAGTTTATGGCACCTGTGAAGTTGCGCAGGGAGCCGGCATATGACTAATCAAAAAGGCTTTACCCTACTTGAGGTGATGGTCGCAATGGGGATCTGTGCGGTTGCGGGGATCGCAGCTTTGCAAGCGACAGGCGCCCATATCAATAATATGAGCATCATTGAGCAACAAACTTATGCATCTTGGGTTGCTGAAAACCAGATGGTGATGGCGCGTACCAAAGCCAGTGGCGGTAAATGGAATGGCAAAAACTCTGATAGTGGTGATGCAGAACTAGCTGGGCACAAGTGGTACTGGAGCCAAAAGGTAGAAAAGACTGCAGATGCTGAATTTGTGAAATTGACGATTGAAGTATTTGAAGATGAAAGCAGAGAAAACTCGGTTTATGACTTGACTACTTTTATGTATAAGGGCAAGAAGTGATGGCTTATACAAAGCGCAAACAAGCCGGTTTTACTCTTATAGAGGTTATGGTTGCCCTGGTCATTTTAGCCTTTATTGTCACTGCGTCACATCAGATCTTAGACACATCTATTATGGCCAAAGAGGCTTCGGATGAGACCATCGCAGAGCTTGAAGGGCTTCAAACAACTTTCAGATTGATGGATCAAGATTTTAATCAAATGACTAAGCGAGAAGTGCGTAATGAAGCGGGAGACTTTAGCCCGACTTACATTATTCATGGGCGCTATTCTTTAGAAAGTCAATATGATGGTATTGCATTTATCCGCGATGGTTGGACAAACCCTGTCAGTTTATTACCTCGCTCTGAACTTCAGGGTGTCGGTTATCGCGTAAAAGAGGATAAATTAGAGCGTATTTATCGCGTTTATATTGATGAACTTGATGGTACTGAGCCTCGTGTGCAAGTATTGCTAGATAATGTAGAAGAGCTCAAGTTTGAGTTTTTGGACGATAAGCAAAAATGGCAAGATAATTGGCAAATAAAGGCACTGCCACTTGCGGTCGCTGTGACCATTCAACGACAAGACTCAGAGCCCCTAAGGCGTATTTTTTTAACCCCAGGTGATGGCAAAGTGCAACAAGCCAAAGCAGCGCAAAGCAATGGTAGTGGTGTCAACAATGGGTTAGATGACGGACTCAATCGTAACGGCAACAATTCAGGCGGAAATACCAACCAAAGGGGAGGTAAGCCATGAAGAAACAACAAGGTGCAGCGCTGATAATCGTGCTTTTTATCGTTGCCTTAGCAGCGAGCCTTGCGGCGGAGATGTCGTCATCCTTGATGGTTCAAGTGCAAAAGGTCGCGAACACACAAACGCATCAACAAGCAAAATGGTATAGCTACGGCACTGAAGAATTAGTTAAAAAAGTATTGTTAGATAGCCGTGAGGACGACCCTGATAAGGTTCACTTAGGTCAGCCGTGGGCGATTGATGAGGTGCCTTACCCAGTTGATGACGGCACTTTAAGTGGCAAAGTTACGGACCTGCAAGCATGTTTAAATTTGAATGCCTTAAGAGCACCTAAAGACCAGAGTGGTAGTACTAACGCTACGAACCCTGCACATAGAGCGTTGTTGGAGTTATTGAAAAATATTGAAGATTTGCCTGCGCAAGAAAGCGAAGAAGCGATGGCTGACAGTGTTTATGACTGGCTCGATGAAGATAGCATTACATTTCGCTCAGGTGCAGAAGAAGACGAGTATATGTCTAGGCAGATGCCTTATATGACAGCAAATAACTTGATGGCATCTGAAAGCGAACTAAGGGTGATCAAAGGATTTAATCCGCTCGTTATGGAAAAGTTATTGCCCTACGTATGCGTGATACCAGGCAGCACTGATTTAGCCATCAATGTAAACACCGTTTTGCCTGAACAAGCGCTTTTATTAAGTGCATTGCTCGAGGGGTTAAGTCTTTCAGGTGCAGAAGCCGTCATTGCAGCGCGCCCAGAAGAAGGGTTTGATAATTTACAAGATTTCTTTACAGAAGCAAAAAATCAAGGTGCTCAGGATACTAAAAAAGCTGAGAAAATTTTCACAATAACAAGCAATTATTTTAAGTTGCGTGCTAAGGCATCCTTTGATGAGCGGTTGTTTAAAATGACCTCAATACTCGAAATAAAAGAAGGTCGAGCAACTGTTTTGGCACGTAAGTTTGGAGGCGTTCAGTGACAGAAAAATTATTGGTCCGTGTAGGCCAGTCACAGCAGGAACCTGTCAGTTGGTTAGTTTGGTCTGATTCGGATTCACAGATCATTGCCAGCGGTGAGTTAGAGCACAGTGGGTTACTTGGAGAGTTAACAGAAAAAGCATCAGGGCGCAGCGTTGCGTTACTGTTGCCAGCATCAAGTGTACAGCTTAAGCAAGTTGCACTGCCAACAAAGTGGAATCGTAAATTAGAACGTGCGCTACCGTTTATGTTGGAAGAGCACGTCGCTAGTGACATTGACGACATATTTATTGCGATTGGTGAGCCCGAAACCATTGAAGAAAAGCACTTTATCAACATTGCAATATGTGATCTGACTTGGTTACAAGAATGGATTGCTGTGTTTAGTGATTTTGATATTGAGCCAAATGTTATTGTGCCTGATGCTCTGCTGTTGCCTGATACACAAGAGAATACGCTCAGTGCGATCCAGCTACAGCAGCAGTGGCTATTTAAAGGCAATAGCTGGCATATCGGTGCGGTAGAGTTAGATTGGGTGAACGACTATTTAATGCTGTCACCTGAGTCAGAAATAGTCCATTATAGCCCGGCAGATACACTCTCAACGAGCAAAGTTTTAAGCGCCAAAGAGGCTGAATACGATTTGCCTTTGGCTATTTTTGCGCAGAGCCTGAACACAGCCCCGATTAATTTACGTCAAGGGCCATTTGCAGCGAAGATAAAGCAGCCGCAATGGTGGCGTGATTGGAAGGCGGGTGTTATTGCCGCCGGTGTGGCATTATTAGCGTTCGTGTCGGTCAAATCTGCTCAGTTATTCATGCTGCAACAAGAAGCCGATGCGTATAAAGCGCAGGCGATGAGCGTGTATAAACAAGCGTTTCCAAACAAAGTAGTTCGTCCTCACTTATTACGTAAGCAAATTCAAAATGAATTAGATGCACTCAGTGGTGGCGAACAAGGTGGGTTTTTAGAGCTGACAGATCATTTTGTATCTATCTACTCACAAGTGAATGATTTCAGTCCTGAGACATTCAGATATGATCGTAAACGTAATGAACTGAGAATTAGGGCGAAGGCCAAAGGGTTCCAAGTATTTAGCCAAGTGAAGTCTATCCTTGAACAGCGTGGTATTGAAGTTCAGCAAGGGGCACTTAATAATGATGGTGATTACGTTATTGGTGAGATCAGAATTAGAGGTGCAGCATGAAGCAGCAAGTGATTAATTACTGGCAATCGCTAAAAGAGCAAGAGCAAAAACTATTGATCGTTGCTGGCTTTGTATTCGTGATTTTTGTTCTGATTATGGGCGTAATTAAACCGCTTAATGCGGGGGTAGAGAAAGCTCGTGCGGACCTACAAAAGCAGCAAAATTTGCACGCTTGGGTATCCAAAAGTGTGGCGGAGCTTAAGGCCAGCGGTGCAGGTCAAGCGACTTCTCGCAATCAAAATTTAACTCAGTTAGTAAATCGTACTCGTGGCAGACATGGGATCCAGATTAGTAAGATGCAACCCAGAGATAATACATTACGTATTAATATTGACAATGTAGAGTTTAATAAATTGGTTAGTTGGTTAGATGTGTTGACCAATCAGCATGGTGTAAAAGTTGCTAATCTTGATTTAGGCGAAGAGCCACAACAAGGATATGTGCGCGTTAGTCGTTTGGTGTTAGAGAATTAAATATGAAAAATGCAGTTAGTGTAGTATTGGCTTTCTTATTTGCGTTTATCGTTTTTACGATTGTTAGTATTCCAGCACCAGTCGCTTTGCAATTGGTGAAGTCTCATATTCCGAAAGACGTTCGTTTGGGCGCTGTAACAGGATCTTTTTGGGAAGGCCAAATTAGTGGTGTTCAATACCAAAACCTGCGCTTTAATGATGTTAAGTGGCAATTAAATGGGTGGGCCTTATTCACAGGTCAGGTTCAAGGTAAGCTGAATTTTGGTAATGCGCGTCGCTCAGATGAATTATCTGGTCGAAGTAACTTTGCTTTTTCATTATTTGATAACAGTGTTGAGCTAGGCAAAACGACATTACGTTTTAGCGTTGAACAAGCGATGCGCCAAGTCAATCTGCCACTACCAGTCGATGCAAAAGGCAGAGTTATTCTAGAGCTTGACGAATATAATAGTGGACAGCCTTATTGTGAGAGCTTAAAAGGTGATATCAGCAGCCCAGAGATCCAAGTGAAAGGCATGTCTGGTTGGTTCAGCATTGGTGATTTAAGTGGGTTATTAAGCTGTAAATCAGGTGATATTGCCGTTGTGGTTGAACCTGAAAACTTACTGGGTTTACGTGCTGATGCAACGTTGGCGGAGAATATGAAATTTAAGGTTGCTGGCAATATTAAACCTGATGCGTCATTGCCTAAAGAAGTTCATGATGCCGTTAAATTCTTGGGACGCCCTGACTCTCAAGGTCGATATCCAGTGAGTATGTAGGAATGATGGATTTTAGTTATCAGCCAGCACATGAGGCTTTACTTGTGAATTATCTGAGCCAGCGCGCTCAGACATATCCTGACGTACTAGAGCTTAAGTCGCTAGAAGGTTTTTTGTTTGCAACTATATGCAGCCCAGATGGTGTTGAACCTGAAGCCTGGCTAAGCCATGTAACCGGTGCAGATGAACAGGTGTCTGAGGATGTTGTTTTTGCACTTTTAGCGCTACACCATCATATCAGTGAGCAAGTTTTTTCAAGCGGTTTTGCACTCCCTTTCGATTTGTCCTCCCCTTGGAGTGATAAGCAGTTATGGAGCACAGGATTTTTGCATGGTTGCCAAAGTTATTTGAATAAACTGAATCACAGTGACACTCTGTCAGATGAACTCAAGCAGGCACTTGTAACCAGCACTGAATTGTTAGGCTTTTTCAGCCTGCAACTCGATCAAGTTGAGGTGTATTGTAAATCAATTGAAGTCGGAATTGAGACATTCATTGAACAACAATACCAGCTGGCCTCTGAAGTAGCACCAGCCTACGCTGAATTAATAGAACAAGTTGCGTTAAGTAGTGGCTTATACAACGAGTAATTTTGAGATGTAGTTTGAGTTATTCAACTCAAGCTACATCTAGTTCGATATGAGTGCAGCCTTTTGCGCATTGCGCCGTTGCTTTCTCACCTTCTTTAACCGCGACATTTAAAAAGATTGCTTGGCCGCATGCCTGGCAAAGGACCGTTTGTCCCTTCGCCAACTTTTTGAGCAATGCTTTTTGATCGTTGAACGAACGCGCTCGAAGTTTATTAAATTGCGTTATGTCTATCATCAGAACTCAGCCTTTCTTATTGCTTTTGTCGTCACATCACAAATAGTTTGTAATTTTGGTCCAAAGAAGTACAAATTGAGTTCATGTTCTTGGCAGAAGCGTACGTGAAAAACTTTTACTTTTTCATCCGTAGCAAGCGCATCTTGCAGATATTCTTTTTCCGATGGTGTGAGATCTATCTCTTTAGCAATTTCATGCCGTGCTTGTTTTGCAGCAAGGCTATACTGGGTTTTGCTGGTTTCACCAAGGGTATCGACACCTTGTTGCAGCAGCTTATCTCTAGGCTCCTTGATCAAGGGGTGATCAATGGTAAACAGCGCCAGTATAATGAGTACAAGTAACAGGTATTTTTTCATAAAGCTCGCAAATTTGATCTATTCGACTCAATCAAAGTCACAGTGTAATAAAATGCAAGAATCAAAAGCAAGCGAATTGCTCAGGAAATATTCGTAGTTTTTGTCACCGTCGTGCGATTTATGGCTACGCTAATAGCGAGCTGTTGCATATAATATCCTTAGTAAAAGTAAGGTCACTGTAGCGAGTAACCTGTCCAAAGCACTTAAGGAGCTTGTATGGACAATAAAATTAAAATCAAGAATATCCCTGTCGAGATTCAAAAGCCGGAAAACCTTCAGCCGGATAGATTTAACCCGCGTAATCGTATTTATGTGCGCGCGGTGAAAGGCATGCATCAATTACTGCGTCAGCGTATCGGCTTTTTGGGTATGCTTGCCTTTATGCTTTTACCCTGGCTCAATTTTAATGGCCAACAAGCCGTACTGTTTGATTTGTTTGAACAGAAGTTCAATATTTTTGGCCTGACTTTGTGGCCACAAGATTTGACGATTCTGGCATTTATTTTAATGATTGCGGCGTTTGCCCTTTTTTTAGTAACTACATTTTATGGTCGTGTTTGGTGTGGCTATACATGTCCACAAACCGTCTGGACATTTATTTTTATCTGGTTCGAAGAAAAATGTGAGGGCTCTGCAAATCAGCGAAAAAAGCTCGACCAACGCCCTATGGACTTAGATAAGTTTCTTCGAAAAGGCGCAAAGCATGCTAGTTGGCTCGCCTTTTCGTTTTATACGGCGGTCACGTTTGTTGGTTACTTCACACCAATAAGAACACTGTTACCTGATCTGATGATGTTTTCAGCAAGCGGCTATGCCACTGTCAGTGTTGTGGTATTTGCGGTGTGTACATATGGTAATGCGGGTTGGATGCGGGAAATCATGTGCTTGCATATTTGCCCTTATTCGCGGTTCCAATCTGCCATGTTTGATAAAGACACTTTTACCGTAAGCTATGATAACAAACGCGGTGAAGGCAGGGGACCGCGAGGCCGTAAACAAGACCCGAAAGAACTAGGCTTAGGCGATTGTATTGACTGCAAATTATGTGTCCAAGTTTGCCCAACAGGGATAGATATACGCAATGGGTTACAATATGAGTGCATAAACTGTGGGGCTTGCATTGATGCATGTGATGGTGTGATGGATAAAATGCACTATGCGCGAGGTTTAATTTCATATACTACTGAGCGTAATTTAGAACATGCAAAACGAGTAACTCAACCAGTGCGCCCTAAGTTGATTGGCTACGTACTTATTTTATTGATTTTAAGCGGCGCTTTGCTTGTTAATATCGCGATGCGAAAAACATTTGAGTTGGATATTATCCGCGATAGAAACCAATTATATCGAGTTAATTATGATGGCATGGTTGAGAATACCTATACCCTCAAATTGATAAACAAAGCGCAGACAATGCAAACTTTTAATATTGCGGTGAGTGGCCTCGAGCATTTTGAACTTTTGGGTAAGCAATCTGCGACAGTTTCAGCTGGTTCTACATTAGATATCCCCGTTTCTGTGGTGATGGATCCATATGACCTAACAAAACCCGTGACTGAGTTTCATTTTGTACTATCGAGTGACTCAGCACCTGAGTCTCAAATTTCCCAGCCAACAAACTTCTTCAAAGGACGTTGAGCGCTTATTTTGGGGGATATACATTAAGTATGTTCCCCAAGCGATAATATATTTTTGCTTCAAAACATACTTGGCTTTATCCTATTGTGCTGTGGTCTAAAGGCTTTATGTGCCAATACCAACACTTTTCACACGATTAATGGACAGCAGCAATGAGCGACTTTAGCTATCAAAACCTCACACCAGATCTGATTCTCGATGCAATCGAAAGTATTGGGGTTTACCCAGAATCTGGGCTTCTTCCTCTTAACAGCTATGAAAACCGCGTATATCAGTTTCGCAGTGATGATGCCAAGCGCTATGTTGTAAAGTTTTATCGTCCTCACCGTTGGAGTGATGAACAGATTAAGGAAGAGCATGCATTCTCATTTGAACTTGCTGAGTCTGAAGTACCCGTTGTGTGTCCTATCAAACAAGATAATACCAGTTTATTTGAACATCATGGGTACCGCTTTGCGTTATTCCCAAGTGTGGGCGGAAGGCAGTTTGAGATGGATAATCTAGATCAACTTGAAGTCTTGGGGCGTTATATAGGCCGGCTTCACAGTGTGTCTAAAAAGTATGATTTTAAACATCGTCCCAGCGTCGATACTGACAGTTTTTTAAGACAAGCAAGCCAAGATATTTTGGCTTGCGAGTGTTTACCCCAAACCCTACATTTGGCTTTTTCTACTGTTTTAGAGCAAGTTGTTAAAAAAACGGAAGAAAAATTCACAGTTAATGATACGATCAGATTGCATGGAGATTGCCATGCTGGCAATATTCTGTGGTCTCAAGAACAATTAATGATTGTAGACTTAGATGATTGTCGCCAGGGACCTGCTATCCAAGATCTATGGATGATGTTAAATGGCGACCGTCAAAACCAAGCATTGCAATTAGACACTTTACTCGGTGGTTATGAGGAGTTTAGTGACTTAGACATGACTCAATTACAACTAATTGAACCGCTGCGGGCAATGCGTATGATCCACTATATGGGGTGGTTGGCAAAACGTTGGCAAGATCCTGCATTTCCAAGGAACTTTTCTTGGTTTTCGACAGACAAATATTGGGAACAGCAGATCTTGGCATTAAAAGAACAATTGGCTGCGCTTGATGAGCCAGCTCTAACAATTTATCCATAAAATTTAAGAGAGAAAGTACATGTTGAAATCGATTAAAGTGGCTTTGCTGGCGCTATGTATGCCAATTGCTGCAATGGCTGCTGAGTTTAAAGAAAGTGTGCATTACGAAACACTATCATTACAGAAAAGTAAAACGCCACGAGTTGTGGAATTCTTTTCATTTTATTGCCCTCATTGCTATAAGTTTGAAGGCCCCGCAAGAGCGTTGCATGCCAGCCTGCCAATAACTGTTCCTTTTGAAAAGATCCACGTTAATTTTATGGGGGGGATACCTCCAGAAGCACAGCAATACCTAAGTTATGGTTACATCGTGGCCAAGCAATTTGGTGTTGATTCGCAAGTGGTTGATCAAATTTTCAAGACCATCCATGAACAAAACGGCCGTTTTGCTAGCATGAAAGACGTGCAGAAGTTACTAGAAGCGCACGGTGTATCAGCTGAAAAGTTTGAATCTACATTGGCGAGTATGCCTGTTATTGCAGCTGAAAAGGCAATGCAGGACGATCAAAAACGATTTAGTGAAGCTGGTGCACTTAAAGGTGTACCTACATTTATCGTCAACGATAAATACCGTGTAATTACAAATTCTTTGAGAAGCCAAGCTGAATTCAACGAATTAGTTAAACACTTATTAGAAAAATAATGGTTGGAGAATAATATGTTGAAATCGATAAAAGCTGCGTTGTTAGCGTTGATGTTACCTTTGGCTGCAAATGCTGCCACATTCGAAGAAGGTAAACACTATGAAGTGATTGCAGAGCGCGGAACAAAAAAGCCTGAAGTGACAGAGTACTTTTCATTTTATTGCCCAGCATGTAATAACTTTGAGGGGTTAATTGAAGAGTTTAAGCCAAAATTAGACGACGGGGTTAAATTTAAAAAGAGCCATGTTGATTTTATTGGTAGTCGCGACCCTGAACATCAAAAAATGATTGCTACAGCTCTGGCAACCGCTGAGGTTTTACCGCAGAAGAAGCAAATTGTGTCTGCGATGTTCAACCACATACACACAAAACGCGGTAGTTTCAATGAGCTTGCAGATATCAAAGACGTATTTGTTGCACAAGGCGTTGATAGTGCCAAGTTTGACAAAATGTACAAGAGTTTCTCTGTGCGTACTAAAGCTTCGAAAATGGCAAGACAGCAAAAACAGCTGCAAGATAAAGGCGCTTTATCAAGTGTGCCGACATTTATTGTCAGTGGTAAATATAAGTTAGTACTTGGCAGAGATTCAGGTATCACCAGCCCTGATGATATTGCGAAATTGATTAACTATTTAGCTAGCAAGTAAGCTCGTAAGATAAATAAAAAACCCCGCAATTGCGGGGTTTTTTATTTATGGGTTAGCAGTATTATTTACGCGTTAAAAATACACCCGATTCAACATGATGTGTATATGGAAACTGATCAAATATCGCAATACGCTCGATTTTGTGAGTTTCACTCAAAATATCAAGGTCACGTTCTAATGTGTCTGGGTTACAAGAAATATAAATAATATTGTCATAGTTACTGACTAATCGGCAGGTCAGCTCATCCATACCTGCACGAGGCGGGTCAACTAGTATTGTTTGGCAATTGTAAGACTGTAGATCAATGCCATTGAGACGAGAGAAGCTGCGTTTTCCTTTAATTGCATCCGTAAACTCTTCACTCGACATACGGATAATATCTAAATTGGTGACCTTATTGGCTGCAATATTATATTGCGCTGAATGTACAGACGATTTTGAAATCTCAGTAGCTAGAACACGATCAAAATGCTCTGCGAGTGCGATAGAGAAGTTACCATTACCACAATAGAGCTCAAGCAAGTCATTAGAGAGTGGGCGCGCAATAGACTTAGCCCATGACAGCATTTTTTCATTCACTTTTGCATTAGGTTGAGTAAAGCTGTTTTCGACTTGCTGATAAGTATATTCGGTATCGTCCACAGTCAGTTTTTCTGTGACGAAATCATCACCAAAGACAACTTTTTGTTTTCTTGCTCTACCGATAAAGTCAATTTTATAAGTTTTCTGGAGCTCTGATCTTAGTGCAGTCATCGCTTCTTGCCAGCTATCATCAAGCTGCTTGTGATAAAGCAAACTTACTAAAATTTCACCGCTTAGCGTTGATAGGTAGTCAATTTGAAATAACTTTCGTCTTAAAATTTCATTGTGACGAAGCTTTTCCATCATCACCTGCATCAGTTCATTGACTAAAGGTGCGCCTGGGTCAAAATGGTCGACACGTATTTTTTCTTTACTTTGTTGGTCAAACATAATGTGATACAAATCTTCGCCATCGTGCCAAACACGGAACTCGCAGCGTTGTCTGTAATGACTGGTTTCAGAGTCATAAACTTCTAATTCAGGGGCATTAAAGCGGGCGAATTGCGCACTAATACGCTGTTGTTTTTCTGCAAGCTGCTGTTCGTATTGCGAAGCATCGATTTTGATCACGGCCATGCTGAGGCTACCTTTGTATATTGCAAGGAGGCGCTATTTTAGGGGGCGAGGAACATTTGTCCAGTGCTTAGGGCTAAAATTGCAGTTTTATTGTACAAATTACCTTTAGCTTTGTCACATATGGTCGATAATTAACTGATAGGGTATAGCGGAGAGCAATCATGAAGATCGGACAGTTGAATCAGCTGTTAAACCCAGCAATGCAGCATAATGCAGCAAAAGCAAAGCCAAATATTCCTAATATCTCAATAAATTCTGATGTCTATCAGGGGAATAAGTCTCAGGTTGCTGCGAAAGTACTCGATGATAAGTTGGCTCAGGCACTGGGCATTGAAAAAAAAGAAGAGACCGACAAGCCTTTTTTTGATTACGAAGAGATTGTTAAGAATGTGCTTGGCTTTGTGCAGGGAGCTATCAACAAAGCAAAAGCGGATGGTCAGGATGACGACACCTTAAAAAGCATGCTAGAACAAGCCCGTAAAGGGGTGCAAACGGGTATTGATGAAGCTACAGGTGAGCTAAAAGATTCGGGGTTATTTGATGATGAAATCTCTGAGGGGATAAAAAAGTCCAAAGAAGGGATCTTTAATGGCTTAGATGAGTTTGAAAAGGAGCTGTTTAACCCAACTCCTCAGCATTTGTCTGTCAGTGCAGCGCAATTTGCCAGTCTATCGAATAAAGCTGAGTATGCTTTTACGACAGCGGAAGGTGACGAAGTCGTTATTTCGTTCAGTGATGCATACAGTCAGTCACGTGGTGCCAGTTACGAGCGTAATGGTGATAGTGTCGGTTTTGCTTATGGCGAGAGTTCTTCTCAAGAAGTGAGTTTTTCTATCAGTGTGAATGGTGAACTTAATGAGGAGGAACAAGAAGCCATAAATGCAATGATGGAAGATATTCGTGATGTGAGTGACTCATTTTTTGCTGGTGAATACGATGATGCCTTTGAACTGGCGAAAGGCCTGAGTCTAGATAGTGAGCAAATTACTAACTTTACGATGGACTTAAGGCAAAGTAAAACGTCCGCAGCGATTGCACAATATCAACAAAGCAACCCGATGAAGGAATTAGAACAAGCATTTGCACCATTAGACAAGCGACTGGAAGGGTTGAATAGTGACGCGGAGTCTCTGGGCCTACAAGCACAGTTACCTGATATCATGGCGTGGATGAATGAAGGTCAGCAAAGGCTTAATCAATTCTTAGACTACGCGCAAAGTTACTTTAGTGCTTTGAATAGCAAAGATGATGCACAAAATAGCTAAGTCGCTTTAGTGTTGTTTATTTTCGCTCTATAGCATGGCAAACTTCGAGTCTTGAACGCGGGGGATTGAAGTTTGCCACATATTTTAGTTTTTGATTCAGGGATTGGTGGGACAAGTGTTCTATCACATCTTAAAAAAAGGATACCGTACGCCCGCTATAGTTACGTGATGGATAATGCATTGCTACCTTATGGCCTGCAATCTCAAGAAACCATAAAATCTAGATTAATATCACTATTAGCTTGGCTTGATAATACAAATCAGTCTGTTGATGTGATTGTGATTGCTTGTAATACCGCTTCTACATACGCTTTGGATACTGCGCGACAATATACGACGACGCCAATTGTTGGAGTAGTACCAGCAATCAAGCCCGCAGCTATTTCGAGCGTAAGAAAACACATCGGTTTGTTAGCGACCCCTGCAACGTCAAAGAATGCTTATACTGCCAATCTAATTTCAAACTTTGCGAGTGATTGTCAGGTTGATATTTATCACACCACTGAGTTGGTATCGATCGCTGAACATTTTCATTGGCATAAATGTATCAAACAAGATCAGTTAAGAAGTGAGTTAGATAGACTCAATATAAATCCAGGTATAGATAAACTCGTATTAGGCTGTACACACTTTCCAATTATTAAAAATGCTTTAAAGGCAAAGCTACATACAGATGTTGACTTGATTGATTCGGGTTATGCGATAGCTAAGAGGGTAGAGTATTTATTAACTCAGCACGATTGTACGTATAGTGGTAAAAATATGAGTGAGGTAAGAGAAGAGCTGCTGGCGTCAAATCAAAATGATTTGACGCATTGGTATGCGACCTGCACAGCAGCTATTAAGCACTGTATGAGTGTAGAATTGCTTAAGCTATAGAGTTAGGTTCTGACTCTTCTTGCTTTTGCTTAGCTTCTCTTACTTTTAAAGTTCGTTGTTGAAACTCCATTTCATTTAGCTCTTTAATTGCCTTATTAGCATCGCCCTCGGGCATTTCTACAAAACCAAACCCTCTTCTCTTTCCTGTATTTTTATCTTTTAATAACCGTACAGAAAATACTTGGCCTTTTTCTTCAAACAGTTCTCTGACTGCTTGCTCGTTTGCACGATAAGGCAAATTACCAACATAAAGTGTTTTTGTAGGTATAGTGTTTGCGTTGTCTGGCTGCGCAATAGTTGTTTTATTAATTGTTATTGCTGCCAGACCACCTATTACAATACCAAGTGCAAATAGTACCGCGGAATCGATTTGGCTATTTGCTAATAAAAACGTAACCATCACATACCCCAAAATTGCAAGTATAAGAATAGTAACGAGTGTTTTACGACCTGAAGAATTCATAACGATCTACCAATAAACAGTGAATACACATTAATTTAACAAAGAAAGGTTGCTATCTTAACGACTTAATTAAACATCGCAATAATAAAATATAGATGTTGTGAAAAATTATGCTTCTTTATTGAACTTAACGTTGCTAAAAGTGTGGTTTTGCTGGGTTTTTGAGCGTTTGTGCGTTTTTTTTAAAATTTAATAAAAAAGCCCTTGCGCTAATCTCAAATCTCCCTATAATGCGCACCCACTGACACGGAGCAACACGCACAAAAGCAAGAAGCAAAGTGAA
>NZ_AUXY01000014.1 GCF_001625695.1 Pseudoalteromonas luteoviolacea H33-S
TTCCAAATTTTTAAAGAGCAAGAGAATAACTTCTCAGAGTTAAAAACTCTCAGTTTATTTAAATTTAAACTAAGTAAGAGTGCTTATCTTTAAGAAGTGATAGTAAAGTGGTGGAGCTAAGCAGGATCGAACTGCTGACCTCCTGCGTGCAAGGCAGGCGCTCTCCCAGCTGAGCTATAGCCCCACATTACTAGGAATACATTGTTTG
>NZ_AUXY01000015.1 GCF_001625695.1 Pseudoalteromonas luteoviolacea H33-S
TGATTCAAATTTCAGGCATAAAAAATGATATTCGTCGGTATTTATCTCATGTTTTACTACTTGAGTGAAGTAACCACTTTAAATAAAGTGGCGGACGCGGGACGTACCTTGTGAAAAGTGAACCTCTGACTGGCTCAAAGCACCTCAGAATATTCAGATCTGTAAAGTGATTCAAATTTCAGGCATAAAAAATGATATTCGTCGGTGCTTATCTCATGTTTTACTACTTGAGTGAAGTAAATTTATGTCATCTCAAAAGAGATGGCGGACGCGGGACGTACCTTGTGAAGAGTGAACCTCTGAGTGGCTCAAAGCATCTCGGAATATTCGGATCTCTAAACTGGTTCAAATTTCAGGCATAAAAAATGATATTCGTCGGTATTTATCTCATGTTTTACTACTTGAGTGAAGTAAATTTATGTCATCTCAAAAGAGATGGCGGACGCGGGACGTACTTTGTGAAGAGTGACCCTCTGAGTGGCTCAAAGCATCTCGGAATATTCGGATCTCTAAACTGGTTCAAATTTCAGGCATAAAAAAACCGACTTTCGTCGGTGCTTATCTCATGTTTTACTACTTGAGTGAAGTAAATTTATGTCATCTCAAAAGAGATGGCGGACGCGGGAGGATTCG
>NZ_AUXY01000016.1 GCF_001625695.1 Pseudoalteromonas luteoviolacea H33-S
GGTTCAAACAGTGAGATCAAATTGGTATTAGCTGACGATGCAGCTCCAGATCTTATCTTCACAGAGCAGCTTAATTCAGGTGATAAATCTATCTCAGGTCGTGTGTTTGTGGACATCAATCAAGATGGCACAAGCAACGGCAATGACTTTGCGCTTGCAGGTATTCAGATCACGCTAACGGGTCAGGATCTTTACGGTGAAGCGGTGAGCTTAACCACCACAACGGACGCAAGTGGCGCGTTTAACTTTGCTGGTCTTCGCAAGTCTAATACGGCGGGTTACACCATTACGCAAGGCGCAACGGATTACCTTGAAGGTCAAGATTACCAAGGTACAAACCTAGATCAATTTGGTTCAAACAGTGAGATCAA
>NZ_AUXY01000017.1 GCF_001625695.1 Pseudoalteromonas luteoviolacea H33-S
CAAGATTACCAAGGTGCAAACCCAGATCAATTTGGCTCAAATAGAGAGATCAAATTAGTATTGGCTGACAATGTTGCACCAGATCTTATCTTCACAGAGCAGCTTAATGACGGTGATAAATCTATTTCAGGCCGGGTGTTTGTGGACATCAATCAAGATGGCACAAATAACGGCAATGACTTTGTACTTGCAGGTATTGAGATCACGCTAACTGGTCAGGATCTTTACGGTGAAGCGGTGAGCTTTACAGCTTTTACAGATGCAAATGGTTCGTTTAACTTTGCTGGTCTGCGCAAGTCTGA
>NZ_AUXY01000018.1 GCF_001625695.1 Pseudoalteromonas luteoviolacea H33-S
GGATATCAACCAAGATGGCGCTGTTGATCAAAATGATGTGCGACTAAAAGACATCACAGTGACTATCACGGGCACGGATAAGTTTGGTCAAGCAGTGAATCAGAGTGTGAAAACGGATGCTAGTGGTGAATTCAGTTTCACTGGTCTGATCGAATCGAATACTGATGGTTACACCATCACGCAGACAGCAACTGGTACATATCAAACGGGTAATCGTTACATTGGCTCAGGCGCTGGCATGATCAGCAATATCGCAAAAGTCGTTGTCGGCACAGATTCGACGCCAGAAATCACCTTTACGGAAAAGCCAAAAGCAGGTGACAAATCTATCTCAGGTCGCGTGTTTGTGGACATCAACCAAGATGGCACAAATAATGGCAATGACTTTGTACTTGCTGGCATTCAGATCACGCTAACGGGTCAGGATCTTTACGGTGAAGCGGTGAGCTTAAGCACGACGACGGACGCAAACGGTGCGTTTAACTTTGCAGGTCTGCGCAAGTCTGACGCGGCGGGTTATACCATCACGCAAGGCACAACGGATTACCTTGAAGGTCAAGATTACCAAGGTGCAAACTCAGATCAATTTGGTTCAAACAGTGAGATCAAACTGGTATTAGCTGACGGTGCAGCCCCTGAAGTCATCTTCACAGAGCAATTAAATGCGGGTGACAAATCTATCTCAGGCCGCGTGTTTGTGGACATTAATCAAGATGGCACAAGTAACGGCAATGACTTTGTACTTGCTGGTATTCAGATCACGTTAACTGGTCAGGATCTTTACGGTGAAGCGGTGAGCTTAAGCACCACGACAGATGCAAACGGTGCATTTAACTTTGCTGGTCTGCGCAAGTCTGA
>NZ_AUXY01000019.1 GCF_001625695.1 Pseudoalteromonas luteoviolacea H33-S
ACCTGTCGGGAGCGCGAACAGTTGCTTGAGAGCAGTCAGGATATGGAGCGCTTGACGTCGTCACAGCACTGCTTGCATGAATTATTTGAAGCGCAGGCAGCACACCACCCGGAGAAAACGGCCCTAGTATATGAATCAAGTCGTCTCAGTTATGACGAGTTAAACCGCCGTGCCAACCAGCTGGCCTGCTACTTGACAGCACAGGGAGTTAAGCCAGATACCCTAGTGGGG
>NZ_AUXY01000020.1 GCF_001625695.1 Pseudoalteromonas luteoviolacea H33-S
TGAGCGTTCGCTGGCTGAAACGGGCGTTTATCGTTTTAAACAACTTACGGGTGACAAATTAACAAACCGTACCTTCAACAGCCAACACACAGAAGTCATGATTAAAGCCAAGGTGATCAACACGATGAGCAGGCTAGGTATGCCTGAATATCAGTAAAAATGACAGGGCCGTTAAGAGAGGGCTATTTGATCAACAAGGCC
>NZ_AUXY01000021.1 GCF_001625695.1 Pseudoalteromonas luteoviolacea H33-S
GGGCTATGGCTTAGGCTACGCTCAGGTTGCAAACGTTCGACAATTTGTTCAAACGGCACCTGCTGATGGGCATAACCGTCAAGTAACATATTTTTACTTTGTTCTAGCAGCGACTGGAAACTCGGCTTGCCAGATAAATCGCTCCGCAGGACTAGTGTATTGACGAAGAAGCCGATCAAACCGGCCACTTCCGCCTGCTCTCGGTTTGCCACTGGCGTACCAATAACAATATCTT
>NZ_AUXY01000022.1 GCF_001625695.1 Pseudoalteromonas luteoviolacea H33-S
GTTGCCAACAAAGAGTGGCCGCCAAGCAAGAAGAAATTATCCTTGATACCAACTCGCTCAACTTGCAGCGTTTCCTGCCATAGGTCACACAGCCTTTTTTCTGTCTCTGTCTCAGGAGCAATATAGCCTTCATCGAATGAACCTAAATCTGGAGCAGGTAGCGCCCTGCGATCCACTTTTCCGTTTGCTGATAACGGTAATTCATCCAGATCCACAAACACTTTAGGGACCATATACTCGGGCAAATATTCAGATAAATAAGACATCAATACTTCTGCTTCTACGCTACTATTGTTTTTAGGAACAATATAACCAACAAGGTATTGGTTCTTTTTACCGTTTAGCGCTAGTTCAACCACATTGACCAGCGCTGCTTTTATATCTGTATGAAGGTTTAATACTGACTCTATTTCATTCAGCTCAATTCTATAGCCCCTTAGCTTAATCTGGTGATCTGTCCGACCATGTAACTCCATATTGCCATCGGGGAGGAGCCGTCCTAAGTCGCCTGTTTTGTACATGCGGCCCCTTTCACCATTGATATTGGTTTCAATAAACGGATCATCAAAAAAGGCCTGCTCTGTTTTCACAGGATCATTCTGGTAACCATAGGCAACACCCACGCCCCCGATATAAAGCTCACCGACAACACCTTCAACAACAGGCTGCTGTTGTGCATCCAGAATATAAAACCTGTTATTATCAATGGGAACACCGTACGGAATGCTGCTTAAATGCTCTACCTTCCCCGACACTCGGTAAAAATTAGACCACACGGTTCCTTCTGTCGCCCCCCCTAAACTTATAAATTCAGCGTTGGGGAACCTGTATTTCGCGGCTGAAGGCAGCATAGTTGGGATCCAGTCGCCACTTAAGAAAATTAAGCGTAAATGGTGCCCCAAAAGCTCCACTTGCCTTTCATCAAGATCATTTATCAGGTGGTTCAATGTGCTGGGTACCGAGTCCCAGAAAGTAACTTTTTCAGTGAGTATTAGGTCATAAAGCACTTCAAAATTATGCAGCTGTGACTGTTCCACAATCACAATGCGCCCCCCAGCAGCCAGCGTGCCAAAGATGTCATAAACGGAAAGGTCAAAGGTCACCGAGGTAATAAAAAGCATCACATCAGACGAGGTGACCGCAAACTCTGTGTTCACCCAGCTAATCAGGTTTACTGCTTGATGATGAGCAATCCTGACTCCCTTAGGCTTCCCTGTCGAGCCGGAAGTATAAATGATATATGCAAGCTCTCCGGCATCTTTTTTCAAACCCGGGTTTTCTATTGAAAATGTCGCGTAATTTTCTGCTTGTAGATAGAGATGATGCGCGTTGGCCGCTTGCGTTGGTCTATCAAATAAAACCAGTTTCAGCTGTGCACTTTCCTCTATCGTCTGAATTCTTGCCTCGGGATAATCCGGCTCCATTGGCACATAAACCGCTCCCGCTTTTAATATCGCTAACAGGGTCGCAATCATGTCAAAGGATCTAGACATCACCAGACCCACGTGGTCGCCTGATTGTATGCCTTGACTGATCAGCATCCACGAAATCCGGTTCGCTTTAGCGTTCAACTCGTGATAGCTATAACACTGACCATTGTGCCTTAAAGCGATTGCATCAGGCGCTTTAACAACCTGCTCTTCAAACAAGGCATGCATTGTCTTTGTACAGGCATAGGCTTTATCCGTATCGTTAAACTCAGTGTTTTTTGTGCCTACAGAGTGCACTAAAGCCGTTGAGCACAACTGTGTTTCACTGCTCGCCATCAACTCCAGTATCTGTAGATAGAGGTTTAGGGCAAGCTCGACTTCTTTGGCATCAAAATATTCCTCACTATACTTTATCTGCAACGCCATGCCATGCTGACCATTTTTATGCACTTCCAGATCAAACCAGGTATTGGTCATCTCCGAGCCGTTGATGGTAAATAATTCCTTATCAGAATTAATCAACATATTGCTGTCTGTCGCCGCTACCAGCTCAGGAAAATCGGTGAAATTGAAAATGACATCAAACAAGGGGTTGCCGTTTGCATCATTTTCCCCGGCTAGCCTAGCGATGTCTGCTAGGAAAATCTCATGCTCTTTGACCCGACGCAGAAAATCCCTAACTTGGGTAATCAATACATGTTTATTAATTGAAGTCTGCGCATTTAATCGCAGTGGAATAGTATTAAGAAAACAGCCAAGAACCCTATCGGTATCCTTGATCTCAGGCCGATTATGGGTCACAACACCCGTCAGGATTTCCGAGTCTCCGGTGATCAAGGACAATAGATACACATGTGCGGCCAAACAGATTTCTTTTACCGTATACCCTTTACTCTGGGTCAGCTGCTGTAACTTTCGCAATAAGGAAGCATCGACCTCACCTTTAACCGCCGTCATCATTTTAGAGCTTGAAATTGGCTTACCCGCATAATTAAAAGGTAACTTCATGCGGTTGTAATTTTGTAAGTAGTCTTTCCAGAAGGCCTGTGTCTCATCTGAGCCGCTACGGTGCAAGTTAATCGCGACATAATCCCGATAAGTGGACTCTGGCGCCGGAAGCAAATCTCGGTGACCATCTTTCAAACGGGCATAATTCGCCAGAAGTTCAGACACCATGAGGTTTAAACTCCAGCCGTCCAAAATAGCATGCTGTACCGTCAGGATAATGCATACCCGGCCTGAGCTGAGGGAGAAAAGCTTTACCCTCCATAACAATTCGTTGACTTGGAATGTAAACTTCTTATTGAGGTCCTGTCGGCAATAATCCTCTATCTGTTGCTTTTGAATGTCTGGCGCCACATCGGATAAGTCCTCGATACCGATATTTAACGGTGAGCTCATATGTACACATTGCACCGGCTCATCAAAACCACTAACGTCAAAGCTCGTTCTTAAAATAGAATGTGCCTGACACATATATTCGAACGCCTGATTAAACAACGCTAAATCGAAGTCCATCCATTCCAGTACAAGAGGGAATTGGTCATGATAGATAGGTACTTCAGGTTGGGCCTGAGCAAAGTAAACCATACTTTGCTGAATGGCACTTAGCGGAAACAAGGCTTCGTAATCGTCTGGTAATTGCTGCTTCAAAATGGCATGGTTTTCAATATCATGTCTGAGTGTATCTATCTCTTGTAACCCCAGTTCCAGCTGCTGCTGAACAGTGCTCGGTTGGCCGATTGCCAGAGAGCGGGATAACTCCCGCACCGTGCTGAGGGCAAAGATATCTTTTACTTGGACGTTTGCACTTAACTCATGGTTGATCCGGACCACCAACTTAGTCGCTAATAAGGAATGCCCGCCTAACTGGAAAAAGTTATCCGTGATACCGACTCGCTCCACCTCCAGCACCTGCTGCCAAATGGCACATAACGCCTGCTCCGTCTCCGATTCAGGGGCAATATATTCCGCCCGAGATAAAGCCATATCCGGCTCCGGCAGCGCCTTGACATCAACCTTGCCATTGGCAGTTAACGGCAAAGCTTCCAACACCATATACGCCGACGGCACCATGTACTCAGGTAAAACCTCACGGATATGCTCCTTAATCTCCTCTATTAAGGTCCCTGCTTCCCTTTCACTGTCACCGGCCACCAGATAAGCCACCAGTTGGTTATTATTTTCTCCTTTTTCCTGGGCCAGCACCAAGGCTTCCTGAACGTCACTATGATCTGCTAAGGCATGCTCTATCTCCCCCAGCTCAATACGAAAGCCCCGCACCTTCACCTGGTGATCTATCCGCCCTAGGTATTCCAGCTCGCCACCTTCCAATCGACGCGCTAGATCACCGGTACGATAAAAGCACTTAGTGCCCTGTCCCGGCACATGTACAAAACGCTCTGCACTCAAGCCTTCTCGGTTTAAGTAGCCCCGACTGACCCCGTGGCCACTGACATACATTTCACCGCCGATCCCGTCCGGTACCAACATTTGTTTTTCATTCAACAGCAAGATATCTAGATCTGCCAGCGGCTTACCAATCAAGCTCGCCCCTCGCCCCTGCGTCAGATCTGCTTCCCGAATACGTCGGTAAGTTACATGCACGGTGGTCTCAGTG
>NZ_AUXY01000023.1 GCF_001625695.1 Pseudoalteromonas luteoviolacea H33-S
CTGAGCCTGCACCTGTTGCTGTAACTCTGAGCCGTATTCGTTATAGCAATACATCTGCTTCACCAATGACTAAGGCAAGCTCTTCTGAAGCTTTATCAGATGTAGCATTACCTCAGGCAATGCCAGATGAACTTAGAGCTGTAATTAAGTCAAGTGGCCTTGGAGTTGGTTCCAAATCACCAACGGCACGTGCAAGTGCCGAAATGGCCTCACCACAAGCTGTTGAATAACAACTAGTAACTCTTTTAAAAGTTAAAAAACCAGTCTTTATGACTGGTTTTTTTTATTCTAAAGTACCCAATTTAACTCAACTAACACTGTGCTTGTATAATGTTAGCGTTAATCCATAGAGACTACCGGAGCATCCTTTTTAGGTCAGGTCAGGTCAGGTCA
>NZ_AUXY01000024.1 GCF_001625695.1 Pseudoalteromonas luteoviolacea H33-S
ACCAAGCTCGTCTTCTAGGCCCAGTTCAGCTTCTAACTCGGGCTCAGCTTCTAATTCAGGCTCTGCTTCTAATTCAGGCTCTGCTTCTAATTCAGGCTCTGCTTCTAATTCAGGCTCCGCTTCTACCTCAGGCTCTGTTTCTAGTTCAGGTTCGGCTTCTAACTCAGGCTCTACTTCTAGCGCAGTATGCTGTTGTGATATTTCAGACAGCTCAACGTCTTCATCAATCATTCCATCCAAATGACCAGCTTCTACATTTGAAGTACCTAATGGTGAAATTGACTGCTCATGCGCATTATCTGCACCTTCAGAAACAAGGTCCTCGATGCCTTCATCGCCAACATCAGCAAGTAAATCATCGATATCGCCTAAATCATCTTCAACATCGAGCTCTGTTTCATGAGCGTCTAGCTCAGGCGCAACCTCTTCTTCAGCAACAAGCTCATCAATGCCTGCTTCAAGCTCAGTCTCAATGCCTTCATCGCCAACATCGGCAAGTAAATCATCAATATCGCCTAAGTCATCTTCAACATCGAGCTCTGTTTCATGAGCGTCTAGTTCAGGCGTGACCTTTTCTTCAGCAACAAGGTCATCAATGCCTGCTTCAAACTCAGTCTCAATGCCTTCATCACCAACATCGACAAGTAAATCCTCGATATCACCTAAATCATCTTCAACATCGAGCTCTGTTTCATGAGCGTCTAGCTCAGGCGCAACCTCTTCTTCAGCAACAAGGTCATCAATGCCTGCTTCAAGCTCAGTCTCAATGCCTTCATCACCGACATCGGCAAGTAAATCATCAATATCGCCTAAGTCATCTTCAACATCGAGCTCTGTTTCTTCAGCGTCTTGCTCAGGCGCTACCTCTTCTTCAGCAACAAGCTCATCAATACCTACTTCAAGCTCAGTCTCATCAATACCTACTTCAAGCTCAGTCTCAGTGCCTTCATCACCAACATCAGCAAGTAAATCATCGATATCGCCTAAATCATCTTCAACATCGAGCTCTGTTTCTTCAGCGTCTAGTTCAGGCGTGACCTCTTCTTCAGCAACAAGCTCATCAATGCCTGCTTCAAGCTCAGCCTCGATGCCTTCATCACCAATATCAGCAAGTAAATCATCGATATCGCCTAAATCATCTTCAACAGCAAGGTCTGTTTCCTCAAGATCAAGCTCAGGGGTCGCTTCTTCAGCTACGCTTGCTAATATATCATCAACATCATCTAGGCTCTCTTCGCCCATTTCCTGTGTCGCTTCAGGCTCTGGATTCGCCTGCGCTAGCAAGGCGTCAATGTCATCTTCACCTGCCAAATCACTTTCTTGCTCCGCTTGAGAAAGCAAATCGTCTATATCTTGCTGCTCTTCAGAGGCTTGTTGAGCGTCATCGATTAAGCTATCAACATCGTCAAGTTCTAAGCCATCCTCTTCGTTAACAAGGTCATCTTCGTCTAATGCACCATCAAGCAAATCGTCAATATCATCTGCACTTAAGATGCTATCAGTATCAGCTACTCCTTCAGCCTCATCAGGCTTTGGGGGTTCTGCTGCCGCCTCGTCGATTAAACTATCAATATCATCCAAGTCTAACGTATCATCGCCAGCAGCATCAGGCTCTTCAGCCAGTTCTTCGCTTAGAGCTGCCAATGCGTCATCGCTTACATCTAGTGTGTCATCTTGCTCATCACCAACCTCGTTGAATAAATCATCAATGTCGTCAGCACTTAAAATATCATCCCCACCAGAGGTGTTTTCTTCAACATCTAACGTTACTTCATCACCTAAAGCATCATCGGTCGAATCAAAGCTTTGCTGTAGGAAATCGTCGATATCGTCCGACGCATCCTCCGATGGCGATTCATCATCAAAAACAATATCGTCGTTGAGTAGACTATCTAGCTCATCTTGATCAAGTGTACTACTGCCTGTCTCAAAGCCATCATCTTCATCGTCCAAAGCGTCAAACACAATGTCATCATCTTCAGGCAGAATGTCGTCATCAAGCTGGACACTCTCATCCAATGGAGAGATGTCATCTGTTACTGGCATATCAAGATCAAGCGGATCTGCTGCGGCTGCCGCAGTTGCAGCGCCTGCTGTTGCTGCAGCCGCGGCGGCTACTGGCGCTTGAGGTAAGAACTCATCATCTTCTGCACTACTTTCAGCTGCTTGCTTGCGTTTACGCATAAAGAGCACAAGACCTATGATAAGCAGCGCAGGTATCGTCGCCAGTAGGGCAATCACAATTGGGTTAGCCAGCGTTTTGCTCAAACCTGATTCTTCAGCCGCTTTTTTATCAGCTTCTTGCTGCGCAATCATCTCGCTCTGCATATCAATCACAACTTTTAATTGCTGTTGGATCTCACTGTCTTTGCCAAGCTGCTCACGAACATTTTGTAACTCATCAGAAATGCTACTCAACTGCTTTCTGAGCTGGTTATTCTCTTCTAAAATATCTTCCACATTTTGCACTGAAGACTTGAACTGGTTTTGCAAATCAAGCAGCTTAGAGTCTTGTTCCATGCGTAAATTTCTAAGCTGATTAGTCAAGGCTTTTTGCGCCTGCTCAACGTCAACTTTACGCGCCTGTGTAACGCGTTTTTTGGCATCATCTATATCAGATTGATTTAAAGTGCCATTTTTCTTACGCTCCCACAGCACATCGTCTTGATCTGATTTTTGTTTTGCGATGCCTGGATTGACTCGTCTGATTTCTGCCAATGTTGGGATACGTAGATACGCGCCATCACGCATGTGATTAAGGTTTTGATCTAAAAATGCGCCGGGGTTTTTGTCATACAGAGCTTTCATAACCTGATAAATGGTGACTGAATCATCAGGTCTTATTTTTTGTGCTATCCGCCACAACGTGTCTGAGGAGCGAATAGGGCCAACTGAACGCCCTTCAAGGCCGTAATCAACGCCTTTAGGGCCCTTCAACACGGTACCAACTTGAGTATGTGCCGGGGATGTTATGAAAGCCAATGCTAGGATACAAAATAAGGCTAAACCGCGCATGCTGTTCCTTTGTTTAAGGTGACCACTTACCCAACCAGTAAGTGAATAAAAAATTTGCTCATCTTTGCTTTTTGCAAGCTCTGTTCCAATTGCAAACTATAAACCAGTTATTAGGGAATATCCATTGTCAGCGTAGTGAATATTAACACTGATCTAGCACTTTATAATTAGAATGAAAATGTTTTATAAATCAGGGAGGTGGTAAAAAGAAGGATTTGTGCAATCTATGGGGCAAAATGCTGCCATTGCATTTTGCCCCACAGTAAAATTAAAGGTAATTTGCGACTAACTCTTCAGCAATTTGCACACTATTTGTCGCGGCACCTTTGCGCGTATTATCAGACACAACCCATAAGTTTAGTCCCATTGGGTGTGAAATATCAGCTCTAAGTCGGCCTACATACACAGTATCATTGCCACTGGCATCACTAACTGGAGTTGGGTAATCTTCTTCATTTTCAATGAGTTCCACACCAGGCGCATCAGCAAGTAACTGTTTTACATGCTCTAAATCAAAAGGCATGCGTGTTTCTAAATGAATCGCTTCGGCGTGGCCAAAAAACACTGGGACACGCACAGCTGTTGGGTTCACCATTACGCTGCTATCTCCAAGAATCTTTTGCGTTTCCCACACCATTTTCATCTCTTCTTTGGTGTAGCCGTTTTCTTGGAAAGTATCTATTTGCGGTATTACATTAAATGCAATTTGCTTTGGAAATACGTCATTTTCCATTGGTCTTGCATTCATTAAATTAGCCGTTTGCTTAGCTAGCTCATCAACTGCTTCTTTACCCGCGCCTGATACCGCTTGATAAGTGGATACATTGATGCGATCAATACCATAGGCATCATAAATTGGCTTCAGCGCCACCAGCATTTGAATCGTCGAACAATTCGGGTTAGCAATAATATTGCGATTTCTAAAATCAGCTAAGCTGCTCGCGTTTACTTCTGGAACAACTAAAGGCACATCATAATCATATCTAAAGTGTGATGTGTTATCTATCACGATACAACCCGCTTCTGCCGCAATCGGTGCATATTTTTCCGATACACTGCCGCCTGCAGAAAATAAGCCTATATGCGCATCTGCAAAGTCAAACTCTTCAACATCAAGCACGGTGACTTTTTCACCCATGAAATCAATTTCTTCACCTGCACTGCGGCTGCTCGCCAGCGGGTACAGTTTATCAACTGGAAATTTTCTTTCGGCTAATGTTTCAATGATTTGCTTACCGACTAGGCCTGTTGCACCCAGTACCGCCACGTTAAATTTCTGCGACATGTTTATTCCTCATTCATTTCTACTTGAAAGCCAAGTTGTTGTAACTTTTGCGTGTGGCTTGGCTGCGACACGATGCTCAACGTTGAAAACTCTCTTCTCGGCGGGTATTGCTTACGTAATACATCAAAACCCTGACTTTCTAAATTGGCTCGCATTAAACCATTATCACGGCGAATATCATAGATCATATGCACAATACGGCCATAATCTCTTTCAGTGAATGTATTATTGAGCTGACATTGACTTATTGCAGGTGTGGGTAAAAAAGTTTCTAAGCGCTTCGTTGGCTCAACGTCAAGCGTTTTACACAGAGCCTGATAAAGCATTTGCGTTCCCCGCGCTTTGCCTTCCAAAGTGTGACCAGCGATGTGCACTGATGTGTACAGGCAATGCGCCATCAACTCAGTCAAAATATTTGGCTCATTTTCCCAAACATCTAAAATCAATTCTAACTTCTGCCCAGCTTGCTTAGCCGCTAAGAGCCCTTGATTATCAATCACATCACCGCGACTGGCATTGATAACTAACATGTTAGGTTTTAACTGCTTAATCCTTTCTTTGTTTAATAAGTGCTTGGTTTGATGAGCGCCACTTTTCACGAGAGGCACATGAAAGGTGACAAAGTCAGCTTGCGCCAACGCGGTATCAATATCTACATGCTCATCTAGTTTGCCTTGCTCAGCCAGCACTGGATCACACAAAATAAGTTCTATACCACTGTGCGCTAGCTTTTGTTTTAAGCACGCACCAATGTTGCCCACACCGACAATGGCTAATTTTTTACCGCGCAGCTCAACATCACGATCCTGACTGTACGCATACAAAGCACTGATCACGTATTCAGCCACAGCAACCGCATTGCACCCAGGCGCACTAGAAAAAGCAATATCACGCGTTGCTAAATACGTTTGATCAATATGATCCACACCAATTGTGGCCGTACCAACAAACTTAAGGTTGTCAGCATTGTCTAGCAGTGCTTGGTTAACTTGCGTTATCGAGCGCGTTAATAACACATCTGCATCTTGCACTTGCTCAGCACTCACTGCACGCCCGTCAAAACGGGTTACCTCTCCAAAACTTGAGAAAAACTCTTCCACCAAAGGCATGTTCTGATCAGCCAAGATCTTCATGTAATTTTATTCCTAAACGTCGCACGGAACTCTATTGTAACTCAGCTATTGCACAGACCCTAGCTCCGCCTTGCACCAATACCAAATGCACCAAACATAAGGCTCAATAAAAATAGCACTAAGAGCTTAACGCTTGGCTGTTCAGTCACGTTGACCAATGGACTAAATACAAAAGCGTGTACATTGCACCAAGCTAGCAATAAGGCAGTCGTGTGCATACCTCTGTATGCATAACATGCGCACACTATGCTACTGATAAAGTTGATAAGAATCGCATACTCAAATGCTTCAACACTGAGCAGCATGGCAGTGAATGTCATCACAATGATACTTATATTCCCCAATTGCATAAATAACCCCTCCTTAGGTCTTTTTTGTAATATAGATAAGTTTACAAAATTGGCAATTGAACAATTTTTAAGTGTGGCAATACACTGGTATGGTCAAAAATTGGCTTCTAAAATGATAGTTGGGAGGCTTTTTTGCTTGAAATAACTGGTCAGACAAGCTAGCCTTAATCATGTGGTCAGACCTCTAATAAGGAAGAACAACATGACACTTTTATTTACTATCGCTTTGATAGCACTGGTCAGTGCAGCCTGCTATCATCGCGCCAGCTGGAATACCTGTTTGGGTGTTGCAGCCGCAACTTTGGTTGTCGGTACCTTTGCCGACGCCTTTGGTGCATTGTCTTGGTTAATTTTTTTAGCCGTTGCAATCCCATTTTCTGTCACTAATATCCGCCAACAATATATTGTTGCTCCTCTTTTCAAAGCATTTAAAAAAGTCACCCCTACCATGTCTGAAACTGAAAAGTCCGCGATCGACGCAGGGACGACTTGGTGGGAAGCTGATTTATTCTGCGGTAACCCAAACTGGAACAAACTACATCAGTTTGCAAAACCGAGATTAACAGCAGAAGAGCAGGCTTTTTTAAACGGCCCAGTTGAAGAAGTTTGTGCCATGCTGGACGACTGGGAAGCGACCCATGAGTTAACCGATTTACCGCAAGAAGTGTGGCAATACCTTAAAGACAAAAAGTTTTTTGCTATGATCATCAAAAAACAATACGGTGGTCTAGAATTTTCAGCGTATGCACAATCGTGTGTGCTACAAAAATTAACGAGTAAATCAACACTATTATCGTCAATAGTCGGGGTGCCAAACTCATTAGGCCCAGGTGAATTACTTCAGCATTATGGTACGCAAGAGCAAAAAGACCATTATTTACCTCGCCTCGCAGTAGGTGATGAAATCCCATGTTTTGCACTGACTTCACCTGAAGCGGGCTCAGATGCTTCCTCTATCCCAGATTTTGGTGTCGTATGTAAAGGCGAATGGGAAGGAAAAGAAACGCTTGGGATCCGTTTAACTTGGAATAAACGCTATATCACGCTCGCACCTGTTTCAACCGTGCTAGGCTTAGCATTTAAAATGCAAGATCCTGATGGCTTGCTAGGTGATAAAGAAGATATTGGTATCACGTGTGCGCTTATCCCAACCTCCATGCCGGGTGTTGAAATTGGTCGTCGTCACTTCCCATTAAATGTACCATTTCAAAATGGCCCAACACGCGGTAAGGACGTTTTTGTACCATTAGATTTCATCATTGGTGGCCCTAAAATGGCTGGGCAAGGCTGGCGTATGCTGGTTGAATGCCTATCAGTTGGCCGTGTAATTACTCTGCCTTCGAACTCAACAGGTGGCATAAAAACGTTAGCACTGGCAAGTGGTGCGTATAGCCGTATTCGCCGTCAGTTCAAACTACCCATTGGCAAAATGGAAGGCATTGAAGAAGCGCTGTCAAAACTCGGCGGCTATGCATATAGTAGCGACGCTGCATTAAGCATGTCTACAGGGGCTGTCGACTCAGGTGAAAAGCCATCTGTGATCTCAGCCATCCTGAAATATCACTTAACTGAACAAATGCGCGATGCGACCATTCATGCTATGGATATTCACGGTGGTAAAGGTATTTGCTTAGGTCCAAACAATTATTTGGGACGTGGCTACCAAGGCGCGCCGATTGCCATTACTGTTGAAGGTGCAAACATCTTAACCCGTAACATGATTATTTACGGGCAAGGGGCTATTCGCTGTCACCCATTTGTTTTGGCTGAATTAAACGCATGCAATATCAAAGACAAGCAAGAAGCGCTTGATAGCTTTGATTCGGCATTAATGGGCCATATTGGCTTTACTATTTCTAATCTAGTACGTACTAAGTGGCTAGCCATTACCGGCGGTCGTTTTACTAAAGTGCCATTTAATGATGAAACAGCAGACTACTACCGCAATGCTGCACGTTACAGCGCTTCATTGGCGCTGATGTCTGACATTTGCATGGCAGTATTTGGTGGCTCCTTGAAACGCAAAGAGCGTATCTCAGCACGATTAGGTGATCTGTTAAGTTATTTGTATTTGGTGTCAGCTACGCTGAAGCGATACAACGATGAAGGCCGCAGAAAAGAAGATCTTCCTTTAGTAAAATGGGCGTGTCAGGAGCACTTATACTTGTGTCAACGTGCACTAGCGGACTTGATAAATAATATGCCATCAATGGCACTTCGCGGAGCATTAAAGTTGATATTGTTCCCATTTGGCCGTCCTGTGCGCAAGCCAACAGACCAAATGGAACACGATATTGCTAAGTTGCTACAAACGCCTAATGAAACACGTGACCGTCTGGCAAACTACATCTACACCACTGACGAGCCGCGTAACTTGATCGGTAAGCAAGAGCAAACACTCAAAGACATCTTGGCTATTGAGCCAATCTTTGACAAGGTGTGCCGCGCTAAAGGTCAAAAGCTGCCATTTATGCAACTAGACAAAGTCGCCAGTATGGGCCTTGAAAGTGGCATTTTGACTCAGCAAGAAGCAGATAGTCTTGCTGCTGTTGAGGCCAAGAGACTGGCAGTGATAAATGTTGATGATTTTGACCCTGCCGATTTACTGGCAGGTAAAGCTCGAGTGGTAGACAGTAATGTAGATGCTGCTTAAGCCACAAAGCTAATCATAAAAAGGCCGGATTATCCGGCCTTTTTCATTGGTTATTCTACCAAAACCTTGGCCAGCATAATCGCCACTACGACAATAGCCCAAGTAAGTGCCATAAACCGCACCGAGTGTAAAATAACCCACATCATCAAGGGTGTCGCAAACAAGGTTACAAGTTCAAAAGTGCCACTTCCCAACAAAGTAATGCCGCCAAGCCACATCAAAGTCGTTAAGCTAAATACAAATACACATTGGCTGCGTTGGATCTGCTTGAACTGAGATAACGAATACCAAAAACTGCGATGCTTAATAACCTGCTTGTTAGTATCAATTAATAAACTGCTCCACCAAAGCACTACAAACAATTGCGCCATTACCACGTAGTAACTTTTTAGATCTGGACGCTCTGTAACAATTATCCAGATGCACCAATAGGTTAAAATCGTCATTCCAAGACGCCAGATCACAACCCATGGCTGTTCAAGAGTCCATTGCACCCAAAAACGATGCGCTGTGACTTTACTCAGCTTTATCACTTTGTAATCACGTGGCAGCCACAACGATACACCTAACAAGACCATCAAAGCCGCATAATAAGTCATAAAGTGATGGCATATAAAAGTCAGTAAGCATGCCGCTACCAATACCACCAAAACAGAGATTGGCCGATAAAGTAAGATGGCTGCGAGCATAAGCTGACTCAACATAAACATGATCAACTGTGGCGCTTGGCGCAAATTCTCCCACCCCATTGATACCGCTAGCAATAAAGCCGATAAAAACAGCACATGGCAAAGCAGCAGTAAACCTTGATCCGCGAGCCATTGATGCACTCTAGATTTTAATAAGGTCCCGTGATAACTGCGATGCGCTGTATCTAACACCGCACTTTTTAAGGTGTGTAGTAACAGGCTTTGCAAAAGCAAAAAGCCAAATGTCATGTAGATCACTTGAGACTCTGACTCATATTGCACAATTTTGCCAAGCGCAAAAAAGATCCCTAAAGCCAAACCTGGTAAATAAACAAAAAATAGCGTCGCTAAAAGCAAAGAAAACTCAGCCAACTGACGACGTAGCTCTTTCAGCTCTACCTTAAACGCACTCAATCTATATCGATAATAATGAACCAAGCGCCCTCCTAGCTTGCAAATAGCGGTTGAGGCACAAAGCCCACCTCAAAAAAAGGTGCAGGCTCATGGCAGCTGATCAGGATCTGTCCTTGGTAGTCATGTATATAATCAATAAGGTGTTGAGTACTTTGGTGATCTAATGCCGCACTGGGCTCATCTAAAATGACATAAGGTGTTTGGCGCATCAAAGCATTGATCAGCTGCAACTTCTTTTGGTTACCAGATGACAGCGCGCTAAATGTGGTATTTAAAAAAGAAGAAAAGCCAAGTAATTCAATCAACTGGTCAGGAAAAGGACAATGCCAGCTTTGCTGAGTCATGCTCAGCAGTTGCTTCGCGGTCAAAAAGACGGGAAACGCAATATTGTCTGATGCCAACGCGACTTTTTCTTGCGGTGTTTTAAGTTGCTCACCCTCATAATAGATGGCGCCGTTATAGGCGCGATCAATGCCCGAAATAATAGAAAATAAGGTACTTTTACCCAATCCATTCGGGGCTTCTAAGCACACTTTAGGCGCATTAAATTCGATATGATATTTTTCAAAAATGGGTTTATGGACAAACACTTTTGTTAAATTTTCAACTTTGATCATAAACAGCCTACTTATTATTTTAGTGCATAATAACAAGTAGCCCGTTTACTTTTGAATCGTTAAAGTGTTGCAAAATTTATCTAAACAAGTCATCAAAGCGATGTCATAGCTCTGCCCGCATATTCGCTATAAAAGCTTTCAATGGCACCGCGCTTTTGCATAGTCACAAAGACTTGTCGGCCTGACTTACCGCCAAATGCCACATTTGTGGGATATTTACCTTTCAATTTAACCGTTCTCAGTAACTCGCCTTTCGGTGATAATATGGCAACTTCACCGGCGCCGTAACGAGCAACATACAAATTACCACGTTCGTCAGTACGCATCCCGTCCAGACCATGGTCATCAAATTGGTAAAACAATCTTGCTTCACCCAACTGTCCATTTTTGTTTATATCAAACGCCCAGATCCTTTGCTGAACACTCTCATTTACATACAGCACAGTATTATCTGGGCTTATCTCAATGCCATTGGTGGTGCCCATGTCTTTTTTTAAGCGCTCAACTTGCCCTGTTGTGCTAATACGCCATACCTGACCATTCCCACCTTGCCAGTTAGGATCGCTCGCATACAAAGTGCCATCGTCTGCGATGGCAATATCGTTAGGTTGATTCATAGTAGGCTCATGGGCAAAAACACGGATCTGCTTTTGCGGGGTAATTTGCAATATATTGTGCTGTGTATAATCTGCGATATACATATTGCCTTTTTTATCAAAACGGATCCCGTTACCTATGCTGCCTTTAGGAAGCTTAACGTATAAAGAAGCCTTATTTTGCGCTGTGATCTGGCCAATCGTTCCCTGCTCTTTATAATTCACCGCATATAACACACCACGTGCATCGACAGCGGGTCCCTCTACTCCGGTTGTAAACTCCCCATCAGCGACCCAATCCTGAGTTTGATATAAAGGTTCATTAGGCGTGTTCAGACTTTGACAACCACCCAACCCAATTATTAACAAAGTAGTGCCCAGAATTGCTTTCATAGTTCGCTCCGTGGAAAAAAATTTAGTATGCAATCTGGGCCGTAGGTTGTGAATTGAGATTTATTCACTCTGCATAGTTAGAATAGATAACGCATCTTAAAAATCGCACTATCCTCGTCGGGTCTAGTCCAGTTTTGCTCCACGCCATCAAGCCATCCCTGTTCTCCTACGTTGTCCCTCTGCAAAGCGACAATATCTCGGCCGCCACGGCGATACACCAAATAAATGTCAGAGTATGCCCCTAGACGATATCGTAATTTGAATTGAGACATGAGGCCTTTATCAACAAAGCTGGTATCAAGATCATTTCGCTGCACCAAGCCTTGCTCTGTTACTTGAAAGATCTCTTTACTTGCCGCCTCCAATACAGACCATTGCACATTCGCTGAGAGCTCCAGGTTATCAGCTAGCAGCGAAGAGACTTCTATTGTGTTTACAAAGTAACGTCTATCATATTCTGTAATTTGGTTGCGCTTATTGGCGACCAGCCAGCCATCGCCATTACGATAGAAATTATTAAACTTAATATTCCAGTTTTCATGCGGCATCCATGTCATATCTAGCGCATATTGCTGAGCATGCCCAGATAAACCTTCTTCATCAAGCTCTATACTCGCCGCCCAGCTAAAGCTTCCTATATAAGGGCTGACATATAATACTCTCGTCTCAAAAGCTTCAGGGAGTTCAAACGCAATACTGTCAGCACCGATATTATCTTGCCAGCCCTTACCGGTATGATCCAATTGCATCGTCCACTGTGCACCATTACTCATCATGAGCTCCGCTCGATACCCCTGCTTTGATGGTAGCTTTAAACCATCTGTATTCGTTTCATAAGAGACATCATATACATGCTTGACCCGCGTCAGCCAATTATTGTTAATGTTCACTGCATGACTAAAGTTTAAATTCATATACTGCCAATCGTTGCGCTTCATGTAACCCATATCTCGGTTATTAAAGTGTCGATTGAGCCGCAAGTACTTGCCCGACGCGCTGGTATTTGGAGAGAACTGATAACCAATATCGAGCGACGCGCCATTACCCGTATTTTTCTCTTCACCATCAATTTGACTCAGTAAAAAAGCGCTTTGCACTGACCATGTTTCACTTTGATATTGGCTGTCCCAAGCGGCACTGTGAGCTTGACGGTTAAGCCAAGGCCGCTCTACATGTGTCGCTAAAACCCCCGTCCGCCAATTTGCCGTTCGGTAGCTATATCGGCCCGCATAGAAATGTTTACCCACTGCGTTATCTAGGCTATTTTCGCGTACCGCAAATCCACCCCACTGATTATGTGTGCCTTGATGAACAAAACGTACAGCTCCATCAATAGGCGTGATCATCTCGCTACCATCATCACTGCTCGCCCCTATTCGGCGGGTATGGATCAACTTAGTGTCTTGTAGCGCATCGACATTAAACACACTAATATCTTGAGTAAAAAAGGGCCGTTTATCAGTCCTTAAAGTCTCTACCGCTGAGTAATTTACATCGACGTCGTCACTATCAACTTGGGCAAAGTCAGGGTTCATTGCCACAGACAAAGTTTGGTTGTGAGCTGGTTTGTAAAGTAAATCAAAGCCCACATCTGATTCTCTATTTTTCCCCTGACGCTCAGTAAAATGATGCTGGTGTGTCATGTAGGGAACAAAGCTCAATTGAGATTGCACAGGCACTTTGACTTCAAGCTTTGGCATATTTAAAAAGAAGTCACTGTTAGATAATGTTTGCTGCTGATTAGCAAAAATATGATTAGACTCTAGCTCATACAGCTGGACCCCAAGCCCGATAGTCGCTAACCCCTGCTCGTTGAGCTTTGGAGAGAATGACACACTGTGCCAAGGAATAAATATCTCACTGCTCCAATGCGTCCCATACTCATGATAAGCGCTTTGCCAGTCACCATCCCAATCATGATCTGTGGTTCGCTGTGAAGTCACCACCGCATCTTGAGTACCACCACCGAGTGTGATTGCAAATAAGTAAGCACTGCTGCCATCACCTGAAAAATCTATATACACGCGGTTAAAATCAGCCTGCATAAAGCCATCTTGCAGATTAAACTGCTTTTTACGACTATGCACAGGCTGAAAGTTAGTGATGCCAATATAAATGCCCGATTGATCCGAAAATACTTGTGCATTGAGCTTATCGTTAAATACTTTATGTGTGGCTGGCACAACCTGAAAAAACGTTTCTATTTTTTGTGCTGACTGCCAAGCTTGATCATCAAGTTTCCCATCAATAATGAGTGAGTTAGCATAACTTACTGGTATGATTGAGCCAATGACCATTGCTAAAACACTGCACTTACATGCCCTCATTCAATTTCCCCCTTTTATCTAGAGGTCTGTTATATAAGCAAATATTTAGCGTTTAAAAGCTTATGGTTTTCTGAAGAATAGATTTAAATGGCTGAACAAGATTGACTTTAACCTGAACAAGGTTACCTTTGAATTGAGCCTAATATGACAACAAGGTTGGAAGATGGATCGTGAAAATACAGCTGTTGAACACAGCCCCAAAAAAGTCGGCAATGAAGAAAACAAACGCTATCAATTTGCTCATTGGCAATTCTTTAATGACAAGGATGAATTGTGGAATACACAAACTCACACTGTGAGTAAACTGGAACCACAAGTTGCTCGATTACTCACTTTACTGATCATACAACAAGGCCAAGTCCTCACCAAAGAAATGCTCAATAAGCAACTTTGGCCAAATACCATTGTTGAGGCAAACAGTCTCTATCAGCTACTTACTAAGCTGCGTAAAGAGCTTCAAGATAGCGCTAAAAATCCGCTATACATTAAAACTGTGCCCAAAAAAGGATATTTATTTTTACCTGAAGTGTCTGTCATCAGCCTGTCAGAAAGTGAGCCTGTGAAACGCGATGGCAACATAACGACCCAAAACCAACTCGCTAATACAAAGTCATCCTTGTCTGGTCAAATTCAATCACTACTGACTAAAAAGCGCTGCTGGGCACTCACTCTCTCTGCTGGTGCTTGCTTTAGTGCCATCGCATTTTTTTCATCAACACCAGATGAGCTTGTAACACCAGTATATGAACGTGAAGACATTACCTATGCACTCGGTGTCGAGTTTAATGTTGCAGCGCACGTTCAATATGACTTATTAGCCTACATTGAACAATTCAATACCCTAAAAATCACAGATAAAAAGGGGCAGTACCAACAAACACGGACATTTGACACACGCATTGCACATCCTACTTGGCATCCTGAGAAAAAGCAGCTTGCCTATTGGCAGTATCAAGGTGACAAATGCATACTGCACATCAGTGATGAGCATGGTGACATGATTCACAGCAGTGAGCCTATGCCGTGCCACGTAATACGTCCGCCAGTTTGGCAATCTGACAATGAGTTGGTGTTGACCATCATTGAAAAATCAGAACATAGCGCTTACTTATATCGAGTGGAACAAGAGCAATTAGTTAAAATTCCATTACCAAAAAAGGCGAATGAGAAGTATGTTGGTGCGATTCGAGCTTGGGGAGAGCAAATTTATTACCTCATTGTCGATGCCGAACACAACTCGCGTTTAGTCAGTTTAGACGGCAAGATCCATTTGACTTGGAGCTTCCCTATTTGGCTTTTTAATTTTGATCCAGAAAAAAAAACGATAGTGAGTAATGATGATAGCGCCCACTACAACTTAATCGGCAAACATAGAAGTGGTCAAACTTACCCTGTATTTGCAACCTCTCAAGGGATGTTTAGTAACCTCTCTATTGACCAAAATGGCGATATTTATACAGCAGCAGAAACCTGGCAGGTGAACATTCGAGACCAAGATGACCTACCGATATTTTCGAGCTCAAGTAATGACTTCCTGCCAGTCACCAATGACTTAGGGGAAACCGTCTTTATGTCGCGCAGAACTGGGCAATGTGAGATCTACCTGCACTCTAATAACCAGTTAAAGCAGTTGTCGTTTAATAAAGGCCATGAACTGGTTAGCTTTTTAGCCTGGGATCCACAGCTCAGTAAAATTCTCTCAAATCGAGATAAAGAGCTCGTGCTGTATGATAGAGAAGATGTCATTATCAGTTTTGATAGTCAGCACAGCAGTATGCCAAGGCAATTTGGCTGGCTTGATCAGCAAAGTATTTGGTCCAGTGATACGCAATTTGTTCATACCTTTAATTTAGATGGCAGCTTGCTCACTAAAACCAAGTTTGCATCAGAATTTTTAATTTTTGATACCGAGCAACAAAGCTGGATTGTGCTACAAGACGATACTCTATATTTAACCTCATCTTTGGCAAATTTTGACGCGCAAAAACAGTCATTAACCACGCTTCCCAAAAACGCGATTCACATGATTAAAAATCCACGCCTCGTCAATGGCGAACTTTACTGGCAGTCCACTTGGTCAAAAACAGACATTATTTGGAAAATGCCTCTTTCATCTCCTCACATGGTGACAAAAATACGGCAAGAACCGCTCATTTGGCACTATGATATTACGCCAGATGGTGCGCTTAGGGTGGCGAAAATGGAATCTGTTGAAGCTGATATAAGACGTATCGCGCCACAACCTAAAGACAGTTAACTGTTCAAAAACGAAAGCCAGTAGATTAAAAACTGGCTTTCAAAGATGTACTAATATATTTTCAATAATTGACATATTTCCCCGATACCTCTCCACAATCATTCCACTTTTTCATGATAAAAACATCATGATGTAATTAAAAATAGTGAAATAAACATGATGCGCTCTAAGTATTTGGCATTAGCTATGCCTTTTTTGCTCACTGCATGCTTCAGTGAAAGTGATAATAAACCTAATCTCATCACGCCTGAAATAAGCACGCAAACCGATCCAGTACCAAATGTTGCTTTAACTGAAATTAAAACTCCGCAGCAAACAATTTATCAACCAGGCCAACCAATTACACTCGATTATTCAATTAGCTCTGAATTGCTAGATACCCAAAACATTGGGGTCACTTTCATGGCAATTGCCAGAGATAAAGTCGCGCAGCTTGAAACCGAAGACAAGCCAGAAGGCTTTAACTTAGGTGTTCACCACATTACACAGCTAGAGTCGGGCTCACAAAGCTTCACCGCAACACTGATGTTTCCAAATGAGCAAATACCCAGTGGTGAATACGTCATTGCTGCCTATGTTGACAGCGCCAAGCTCATTACCGATGAGGCAAACTTAGATGACAACCGTTCGCGAGGACATGACAGCAATGATTTTGTGACCTATGCGCAAATCACCATAGATTCATCCCATTACCATGATTTTGTGCTTGATAGAGCAACCGTCGGGGATGGCTTTGCCATGTTCCCTGAGTTTGGCACTCGCGATGCGGAGTCAGAAGGTAACCCTACTCAAATGCGCTCGGATATCATTGGTCACATTGATGCAAGTAAGTTTGGTAACACAGTCAACTCTGCGGATGTCACGGCAGAAATCATTATTGAAGATCAGGCGTATACGGCTCATTTCTGGCAAGAAGGCCAAGATCACTATGCAGAGAAAATGCGCATCACCTTTGCACAGTTTGAGCAAAGCCACTATTTCCCATATGACATTGCCGTCAATGGCGCGCTGCTACATAAAATTAGACAAGCCTATGATGTCAACTCAAGCGAGAACGCTTTTGATATTCGCTTCACCTTACATGACACGTCAGAATTTGACGAAGCAGATACCAGCAATAACAGTTTCACTTTAAACGTGCCTTACAGCTTGTATCAAGATACCACCCCAAACGATGACGTATTGGCAAAGCATAATTTGCCGACCCATACTGACTCAGCAAACCGTTCAGCGCGCAGTTTGCCAAACGATGACTTGGCTTTTACGCTTAGTCAGCAAACATCAGAGCAATTTATTTTACTCGACTTATTTAGTAATACCTATGGTGATAAGTCAAAAGTCGCGGTTGTACCAAGCTTCCTATCTCTGATCATTTTAAAAGCGACAGAAGGCGGATATGCATGGGCATCAAGTGGCGGCGGCTTTGATCTATATATGTTTGATGACAGCGTCGACTTATTCTCCGCAGGCGCCAGTGGTGTTGCCGATGGTGCGAATGGTACTGTAAGTTACTCTATGGGCGTATCCCTGCTAGGTAAATCACTGATTTCTGAATCAGACTCTGTCACGGCACTAGATGAAAGCTACACGCATGATTGGAGTGAAGAGCAGAAGTTATTCTCTACGACTTTCACGATTGCCATTGTGCCAGTAAGTGTATCTGCGGGCATTAAAGGTGAAGTTGGCGTAGGCGCAGAATTAAAATATGAAGATCAACGCTTTAGCATCGGTGGTGACATCTTAACAGCAAGCCTTGATGCATATGCAACAGCAGGCATTGATTTATTGATTGCCAGTGGCGGTATCGGCATCGACTTTTTGATCATTTCTGAAACCTTATCAGCCACGGCGTATACTGATATTAGTAAAGCAATAAGCGACTCTGAAATCACCTATGGTATCGATGTGAGCAATCATATGAAGGCCATTGAAGGCGAGCTATACCTTTGGGTGAAGTACCCAGGTTATGAGTTCTGTTGTTCATTCCCAACTAAGACAGCAACAAAAACCTTGTATGACACAGGCGCTTTGTATAATAAAACATGGCAAATGCTGGATTACAGCGATAGCTTTAAGTTCTAAACGAGTAAAGTATGAAACGGGTTACCCCATTATTACTTTGCACATTAACACTGCCTTTTGGCAGTGTTAATGCCAGCCAAGAGTGTGCGCGCTGGGGCGAATTTACAACGCATGCAAGTACAAAAATGACCACGCTCAACACCCCAAGTCAAAATAAACTCACCGTCTCTGGCGACTTGGTTTATCGACCTTTACTAAAAACAGACACGCATTACTGGCTAGGTTTGCAGCTATCATCTGCTGAATTACAACTCGACAATACGCCAATTCAAGCCTTGTATTACAGTGTGCCATTTGCAGTAAAAATCGCATCATCGGGTGATATTTTAGACTATCACTTTGCAGCCAAGCTTAAGCCTGAAGATGAACAAAAATTAATGGCCATTTATCAGCAGTTTCATATCGAGCATGTAAAACAGCTCGATTTAAGTGCACCGGTCATTTTGGAAGAAAATGACAATCTTGGTCGCTATCGAATTCAGTATCAGGCACGAGCAGATCAATCAATTCAAAAGCAGAAGTTAGACTACACGTTGACGACACAAGGGACTCAGCTATTTTCCTTTAAGAAACCACACATAAAGCAAGATTTATTCACTTTCAACCTAACGGATTGCTGGATAAGTGAATTACAGGGTTACAACAATACCCTGGTTGAAAGCGCCAAAGGCGATATCAATATCAATGTCTCTCAAACTATTCGATATACTCAAAAACAGCAACCGATTGCAACGAATATTGCGTTAATGTCATTGCCGATCTCGCCATTAAAGTGGCCACAATTGCCCTTAAATAGCGTATACCCAAAGCCTAAGCCTGTGCCGCTTGCCAGTGCAAAAAGCTTTACTGACTTACTGCTAAGCAAAGATTTACGCGCTCTATCAACAGAGGCACTGCTACAACTTCTTTATGACAACCAAATACATCTAAATGCATTGCACAGCTTGATCAAGCAGGGCTCCTTCGAAGATAAACAGCTCAGTCGTTTACTCCTTATGATTGGTAAAAGTGATTTTACCTATGCCCATCAATTATTAACTGACCTCTACTTAGATACAGAGCTCGATGCCAATCAACGCTTTCGCAGTTTAATGGCATTAAAATACAGCGAGCACCCTTTATCTCCAGAGCTCATTGACTCTATCTACAGCCATATAGACAGTGAAGAGTTAACCTCAAGCGATGAAAAACTAGCACGTACAGCGCTTATGGTATTGGGTGTCATAGCAAGTAATCAAGCAGGTAGTGAGTTTGCTCAATCATTGACGGAATCACTGGCAGATAGACTGGTAACCACACTCGATGCAAAAAAACAGGCAACTTTACTGACAGCATTAGGTAACAGTGCTGATGAGACACACCAAGAGAGTATTTCTAAGTTCTTACAAAATGATGATGCGAAGCTTCGTGCAAAGGCCGCACAGGCTTTGGGGAACATGCCAAATGAGATAAGTTTAGGCTACCTAGAAAAGTCGCTCAAAAGTGAATCGAATACTGACACACAGCAAGCATTGCTATCAGCCATGGGGAATAATCAACTCTCTGAACGTCAAATAGACAATGTTATTGGTTTTGCGCAAAAGCAGCAAAGTAATGCAGTGCGAGTTGCCGCCATCAATGCAGCCGCAAAGCAAATGACCCATAATCAAGAGATAAAAGACAAGCTTAAGCCGTTACTCAAGCAAGAACGCGATCAGCAAGTGCTCAGAGCCCTGATGAACGCTATCCACGGAAATAACTAATCAGTAGAGGCAAGGATGCCCTTTTCAGCCACCACCCATTAGAAGCTCATAGGCGCCCTGTATACAACACCAACAGGATATGAAAATCAGACATTAGTTTTTAGTTTTAATAAGTGCTTGAATAGGAAAACTTGTAAATTGAAAAGATAAAGGAAAATAGATTAAAACGAGACTAAAATAATAGAGGAGATAATTCATGCAGGATAAACATGAATGGCGGAGTGGACGGGACTCGAACCCGCGACCCCCGGCGTGACAGGCCGGTATTCTAACCAACTGAACTACCACTCCGCAGTGGCATGTATATGTTCTTTAAGATATCAAATGGCGGAGTGGACGGGACTCGAACCCGCGACCCCCGGCGTGACAGGCCGGTATTCTAACCAACTGAACTACCACTCCGCAGAGATATCTTTTTACGCTAAATGGCGGAGTGGACGGGACTCGAACCCGCGACCCCCGGCGTGACAGGCCGGTATTCTAACCAACTGAACTACCACTCCGCAGTAAGCGTATTGTCATATTTTTTTGCTAAAACACTAAAAAGCCAAATGGCGGAGTGGACGGGACTCGAACCCGCGACCCCCGGCGTGACAGGCCGGTATTCTAACCAACTGAACTACCACTCCAAGTGATTTAGCTTGCTTCTTTATTTAAATGGCGGAGTGGACGGGACTCGAACCCGCGACCCCCGGCGTGACAGGCCGGTATTCTAACCAACTGAACTACCACTCCAAAGAAGCAATGCACATATGTAAGCGGTTGGCGGAGTGGACGGGACTCGAACCCGCGACCCCCGGCGTGACAGGCCGGTATTCTAACCAACTGAACTACCACTCCAGCTTACATCGCGATACAAAATTAAGTGGCGGAGTGGACGGGACTCGAACCCGCGACCCCCGGCGTGACAGGCCGGTATTCTAACCAACTGAACTACCACTCCGCGATAACTTTGTATCTCACTGACAAGGTGTGCTCCCTGACAGCGGCGTGAATAATACGAATGACCCCTTTCAGAGTCAACTATTTTTTTGAAAAAAACTGCATTTTTAGCGATTAATGCAGTTACACGATGAAATTTACAGCAGCTTGTATAGAACTCAATCAAAAAAACAGACGTTTGACTAAAAGGCCCGACTTCGACAAGGCTATAATCGATTTAAAAGTTTACCGCTTATCATCCGACATGGATAAATTTAATACATCCCCTGCATCAGTATCGCTTTCATCAGTTACATTTTCATCGCCTACCACCAGCTCGTCATCATCTGTTTGCGGCTTTTTCTTCAAAAATGGCAATGAGGTAGGCAGAGGAATGGAGAACTTAATCGGCTTGTTTTGGACAAATACCCGATAGACCAACCAACCTAATAATAAAATCACCAGATTACCCACAACAACGATGGAAATTAATAAAACAGGGCTTGTTTCTGGTTCAACAGGCTCAGATTCCTGTAATAGCTCTTCAGGTGAGATTGGCTTGACCAGTTCAGGGACTTTTTCTATAGGGCGCTCTATTTCAAAGTTATAATCAGGAATCGTGGCCATAAACTCACGACCATTAATGTTTTCACCAAATGCGGATAACTGAACACTGTAGCGTCCCCAGTCATAATTCTTAATTTGCAATTGGCGATAAAAGCGCTCCGCTTCATTGAGTGTAAATAGCTGCTCTTCGCCATTAGGGTATAAAATCTTGCCTTGTAAAATCACGGTTTCTGGTTTGACGATTTCACGATTAAGCTTAATGACTAACTCATGTTCAAATTCTTCATCGTCTGCCAATTGCAACTCAAAGCTAAATGGCGGCTCAGCTATTACTATCGGATCTTTGACAACTCGCCGTTTTAAAATCGGTGTTTCAATATAAAACTCGGGCTGCCACTCACCAGCCGGAAAAACAAGCTTAAATTCTCCGGTAAAGATCCCATCTAGTGGCCGTTCGTCAAAATCTCGACCATCGTCTTTAAATTCGGTCACGCTTTGAGTGCCCGCACCAAAATTCGCATATTGCTCATTATTGGTACTGACAAACTCCACATACAAAGTAACCACATCTCTGAAATAGCCCACATCAATAGGCTTGCCATCATTGGTTACTCGACCATTTACCTTGAGCATTTCACCGCGAAACAATAAAGGCGGTAATGGGTCCACGGCGAGTTCAATTTCACCCAGCACCATGATCCGGCTATCTCTTAAGATCTGTCCCAAAACTTGCCAAGGGCCCGGCATGGGTTTATCGATAATAATGAGGTCGTAACTGATTTCATCAAACCATTCTAAGCTTTCATCTTTCACTGAATGAATAGAGTAAATCTTACTGCCATCGGGCCTGACGAGCACCACAGCGGGTGCACCGGGGGCTCGGAAAAAAAGTAAAGTGATTTTATCAACGTTGTGATCAATGCGGAATCGATTGTCTAGCAGCGGAATTTCATTAGAAACCCCATCACGTTCTAACATTGTGATGTCTGGCGTTTCACCATAAGCCAACAAGCTTGCAAACATAAACAACACAGCTAAGCAGATGCGCATTGATTTTTACCTCGTTATTGTTGCCATAGGCTTTGGCCACATGCCTTGTTGACTAGTTCCATTCTTTCATTATGTGCTATTTCTTCATCTTCACTGGCATGGATCACTCGCAGCTTTGGCCTATCTGCGGCTAAACGCCTTATGCCTCCTGAGTCGCCTTGTTGCTGACCTTCTAATTGCTGAGCTAGATTCAGCTTTTTTTGACCGCCGGTCATGGCCAAGTAAACGTCAGATAAGATCTCAGAATCCAGTAGTGCGCCGTGCAGCGTACGTTTAGAATTGTCTATGTCATAACGTCGACACAAAGCATCAAGACTGTTCTTCTGTCCTGGATGCAAGTCACGGGCCATGACTAATGTATCCAGTACTTCACAAACATCATTGGTAGTAGGAAACCCCTGATTAAGCATGGCGAATTCGTGGTCCATGAAGCCGACATCGAACGGCGCGTTGTGAATAACCAGCTCGGCTCCTTCAATATAGTCTAAAAACTCTTGAGCGACTTGATGAAAATACGGTTTACCACGCAAGAACTCATTGGTAATACCGTGTACATCAATGGCTTCTTCTTCAATATCCCGCTGTGGATTTATATACACATGAAAATTGTTTCCTGTGAGGCGTCTATTAACGAGCTCCACACACCCTATTTCAATGATCCTATGACCGGCTTTTGGATCTATGCCGGTGGTTTCTGTATCGAGTACTACTTGTCTTTTATGCATACCGTTGGCTGCCTAACTTTGCTATGGTTAGCGTCTATCTGCCCATTCTACATAAAACAGGCGAATTCGTGCAAAAAACAGTAGAAATTTATACCGATGGTTCATGTCTTGGCAATCCAGGTCCTGGTGGTTATGGCGTTTATTTAAGCTATCAAGGCCATGAGAAGCAACTGAGCCAAGGCTATCAACTGACCACTAATAACCGAATGGAAATGTTGGCAGCCATTGTCGCACTTGAGACGCTAAAGCGTCCTTGCCAAGTTGTGCTCTATACAGATAGCCAATATGTTAAACAAGGCATTGAATCTTGGCTGGCCAACTGGAAAAAGCGTAACTGGCAGACGGCAGCTAAACAACCTGTGAAAAATGTTGATTTGTGGCAACGACTAGATGAAGCATGTCAACGCCATGATATCCAGTGGCGCTGGGTTAAAGGTCACGCAGGCAATAAGTACAATGAGCTTGTTGATGACCTAGCAAGAGATGCAGCTTCGCAAGATGATTTACTCGACGACACGGGGTATAACCCTTAATCGTTTCCACTCACTTCATGCCGGCTGCGACTGTGCTTTAACCTCGCCCCTTTGACAGCTGGTGTCCATTTCGGGCGAGCATGCCACTTTGGCTTAATCGGCGTCAAAGGCGCAACCCGTTTACGCGCTACCAACATGTATACACTGCCCATCGGTTTTAAATAATGTCGACAAAAGCGACGCCATGGGGCGAATCGAGATAACCGAGAGCCTCTGGCAAGTGAGGCATGAATAAAACGTTCATCGGCAATGATCTCGAACCCAAGCAAGTTTAGCCAATCTTTCACCCTAGAAGGCGTAAAGAAACGCCCAGACCAAGGCAGTTTTTCACCGCTGAACGGTAACATATGTGCAAGTCCACACAAACTAAATGGATTAAATCCTGTGATGACAATATAGCCACCGGGAATTAAGGTACGGTGTGCTTCACGCAAAATATGGTGGGGATCTGAGTGGTACTCCAGACATTGCGATAAAATGCACGCATCAACACTGTGCTCGTAAAAAGGCAGTTCATCTATTTCAGCTATTACCCCAGCATGAGGCCCACCAGAAGAAATACAGACTTGATGGTCAATTGGGCTTTCAGACGTGTCCAGCTGACCGCTTAAACAGCCTAGCTTTAGCATATGATAACCAAACATGCGTGGCAGCCAGCGCGCCATGCGCCGCTCAATCCCTGCTTTGAGGTATTCCCCATGAGGAAAGTCTTGCCAAGACTGTGGTTTAGGCCCTTGCTGAAAACTTAATGCTGGTTTCATCCCGCTCGCTCGTTATACTTGTTGACACCTTCACTTTATAGAGCAAAGAGTTATGGCGCAAGTTGAACCGATAAAGGCATTTACCGACAACTATATCTGGGCAATATGCAATGAACATGACAATGCAACTTGGGTTGTCGACCCCGGTCAAAGTCAGCCTGTATTAACTTTTTTAAACAAAAGCAATCGTGCGTTATCAGGGATCCTGATTACTCATCACCATTGGGACCATACTGACGGCGTCGCTGAGTTACTATTACAGTTCCCTAATATACCTGTCTATGGCCCAAAAGATTCAAAATATGAAGGCATAACACACCCTCTAACGCAAGATGACACAGTAACTATAGCAGGCATGCCATTTAAAGTTGTGCAAACACCAGGACACACCTTGGATCACATCTGTTATATCAACGATGACTTGGCATTAACCGGGGATACCTTATTCAGTGGTGGTTGCGGTCGCCTTTTTGAAGGAACAGCTGAACAAATGTGGCACTCGTTAGAGTCTCTCAAACAGTTGCCAGATACTTGCCAAATATACTGTACACATGAATACACACTAGCAAACCTCGCATTTGCGCACGCCGTAGAGCCTATGAATAAAAAGCTGTCTGACTACATCAAATGGTGCCAGCTACAACGAGCACAAGACTTACCCACATTACCGACAAATATGGGCAATGAGCGGGCCGTTAATCCCTTTTTACGCTCAGATCAAGCAGATATATTGGCACATCTGCCAGCTTCTTTACAAAGTACACCTAATAGCCTTTGGCAAAAGTTTGCCCTGTTAAGGCAATGGAAAGATAACTTTTAGTACCATCACTCCCTAGTAGACAGACAACGAGATTACATTTAGGTGTTGGCCTTAAAAAAAATTCACGTTCCGGCACCTGTTGAGTCAATACCATTGATAAATTCTAAACGCTGTACAGTACTGTACAGCCGTACCTTTCCAATTCGTCGAGATAAGGGTAGAATCGTCGGGTTTTTGCCCGACAAAAAGAGATCTATGAAAAAGCCACTGCTGATAATTGCGATGTTAAGTTTAATCACAGGCTGTGAATTAACACCAACTCAAACAACGCAATCCGAACAAATCGAAACGCGTGACCATGCCAGTCCAGCACAAATAAATGATGTGCTTTCTCACGCGATCCAAGAGCCCATTGAAGCTGACGAGCCGCCCCCTGTATTTGATGATGTATGGGAAAGGATCCGTTATCAACTATCAATTCCAGTGCCGCAAAATCGCCCTGTCGTCGCAGAAAGAAACTATTATCAACGTCATCAATCTTACTTAGATCGAATTTCTAAACGCGCAGAACCGTATTTGTACTTTATTGTTGAAGAAGTAGAAAAACGCCAGATGCCTATTGAAATCGCTCTACTGCCGATCGTTGAAAGCGCATTTGACCCATTTGGCTACTCTCATCGCAGTGCATCAGGCATTTGGCAATTTATGCCGCAAACGGGTGAGCGCTTCGATCTCAAACAAAACTGGTGGTATGACGGCAGACGTGACATTGTGCAATCAACTCGCGCAGCACTAGATTATTTAACCTATTTACACAAAACACTCGACGGAGACTGGTTAAATGCCATTGCGGCATATAACTCAGGTGAAGGCCGAGTCATGCGTGCGATCAGAAAAAATCGCAAAAAGCACCTTCCAACGGATTTTTGGTCTTTGGATTTACCCAGAGAAACCACTGCCTATGTACCTAAGCTATTGGCTTTATCTGATCTGCTCATGCGCCAAGATGAGTTTAAGGTAACATGGAACAAGATTATCAATGCACAAGTTGTTGACACCGTCGAAGTCGGGACGCAAATAGACTTAGCATTGGCTGCGGATATGGCGGGGATCTCATTAACCGAGTTATATCGATTAAACCCAGGCTTCAATCGCTGGGCAACCGATCCCAAAGGTCCGCACAGTCTATTATTACCCACTGATAAAATTGAGCAGTTTAAGACTAAGTTGGCCAGCACTCCGATGCAAGAGCGACTGCGTTGGCAATACTACACGGTTAACCGAGGAGACAGTCTGTCGGTGATCGCGAGTAAGTTTGATACCAGTCCATCGGCAATTCAAACGCTCAATAAGCTGGATAGCCACATTATTCGTGTAGGCCAAAAGCTACTGGTTCCTCTGAGTGAAGGCGAGCTTAAAAGCGAGCATCTACCTGCATCAGTAAGAAAAGTTGCGAATAAAACCCAACAAAGTAAACACACACATACGGTGAAAAGTGGTGATACATTATGGGATATTAGCCGAGAGCACGATGTCACCATTAAACAATTGGCGGCTTGGAATAAACTCAAGACCAGTGCCGTGCTGAAGCTTGGTCAAAAACTGACTATTTATAAGTCGCAGCCAAAGACAACAACCGCGGGACTTAAAACAACCGAGCGCTCCATCACATACAAAGTACGTAAAGGAGATTCCTTGGCACGGATCGCATCCAAATTTAATGTCACCATCAAAGACATCATAAAATGGAATAACATCGCGGGGCAAAAGTACTTACAGCCAGGACAAAAACTAAAGCTTAAAGTCGATGTTAAACGCACCTAACTAAAAAGGCCTCAATTGAGGCCTTTTTATTGATATTTATAACGCAGCTACCCACTTTACTAACCAGGGCTCTACCGCTTCCCAAGGCTCGAAGTACTCCCCTGCATCCACATCTAATCGCGGCTGGATAATGTTGGCATTCAATTGTTGAATCAGCGCATCAATTTGACGTCCAGCACCACAATACGTATCACCATAACTACTATCACCCAGCGCGACAACGCCTACACTTTTGTCGGTCAGCATAGGCATTTGCGCCTGCATTTGAATAAACAATGGGTATAAATTATCTGGAATATCACCTTGTCCTGTTGTCGATGAAACAAATAGCGCGTGCTCTGCCGATTTAACATGCTCTAAGGTTGCAGGTGCGGCAATGTGTGCTTCATGCCCTTGTTCATTCAAATGAGTCTGTATCTGCTCAGCCAAATTCTCTGCATTACCGTAAACACTACCTACAAACAAGGTGATTGATGCCATTACTGATAGTCCTTCTGAGTCGACGGCCAACCTAGCTGACGAAAAATATCCAACGTTTCCTCACCTAACTTAGCGCGAATTAATATGGGTTGTTTAGTATAAGGATGGAGAAACTTTAGCTCAGTTGCAAATAACATCAGCCTTTGCAGGCCAAAATGATCACGGAAAAAATGATTATGTTTATTATCTCCATGATTTACATCACCTATTATTGGAGTTGATAAGTGATTTAAATGCCTACGGATCTGATGTTTTCTGCCTGTTTTTGGAAAGCACTCAACCAAGGAGTAACGAATGCTTGGGTATTTACCAAACGGAATATCGAGACTTGCTTTATGCAGACATCTCACCAACGTCTGCGCCTCCTGAGGTGCTTTGTCTTGATCAGCGAACTTATCTGCTATTTTATCCAATTGCTCTTTAAGCGGCTTATCTACAAAAATTTCATCTTTGCTGTGGCCACGAACCAAGGCAAGGTAGCGCTTTTGAATGTCTCCTTCAATGAACACCTGGTTCATATCTCTGGCCGCTTCTGAGCTCAAAGCAAACAATAAGACCCCACTGGTTGGCCTGTCTAGGCGATGCACAGGGAATACATGTTGGCCCAATTGATCTCTAAGCATTTGCATCGCAAATTGCGTTTCTCGCTTGTCTAAAAAGGAGCGATGAACTAACAACCCAGATGGTTTGTTAATGGCCACATAGTGTTCATCTTGATAAATTATTTCTAGCATAAATTATTGTGCCCCATTTGAAATAAGCGCATCAATTTCGCTCAAGCATTTAGATAAAAGCGCATGATCGGGATGTTGGGCAAAAGCCATATCACACATAGGGGCAATAGCAATGTTGGTCGGTAATGGCACACCGCTTTCAATCATCACCGTTATTTTAGGAATAAATACAAATTGCAGCCATTGCTCAAATCGTAACGTATCACAGCAAAATGGCTGCACAGAAGCCAAAGCTTGCTCGTCAACTGGCTCAGCTTGCCAAAGTTGAGATTGTTTTAATTGTACTTCTAATACAGCAAGATGCTGTAAAACCACTTGGCTCACTGTCACGCCTCTAATTTATTATCAAAGTGGCAGTATACCACTTGTGTCAATTAAGCACATTTTCAAAATAGGTATTAGAAACCAATGTAGCTTGCGACTCTTAACCCCCACTGCAAATACCGTTATACTTGCACCCACTGTAATTTTTCGTGAGCAAACAATGACGACACATATTTCTACTTTAGGTGAACTTTTAACATCAGCTGGCACGCAGTGGCGCGTGTATGACATTGGTCGTCGCATCACGAAAATAGACAAAAAACAATTTGATCAAATCGAAAACACGCAAGTGCCTTATCCATACCCTTTAGGCGGGCATGCACTGATGGCGATTCAGTTTTGGGATAATCAAGCGACATTAGATCCTTATGTCTGGTTCTTAAAATTTCCGCTTGATGAGCAAAGTAAGTTAAACATTGCCAGCAGAGATCATTTTGCATCCATGGTCATTGAAGCGCTGGGCACACAGCTGACTGGCGAAGCCGCACAAGGGAAGCTAGACAATAACCCTTATGTATATACGCCTAACGCCAACAAGTTAGCCGCATTCAACGCGTTGATGAAATGCGAACTAAAACGCCCAGCATCAAAGTACTATGAAACAGTAGAGCAATATTTTACTTCCCATGGACAAACTGATTGGCAAAGCCTCGCGCTGCAAGGCCTCGCTGATTACGCCTTGCGTTTAGCGCATGGTCAAAACCAAGCGAACCTGATGGCATTGTGGTCTACTTTACCAGCGCAAGTACAAAGCCCGCTTGCTGCCATGCTTGAGCATGTCAGTATCTCAACAGAACTTACTGAGTTTTTACAAACGCAATTAAACACACAGCTAACAACGGATAACTTAGCTGGCGCAATTAATAGCTTTAGAGCCATGTCTGGCAGTCACGGATTAGGACTGATCGCACAATCTGTTGATCAGCTATTGGCATCAGAGCAAAATCTAGAAGCTGATATTTTATTGACCATTGCCGGGCGAGGCTGGGAAACCTTGACCGATCCAGATAGGCTTTACACATTTATGGATAAAGCAGCTCAAAATAGTCAAATAGAGGGGCTATTTGAAAGTATTTTTGCTGACTTGGTTGCAATTCCAATGCTTCGTCCTCATGTATTAGGTTTACTGAGAGCGCAAAATCGCAGCGAAACCCTATCACGGGCAATTGGAAGGCTTTTTTCATAAATGATCACACTTTGGATATTTATACTGATTTTTTCATCATGTAGCTTTTTTTGGTTCAGCAGGAAAATCGCTGAAGCAGCACGTGAGCACGCAACGCAGCAGAGTGAAAAGCTCAATGTGCAACTGCTCAGTGTTGCCTGTCAAAAACGCCGCTTAGGTGTGTTGAAAAATGGCCAGTTAGGTATCAAAAGTGAATTCCTGTTTGAGTTTAGCTCAGACAGGGATAACGCATACAAAGCGACACTTTATTTAGAAAATCAAACATTAGTCAAAGTTGATGTACCACCACATAGAATCATAGAATCATAGATTAAGTGATTAAGTGATTAAGTGATTAAGTGATTAAAGAAAGAATAACTTAAGAAAGTGATTTAATTAAGAATAGAAAACAGAAAAGAAACTAAGGCGCAACCCTGTTTGTCACGCCCCAATCCGACGATATCCCTTTGAGGTATCCGCTACCTCTGCCTACAACATACAAGCAAGCCGCCAACTTTCATCATCCCCTGAACGGGTATACATCCAATCACACCCGATCCTCATCCATGCCTTCATCCAACGTGTATCCTACACTCGTTCCACTTACGCATTATCCTTGTGCGCTCCAACCTAGTCCCTTGGCACTTCCTATGCCCGTACATCCTATGTATTAGTACTGAAATGTCCTCAAATACCTTTTCCTTAGGCTGTCCTATCCGTTTTTGACATACCCTATGTCTGCACGTCCTATGCGCTATCCTATGCCACCTTGGCTCCTCTTCGCCTAATCCTCGGCGCTCCTATCCTTTATGACATATCCTATGTCTGCACATCCTGTGCGCTATCCTATGCCACCTTGGCTCCTCTTCGCCTAATCCTCGGCGCTCCTATCCTTTATGACATATCCTATGTCTGCACATCCTGTGCGCTATCCTATGCCACCTTGGCTCCTCTTCGCCTAATCCTCGGCGCTCCTATCCTTTATGACATATCCTATGTCTGCACGTCCTGTGCGTTATCCTATGCCACCTTGGCTCCTCTTCGCCTAATCCTCGGCGCTCCTATCCTTTATGACATATCCTATGTCTGCACTTCCTGTGCGCTATCCTATGCCACCTTGGCTCCTCTTCGCCTAATCCTCGGCGCTCCTATCCTTTATGACATATCCTATGTCTGCACTTCCTGTGCTACGTCCTAGCCTCTTGGCTCCTCTTCACTTAGTTCCTTAAGCGCTCCGAACTTCCCGTGTAAAAATCCGATACCTTCCTAGTAGCAATGTTTGCTGCCGTATCCTTTTATCCTTCAACACGAATAAGTTTAAGCGAATCAGCGCCAATAAATAGGAGATATTCTCAATTAAATATCTTAAAAATCTTTGCAATAAATATAAAAACACAATTAAAACAAATACTTAAATTAATTTCAGAGCTATAAACCAGTGATAGTAACTATGAATGCGCACAACCATGTAGGAAAAGTCTCACAGTGCTTTTTCCAAATCGTCAGTTCGTGGTTTAAAGAGCAAATCACCGGACACTGATTTAAACGTAATTTCTTTGACCAATTGATAGCCATGCGCTTCAAAAAAGTTGACTTGATTCCCTTGTGTGACAAATACCGCCATCCCTGACATAAAGTCATTTTCACTGACTAATGAGTCCAGCGCACTTAATAAATAGTGTCCATATCCCAATCCCTGATAATGTGGATCCACTGCGATAAAAGACAAAAAGTAGTACTCCCCTAAATCTCGCAATTGGGCTTTGATGGCACGCTCCTTTTCTATGATTTGCTGAGTCTGTAATACACCTGCCCCCATCATTAACGTAAACCGCCAGTGCCAACCAAAGCTTTTATCAATTTCACAGTGAGAAGCAAAAGCACATGCCACTGCAACCAAGTTTTCATCAATATATATCCCCAGAATAGGCTGTCCTGATTTTCCAAAGCGTGTCAGCTCCTGCCTAACCAATGCCCTCAATTTTGCATCGTATTTACTTTGGTTTGGTTCATTAAGAATGTGTACAAGTAATGGATCATCTCGATAAGCTTGAAATAATAAACTTGCAGCGACATGGATATCTTCAGGTTCAATAAATTTGACTGCAATTGGAGTGGTCTGTGTTTGCTCTTCTGTATTAGACATAATCTTCCCTTGTTTATTCACACATGCTGTTAAGTAAAAACAGAATTCGTCTGGGTATTGTTTTTATTTGCTGAAAAAAACATCGGCATCTTTACTATAGTTGTAGAGATTTTCTTGTTCAATGGGGGTTACATGGATAATAGCTATCATTCGTTAAATGCATTATTCGCGCAGCTTGGTCTGGATAATAGTGACGAGCATATTTCACAGTTTATAGATAATAATAAGCTACCAAGTAATGTCTTAATTGTTGATGCGCCATTTTGGAATCAAGGGCAAAAACATTTCATCGAAGAATCGTTAAACGCTGATGCAGACTGGAGTGAAGTGATAGATACACTCGATGCCCTGCTGCGTTAAATTTACAGGTCGTTGGGCTCATTGTATAAAAGTGATAAACTAGACTTTATTTTTCGGTCGTTTAATATGCACCCAGCAGCTCAACAAGCCATCAGCACATTGCTTGCTGAAGGTAAAACTCCAAGCGTGGCAACAGTTAAGGCTAAACTGACTGAGCCACTCCCTATGCCTGTTATTATCGCCGCGTTGGCCACTTACAAAAATAACCCCGAAGCAATTACACCTGTTGCACAACAAAGCCAACCAACTCCTGCTGAACCACAAAGTCAATTAGACAGAATTGAAGCTAAGTTAGATAAGCTTTTAGCACTGTTAGAAGAGAAGCAATAACATGTTCGTTGTCGATTTAACTTTTGATTGCTATCAAGACACCACGCTAGAAAAAGCAGAGCAAGCTATCAATCGCCTCGTCAATGCGCTGCGCTTCAATGGCCAAATCATTGGAGATGAATTCCCGACAGTACTCAAAGACGGTTTTTTTATCACACGTGTTATGTGTCCACTTGAAGACTCGCTTCACCCACTTCATCACAGTCCTTTTGTAAAACACGCTGTTGAACAACTACAACAAGCGGGTTTATTGGCACCAAAAGTGAAAGTGATTGGACAGGATATTCATGCTAATGGTGCAGATCAATGCCAAGCACCTTCTTGCTATATCCTTTATACAACCTATGTACATACATGCAGCCCGCTTTATTGTGGTGATGATTTTCAGCCAGTGCCCCTATACAACATTCCGGCCATCGCCAATGGCGATTACAAAGCGCTCATAAAATGGCAAGAAGATTGGCAGGCTTGCGATCAAATCCAGATCAATGGTGCAACCCGCTGCGAGTTTGCAGCATTAGAGGAAATTACCAGCTTATCTAGCGATTTATCCCGCAGAGGGCTCGACTTATCAAAGCGTATTCGTTACCTTACGCAAAAACCTGTCTACTACTACCTATATCGTGTCGGCGGGGAGAGTCTTGCAGCAGAAAAACAAAGAAAATGCCCAAAGTGTGATGGCGATTGGGCATTGGATGAACCTTGGTTTGGGTTATTTGATTTTAAATGTGACAACTGTCAATTGGTCTCAAATATATCTTGGGATTTTCAGTGATCAAAGCTCAAATTAGCTAAAAACGACTCAATATCTTTAGCCAATACATGATGTGTTGGCTTACCTACATACTCTAAACACACCTCACCGCTATTCAGCTTCACCGAGATCAGCAGGTCATCCCTGTCTGTCAAACCGATAAAGACAGTGTCATCTTGCTTTAAGCGTCGCTTCATCAATACATGACCGGTGATGTTCTGTTGTAAATTCACAAAATCATCTTCATTCCAAACCTGAAGCAACTCAATATCGTTACCATCAAATTGTGCCTGAATATTGCCCGCAAAAACCGCACCATAAAAGGCATGTAATGCTGGTGGAAAGGTCACTTCAAGCGCCTTTGCAAGATCTTCAAGCCCCTGCCTCGGCTCCCTTGTCACCGCTTGCCACTGAATGTTGCCTGCATCATCGGCCCCACCTACCTCGCATTTACTTGGGTAATCTGGGTCATGGGGGATCTTGGGTAAATGTCCATGTCGCTGCTCTATTGCCGCTGCATATCGCTGATGTAGTGTTTCCATCAAAGTTGTCAATGAAGCCATACTGCCATTCTCGTTTTAATTCGCTATAATTCCGGCCATTGTAACCACTATTGGTGAAACATGACAGATTACAACAACGCACCTGAACTGAAAGCCTCAGTGCTTGGTAAAACCACAGAGTATGCATCTGCATACGATGCATCATTATTGCACCCGATTGCACGCAAACTTAACCGTGACCAAATTGCGGTCGATGAGCAAGCATTGCCATTTAAAGGCGAGGATACTTGGACTGGGTACGAGCTTTCTTGGCTCAACAATAAAGGTAAACCACAAGTTGCAGTAGCAACTTTTGTTTTTCCATGTCAAAGCTCGCATATCATCGAATCTAAGTCTTTTAAACTGTATTTAAATAGCTTTAATCAAACGCGATTCGAGTCCATTGATGACGTGCACAAACATCTAACAGATGACCTGTCTCATGCAGCAAGTTGCGATGTCACAGTAACCCTATTTGGCCCAGATGAGTACAACTGTATCCCTTTTACTCCACTGCCAGGCGAATGCATTGATGAGTTAGATGTGGACATTGATACATACAGTCCTGAAGAAGGCATATTAACGCACACTGACAATGCTCAGGTATCTGAAACACTCTATAGTCACTTGCTTAAGTCAAATTGCTTAATCACTTCTCAACCAGATTGGGCAAGTATTGTGATCCGCTACGAAGGTCAGCAGATCTGCAGAAAATCTTTGCTTAAATACCTTATCTCTTTCCGCGATCACAATGAATTTCATGAGCAATGCGTTGAACGTATCTACTGCGATATACAGCGCGCATTAAAACCGAGCAAACTAGAAGTATATGCACGTTACACGCGCCGCGGTGGCTTGGATATTAACCCGTACCGCTCCAGTGAGCAAAATACCACTGGATTTAACGTACGCGTCAATAGACAATAATAGAAGTGCCGCTTTGCGGCACTTTGTACATCGTTAACTTTTTCTTCTCGTTGGCACCGAAATCGCACACACATCAACGTAATTTGGCGTAAACTTAAACCACGGTTCAGGTCTGTTCGTTCTCGCCGCCACCAGCTCCTCAAAAGACGAAGAATCGGTATTCAAATATTCAAAAAGGCTGGAGTCTTGCTGTGCAATATCACTGAGGACATGAACTCCGATAATTGGATTATAAGGCTTGCCTTCTTCAGGTGTACGCTGAAGCTGCTGCACATGCTCCATTCCCTCTAAAACACGACCAAACACGGTAATATTTCTATCTAGATAACGCTGTGGTGAAAGCGTAATATAAAACTCGGTGCCACCGCTATTAATGTCATTTCCTCTTGCCATGGCAAATGTGCCCGTACAGTGTGTCATCCATGTTTTTGTGCCACCGTGATTTTGACCTACAGCAAAGCCGTTCAAAAAGCCGGTGCGGATCGCATATCCGTCAGAGCCATCCAACGCCATAATTCCCAACTTACGATCTGTTTTATGCGACAACTCAGCGTTTAAGCGCTTCTGACCATTAGTCGGTATTTTGCTATCAGTAGAGTCTCCTCCCTGTGCAACAAACCCCTCAACAAAGCGATATACACTGAGACCATCATAAAACCCTTCTCGTGCTAGCGCTTTGATATTTTTTGAATGACTCGGTGCTAACTGCGTATTGAGCTCCACGTATACATAACCGGTTTCAAGTTCGATACGGATCACATTGTCATTGTTAACCGTTTGCCATGCAGTACTTGGCGCTGTATTAATAATTTCGGACGGCGCACGGACCACAGTAGTCGGCTCATCCGCCTGCTGCATACATCCTGAGAGCATACCCACAGAAATAAAAAGGAGAGAAGTCGCTTTTATCATTTTATTTTTTATACCATAACTGAGAATTATCAAGGGGCGCACTGGGCGGTAAACGACGATTTTTCAATTCAATGATCGTGCGTTTTTCAAGAGAAAGATCCGTGATCAACTGCGCAAAGTGATGACTAAACAATTTTTCAAAATTGCCATCCAACAAAGCCTGATTCAAACCACTTTGCAGTATGCTGTGAAGCTGACTGTTTTCTTTATCCACAAACAAATATACTGCTGACGGATAGTAAAATAACAGCTCTTTTTCAGCATAAGTTTTATAGCTCTTTAAAACCTCTGGTAATTCCAAAACACTGATGGGAATAGCATCAAAACGATTTGATCTCAGCATGTTAAGTGCAGCTGAAAAGGTATGAAACGCATTTACTGACAGCTTGTTATCAACAAAAATATCATGATCTGGCCAATCATGCCTCAGTCCATAATGAAATGACTGTAATTGAGAAATGTGATTCAATTTTGAAAAGCGTGCTTGATGCGGCTCATTGATAAGTAAAATACGATAGCCAAGTAGCCCCCTCACAATTGGGAAGCGAATTGCACGAGCCATATTTTCTCGCTCGAAACTGGTTACAGACCAGAAAATATCAATGCCATTTTCCTTCCCCAATAGCCTAATGGCTCGGCTTTGAGTCGGAATGTTTTTCACATATTCAAGTTTGTAAGGCTCTTTTTGATAAGATAAAGCAAGTTCAATTAATTCTAAAACGTAAGGGTGCGCACCTGCTGTAACCCTTACATACTTCGTGTCTGTTGCATAAGTTGCGCAACAAAACAATGCAACGAGCAAATAGCTCAAATAGCGCATTAATCACCCCAATTAAACTTGTACAACAGGTCAATGCTATCGTAAAGGCCACTCGTCGCCTCTAGGTAAAGCTTTGAAAATACTCGATAACGTACTGCAATTTCACTTAAAGAGGCAAAAACGCCTACTCGATAACTGACTTGCACACTCGGTGTAATGTAACCCGAAAGCTCCACCTGTGTATCGTCACCACTTCCTTTTGCAGCTAAATTTATATCTCTTAATCCTAACTTTTTTCCAGCTTTTGTAAACAGCCCTTTACTTTTATCAATCCCTTTTGCAAGTAACAGCTGCGCTAAAAGCGTATTGTTACCGCTATCTCCCTCACTAAATGGCGCGCCATTTAACAAGTACTCTAGTGCTCTGGCCTGATCCATTGCAGGTTCTGCAAAAATAGTTAACTGAGGAGATGCTATGCTTCCTGTCGCAGAAACACCTGCAATGACATTATCAGCGGTTGTGTCAGGGTTGCGAATGGCACGGATATTTAAATATGGCATGTCAGGTGGACCATTAAAACCAAGCTGGCCAGTTTCAATCACTAGGTCTTGTCCAAATGCAGTGTATTTGCCCTCTAACAAAGATACTTCTCCGCCCATCAAGAGCGCATTCCCTACCTGACGCTCAATATCTAAAACACCAGTCAGGTAGGCATCTAAACCAAGCGCAATAACTCGCACATCATCAAGTAGCTTTATATCTATATCTGCTTGATAGTCTAAATATGGCGTTTGATCTTGCACTGCAATGTCATCAAGAAATACTTGATCATCAGTCACTAAAATTGCGTCCTCAGGTAATGTGTCCAGCTGTACTCGGGCAAATGGAACCTCTACCACACCTTGTAAGTCTAGCAACTTTTCATCGTATCTCATTGTCAAATCTGGAGAAACCGCAAGCTGTACGCCCGACATAGGACGTAAAAATAACTGCTCGCCTTTTATTCTCCCCTCAATCAGCACATCACTCTGCCAATCTATCAGCCCATTCAAATGCGCATTACCTGATTGTGGTGTTTGCACTTTACCTGCTAAGTTCACTTGATGCTCATCAAAATCGGCAACAAGATCTAAATTGGTCAATTGTATCGGTAAATAGCTAGACTCAATGCGCACGTGCTGGGCCTGTATTTTCCCTAATAAGTTGGGCTGTTTTAAGTCACCAGAAAAGTTTACCGTGCCATTAACATCTCCATTTAACGTCATATCTGGCCATGTATAAGCGCGAGCATACGCCGTTAACTCATCAAGCTGTATACCATCAATTTGAACCTGCCCAGAGACCTGTTTGCTGTTATATATGTCCGCAAAAGACAGCACACCTTTAAATAGCCCAAGCTTATTAAATGCAATATGCCACTGTGCTTCTAGCGCTTGCTTGCTTCCTTGTACGACAACCTCTAATTCCTCAATTGCTAGGGTGTGACTATGTAGAGGCTCATCTTGAGTTGATTGGCCTTCAGGATTTAACGTCACTTGCCCTTCGTTTATCCATAGTTTGCTATCAACTTTATCAACCACACCTTGTCGCACTGCAACTTTACCATAGCCATTGAGCTCCCCTCCAAGCGCTATCTGGTCACTCACCTTTGGCCCCAATGTGGCTAGCGGGATATTCTCAAGCTCAAAATTAGCAACACTCTGCGTTTGTGATACATCCGCTTTAGCACATGCTTTTCCTTCGTTTAACTGCCAGCAATGATGTGCAACATTAATCTGTGACGGACTCGCAGCCAAAATAATGGGCGCGGATAACTTGCCATACAAGTTATCCACCTCAAATGTACTCTGGTCAATTGTTCCTCGCCAAGTCTGTTCATCAACTCCCCCGGATAGATTGGCCGACAGAGAAAGTTGTGGGCTATTAACGGTAATGGCCCCTCCATGCGCTGCGCGATTTCCGGCAGCTAAAAACTGCACTTGTGCATGCTTGAACTGAGAGAAACTAAAATCAGCAACATCTAACTCAGCTCTGCCCTGATAATTGTTTGTTGCATCTAGCTGCACCTTGACTGTGCCTTTTTGTAACGAGAATTCGTCAGAAACAACTTCTGTGATTGCTGTATTGACCGCCACCACCGGCGCCTTAAGCTTCCCAGTTATTGCAATCTCACTGTTCAAAACGGCATCGAGTGGTAATAATCGGTTTGCACTGTGATTGATATCTGCGAGAATCGCTAAATCTAATTGCTCCCCTATGCTCCCTGAAGCTTTGAGTATACTTTCCCCATATTGCACTTTAGCCCTTTCTAATTGCCCTGAGTATTGCTCATTAAGCTGTCCACTAAAAGTGAAAGCTAGCGGCATATCAGCGACTATTCCCTGTAAATCAAGTGAGCCCACATGAATTTGCCAGCTATCTTCAACAGACGTGAATTGCAACTCGTAATGACCACTTAACTTGGCAGCTTCCTCAATACCGAGCCCAGGCAGAGGCAGCTCAAATAACCTACCTTGTGCACTGGCCACTATACCGTTTTGCCACGATATTTGACTTGATAATTCAGAGAACGCATCTGCAACAGAGATACGACTTTTATCGATTGTTAGCTGTGACAAACTACCTAAGATTGCTATATCAAACCGCACATCATCAGATAATTGCGCTAATCTATGTCCATTAAGCGAACCTGCTATTTCAGCACGGTAATTATTCAAGTCTCCACGACTGAGTACTTTTAGCTCGGAGAGCTCACCAATTTCTGGCAGCGCTACATCTGATACCTCTGCATTTAATTGAAAAGGCCAATTCGTTGTTGTCGGGGACGCCTGTATATTTAATTCAGCATTGAACAACCCAGACACTTCGCCATGTAGCACCAAATCATTCGCGCTGCCTTTGAGTGCAACAACTGCGGCGCCCTCTTTAGTACTGACCCCTATAGCACCATCGATAACGTGCGATATTAAATCAAAGCTTAAATCCGCATAGGAAAACATTTGCTTATGCGTAAAGCGAAATTGTTCAATGCGAGCCTGCTGATGGGAAAGTGTCAATGTGAGGTTGATATCCTGTACTTCAACAGGTACTTGTTCCGGTGATTGGATGGTAAGCCTTGACAGCTGAGCCTTATCAACCTCGATGTGCAATGGCACAAATATCGAGGGTATGGCGATCGGCGCTATGTGTGCAGGTACGCTAAACGGTTCAGCTTTCGCCGCCTCTGTATTGATTATGCTAACTTGTTCGACCGTCAAATAAGAGACGTTTAACCGCTCGCCCTGAGCATACGCCTCTAATTCAAGGCCGTTCACCCTCATAGACATACCCGCAAGCTTTAGCTCGACACGCTCCAAATTAAACGACTGTATACCGATTGAGACGGGTAAGGCGATGTACTCTTTAATGGCTTTGGGCTCGGATATTGGGTCTTTTGAGTTTTGCACTTTACTTGTAGAGGTTGAATCAGCCGCTATCACCTTAATATCAGAACCGGCTATTTTGAGACACAAGGTGGCACAATCAAACCAATCAAGCGATAAACGAAAATCTCTTGCTGACACTGAGACATCTGAGGTTTTATATGTGAAATCAACAATACCACCAGAGAGTAAGCGGCCTGATTTGAGCGATACATTTAATTCAGACACCCAACTGCTTGCAAATGACACCATGACTCGGTTACCGACATGGGTTTTTACTAACAAAAGAATCATGACAAACAAACTGAGTAAAACGACGACCCATCGACGTTTCAACAGAACAAAGATTTTAGCGTACGGCATTATATTTCTGGCCCTATAACAACACTGAGTCGAGTGCTACGACTTGGCTTGCTCAGTCCCCATGCATGGTCAACACGGATCGGACCAAATGGTGTGATATAACGAAAACCAAACCCAGCTCCCACAGACCATTTCTCCTCAAAATCATTGGTTGCCTTTCCGCCATCAATAAAAATGGCAGCTCGCCAATTTGGCAAAAATTCATAATTATATTCTGTGCTTGCAGTCACTAGATACTTGGCTCCCAAAAGCTCACCTTGCTCCCCCTTGGGCGAGATAGATTGAAACGCAAAGCCACGTATACTCTGATCGCCCCCCGCGAAAAAGCGCAGATTCAGTGGTGTTTTATCAAAATCTTTTGCAACCACAGCACCTAATTCGGCTCTAAGAAGCAACAAGTGACGCGCTTTGTATGTTCTCAGCCAAGCCTGTTTCCAATGGATTTTAGTCAATGACGTAGATGAGATCACATCTTCATGCGCAGCCTCAATGGTGATTAACTGCTCATTGCCCCAGTAAGGTGTCATGCCGCCCTTACTCATTTTTCTCGCATAACTCACCCCAGGAAGGAGCATTTCAGTATCCAAGATAAGGCCTGTTTGCTCACTTTTCTCATGCTCTCGTTTCAAAAATGCAGTTCTCACCCAGCCGCTATCTAACACCCATTGACGTTGGAGCTGCACATTCCACGCAGTCACCTTTACGCCTTCTGTTAAGTCATCTTGTAATTGATAGCCACCGAGCACGCGCCACAAATCATCATTTGGGTCCCCTGCAGGGATTGTATAAGCGCTGGTCACATCTTGCTTTCGCTCTGATACATTCAGATCCGTTTCAAACGAATGGCCCATTTGATTAACCCAAGGCCTTTTCCACTTAAAGCGAAACTTCGCCCCAAGCTCCGTACTATACCCACCGCCTACTTCAAAACTATTCGCTGGCTTGTCTGTCACATCGACTCTAATTGGAACTTGCCCTGCGTTACGTTCTTTTAATAAAGGGTAAACAGTCACATTTGCAAAGTAAGGGGTCTCATTTAACGAAATACTCAACTCACTCAATTGTTTTGCATCATAGTGATCACCTTGCTCAAACGGTGCCAGTTCAGAAATAAAATACGCCGCCTTTGAAAACCCTGGGAGCTGTAATTCACCAAATTGGTATCTCGGGCCTGAATCAATGATTAACTTTACCGCCCCATGTTTTTGTGCGCGATTGATCTCCAAGGCACTCTGTTGCCATGTGAAATCAAAGTACCCCCGCTCCAATAAGGCGCTCTCAATTTTACTTTTTGTCGCACTGTAAGCGTCATGACGAATATCTTCACCCCGTTTAATAGGCAAGGCGTTTAGTAACTTTGACAAGACCAGATCTTGACTGCCTGCACCGAGTATCTGAACATTTATATCTTGCCAGTGAAACGCTGCAGAGAGCACAATATCAACGCTTAACGTTTGGGCTTGATCAGAAAAAGAAATATCACTGTTAAATTCATAATACCCGACCGCTTGAAGTGCCAATTGGATATCTGCTCGAATGGCCTTTTCTTGTCGGTGTGAAAACTCGGTATCGTGATATTTATCTAAATAAAGTGCAACATTCTCATCTGCTAAATCACGCTCAGAATGCACCTCAATGGTCTTGATAAGCATTTTTGCAGCCGCAACAGGTGGTAGGATATAGACAAATAAAGCGATTAAAAAAACAATAAGACGTGGCACACAAACCCTTTTAACTCATCAATCAATATTTTGTGGTCACACTCGACACCACATGTTGATTAAAACTACCACAAGCCACCCTAGATTCTCGACAAAAATTTGCCATTGACGCTTTTTATTTCACCTAGGATAACGGACAATACACATAATTTTACTAATTGAGTGATGATATGCAATTTCCTAACGATGACAATGGTGAGCTGTTATCTGAAATAGCCGCAGCAGGCGTGGATCTGTCGCAAATGCAAAATATTGATTTTTACATCTTATTTGAGCAAAAGCAGAATGCGGAACGCTTTATTGAGACGATTGGCAAAGATGAGCTCGCACCAAAAACACAATTGGGGAAATGTCCTGACACTGGTGTTTGGGAAGTATTAACCACAGTCACTATGGTGCCAGCACACGAGTTATTAAGCCAAACGGAACAGTATCTAGAGTCTATTGCAAACAGTCACGAAGGATATGGCGATGGTTGGGGCTTAATGGCCGGCGAAGAATAAACGCTACAATAAGTCGCAGTAACACTATACTGCGACTTATCTATGCCCTTTTAACTTTTATCTGCAACCCTGAACCCACCTTTGTAATCAAAGATTTTTTCAACTATTTGCCAGCCGTATTTCTTATGCTGTTTGGCAATTACAAAATCAGGTGCAGTCAGTAAAGTAATATCCACGTCATGTGCACTTTTCCAGTTATTAACTTGCTCACCAGATTTAAGCCGCTTTGCAAAGTTTTTGTGGAAATAAAATTTACTGCCTTTGTTCGAAAAATCATAAACTTCGCTTGCCTCAGCACCATCCTCATCAAAGTAGGATACTTTTAGCACAGTCGATTTAATGACTTCAGCTGTCATACCACTGCAACGCAATACTAAGGCATTCTTTAGATTCAATGCATCACGTAATTTATCATCCGGATCAGCCATGACTTCACCACAGCTATTGCACTGCCTAGCTGCAATATCATTCTCAGCACCACAGTGATCACATTCTTTGAATCTGAATCGATAGTCGCACTGCAGTGACTCACCTTCGGCTTCATTTTCTAAGATCCCTTGGCATCTTCTACCGAAGTGTTCGACCACTTTGCCTTGCTCATCTAGTTTACCCCAAAACGTATTGGCAAAGCCGCAACCAGGACACAACACTTGAACTGGCTCACTATCAGAGTTAGGTTTCACCGTGCCAACTTCTGGATGAAAGAGGTCAAAATCATTGCCCGCATAATCGATCACTAAGCAGTCTTTTTTCCCCGTGTCCAAACGCAAGCCTCTGCCAACAATTTGCTGATACAAACTCACTGACTCTGTAGGCCTCAATATGGCAATAAAATCGACATGAGGCGCATCAAATCCAGTTGTCAGTACTGACACATTAACCAAAAACTTAATTTCTTTATTTTTAAATTTAGTAATGATGTCATCACGTTGTTTATTATCAGTATCACCTATAACAAGCTCAGTTTCTTTACTGGGTAAGTAACGGACAATTTCCTTTGCATGTAATACCGTTGCGGCAAATATCATCACGCCTTTACGGGAATGGGATTCACTTATTACATGGTCAATAATACTTTTTGTCGCGCGAGTATGAGAGCTCAGTAAACTATTCATATCGCTCTCACTAAAACGCCCAAAACTATCAGGTTTCAGAGCTGAGAAATCATAGTTTTCTACGGCTGGGTCAACTTTTTTAGGTGGGGTCAGATACTCATTGCTGATCATATAACGCAATGGTAATTCATATATACACTTATCAAACGGACTCTCTTTATTTCCACGAACAAAGCCATGATAGTGTTCGTGGTAGATCCAACCTAAACCAAGTCGATAAGGGGTCGCTGTTAAGCCTAATAATTTAAGGTTTTCATTAAACGCTTTTAAACGTTTAATTACTTGCATGTATTGGCTATCTTCTTGGCCACTCACACGATGACATTCATCAATGATTACCAATGAATAAAATGTATTTAGTTGCTCTAAGTTTCGAGCTAAAGACTGGACTGATGCAAAAGTGACCTGCTGTTCAAGTTCTTTTTTATTAAGACCTGCAGAAAATATGCTCGCCTTTAAACCATAACTCTCATATTTTTGCGCATTTTGCTCAACTAGCTCTTTAACATGGGTTAGCACTAAAATCTTGCGTTTTGCAACTCTGGCAAGCTCTGCAATAACAAGACTTTTACCAGCTCCCGTAGGCAACACAATCACAGCAGGTTTGCTGCTTTTCCTAAAGTGAATAATGGTATTTTCTACTGCTTCTTTTTGGTAGGGCCTAAGCGTGTAAATAACGCACCTCTAGTCACCTGTCATCATAGCTAAAAGTATATCACCAATTACATTAAGGCAGCCATTACATAACAAAACAATGATATATACTCACTAAAAGTTTAGCTTTATATTAACCCATAATGGGTACATAAAATATATTTGTAATTATTATAGGTAATTACTTATAAGTAAAAAATTAAAATAAAAAATTAAAATAAAGATAAAAAAAGCTTTAACCGAGTAAAGAAAAGACGAGATTGATAACAAATGTAGCGTTTTGAGATTGAAAGCAGGTGAGGCTTATTTACTACCTCACCGACTTAAAGGAATAGTCCTTTTCAATTTAGAAATTGATTGAAAATATTTTATAATTATATCTTATAATCATCTAAATTTACGTTTGCGAACGCTTTAGGTGTTTTACCGCGTCCGGTCCACTCATGTACTTTACCATCGATTTCGATTCGATATTTCGGACTGACTTTGCTGCGCTTGTCCATAGCACCAGAACCAACTAAGTCATCTAGCGTTAATCCCTTTTCTTTTAGTAAAGCTAGTACTTCCTCTTTCGCTTGCGCTTGCTCTTGTTGTTGAGCAATTGCTTCTTGAAGAAGTTCATATGCTTTAGTCAGATCACTGAAGCTAGCATTTTTAATAAAAGATTTTATTTCACGCATTAGATTTCTCTCATAAAGTGTTGATTACAATTTTCATTGAAGTATTAAAAAGCTCTAATACTGAGAGTATATTATATTTATATAATTTCAAATTAATAGCAGTTATTTAATAAGATTATGTTTTATTAAAAAAAGGTACATTTTAACTTCATGCAATATCAGCATTAATTTTTTTCATTTAGATGAACACCGACAAGAAATAAGTACATGTTTAAAAAGAATTAATTTAAACCAACCAAGGTAAAAACAGATGTTTCCCTAATAAAAATTTCAACTCTCTTAACCAGGTAAGTCTTAAGCTTCGTAAGTTATCAGACCACTTTTTAATACTTTTTCAAGTCAAAAATATCAAATACGCAGTCATTTGATATAAAAAATGAACTGATGTGATTGGACATAGTCTCATTTTAGGTGCTATCTCTCCCTAAGCAACCGACTTATAAACACAGCACCAAATGTTCAAATACGAGTAACAGATCGCAACCTTATATCCGCCTTTTATCGACCGAAATGAATACCACGTTGAGAAGTATTCGAAAGCAATAAATCCACCCATGTATTTTATTTACACACTTAAATCACTTCACTCTGCGCTTTCGAACTCTAATATGAAGAGCGACTTAACATTCACAATAAAAAAGGCTGCAATTGCAGCCTCTAAAAGTCTATTAAGTGATTAACTATTCGTTATTCTACGACTTGCCAATCTATCGTTCCACCGGCTTTAATTGGCACAACATTAGTATCACCCAGAGGATATGACTCTGGCACCTGCCAAGGGCTTTTCTCCAAAGTAATGGTATCTTGGTTGCGTTCTAACCCATAAAAGTCAGGCCCAAATAAACTGGCAAAACCTTCTAACTTATCCAAAGCACCTGCTTCTTCAAATGCTTCAGCATATAATTCAATCGCAGCATGCGCAGTATATGCACCAGCACACCCACACGCAGCTTCTTTTTTATCTTTAGCATGAGGTGCAGAATCTGTGCCTAAGAAAAACTTTTTGCTACCACTTGTTGCAGCATCAATTAATGCCTGCTGATGAATATTTCTCTTCAAAATTGGTAGACAGTAATAATGTGGTCTTATTCCACCAGCAAGCATGTGATTACGATTATATAAAAGGTGATGTGCAGTAATCGTCGCCGCTACATTGTCTGGTGCAGATTGCACAAACTCAACAGCATCTTTAGTCGTAATATGTTCAAGTACAATTTTTAAACTCGGAAACGCATCAACAATTTTTGCCAATTTGGTTTCAATAAATACTTTTTCCCTATCAAAAATATCAATGGCTGAGTCTGTAACTTCCCCATGGATCAAAAGCAACATGCCCACTTCTTGCATTGCTTCAAGTGCAGGAAAAACATTTTCAATATCCGTTACACCTGAATCAGAGTTAGTTGTTGCGCCCGCAGGGTAAAGTTTTGCAGCAAAAATGTGGCCGCTTGCCTTTGCTTTTCGAATCTCATCAGGCGTTGTTTTGTCAGTCAAATACAAAACCATTAAAGGCTCAAAACCTGCTTTAGGACCTGCAGCCATAATACGATCTCTGTATGCGAGCGCAGCGTCTGTACAAGTCGCAGGAGGTACAAGATTAGGCATGATAATCGCACGCCTCATATATCGGCTGATATCGCGAACGGTATCTTTAAGTACTTCACCGTCTCTTAAATGTACGTGCCAATCGTCTGGGCGAGTAATGGTAAGGGTCTGATTACTTGTCATTGCTAATTTCCACTGCTGAATTTGCCCGATCATAGGCGCTGTCATGCCTTTAGTAAAGCAATTCACGCATTTTGTTCGTGCAGAAATAAACCTCGTTCTCTATTAACACTTACCAGCAACAACCGCCTGAATAGCAACACACCATTTAGATGTATGTATTTTTAATGCAAACGTAAAAGTCCCCAAATAATAGACAAATTGTGCTTTTTTTTTTACAGTGCCACATCTACTTTTTTACAACATAATTTGAGATTACATTGTTATGTAGATAACTTACGACTTATGTCCAAACGAGTATTGCCTATGCTGTCAGAAAAAAAACTAGAATCAAAAACAGAACAGTTGAGCATTATCAATCAGTTTTCATCCTCTTTATTACAAATTACGCATTTAGAAGAACTCTTTGAATATGTCACGTCACAGGTAGTTAAACGCCTAGGCTTTGTCGACTGTGTGATTTATCTCGCAGATACAGACAATACCTACTTAGAGGCCGTAGCCAGTATGGGTATTGCCCAGCACAGTGAACGCTATGAAGTGGCACAAAAGACCATGCCTATTGAAGCTGGCATTACGGGACACGTCGCCCGAACTAAAAAGCCTTTCATATCTGGTGATCTCTCTATTGAGCCCTTGTATATTGCGGACTCACGCCCAGCTTTATCTGAGTTATGTGTCCCTTTAGTTTACAAAGAGCACTTAATAGGTGTAATAGACTGTGAACATCCTGAGCAAGACTATTTTACTTCCAGCCATTTACAAATTTTATCTACCGTAGCCCATTTATTAAGCGCCAAAATACATCAAGTGCGAACTGTTGATCATTTAACTGCAACTGTGTCTCAACTTAATGAAGCACAGCTCATTGAAAAATGTATTTTAAAAATTGCCAATATTACTTACCACTCTCAAGAGCTAGATACATTTTATGATGAGTTATACAAAATCATAAACACAGTTCTTCCTGCAAGCAATTGTTTTATAGGAATTTATGATACAAAACAAGATATGCTTGAGATTGAATACTTAATTGAAGATGGTAATAAATGCCTAGCCCAACAAAAAGTGTCAAAATCTCAGCTTAAACACACGGCTTCTTATTACGTGATAAGAACACAATCAGCATTGCTTTGCGACCACCAACAGTTTCAAGATCACATTCAACAGGGCCATTTTGAAATGATAGGCCGCTCCCCTGAGGCTTGGCTTGGGGTGCCCTTTGTGGTTAACGATCAATATCAAGGTGTGATCGTTTTGCAAAGCTATAAACAGCAAGAGACTTTTAACCGCCACCATTACACTATTTTGACTTATATAAGTCGGCAGATCAGCATGGCGATTGATCGCCGCCTAGCGAAACAAGCCCTGGAGCACAGAGCATTACATGATGAACTAACAGGGCTTGCCAACCGTTACCTGTTAATAGAGAGGATGAAACATGCCATCTTGTCACTTGGACGACAATCTCAATCCAATATTCACTGCCTTATATATCTAGACTTAGATAGATTTAAAAGTATCAATGACTCACTAGGTCATGATGTTGGCGACCGCTTTTTGATTGCCATTGTTAACGCTTTGCAAACATGCATTCGTAAGACAGATACCTTTGCGAGATTAGGAGGAGATGAATTTGCCATCTTCATGGAAAATATCCAGGATGAAGATCAGGTAACTAAAGCTTTACGGCGTCTGACACAAGCGATAGCCAACCCATTTGTCATAGATACTCATGTTTTGCAGGCATCTAGCAGTATAGGCGTCGCGTTTACCGAACATGACTCAGACAATGCCATTACATTGCTACAGCAAGCTGATGCAGCCATGTATGAAGCAAAATCTGCCGGTCGCAGCCAGATCCGCTACTTTAACAATGCCATGCGCAGTAAATTAAAACATCAAGCTGATATAGAAAATGATTTACAGCACGGGATCTCCAACAATGAATTTGAGCTTTTTTTCCAGCCTATTTTTACACTTAATCAACCTCGTGTCGTAAGCTTTGAATCTCTTGTACGATGGCACCACCCAAAAAATGGATTAGTGGCACCGGATAAATTTATCCCGATCGCTGAAAGTACAGGCCAAATTATAGAGCTAGATCGACATATTTTGACCCTTGCAGCGAAGCAGCTAGCATCATGGAGAGAACAAGGCATGCCGGAGGTAAAAGTTACCGTCAATGTCTCCTCTCGACATTTTGCTAGCTTAGAATTTATTACGCTGATCGAACAGTTGTATGCTCAGTTTGATTTAAAAAAAGGCAGCCTGTGTTTAGAGATCACTGAATCCGGATTAATTGAAAACCTTAGTCTGGCGACAAAAATAATTAATGGGATCACTCCATTGGGAGTCCAGCTTTATTTAGATGACTTTGGCACTGGATATTCTGCATTGGGTTATCTGCACCAGTTACCGATCCATGTACTTAAAATAGATAAAAGCTTCGTGGAGCAGCTTTGTACAAAAGATAGCCCGCTTATTGATGCTATTTTATCACTGGCTAAGTCACTGCAATTGCAAGTCGTTGCTGAGGGTATCGAAACACCAAAGCAATGGGCAAGACTAAAGCGAAAAGGCTGTCAGTTAGGGCAAGGTTATTTAGTATCAAAACCCATGCCGGGTTATAAAGCAATGGCTTTTCTGCAAGCTCAACAAGCCTAGTCTATTGATTAATATAGATAAGAAAAAAGACAGAACAAGCAGCTTTAGCAGCTTGTTCTCATAGGCCATAATTATTTCAACTCTGATCTTATTTCTTTTTTCGCTTAAACTGTATTTTGAAGCGCAACACGTGTTTTCAGCCAAAAGCGCATCTTTACTCCACTATCTGAGTTAACCAAAAATCGCTCGACAGACAAAACCTCAACGCATTGCTTAGATTGCAAGGCCCAGTTTCGTCGTCGCATTTTGCATTCTTGCGCCAATAAAGCCTACAGAGATATCTCGCCAGTCCAGTCGCTTTCGCGAGCAAAATTCAACTCCGATTTCTTACCCATGTAAAAAATACCTAAATTATGAATAGTCACCATAAAAAATCATCCCAAAAGGATATCTAGACATCTAAAAGTGCAGGACTAAAGTCGAATTTTCTCAACTGATAGATTCTCAAATGCAACATGAGCAAAATTAATTTGTATTTTTTTTAAAAAAAGTTAAATAAATAATGACAACGCTGTCAAAAATAGTGTTATAGTGATTTAGTGAAATTTTGAACAATCGCTGATGGAATTGTAGACGTCTAGACGTTGAATACCCGGATAGTACAGCGTAATATGGATGTAATCTGAGTTTTACTCACGTTTAGAATGAGATTTATTAATGATGATAGACATTAAGCACTTAAAAACCATTGCTACCCTGAAAGATACTGGATCACTGGTGAACACTGCACGTGAGTTATTTTTAACTCAGTCTGCTTTGTCTCATCAAATTAAAGACCTAGAAAATAAGTTAGATTGCCAGTTATTTGAAAGAAAAACCCAACCAGTCAGGTTTACACCACAAGGCATGCTGTTACTTGAACTTGCCAGTGAAGTGTTACCCAAAGTAGAAGCGACAAAATGCAGATTGAAAGAGAGTTTGAATCAACCTATCTCTCAATTAAAGCTCAGTGTTGAATGCCACGCTTGCTTTCACTGGTTATTACCAACAATTAAAGAGTTTAATAACTTTTGGCCAGACATTCGCGTCGATTACGAGCAAGGGTTTAGCTATGACGCGATACCCGAACTACTCAGTGACGAGTTAGATATTGTCCTAACGTCAGATATTAGAGAACCTGATCAACTTGAATATGCTCATGTTTTTGATTTTAAACTCAAACTCATTGTGGCACCGGATCATGAACTAGCAAAGAAAGCGTATGTCACCGCACTAGATCTTAAAGATGAAACAATAATTTCTTATCCGATCCCTAAGGAACGTCAGGATATCTTCAAGCACTTCATTCAAAATGCACGTTTTGATGGCACGCTTAAATCAGTCGATCAAGGCTTATTAATTTTTCAACTCGTTAGTGCTGGTATGGGTGTGGCAGCGCTACCTGATTGGCTCGTAACCCCTTATGAAAGTCAGGGACTAATTAAATCAATCCCATTAGGTGCGCTAGGTTTAAGTCGTCCTATGTATCTTGCAATGAAAAAGAGTATGAAAGATAACCCTGTTTATCGACACTTTTTAAATACGTGCAAGCAATCTATTAGCCGATAACTGGTAGACAGGTTAAACTAGCTCTAACTGGGATAGTTAGAGCTAATTATGTTTGAACTAAAAAAAATCATCGGTAGCCTGCTCATGCCGCTACCTGCCTCACTGATATTTATCTTCTTCTTACTGTTAATCATATCTAAAACGAATAAAAAGAGCTTTGTACTGTGTTTAAGCTCGGTCGTCACATTGTGGTTGATAAGTACACCCTATGTTGCTGATTTCATAATAACGCCAAAAGAACAGTCAATCTCTTTATTTTCTCCACAACAACATAAAAACGTGGATGCCATTGTTGTACTGGGTAGCGGGCTTAACCCAAATTCTAAGCTCGCTGCAAATCAACAGCTCTCTAGTACCGCATTAGCGCGATTAGTCGAAGGCGTGAGGCTTGCACATCAATACCCGCAGGCAAAATTGGTTGTTTCAGGTGCCGGGTTTAACAATACCACCAGCAGTGAATTAATGACACAAACAGCGCAAGCATTAGGTATCAGTTTGCATCGTATTCGCCAAAATCCCAATGCCTATGATACGGCTGATGAAGCAAAACTATTGGCACCAATGCTTGTTGACAGTACTGTTGTCCTAGTCACTTCAGCCAGCCACATGCCAAGAGCACAAGATCTATTCTCAGCACAAGGTATAGATACACATTCCTCACCGGTCGAAATATATGGGTTCGGAACAACACCTTTTTATCGTCAGTTTATTGCATCAAGTTATGTATTACAGGCAATAACAACCTATACTCATGAATGGATAGGACAACAGTGGATCACTTTAAGGCGTATGCTAGACAGTGAAGCGCTGTAGCTTAATATGTAATAAAAAAGCAAAAATTGCATAAAGTTAGACCTAATGAAACTTGAATCAGCGCTTAAAAACGCAAAAAATTGAAAAATTGCTCAAAAATAGGTATAAATGGCGTTTATTCTTAACCTGCGTATCCACGTACAACACGACTGGAATCTACGATGAGTAAACTTGATAAGACTGAAGTTCTAAGCGCGTTTGAAGCTGCTTATGAAGCTGTGAATGGCAAAAAGCCAGAAATCACGATCAAACCAGGCTGGTACAGCATTGATGGTGGCAAAAATATGCGCCTAGCTGATGTCGCTGCACTAACCGAAGAGCTAACTTCAGGCACAGCTGGTGCAAGTGAAGAAAAGCCAGTTAAAAAACCTGCTGCGAAAAAAGCTGCCCCTGCGCCAGCTGCAAAGACAAAAGCTGCGGCCTTTACAGTTGTTACTGCAAATGAAGAAGGCTACAAAGCAGAAGAAGCTTGGATTGTAGAGCTTGCTGAGAAAGACCACGATTGTCGTCTTCCTCGCGGTGTTGTTTAAACACTGAAAAACTATGGTGCCACATGATTATGCTGGCACCGTATTTTAACACCCCGACAACTTACACTAGCTAGCATTTAAAGCGCTGTCTGGTAACCTCTCCCCAGTATTCATCTTCATACTTGTCTTCAATTAAATCCAAACCCGGTAACATGGTGATTGCACTACGCCAGAACTCGGTGGCATAGTCCGCTCCTGTAATTTGTTTAATTGTCCAATTACCCGGTAAACGCTGCCACAATGTATGAGCAAACTGAGTGCCTAACTTCGCTTTTCTAAATACAGGCACAATGTAAAACTCAGCAACTTCATAACATTCAGCAAACTCACTATAAATTGCAGCAAACCCCGCAGGGATACCTGACTCATAGCATATAAAAGCAGATACATTACTATCTGCTATATCAGTATCTAATTCAAACATCCCGTCAGCTAAGGGCTTTTTCTCTGTGAGTTTAGAGAACTCGGCCTCATAAGCCTGTGCTAAATTTAAATAAATTGCTCGATTACATTCTTCAATGGCAACAATTTCCACTTCTCACTCCCCATCGCTTAAATTTGCCTTAGTCTAACGTCAAATTAGGTTAAGATTATGGAGTCTTAGAATCGGCTACCTATCCACTCCAGTTTCATTACATCGAACAACATCTTTCTCTAACAGCGCTTGGTCTCGCCAGCGTGAGAGTACAGGGCAAGTAAGTACCTGTTCCACATAATTTTGTGCACAAGTGCCTAATTCAACGCCATAAGTGTCGAATCGCAAACATACAGGCGCAAACATCGCATCCACCATCGACCAATTACCAAAGAGCCAGTCACCCTTTTGTCGATAACGTTGCATTTGCTCGGTAAAAATTATCTCTACTCGCTGAATGTCTTTAAGTACTTGCGAGTTAACTTCAACATGACGCTTGGCTCTAATATTCATCGGCATGGCATTTTTCAATGCCCCAAAGCTGCTGTGCATCTCAGCACATAAAGCACGTGCCCGCGCTCTCTCAGACGTACTTTTTGGTAGCGCTCTGCCAAATAGATAAGATTCATTGATATATTCTAAAATAGCAAGAGACTCCCAGACAGTCACATCGCCATCAACTAACACAGGGACTTTTTGTGTAGGGCTCACGCCTTCTAACACCTGATAAAATGACTCAGTGGCTAAGTTCAGTCTTATTTCTTCATAATCTAAGCCAAACTTTTCCAGTAATAACCAAGCTCTCAACGACCATGTAGAATAGTTTTTATTGCCAATATATAACTGCATCATACCTCCCTAATCTCAATTTATGTGTGCAATTACATTCATCCTAAGTTGTAATTCACACTAAAACTAACGGATAATTTAAATACAACACATCAAAATAATTGATAGATGGATATAGACGCATTAAAAAGTTTTCTCGCCTTTGTAGAAACAGGTAGTTTTAGCAGAACAGCCATACAAATGCATAAAACCCAATCGGCAATCAGCATGCAAATGAAAAGGCTCCAGAAAGATGTAGGGCAAACGTTATTTATCAAAGAAGGACGTAATTTACATTTAACAGCTGAAGGCGTCGCGCTCGCTGGATACGCAAAAAAAATAATCCAGTTACAGCAAAGTGCCCTGACTAATTTGCGTTCCGCGACACCAAATAAACTACTGCACCTAGGTTGTCCTGATGATTATGCTGAATCAGTCTTGCCTGTTTTGGTTCAATTGTTACATCAGCATATCGAGCATTTAGAATTACACGTAACCTGTGCATCAAGCCCAAATCTGCAATCACAATTAGATAAGGGGCTTATCGATATTGCCATCATTACTCGTAGTGCGGATTCTGAACAAGGTTTTTTGCTTTGTCAGGACAAAGGGGTTTGGATCGGTGCAGAGCACACTCAATTATTAGAACAGTCCAGCTTGCCCCTTGCTGTATTCCAAAAAGAATGCCGATTTCATCAAGCTGCCACAGAGGGCTTAATGAAACAAAATAGGGATTTTCATATCATCGCATGCTCGGGCAGTGCCAGCACATTGCGTGGGTTAGTCAAACACGACCTCGCAATCAGTGCTATGGCAAACCTGAGCCGTAACGATCTACCAGTGTTAAATGATCCAAGACTCCCTTTATTGCCAAATATAGAGATTGCATTAGTCAAACATACTGGCACGAATGCCGTGATCTCTGAGGTTCAACTTAAACAAGTATGCCAACAATTTCAGCACCAATTTGAGTGCTAAATGTTATCTCACGCACATTCTCACCAAGCCTTACACTTTTTGACAACGGCGGCACAGACTCTCACAAGGCTTGCCTCTAAACTGAGTCACAAGTTAACCAAATGGAATATGCGTAATGAAAACTTTATCTCTACTCTCACTAGTCCTTGCTGTCACCGCGTCATTTTCGTCAATGGCAAACATCACTGATGAACAACACAGAATTGGTGCACAGCTCTCAGGTGGTTCAGCATCTTATAAAAGCTCAAGCCAAGACGGTGACGGCGTCGGTCAGCTATATGTTTACTACAACTATCAATTTGATCCAACATGGGCATTAGAAGTCGGTCTAAATGGCGGCAGTGACTCCGATGATTGGGAGTGTACCGATACTCAAAATAGAAAGTTCACCTGTACCCAACTGAATAAAACTTTATTTGGACTCGGTGCCAATGACATTGATTATGGCAACCTTATTGTTGCCGCAAAAGGCCAATACCAGCTGACAGAGCAAAACTCTTTATATGGTAAATTAGGTGCGAATTTCTACGATTATGAAATAAATCGTGGCAAAGCAACACTGGTAGAAGAAGATGGTGTTGGCTTTGTTGCTGAGCTAGGCTGGCAATATGATTGGCAAAATGGCATGGCAATGAATGTGAGCTATCAATACCTCGATATGGGAGACCTCGATGTCTCAAGTTTAGGTTTAGGTATCAGCTACCGCTTTTAAGCTTGAGGCTGGTGAGGTATATGAAGTGTGATTGCGACGCCGCCTAAAGCACTATGCGCAGCACTAATTGAACCGCCATGTGCTTGGACGATCTGCTGACAGATCGCCAAGCCCAAACCAGACCCACCATGATCTCGGCTGCGAGACCCCTCGCAGCGATATAAACGTTCAAAGATTTTTTCTAAATCTTCACTAGCAACACCTGGAAATGAATCCTCAGTAGAAATGGTGAGCCCTTTTTTATTCATTGTTAACATCACACGAGTTTGACCATCTGCACTGGTATAAAAGTGACTATTTCGCAGTAAGTTAAATATCACTTGCCGAATTCGAGCAGCATCCAGTTCAAAAAGCGTGCTGTCCACGTCTTCTGAAAAAGCTAACGATTGTTGCTTAGTGGCATACATGGGCTGAAATTCTTCGACGATTTCTTGTAATAAAACACTGACATCAACAGGCTGCTTATCTAACACCATGGCATCATTGTCAAATTGCGCAGATTGATAAATATCTTTTATTAAATTATCTAAGTGACTAATCTTCTTCTGTATTTTGACAAAACCTTTGACCGGATCTGGCTCAATATTATGCTGCATCGCCTCTACTGTCAGCTTAAGTGCCGCTAAAGGCGTACGCAATTCATGAGATACATCTGCTAATAAGCGATTCTTCTGGGTCAAAGATTGCGCCATCATATCTGCTTCTAGTTCAACAAACTGCTGCTTCTGCTTTTGTCGCTTGTAGATATAAATGCCTATCGCCATAAAACACAATAATAAAGAAGCCCCCATCCCACGTTGCAGTTTTAAATTCTCCAGCGTAGCTTGTGCAAGTGCTTGCTCATTCTGAATAAGTTTAAGCGCTTGCTCTTGACGAATAAACTCCACATTTTGCTGCATGGTTAATGCCTGTTGTTTATCCAAGTCATGATACAACTGGGTTCGAGATTCAATAAAAGATTCAAGGCTTTGCACCGCATATTTATACTGACCCAAAGCTTGTAAAGCTTGCGCCTGATAGCGATATAAAGTTGCGCGATAAGATGTTCCAATATCAGGTAAGTCTAGTACCCACTCAATCTCTGACAAAGCCGATTCATATTGAGATTGTGCCAACCAAATCTCAATCATCACGATTCTAACAGTATGCTCTGTGCGCTTTGCCTTTGCTTCTATCGCCAAGGTTAATGCTTCTTTGGCTGTGACCAAAGCTTGCGTTAATGCCTCTTGAGCAACATAAATATTAGCCAATATACTCAACTGCCATGCCAGATCACTGTTCGCCCAGCTTGCGCGCGCAAGCTCAATGCCTTCTTGGCTATGTGACAATGCTTCTGGGATTTCTCCTAACTGCAAATGTACTTGACTCATTTTTCCATGGCTATTGGCAATATGGATTGGATCACCGAGCGCCTTATCGACTTCTAACGCTTGCTTGAAGTGCTGTAAAGCCTGCGGGTACTTTTCTAAATCTCGATAGATTTCACCTATGTTATAAAGCGAATTAGAAATCCCTTGTTGATTTTGTAACTGCCTTTGAATATTGAGAGATCTTTCATGAAAGCGCAGCGCCAACTGTAAGCTTCCCATATAATCATAAATCACACCGAGCTGGTTATAATATGTTGCTAAACGCGCTTTATCTTCTATTGGCGCGACTAAAGAAATGGCATCTTTAATCACTTGCTCAGCTTCACTGTATTTAGCTTGATAACGCAAGGCCCAAGCTAAGGAATGTAAAATATCACTGCGCAGTGCTACATGCTCTTTTGGCACCAGATCACGAGCTTGCTCCAATAGCAGTAAACCCACACCAATGTCATTTTGCTTTAAAGCTAACTGCGCTTGTAATAACTTTATTTGCGCTGGTGCATCCTGAAATACCCCCATTACAGGCAAATACGACTCTAATTGATATAAATGCTGCTTGGCTTGATCAAACTGACCGAGTCTTGTTTTCGCTTTTGCCTCTATCACCTTAAGTTCAAACCAAAATCGAGAGCTGGGCTGTGGGTGCAAAAATAACTGATTTAGCTCTTCAACTTTTACTAAGGTCTGCTTTGGGTTTTGTCCTAGAGATAAAGAAAGTTGTGATAAGGATGTTTGCACCAGCTTTTCATTCGCATGACAAAGCGGTATCCACAATAAAATAATCAGCAGTAAATTAACTTTGCGAGCAAACAACACGGTACAGAGCGACTCTCTCAAATGACATTTCAAAGAATAAAATCGCTAAACACTCATCGATACATGATTGATACTGTGCTTAGCTCATCTTTTACACTAGATAATTTAACTGTTTTTCGCCAACTTAGCATCTAATGTTTATTAGTAAAAGGGGAAAAAGCAACAAGATAACCTCACGCTGCTTTATAAACTGCCCTAAAGCGGCTAAGTATTTAATAATTGCTGCTGTAACAATTGAATTTGATCTCGCACCTTTGCCGCCTTCTCAAACTCTAGTTCACGAGCATGTGTCATCATCTGATTCTCAAGCTGGGAAATTTGCTCAGTCAATTGCGCCGTTGACTTGCCAGCAACAGAGACAGTTGCAACTTTGCTAGCTTGGCTTGTATCCGTTGTAGCATCTGAGCCTGCAACTTCTTCACCTAAATCCATGACATCGGTGATTTTTTTGTTTAGCGCTTGCGGGGTAATACCATGCTTCTCATTATAAGCTTGCTGCTTTTCACGTCGGCGCTCTGTTTCATCAATGGCAGCGCGCATCGAACGCGTCACTTTATCCCCATACAATATGGCTTTACCATTTAAGTGACGTGCCGCACGGCCAATAGTCTGGATCAATGAACGCGTCGAACGCAGAAAGCCTTCTTTATCCGCATCTAATATCGCTACCAGTGAAACCTCCGGCATATCGAGGCCTTCTCTTAATAAGTTGATCCCAACCAGCACGTCAAAGACCCCTTTTCTCAGATCTCGAATGATCTCCACCCGCTCGACCGTATCAATATCTGAGTGTAAATAACGTACTTTCACATCGTGATCATTTAAATAATCGGTGAGATCTTCCGCCATGCGTTTAGTCAATGTTGTAACCAGTACACGCTCTTTAAGAGCAACTCTTTGATAGATTTCTGAGAGCAAGTCATCTACCTGTGTGGTTACAGGGCGCACTTCCAAAATAGGGTCCAATAAGCCAGTCGGTCGGATCACCTGCTCTGCAACTTCTCCACTTGAACGTTCGAGTTCATAGTCACCAGGTGTTGCTGAAACATAAATAGTTTGCGGCGCGATAGACTCAAACTCTTCAAACTTTAATGGACGGTTATCCATTGCTGAAGGCAATCTAAAGCCATACTCAACTAAATTTTCCTTTCGGCTTCTATCACCTTTATACATAGCGCCTATTTGAGAGACGGTCACGTGTGATTCATCGATGATCATCAAGGCGTCATCAGGCAAATAATCTAGCAATGTTGGAGGCGGCTCGCCCGGTGCACGGCCTGACAGGTATCGGCTATAATTCTCAATGCCTGAGCAAAAACCAAGTTCTTGCATCATTTCAATGTCATATTGGGTGCGCTGCGCAACACGCTGCTCTTCCACTAATTTGTTTGTGTCCATCAAATATGCGCGGCGCTCTTTAAGCTCCACTTTGATCTTCTCAATGGCATCTAGGATTTTTTCTCGAGGGGTAACATAGTGCGTCTTCGGGTAGATAGTCGCTCTCACCAAATGCTTGTCAATAGCACCAGTTAAGGGATCAAACAAACTTATCCGCTCAATTTCATCATCGAACATCTCCACGCGAACAGCTTGAGTCTCAGATTCAGCAGGGAATATATCAATAACTTCACCACGGACCCGATAAGTACCGCGTGAAAAATCCATATCATTGCGGGTGTACTGTAGCTCGGCAAGACGTCTGAGCATGGCTCTTTGCTCCATTGTCTCACCGACCTTTAATAACAGCATCATCTTCATGTATGAGTCAGGATCGCCCAAACCATATATCGCTGAGACAGATGCAACGATGATCGTGTCTCTTCTTTCTAATAGCGCTTTGGTAGCAGATAGACGCATTTGTTCGATATGGTCATTAATTGACGCATCTTTTTCAATAAATGTATCACTGGCGACGACATACGCTTCAGGCTGATAGTAGTCGTAGTAAGAAACAAAATACTCAACAGCATTATGGGGAAAGAACTCTTTCATCTCGCCATATAATTGCGCTGCAAGCGTCTTGTTGTGGGCCATAATAATAGTCGGGCGATTCAGCTGATGAATGATATTGGCCATCGTAAACGTTTTACCTGTGCCCGTCGCGCCAAGCAAAGTTTGATGGGCAAGACCCGCTTCCAACCCATCACAAAGCTGAGCAATGGCTGTTGGCTGGTCACCATTTGGAGAAAATTCAGATACTAAATCAAAAGACTCATTCATTAAGAGTGCACCTCAATACCTTCTTGTTGCATACCATTAAGTGTTTTACTAAACCAAATATACGCTGAAATAGCGGTAAATAGATTACCTATCGCCGCCCCTACAAATAACCCGGTAAGGCCTGCAATGTGAGATCCTATATAAGCACAGGGTATATAAAAAACAAATAAACGCACGATACTTAAGATCAATGCATTCATTGGTTTATGCAGCGCATTAAACGAAGAGTTGGTTAAAATGATAATGCCCTGTAAGCCATAACTCAGCGGTAGTATATAAATGAACAGCTTAATGATCCCAATAACTTCAGGCTCATTACCAAATGCTTGACTTACCCAATGTGCTGTTAGGATGAGTAATAAATAAATACCAAACTGCCACATAAGCACAAACTTTAGCGTTTTGGTATAGGCTTCTTTAACCCGCGAGAAATTGCCTGCACCATAATTTTGGCTGACAAAAGGCGGTAACGTCATTGAGAGCGCTAAAATAACCAAACATGCAATTGACTCAATTCGACTTCCAACTCCGAATGCAGCCACAGCCTGCGCACCATACGTTGCGACAATCGCAGTCATCACAGCCATGGCAATTGGGGTAAGCATATTCGCACCTGCGGCAGGCAAGCCTATTTTCATAATTTTAGACACCGCTTCCCAACTACTCTGCTTAGCGCTTGAGCAGCTTAAAAGGCGCTTCTTTATTGCCAATAAATATATAATAACCACAACACCGACTGCCCAAGCAATCACTGAAGCGATGGCGGCCCCTTGCACACCTAACTCTGGCACCGGCCCCCAGCCAAAAATCAGGATAGGATCTAAAACAGCATTAATTAAGCCACCTAAGCCCATTATCATACTCGGCGTTTTTGTATCTCCAGAGGCACGCAATACCGAGTTGCCTATCATGGGCGTAATTAAAAATACTGCCCCCAAGAACCACACATTCATATAGTCATGAATATAAGGAAGCGTTGTATCATCGGCTCCTAATAACATAAAAATGGGATCCATGAATACATAGCCCAATGCGGCAAGTAGCGCGACTAATACTGCGGCCAGTATCAAGGAAATAAAAGCATCGAACTTGGCTTCTTCTATTTCTTTACTACCTAACGCTTTTGCGATCACCGCTGATGTACCTATGCCCAAGCCAATCGCTAAACTAATGATGGTAAAGGTGACAGGAAAAGTGAAACTGACCGCAGCGAGCGGCTCAGTCCCCAATAAACTGATAAAGAATGTATCAACTAAATTGAAGCTCATTAACATTATCATGCCAAATATCATTGGCACAGTCATACGCTTTAAAGTCGCTGGAATTGATCCATTCAAAATATCACTATTAGAACTAGATTGACGTACTGCGGACATAAAATATGATACCTCTTATAACAGCCCATCATTCTAAATCATCATTCTAGATGATGCCACGCTATTATTGTCAGTAATACGATAGAAGTACGTTATGACTTTATATTATAAAAGTAGCTTTTTTTACCTTATTCTTTGTTAATTTCCGCTCTGCACAAAAAATGTCAATTTTATTTCAAACATTATGATTCTTCGGCTCACTTTTTGCACATATGCCAAACAATGTTGAAATAAATCTGTCAAAATACTCACATCTGCATACAAAACTCACTAAAACACCTATGTTATTAATATATATACACTTTAAAAAAGATAAAAAAACTATTGCTTCGCGCTAATGCCACGGTTTGCTTAGCTTTCATAGAGTTCTTAAAGATTAATAAACAATGTTATCCACAGATTCCGTGGATAAGTTTGTAGAGCCTTTAAAAATAAAGGCCTAGACGGGGATCTTCTCGCGCTATTTATTTTCTCTATATGATCATTCCAATTGCACTAGATGATCTGGCACTTGAAATGTGTCTTTTATCTGCTTTCTAGCCTAATTTAATAAATATGCAACTTTTAAAAAACCACCAAAAAAAAAGGTAAGCAATTGTTTATTAATGACTAAAATGACATTTACAACTAACCTATGCAGTTTTACCTTAATATTTGAGTAAAATATTTACCAAATCGACTGTAAAAGAACTGCAAACTAACCTAGTGTTAAGATCCGCTAAAAGATCTCGACAGCCACAAATTGCGATCTCAGAAAAAGTGCAAAAAACAGACCTTTCGAACATTTTTGAGACATAAGCGATAAAAAACACTGAATACCTATCATTATAGCGAACACAATCACACCACCAGTAAACGAAAAGCGACGTATTTATGTGATAAAGATCCTTTTCAAGAGCCGAACCTAAGCGTGTGTAACTTGTATATTACGGTTTTTTATCGATGCAGATGATTAAAAAAAAGCTTAATTGTTGATTAATCCAGCGAAAAGACAGTTTTTTTGCATAACTGTGATTTTTATTGTTGACACTTCGCCGTGTCGTCATTAATATTTCGCCCCGTTGAGAGACATGCTTCCCCCTTAGCTCAGTTGGTTAGAGCGACGGACTGTTAATCCGCAGGTCCCCCGTTCGAGTCGGGGAGGGGGAGCCAAGTTTCTAAACATATAACGATTCCCCCTTAGCTCAGTTGGTTAGAGCGACGGACTGTTAATCCGCAGGTCCCCCGTTCGAGTCGGGGAGGGGGAGCCAAATCGTTATAAAGTGTAGTTCCCCCTTAGCTCAGTTGGTTAGAGCGACGGACTGTTAATCCGCAGGTCCCCCGTTCGAGTCGGGGAGGGGGAGCCAACTACTCTTACACATATTTATTGCTCCCCCTTAGCTCAGTTGGTTAGAGCGACGGACTGTTAATCCGCAGGTCCCCCGTTCGAGTCGGGGAGGGGGAGCCAATTCTCAGAATATGTTAGACTTTTTCCCTTCTATGCTCTACTCTACAAGCACCTTCACTGGTGAATTTTTGCTATATAATTAGGACTACTTACCATAATGGAAAATGAATCAAGCAATTTTCTGTGTTTGTAATTCCTAGTATTCCATATTTGTGATTGGCAGCATTATATTCATGTACTAATGCTAAAAGGTATTTCTTCCATTTTCAGGCAGAAGATAAATAATGGCAGGCTTTAAAAAACTCATTTTTTTACAATTCGTATCTTGGTTACTTTTTTCAGCGGCTGGCATCTTTTTTGTTGCTTCAAGCTTCGATAGCGCCGTGAGCCGTGCACAAGTAAGTGCACAACAAATGGTCAGTAACTACATTCAAGAAAAAACCGTCAATGATATGAACCCGGATCATATACGTTTGTCACTCAGCAACGGCAACGTATTTTCTACTTTTATAGTAAGAGATTTTTCTGGCCAAGCTGTACTGCAATTAGGCACTCCTGCTCAACTGCCCTTTTTAGCGGATATTATTGCGAGTAGTTTTAACTCTATCCGTCCGCAATTTGCAGTTAATAAAACCAAAGACATTAAAATAGAATTTGTGATTAATGCGCAAAGCCAAGCATCGCTATTGCAACAGTCTCTCCTGTTGATGCTCATCATCTCTGGTTTAGTTGCATTTATTCCAATATTTTATATGCAAACCATATATAAGAAGCTAAACCGCAATGTCAGTATGACGGTAGCTAACGCCGTTGATGTATACATTACGCAAAACCAAGTTACAGAAAGCATTGAAGAAGACTTTAATACAGGTAAAGTCACTGAATTAGGCGCTGAACTTGCCCCTTCATTTAACCGCTTAGCGCACTTTTTAAAGAGTAAGCAGGAAGACATCAAATCAGCCGCACACTCAATCAAACAAGAAGCATATAAAGATGTGGTAACCGGGCTTGGAAACCGTAATATGTTTGTAGAATATTACGAACATCAAATTGAACAAGCGAATAATAAAAGCTTTGGCACACTTGCCATGATCAGATGTAGTGAATTGCAAATGATCAACCAAACACGAGGCTACCAAAAGGGCGATGAATATATCCGTGCCGTATCTGATATCGTCAAGCATGTCAGCGGTACTTACACTGGAAGCCAAGTATTTAGGTTAAATAGCTCCGACTTTGCTGTCATTTTACCCAATGTTCCCTCAAAAGAGGCGGAACAATTTGGTGAAACGCTACAAGCCAGATTTACCCAATATCAGCAAAATCAAGAACTCTCATCCGTTGCTAATGCCGGTATTGTTTCTTACGAGTCAGGCAAGCCATTAGGTGAGTTATTATCCGTCGTTGATAATGCAATGAGTATGGCGCAAAGCAAACAAGCCAATGCTTGGCATTTACAGCGAGAAAGTGACATCGTCAATAATGTTGGTGCTGGGTTTGGTAACCAAAACTGGCGCCGTGTTATTCGAGAAGTTATCGACAGCCGCCGAGTGAACTTGATGATGCAAAACATCATGCCAATTGGTAAAAATGTCAAAGCATATGCTGAGATCCAATCTCGCTTTAAAACTGAAGATAACCAAATGTTGCCAACGGCTTCATTTTTGGCGATGGCTGAAAAGCTTGAGATGGCCATTGAAATTGACCAGCTAATTATTGACAGCTCTCTGGAGCTAATTAAAACCAGAAACTTCAATGAGAAGTTTTTTGGTATTAATGTCACGGCATCCAGCGCGCATAGCGATCAATTTGTCATTTGGCTTGAAAGGCGCTTATTAAAAGACGGCAACCTTGCTTCCAAGCTAATATTCGAAGTCAGTGAGTTCGGCTTGCAACAAAATATTAAAGCCAGTAAGCGATTTATTGATATGGTGCATCGTGTTGGCGCTCGTATTACCGTTGAGCGTTTTGGTGTGGGTTTAACCTCGTTTAAGTTTTTTAGAGATCTAAAACCCGACTTCATAAAAATGGATGCAAGTTACACTCGAGGCTTAGAAGAAGATAAAAACAACCAGTACTTCATGCGCTTGATGGTTGATTTAGCACACCGTATCGGTGTCAGCGTATTCGCTGAAGGTGTTGAAAGCCAAGAAGAAAAGCACATCGTCGAAACGCTTTGTTTGGATGGCGTACAAGGCTACTACATAGAAAAGCCAAAAGAAGTCTAAATCCCTGTAATTTGGAGGGGTTTTATATCCCTCCTATAATTGTCAACATTCCCTACCAATTTTTGATTTAAATGCAAATAAAGTCTGCTAAATGTTGTGATCTCAGCGTGGAAAATTGTTAGAATTTCCAGTCTTATGACACGTTGCGAAACGAAGATAGATAGTTAAGGGGCATGAATGACAGAGTATATGTTGTTGCTTATCGGCACAGTGCTGGTAAACAACTTTGTGTTGGTGCAATTCCTCGGACTTTGTCCGTTTATGGGAGTTTCAAGCAAGCTTGAAACTGCTATCGGAATGTCACTGGCCACCACCTTTGTTTTAACACTCGCTTCTGTCACCAGTTATTTGGTTAATCAGTATATATTACTGCCATTAGAGCTGACTTTCCTGCGCACTATGAGCTTTATCCTCGTTATTGCTGTTGTTGTGCAGTTTACCGAGATGGTGGTGAGAAAAACCAGCCCGACTTTATATCGTCTACTCGGTATTTTCTTGCCATTGATCACCACTAACTGTGCTGTACTCGGTGTCGCATTATTAAATATCACCAAAGAGCACACTTTCATCAGCTCAGCCGTATATGGTTTTGGTGCAGCAGTGGGCTTTTCTATGGTGTTAGTATTATTTGCTGCGCTTCGAGAGCGCTTAGCGGTAGCTGACGTCCCTACCCCATTTAAAGGCGCTTCTATTGCCATGATCACCGCAGGCCTAATGTCGCTTGCATTTATGGGTTTCTCTGGATTGGTGAAGTTGTAATATGACATTACTGTATGCTTTGATAGCGATCGGTGCCCTGGCACTCGTATTCGGTTTGATCTTAGGCTACGCAGCCATTAAATATCGTGTTGAAAGTAATCCTATTGTTGATCAGGTGGATGCTATTCTTCCACAAACGCAATGTGGTCAATGTGGCTACCCTGGTTGTCGCCCCTATGCAGAAGCCATTGCCAATGGCGATGAAGTAAATAAATGTCCTCCTGGCGGCGAAGCCACGGTTAAAAAGCTTGCAGATCTAATGGGGGTTGAAGCCAAGCCTCTTGCCGGTGGGGAAGAAGCTGAACCCATCAAAAAAGTAGCCTATATCCGAGAAGATGAATGTATTGGTTGCACTAAATGTATCCAGGCCTGCCCTGTCGATGCCATTGTTGGCGCGACACGTCAAATGCACACTGTCATTGCAGATGAATGCACTGGCTGTGACCTATGTGTAGAACCTTGCCCTGTTGACTGTATAGATATGATCCCAGTCGCTGAAACAAAACAATCTTGGAAGTGGCAAATTGATGCTATTCCAGTGAAACAATTAGATTGAGAGGTTTAAGTGGAAACATTACTTGAACAAATTGAAAGCGGCAAACTGTGGCAATTTCCTGGTGGCATTCACCCGCCAGAGCAAAAGTTTTTGTCAAATCAGGCTGCTATTGGCTCACTTCCCCTGCCAGAATATTTAGTCTTACCATTAAAACAGCATATTGGCGCAAATGGTCAGCTCCTTGTGAATAAAGGCGATCATGTTTTAAAAGGACAAGTATTAACGCAACCTGGTACAAACTGGTCGCTGCCAATTCATGCGCCGACTTCAGGCACTATTACTGATATCAAGCCAATGCCTTCAGCGCATCCATCTGCGATGCCAGAATTAAGCATCGTCTTAACACCAGATGGCGATGATACTTGGTGCGAATTAGAGACTCGTTCATCCCTTGATGGATTAGATAACAAAGCACTTATTGACATTATTCATCATGCCGGTATTGCAGGTATGGGCGGTGCAGGCTTCCCGACCTATGTCAAAGCCGATAGTGCAAAAACCATCGAATATTTAGTCGTCAATGGTGTTGAATGTGAACCTTATATCACAGCTGACGACATGCTCATGAGAGAGCGTGCCCAAGACATTATCCGCGGTATGGAAGTGATGATGTCTATTTTATCACCGCAATATGCGCTGGTTGGCATAGAAGACAACAAACCAGAAGCGCTTACTGCGATGCAACAAGCCGCCAAGCACAATAGCAAAATATTAGTTCGCTCAATTCCAACTAAATATCCTTCTGGCGGTGAAAAGCAACTGATCAAAGTGCTGACCTCAAAAGAAGTTCCCAGCGGCGGAATCCCAGCAGATGTTGGTGTCTTAGTGCAAAACGTAGGAACACTGTTTGCTGTCAGCGAAGCCGTTTATCAAGGCAAGCCCCTAATAGAACGAGTTGTCACAGTAACCGGTAACACAATACACAAACCACAAAACGTGTGGGCTTTACTCGGTACTGAAGTCAAGCACCTCGTTTATAGCCAAGGGTTTACTCCTGTTGAAGATCAGCGTGTGATCATGGGCGGTCCTATGATGGGCTTCACGCTGCCCACAGTGAGGATCCCAGTCGTCAAAACAACAAACTGCATTTTAGCGCCTGATAATCAAGAACTGGCTGTCGCTGGGCAAGAACAAGCTTGTATTCGTTGCAGTGCCTGCGCTGATGCCTGTCCACAAACCTTACTGCCGCAACAGCTGCAATGGTTTGCTAAAGGCCAAGAATACGACAAGCTCGAAGAGTATAATTTATTTGACTGTATTGAGTGCGGCGCCTGTTCTTATGTTTGCCCAAGTGAAATCCCGTTAGTGCAATATTATCGTGTTGCTAAAGCGGAGATCCGTGAACAAAAACTTGAAAAAGTAAAAGCTGAACGTGCTAAAGAGCGCTTCGAAGCACGTAAAGCTCGCCTTGAAAGAGAACAAGAAGAAAGACAAAACCGTCATAAGCGACCCGCTCGTAGTGCGCCAGCCAAAGATAAAGCTAAAGTGTCTGAGGCACTTGAACGAGTTAAGCAAAAGCGCCCTGAACAGTCTGCGGTACAGGCCGCCATTGAACGTGCTAAAGCGAAAAAGGCTGAAGGCGACACCTCGGCGCTTGAGCCTGATAACAGCGCAGTAGCGTTAGAGCGAGCAAAAAGAAAAGAGCAAGCTAGGAAGTACAAAGAAGAAAAAGCCGGCTCAGATAAAGGCAGTGCACCAAAAGATGCGGTTGCTGCGGCCATTGCACGTGCCAAGGCGAGAAAAGCAGCCCAAGCAGCTGACAGCGTAGAATCGCAAGAGCAAGATCCACGCAAAGCAGCCGTCGCCGCTGCCATTGCGCGCGCCAAAGCGAAAAAGTCAGGTGACGAGCCAAAACAAGGATCAGAAGATGATCCTCGTAAAGCTGCTGTCGCTGCTGCGATTGCCCGAGCTAAAGCAAAAAAGGCAGAACAAAATCCTGAGCCAAACAGCGCAAGTGCTGCAGATGACGTGAAAACGGATGACCCGAGAAAAGCAGCTGTGGCAGCAGCCATTGCTCGTGCCAAAGCGAAAAAAGCGGCTAAGGGTGATGAACCAGCATCAGACGCCGTCGTTGAAGATGATTCCGCAGATCCACGTAAAGCTGCTGTAGCTGCCGCCATAGCGCGTGCTAAAGCAAAAAATGCCGCCAAAGAAGCTGAGCAAGTGGAAGAGCCAGTCGTTGAAAACGAGCCTGAAGATCCGCGTAAAGCTGCTGTTGCTGCTGCAATAGCCCGTGCTAAAGCGAAAAAAGCCGCCAAAGAAGCTGAGCAAGTGGAAGAGCCAATCGTTGATGACGAGCCTGAAGATCCGCGTAAAGCTGCTGTTGCTGCTGCAATAGCCCGTGCTAAAGCGAAAAAAGCCGCCAAAGAAGCTGAGCAAGCGGAAGAGCCAGTCGTTGATGACGAGCCTGAAGATCCGCGCAAAGCTGCTGTTGCTGCTGCAATAGCCCGTGCTAAAGCGAAAAAAGCCGCCAAAGAAGCTGAGCAAGCGGAAGAGCCAGTCGTTGCTGACGAGCCTGAAGATCCGCGCAAAGCCGCTGTTGCTGCTGCAATAGCCCGTGCTAAAGCGAAGAAAGCTGCCAAAAAAGCTGAGCAAGACGAAGAGCCTGTCGTTGCTGACGAGCCTGAAGATCCGCGTAAAGCTGCTGTTGGGGCTGCAATCGCCCGTGCTAAAGCAAAAAAAGCAGCCAAAGAAGCTGAGCAAGAGGTAGAGCCAGTCGTTGATAACGAAGATGCAGAAGATGCGTCATCAAGTTCAGACACACAGACTGAAGCTCTCAGCCCAGAAGACAAGCGCAAAGCCGCCATACGTGCCGCCGTTGAGCGTGCCAAAGCTAAAAAGAAAGCCCAAGAACAAGAAGGAAATGATCTGTCATGAAATTAACCATGGCTTCATCGCCCCATAACCACAGCCTGAAATCGGTTAACAAACTCATGATTTGCGTGATGTTAGCCTGTATACCTGGGATCTTGGTGCAAAGCTATTTTTTTGGTATCGGCGTATTTATTCAACTGGCACTGGCACTCACGACGGTGAGTCTTGCAGAAGCTGCTATGCTGAAACTGCGAGGTCGTCCAATATGGCCAACACTCAGTGATGGAAGCGCTTGGCTCACAGGTGTTTTGATTGCCGTCAGTGTGCCCCCCTTGGCGCCTTGGTGGGTGGTCGTAATTGGTGCATGTTTTGCGATTGTGATTGTAAAACAGCTTTATGGTGGGCTTGGTTTTAACCTATTCAATCCTGCTATGGCAGCATACGTCTTGCTTCTCATTTCATTTCCTGTGCAAATGACTGCATGGTTACCAGTTCAATCTCTGCTGAATGCGCCTATCACCCTATTTGATCAAATCGCATTAATTTTTACAGAAGCAACTTATTCAGGCTTATCACTAGAGCAAGCAAGACAAGTCATTGATGGCGCGACTGGTGCTACGCCTTTGGATCACGTCAAAACAGCCATGGGACAAAGCCTGACGGTGCAAGAAGCTATGGATAATAGCGCATTTAATCGATTTGCTGGTGAGGGCTGGCAATGGGTGAATTTAGCTTATCTCCTTGGTGGACTTTATTTGCTTAAAGCAAAGGTCATAAACTGGCATATCCCAGTCGCCATGATCGCCTCTTTAGCTGTTTGCAGCTTATTTGGTTATCTTTTAGGTGGACAAGCTGGCGTTGCATTCCATTTACTGAGCGGTGCAACCATGATCGGGGCGTTTTTCATTGCAACGGATCCTGTCTCAGCATCGACCACAAATAAAGGCAGACTTATCTATGGTGCCCTTATTGGCCTGCTAGTCTATCTGATCAGACAATTTGGCGGATACCCAGATGCCGTGGCATTTTCGGTACTGCTACTGAATATGGCAGTACCTTTGATAGACCATTACACCCAGCCACGTACTTATGGACATGGAGCAAAGAAATGATCCTCGCATCAATGAAAAAAAATGGCGCGATCCTCACCGCCTTTGCCCTTGCCACAACAGGCAGTGTTGCGCTCGTTCAACAGCTCACAGCACCTCGTATCGAAGCGCAAGAAAAGAAACATCTAATGCGCACTTTGACGCAGGTACTGCCCGCTGACAAATACAATAATGAACTCTATTTAGATTGCATCGAAAGCGATGCACCAGAGCTTGGTCCTAATGGACCGCATCGAATCTATCGTGCTAAGCAAAATGGTCAGCCTGTCGCTTTATTAGTGCAGCATATTACCCCTGAAGGTTATAGCGGTAATATCGACATGTTAACTGCTGTATACGCCAATGCAGAAATTGCTGGCGTGCGTATTACTCAGCATAAAGAAACCCCTGGCTTGGGTGATAAAGTTGAAGTTAAAAAGTCAGACTGGGTACACTCTTTTGCAGGTATGACAGTACAATCAGCAGAAGACCAAGCCTTTAATGTTAAAAAAGAAGGCGGTGTGTTCGATCAATTTACTGGGGCAACCATCACACCTAGAGCGGTTGTCCACTCTGTGAATGCGGCTACTTGGTTTGCCCATCAAAACTTTGATAGCCTATTTGCACAAAGCAATGTTTGCCAAGAGGAGCAGTTATGAGCGAGTACAAAACACTAGCCCATGAGGGACTTTGGAAAAACAATGCCGCCTTGGTACAGCTGCTTGGCTTATGTCCCCTGCTTGCTGTCACCAGCACTGTTACCAATGCCTTAGGCCTTGGGATCGCAACCTTGCTTGTATTAGTTGGCTCTAACGTCACCGTGTCTATCGTCAGAAATTGGGTACCCAAAGATATTCGTATCCCAGTATTTGTGATGATCATTGCTGCGTTTGTCACCATCATTCAGCTACTAATGAATGCATACACGTTTGGACTCTATCAATCTCTGGGGATCTTCATTCCCTTGATTGTGACCAACTGCGCCATCATTGGCCGAGCAGAAGCTTATGCATCAAAAAACACCCCAATATTGTCAGCGTGGGATGGTGTGATGATGGGTCTGGGTTTTGCTGCCGTGTTGGTCATCTTAGGCGCAATGCGTGAACTTATCGGGCAAGGCACCTTATTTGATGGTGCAGAGCTATTACTTGGAGACTGGGCCACGGCATTGCGAATTGAAGTACTGAGCTTTGATAGCCAATTCCTAGTGGCTATTTTACCTCCTGGCGCTTTCTTGGGGTTGGGCCTTATCATTGCTGCTAAAAACTACTTTGATGAGCGCCAAAAAGCACAAGCTCAACCAGCAGCACCAGCTGAAAAAGCAGAAAGAGCAAGGGTTACTAGCCTAACTTAATACAATTAAACGCAGCCTAAGCCGTCACTTAGACTGCGTAAACCCTAAGTGTGATTGCAGGGGCAAATAAGATGCAATCACACTTAGCCCCTCTTAGCTAACTACTTAAAAACCGTCATGAATAAAGCAAAACGTTTAGAGATTTTAACTCGACTGCGAGAAGACAATCCAAACCCTGAGTCCGACTTGGAGTACACCACACCGTTTGAATTATTGGTTGCAGTCACCTTGTCAGCACAGGCGACAGATGTGGGCGTTAACAAGGCAACTCGCAAGTTGTTTCCCGTCGCCAATACGCCAGAAGCAATTGTAGATTTAGGTGTTGAAGGCTTAAAGGAGTACATAAAAACCATTGGCTTATATAATTCAAAAGCTAACAATGTGTTTAAACTGTGCCAAATTTTAATCGAAAAGCATGGCTCAGAAGTACCCCAAGACCGTAAAGCGTTAGAAGCCTTACCTGGAGTTGGTCGAAAAACCGCAAACGTTGTATTAAATTGCGCATTTGGTTGGCCGACCATTGCAGTCGATACCCATATTTTTAGAGTATCTAACCGCACTAAATTTGCTATGGGTAAAGATGTTGTCGCAGTAGAAGAAAAACTAGAAAAAGTCGTGCCAAAAGACTTTAAAGTGGATGTGCACCATTGGCTTATTTTGCATGGTCGCTATGTATGTACTGCGCGTAAACCAAAATGCGGCAGCTGTATTATTGAAGATTTGTGCGAATTTAAAGAAAAAACAGACGTATAAATTGGCAATTTAAAGTTCAAACCTGTCTTGGACAGGCTGCTCTTTGCGCTAAACTGGTTATTCAATAAAAGATAACCTGCTGCTTTAAATACTTTTATATTGAAAGCAAACGCTTTGCTAATGTAAAGCTGCTAACAATTCATGGCTAGCAGCCTTCATCAAAATTACAGCTTATTTATTCCCATCCGCTTTCTTTCGTCTCCATGGTTCAATCGGTTGAGTAAAATACTGCCACCAAACATAACGCCACGGGATCAGAACCATTAATACAGCAATGCCAATTATCGATGCTTTGGCGTTTACAATGTTTGGCACATCTTGACCTGCCAGAAATGGAGGCAATGCAACGACAGTCAGCCAAACCAGTTTCCAAACGATTTCATAGAGCATAATAGGCAAAAAAGTTAAAGGACGAAAAACACCGCCTATTGCAAATAAAGCCAGCGCAAACAACATTGAATGCCCAAGACCTCTCCAGCGATCCCATTCAGAGGCGCCTTCTAAGATATAATTTAACTGCTTAGAGCCCAGAACAATCACCATTGCAGTAAATATAAGCCTAAGCCCCCATGTTTTCCACAATGCGACTGTTGGTGCACAATTTTGTATTGAGTCGTACTCGTTAGCTGACTTGTTTTTCTCACAAACACTTTCGTTATCAATGACAGATTTATTTTTCATAACCGTACCTTGTCTTCTAAATTTCACGTCAATACTGCCAATATGAAAGCTTTAATGCGCATCGAATTTCAAAATCGATACTAATAAAAGCGGATAAATCAGAAGATTATCGAAAAGAAACGAGATTAATGTAGAATCGGTATAAAAGTGGGAGGGAATCAAAATTGGATCCACTAAAAATTGTGCAGTCACTTACCGTCTTGCTAAGTTTGGTATTAGCATTCATTCATTATCGCCTTCGAAAAAAGCACATTTTACATTTAGCGTTTGCAGGGTTTTGTGCTTCCTCGTCGATGTATCTTGCCTATCAACTAACAAGCACTTACTTTGCCCCTTATCATCACCTGATAGGGATACTCGGGTTTGCTACCTGCAGTGGATACTGGCTTTTTTCACGTGCATTTTTTCGAAAAACCAATCCCATTAATCACCATCACCTCCTGTTTGCAGGTGTACTAGGAATATGCCTGATATCAAGGCACCTATTCCAATTTATAGAAAAGATGTGGCAGCTCCAAAGCGATTGGCTATCAACTTCGATAACCGTGTTATCCGAAGCAATTGCAATATTATCATCAGGAATACTCATTCTTGCGTTTTGGGAGGGCTATCGAGTATTGCAAAGCGCAACTATGATTCAGCGTAAAATCACGATGATCTACCTGTCTTCATTCTTGGTGAGCATTATCAGTGTTATGTTGATTGCTGTCGCTCTGCCCAAAGAATTAGCGATGGGCGAAGGAAGAGAATGGCTGGTCGTGTTCGCATATACGTTAATCTTTATCAGTACACATTGGTTGATACAATTTCGTCAACAACAGTTCATGCAACAGACCGAGAAAAAGGAGCGCCCTATCCAAAGTGAGCGCCTACTCGCTCAGAAAATTCAACACCTGCTGATTGAAGAACAGCGCTTTTTGGATGCAAATTTACGTGTTGCCGATATTGCTCGTGAGCTAGACCTGCCCGAGTATCGTATCCGCGCTATTATGCTCGACTGCTTCGATGCGAAGAACTTTAATCACTATGTGAACCAAATGCGTATCGAGTACGCAAAATCAATATTAAGCGCACCTGATAAACGCGATTGGCCAGTGCTTGTCGTTGGCATTGAAAGTGGCTTTGCATCTGCTGCTCCATTTAGTCGTGCCTTTAAAGAGTTTACAGGCTGCACTCCTGGGCAATACCGTAAACAGCATTTGACCTCATAAACCTATGTAATCTGGAGCGGTTTAAATAGTCATAATATAAAGGTTCTTCCATTGTCATTTTTAGGGGCTCTGTGATGGGCGCGCGCTCACCCATCATAATTCATATAAAATAGCGCACTGTTACTCTTTAATATCTCGCTTAAATACTGGCAACCACTTGAGGAGTAAGCTGTCACCAATAATACGGTTTAACCGTTTTGACCAACCAGTGAATAGCACTCTAATTACCCAGTAAAATAGTACGCCTATCATCAGATAAATTAACGCATTACTGTTAATAAAATCAGGCCATCTATCTGATGTATTTGCTGAAAACGACATCACAGCCCCCAACATAGCAAAACACGACCGCCACGTGTGCCTAGCGATACGATGCTTGCCCGAAAGGCCACCTTTTAGGATCATCCTAAGATCCATACCTGCTGCCAATAAGGCCACAGAGGCATGAATAGTGAAAATAGCTTTGAAGGTCGGATCCAAGTCAACTGCGGTATATACAAAATAAAATAATGATATGCTGACATAGAGTATTAAGCACATAGCCAATATTTCAAAAATACCGGTTGTTTGCTCTTTTCTGAGCACAATCGCCCAAGCAGTCGCACCATAATAAAATGTCATCAGCGACATGGTTGCGCCGCCATTAAAAAAAGCAGCAGTCCCTGTCATTATTAACATAGCCAGGAAAAATAGGTTACCTGACCATCTATGCCGAAGCTTTCCTTTTGCAAAGCTCAAAGCGCCAATCCCAAACAACAGTAAAAACGAACCAGCTATAATATGCACCGTAAGCATTACGCCTCCTTTTGTATTCATGTGCATGCTTTCATAACCGTTCAAACAGATAATCATATACAAGCGAACGGTTAAATTTCATACTTCACAGTGTTGGATAAATTGGCATAAGCGCAACGTTATAGATACCCTTGAAATGTTACAAAAAATAATCACTTGTTACTGGTTTTGATTATATCTATACTTTTTAATCTGTTAATAACGATTTGAGTTCTCGAAAAACTTTACTGTAGTATTAAAAGGAAATTTTCACCTAAGCAGTGTACTTGAAGGGCTAAGATATATACTACGTGCTTTAACTTATTACACCTGTTACTTAAACAAACTGATAGCCTGTCTAATTGTCATGCCAAATGTATTTTTAAAAGTACGACTCAAATGGGCACTATCAGAAAACCCTGCACTAAAAGCGGCTTCAGTTGCACTCGCGCCTTTTTGCATTGTCAGCAAGGCACATAACATTCTTCTCCATAACAAATAAGGCCGCCAAGCAATTCCGACTTGATCAGAGAAAAGGTGTAAAAACCGACTTTCTGATAAATGATATTTTTGCGCAGCCTCTTTTGCACGCCATTGCCGCGGTTTTATGCACTCTTCACGAAAACACGAGTTCAATTCAGCCAACAAACGACTTATCCGAGGATCCGGAATTGTATTTTGCTGACTATCTAACATCCCTCCCCTTGGTATTAACTCAGTGAGTGCTTTGAAAAAAATAGTGCTCGCATCACTGTGAGTCTGGGGCCACTTTGGAGTTGTCGAGACACAGAACATCTTCAGGGGCTGGCCACTTAATTGTTCCTTTAAGCACGCTCCTAATACGCTATGTGGCTCAACTAATAACACCCACCCGCTTTCCATTTTCAAGCAGTGTGGCGTATTTGAGTCAATGATCACTGCATTATGAAGTGTCTTACCAGCTAGAATGCAAGTGCTGTCTTTATCTGGCCAAACAACTTGCATGGCGACATGCTGGTGTTCATTCGCATCTATGCTAGCGCCATGGAGTAATATATACCCAGTCTTTATCCAGACGTTTTGCTGCAAAACTTTGTCACTCTCTTTGTCGTTGGTAGATGTGCTTTTAGGATTAACCCTAATTAAATTTTCTCTTTATTCATTAAAAAATACTTTAAGATCATTCGGTATGGGCATAGGCTTAAATGCACTGACATTGGCCCCCCCCGTATTGCCTTTAGGCACCCAAAGGCGTGAGAAAATAATCGCTGCAAACACTCTTAATATTTGTGCCGATACTTCTTTTGTATCCGCCAGTTTAATTCCTACCTTTAACATCCACCAATGGCTTTTGGTATGTCTGAGTGCAGACTGCTGACCAAGAATATGCGCTCTTTCAAGAGACTTAAAACAAGTAATAAAATCGCCTTGCAGATACAAAGTTTGTGCAGTAAACATTTCCCTTTCATAGGCCATTTTTAGTACTTTATTCATAATATACCTCTGTAAATTCAACAAAACTATCCGCTTAATTGCGGCTACTGAAAATCTTATGAGAAATAGAGATAAATTAATTGAATAAACTGGCTATTTTTATTTAGATAACCTGACAAAAAGTGTGGCATGTAGTGGCATGCCACATTCGTCATAATTAATTTTGAAATTTAGCGATAAACTGATCCACTAACGATTTTTGATCAGCTAGGGCTTTTTGAGTGTTTGCCATGGTTTCTAGCGACCTATCAGAGCTTTGCAATGAATCAGTCGCCAACTGCGAAATCGTCACTGCATTATTATTGAGCTCGTTACTGACTCCCGACATTTCTTCCGTTGAAGTTGCGATTTGATAATTCAAGCTGGAGATATCATTTACTATTGAGTTGATGCTGTCTAAAGAAGCTTTCGTGCCCTCTGCTTTTTCCACGCATTGGCCTGACTTATCAACCCCATTTTGTATTGCTTGCACTGCTCGCTCTGCACGTTGCCTTAGGTTCGCGACAATATCATCGATTTCCTTGGTCGAATCTTGAGTACGCTGTGCCAACGCCCTGACCTCATCAGCCACAACAGCAAAACCTCGACCTTGTTCTCCTGCACGTGCAGCCTCAATGGCCGCATTTAACGCCAGCAAATTCGTTTGTTCAGAGATCCCACGGATCACATCCACAACTCCGCCAATATTGACCGTTTGCGCATTGAGATCTTCAATATCAGATTGGGTTTGTGTCAACTCTTCCGACAAAGTGTAGTTATTTTCCATATTTTCATTAACCGCCAAACTTCCCTCTTTCACAGACTTGAGCGCAGCTTCTGACTGCGATGCGGCATTGTTGGTGTTCGATGCAATTTCTTGGATTGTCGCCGTCATTTGATTTATCGCAGTTGCAAGCGACCCTGTCTGAGCTTGTTGATTATTAAGCAGTTGAGCACTTTTATCACATTCATCAACGGTTTCTTTAGCATGACCTCGCACCGTATCACTGGCATCTTTTACTCTACCAAGTACCGCGCGTAACTCTGATTCTCTCGCTAGTAACGCCAGCTCGATCGCTGCAATATCATTGACCTTGTTAATATAAATCTTTTGCATCAGAGGGTTGTCATAGACCTTTCGTGCTTTTTGACTTAACTCCCTTACTGGGGATAAACGCTGATAGGTCAAAACTAAAGCAACAACAACCAGAATGGTTTCTAAGATATAGGACCACGGCGATGGCAGCGACGCAAAAATCATGCTTAGTATGTAAAATACACCAATAATCAACATCATCTGCGCAGACAACGACATAGAAGCCCTCGTAAAGCTGTCTACCGATACGCCATCATTGAGCTTTTGATAGATTTTTTCTGCTCGATTGACCACTGCACGATCTGGTTTTGTTCTAACCGATTGGTATTCGACAGTTTGGCCGCTACTATTCGTAATCGGTGTCACATAAGCGTTGACCCAATAATGGTCGCCATTTTTACAGCGGTTTTTTACCATGCCCATCCAAGGCTTACCTGACTCAATATAATTCCATAAATTTTGGAAGGCGGGTTTTGGCATGCTTGGGTGGCGCACAATATTGTGTGGTTTGCCTTCTAATTCATGTAGTTCAAAGCCAGCCACTTCACAAAACTGGCGATTAGCATATTTAATTTGCCCTTTGGTGTTGGTTGTAGATAGCAAATTATAAGAACTGGGATAGTCGTATTCGCGGTTGGTTACCGTTGATCTTCCTTTAGCCATAGCAACTCACTCTAGATTAAAAAGCAATAGTAAGTGATTACGCTAATGCGAGCATGACAAAAATGACTAAAAATTGTTCTAAATCAAGCTTGTGGAGATAATTGAAAGTTTAAATTTACTCATCAACCAAATCTTAATTGAACATGAAACGAAAGGATAATACACAATACCAATCAAAGTCATTAAGCACGAGAGCCAATTGCGCACTGCAATAATAAATTTAAAGTTAGCAAAGAGAATAAATTTAGCAAGAATAGCTGAAGGATAACATAGAAAGTGGCGTCCCCTAGGGGATTCGAACCCCTGTTACCGCCGTGAAAGGGCGGTGTCCTAGGCCTCTAGACGAAGGGGACACAATCTGTGTCACTAGGACTGGTTATTTAGACTCTCACCATACGAGTTTTT
>NZ_AUXY01000025.1 GCF_001625695.1 Pseudoalteromonas luteoviolacea H33-S
TCGTTTCAGGATCCATGCTTTTGCTTATTCTGAGTTGGTTGTTGCATATGAAATAGAGAGTTGATTATTTTTAGTGAAAACGGCTTTTGCACCTTTCACAAAGAGAACGTATTCACTACGTTTCTTGTCGTTAACATTTTGCACGACAATCTGAAGGTGAAGTGAGCAACCATCACCGCCGACAAGATAAACTCAAGATCCCCTCAGCAGCGGTTAAACTTGCTCATCTCACCTTGCGTAAAAAGAGCGTATTCACTTCGTTCATTGTCGCTAACCTTTTACACCTTTCTTGCACAAATTGAACGTACTCGCTCCGCTATCGTTCGTTGCATTTTGTACTTTTATCCACAGGTTTTTGTGTATAACTTGTGTGTCTAGGCTGCGCTTTTTGAGGTTAACTAATTAAATAAATTTATTAAGAAAAAAGCGAAAAAAACGCTTGTGCTAATCTCAAATCTCCCTATAATGCGCACCCACTGACACGGAGCAACACGCACAAAAGCAAGAAGCAAAGTGAAGGTAAAAGCCAAACTGAAAGCTTAATTGAAAATAA
>NZ_AUXY01000026.1 GCF_001625695.1 Pseudoalteromonas luteoviolacea H33-S
GCGCCATAATAACCGCTTCACTTTTAAAGTCAACTAGAAAATTTAATTTTCTTTCTTTCGAAAAAAGTTAACCTTTCAATTTAACTTTAACCTTTTCTTTGGTTTGCGTTTTCTCTCGCATCCCGCCGTGTCAGTGGGTGCGCATTATAGGGAGCTGAGAAAATTGTGCAAGCACTTTTTATGAAAAACTTATTAAAAAGCGCTGTTCGTTCAAATAACAACCTAAGCCTGCTATTTTTGTATAAAAACCAGACCAACATAGTGCAAATGATTAATTTCAAGCATTCATTTTACACAACATAAAATAAGAAGTTTTAACTGTGCCACTACAAAAACTATCCGTCATCCTGAAGCTGTTTCAGGGTCTATGGTGTAAAAGGTTAGCGACAGCGAACGCAGTGAGTACGCTCTTTTTGCGCAAGGTGAAATGAGCTAGTTTAGCTGTTGCTGTGGGAATGTATTTAGCAGGAGTAAAGGGTAAAGCTGTGAAGGTGGCTCCCTTCACCTTGCGCTTATCATGTAAAAGGTTCGCGACATTGAACGAAGTGAATCCGCTCTTTTTACTTAAGATGAAACGAGCAGTTTTAACGAGAGGTAATCAATACAGCACTATAAACGCAGCAACCAACTCAGAATAAGCAAAGCATGGATCCTGAAACG
>NZ_AUXY01000027.1 GCF_001625695.1 Pseudoalteromonas luteoviolacea H33-S
AGGGACTGTATGTATTTAAAAGGAGTAAAGAGCAAAACCTGTGAAGTGAGCTATTTTAGCTGTTGCCGAGGGACTTAAACGAAAAAACCCGTTGCATTTCTGCAACGGGTTTGACGTACATGGATGTACTAATGTCGATTAGATTCATGGATGAATGCTGTTAATCGACCTTTAATTGGGCCCTTGGTGCGCTACGCAGTAGAATGTCCTACTTTCACATGGGAAAGACTCGCCGTCCGCCCCACACACTATCATCGGCGCTATCGTGCAAAAGGTTAGCGACAGCGAACGCAGTGAGCACGCTTCTTTTGTGCAAGGTGAAATGAGCTATTTTAGCTGTTGCTGAGGAAATTTTGAGTTTGCCTTGTCGGCGGTGAAGGTTGCTCCCTTCACCTTGCGCTAATTCGTCTCTTTATCAATGTGCATGACCTCTACAACTTTCGAGATGATTTAGCACGAAAAAAGCCCGACTCTTTCGAATCGGGCTTTCTTTTATACCATTCCGCATAAAG
>NZ_AUXY01000028.1 GCF_001625695.1 Pseudoalteromonas luteoviolacea H33-S
ATAGCAGAGGCTAGCATGACTAAACATAACATACTTTTCATTGGCTTAGATACTCATAAAGAATTCATTGAGGTTGCCTACATTGAAGATAATCGCGGCGCACACCCCATTCATTTCGGTCGTATTTCTTCTGCTAAAGTAGCTATAAAAAGGCTCATCAGGCAATTTGAATCTAAATACCCTAATGCAACTATACATTTCGTTTATGAAGCTGGCCCTTGTGGTTACTGGATTTAT
>NZ_AUXY01000029.1 GCF_001625695.1 Pseudoalteromonas luteoviolacea H33-S
CCTTGTGGTTACTGGATTTATCGCTTAATTACTTCTTTGGGACATTGTTGTTACGTGGTTGCTCCTTCGCTTATTCCTAAAAAACCTGGTGAGCGCGTAAAAACCGACAAGCGTGATGCCATTAAACTGGCTAAATTACTTAAATCTGAGGATTTAACTCCTATTTATGTGCCTGAGCCTGAAGACGAAGCCATTCGAGATTTATCTCGCGCTCGAGAGGTTGCGATGAAAGACTTAAAAGAT
>NZ_AUXY01000030.1 GCF_001625695.1 Pseudoalteromonas luteoviolacea H33-S
AGAACAATGTAACTAACTATTGGTTAGTTACCGCAGCATTGCTGCGAAGTGGAGCGCCATATTAACCGCTTCACTTTTAAAGTCAACTAGAAAATTTAATTTATTTTCAATTAAGCTTTCAGTTTGGCTTTTACCTTCACTTTGCTTCTTGCTTTTGTGCGTGTTGCTCCGTGTCAGTGGGTGCGCATTATAGGGAGATCTGGATTTGGATCAAGTACTTTTTATAAAAAACTTATAAAAACGCACCTTTAGAACAAAAAACAGACTAAAACACCTTTTTTTGTATATTTAACATACAGAACATTAGAATAAGATCATGCAACGCGCTTACAGGAGATCAATTAGATCCAATTAACCATCAAATTTATAACGAGATAATTTATTTGCTGTATCGTTAATGAACTCTATATGTTTGCTGAATAGTCCTACTTTTACCCAACCTACCTAGTGAAAGGTACTAACGAAAGGAACAAAGTGAGTACGTTCACTTTGAACAAGATGAATATGGTGCGGAAGGTGAAATAAGCCGTTTTGACCGCAGATAAACAATACACCTCTACAAACAAAGCAACTGAGATTAAACAAGCACTGCATGGATCCTGAAACGAGTTCAGGATGACATAGTGCAAAATGCAACGACAACGAGCGAAGCGAGTACGTTCAATTTGCGCAAGAGGGGTGTAAAAGGCTAGCGACAGTGAACGAAGTGAACACGCTCTTTTTACGCAAGGTGAATATCGTGCGAAAGGTTTGTGACACAGCGCTAAGCGCTGACACTCTTTTCGCGCAAGAGGAGTGTAAAAGGCTAGCGACAGTGAACGAAGTGAACACGCTCTTTTTACGCAAGGTGAAATAATACCAATCCGCTTAAATA
>NZ_AUXY01000031.1 GCF_001625695.1 Pseudoalteromonas luteoviolacea H33-S
TCCAGGTGATTAATACGCCGCAGGCGTTTAAAGTACCGTTGACGGATTTATCCGCAGTACAGGCTGGGATCCGCGAGGCTGAAATTGCCGAAGTGCTCGCTAATGAGGCGATCAGCGCTTTTGATCTGAGCCAAGATTTAATGATACGGGCGCGACTACTAAAAGTCTCTGAGTTGGAGCATATTTTGCTGGTGACCATGCACCATATCGCTTCAGATGGCTGGTCTATGGGCATATTGGTGAATGAGTTTAGCCAGCTGTATAGCGCATATGCTCAAGGGCAACAGGTGTCCCTGGCTCCTTTGACCATTCAGTATGGCGACTATGCCCACTGGCAGCGGGAGTACTTACAGGGAGACGTGCTGGAGCAGCAGTTGGACTACTGGCAAAATCAGCTTGCGGATTTACCTGTGGTACATAGCCTGCCACTTGATCATGCCAGACCCGCGGTGCAAGACTTTAGCGGCGATGTTTATGCCAGCAGTCTTGATAAAAGTGATGTCGCGAGTTTGACTGCGTTGTGCCAGTCCCATGGCGCCACCTTATTTATGGGGCTGCATGCCGCGTTTTCGGTTCTATTATCCCGCTATAGTAATGAGCAGGATATTGTGGTCGGCACGCCTGTGGCGAACCGAGAGCAGTCAGAAGTTGCCGAGCTGATCGGCTTTTTTGTCAATACGCTGGTGCTGCGCAGCGATTTATCGGGCAGCCCAAGTTTTCATGATTTGCTGGGACAGAGCAAACGCTGTTTGCTCGATGCCTATGGTCATCAGCAGGTGCCGTTTGAACAAATCGTCGACCGTTTGCAACCTGAGCGCAGCCTAAGCCATAGCCCGTAAT
>NZ_AUXY01000032.1 GCF_001625695.1 Pseudoalteromonas luteoviolacea H33-S
CTTTATGCGGAATGGTATTAGATATGCACTTAACACACCTTAACCATAACAATAAGTTAATCAGGTGTCACCCAATTAGGAATTATTGAAAAATATGAATTGTCGTATAACTGTGATATTTGAAAAAGAGAAAGTTGAACAGACACATTTATAAATTAGAGAAGATTACAGCAATATATTTTGTGCCTGTCCCATTTAGCTTACAGGCTAAAATTAGCGACAAAGGGGCAAAAGCCAACTATATTTTGTCCATGTTTAAAAGCTTGTTAGCTGCCATTACCCTTTTATACGCACAATAACTGGTTTACCAATAACGAGAGCCTGGTTTATTGCAAAGATTTCTAATTTTAAATCAATTGGCTTTTCACCTGCACCGTCCAACCATGGAAACATAGCAATCCCAGTGTTATCTACCATAAACGGGGTTTTAGGGATATTAGATGGGTATTCACCTTCAAGAACACGTGCATAAAATCCAAGCTGATTTAAACGATACTTAGAACCTTTTGGCAAAGATAAGTTTAATTTGATAATTCCAGCATCCTCACATGAGCCACCAGAGTTTGCTTTAGTTCCTCGAACCAACTCGGTTTCTACTATGGGAATTGGCACTTCGTTTTTTAAAAGGCGATCACCTCGATGAGCAATATATTCAATGTTAAAGGTGAAGCCTTTTGGCCAAGGGATACTGCACCCCATAGATGAAAAGCTAGTTAAACTTAACACTAAAAATAAAAATTTACGCATAGTCTTCCTTGGCAGCTAACATTTTGATCTACGACAAATGTCTTATAACAACAGCGTAATGTCTGCCGCATAACAACAGCTTTTCAAATACGCACTTTAATACCCTCAACCATAACAATAAGTTAAGTAGATGTCACCAAATTAGAAATTGTTAAAGTACGTCACTTGTCGAATACCAGTGATGTTTGAAAAACATCGAGAACTGTATATACAAAAAAATCAAAATGGAACTGGTTATGAAATCCCCTTTTTTATGCACCCAAAGCACCATTTCATGTTATCTCTATTGGGTAACCGCCTTTATGCGATTTTATAACTTGTTGCATCTCAATCATTTGATGCAATAAATGTGTGCCTGTCCCATTTAGTTTTTTCAGCGGCGATTTTATGCGATTGTTATCTGCTTGATTGGCAGGTTACCTGATTTTCTTTAACCAAAAGCACCACACGCTTATGAACCTCGTTATTTGTAACGTAACCACACTTACCCGACAAGACAAGACCACTTTCAATTTTGAACTGGTATTGATAAACACCGTCAATTTGCTCTAACGCATAGTAAATCGTGTTCTTCGATCCAGCATAAATGGGACCAATGTCCAATCCTGAACTTGGCAAGTTAACTCTTGCGCTTTCGACTGCCGATTTTGAGTTGTTTATCACCGTTACACTGGGAAGCACAAAAAAGTAAGTATGGTATGCCGCAAACAGAATGCACACCAGTGCTGCCACAATCTTGAATGTTAATTTCATAAGCTCCCGAAAGCACATAACATTTTTATCTACAACAAATGTTGTATAACAACAACTTTTCAAATACGCACTTTAATACCCTCAACCAGAACAGTAAGTTAAGCAGATATCACTAAGTTAGAAACGTTCAATTTGCAACTTTGTTATATAGCGCTTTCAACCTAAATGCTTGTATCTTTTCTTAAGCTTTTCGAACTTGTTAACTCTTTTATTATGTTCTTTGACACTATAAAAGCCAGCAACAAAAGAAAATACCCACACTATCAAGAAGCCCAAAAAATAAGCTCCAATCAAGATGAAAAACAATAGTACAGCAATTGTCGCAAGTAACTTATTACTATAAAACAAACCAAATGGACCAAAGAGTAACACCAATACGAATTGCTTAAAGTTACTCTTTATTTCAGCAGTTTCTAATTCCATAACTTCAGAGCTAAATAGACATAATGACTCCCACACGGTGCTAGCCTCCGCATTTTTGTGGGTTAGCTTAAAGCCAGAGCCATAATTAGTTTGTCAAATAACTAAATAGCAGAGGCTAGCATGACTAAACATAACATACTTTTCATTGGCTTAGATACTCATAAAGAATTCATTGAGGTTGCCTACATTGAAGATAATCGCGGCGCACACCCCATTCATTTCGGTCGTATTTCTTCTGCTAAAGTAGCTATAAAAAGGCTCATCAGGCAATTTGAATCTAAATACCCTAATGCAACTATACATTTCGTTTATGAAGCTGGCCCTTGTGGTTACTGGATTTATCGCTTAATTACTTCTCTTGGGCATTGCTGTTACGTAGTTGCCCCCTCGCTTATCCCTAAAAAGCCTGGTGAACGTGTTAAAACTGACAAGCGTAATGCACTTAAATTAGCTAAAT
>NZ_AUXY01000033.1 GCF_001625695.1 Pseudoalteromonas luteoviolacea H33-S
GAGCCGATATAACGGTTACCTGTTTGATACGTTGTGCTCGGTGTTTGCGTAATGGTGTAGCCATCTGCATTTGATTCAATCAGACCTGTGAAGCTGAACGCACCGCTCGCATTCGTCACTACACTTTGATTTACCACCTGACCAAACTTATCTGTGCCCGTGATAGTCACTGTGATGTCTTTTAATCGCACATCATTTTGATCAACCGCGCCATCTTGGTTTACATCTAAGAACACCTTACCCGAAACCGACTTATCACCGGCTTTTGGTTTTTCTGTAAATTTAATCTCTGGTGTTGCATCTGTGCCGACAACCACTTTTGCGATATTGCTCACCACGCCAGCACCTGAACCGATA
>NZ_AUXY01000034.1 GCF_001625695.1 Pseudoalteromonas luteoviolacea H33-S
TATACATCGGCGGGGACGGGCTGGCTCAGGGCTATCTTGGCCAGCCAGCACTGAGTGCTGAGAAATTTATCACCAATCCTTTTTATGACCCTAAACAGAGTAACTCTAGTGCGCGTTTGTATCGCACTGGGGACATGGTCAGGGCGTTGGACGATGGTCGCCTGCTGTTTATTGGTCGCAGTGACGATCAGGTTAAGATCCGAGGCTTCCGAGTGGAGTTGGCGGAAGTGGCACACCACATCAATATGTTGGATGTAGTCGATGCTTGTGTGGTGCTGGTGCATCAGGACCGTGGCGGGCATAAACGTTTGATAGCCTATGTGAAAGCAGCTGCAAGTTGTACCCTGACCGAGCAAGCGTTAACACAGCGGATCCCACAATTATTGGCAGCTAGATTACCGGATTACATGATCCCCGCGACTGTGATTACCGTGGTGCAATGGCCTGTGACTGCCAATGGTAAAGTCGATAAAAAAGCGCTGCCAGCGCCTTCGGATATACTGTTGGGCGCTGCCTATCAGGCTCCGCAAACGGAAATCGAGCGTATCTTACAAAAGCTGTGGGCTGAGTTGTTGCAGCTTGATTGTGAACAGGTGAGCACCACTGCCAACTTTTTTGAGTTGGGAGGCGATTCTATCCTCAGCATTCAACTGGTGTCACGCGCCGCCAGAGCGGGGCTGCACTTCAGCGCGCGTGCTTTGTTTGAAGCCCAGACTATCCGCCAGTTGGCACCTCAGGTACAAAGTCAGGCGGAGCGCCTAGCCGATCAGGGTCCGGTATCCGGTTTGCAACCACTATTGCCGATCCAGCAGCAACTGTTGGCCGACAGCACTGACGTCCATCATTTTAATCAGGCGGTGCTACTGACTCCGACCCAGCCGTTGTCTCAATCACACCTGATCAGCTTAGTGGCGGCTCTGTATGGCCGTCATGATGCACTGAGCGTGCGCTATCAGTCTACGAGCTCTGAACAACAGTGGCAGGGTGAATATACGCCACAGCGCGATGATCTGGCCTTGGCTCGCGCCAGCGTCAGCCGCTTAGACTTGAGTGAGCTTAGCGAGGCTCAGTATCAGGACCGGATGGATCAGCTGCAGGCCAGCTTTGTGCTTTCTGAGGGGCGTCTATTACAGGCGGTTCAGGTGCGTCTACCGACACAGCTGGCG
>NZ_AUXY01000035.1 GCF_001625695.1 Pseudoalteromonas luteoviolacea H33-S
AGAACAGTGTAACTAACTCTTGGTTAGTTACCGCAGCATTGCTGCGAAGTGGAGCGCCATATTAACCGCTTCACTTTTAAAGTCAACTAGAAAATTTAATTTTTTAATTAACCTTTCAATTTAACTTTAACCTTCACTTTGCTCTTTGCTTTTGTGCGTATTGCTCCGTGTCAGTGGTTGCGCATTATAGGGAGATTTGAGATTAGCGCAAGGGCTTTTTTGAATTAATCGAGGGCAACGCGTTCAATCGAACAAATAAAAAACAAGTAGGAAGTTATTTAAACAAAACCGCTTGAAATTAATAAGCCGTACCCTCGAAAGGATACGGTATGAAAGGAGTCAAATGAATACTTGATTAAAACTTGTATTCAATACCTAAACCTAAATAATCTTCTTCTGTTCCAGCATCTTCATCAACTGAAGAATAGAAGGCATATAGTTTTGTTGCTTTCGCTAGCTTATGGTCAATACCAATACTAATACCATCTACGTCTTTCGATGCGGCAGCATCGAAGTCAATCATTTGATACTGAATCTTAACTGTGTTTGCACCAAAGCTATATGCAGCATTTAATAGGAAACCATCAGCAGTGCCTGTTCCATCTACTTTTTCTTGTTTTTGATACATAGCACCCAGTTTTAAATCGTCTGTTGCTTTATACTGACCTGATAAACGCAGTGCATCATACCCTTTCACTTCACTGTCACCTGCAAGCGCAACATAGAACTTAGACTTTTTAAGCTTAGAATCACCATAAGTAATTGCGCCTGAGTAGCCATTTTCGCCGTCAGTACCATCTTCCGCAATAAATGTGCCTAAAACTTTAAAGCCGTTGTAGCTTGCAGATTTAAATGAAAGTGAATCTCCTAGGCGGTTTTCACCTTTCCAAATATTTTTGATATCTGCTTCTAAGTCATTAAATTGATCAAGCTTACCTTGAGAAAGTTTAAATGCAGTGTCATTACGACCAATTACAACTTCACCATATTTGCCTTTTAAACCGACATATTGGTTACGAGCTGTAATATTGTCATCATCCCCTTTTGAGTCAGCATCTGATACATCAACTTGGAATTCTAGCTTGTAGATTACTTCAAGTCCTGAGTCTAACTTTTCAGAACCTTTAAAACCAAAACGTGAAGCATTGCTTTTCACTTCAGTAAATGAGCCGTCTCCTTCATCAGAAGATTGTACAGACAAGTTAGCTTTACCATATACATCAACATCGGCATAAGCGTTCAAAGATAGACCACTAAGAATCGAAAGTAGTAATGCTGATTTGGTCAGTTTCATGTGTATTTCCTCAATATCGCAACACGTAATTTATTAGACAGGCGCAGTCTGCCAGTACTAAGTGACAGAAATATTACACACAAAATAAAAATGACATTTTATTGAAACTGAAAATTCAGCTCTGTGTCATAAATAGGTAATCTTAAGTAAAACACTAAATTGAGTTTACTCAGCAATCGAAGCTAATAGATTTACGACTGTTTCTATGTGCTCTAACTGCTCATTCCCTTTATGATACGCAACATAAACATCTCGAAAGCAGCACTCCACAGATTCAACAAAAAACAGCTGTTGCTTTTGCATGAAATCTGCCGCGAGCTGCTTAGGCAAAAATGCTGAACCACCACATTGCAAAATAAGCTCTAGGGCAATACGTCCAGTGCTCGTGCGAAAATATGGAGGCTTCCCCCCATCACATCGCTTCGTATGCCAAAGTGAAAACGCGTTTCCCCAATCGACATACACATACTGCTTGCCAAAAAAGTCATCTTTATTTGTATATTTAAAAGTACTGACTGGAATTATAGACAAATTTTTAACTTGTCTAACGATTAATTCATCTACCTTTGGAGGGTCAAATAGCACTGCTATATCTAAAGCTCGCTCTAACAGCAACCGGACACACTCTTGCTGAGCTCTCACTTCTGCCACCAATGACACATCTGGCATTGATGAGACAATCTGGTTAATACCAAAATGTAAATAGGCATCCCACACATTAGCCGTACCAGAAAGTGAGAGCTGTTGCTGCCTATTATTTGCCAATGCCACATCCATTTTTGCTCTATGCATTGCAGTTAAAAGCATCTTTGCATGAGACAAAAACCTTTCCCCGGGGACCGTTAACTGAATGTTATTCCGTTGACGTACAAATAACTCGACACCTAAGTTTTGCTCAAGCTGCCTAATCCTAAAGCTCACAGCAGATTGTGTAATATACAAGTTTTCTGCTGCACGCCCAAAATGACGAGTTTGTGAAACTTCGACAAAAGTTTTTAATAGTTCCTTATCCATTCCCCTACCTTTCTATCAAAATTATTCGTTTAAAAAAGCGGCTTTGTTGGTTCATACTTTTTCAAACAATGTGAGGAAAACATCATGGATATGACTATAGCTGAATTAAAAGAAGCTTTTGCTGCACCTAAGCCCTTTTATGATGATAAGAACTTCCCTAGAGGATTTTCTAGAAGTGGACACTTTACATTATTGGAGTCAGAGCTTTTGCAACAACACGGATACCTCTTGACGCAGTTATTTGAGCAAAAACTTAAGCCCAAAAACACGACCCAGCAGCAGTTTGTTATTACATTTTTAAATCATAAGCAGCCTACTAACCGCATCGAGAAGGTTTGGGCAAAGTATTTAGACTTAACGACCCGCAAACACAAAGTACATACTTTAAGTATCCAAAAGCCACTTGCTCATGTTCAAAATAAAAGCGAACCGCAAGAGGTTGAACCAAGCCTTGAGTAACTTTAATTAAAAATACAGATGCTCTATTAGAATTAGTAAAAACGCTGTTTGTTGATAGAGTTTCTTTTGAATGCTGATTTTTAATTTAGGTCTTTAGATATGAATCTTAATTTCTTCATTGCTTTTTTAGCACTTTCAGTTAAAACTGAAGTAAAGAAAAGCTCTTAAGGTTGTGCATGTGTTGAGAAAAGTGCTGATAATAGAAGACACACCAACTATCGCAAAAGTCCAAAAACACATCGCAAGTTCAGTCGGGTACGATGTTGATGTGGCCACGACGCTGGAAAGCGCAAAGCGACTCATCAACGACCACAACTATTTCTGTGCTGTTGTAGATTTTGTATTGCCCGATGCAGCTAACGGCGAAGCCATCCCCTATACAGTCAAAGCAAATATTCCTACAATCGTGATGACGGGAAACTTAGAATCAAGTACCCGAGATACAGTTGATAAATACCCAGTCATTGATTACATCACCAAAGAAAACAAGCAAGCCTATCAGTATCTAAAAAGGCAACTACAACGGCTACCGCGAAACGAGCAAGTTAAAGTACTTGTTGTTGATGATTCAGCTGCCACTAGAAGACATATTAGCTCATTGTTGCAAAGGCATAAGTATCAAGTTTACGTCGCTGAAGATGGGATAAAGGCGTTAGCAACTTTGAATGATCACCCGGATATAGATGTCATTATTACAGATAATGAAATGCCAAATATGCGTGGTGAAGAGCTTTGCGCAGAAATAAGGCGCTTATACAGCAATGACGATAAAGCAATCATTGGTATTTCAGGCACAGACAATGCCTACTTGTCAGCGCGTTTTTTGAAAAGCGGTGCAAATGATTATTTACGTAAACCTTTTAACCCCGAAGAATTTTATTGCAGGCTAAGCCAAAACGTCGATATGTTAGAAAACATAGCCACAATTCGGCGCCAAGCTAACACCGATTATTTAACCCAGTTACCAAATAGGCGATATTTTTTTGAACACGCAAGTAAGCAATTAACAATGAATAGCCGCCAAAATCATGGCTGTATGTTAGCCATGGTTGACATTGACTTCTTTAAAAAAATAAATGACCAGCACGGACATGATGCTGGTGATAAAGTACTGCAATCTATTGGTGAGTGTTTCGAAAAATTCTTTGAACACGATTTATACGCAAGGCTCGGCGGAGAAGAGTTTGCAGTATTATTCCGTTCACAAGACAGTCAGAAAAATACTCAACAATTAGAACAATTCAGACTATTTTTAGAAAAAAATAGTAGCTCTTTGACGCCTTACCATATTCCATTTACCGTCTCAATTGGTGTTGCAGACAAAGTAATCGAAAGCATCGACCCCTTAATAAAAATTGCAGACGAAAAGCTTTACATAGCGAAAGAATCTGGACGAAATCAAATAGCCTTCTAATTAAACATTGGTGTGAGTTAGAAGGCCACATATCACGAAAAGTTTATTGCATAGTTGAACTATTCGACTTACTTGCTTTCAACGAGTCAAAGCTAAAAAGTAACAACGCGCCCCAGATAAAAGCAAAGGTCACAGCTCTTTCCATATCAAATGATTCACCATAAAAAATAACGGCTAACATAAGCATTAAACTTGGCCCGATATACTGGAAAAAGCCCAGTGTAGAGTACGGCAGCCTTTTTGCCGCAGCTGTAAAGCTTAGCAATGGCAGTGTTGTTACCACACCTGCGGCAATAAGTAGCAAGTTTAGCTCTAAACTGTTGGTAAACATATCACTTGTCGGGCTAGGCATCATAACAAACCAATAAATGGCGGCTATTGGGAGTAGAATGGCTGATTCAATCAACAGTCCTGATAAGGACTCCACTGCCATTTTTTTCCTTAAGAGGCCATATATTGCAAAAGAGCATGCCAGCGAAACAGCAATATAAGGGAAAGACCCAAAGCTAATCAATTGCACCAAGACTCCCGTAGATGCAAGCAATACAGCAACCTTTTGAGCAGCTCTTAACCTTTCAGATAAAAATAGCATGCCAAGAAAAACATTTAATAGAGGGTTAATGTAGTAACCTAAGCTTGCATCAAGCATGTAACCGTTATTAACCGCCCATATGAACAATCCCCAGTTAAAGCCAAGTAATAATGCGGTAACTGTAAGCATCATTAAGAGCTTAGGGTTAACCAAAATACTACGCACTTTACGCCAATTATTTCGAAGCCCTATTACAACCAACACAAAAAGAACGGACCATACGACACGGTGCACAAGGATTTCGAGCGCGTCAACTTGCTCGATAGACTTAAAATAGATAGGTGCTAAGCCCCACATAATAAAGGCGAGTGTTGCATATATATAGCCTTGCTTCGCCTGAGAATCACCCGTCATTTCACTTCCCCAATTACCACCCATATGCGATGAAGGCGAGCATTATACAGATATAAAGAGGTATCACCATGCTGGTTTAAAATTAACACTAACTAGGTAAGCATTGCGTTCTTTACAATGGTGTATCGTTCTCCTGCCATCAAAACTCCTTCTATACCTTTTGACATATACATCCCTGCAATTAGATTTGATTAAAAGTCCCGCAGGCCGACTTAAGAATAAGCATAAAAGGAAGACAATTACACTAAAACACTCTAAAATGCGCGCAATGGAAACGCTAGCAACTCAACAATCGTTAACGCCCAAATCGGTGCTGAAAGAGTATTTCGGCTACACCACATTCCGTACGGGACAACAAGAAACTATCGAAGCATGCCTCAGTGGGCGTGACAGCTTAGTATTACTTCCAACTGGCGGAGGCAAATCTCTATGCTATCAAGTCCCAGCACTGATGCTACCTGGGGTAACTATCGTTATCTCTCCCCTTATTTCTCTTATGCAGGACCAAGTAGCTCAATTACAAGCACAAGGTATTGCCGCTGAGTTTGTGAATAACAGTGTTGAGTGGCAGCAGCAGCAGCAAATCTATCAGCGACTGCACGCTGGTGAAATAAAACTGCTTTATGTTGCTCCAGAAAAAGTATTACAAAGAGAGTTTTTAGAACGCTTAAGTAGCTTACCGTTAGCCTTGTTCGCTATTGATGAAGCGCATTGCGTATCTCATTGGGGGCACGACTTTCGACCTCATTATTGTCGGCTTAATGAGTTAAAGCAAGCGTTCCCAACCGTGCCCACCATGGCATTGACTGCAACAGCTGATATGGCAACGAGAAATGACATAGTTCAGCAGCTGCAATTAAACAACCCATTTATCCATACCGGCAGTTTTGATCGTCCAAATATACGCTACACAATTGAAGAAAAGTTCAAACCACTTTCTCAGTTAATGCGATATTTAAAAACTCAGAAAGGCCAGAGCGGGATCATTTATTGTTCTAGCCGAAGGCGAGTAGATGAAATCGCTGAAAAACTGTCTGAAGGTGGGTTTAACGCTGCAGCGTATCATGCTGGCATGGACAATGAACAACGTCAATTTGTACAAAATGCGTTTGCGCGAGACGATGTACAAATTGTTGTTGCAACAGTTGCATTTGGCATGGGGATCAACAAACCCAATGTCAGATTCGTCCTGCACTACGATATTCCCAAAAGCATAGAGTCTTATTATCAAGAGACTGGACGAGCAGGCAGAGATGGGCTTGCGGCAGAAGCCATCATGTACTTTGATCCTGCCGATATCGGTCGAGTCAGACGTTTCTTTGAAGATATTCCTAATGAGCAACGCCGCAAAGTCGAACAGCAAAGATTTAATGCCATGGCTAACTTCGCTGAAGCGCAAACTTGCCGTCGACAGATATTATTAAATTATTTTAGTGAATATCAAAGAGAGCCTTGTGGTAACTGTGATATTTGTTTGAATCCGCCCAAACACTTTGATGCAACCATCGTTGCACAAAAGGCTTTATCTTGTGTATACCGAGCTGAACAACGTTTTGGATTGGGCTATATCGTGGACTTGTTGCGTGGCGCTAACACCGCGCGGATCCGTGACAATCAACATCACAATCTTAGTACATACGGTATAGGTAAAGACCAAAGCAATGAATATTGGTTGAGCGTGTTAAGACAGCTTATACACCATGGCTTATTATCTCAAGACATTACACAAGGCGCGACTTTAAAACTTACAGAAGCAGCCAGAGCAGTATTAAAAGGCGAGTATGTATTAAACTTGGCTGAACCGAGATTGCAAGCCAGTCACGTATATCAAGATAAACTCGCTCAGTTTAATTATGATAGGAAACTCTTTGCAAAACTTCGTAGCCTGCGCAAAGAGTTGGCAGATCAGGATGATGTGCCACCTTATGTTGTATTTAATGATAAAACACTTGCAGAAATGGCTCAGAAAATGCCAACAGATGACAGTGACTTCTTAAAAGTGTCAGGTGTCGGTTTTACCAAGCTCACGAAATATGGTGCGCCATTTATGCAATTAATTCGCAATTATTTAGCCGCAGAATAGCAGAGGACCGCATGACGAATATCATTCAGCTAGATGATGAAAATACCTTGCAAGTCATACCGAGTTTGTTTCCTGATAGTGATGATTTTGAATTATGGGGAAGTATATTTCTTGCAATTGATAAGTTGCAAACGATAGAGTTTAACGAAGGTGCAGACCGCCACCAATGGCGCTTTTCTTATTTACAGCAATCATTTTCACTCAACTTTGAATATTACAGCGAAAGCATTTGGATCACACCAGAAGGCACTGAAGCAACAAATCTGTTATCTAGCCTCCATGAACACTTTTGTTTGAATTTACAACAATAAGATAGACTTGCCTAAGCAGGTATGCCTAACATAAGCCATACTGATTATAACAGTGGCGTTAGGCGTATTTATGGTGATATTCAGGTTCTGCTTTTTTGTTTTTTTAATAAACACTGCATCGAGTGCAGTCATAACGGTCTCGGCACATGATCACTCGACATCAGAAAACCACTGTACAACTGACACAAAAACACAACATAACTACAGTTTAGAGCTCAGCTCTGAGTATTCCTTACCAAATAAAAAGAATGCCAAGATCAGTGCTATTGAACTTCATCAACTCAATGTCTTCGATACTTCACTACCAGAAGAAGACAATGCCTTATTTCGATTTGCAAATAGATCGCATATTACAACCAAACCTGATGTAATAAAAAGTGTCTTATTATTTAGTGAACACAGCGACTATGACCCGCAACTTTTAATCGAGTCTGAACGATTGCTTCGACAGCAGTCTTATCTTTACGATGCTAGAGTATTTGCTAATGAAGACTGTAATGGAGATATCATAGTTACTGTGGTGACACGTGACCTTTGGACTCTGTTACCAGATCTGAGCTTTAGCCGCAGTGGTGGTGAAAATTCAAGTCGCATAGGCTTTAGAGAAAGCAATCTATTTGGCTATGGCAAGCGACTGTCATTGACACACATAGAAGATGCGGACCGAAGCGGTTATTTATTTGTTTATGATGACCCAAATATATTATCTTCCCGGTATCAAGGGAGACTTGAGTACTCAGACAATGACGATGGTGAACGCCATCATATTGGCGTTAACTATCCCTTTTTCTCAACACATACACCAAAAAGCTATGGCGTCTTCAACTATGGTAACAAACGTATTGAACCTTTATATGAAAATGGAGAAACGGTCTCTGAGTTTGAACAAGACTCGCAAGTTAGCCAAGTTTACTACGGTATTGGTAAAGCAATACATACCAACTGGACGCGCAGAATCATTTTTGGCTACCGAGAACAACAAGATGAATTCAGACAAGTAAAAGAAACTAACCTACCGATTGCTGAGCAGCGAAAACTCAGTTACCCCTATTTTCAAGTGCAGTGGCTACAAACTGAATACATTAAAGTCAGAAATTTTGATTCGATTTACCGTACTGAAGATTTGAATTTAGGCTGGAATATAAATACACAAGTTGGTTATTCAGATGAGTCTATTAGCAATGATGATACAAGGTGGGTATTCAACACGACTCTCAGCAAAACCCACTACACCAGCACAAAAAGCCTATTGAGAATGAATTTTATCCTAGATGGATACTGGAACCTTGAAAATGATGAAGCGGAAAACCTCATTACGCAGCTCAACTTAGAATATCACTTCAATTCAGGTAACTATCAGTCTTGGTACACTCAACTTAACATCACACACGGCAAACACCTCACAGAGGACAAGCAGTTAACACTCGGTGGTGAAACAGGTTTAAGAGGATTTCCTGCACGATACTTACAAGGAGATAGACGTATCATTTTAAACATCGAAAAAAGATACTATTGGGAATATGACCTTTTCCAGCTATTTAAAATTGGCGGTGCCGCATACTTTGATATCGGTCGTGTCGATGGAAAAACCTTATTTAACGCAAATCATAAGTTTTATAAGAACGTTGGGTTTGGTATAAGGATGGCACCGAGCAGAGCAAACTCAGGCTTAGTCTTGCATTTAGACTTAGCGGCCCCTATAGACAAGCCTGAAGGGGTTGATAACTTGCAGTGGCACTTTACGGTGAAAAATCGATTTTAAGATTAAGAAAATAGATACAATGCAGTTTAACTGGCGCTCTCGACAGGGATCGAACCTGTAACTTAGCTTCCGGAGAGCCACGTGATATCCATTTCACCACGAGAGCACAGTACTTTAAGCCGCTCCATAATAATCACATCTCCATTGAAATACCAGCTTCGATGCGTTTGTATGCTTATTTATTAAACTAAATACGAAAAAACATTACTAACTACGCCAAAAGTCATATATTTAGCTATGATTAAAGTTCAAAAATAATAAATGTAATTAGATCTTAGTAGCTAAGCTACCAACATCATCTTGAGGATTTGTATTATGACCCCTATGACCACTGAGCAAGTTGCTGAATTTTTAAGTGTAAAAGTGGAGCGTGTTAGGCGCCTGGCAAGAGAAAACTTGCTCGTTGCCAAAGAGCATGATGAAAATGGAGAGCCAATTTTTGACAAGGAAGATGTTGAAAAGTATAAAGAGTTAGCCAAAAGGCTAGGCGGGATATAACTTACAATGCCTCGTTAAGCGTTCTCTTCACGGGGCAAAATTTAAATTCTGTCTATCACACCATGTAGTAAATCGCTTCTCTAATACAATGAACTCATCTTTCATTTCCCTCTCTTTATACCAAGCAATACAAAGCAACAAATAAACGCCTATGTATACGTCTAGTTTATCCTTAGCGTAACTAGGTACTGAGGTACCATTAAAAGCGAAATACCGGGCTAACACCTCTGATAATTGGCTAGGGGATAGGTCAAAAGAACAACTTAACGCTGCCAAATCAAAGAACAGGTCGTTCGCCTGCGCGTATTCGAAATCAATAAAACGTAGGCCAACAACCGTATTCAAGATATTTTCTTTGACTAAGTCATTGTGGCAGTAACGTACATCAGTCGGAAAAAAGCACAACTGCTCAATTAAATAATTTCCAATCTGCGAAAAAGAAAGCCGTGCAGATGCTTGTTTTACTTCTGCTTGTAAATCTAGTGGAACCACGTCTGTGCAAGAGTAACGATGAACTTCTGTAAGTGACTCTATTAGCTCACTTTGAAATGTAATTGGCCCTTCCACCACTGTTAAATATTCAAATATAGCAACCCTTTCACTCTCATCTATACTTATCACTTTTTGAGTTAACCCTTGCTGCGCAAAGCTATTTTGCGCAGCAAGTGCTGTCATTGGGATTTCATTGTCAAAAGCTTTCAATAAGTACGCATAATTATCCACTTCAAAATAAAAGTTGATATTACTAAGCCCTTTATCCAACTTGTAAATACGCGCAATGCTTTTTCCCGGAAACAGTTTTCGCAATACGGCCAAGGCGCTGTTTAAATCAAAGCTGCGCAAGGGGTTTGCCTTCTCTGTTACTATGCTCTTCGTACCACTTCATATAACCCCAACATGCCATAAAGGTATAAAAAACATATAATGCAAGCGTTGGGTAGTAGCCTTTTAGGTAATAAAGGTACATTGATGCAGCATCAATCACCACCCAATACAGCCAATTCTCGAGGACTTTTTTTGCCACGAGGTAGGTTGTTACCACAGCAAAGCAAGTCGTAAAGCTGTCCAAATAGGGTAAATCAGCATGGGTATAATTGTCTGTCATATATCCCATAAATACAGCAATACAAGCAGTTACGATAATTATTTGAAAATGTCGAAAAAACGACCAGGAGACTATTTTTGAATCTGTATTTTTATTTCCAGAACGCCACATCCACCATCCTACAAAGGCCATAACCAAGTAGTAAAAGTGCAACAAAGACTCCATAAGTAGCGCACCATTCCAATACATAATGGTGTATATGAATGTACTAAAAAATGCGGCAGGCCAGCACCAGATATTTTCTTTTATCGCTAATAGTAAATAGAGTATCGATAGTACAACTGCGAGATACTCCCAATTGGACATCGCAGTAAACCCCGCTAGAGTTTGAGTGATAAATTCCATTATGCCTCAGGAGATAAGTCGCCAGAAATAAACTTGCAAACAAAAATGCATTTACCAAACTGCTCAAATGATGCTTTCATTTCAGTCTGAATGACAGACATCACCACATCATAATCCCCAAAAACCTGCGTCGACATGGTATTTGTAATTACTTTTAAGTTTTCGTGTTGATTAAGACGCTCAATAAAAGCTTTAATAAATGGAATATAATCAGAATGAAGTGGGTACTTACTAATTTCAACAGAGAGTTTCATTGAGAGTCCTAACTTTAAGAATCAAATTAAATTGCTCAGCAGTTTACATGTAAAAGCGTTACATAGGAAAATTATCTTATCTTTGGCATATTCAAATTAGACGCATTTGTCACAAAACTTCTTGGAAAGTAGTTGATCCAGTCTTGCTGGTAATTAATCAGTCCTTGCTGATTAAAACGCAGCACTGTTGTAAAGCGCCATGGACCAAGACTCTCTCCACCATAAACAAATGGGTTAAATTGACCACGTAAAACAACCGTTTGTTCTTCCACAGATATAATGGTTTGCTCAATAGAAATCGTTTTTTTCGAATCTAAAACCCTAATAGGCTCTTTATCCCAATTAAAAAAGCTCGCTAACTGGCGCTTATTCTGTACTTTATGTCCATACATCATATCTTCAAGCACCACACTCTCAGCATAAAGCGATAAAAAATACTGAAAATCACTTCTTGCTTGGTAGGCCTTAATGTAATCCTCAGTCAACTTTGTAAGCCTAGAATGATTGAGCTCTGTGGTTGTGCTAACACATCCCGAAAGCTGGAGCAGTAATATTAAAAACACAATGCGTGCAAACAATTGCTTTCTCCTCAAGTATAGTAGTTACAATATTTAAGTATAAAAAAAGCGCCTTTCAAGCGCTTTCTCAATTATGCTCCAACGATACCTAAAGGCGTTGCTGTTTTCCATTGCCCCCGAGTAAAATCAGGTATTGAAACAGATTCACTTCGGTTAGCGACAGACTGTGCAGACAGCGGAGAAATCACCGACCATGCTGCGCCATCATAGACATCTTGATCAAGCGGCTCGCCGTTCCTAAGACAATAAATCATTCGCCAAAACATCAAAAAGTCCATACCACCATGGCCGCCGTTACGCTCAGCTTCTTTGCCCATTTTAACCCACAGCGGATGATCGTATTTACCATACCAATAATTCATGTCTTCATCCCAGTCGTGGAATGTTCCTCTTCCACCTTGCTCTAACGCTATTCTATTCGGGAAGCCCGCAAAAACACCATTAGTCCCCTGAATAAGGTTATGGCGAGAGTATGGGCGAGGTGTCGTCGTATCGTGTTGAACAACAATAGAGCGGCCTTTAACGGTTTTAATCATAGTGGTATTCATATCACCACAAATGTAGTCCAATTTATTACGTTGATGATCTGTAGGGAACTCTCTTTGAGCATAGGCTGCACGGCCTAATGCTGGTGAACTCATTGAAGTTAAGTAATCAAACCTGTCACCACGGTTAATATTCATGTACTGAGAAACGGGCCCTAAACCATGAGTCGGATACAGGTTTCCATCCCTTCTTGTGTGCCACTCAGTGCGCCAAGAACCTGTCTTGTGCTCTAACTCTTTCATCTGCCAACGTAGCTCATGTATGTAAGCTGCTTCACCGTGCAATAACTCGCCAAAAATGCCTTGGCGAACCATATTAAGCACCATCAGCTCATCTCGGCCATAATTGACGTTTTCCATCATCATACAGTTTTTCTGTGTCCGCTCAGCGGTATCCACAATTTGCCACATCTCTTCCACAGTCAATGCAAGAGGTACTTCAACAAATGCATGTTTTCCGCTTTCCATTGTGTCTATGGCCATTGGCGCATGCCACTTCCAAGGTGTTGAAATAATCACAATATCAATGTCTTCACGCGCTAACATCTCTTTGTATGCAAACTCACCAGCTCCATACAAGGCAGGCTTTTTAAGGCCCTTATCAGTTAAAAACTTTGCAGAGCGATCCAAAACTTCTTGATGTGTATCACAAATTGCGACTATTTCAGCGCCGTCAATGTGACTCATACGTTTAACATGGCCATAACCGCGCTGCCCGACACCAATAAACGCAACTCGTACAATATCCATTTTAGGGGCTACAAGCCCAATGACAGATTTACCTTTTGGATTTGTTGTTAATGTACTTTGTCCATTGGTTTGTGCACAGCCTGCTACTACACCTGCTGCGGCAGCTACACCTGCAGCTTTTAGAAAATGTCTTCTGTTAATATGCGTCATCAAAAATCCTAAATTACAGCTTTATTTATTATTTATTGCTTTTTAAGTATGGATAGCCTTTTCAGCACAATGCTCTCTATCTGCATTTTACTTAAAATACTTTTCATTATGACAACGCTATCTTATGCGACAACAAGAAGCAAAGAGATGCGATTAAATGAATAGAAATTCTTTACCTATAAGAACTAAACTTATTCGGTATATGGAGGTGTTAGCAATGAAGGTATTGGTAAAAACGTCTTTCAACGCTAGGGTAAAGTAATTAGGCTTCTTAGTAGAAAAGCCCGATGACAAAGTCACCAGGCATAATAAATATAATAACTAATTTGATTAGCTGATTAACGCACTTAATAACTTTTCTTTACGTAAAATGTCTTGATAAAGCGCAAACTGGTTTTGTGCTCTTTCTAAGTTATGCTGTTCATGCTTTGTTGAAAAGTAATTATCACCGTCCAAATAATCCGTTAGGAAGCGTATACCAATCATTAATGGCATCACTTTAGCGCCTAAAATTAAGCTTTCCCTCTCTACATCGGTTAGCTTGTCAGAAACCTCTGCTATATAGCCTTTGACAATTGCTTCAAAGATTTCAACTCGCACTACAACATTATCTAAATTGGTTGAATCTTCAGCCTCTGGAGAGCAAAAAGTTCGTACCATATCACCAAAATCATACAGCCAATAACCAGGCATACAGGTATCTAAGTCAATAACTGCTTTGGCTTTATTAGTAGAAGCATCAAAAAGCATATTGTTAATTTTAGTATCGTTGTGACAAACGCGAAGTGGTAGTGCCGCTTCGATCTGTTTCACTTCCTGTGCAAGGTCAAATTGTGATTGGCAAAACTCAATATCTTTTAAGCAGCTTGAAACTCTGCCTACAGGATCTTGCTTGATAATTGCTTGAAGGTTTTCAATTCTCATAGCTAAATTATGAAAATTAGGGATTACTGGGAACAACTGTTTGGCATCAAAATCATTTAAAGCACTAGCAAAGCAACCGAATGCACCGGCCGCCGTCTGGGCTTTTACGACACAATCAACAACATCTTCACTGTAGCTCTTACCAATAAACTCAAGCGCTCGCCAAACTTCTCCTTGATACTCAACCAAAAAACATCCGGAGTTTGTTGGTACGTGCTTAATTATGCCAAGCTCATAAGCTTTCACTTTTGACTTAGCAACTAAATGCTGCTCTATTTGACGCGCATTTTCTACTAGCTTTGCAGGCTCAGGAAATACCGTAGTATTAAGTTTTTGAACCACTAAAACGCGTTCACTATCTGTTAAAAGCATTGTGGTATTAATATGACCACTACCAATAGGCTTCATCGATATTTCTTCACCGCATAAACCAAACTGTAATGCCAAATGTTCGGCGATCGAACGATATTCCATACTAACCCTATAAACTGGCTTTTTAACTAAACTTGCGGTTAACTCATCCGTGACGTAGTTCATATATTTTTCCTGCGACACTATCTAATTCTTCTTTATAAGTAACACCAAACCACTCATCTTTCGTTGTATAAACTCGAACGGTGGCACGGCCTAAATTTATCATATGCTGAATACAATCGGGAAGATAATACTCTTTTTTGACATCGCTGTCATGAGATTCTAAGAATTGGTCAAACTGAGGCTCTAACTTGTCAAAAACTGATTGAGTGACTCCCCAACATGTCATTGAAACAAGACTATCCTCTTCAATGAGCCTCTCTACATTGTTAAATACACCGACATAACCTTCGTCCACTTGACGTATGTTTAAGTATTCATGCACTTGCGTAAGGTAGTTTTCAGACAAAGCACATATACCTCTATTAACACCGCCAAGTTCTGACATTGTCTGTGTTAAAGGATAGGCTACTATGGCCATTTCGCTAGTATTTTGATCTGTATTACAAAAATGTGCACACAGCTGAACGAATGCACCTGCCCCATAATAGTCATCAGCAGTAATCACTATGGCGTTACCATCAATGAATGGTTTAGCACACAACAAAGCATGCCCTGTTCCCCATGGCTTTGTGCGTTTGTCTGCTATATTTTTAAATCTTGATGGCACCATATCAATTGATTGCTCAACCAAATCTACTTTCATAGATTTTGGTAGCCTAGGTATAATGACACGCTCTATTACGGGCCTGACTGTTTCATTTATCACTAAAACAGCATGACGAACACCGGCTGCATAGGCATCCTCTATACTGAGTTCCATGATTGTTCTACCTATTTTAGGTAGTTCAGCAACTTGCTTACCTCCGCCAAAGCGGGTACCTAACCCGCCAGCAAGGACAACCAATGTAGGTAGTTCTGCGCTTGTCATTTAAATTTAATTCAAAGTTGAAAACTGACGGGCAGTCTACCTAGCTTTTTTACAAAATTAAAGCAATTGCAATAATTGCATTGTTCCAAAAACACTTTTTTCGATAAAGTGAATGATTTTATAATTAAAATCATTTTTTATATGTACTGACAAAAATACTTTGTCTCTAGATACTCATCGATACCCTCGATACCACCCTCTCTACCCAAGCCTGACTCTTTCATTCCCCCAAAAGGCGCGGCGGGGTTAGAAATGGCACCTTCATTAATGCCAACCATACCGAAGTTTAGCGCTTTAGAAACACGTGATACCTGCTTCATGCTTGCCGAATAAACATATGCAGCTAATCCAGCATCAACTGCATTTGCCAATGAGGTAACTTGAGACTCAGAATCAAACTCAATAATACTAACTACAGGTGCAAATACCTCACTGTGGAATAGTTTCATATCTGGAACAACCCTATCTAGTATCACTGGCGACATAAAAGCTCCAGTTTGCAGTTCTTCAGTATTTTTAACACTATAGTTTGCGCCTGCTGCAATCGCATCTGCCACCAATTCACTGGCTCTAGCTTTCGCAGCCTGATTAATTAGAGGTCCAATATCTGAGTCTGCAATTAAACCATTACCAACTTTAAGGGAATCAACACGGCGTATAAGTTGTTCTAGAAACTCTGCTTTGATATTACGATGAACAAACACCCGATTTGCTGCAATGCAGGTTTGCCCAGCATTACGGAACTTCGCAATCATTAGCCCATCAATGGCAGACTCAATATTGGCACTATCAAAGACAATAAACGGTGCATTACCGCCTAGCTCTAACGAAGCACGCTTCATAGTATCTACACACTGAGCGTAGAGTAACTTGCCGACATGAGTTGAGCCTGTAAAAGTGAGTTTTCTAATGATTTTTTTGCTATTTAGATGCCTAATAAGTACCTGTGGATTATCACTCACTAAAACTTGAAATGCGCCCTGCTCCATCCCCGCTTGAAGCGCTAATTTTGCCAACTCAATGGCACTTAATGGAGTCAGCTCTGACGGTTTTAAAACAAAGCTGCACCCCGCAGCATAAGCAGGCGCGACCTTTCGGGTCACCATCGCCAAAGGAAAATTCCATGGCGTTATCCCAAGCACCACGCCAACGCCTTGCTTATGGGTGGTAATTTGATGATTCGGTGTGTGTGCAGGTACGACAGTGCCGCAAACCCTTTCTGCCTGCTGAGCAAACCAACGTACATAACCTGCCGCATATGCAACCTCAGCCTTGGACTCTTGTATCGGCTTACCTTGCTCCAAAGTTACCAGCTCAGCTAGGCGAGATTGGTTGTCCATGATCAGTTGATACCACTTATAGAGTATATTGCTACGTGCTTGAGCTGTTGTTGTTTTCAGTTGCTCAAAACAGTCGCTGGCAACCTCTACAGCAAAGTCAGCCTCGACTGTATTGACTTGCGTTACGTGAGCCAATAATGAATCATCAGCTGGATTGCGCACAGATAATAGCTCATGACTATGATGGTCTGCTCCATTGATGACCGAGTACGCGGTTTGTCCTTTTTTAAACATCATTCTATGCTCCAAACAAAAAAGGCTGTAGTGGTTAGCTACAGCCTTTCAAAACATTGTTTATGAATTAGTGCTCTTCATTAACGATATTAAGATTATACTTTGGTATCTCTACCACCAGATCTTCATCGCTAATGACGGCTTGGCAACCTAGGCGCGATTCAGGCTCTAAACCCCATGCCTTATCCAGCATGTCATCTTCAAGCTCATCGCTTTCTTCCATTGAGTCAAAGCCTTCTCTGATCACAACATGACACGTTGTACACGCACATGACTTTTCACATGCATGAGGAATACTGATCCCATTTTTTAACGCGACATCTAATACTGTATCGCCAGATTTTGCATCAATTGCTACGCCCTCAGGACAAAGCTCTTCATGGGGTAAAAAGATAATTTGTGGCATATTAAACCTCGTCTACTGACTGACCTTGCAGTGCCTGTTTGATTGATACATCCATGCGGCGAGATGCAAATTCACTACTTGCTTCATCTACCACTTCAATTGCATGCTTAATTGCATCTGGATCAGACGCATTTTGGCGTTTGTCATCTAACATCGCCATAGCCTCTCTTAGGCTATTTAACTCTTGTTCATTTAATAAAGCTGATTCTGTTGCCAAAGATGCCTCTAACGCTTCAAGTACTCTGAGTGCTTCAACTTGCTGCTCTTTGAGCATACGCGCCTGCATATCCTCTTTGGCAAAACTCATTGAGTCTTGTAGCATTTGAGCAACTTGGTCATCACTTAAACCAAATGATGGTTTAACTTGGATATCTGCTTGTACACCCGTTGACTTCTCACTTGCTGAAACGCTCAATAAACCATCGGCATCGACTTTAAAAGTCACCCGAATGTGTGCAGCGCCTGCAGCCATCGCCGGAATGCCTTTGAGGCTGAATTTCGCCAGTGAGCGGCAATCATCAACCAACTCGCGCTCACCCTGCAAGACATGTAGTGACATCGCCGTTTGGCCATCCTTAAACGTCGTGAACTCCTGTGCACGCGCGACTGGAATAGTTGTATTGCGAGGAATGATCTTCTCTACCAAGCCACCCATGGTTTCTAAACCTAAAGATAGCGGTAAAACATCCAATAGCAGCATATCTGAATCAGGTTTGTTGCCCGCTAAGATATCCGCTTGAATGGCCGCGCCAATTGCAACCACACGATCAGGGTCAATTGACGTGAGTGGTTCTTTTTCAAAAAACTCACCAACCGCTTCACGAATAACTGGCATACGCGTTGAGCCGCCCACCATCACCGCTTCTAAGACTTCTTCTTTACTCACATCCGCATCTTTTAATGCTCTACGACATGCACGTAATGTCTGTTTTACAAGCGGCGCAACAAGCTCAGCAAATTGACCACGCGTAACAGACACTAAATGTTCTTCAGCGCGAAGTTCAAGCTTTACATTGACCGTTTCATACCCACTCAACGCTTCTTTACAGGCTTTGGCTTTTTGAATAAGTAAACGCAGCTCTTGTGGTGTTAATTCACTCAGTTGTAATGTTGACTTAAAATGTTCAACAAGCACTGCGTCAAAGTCATCACCGCCTAAGCTTGAATCACCACCCGTTGCCAATACTTCAAAGACACCTTGGTTTAAGCGCAGAATTGAAATATCAAAGGTACCACCGCCCAAGTCATAAACAGCAATCACACCTTCTTGACCAGAGTCCAAACCGTAAGCGACAGCGGCTGCTGTTGGTTCATTTAATAGGCGTAGCACTTTTAAACCTGCGATTTCTGCAGCATCTTTAGTGCTTTGTCTTTGCGCATCATCAAAATAAGCAGGTACCGTAATTACGCTTCCCACAATTTCTTGTCCAGCAAAGCTGTCTGTTGCTCTTTGATGTAATGATTTTAAAATTTCAGCAGATGCTTGAATTGGATTGATTGGACCAGCCACAGTGTTTACAGCCAGTGCACCTTGGTGCTCAACGAACTCATAAGGCAAGTTTTGATAACGTGAGGTTACTTCTGAAACGGATTTACCTAAAAAGCGTTTCACTGAAATAAGCGTATTTGTTGGGTCTTCTACAGCAGCTTGCTGCGCTTGTTGGCCAACAGTCACGCTGTCTGCATGATATCTAACAACAGAAGGCAACATGGCTTCGCCATTAATATCCGCTAGCGCTCTGGCTTCACCACTTTGTACTGTGGCCACCAAAGAGTTAGTAGTACCTAAGTCGATACCTATTGCCAATTTATGTTCGTGAGGTGCCGCGCTCTGCCCCGGCTCAGCAATTTGCAATAATGCCATAGTACTCTTTTACTTAAGTGGTGACGCTAGATTAATCGAAAAGGCTATCTTCTATGCGAGACAGCTCTTCACGTAGTTTATATATGAATTTTAACTTGCGAATATTATCAGCTGCAACTTCTAATACAGCAGTATCTTGGCTCACAAGCTGCTCTGCAAGTTGCGCACTATACTGTGTATCTAACTGTTTAATCTGCGCCTCGAATGCATCAATTTCATCTTCAGGGTCACTGCTATGCTGAATGTCTTCCAGCGCTTCCCTCAGCTCCATCTGCTGCATTAAAAATACAGGGTCTTGCAATGTTTGCTGCTCAGCTCGAATGTCGACACCTTGCTCACTTAGCATATACTCAGCGCGCTTAGCTGGGTGTTTTAACACAGCTAGAGCATCATTGATCTCAGATGTCTTCTGTACAGCCACTAATTTTTCACGTTCACTTTTTCCAGCAAACTTATCAGGGTGTACTGCGCGTTGTAATTCTAAATAACGCTGATTTAACAGGGTTAAATCCACGTCATAGTTCACTGGTAAATTAAATAATTCAAAATATCGCATAAGGACCTAATACAGCAAAGCCCTACCAAGGCAGGGCTTTAGCAAACTATCTATTACAGATGGTTAAACGGTGAAGCTTTCACCACAGCCACATTCGTCTTTCTGATTCGGGTTAATAAACTTAAACCCCTCGTTAAGACCTTCTTTGGTGTAATCAAGCTGAGTACCGTCAATATAAACTAAGCTTTTTGCATCAACGATGATTTTTACGCCCATTTCTTCGAACACTTCATCGCCTTCTGCAAGCTCATCAACGAATTCGAGTACATACGCAAGACCTGAGCAACCAGTCGTTTTAATACCAACTCGCAGGCCTAGACCTTTTCCTCGGTTTGCAAGGAATGTCTGCACACGATTTGCAGCTGCTTCAGTTAATGTCACTGCCATAATTTATCTCTTACTTCGCTTGCTTATTTTTATAGTCTGCAATTGCAGCCTGAATTGCATCTTCTGCAAGGATTGAACAGTGGATTTTTACAGGCGGTAGCTCAAGCTCTGCTGTAATATCTGTGTTCTTGATTTCAGCAGCTTGGTCTAATGTTTTACCTTTCACCCACTCTGTCACTAGAGAAGATGAAGCAATCGCACTGCCACAGCCATATGTTTTAAATTTTGCGTCTTCAATAACACCTTCATCAGACACTTTAATTTGTAGCTTCATCACGTCACCACAAGCTGGCGCGCCAACCATACCAGTTGCTACATTAGGGTCGTTTTTATCCAACGTACCTACGTTACGTGGGTTTTCCACGTGGTCAATTACTTTATCACTATATGCCATAACTCTTTCCTCACTAACCGCTTATATACTTGCTACAGTCCATACAAGCTGTCTTGTTTAATGGTGTGCCCATTCAACTGAATCTAAATCAATACCGTCTTTAAACATTTCCCACAGAGGAGACATTTCTCTCAAACGACCAATCGAGTCTTTGATAAGTTTGATGGTGTAATCAATTTCTTCTTCTGTAGTAAAACGGCCAATACTGAAACGAATTGAGCTGTGTGCTAACTCATCGTTACGGCCTAATGCACGAAGTACATAAGACGGTTCAAGGCTTGCAGATGTACAAGCAGAACCTGATGATACTGCAATATCTTTTACAGCCATCAGAAGTGACTCACCTTCAACATAGTTAAAGCTGATGTTTACAATACCTGGTACAGATTGGTCGACAGTGCCATTAAAGTACACTTCTTCCATATCCATGATGCCATCGATCAGACGCTGGCGAAGTGCGCTGATGTGTGCATAATCTTTTTCGAAATCTTCTTTTGCAATACGAAAAGCAGAACCCATGCCTACAATTTGGTGTGTCGCAAGAGTACCTGAACGCATACCACGCTCATGACCACCGCCGTGCATTTGTGCTTCTAAACGTGCGCGAGGCTTACGGCGAACATATAATGCGCCGATACCTTTTGGACCATACGCTTTGTGGCCTGAGAATGACATGAAATCAACTTTAAGCTGCTTCATATCAATCGCTACTTTACCTGCGCTTTGTGCACCATCAACGTGGAACATAATTTTACGTTCACGACACATCTCACCAATTGTTGCGATGTCTTGAATAACACCTAGCTCGTTATTTACGTGCATGACACTGATTAAAATAGTGTCTTCGCGAATTTCATCTTCAAGCTTTTTCAGGTCTAACAGGCCGTTTTCTTCAACGTCCATATAAGTTACTTCAAAACCTTGACGCTCAAGCTCACGACACGTGTCGATAACCGCTTTGTGCTCAGTTTTTACTGTGATGATGTGCTTGCCTTTCTTCTGATAGAAGTTCGCAGCACCTTTAATTGCTAGGTTGTTTGACTCAGTCGCACCAGATGTGAATACGATTTCGCGCGGGTCAGCATTAATTAAATCAGCGATATCATTACGCGCTTGGTCAATAAGTTCTTCGGCCTGCCAACCAAAACGGTGTGAACGGGACGCAGGATTACCAAAGTTACCATCCATTGTCAGGCATTGCATCATTTCATCTGCAACACGCTGATCAACCGGCGTGGTTGCAGCATAATCTAAATATATCGGTAATTTCATTTCTTTCTCCGCTAGACGCCAATTATAATTGGCAACTCACTTGAATATTATCTAATTGCTTCATCGCATCGCTTACGTTTCTATCCTGACGTGATGCAACTGATTGCACATCAGAGTTTGAAACAAGCTCGGCAAGGGAAATACTGTTTAAAAATTCTTCTATTCGCACACTTAAATCGGACCATAGCGTGTGTGTCAGGCAACGCATACCGCTTTGGCAACCACCGCCTTCACCGTGACATCGAGTTGCATCAACAGACTCGTCCACCGCATTAATCACATCACCAACAGAAATCGTATGTGCATCGCGACCCAGTAAATAGCCACCACCTGGACCTCTCACTGAGCTCACGAGTCCATTTTTACGAAGACGTGCGAATAATTGTTCTAAATATGATAGAGATATTTCCTGACGTTCAGAAATATCTGCCAGAGGCACAGGGCCAATATTGGCATGCAACGCAACATCGAGCATTGCAGTTACCGCATACCTGCCTTTTGAAGTCAGTTTCATACGCGCCTCTAGGTTACCTTCATCAAATGCCGCAAATTGTAATTACCTGACTAAGATAGTCAAGTATTAACGACATCTATTGCTTATAAAATAAGTTACTACTTACTCAGTGTCTTTACTCAAATACCTGACTAATTTAATCAGGTATTATTGGTATTGTAATTACCCGAGTAATTTAGTCAAGTATTACTGTGATGAAAGTATCTAATCTTGATACATTGCTTTATTTTGTCGATTTATTCACCGAGCTCAGAATACCACGTAGGATATTCAACTCTTGATCTTCAGGTCTTGCACGGTTGAATAGGCGTTTTAGTTTGGTCATCACCATGCCTGGGTGCTGCTTAACAATAAAGCCTGTATCGTTTAGCGTTGACTCAAGGTGCTCATAGAATAAAGCCATTTGCTCTGATGTTGGGTATTTCGTATCGTCTTCTTCGGGCTTGGCATCTTGCGTATCTAAGAAGGTCATGCGCGTTTCATACGCTAATGTTTGCACTGCCATAGCCAAATTCAATGAACTATATTCAGGATTCGCCGGAATACAGACGTGATAATTACATAACTGCAACTCTTCATTGGTCAAACCGCTATTTTCTCGACCAAACACGAGCGCCACAGGACCGTCATTAGACTCTGCGACCAACTTCTGTGCACACTCTCTTGGGTCTACCATCGGCCAAGATAAAGTACGAGAACGCGCGCTGGTACCTATAACTAAACTACAATCCGCAATAGCATCTTCAAGCTTATCGACAGTGACAGCATCACCAAGTACATCTGTTGCACCCGCAGCCAACGCGCTCGCGTGACTATCTACCTCGCAAGCAGGATCTACTAAGTACAGTTTTGAAAAGCCCATGGTTTTCATTGCGCGCGCAACTGAGCCAATATTTCCAGAGTGTGAAGTATTCACAAGTACGATTCTAATATCTTGTAATGCCATGCTATTTATCTCAGACAAAAATAATGGCGTAGTTTACCATAGGTTGACAGGATCAAACCACCAAACCATTTGAACAAAAAAACACCAACCTTTTTATTGCAAAGTTATTTACTTTATCGAAAAAATAGCTAGAATACGCCGGCTCAAAAAATTTAGTTCTTTTACAATTCAAAGGTAATGCTATGCATCCAATGTTAAACATTGCGGTACGCGCTGCGCGTAACGCGGGTAAAGTGATCTTACGTGCAACTGAAGATCTGTCTCAAGTTGAAGCGACTCAAAAAGGTACAAACGACTTCGTGACAAGTGTTGATACTGAAGCTGAACGAGTGATCCGAGACACTATTTTAAAATCTTACCCTGACCACGCAATCGTTGGAGAAGAACTTGGCCACACTGATGGCAAAGATAATGATTACCTTTGGGTTATCGATCCACTTGATGGCACAACTAACTTCATCAAGGGTATCCCTCACTTCGCAATCTCAATTGCACTTAAAGTTAAAGGCCGTGTAGAACAGGCTGTTATCTATGATCCAGTTCGCAGCGAATTATTCACCGCTTCTCGTGGTCAAGGCGCACAGTTAAACAACAAACGTATTCGTGTAACGAAAAGCAACGAACTGGCTGGCAGCGTATTAGCGACAGGTTTCCCATTCAAACAAAAGCACCACTTAGATGCATACACAGAAGCATTTAAAGCGCTATTCATTCATACAGCGGACATCCGTCGTGCAGGTTCTGCCGCACTAGATATGGCATATGTTGCAGCTGGTCGTATTGACGGTTTTTATGAAATTGGTCTTAAGCCATGGGATACAGCGGCAGGTGAGCTATTAGTAAAAGAAGCTGGCGGCATGTTAATGGACTTTGCAGGTGGTGCAAACTACAACAACAGCGGTAACATCATTTGTGGTGCACCGAAGCTGTGCCAAGCAATTGTTAAAGAGATCCGCCCTGTACTAACAGAGTCTCTGCTTAAATAAGCAAACGCATTCTTTGAATACGAAAAACCCAGGCACAGCCTGGGTTTTTTATTTACAAATAAAATATGTTATTTTATTTCAACGCGTTGTGATCGCATCACAACTTCATCATTCAGTTCAATACCGATACCAGGCTCTTCCGAGACTTTAAACACACCCTTTTCTGGCTGGGGATCTTGAAGACAAAGCTCTCTATTCCACTTTTTAATCGCATAAGTATGGTGTTCATGGATTAAGAAGTTAGGAATGGCCGTTTCTAGATGCAATGAAGCTGCGGTTGCAACTGGGCCACCACATACGTGCGCTTGAATGCGGATATCAAAAATATCTGCATAGTCACATACTTTCTTCGTTTCAGTAAAACCACCACATAAACCAATATCAGGTTGTAATACATCAATACTTTGATCTTCAAAGTAAGGCCTTACATCCCAGCGATTATACAAACGCTCGCCGCCGGCAATTGGTACAGCCGTTTTATTAGCAACTTTAGCGTGTAGTGAGTGGTTTAAGTAGTTCACTGGCTCTTCGTAGTACATGCAGTCAAACTCTTCTGCAATTTCTGCAATTTGAATTGCCGATGTTGCACCTGGCAAACTGTGACATTCAAAAATAATGTCCACTTCATCGCCAACCGCTTCGCGAATGGCTTTCATACGTGAACGATAAAGTTTCATTTCACCACGAGAAATCAACTTAGTACGATCGTAATATGTATTGCCATCTTTATCATACATGATAGGGTCAACTTTCACCGCGTCATAGCCTTCAGCCAATGCTTTGTGTGCCGCTTCAGCATACTCATGTGGCTGTACAAGTGCTTTGAATTCATCATCCCAGTCAAACTGTAGCTGTGATGCGTAAGTGCGTAGCTCTGGGTTTACTTTACCACCTAGCAGCTGATAAACCGGTAGCTTTAACGCCTTACCTTTGATATCCCAAAGCGCAGTGTCAATCGCACTCATCGCTGCATACACCACAGGTCCGCCACCCAGTCCCCAAAAGCTCTCTCTCAACATACGAGACCACAAAAGCTCAGTTTGAAATGGGTCATGGCCAATCAAGAATGCTTCTGCCATCTCTTTAATCATACTTGCAGCAGCACTATGACCTAAGTCGTAAGCAAGTCCAGCTTCACCCACTCCTGAGATCCCTTCATCTGTGTGGACTCTCACAAAGACAGGTGTCCAAGCTGGTCTGTCTGGACAATGTATATCAAATACTTCGACGCGATTTACTTTCATTATGACTCCTATTGAGCAAAGCCCGGATCTAAGCGATATGCTTTTCTCAGCATTGCTGGCCAAGCAACTTGACCACCGGTACTGCCGCTGTGCACGACTTTAGCTTGTTTGTATATATTATCTTGAATTGGTTGTGGTACTTGTATAGCTGGCTGACCAGTCGACATAATTGCGACTTGAATTTCACACGCACGTTGTAAATCAAAAAAGCGCATGAAAGCGTCACCAATTGTTGGTCCCACTGTTAAACCACCATGGTTGACTAGGAGCATGTGATTAGTATCACCGAGATCCGACTGCAAACGAGCTCTTTCATCGTCATTCACAGCAAGTCCCTCATAACCATGATAAGACAGTGATGGCAACGAGAACATACTGTGCTGGCTCAATGGCTGCAGTCCACCTTCAAGACTAGCCACAGCTATCGTCTCTTTGGTGTGCAAATGAATCACACAATGCGCATCCTCTCGAACTTCGTGAATTGCACTGTGAATTGTGAAGCCCGCAGGATTTATTTCAAACGGTGTATCATCAAGAATATTGCCTTGCAGGTCTACCTTTACAAGATTAGAGGCAGTGACCTCATCAAAACTTAAGCCAAACGCATTGACTAAGTATTGATCTGTCCCGGGTAATCTGGCTGACATATGAGTATAAATTAAATCACCCCAACGGAAATGCTCTACTAAGCGATAGCAAGCTGCAAGATCAACACGTAGTTTCCACTCTTCTTCACTTACCTTTCCCTTTAGCTTTAACTCGGGTAACTCGAACATCACGGCTCCTTATACTCAACATGGCGATTTTAGATGTTTAGAAGTCTAAATCACAAAAAAAAATAGTTCAACACACAGGAGTCATCCTGCGTAAATTAATTCGGTACTAAAAAGCCACCCAAAGGTGGCTTTTATATTGATCCTAAATTTGAATCACTTATTTGACTGTTGATAGATACTCAGCAATTGCTTCAAGTTCAGCATCAGAGACACTTGCCACCATGGCCTTCATCGCAGCAGACATCCCATTGGTGCGTTTACCAGATTTAATGTCTTTCATCTGCGCCAACGTGTACTCTTTGCTTTGTCCATTGACCTTTGGATATAGCGGCATAATAGGCGCCTTACCTTCTGCCCCATGGCACGTTTGACACATTTTCGCAGTGTACAAAGCCTTACCATCTGCCGCTGCCACATTGCCGGATGCCAATATAGTTGCAGTCGTTACCGATGCGAACACAAATTGCTTTATCTTCATCATATCATTTCTCTTTTTTGACGGTTATTTAACCAGTGTAGTAGACCCAAAGCCGCTCTACACAATTACTTATTCGGATTTAAAAAATGAACCGAGTCAATAAAGAAAAATGAGATAAATAAACTACCAGACTAAGTCATCAGGGACTTCGAAATCCGCATACGGATCATCATCGTCCTTTTTATCACTGGTGTCTTCTACATGGAAAACAATATACTTTTCATCGACTTCGGCAATTTTTCTCGCAGGCTCATCTTCCAGTACATAAAACTGACTTTCCAATACACAAATGGCCAAGCGGCCTTTGGATAAAGCTTGCTGTGTCGACTCATTAACATCTAATTCCTTTACTTTATTTTCGAAAGTGAAGTTAAATGTGCGGTCGCCCCTAATTTCTTCTTGATTATGATGCTCAAGAATTTGCTTCACACGAGCAACTTGCTCACGTTCTTTTAAGTCATCTTGTTTTGCTTTATTCAGCGCTTCTGCTTTTTGCTGCTGTGCAAGCTTGGTCTGCTCAATATGCTTTTGCAGATCCGTTTGGTCGCTCGTTGCGCCTTTTTTCTTTTTCTTCTTTTGCTGTTTGCGCTTTTCCGTTTTAGCAACTTTCATTTTGTGCTCAGTTGTCAAACCGGCTTTTAACAGCTGATCCTGTAGAGAACCCATCATGTCACTCCATCAATCTAAACTTGCCGCCATTTTAATACCAAACTGGGCAAATCTCTAAATAATTTCTCTCATGACGCAGTAAAACAACCTGACAAATATAGGAAACAAACACCTTCCCTTGTCCTCTGCCCACTAATCTACCAAGTTCATCGAAGTAATTTATGATGTATAACAAGTTTTTACTTCTTTTTAGAGCAAAAGCGTCGTCAAAAGTAGATAATAATATTGCACTCAAATTAAGAAACTAGAACATGCCCATATTTCATTTGCTATCGTGCTCAATCGTTGTATTTTTTGTGTTGTATGCCCCACAACCGTTATTGGCCATGTTCGCCGAACACTACCAAGTCAGTCCAGCCAAAGCAGGGCTATTAATGACAGTCACCATGCTACCACTTGCTGTAGCGCCTATTTTCTATGGTCTGGTTTTAACTCGGCGATGTAAGTTAACAATGTTGCGATACACCATGCTTGCGCTAGCAGTATGCTGCCTCGTCATTAGCGTCACTCAGCAATTCGAAATCTTCTTATTCATGCGATTTATCGAAGGCTTAATGCTTCCGGCGGCACTCACATCTATGACAAGCTACATTGGCCAAACTTGGCAGGGACAAAACCTTCGAGAAAAAATGACATGGTATGTGGGTAGTACCATAGTTGGTGGTTATGCAGGGCGCGCATTAGCAGCAAACTTTACTAACTGGTGGGGATTTGAGAGTTTTTACCTGTTCAATGCAGGGTTACTGATCGTGCTCGCGTTGATGATCCGCCCCACACCTAAAGAGCAAAACGATGCCAAGCCAATTATCTCTCCAAAAGACTATCTAAAGCCGTTAAAAACAACTCAACTACTGCGCTTATACAGCGCGGTATTTTGTATGTTTTTTTGTTTTTCAGCCTTACTTAATTACTTACCTTTTATTTTAAGTAATGAATATGACATAAAGGACCCATCTACCATAGCTTGGGTTTACAGCGGTTATTTAATTGGCGCAATTATCTCCATGTTAACGCCTTTTTTATCCAAGATCTCACGTAACAATTGGCTGATTTTAAGCGTCTTATTCGCTGTATATTCAACAAGTTTACTGATTATGCAGTGGCGTAATTTAGATACATTTGTCGCGATGTTCACATTGTTTTGCGCCTGTATGTTCATGATACATGCAAGCGCTGCGCCTTTGGCCAATGAAATCAGTACAGCCAATGCCGGTGTCACTAATGGTGCGTATGTATCATTTTACTACTGTGGAGGTGCACTGGGCACTTTTGTACCCGGCTTCATTTATCAACTTTATGGCATGCACGTCTTTTTATTGAGTTTGTTGCTTGTCTGTATAACCGGAGGCTATTTAACATTGCTCAATTACCGTTCTGGCAAAGTAACCCAGCTAGGCTCGTGACCACTGTTTTGCCAAAAGACTTTTAAATCTTCAAGCGTTAGTACCCATGTTTTGTCATTTTCAAATGGGTGGCACTGCCATTGCTCAGCGTGTGTTAACTCCCTATCAAGCCATAATTCGACCTGCTTATGCTCATCGTTGAGTGTTGCCAAGGCGGAAACACAGCCGGGCTTCACTTTTAAGTATTTTTCTAACCGCTCACTAGAGCAAAACCCTAACCGAGATACACCTTGTTGTTTTGACAGTGTTTTTAAATCTAATTGTTTGTCAGATAATGTAATGACCAAAAAATGACGTTTACCATAATTATCTCTCAGAAATAGGTTTTTTAACCCTACCCCTGCTCTTTCAAGACCAATCTCATTTGCTATGGTGCAATTATCCAAAGGCACATGTTGATAGCTTATATAGTCAATGCCTAGCTGTGCTAATTGCTCAGCAAGTAAGTCAGAGCTAGGTAAACTCACAAGCAACGCCCTCGCAATTGCACACTGCGTTGACGCCAGTACACATTGTCAATATTGTAACCTGCCTGACAATAGGCTTCGTCTTTTAGTGCTTGCTGTAATAGGCTGACCGCTTTATCTTCTAAAGCTAATTTTAACTCCGGTGATTCCTCAACCCGTTTAAACTCTGAGAATTTTTCTAGCTGTTTTTTTGTAATTGGTTTGTTTTTAGCTAATTCCATCTGCGGAGTGCGTTTTACCGTAACGACGAAAGCAAATTCCGACTGCCCGTTTTCATTTTTACGCTTATGCAAAGTTTGCTTTTCAACTTCGAAGGCTGGCTTTGGTACAGAGCTGCAAGCTACCAAAAGGGTTGACAAGAGCAACAAAAATAGACGACTCATAATTTTCCTATCCATAATTTTGCCCCAGTGTACCAAAGCTAGTCGTATTTTTGAGTTTTTTAAGAAAAAAACTTGACGCGAGGTGCAAAAGCCTTTAAATTTCGCCTCGTCCAAAAGACATGTTGGGGCTATAGCTCAGCTGGGAGAGCGCCTGCCTTGCACGCAGGAGGTCAGCAGTTCGATCCTGCTTAGCTCCACCAATTTTTCTTTTAGATATTCCCAAATAAAGTGGGGCTATAGCTCAGCTGGGAGAGCGCCTGCCTTGCACGCAGGAGGTCAGCAGTTCGATCCTGCTTAGCTCCACCACTTTTCTACTCTCTGATATTTCCAGATCCGTTTACTAAATATTTTTCTGTTGTTAAAGACTCAAGTCCCATTGGACCATAAGCGTGTAACTTAGTTGTTGCGATGCCAATTTCTGCACCTAAACCTAATTGACCGCCGTCACTAAATCGTGAAGACGCGTTGACCATCACCACTGATGCATCAACTTGCGCTTGAAACTGTTGAGCCGCTTGCGCTGAGCTTGTGCAGATCACTTCTGTATGATGACTACCAAATTGGTCAATATGCGCCAACGCCCCAGCTAAATCCTCAACAATGCGAACCGCAATTTCAAGCCCTAGATATTCTTGACCAAATTGATCGTCTGATAAGATATTTGCACAGCTAAAATAAGCAGCCGAAGACTGGCAAGCATGCACCTGAACCCCTGCCTGACTTAATACTTCACGCACTTTTGGTAAAAGGATTGGCGCAATAGATTGATGAACTAACAAGCCCTCTAACGCGTTACATACGCCTGTTCTTTGTGTTTTACCATTCAGTAACAGCGCAATCGCCATGTCGAGATCAGCATCCTTATCAACGTATAGGTGACACACGCCTTTGAAATGTTGGATCACCGGAATAGCGCTATGTTTAGTCACAAATTCAATCAGCCCTTCACCACCGCGCGGTATCACCAAATCGATATCGTCTTTTTGCTGCATCAGTTCAAGCAGCAAAGCCCTATCTGGGTCTGGCACAACCGTGATTAATTCAGCTGGCAAGTCATACTCTTTCAGTACGTTGTGCAGTGTGTTAGCAATGGCCAACGAGCTGTTCAACGCTTCTTTGCCACCTCGCAATATTACCCCATTACCAGATTTGAAACACAATGCGCCCGCATCCGCGGTTACATTCGGTCTTGCTTCGTAAATCATGCAAATAACCCCAAGTGGTACACGCATTTTTTGCACTTCTATGCCACTTGCTTGTTTACCTAGTATTCGCTTTTCTCCTACAGGATCTGGTAACTGCGCGACATCCTCCAGCCCTGATGCCATATCTTCAATACGTGTAGGGGTTAAAGTGAGGCGATCTATCATTGCCGCAGACAAGTTATTTTCATTAGCCGCTTGTAGGTCTAATTCATTAGCTTGTTGAATTTCGCATTTACTTGCTCGAATAGCCGCAGCCATCGCATTCAATATGGTATTTTTCTGCTCAGTATCCAATATAGCGAGCTTTTTCGCAGCAATAGCAGCATTTTTTGCTAAATTTGTGATTAACGTCATTCTCTTTTCTCTCATTCCTAGTACTTAAATGCAGGGCTTTATAAGCCATTACACTCTCATTGATAATACGCATGTTCAAAGCTTCGGGTAAAGTGAATATTGTTTAAATCACATCCACTTCTTAGACCAAGTCGACCTTCTATTAATGACATGAGGAATGATAAAAATAGCGAAATTTTAATAACTTATTCTCTTTTTTGACTTATTTACTATGATATAACCGAGCTAACACTATACTAATATTCAATGAGCTAACTAGGCTGGAGAGTTTATGTCGGCTATTTATATTGCCGCGATTGCCATATTTTCTGTATTTGCCCAATGGCTAGCATGGGTTGCTAAAGTACCCGCAATCTTGTTTTTATTATTAACCGGTTTATTACTTGGCCCGGTATCCGGGGTGTTAGATCCTGACCAATTACTTGGGGACTTACTCTTTCCCGTCGTTTCCTTGTCTGTCGCCATTATTCTTTTTGAAGGCTCATTAACACTTCATTTTAGGGAGCTAAAAGGCATTGGCAAGGTGGTTAGAAACTTATGCTCAATCGGCATGCTGACCACATTTATCATCATTACGGCCTGTGCCATCTATGTGTTAGAGCTTGATTGGCCTGTGGCTGCAGTACTTGGCGCAGTTTTGGTCGTTACTGGTCCGACAGTCATTGCTCCAATGCTCAATGCAATGCGTCCAACCAAGGATATTGATAGAATCTTACGTTGGGAAGGGATAGTCATTGACCCTATTGGCGCATTATTCGCTGTTTTAGTGTTCGAAGCTGTCAGCTTGGTTGGGAAAGACGGGGTGTTTAGTCACACCTTAATGGCTTTGTTTTCTACGCTCGGTGTCGGGCTCAGCGTAGGCATTATTTCTGGCTGGTTTACTAGCTTGATCATTCGCAAAGAGTGGTTGCCATTTGAGCTACATAAATTTGGCATATTGGCGTTAGTGCTTATGAGCTTTACGTTATCAAATCACTTAAGCCATGAGTCAGGGTTACTCGCAGTCACTATTTTTGGGATATGGCTTGCTAATCAAGATGATTTGGAAATTGACGCTGTGCTTGAATTTAAAGAAGACTTATCCATGATCTTAATCTCTAGTCTATTCATTTTACTTGCAGCGCGATTAAAACTTGAGGAACTCATGATGTTAGACAGCGGCATCTTTTGGTTTCTTGCCGTCGTATTATTTGTCGCAAGGCCACTGAGCATTGCCGTATCAACGTTTAACAGTGATATTCCTTTTAAATCTAGACTCATGCTTGCCTGGATTGCACCTCGCGGTATCGTGGCTGCTGCAGTTGGCTCAGTCTTTGCTCTGAGCATGGCACAATCTGGTCATCCTGATGCGGCAAAAATAGTACCTTTGATTTTTACTGTCATCATAGTCACGGTGATCTTACAGAGTCTCACTGCCACACCATTAGCTCGTTTACTCGGTGTTAGGCAACCCAGTCCGAATACTTTACTCATCATAGGCGCTAATCACGTAGCTAGAGCCATAGCATGCGGGCTAAAAGAGCAAAGTATTGATGTCTACTTATCAGATCCCGCTTGGGAAAACTGCAAGATGGCAAGAATGGACGGATTACCTTGCTACTATGGTAACCCTCAATCAGAGCATGCAGAGCGCTACCTGCCGCTTACCAGCCTTCACTCTGTATTGGCACTGTCGCCTAATAGGCACCATAACGCACTCGGCGTACAATACTTTTCGCATCTGCTAGATGAGCAAAGCGTTTACTCATTAAAGTCTTCGACTAACCATGCAAAAGCCAATAAAGACAGCGCGACATTTTTATCTCGTCAAATATTATTTGGTGATACAGGCAACTACGCCAAGCTTAGTAGCCTAATGGCAAAAGGCGGCAAGGTAAGTGCAACTCGATTGTCTGAGGAGTTTAGCTGGGAGCAATATTTAGAAGTGAATAAAGAGGCAATCCCACTATTTATTATTTCTGAGCAGAAAAAAGAAGATGATCCACTGTCAATTAGACCTTTTACGTCTGAAGATAAAAAACAACCAGAGCAAGGTGACAGAATTTTGGCTTTGCAGCCGCCAAAAATGTCAATTTTAAAGGACTCAGTAAATAAAGAAGCTTCTATTGGAGAAAAGCTCAATAGCTAAACCGATAAACTAATTAAGCATTCTTGCCCGTTTAATCACACTCTCGGGCATTTTTTTTGCCAATTTTGCCAGTGCCATTTCAATTTGCTTATGTATTGATTTATCAGCAACAACCGCGTGGAATAGCCAACGATAAGCATCTTCATAATCTCTCGGGCTGCCAAACCCTTGATTAAATAACCCCACCAAACGTAACTGCGCCTTTAAGTTACCAAGTGCAGCAGCTTCACGTAAATAAACTATGGCCATGGCTTTGTCTGCTTGTACAAGTTGACCTACATCATAATAGCGCCCTAATTGCTCCAGTGCTGCCGCTAAGCCTTGCTGAGCAGCTTGGCGCATGTAATATAACCCAAGCTCCACGTCACGCTCAACACACACAGCGTACGCTAACATATCACCATACAAAAATTGATACGAAGGCAAACCCATTATTTCTGCTCGGGCTTCAATATCTTGTACCAATTGGCAATCATCTGCTTTTACTCGCTGTAGATGTTGGTTATTGTTGATTAAAGTGATCAATTCATCTTGCGTATACAAAGGAACAGCTTCAATTTGTTCATTGGCCAAAGCGTGTCCAGCGAAACTAAAACCGAGCAGTAATAAAGGGAGTCGAAGTGTTTTAATCATAACTTTTAGCATTTAATATGAGTCTAAAAATATGAATACAAAAAGCGTACCAAATTATCATGGGAAGCTTATTTCAGGCATAAAAAAAGCTGCCGTAGCAGCTTTTTTTTAACTTTAATTATTCACCAAATGGGTTGCGAACAATCATAGTCTCTACACGGTCTGGACCTGTTGAAATGATATCAATTGGTACACCCGTAATTTCTTCTAAGCGTTTGATGTAATTGATTGCAGCTTCAGGAAGCTGCTCAACAGAAGTTGCACCGAACGTATTTTCGCTCCAACCTGGCATCTCTTCGTATACTGGTGTTACCTTCTCGTAACCTTCAGCAGCTAATGGCGTTACGTTAGTAACCGTACCATCTTCAAGCTGGTAACCAGTACAGATCTTAATCGTCTCAATGCCATCAAGTACATCTAGCTTTGTTAAACAGAAGCCTGTGATGCTGTTGATTTGGACTGCACGACGCATAGCAACTGCATCAAACCAACCAGTACGACGCAAACGACCTGTCGTTGCACCAAACTCGTGACCTTTTTCACCTAAGTGCTTACCAACTGGATCTTGCTTATCTAGACCATCGTAAAGCTCTGTAGGGAAAGGACCTGAACCTACACGTGTTGTGTAAGCTTTAACAATACCAAGTACATAGTCTAGGTTTAGTGGACCAAAACCAGCACCTGTTGCTACACCACCTGCCGTTGTGTTCGAAGATGTAACATACGGGTATGTACCGTGGTCGATATCAAGCAATGTACCTTGTGCACCTTCGAATAAGATGTTGTCACCTTTTTCACGAGTCTGGTCAAGCAGCTCAGTTACATCAACAACCATTGACTTAAGGATCTCTGCAATTTCCATCGCATCATCATATGTCTTCTGGAAGTCAACTGGCTCAACTTTGTAATAATGCTCTAGTGAGAAGTTGTGGTACTCAATCACTTCTTTAAGCTTTGCAGCGAATTGCTCAGGGTTGAATAGGTCGCCAACACGAAGGCCACGACGCGCAACTTTATCTTCGTAAGCTGGACCGATACCACGACCAGTTGTACCAATTGCTTTGTTGCCACGTGCAAGTTCACGCGCTTGGTCTAGCGCAACATGGTAAGGAAGAATCAGAGGACATGCTTCACTGATAAGAAGACGGTCACGCACTGGTACGCCACGTTCTTCAAGCATGTTAACTTCTCTCATTAACGCATCAGGAGCAAGTACTACGCCGTTACCAATCACACACTTTACGTTGTCACGTAAAATACCTGATGGAATTAGGTGTAATACAGTTTTCTCACCATTAATTACCAAAGTATGGCCTGCGTTGTGTCCACCTTGATAGCGTACAACTAAAGAAGCCTTATCCGTAAGTAAGTCAACAACCTTACCTTTACCTTCGTCACCCCATTGGGTGCCTAATACAACGACGTTTTTACCCATTGCAATATCACTTAGAAAAAATTAGGCGCAGATTTTACCAGAAAAGGCAGGTGGAAATCACCCTGTTTCGAATGATTTTTCTTCAGTCAATTTGATATTAGATAAAACTGTTTGAAATAAATACAAAAAAGCCCGACATAACGCGGGCTTTTTATTTCAGTTAAATGACATTACAAGCACAAAGGTTACTTACTGTCCTTTTGCTTCATGTAGTCAAAAAACTCACTATCAGGCGAAAGTACCATCACATCGCTCTTGCTTGTGAAAGTTTTCTTATATGCCTCTAATGAGCGGATAAAACCGAAAAACTCAGGGTCCTTGTTGTAAGCTTGCGCATAGATGTTTGCAGCTTCAGCATCCCCTTCACCTCGTACAGTACGCGCATTACGCTCAGCATCTGCCAACATAACCGTTACGCGTCTATCAACCTCTGCACGAATTGTTTCCGCTTTCTCTTGACCTTCAGAGCGGTGCTCTTTTGCAACAGCAGTACGCTCAGCACGCATACGCTGGAAGATAGAATTACTTACTTCATTAGGTAAGTTAATCTGCTTCACACGTACATCCAGTACTTCAATACCAAGCTCTTGTGCACTCTCAGATGCTTGAACAAGCGCTTCTGCCATCAGCTCACTACGTTCACCAGATACAATCTCTTTAATGGTACGAGAACCAAAGTTTGTTCTTAGACCGTTGTTCACTTTCTGCTTAAGTAGTGTTTCTGCATATTGCTTATCACCACGCGCACGCAAGTAATAGTTAGAGAAGTCACTTACGCGCCACTTTACATAAGAGTCGACGATAAGGTCTTTTTTCTCGCTTGTTACAAAGCGGTCAGGCGCGCCATCGAGCGTTTGAATACGCGCATCTAAGTGACGAACTTGGCTAAAGAAAGGCACTTTAAGGTGTAAGCCTGGTTCATACACAACCGCGTTATCTGAGCTGTCTTTTTGAACCTTACTGAATAATAATACAATCGCTCTTTGACCTTCAGTCACGACAAAGACTGAAGAGAACCCTAACAGGGCGAGAAGTATCAAAAAGATAAAACCAAAATTTCTCATCAATTATCTCCCGCTGTTAAAGCGATCTTGTGAAAATCTATCACTGCTACTATTCACACTGCTATTTTGAGACTGACCCAGCGTTTGACGTAACTGGTTAATGTCATTTCGACTTGGCAGGGTAACAGGTGAAGACGATTGAGACTGCTGCATGATCTTATCAAGTGGCAAGTACATCATGTTATTGCCGCCTTTCACATCAACAATCACCTTAGAACTACGGCCTAAGATTTCTTCCATCGTTTCGATATACAAACGCTCACGAGTTACTTGCTTTGCTGCTGCATATTCAGGTAGTAGCTTTTCAAAACGAGCTACTTCACCTTGCGCTTCCAGTATAATACGCTCTTTATAACCTTCAGCCTCTTGAGTCATACGCGTCACTCGACCACGTGCTCTTGGCTCAATCTCTCTTGCATAAGCCTCTGCTTCTCGGATGAAACGTTGCTCATCTTCTTGTGCAGCAATTGCATCATCAAATGCATCTTTAACTTCTGCAGGTGGGCGAGAGTCTTTAAAGTTAACGTCTGTGACAATTAGACCAAGATTATATGGCTCAATAATCTCGTTTAGCTCGTCCCATGTACGTTGACGAACAAGTTCACGACCTGTTGTCAGTACTTGGTCCATGCGAGAGTGACCTACAACATAACGTAGTGCACTATCTAGCGCTTGTTGTAAACTGTGATCGGCATCTGTAACGCTGAAGCGATACAAAGTCGGGTCAACTACACGGTACTGAACTTCAAACTCAACACTAACGACGTTTTCATCTTCAGTTAGCATAAAGCCTGATGCTGACAAAGAACGTACAGCCTCGATGTCAATTGGAATAACACGTTCAATGAAGGTCATTTTCCAACGTAAACCTGGCTCAGCGATGCGGTCAAATTGACCGAACTGAAGTACGATGCCTCGTTCGGCTTCTTTCACGGTGTAGATACCGCTTAGTGCCCATACAATTAAAGCAATGATGAAGATGAAGGTGATCCCTGCACCACCAATGCCGTTTTTATTATTTCCTGGCTTACCGCCAAATATTCCGCCGAATTTGTTGTTAAACTTGCGGAATACCTCGTCCAGATCTGGTGGCCCTTGATCTCTCCCACCGCGATTTTTCCACGGGTCGTTATCATTGCCATTATTACCCGGTTCGTTCCAGGCCATAGCTATACTCCATTGTTATAAAATGAATTAAATTAAATCTAACAAAATTTGCCGCATTCTTATAGCGAATTAGGCTGAATTAGTAATTTTTTCAACTTTAAGCAATAAACTGCTCTATTTCCGGCCCTTGCTCTTTTTTCAACCGCTCCCAATCAGCTTGAGGCAGTCTCACATTAAGCAGCCAGTTACCTAACTCGTCATAACTCTCATCACAAACCGCATTCAGATTGAATAGTGCCCCGCGTAATTTCCCAAAAGCAGGAGGGACAACAAGCTGATTGCAAAACATCTTTTTTGCAAGCAATTCAGAGATTGCCTGTGACAGTAACTCAATACCTGTATTAGCTTGCGCTGATAGCCACACTCTAATTGGTACGCCATTTTCATCTCTATCGATCTTTGGTTGGATCTCTTCCACTAAATCTATTTTGTTATAGACCAATAGCTGAGGGATCTCATCGGCTTCAATTTCTTCTAAAACCGATTGTACCTGTTCAATGTTCTCTTTTCTTCTTTGGTCAGCAACATCAACAACATGGAGTTGTAAATCTGCTTCACGCGTCTCTGTTAATGTTGCTTTAAACGCTGCAACGAGATCGTGAGGTAGATGTCTAATAAAACCAACAGTATCAGCTAAAATTACTGGCCCAACATCCTCTATGTCTAGCTTACGCAGCGTAGGGTCAAGCGTCGCAAATAGCTGGTCAGCAGCGTATACGTCAGAGTTAGTAATTCGATTGAACAGCGTGGACTTGCCTGCATTCGTATAGCCAACCAGTGATACGGTCGGAATTTCATTTCGGCTTCTTGCTCTGCGCCCCTGCTCTCGAACCACGGCTACTTTATCAAGCCTTTTTCGAATACTCTTAATACGTTCTCTAAGTAGTCGACGGTCCGTTTCTAACTGTGTTTCACCAGGGCCTCGTAAGCCAATGCCACCCTTTTGCCTCTCTAAGTGCGTCCACCCTCTGATCAGGCGTGTTGAAATATGCCTTAGCTGAGCTAACTCAACCTGCAACTTACCCTCGTGTGTTCGCGCACGCTGTGCGAAAATATCTAGGATAAGAGTCGTTCTATCAAGCACACGACAGCGACAAACATGTTCTAAATTTCGCTCTTGAGAAGGACTGAGTTGGTGATTAAATATAATGACGTCTGCTTTATAAGTTCTGACAATCTCGGCAATTTCTTCTGCTTTACCCGTGCCTACAAATAGCTTGGGATGCGGTGCTTGACGGCTGCCTTGCACAACCGCCACGCTACTAACACCAGCAGAAGATACTAGCATTTCCAATTCTTGCAGATCTTCTCGATCTCCTTCGTTAGGAAACTCTATGTGCACTAAGACTGCCTGTTCGCCGGCTTCATAACGGTCAAACAAGCAATATGCTCCTAATATCTATTAAAAATTTCCATCTTCGTTTTGTTCTGCGCCTTCATTTCCTTGTGTATTCTGGAAATTGACAGCTCTAGCAGGAACAACCGTTGAGATAGCATGTTTGTAAACCATTTGGTTTACGGTATTTTCAAGTAAAATCACAAATTGGTCAAAAGACTGGATTTTGCCTTGTAATTTGATGCCGTTAACTAAAAAAATTGAAACTGGAATGCGCTCACGACGCAAGACATTCAAAAACGGGTCTTGTAACGATTGGCCTTTTGCCATTTTCTTATCCTTCGTTCTAGGTGTTATTATGTTGAGTTAGTTGAATAAATTAAAACAAATTATTGGTTCAACTACTATTAGCTTAGCGAACTTAAAATTCGTTGCAAGTTTTCTTGCTCTCCGGTCTCTAGCCAAGTTACATTTGGCCAACTACGAAGCCAGGTCAACTGTCGCTTTGCAAGTTGTCTGGTAGCGGCTATACCTCTGAAAACCATTTCATCGTAATCGCATTCACCGCTTAAATGTTCCCACATTTGCCGATATCCAACACAACGTATAGAAGGCAAATCTGGATGCAAATCATCTCGATTATATAGGGTCAAAACTTCGTTTTTAAACCCTTGATCAAGCATTATTTTAAATCTTTCCTCAATTCGCTCATGCAATATTTTACGATCATTTGGTGCAATGGCAAACTGATAAAAAGTATAAGGCAGCTCAGGTTGTTTTTGCTTTTGCAATAACGACATGGGCTTGCCTGTTATACGGTACACTTCAAGCGCACGATTAATTCGCTGCGAATCATTTTCAGAAATTTTCGCAGCAGCTTCTGGGTCTATTTGCGCAAGCTCCTCGTGCAAAGCTGGCCAGCCCTTTTCTGACGCTTCTTGCTCAAGCTTTGCTCGAACAACTTCAGATGCCTCAGGTAAAGGAGATAGTCCTTCTATGAGTCCTTTGAAATACATCATGGTGCCTCCGACCAAAACGGGCACCTTGCCTTGTGCATGAAGTTTATCTATCAGCGCAATCGCATCGCGGCGGAAGTCTGCAACTGAATAACTCTCTCGAGGGTCAATCAAATCTATCAAGTGATGAGGTGCTTGAGCGAGCTCGTCTGCGTCAGGCTTCGCGGTACCAACATCCATACCCTTGTATACTAGCGCAGAGTCAACACTGATAATCTCAGTATCTAAATGCTTACATAGCTCAATGGCCAGTGCAGTTTTTCCTGCTGCGGTTGGTCCCATCAGCGTAATAACGGGTTTATTCTGCAAACTAATACCCTTTTGGTAATAAATCTAAAATATATTTTGGCTCTATTTTAACGGCTTTTGCCATAATTGCTGCTCTGCTTTTTGGTTTTTTTAGCATTTTTTCACGTACTTTCAGAAAATGCTGCGATGCAAAATAACCTTGTGGTGTATTTTTAAACAGCCATTCAACCCAAAAGTCTAAATTATCTAACGCGCTCTGATGCTCAACACATGTTTCAACAAGCAGGGAAATACATTGGCCGACATCCAAGCTATATAAGCTCACAGGTAACTTTTTCACCATCACATGCGTGCCTTGAAAGCTCAGATCAAAGCCTAATAACGTCAACCAAGAGTTCACTTTTTCGAAGCTTTGCGCTTCTTGCTTATCTTGACTCACTCTCACGGGCAACAGCAAAGCTTTACCTAATAATGTGCCATCCGTTTCAATTTGCTCCAACCATAACGACAAGAGCCCTTCACGAGTATGACCAACCAATAGCGTGTTTTCATCTTGTAGTAACACAGCCCCTTCCGGTAATGCCATCCAGTGCGTCTGTGTAATGATCTGTTCTGTATCGCCTTTTGAGGCTTGAGTATTGTAAGTCGACTCTACGTTCTTAACAGGACGATTGTCAGCCTCAGTTGTGAAAGCTTGATAAAGCTGATTTACATTAACTTGTTTCGTCTGACCAGAAGATGAACCCAAATCACTGCGCGGCGCATGATAATTTGAACGACTAGTGCCGTTCATTTGCCGCCCACTGCTCTCAAAGTTAGCCACACTTGAGCTTGGCATTGAAATATTAGGAATAGGTGTTGCTGATGTTTCTTGTTGCAGCGGTGTCCGGTAGGATTGATGTTGCTCTTCTTGATGCGTTGCAATGTTTGGCTCATTGAGCGCAAGACTGGGCTCAGGTGCTACATCGTCATCGATATGGGTATAAGGCAAGGCTGAAGATCTGGGTTCTACAACTTGCTTTACAGCTTGAACAATAAAATCATGTACTAACCGAGCTTGGTGGAATCTCACCTCATGTTTGGCTGGATGAACATTCACGTCAACCTGTCTTGGGTCTAATTCGAGATAAATGACAAAACCAGGTGTCTCGGGACTGCCCGTCGCCTCTTCAAAAGCTTGTCTGATCGCGTGCAGAATCAGCTTATCTCGCATCATGCGACCATTCACATACGTGTATTGTGGCTGCGTATTACTACCAAGGGGCAATACCCACCCATATAGCTCTAACCCTTCATAACCGGATTCAATAAAGCTCGCTTCACGCTGAAATACTCTCCCAGCAACTTGCGCGACCCTTTCGATACTTCGCGGATCTTGTTTCGCCCGATATTGACGCACCACCTTTTGGTTATGTGTTAGCGTAATCGCCACGTCAAAACGGCTCAACGCGATTCTTTTAACCAATTCATCAATATGGCTAAACTCTGTTTTTTCCGTACGCAGAAACTTCCGACGAGCCGGTGTATTAAAAAATAAATCTTTGACTTCAATAGTGGTGCCGTTTGGATGCGCTGTCGGTTGAACTTGCACAGCCATATCCCGCCCTTCCGCACACGCTTGCCATGCTGTATCTTGAGATTCAGGTTTAGAGCTCAATGTAAGTCTTGATACGGAACTAATCGACGCAAGTGCCTCACCTCTAAAGCCCAAAGAAGCAATCGCTTCAAGATCGTCTAAATTTTTGAGCTTGCTAGTTGCATGTCGAGATAATGCCAGCGCCAATTCGTCTTTGTAAATTCCAGAGCCATTGTCTCGAATCCGAATGAGCTTATGACCGCCTCGCTCTATTTCAACTTGGATGCGGGTGGCGCCTGCATCAATGCTATTTTCTACTAGCTCTTTAACTACGGATGCAGGACGCTCAACTACTTCACCTGCTGCAATTTGGTTAGCCAGCCTCGCTGGTAAAATCTCAATAGCCATGTTTTACGCCCTGGGAATAGTCAGCACTTGACCAATATGTAATACGTTATTTTTCAACCGATTAGCACGCTTTAGTGCTGATACTGTGGTGCCATATCTCGCCGCAACAACGCTCAATGACTCCCCTCGTTTCACTTTATGCTTTAAAGGCTTTTTCTCTTTCAATCGAGCAAATAAAGAGTCATCGGGCGGATTCTTCTGATAGTAGCGCTTGATGGCCGTAAATACGGCGTTGGCCAATCGCTGTTGATGATAAGCCGTTTTTAATTGCTTTTCTTCTTGAGGATTCGAAATAAACCCTGTTTCCACCAAAATAGAAGGGATATCAGGTGATTTTAGCACCCCAAAGTTTGCAGCTTGCGGCCGCTTTTTATGTAACTTGGTGACTTTCTGTAACTCGTCCACCACTTTTTCAGCGACCTGAAACCCGGTTGTCATGGAGTGATCCATAGACATATCGAGCAACGTTTTAGCCAGATACTTTTCATTTGCGGTGTCTTTTATCACCCCAGCAGCACCACCCAATAATTGAGATTGCTTTTCTCTATTCTCAAGCCACTTACCAATTTCTGAATTGGCACGACGCAATGACAAGGTCCACACAGAGGCACCTCTTGGACGAGGGCTAGAAAATGCATCCGCATGAATTGAAACAAAGAAGTCTGCACGCTTCTTTCGCGCTTTCGCTGTGCGTGTATTGAGTTTTAAAAAGTAATCCCCTGAGCGAGTCAATTGCGCCTTCATTCCCGGCTGTTTGTTAATTAACCTTTCCAGTCGCTTGGCTATTTGTAGCGTAATATGCTTTTCATACGTGCCTGTTGGGCCAATAGAGCCCGGGTCTTGCCCGCCGTGGCCTGCATCAATGGCGATAATGATATCTCTATCGCGCTTACTACTTCGTTTTGTACTCGCGGTTTTAGTTACTGGCGGCTTTTTTTGTCCATATAGATCAACAACTAATCTATCAGAACTCTTACCTGTGGGGGCCAAGGGAAAAATGACGGGCTTTGTTGGGCGACTTAATTCAAATACAACCCGTGTACTACTACGCTTTTTTGGTGAGCTATAACGCATCTTTTTAATAATACGGTGCTTCTTTGGGATTGCCGGTAATGTAGGAGGTCGCTTTGTATTCTCAAAGTCAATCACCAGACGCAGTGGCTTTTGCAATACAAAGTAGCTGAACTCAGGTTTTTTTGATAAATCAAACACCACCCGTGTACTTTCAGCCGATGGGCTAATTCGCACATTTTTTATGGTGTTTTTTGCAAATGCCTGTGCTGCAAACATCAGCAGCACAAACATTGTAACTAAATAGCTATATTTAATGATAACACTACGCATAACTACCAATAGTCAGTAATACCTGCAGCCCACGTTCATTATGCGCTTTTAAAGTCACCTTTCTCGCATCACCATCATAAGCAAGATAAATATCAATATCTGGCTCAGGAATAAAACCTTGACCTTTTTCTGGCCACTCAACAATACATACCGCATCAGCAGCAAAGTAATCACGGATCCCCATGAACTCAAGTTCCTCAGGGTCGCCTAAGCGGTATAAATCAAAATGATAAACTGACTTTTCAGGCAATTCGTAGGGCTCTACGAGTGTATAGGTTGGACTTTTTACATTGCCCGTATGCCCAAGCCCCTGCACAATTCCTCGAGTCGTGGTTGTTTTACCAGCACCTAAATCACCATGCATATAAAACACTGCACCTTCAACAATTGAAGATGCAAGCTTTTTACCTAACTCGACAGTCGCTTCTTCATTGGCCAAAGAAAGCGTTAAAGTACTGTTTTGGCTCATCCCATAATACCTCTAATATGGACAAATAAATCACTTGCTAACGTACCGAGCTGCCCATCTCGAGCTGCCTGCTCAGCTGCAAGGCCATGAATATACACACCAAGCGTCGCCGCTTCAAATCGGCTTAAGCCCTGTGCTAATAAACCAGCGATTATACCAGATAATACATCTCCCATCCCAGCACTAGCCATAGCTGAGCATCCTGAGCGGTTAATATTTATTCTCTTTCCATCAACGATTAAACTTCCCGGACCTTTTAAAACGATACAAGCCGCATACTCTGCACTAAGTTGCTCAGCCATCTCGAACCGTTTAGAAGTATTAAAGGTTGAATTTCCCAACAGGCGTTTTGCTTCACCAAAGTGAGGCGTTAATATTGCGCGATGCCATGGCAGATGGGACTGAGCAAGTAAGTTGAGTCCATCCGCATCACAGACAACTAACCCTTGATATTTTTTAACCGCAGCATACATTTTTTTCGCCCATGCATCTTGACCAAGCCCTGGGCCAATTACTACGACATCTGCTTTATTAAGTAGGGCTTCTAATTCCGCTGCGACTGCAACACCATGCACCATTAACTCATAGCGGCCATGTAAAACAGCAGATTGATTTTCAGGGTGCGTCGCCACACTTACCAACCCAGCCCCTGTTCTTAAGCAAGCTTCTGCCGCTAGTCGAATAGCCCCTGCCATGCCTTTTCCGCCACCCACAAGTAATACATGGCCACATTGGTTTTTATAACTGTCAGCCGCTCGAACAGGACGTAAAGAGCGTAAGTATTTGCCACCAGGGTAACAACAATTAGTATGAGATAGTTCAGCAAATGCATCCGCAATGCCTAAGTCAGCTAACAATAACTCACCACACAGGTTCGGTGCATTGCCAGTCAACATGCCTTGCTTGAGCGCAATAAATGTCAACGTTGTATCTGCTTGAAAGCTATCTGGTGATACCTCTGCCGTTGTGCCATTCACCCCGCTTGGGATGTCAACCGCTAACTTCCAAGCTTTACTAGATTTAAAGTAGTTGAATGCTTCTTTAACCGGTTCAGGTAAAGCTCCTCGAAATCCAGTGCCAAATACCGCATCAACAATGGCATCATAGCTGTGATCAATGCACGAACGCAGCGACACCACACGACCACCACTGCGACAAAACAGCTGATAAGCTTCTGCGGCGTCTCCTTTGAGCAAAGACGGTTCAAATAGCGCACACACTGTGACATGAATTTGCGCATGTAAACATCGCTTTGCAAGCATAAAACCGTCACCGGCATTATTGCCCTTGCCTGTAAAAATTAAAATATTTTTGACGGCCCTATTGCGTACTAATTCAAATAACGCGTGACCCGCTCGCTGCATCAATTCGCTTAATGTCGTACCAGAGTTGAGCGCTGCCTGTTCCTCATGCAGCTTTACTTCTTGGGCGCAATAAGCAATTTGTGGTAAATTATGAGTGTATTGACCTTGCAAAATAGACATTCCGTGAATAAAGCCATATCTACTATTAACTATACTGAACTTGCCGAAAAAATTAAGTGTTGGGGCAAAGAATTAGGCTTTGCTGAAGTTGGGATCACCGATATTGACCTCAGTGAACATGAACAGCAACTCCAACGCTGGCTGGATTTAGGGTATCACGGAGAGATGGAGTATATGGCGGCACATGGTATGAAACGTGCTCGACCAGCAGAATTAGTGCCTGGCACAAAAAGTATTGTCTCAGTAAAAATGAACTATCTCCCACCTGATGCCAGCTTTGCTCGCGCCTTAAAAAATAGCACAACCGCTTATATCAGTCGCTACGCACTTGGACGCGATTATCACAAGGTTTTGCGCAACCGACTAAAAAAACTGGGCCAACGTATTGAGCAAGAAGTTGGCCAATATGGTTTTCGTCCATTCGTCGACTCAGCGCCCGTGCTTGAAAGGCAGATCGCCGAAAAAGCTGGGCTTGGCTGGCGCGGTAAAAATAGTTTACTGATTCATAAACAAGCCGGCTCATGGTTTTTTCTTGGCGAGTTATTTGTCGATTTACCACTGCCACCTGACCAAAAGCAGGTAGAAGAAGGGTGCGGAAAGTGCAACGCCTGCATTAGCTTATGTCCAACAGGGGCAATTGTAGAGCCTTATGTTGTCGATGCCAGACGCTGTATTTCTTATCTTACGATTGAGTTACAAGGCGCTATTCCTGAAGAGTTTCGTCCATTATTAGGCAACCGTATCTATGGATGCGACGACTGCCAACTCGTCTGCCCTTGGAATCGTTTCGGACAATTGACCGACGAAGAAGACTTTCACCCAAGGAAAACGCTTAAAGATCGAGAGTTATTAGAATTGTTTGCATGGGATGAAAGTACCTTCTTAAAAAATACCGAGGGCAGCCCAATAAGACGTATAGGCCATGAAAGATGGCAACGTAATTTAGCTGTTGGGCTTGGCAATGCAAATTATGACGAACAGATAATCGCTGCACTCACCGAAAAGCTGCCACATGTGAGTGAGCTGGTTCAAGAGCATATACACTGGGCACTTGAACAACAACAGCTCAAACTACATGACGAACGTAAAAAAGCACGCCTAATTCGCATCGTTGAAAAAGGCTTGCCTCGGGACGCCTAAGCAAAGCAAGACCGCGGTCATTGCTCATCCGTTGTCAAATTGCATAGATCCTGCTCAATCTCTGCAAATGCATCTTTGACTTGGGCAATGGCTTCTTCTCTTGCAACTGAGCTTTGAATTGCTTCATCAATGTGGGTAAAAATAAACACTTCTTGGTCTTCATCTAGTCCCATAGAAGGGATACGAGATTCAAATAACTCTTGCAGCCGTTTAAAAATAGCCTCATTTTGAGAGCGGTTATTATTGAGCATCGACAACAGGCCAGTAAACTTACTGTGGATCGTTTTTATCGCACTATTGAGTTCCCGCTGTTGGTTTATCAAGGTATTTTTAGTCAATATAGATAGCAACTGCTGTTCGGTAACACTAACAATAAAGCAAATATGGTCTCGTATTCGTCCATGTTTATCTGGATCATCTGACGGCATATTGAGTATGAGTACACTTAACAGCTCATAATTCACCAAAATTCGATTGGTAAACTCATGTAACCGCCCTTTGGAATGTAAAATTTCAAACAACTCTATCACAATTGGTGAGCATAGTCCGGCGGTAGAAAAGTGTAGCTTATCACTATCAACTCGCATTTCTATATTGCAACTCAGACCGAAATTCGCAAGACAGTTAATCAATGCATTTGCCAACTCAGAAACATCTTGAATAGTACCAACCTGCTCAACAAAATTTACAATCTGCCCCATTTCACTGCTTGTAGCCATCGCACTGAAAGCAGTTGTGGTCGCATCTTCTATTTGCTGCTCCAGAATATCTTTTTCTAACAACATTTGCCCTAAATGCAGCAATTTTGCTTTGAGCTCACTATGACCAAATGGTTTGACAATATAATCTTCCGCGCCAACGGAGTACCCTTCCATGCGCTCTTCAACCGAGCCTCTAGCAGAGACAAACATCACAATAATATGGCTCAAGCTTGGATTGGCTTTGATGGCTTTACATACTTCATAGCCGCTCATTTGCGGCATACTCACATCCAGTAATATGACCTGTGGGTCATAAGACTCAACAATCTCAAGACATTCTTGTCCACTGGTGGCAGTTTGCACTTCAAAGTCTAGATCTTCTAAGATTTCTTCAATAATTTCGAGGTTAAATGGCTCATCGTCCACTGCTAAAATTCTTTGTAATGCCATAATTTAAGTTCCTTGTGCTCCTTTCCTATAGTTATAGTCACTGATTTAGCTTGTCGCTAGTCACCCTTTAAATTGGGTAGCTCAACAACAAATTCAGCACCGCCACTTTCACTATTTCGTGCGTAAATACAGCCTTTGTGTAACAGCACAAACTCTTTACAGATCGCTAAACCTAGCCCAGTTCCGCCAGCCCCACTGTTGGTCTTGCTGCTTTGTGCGAATTTATCAAAAATATGCTCCAGTTCATCACTTGGGATCCCAACCCCTTGGTCGCAAATTGTTAAACAGACTTGATCTTCTCTTTGAGACAAATAGACTTCAACATGGCTCTGCTCAGGACTAAACTTAAGCGCATTGCCAAGTAAATTTCTGACCACTTGGACCATTTGATCTCTATCACACTCGATGTTTACCCCAGATTCAGGCGCATGCAGATTGATAGAAATACACTTTTCCATTGCCAACCCAGACACATCTTCTACCCCTTCAGCAAGAATGGATACAAAGTTATGTTTTGCCGGGTTAAATGGAAAACGTCCAGCATCTAACTTAGATAAATCGAGTAAGTTATTTAATAACAACAACAACCTTTCACCACTGGTTTCAATACGCGATAAGTATTTGGTTAACTTTTCTATCGGCGCTTCATTTACCGCTAACTTATCTAAGCCAAAACGGGCAAAACTTAAAATAGAATGCATCGGTGTGCGCAATTCATGAGACATATTAGCCAAAAACTCAGACTTACTAATGTTGGCATGCTCAGCAGCCTCTTTGGCTGATTGCAACTGTGAGGTTCTCGCTTGTACTTCAGCTTCTAATACTTCTTTGGCTTCTTCTAGCAACTGTTGCTTACGCTTTAAATGAGCAACATTTTTAAAAATAGCCGCCAGTGCAATCTCGCCATGATGATCAATTTCGATGAAGGTGCCCATTAACGGAATAGGCAAGCTATCTTGTCTTGGCAGTACTAAGTCACAATCGAAATGCCGTGCGATGAGCCCTGTTTCAATTCGACTTTTCAGCGCTTCCACAGACTGGCGCTCAAATAGATTAAAAATAGAATGCGACTCGAGCTCTTGCGCATTGAGTCCAAATAAGTTTAAACACGCATCATTTGCTTCTATCACAAACCCTTTGAGATTGAACAACATAATAGGGTCAGGAGTATGTTTATAAATAACGCGCAGCAAACTATCACGCTCAATTAATGCATCTACAGTATCTTGCAGACGCTCTACTAATTCTTGGTTATGTCGACGTAGCAGCTCCGTTTGCCAAAGCTTGTGAAGTGATTGCAAGAGCGCATTTTCATCAACGGGTTTTGTTAACACATCTTCAACCCCCTGCCGTATGGCTTTCAACGTATCTACCTGGCTTTCTCGAGAGGTCATTAATAAACAGCGACAGTTGATGTGATACAAACGCACTTGCTCAAATACATCCAATCCAGTTTCATCAACTAAATTAAAATCACAAATTAATAAATCAAAATGATGACTCTTTGCTAACAGACCCGCCTCTTTTGAGTTAGTTGCCGTTTTGACATCGAGCTGTGCCCCACGCAAGCTGATAGAAAGCTGCTTGAGTCGTGTCGATATGTGATCTACCAGTAATACCTTAGGCAACAATAATTGTGCTTGTTCACCAATTTCGAGGACTCGCTCTAACAATCCCGTGATTTCTTTATTACCAAAGAACGGGTAAATAACTATCGCGTTGGAAAGCACTCTATTGAGTTGGCTAAATGCAGTAAGGTGCTCGGAGTTTTCAGGCTTGGGCGCCAACAAGATGATTTTTTCATGCTGACTCAGCTCATCTAAAACCTCAAAATACTCAGGCGGGATCCCATGTGCTATCGCAATGACGTCAAAGTGTGAAAAGCAAGTTTGACTGTCTAACGTTTCATAATGAATGTGCTCAACTTCACTGCCTAACAATTCAAACAACACTTTAATACGCATAGCTAGCACACTATTACTGTCTATGATCAATACCTTATTTGACATGGCGACACCCTTTTTCCGTGGTATCGATTAGTGTAGCCCAAATTAGCAAATGCAAAGGACTAATCAAACATACATCACAGTATAAGCACATACATATATCACCTTAAAGCCGCTCCTGACTTGAGTACCCTTATCAATATAGAGTAATAACTCTTTGCCATCTTTTGTGATAACCTAGCTGTGCTTAACATAGCCCCGGATATGATGATTAATTTACGATTCAACGTATTAAAGCGGGCCCTAATTTTCTAACAAAATGAACTATTTCTTTTGTCACTCGTAAATAAAAATAAACAACGGAACTTATCATGCTAAAAAGAACGATTATCAGCCTTGCTTTGGCACTGAGCAGCCCTTTCGCCTTTGCAAATTGTAACGACTTTACTGATGTTGACGTTAGAAAGTTACGCTCAAAAGAAACAGTAAACCTATGCCAGTTTAAAGACAAACCTTTGCTTCTGGTTAATACGGCAAGCAATTGCGGGTTCACAGGCCAATTCAAAGACCTTGAAGCACTTCACCAAAAATATAAAGACAAAGGCCTAGTGGTCGTCGGCTTCCCTTCAGATGATTTCTTCCAAGAGGAAAATGATGAAGCGGATACCGCAAAAGTATGCTTCGTCAATTACGGTGTGACATTTACTATGATGGCGACGAGCCCAGTGCGCGGGGATGATGCTAACCCAATATTCAAGCATCTGGGAGAGCAAGTAGGATCACCAAAGTGGAATTTTTATAAGTACCTTGTCTCTGCTGATAGAAAAGAAATTCAACGCTTTGGCAGCCGTACTAAGCCGCTATCTGATGAGCTAACCAGTGCAATTGAAAAGCAAATCAGGTAAAAGCATGCGTTTTTACCACTTTTGCATTAGAATAAGGTATGAATAAAAATCAGGCAAGGCATGGAGAGAAGATGACATTAGCAAGTGCAAGACATATTTTAGTAGATAGCGAAGCACAATGTTTAGAATTAAAGCAGCGGATTGCTGGCGGTGAAGACTTTGCAGACTTAGCAAAAGAGTTTTCTAATTGTCCATCCGGGCAAGATGGTGGCGCACTTGGTGAGTTTGGACCTGGAATGATGGTACCAGAATTCGATAAGGTGGTATTTTCTGCCCCGTTAAATGAAGTGCAGGGACCTGTACAAACACAGTTTGGGTATCACCTGCTTGAGGTGACGTCCCGTCAGGACTAAACAACAAGAGGGTAGTTAATAAGCTACCCTTATTTCTTTCAAGTTTAACTTAGTCAAAAATATATAATATCAACTTCTTTCTGACTCGAAACCATGTCGTGCTACACTCATAAACAAATAATTTATGAGGGAACACACTGTGATTTTATACGGCTCCGATACATCTCCTTATGTCAGAAGATTAAGAATCTATTGCGGTATTCACAATCTCACCGTTGATTATAAGCCCATTGATATCTTCAACGCACAAGACAGAGAAATTCTCATCAAGCATAATCCTGCGCGTAAAATTCCATTTTTAATCTGTGCCGAACAGGCGATATGTGATTCAAATGTGATTGTCAGATATCTACAAGATAAATTTTCTCTCCCACATCTAAATTGGCAGCAAGAGAACTTGCTTACTACCATCAACGCCTGTAATGACTCACTGATTGAGATACTGCTTGGACAACGCTCAGGATTTGACACCCAATCAGATGTTTTATTTTTTAATTTACAGCGAGAGCGTATAACTGAAACATTGGCTTATTTAGATAAGCAATGTGCAACAGACGTATTTTTGAACTGCGAGTATTTGCAGATCAGTTTATACTGCTTGCTAGACTGGATCCGATTCAGAGACCTAGCTGATATTAGTCATTTACATGGGCTACTCTCGCATCTAGAAACATGGCAGCAAAATGCATTCGCCCAAGAAACGGATCCCCGCAGTTAATTTTTTACTGGTAACTAATATGAATGATCTTGAATTAGAATCTGAAGTGGTCAATTTTGTCACTGTCGTTAAACAAAGTGAGCAATTATGGGCACTAGGTGCTGAAGATGGCGGCTTTGTCATTGTTGAATCAAATCAATTTGAAGAATCTGATGTTTTGCTCTTGTGGGGTGACGAAGCCGCTGCACAAGCGCAATGTAAAGATGAATGGGAAGAGTTTAAACCCATTGCTATCGACCTAGATCCATTCCTTGACGAATGGGTTGAGGATTTAAGAGATGACAATGCACTGGTTGGAATTAATTGGAATGATGACAATGTATGCGTTGAAATTGAACCTGTTAGCCTAGCTCGCGCACTCGCTGACTAAAGCAATAAGCGTCCCTTCTATTGCGCGTACATATGCTTGTATATGTACGCCTTTTTGACACGGTGCAGATAGTGGCTCAGCGCCAGCTGCAACTGCCTTGTCATAGCAACTCGATACATTTTCACAACCGAGCGTCAATTCAAACCCAAGAGCAGGTTGCTTTGGTTGAGAGCGAATATACGTTTGTTTAAACTGAGATTGTGCAACTGGATGCGTCGCAAACGCAAGTAAGACATTACCTGTATCCAACTCTCCATAGTCACCATTCTCTGTTACAGAATGTGCACTGAGTCCAAACGCTTGAAAGTAAAAATCCAAAACCTCTTCGACATCATCTACATAAATGACTGTTTTAAGAAAATGCATCACAACAATATGTTAAACAAATATATCATTAATAAAGCATAATTAATGAGCAGCGTAAAGACTACTATCAACTCAATGGCACTATTTTGCTAGCTCAGTAGAAATAAAATAAGCTGTTGATACACATACTCATTGAAAGCACGGTATGGTAGAAATGAAAATGGCGCATTACGCGCCATTTATTATGTTTTGTTTCTCTGCTCTTTCGTAAACGCTCGCAGTTTACGTTTTTGCGATAAGGTCATTTTATTAGTTCGACCTGAGTAAGGGTTATCCCCTTCCCTGAACTCTATTTTTATTGGCGTGCCCATAATGTTCAACGCTTTTCGGTAATAGTTCATCAAATAGCGTTTATAGCTATCAGGTAGATCATGTACCTGGTTACCATGGATAACAATCCTAGGTGGATTGTAACCACCGGCGTGAGCATATTTAAGCTTAACACGACGACCACGTACGAGAGGTGGTTGGTGGTCAGCTTGAGCCATATCCATAATACGTCTAAGCATCGCTGTGCTGACACGCTTAGTCGCAGACTCATAAGCCTCATCAACTGACTCAAATAAATGACCAACACCCGTGCCATGTAACGCAGAGATAAAGTGTAACCTAGCAAAGTCGATAAAGCCTAAACGGCGGTCTAACTCTGATTTAATACGCTCTTTAACATAGTTATCCAAGCCATCCCATTTGTTCACAGCAATGACCAGTGAACGACCAGAATTTAGTGCAAAACCGAGTAGACTTAAGTCCTGATCAGAAATACCTTCTCGTGCATCAACCACCAATAAGATCACATTCGCGTCTTCAATTGCTTTCAATGTTTTGATCACTGAAAACTTTTCAACAACATCACTGACTTTTTTACGCTTACGAACACCCGCTGTATCAATTAACACGTACTCTCGGTCATTGCGCGTCATCGGGATATAAATAGAATCTCGCGTTGTGCCTGGCATGTCATAAACAATAACACGCTCTTCACCTAGAATACGGTTTGTTAGTGTAGACTTACCTACGTTCGGGCGACCAATGATCGCTAATTTTACTGGTTTGTCTTCAAAACCTGTTTTGCCCTCTTCTGGCGCTTCTTCGCCTTCAAGGTAAAGTTCAGCAATACTTTCATCGTCTTGTTCAATATCATCTTCTTGCTGTGCAAGCTCAGCAATCGTTGGACCTAGTGTTGCGTCCAATAATTGCGTAACACCGCGCCCATGCGCAGCCGCAATTTGATGAATGTCACCCAAAGCAAGTTGATAAAACTCAGCACAACTAGAATCAGCGTCTATGCCATCTGTTTTGTTGGCAACAATGAAACTTTTCTTTTCTTGCTTCCTTAAATGCTGTGCAATAGCTTGATCCGCAGCTGTCATACCAGCACGAGCATCTACTAAAAACAGCACGACATCAGCTTCTTCAATCGCCAAAAGCGACTGCTCAGCCATCTCCGTTTCAATGCCTTCCTCACTGCCATCAATACCACCTGTATCAACAACAATGAATTCGTAACCATCGTAATCAGCCTGACCGTATTTACGATCGCGTGTTAGACCTGGAAAGTCGGCAACAAGTGCGTCACGAGTACGCGTTAAACGATTAAATAATGTGGACTTACCCACATTTGGTCGCCCTACCAGAGCGATCACAGGAAGCATAGACTACCTCTTCTTTAAACAACAAAAGGCTTCGCAGTGCGAAGCCTTACTAAAACCTTTACGTCAGGGATGATTAAGGGATTTTTATCGCACTGATCTCACCATCTCGGGTGTATACGATCAACTTATCATCAACGATAATGGGTTCAACAAAAAAGCCTGAACTATCAAACTCTTGTCTAGAAACTAAATCACCAGTTTGCTTATCAAGCCAGTGTAAGTTACCTTCCTGATCACCCACTACAACATAATTACCGGCAACCGCTGGGGCAGTTAAATACCAGCCTCTCAAGCCAGCTTGACTCCAACGCTCGGTGCCTGAGTCTTTATCTAGAGCATAGAGCACACCATCACTATCTACCAAGTAAATAGTATTTAATTCAATCGCTAAATCACGATAGCTGCTGTACTCACGATCCCAAACTACGTTGCCATTACGCACATCAATGGCTGCAAGTTTGCCATTATACGCTATCGTGTAGACATACGCACCGGATACAACAGGTTTTGTGTCAACATCAACCAAGCGCTCGAACTCAGATGCCCCTTCCGCCAGTGCAACATCCGTGCTCCAAGCTGTAAATCCGCTCTCAGCGATCAGTACACTCAGCTTACCGCTTTCTTCACCAATCAATACACCGCCATTAGCAGATGTAGGTGAACTCAAGCCACGAAGTGTTAAAGCAGGGACTTCTTGCTCATAGCTCCAACGCTCTTCGCCTGTATCTGGGTGCAAAGCAAGTAACTTACCCGAGCCCAAGTTGACATAAACCAAGCCATCACCAGCACTTGGTGAAGATAACGCTTCACCTGGCACCGACTTACGCCAGACTAATTCGCCTGTTTCACGGTCAAGTGCAATTACCTCACCATGCTCTGAACCTATGTATATTTTGCCATATGCTTGCAAAATACCACCTGATAACTTTGCAGAGTCATCGTCAGCCCAAGGCCAAATTGAGGTGTCTTGTCGCGTATCAATTTCCCACAACTGGTCACCGCTTTCTGCATTATATGCTGCAACTCGCCCTTTTCGCTCAGCAGCAAAAATACGGTCGCCATGCGCAGTCGGTGTCAGACGCGAAAAGTAATGCTCAACGCCATTGCCCAGTGATTCTTGCCAAACTGTTTGAGGTTCAAATTGATTGACAATCTCTGGGAGCACCAACTCTTCTTCATCATCACTCGATGAACAACCCATTAACGATGCCATACACAATGCCAGTGAGGCCATTGTCAACTTCTTCATGGCTACTCCTTAGTTAGATGCGATTGCTAAGTCATCCAATTTTATTTGCAGTAACGCATTGTTCTCTGCGCCACCTGCATCAATTGCTGTTTGATAATGCTCACGCGCCTTATCTTTGTCGCCTTGCGATACGTAAATATCACCTTTGATTTCCGCAATTTGTGCATTAAAGCCAGCTGGAACAGGTTGAGACAACGTTGTTAAGGCTTGCTCTGCATTGCCTTGAGCGACTTGTACACGTGCTAGGCGAAGTACAGCAGTTGCTTTTAACTCTGGGCTTTTTACAGTATCGACAATGAATTGTAGCTTTTCAGCTGCTTGTGCGAGTTCGCCTTTATCAACCGCTTCTTTGGCTGCGACAAATGCCGCCAGTACTGAATAGTTTGAGTCCGCATTCTCTGTTAAAAATGCATCGCTTTTCGAAAGCACTTCACCGCTCTCAATTAACGACTTATATGCTTCTGAGCTTGCTTCAGCTGAAGAAATTTGATTCTGGTTGTATGCTTTCCAACCATATAATCCACCTAGACCCAAAACAGCACCAATTACTAACGAAGTCCCGTTTTCTCTAAAAAAATTCTTTATCGCTTCAGCTTGTTGTTCTTCTGTTGAATAAATTTCCATTCTAACCTCTTACCCTACCAATTCGGCTAGCACGGCGTGCGCTTCAGCCATTGGCAAGATCAATTGTTCTTTTTGTTCGCGTAAATACTTTATTGTGACTGTACCGTTGGCTATTTCGTCTTCACCAAAAATAAGCGCAACAACTGCACCGCTATTATCAGCGCGCTTTAGTTGTTTTTTGAAGTTACCACCACCGGCATGCACTTGTACTCTCAGCCCTGGCACTGCATCACGTAATTGTTCAGCAATTGCAGGCGCTTGAATACTTGCAGCATCACCCATCGCAGCAACATACACATCCACATTGCGACGAATTTCACCAACACTGTTAAGCTCTTCTAGTAATAAAACCAGACGCTCCATACCCATGGCAAAACCAACTGCAGGTGTGCCTTTGCCACCGAGTTGCTCAACCAAGCCGTCATAACGACCACCGGCACAAACAGTGCCTTGTGCGCCTAGGCTATCAGTAACCCACTCAAATACAGTACGGTTATAATAGTCTAAACCACGTACCAAGTTTTCATTAACCTGATATTCGACGCCAGCGGCGTCTAAACGTTCACATAAATTTGCAAAATGTTGTACTGACTCTTCATCCAAGTGCTCAGAAAGCTTTGGTGCATCAGCAACAACCGCTTGTACTTCCGGATTTTTGCTATCTAAAACACGTAACGGGTTGGTGTACATGCGACGAAGTGAATCTTCATCTAGTCTATCTTTATGCTGTTCTAAATATGCAACTAACACTTCTTTGTATGCCGCACGCGCTTCATTAGAGCCTAAAGAGTTTAGCTCTAAACGTACATGCTCAGAGATACCAAACGCTTTCCATAAGCGCGCAGTTAGGATAATAACTTCAGCATCAATATCTGCAGTGGCAACACCGAAAGTCTCTACACCAAACTGATGGAACTGACGATAGCGGCCTTTTTGCGGACGTTCACGACGAAACATAGGGCCCATATACCAAAGCCTTTGCTCTTGGTTGTACAGTAAGCCACCTTCGACACCCGCGCGTACACACACCGCAGTCCCCTCTGGACGTAAAGTCAGAGTATCACCATTGCGGTCTTCAAATGTATACATTTCTTTTTCAACGATATCAGTTACTTCACCGATAGAACGTTTAAACAAATCTGTAGATTCAACCACTGGGAAACGAATTTCCTGATAGCCAAAAGCGCCCATTGTATCTCTTAATGTCGCTTCAATTTTTTGCCAGATCTGAGTCGTGCCTGGCAGGCAATCTTTCATGCCACGAATTGCCTTAATTTGCTTTGCCACTGAAATTCCTAATTTTTAACTATTCTTTTCTCAAAATTACAAGCGCAGGATACAATAAAACCCTGAATACGGTACGAGTAAATGCCTCTATTATACCCTGCTCGATTAAAACGTAAACGAAATAAATTCAACCTACAAAAGGCTTATTCTTCAATGATTTTTACGTCTATGCTTGGTTGCGCTTCTTTTTTTGCAACATAGTCTCGCACCTGCTCTTCGAGTTGCTCAACAATATTGTCATTGTCAATTCGTGTTTTCTGACGCTCACCATTAATATAGAGTCCAGAGCGTCGATTCGCACCAGCTAAGCCCAAGTCACTCACGAGTGCTTCACCAGGGCCATTCACGACACAGCCAATCACAGAAACAGTGATAGGCGAGATGATATCTTCTAACCTTTCTTCTAGCTGATTCATAGTATTAACAACATCAAACTCTTGTCTTGAACAGCTTGGGCAAGCGATAAAGTTAATGCCACGAGAACGGATCCGCAAAGATTTTAGAATATCAAAACCCACTTTGATCTCTTGTACTGGGTCAGCGGCAAGCGATACACGTAACGTGTCACCAATGCCCTCAGCCAGTAGCATGCCTAATCCAACCGCTGATTTCACAGAGCCCGCTCTAAAACCGCCAGCTTCAGTAATACCAAGGTGAAGGGGCTGATCAATTTCTTTGGCAAGCAAACGATATGCGCCTACCGCTAAAAATACGTCTGACGCTTTAACGGACACTTTGAATTGATCAAAGTTTAGTCTTTGAAGAATTTCTACATGACGCATCGCAGACTCAAGCAATGCCTCTGGTGTTGGCTCACCATACTTCTCTTGCAAATCACGTTCAAGCGAGCCACCATTTACCCCGATTCGAATAGGGATATTTCGCTCTTGCGCGGCGTCTACAACGGCTCTAATTCGGTCTTCACTGCCTATATTACCAGGATTAATGCGCAAGCAATCAACACCATACTGTGCCACTTTTAACGCAATACGGTAATCAAAATGAATGTCTGCAACCAGTGGGATATCAACTTGTTCTTTGATGCTTTTGAAAGCCTCAGCGGCATCCATGGTTGGTACTGATACACGAACGATGTCTGCACCTGCATCTTGAATGGCACGGATCTGGGCTACTGTGGCATCTACATCGAGTGTATCCGTATTTGTCATTGATTGCACAGCAATTGGAGCGCCATCACCAATGGGGACATTACCCACGTTGATACGTGTAGATTTTCTTCGTTTAATGGGAGATTCTGAAAACATGACGACTACTCTGCTAACGGTAATTTAAACTTTGCTAAACGGTTTCTTGGTAACCCTGAAATATCGACTGGTTGACCATCCAACTCGATATTAACCACTTGATGTTTGCCTAAAACAACAGAAAAAGGCGCTTGACCTGTCACTGTCATTGTATATCCAGCCTTTTTTACACCAAATGCAACGCGCTCTTCGGTTGCATCAAAAATTTCGACCCAGCTATCTTCTTCAAAAAACATGACAACCGTACTTTGTTCAAGCGCAGTTGCATTTGATTCAACAGCCACAGCCGCAATTGGCTCGTTCTGCACACTCTGACCATTATCTTCAATGACGATCGGTGCAACTTCAGCTGTGCGCTCAGGCATAACGCCGGAGTCTGACTCATCGCCTGGCACAACCTCCGCTATTGTGTTGTCAATCACGGGCTGCGGCTCTGATGCTGGCATATTCAAGTTAGCGGTGTCGGTGTTTTGCACCGGTGTATTGATTGCTTGCGTATCCAAACCAGTTGAGCGCTCTAGAGTACGCGCTGCAGCTACAGAACTTGACGCTGAAGCCTGTTCAGTTAACCCGCTGACGTCATCAGAACTATCGCCATTGCTTGCAGTTTGCCACCACCAAAATGCTGATAAGCCAACAAACACTACTAACATTAAATAGCTGACGATCATCAATCGACTATCGTTGGCTTCTTTTTCAGTGCGCCTTGAAAAGCTCTTCATATTTCGCTTTTGCTCAGGGATATCTGACGACTCATATAGCGCGAGTACTTGCTCACTTTCCAAGCCTAAAAACGCACTGTAACTTTTAACGTAGCCGCGCACAAATGTTTCAGGTCCCAAGCTCTGATACTCATCATTTTCAAGCTTGGTAATTTGCGTATGGTTTAATTTTAAACGGGCAGCAATGTCATCAAAACTAAGGTTTTGCTCAGCTCTGGCTTTTGCTAGGGTCTGACCGAGTGACATTGACTCACTCGTCGTTTCATTCTCTTCTAAATTCATAAGATATAGTTATTGGGATCTACTATTAAAATGCGTCGCCCAGGCGTTAGGGCAACATCAGGTGTTAATCTGTTCCAGCGCATCAAATCATCGATGAGTAACTTGTGCTTCATTGCAATATCAAACAATGACTCTCCTTTGACAATTGCATGTGTCGTGTTAGGGTCATTTAAATAAATAACTTGATCAACGGACACCCTGTCTGACTTTTTCAACGCATTCCATTTTAGCAACTTTTCGAGCTTAATATTATATTTTACAGACACACTGAATAAGTTTTCTCCCATTTCGATGCGATGCGTTGGCACCTCGGGAAGTAGTACTTCTTCATTTAGTAATCGTCCAGAGCTATCATGCTCTACATGACGCACTTGTGGTTGCTGCGAAAACGTTATTTTACTCGGGTCAATACGGTGAAACACAACTTGCTCGGAGTCGGCTGCTTTTTTAGTCGTTGTTGAGAAACGTACCTTCGGCTCTTCCGTCGCTGTACTGATAACGTTCTCATCCAACTTAGTCACTTCACGGGAAGGTACTGTACTCACTGAGCGTGAACCACTCGTGAACACTTGAGGCTCAGATGAAACTGGCTCAGTCACTGTTGTAGTGCGATGCTGTATTTCAGCTTTTTGTGGCACATCATCCCGTGTTTTTGTCAGTAAAGAACGAGCAGTCAAAGTCGTGGCTGTGGGCCTTTCACTGGGCTGTTTTTGCGTTTTATCAACAACGGGAGTTGGTACCTTTCGCTTTATCTTAATTTGAGGATTAGCCACCACACGATTCTCATCAAGTTGAGTGATTTTATTGAGTTGAGCAGTTCTATATTGCTCTTTTAATTGCTCAAATTCACTTAACTGTAATGTATTATTCAGTACTAAACGCGCTTCAACAGAACTTGGATAAGTTTGTAATAGCAAAGTCTCTAATTCCTGGGCATATTGCAATCGACCCATTCTGGCCGACAATAAATGCTCAAGCAGCATTCCTCGTGCTGATACAAACCCTTTATTGGCATAGACCTTTAATACATCTTCAGCTCGGTGTAACTCACTTTTTGCATAAAACACACTGGCCATCAAAATCAACACAGACTGACGCTGCGAGTTATGGTCTAAAGCACGTTTCAAATAATCTAGCGCGAGGTCAAAGTTGTCTTGACGCAATGCGCACAAAGCGAGATTTTCATAACTCTCTGCCACACGCAAATAACTGGGAATATCGATGGCCTTAAAAAACTGTTCCGTCGCCGCATCGTAATCGCCTATGCGACATAAAAAAGCGCCATAGTTGTTACGCGTGTTGGGATCATTCGGGCCATATTTTAGGGCGCTAATATACGCGCTTTGTGCTTTTTCATTTTCGCCAACTTGCTCAAAATAGTAAGCAAGTGCATAGTGACTTTCAGGTAATTTTGGGGCTAGGGTTAAAGCTCGGTCAAGGTTATATTTTGCTTGAGTATTGTTACCCGTATTAAGGTACTGTAAGGCAAGGGCAATACGGGTTTTAGCCGCATCTTGGTTGTTGGTCTTCTTCTGCACCACAGGCTTGTTATTGTTGGCGTAACGTGTCTCCGTTACACAACCACTTAAACTCGTTAATATCGCGACACCACAAATACCGCTCAGCAAACGCTGAGGTGCACAAAACGCGAACTGAGTGAGTAAACCATCCTTTAAAGCAGGCATTGACCACCTTTTTGCTAAGACACAGTGACTCTATCTTACCTGAAAGCCACTGTGTTTCATCTATTTTTTAGCCTACTTTTACTGCTATCGAATTATCTTGGTTTTGCTGCTTTCTCACCACACGTTTGGTTCTATCAACAACATCACCCACTAATTGGCCGCAAGCAGCATCAATGTCGTCACCGCGTGTGCGTCGAACAATACAAGTTAGGCCCGCAGCCTGTAACACTTTAGAGAAGCGATCGATTCTGCTATTACTCGAACGGCCGTATTCATTGCCCGGGAATGGGTTGAATGGGATCAAGTTAATTTTCGACGGTGTACCCTTCAATACTTGCACCAGCTCGTGTGCATGATCTGTGCTGTCATTCACACCTTGCAACATCACGTACTCAATAGTGACATCTTTGTTTGCTTTTGAACCATCGATATAACGACGACATGCCGCTAAAAACTCTTCAATCGGGTATTTCTTGTTGATTGGAACTAACTCGTCGCGCAGTGGATTATTCGGCGCATGAAGAGAAATCGCTAAAGCAACATCAATTTTCTCTTTTAAAATATCGAGTGCTGGTACTACCCCAGATGTACTTAGAGTAACTCGACGCTTAGACAAGCCAAACGCCCAGTCATCCATCATTAATTCCATCGCAGGCACAACATTATTGATGTTTAGCAGTGGCTCACCCATGCCCATCATTACAACGTTAGTAATGGGTCGCTTAGTGCTATCACCATCATGCAGACCAATGTCTGTTGCGACACGCCATACCTGACCGATGATTTCAGATACCTTTAAATTACGGTTAAAGCCTTGCTGCGCAGTTGAGCAGAAAGTGCATTCAAGCGCACACCCAACCTGAGATGATACACATAAAGTGGCACGGTCTTTTTCTGGGATCCAAACAGTTTCAACTTCTTGACCACCTTCTAGGATCATCGCGTACTTAATCGTGCCATCACTTGCGACCTGCTTGACAGAAATCTCAGGTGCTTTGATTTCACATTGGCTCTGTAATTTAGCTCGTAACTTTTTATTGATATTGCTCATATCATCAAAGTTATCGACCCCAAAATGATACATCCACTTCATCACCTGATCGGCGCGGAATGGCTTTTCGCCAAATGAAGCAAATAACTCGCGCATCCCCTCGCGGTTTAAATCTAATAGGTTAATTTTTTTCTCAGTCGTGGCCATGAAACAACCTCAGTTCAGGTGACGGATTGAACAACATAAATAAAAGCGCGCAATTGTACAAAAATCAATCAAGCATCGCAATGATGTAATCGCTTTCAAAAACATCCCAATTGCTTTTCAAAACGATCAATACGTATTAAAGGGATTAAAAAAGGGCCCGAGAGCCCTTTTTCATCTGCTCAACTCGAAATTAACGAGTACGTGGGCAGATTTCTTCATCGCTGAAGAAGTAAGCGATTTCGCGAGCAGCTGATTCAGTCGCGTCTGAACCGTGTACCGCGTTTTCGTCGATGCTGTCAGCGTAGTCAGCACGTAAAGTACCAGCTAGTGCTTCTGCTGGGTTAGTAGCACCCATGATTTCACGGTTCTTACGAACTGCGTCTTCACCTTCAAGAACCTGAACCATTACTGGACCAGAAGTCATGAACTCAACTAGTGCACCGAAGAAAGGACGCTCTTTGTGCTCTGCGTAGAAACCTTCAGCTTTCTCTTGAGAAAGGTGAACCATTTTAGAAGCAACGATCTTAAGACCAGCAGACTCGAAACGGTTGTAGATTGCACCGATGTGGTTTTTAGCTACCGCATCAGGCTTAACGATTGAAAAAGTACGCTCTAAAGCCATCTTTTTAGCTCCAATAATAATTGTTGATATTTACGGGCGCGAATTATACGCGCTTTAGACGTAAAAGCCCACACCCTTGTTAAAATACACTGTGTATTGCTCTGAATTAAACCTGATCTACGTCAAAATCCCCCTTGCCAATCTCACTTATACTGCGCCGCTTTTTAATTCCCCCAGCAGCTGGCTTGTACCCAGTTCAATGTATGAGGTCTAGAAATGTTTGTACCAGAGCTACTATCACCGGCAGGCAGTTTAAAGAATATGCGTTACGCTTTTGCGTATGGCGCAGATGCCGTTTACGCCGGACAGCCAAGATACAGTTTGCGTGTGCGCAACAATGAATTTGATTTAGCGAACCTTGAGATCGGCATAAACGAAGCCCACCAGCAAAATAAAAAGCTCTATGTGGTGTCGAATATTGCACCGCACAATAGCAAGGTAAAAACCTATTTAAGAGATATAGAGCCTGTCATAGCAATGAAACCTGATGCATTGATCATGTCAGATCCAGGGTTAATCATGTTGGTTCGTGAAAAATGGCCAGATATGCCCATTCACCTCTCAGTGCAAGCCAATGCTGTAAATTATGCCTCTGTACAGTTTTGGGCAAATCAAGGGATTGAACGTGTTATCTTATCTCGAGAACTCTCACTTGAAGAAATCGCTGAAATTCGTGCCTTGTGTCCACAAACAGAATTAGAGGTTTTTGTCCATGGTGCGCTGTGTATGGCGTACTCTGGCCGCTGTTTGCTCTCTGGTTATATTAACAAACGCGATCCAAACCAAGGGACTTGTACCAATGCCTGTCGCTGGAGCTATGATGTCAAACAAGGGCAAGAAACCGAATTAGGCGATGTCGTACATAAAGTTGACCCAAAAGCGGTGATCCCAACGCTTGGCGAAGGTCAACCAACCGATCAGGTGTTCATGTTAGAAGAGCAAGGCCGCCCAGGTGAATTTATGCCTGCATTTGAAGATGAACATGGCACTTACATCATGAATTCAAAAGATTTACGCGCAGTGCAATACGTGGATCAATTGACCAAGATGGGCGTACACAGTTTAAAGATTGAAGGCAGAACGAAATCATTTTATTACGTTGCCAGAACAGCTCAAGTGTATCGCAAAGCGATTGATGATGCCGTTGCAGGTAAGCCGTTTGACCCTATCCTGATGCGCACGTTAGAAAACCTTGCTCACCGAGGTTATACCGAAGGTTTCTTAAAACGTCATGCACATCAGGATTATCAAAACTATGAATACGGTCACTCGATTTCTGACAAGCAGCAATTTGTCGGCGAAATCTTAGGCCGAAACAATAATGGCTTGGTCGACATTGATGTGAAAAACAAATTCTGTACCGGGCACAGCTTAGAGCTCATGACCCCACAAGGGAATATTGCTTTTAACTTAGAGCATATGGAAAACAAAAAAGGTGAAACCATCACCGATGCCAAAGGCTCTGGACATATAGTACAAATTCCATTGCCAGAAGACATCAACTTAGACCATGCTATTTTAATGCGTAATTTGGGCACCGACGAAGACACGCGCAATCCATTTAAAAAGGCATAAATATGGCGCTGCTCATTACCAGCAAATGCATCAACTGTGATATGTGCGACCCTGAATGTCCAAACCAAGCAATTTACATGGGCAGTAAAGTTTATGAAATTGACCCTGATAAATGTACAGAGTGTGTAGGTCACTATGATCAGCCCACATGTGTCAGCGTATGTCCAATAGATTGCATTAAGCCAGACCCAAATCACTTGGAAAGCCTTGATACCTTGGCAGACAAGTACCTTCGTCTAACCGGTCAATTAGACCAGTAATCTACCTATTGGCAAACACCATTATTTCAGATGGTGTTTGTCCATTGCGTCATGCCATTATTGCGACATTCTTCATTATCCTCTCTATTTGTACTTTTTATTATACAAACCCCCTTGTTTAGTGCTTAAGCTCTTATTTTACAATTTTGTTACTTCTCGATATACACATAAAAGCAGTACAAAAAACAATCAAGAGGATACAACATGAAATCACCTATTAATAAAATGGCCGCAGTACTACCTGCACTCATATTCACCTCCATAACAGCCCATGCCGAGGGACAGCACCTTGATATCACGCCCTTCAATTTTAACCCACAAACATTACAACAACTGAGCATAAACCCACTTATTCAAGTAGATGAAACACAATTTATTTTTACCAATGAATTATTAAATGAAGACTGGAGCGCTTTTCTTTACAGCGAAGCGCCGCATCTACTTGAACACCAAGACGCACTGCTACATTGGGCTGGATACACCAGCATCAACCCCAAGCTACTACTCGCCCTCATGGAGCATGCAAGTCAGCTCATCAGTGCACCAAGTCAAAAATCTTTATTGAAACCATTCGCAAATTGGTCTGAAAAAACCGGGTTCTCACAACAGCTCAAAGATGTGGCATTGCAACTGAACCAGCGTTTCTATGCGTTTGAGGAACATGCAGCTCATCACAGTGCAATCAAAAGTAACGCGGCCACAGTTGCACTTTCAAGCTTGTTAGGTAGTCCACAAGCACTGGCATCATTTGCATCTCAATATAAATTGTTAGTGTCAAAAGATTTATTCTCACCCAAAGAAACACGCTTCACACCAAAGAGCAATATACCCAGCAATGGCTTTTCAATGAATTTGCCTTGGCCTTCAGGTTATACCTGGACCAGTGGAGGAGCACATTCACATACAGGCTCTGGTTATCCTTATTCATCATTAGATTTTAACAATGGGTCTGGTGGGTGGGGCTCCAATACCCCTTGGGTGCAAGCTTCCCACGAAGGAAGAGTCACTCGCTATTCAGCATGTAATATCCGAGTCACGCATCCAAGTGGATACGCGACTCAGTATTACCACATGGATAATTTACAATACAGCTCAGGTGATTATGTCTCTGCAGGTGCTTGGCTTGGACGCTATGCCAACAACCGAAATATGGCACTTTGCCAAGGCGGTCAATCTAGCGGCCCACATGTACACTTCTCTTTGCTGTACAACGGCCGTTTTGTGTCGTTACATAACACTTATATCAGTGGTTACCGCATTGATGTTGGCAATTATAATTATGATAGCAATTGCTATCGCTTTTACTTTGAGAAAAATGGCTATAAGACTTGCGCTTGGTCTGGGTTATACCATTAAATTTTACAATAACAAATGACGCAAAAGGTCGTTTTTCAGCGACCTTATTATCATTTTATACTCGTTATCCTGTCAAAAACACTGCGTTACCTCACACTTTTGTATAACCATACTTTATAATTAATTTGTGATACTATTAAAATAAATTGAAAATTAAAGCTAAACTTATTGTGAAAAATATGTATATTTAAAAGTAATGGGAACAACGAGAGGTCGTCTCAAAATATGAAAGCGATTGAAACTAGCAACAAGGAAGTTAGTCTATTTGTTTTAACTCACAACAAAACCGATACACAAGATTTTGAATTCATCCGGTTTGTAAAAATACTCGAAGCCACTAGTAGCCAAATAAAAATAGATACACGCTTACCCGACCACACATTACGTGATCAATTTGACTTATATTTAGTTGATATCAGCCATCGCGAATGTCAAGACTTACTCAGTGCAGAAGTGAGTGCACTGGCATCACAACAAAATGTTTTACTATTTAACGCACAAGCCAATCTGGTTAACGAGCAGACAGCACTGCTGGCACGCATCAAGGGCGTCATTTACCAAAGTACCTCTGCGGAAAATATTTTTAAAGGGATCCAAAGAGTACTAAATGGTGAGCTGTGGTTTTGTCGCACCTCTATCTCACAGGCATTTAACGAACTTATCCAGCAGCTCCCAAATATACCTCGCTCTACTTCACTCGACGTTCAAGACACTGAATTAGACCTGCTTACCGCCAGAGAGAAGTCAGTTATCAAGTTATTGGCGAGCGGCGCGAAAAACGATGATATCGCAGACTCACTTAACATCAGCAGTCATACCGTAAAAACGCATATTTACAGTGCCTTTAAAAAGACTAACTCAAGAAACCGCATTGAGTTAGCCAATTGGGCACAAAAACACATTCCGCTTAACTCTGTACCAGCATCGACACAGCGTCATTAGAATTGGTATTTTGGGTTGCAATGTGTTCTTTTGCAGCCCATACACCGCGTTCAATGCCTTGCTCAACTATCATAGTCAGTGCTTTCTCGATTGCTTGGGTAACACAGATGTGCATTGGTTCATTTTCACTAAACCCAGCTTCTGCTTCGGCTAAACGTTTATAACTAACATAACGGAAAAAACCAGCACGCATTTCCATCGACAGCACGGTTTTAGTGGTTGCCACCGATAGCAGTACTTGCCCTGTACGCACATCAACCGCGCGCATATAAATGGAGATAACATCTTCTCGATAAAGTTCTGACGCGCCAATCCCAAAATACTCCATGCCTAAACCGCCGGTTTTCACATTAGAGTCATAACTGATGATCCCGCCCTCAAAAATAATTTTCGCCATGGTCAGAGGAGGCAAGCTCGCTGCTTTTTTTTGCTCATCTGTCATCGCAGCCCGGGTGATTTTGCGCTCAGTTAATAGATTTTGTAAGCCTTCACGCTCCACAGGAATAAACCATTGTGTTTCATGTAACGCTTGCATCAAAATTGAGTTTGCCCCTTGGGTCACCGCCGTGGAGAATGAACTCACATTGTCTTTTGGTTTATACTGACCGGTTTGGTCGCGAAATGAATAAACGGCAACGGGAATTTTGCCAATCGGCTCCGGCAAAGCCTTTAACGAGGCAAATTCATGGCTTTTTTCCAATGGCTTAGGCAAGCTTTGCGCTGGGGGTAAAACGGCTCCCAAACTACTACAGCCACTGAGTAAAACTAAACAAAACATTGTCACTACTTTATACATTAGCCAAACCTCGGCACTTCAATGATTGTGGTATCTCCATTATCAATGTGTTTGATCTGCACGGTGATCGAGTCAGGAGTGCTGGTGATGACCTGTATTTCGTAATCACCGCTAGTAAATGTCGAGTCTTCGTTAAAAATGCTATCTTCAACATCATCGCCAAACGCCATATCAGAAATTTCTCTGACCATACGATTGAGATAAGTGCGCTCTAATGACTCTTGAAAACGCTCACCATATGACTTTTCTATAATTGGCGCGCGATGTTTATTTTGAGCATTGGCTTTGTTAAGCAACATACTGGCATTGAGCGGATTACCGCCAAAGGACGGGTTAATTGGTTTATAAACTATTTCAGTTGCTGACACACTCAACGTGAAAAAAGATAAAGAGGCTAATATTATTGTTTTCATTTTTACCATCCACTTTCAGCTAAATCAGGGGATCTTTGTTGATGTTGCGCACTGGCCATTGCATCCATGACCGCAAATAAAGCCGCTTCAACACGTTCATCTAGAGATCCGCCTCGTCGTCCCATCGCCGTGCTGTAAACTAAATGACGATTCATGCGCACATCTAATCGCGTACCAGCGCGCGGCAGGACAGTTTCTTTTATGGTTATATTGACACCAGAAGTATTAGGCACCTCTCGCCAGAGTTGAGAGAAATCATAATAAAATTGATAACCAAAGCGACTAATGCTTTGGTCCATAACAAGACCACCTAATTCAACTTCTTCATGGTGTTTAGAGGGCTTCGCAAAAGAGGGATAGCTTTGCCCCAAAAGTATCAAAATACAAAATGCGTACTTCATAGTAATAAGGGGGGCAAAGCCCCCTCCTGTAATTACTGCTGTGTAATCGTTGCGACGTTATTGTCACCAATTTGCGTGATACGCAAAGTTTGTGCATTACCTGCCACACCACCTTCAACAAGGTTACCATTACCCGTTTGACTGATAGACACGATATTGTCATTACCCGCGACAACAAAGCCGCCAGACTCGATGCCTGCAACAAAGTTATTATTACCATCTTGTGCCAAGTCAATAGAGTTGTTGCTGCCTTCAAGTAATAAATCAATGACGTTCAGCTCACCCGCTTGCGCAATATCAAGCTGATTATCTGAACTTGCCACCACATAACCCATAGTAACAGCTGCACTATTACCAAGATCAGACTGTACTACTGTGATGTCGTTGTTGTTAGACTCAATACTTGGATCTGGCTCTGACGACTGCAATAAAAACTCATTTTGGCTACCGTTTTGTACGAGATCCACATCGTTGTCATCGCCATTAAACAAGGCAATGTGTGCATCGTTAGTATCGCCTAACTGTGTCGTTGAAATTTCATTGTTATCACCCACAAGGCCAACATACAAAGCATTTGAACCCAGCGCTTGCGCTGAAGCTTGTTGCATACTGATCACGGTGTTGTCATTACCTTGAATATCCACCGCAGCTGAAGATTCATCACCTTTTTGCGTCACGGTGACATCATTGTCACTGCCTTGAAACAAGCCACTGTCAAACTCAATTTTGCTGCCTTCTTGGTCCACTTTTAAGTCATTATCGCTACCGATGATACCAGCGATATTAACAGCATTGTCATCACCTTCACTGAGTTCAAGCTCAATATCATTATCATCGCCATTGATTTGTAAAATAGACACGCGGTGGTCGTCGCCAACTTGTGTCACTTCAATGTCATTGTCATTACCAACAACTGCTTCGACTTCAACTTTACTGAACGTGCCAATTTGGTCAATCGTAAAGGCGTTCTGATCGCCTGTTACATTGTTTAAGTGGACTTCATGCCACTCGCCTGACTGTGTGCTCGTAACCGTATTTTGGTTACCTTGCATGTTTTTATTGTACATCCAGTGACCGCCCGTGCTCTGTGATACACGCACATCATTTTCATCACCGTTGATGACATTCTCAACTTCGTTATTAATACCTAAGTAGCCTTGACCACTTTGTGCTACTGCAAGCTGGTTACTGTTACCTGTGATCACGGCTTCAGCACCGTGCGAGTCGCCTTCTTGCGCGTAACTTTGAATGTTGCTATCACCCGTTGTGGTCACCAAAATCGCATGGCTGGTGCCTGTTTGGTTCGTAGTCGTCTCATTGAAGCTGCCAGTTGTTGTGACATTCGCAAGGTTACTTGTACCTTCTTGAAAGCTCACGAGTGTATTACCACCGACAGACGCATTTTGTGTCACTGTCAGCGAGTTACCTGTTGTTGTACCTCTTTCAAGTTGGCTTAAAGTAGAGGTAGCTTGTGTTTTATTCGTCTCTTCTATCGTTTGCGCAGCAACCGATTGGGTAAATGCCAAAGCAAGCGCACAACTAATTAATGATTTAGAAAACTTCACACTTTTCTCCTTAGTGTTTTAGTATTTTTAATTTGGGGTTAGTACCTTTATCGCGCCACTTTAACTCAAGTTAACTACGTCAAATCTTGTCGTTGCCGAGACAAAGAATGATCAAATTAAATTAAAGTCAATCCACAATAGTGGTACTGCTAAATAAAATTGATTTATTCACTATCACAAAAATATTGAGAATAAATCACGATGCGTCCTGTTCTTATTTTGAAGTTCTTTAATTATTAGTTTGTCACTTTGTTGATCTATTTCAGTATGTGTTTTTATCCAACCCGATAGACTTTAAAGTGAGTCACGTATTCACTCTAAATTGGTATGTAAAGAAGATAAATGAGAAATTTTATTGAATAATTTAATTCATAATTATCATAAACTTACCCATAAGACATTACATACAATGTGATTACGCACGCTAAAATACAAAAAAAGTATGAGTAAAAAAAACTCAAATTTTTAAAGCCCCCACATTAAAAAATACCAAAAAAGTATGAACCGCCATCTAAAACACCTCTCAAATACCACAAAAAAACATGAAATTTGACCATTGAACTAATTTCAATTTGATGTGCTCACAATCTCTATACTAAGTTGAGAGTCGTTGCCAAAAACGATGCCGTCATCAGTTCTTATAGATAGAAGTCCTAACAAAAAAGTAGTCGTGCTAATCCGCACCACTTCTTACAACTTAGAACAACTAAAATTGGAAGAATGATGAAAACTAAACTTACAGCTTTAACGCTGGCGCTCACGCCATTGCTTGCTTTTACATCTCACGCCGCAGTGCAAATTCAATCAACATCTCAAACTATTGATGATAGTGTCCTTGTTGTGTTTAAAGACAATGCAAGTGTTGCAATGCGTGCGCAGGCTCGTCAACTTGTTAAAGCACGTATCTCAGATAGCAATGCTGATGGCAAAGATGATAATTACAAAAATATCTTGAAAGGTCGTTTAGCAAAGTTTGACCTAAGTACAGTTTCACCAAAAGAAGCCATAAAATTACTTGAAGATCACCCTGCTGTTGCTTACGTGGAACCAAACTACATAGTCAAAGCAATGGCTATCCCAGATGATAGCCTTTTTGATCAACTTTGGGGCTTACATAACACAGGCCAAACAGGCGGTACTAACGATGCAGATATTAATGCACCTGAAGCTTGGGATATTAGTGTCGGTTCTCGTGACGTCATCGTTGGAGTGATTGATACTGGTGTGGATTACACTCACCCTGATCTAAGCGCAAACATGTGGGTAAACCCAGGCGAAATCGCAGGGGATGGCGTAGATAATGATGGTAATGGTTATGTTGACGATGTATATGGTATCAATGCCATTACTGATAGCGGCGACCCAATGGATGACCAAGGGCATGGTACACACGTATCTGGAACGATTGGCGCATCTGGCAACAATGCAACTGGGGTTGTTGGTGTTAACCATGAGGTCTCCATTGTCGGCTGTAAATTCCTTAATTCATCCGGTAGTGGCTCAACCGCAGATGCCATCAAATGTATCGATTATATGGTCGGTTTGAAAAATGCGGGCCACAACGTCAGTGTACTAAACAACAGTTGGGGCGGTGGTGGCTTTAGCCAAGCATTATATGACTCAATGACAGCGAGTGATCAGGCCGGTATCTTATTCGTTGCGGCGGCTGGTAACGGTGCCAGAGACAATGATGTGTCACCAAGCTACCCTGCAAGCTATGACCATGATAGCGTTTTAGCTGTCGCGTCGACGACACACACTGACAGCATGTCTTCGTTCTCGCAGTGGGGTCTAACTTCTGTCGATTTAGGCGCGCCAGGCAGTGATGTATTGTCAACAGTCCCAGGCGGCAGCTACTCGTCTTTCTCAGGCACATCAATGGCAACGCCACACGTTGCGGGTGCTGCAGCCTTAGCGCTTGCTGTAAACCCTAGCTTGACCACCATTGAGCTTAAAAACCTACTTATGAATTCAGGTAAGCCAATCCCTGCACTGGAAGGAAAAACGGTGTCAGGTAAACGTCTTGATGTACATCAAGCACTCATTGACGCAGATCCAGAGCCTGGCTTTAGAGTGATAGCATCACCTGTTGCACAAGAGATCACAGCAGGTGAAACCGCTCAGTACCAATTGACTTTCACTTCAGTTGCGAATTGGCAAGGTGAAATAGCGTTGACAGCAGCTGGTGATTTGAATGGCGTTACCTTATCAACCGCAACGGTTACACCAGGTGAGACAGCTGTACTAAGTGTGCCTACCACAGCAGAAACACAATGGGGCGCATATAACTTCACTGTAAACGCGACATCAGGCCAGCTTAGCCAACAGAAGCAAGTTGCGCTGACAGTACTGCCGCAAGGCATGCGTGACTTCACCTATGACAATACAACCAGTGTGGATATTCCTGATAACGCTGCTGAAGGTGTGGAATCTAAGATCACGATTGTTGACCCAATTACTATTTTTGGCTCTAGTACGGCTTTAAATATTAGCCATACCTATATCGGTGATTTACTTGTTACCCTTACGTCACCAACTGGTACCGTGGCGACTTTACACAACCGTGCCGGTGGTAGCGCAGACAATATCGTAGGCAGCTTTGCATCAGGCGCCTTTAACGGTGAAGTTGCTGCAGGTGATTGGACATTAAAAGTAGTTGATAACGCTGCGGTTGATACTGGCACACTCAACAACTGGTCTCTTACTCTGACGGGTATTGGTGAGATCTCTGAACAGCCTCCTGTTGCAGGTTTCGACTTTGTACGTGACGGCTTAGATGTCACGTTTACTGACACCAGTACTGATGTCAACGATGACATAGTTAGCAGAGCGTGGGACTTTGGTGATGGCAATACCAGCAACCAACAAAATCCACTACACACTTTTGCTGCTTCAGGCGAGTATGAGGTGACACTCACAGTCACTGACAGCCAAGGTCACACGCACGCTAGCACACAAACTATCTCAGTGAGTGCTGATAAGCCACTTCTTGAAGTGGTGAGAGCGAACAAAACGCGTTTAGGCTCAATTCGTGTTGAATTACGCTGGAGTGGTTCTACTGCGGATCAAGTTTCCATTTACCGTGATGGTCAGTTAGTTAACACAGTAAACAACACAGGTAAGTTCCGTGACTTCACGCGTGACGCAGAAGCGACAAGCTACACCTACAAACTGTGTCAAGCAGGCGATATTTGCTCACCAGAAGTGACAGTTAACTTTCAATAGTCTTTGAATAGGCCCAAAGTGGTCTATGACTTTTAACGCTGCACGGCTACTTTGGCCGTGCAGATTTAAACACCTCACCTAAACTTGCAAATTCGGCGCCGCCAAGTCGCGCTAATGGATCTAGCTTTAACGCATCGACTTTACTACGTCCTTTGTCATCCAGTTGTACAATTTCATCACCGATATAAGCATGAGTGACTTCAACAAAAACGAGCTTCATCGGTAATTCACCCATTTCAACCACTTTGTGTAACTTACACGCAAAGGCAACCTTTGCTTTTTCAATACGAGGCAAAGTGGAACCAGGAAAATCACACACCGCCAAATCGAGTAAATCGAGCTCTGATTCATCATTGGGTAAAGAGGCTGCCGATTGTGTTACCTCATGTGCCAACGAACTGTCCGCAATATGGATCACCAACTCCTGTGTCGCCTCGACATTCACCACTGAATCTTTGTATTCACCCGTAGGCTTTTGCCCTACTGCATACATCAAAATGGCAGGATCAGAACTAATCGCGGTAAAATATGAGAAAGGCGCTAAATTCAGCGTGCCTTTTGCTGTTTTTGATAATACCCATGCGATCGGTCTAGGCACCACAGTTTGGGTCAATGTATGGTAAATATGATTTGGAGATAATTCCTTAAAATCTAAAATCATTATGATGGCCTTTAATTAAGTAGCGGATGTGCATGAATACGAATTGTACATGAAAATAAATCGAGCTCATTGAAAAGTATAAACATAATGACTAATAGTTATTTAAGGCTACCAACTCAAGTCTTCCTAAAAGTTAATCAACACCTCAACTAAAATAAATTTAATCCAAGCCGAACGGCATGCTTAAAAATAAAAACCGCTTTATTAATAAAGCGGTTTTTATAAATAATGCTCAAACAGGCTCGCTCACAGCATCATATCCATTGTGCAAAGCGACCACTTAACTCAAACCCCCAGAGTAATCCAGCCGTGCCGCCGATGACGCCAAATCCCCAACCTAACATGCCAAATTTATTTTGCTTTGAGAGTTGTTTGTATGCGAGCTCATCACCTTGCGCTTGTTGAATGATCCGCTGCTTATTTGCCACAGCCATGATCACAGTAAACCGAGTCACCCCAATCAATAAAAATACATAGCTTAAGGTGGGGAATAGCCAACCGGCACTAAATTGATAAGCCAATACCATCAGCAGCGCACTGACAACTATCCATGCATTGGTTAGCCTACGAGCGCGATGTAATTTGGCCACCACTTCAGAGTCATCAAAATGTTTAAGCGCTCTTTTGGCACTGATATCATTAGCTAGCAAAGCCATCGCCCCACCAGCCACCGCACCGCCGAAAATACTCGCTAGTTTCCATAACCATGAGGCTTGAGATTGTGTCGCAGCACCGAGCGTCGCAGCAGCCACTGGGGAGGAAGTGACTGCAAGGGATAAAACCAGCGATGACAGCCCAACCGGTGCGGTCGCTAAAATCAGCTTGCCATAGTTCGCCATCATTTGGCTTTTGAGTTGCGTGCGCACACGCTCCAAACGCTTTCTCAGTGCACTTTCACTGACCCCTAGTAAGGCACTCACATGCGCTGTACTTTGACCTTCTCGATAATAGAGTAAAACCGCCTCTTTGCTGTCATCAGGCAATTTATCTAAAAAGTGATACAGCAGCGCTGATTGCTGTTTTTTAATCAGCATATCATCTAACTCGCTTGCACCATCTACTAATTGTTGCAGAACCCGTTCGGCCTGTGCTGAACTCACCTGTTTATGTGATACCGCCCCCTGATCGCGAAGGTGGTTAATGGCTGTATAGCGCGTTAACTGCCTTATCCAAGGTAAAATACTGGCGTTACTTTTTAGCTCTCCCAGCTTGTGCCATGCCTTAATAAACACCTTTTGACTGACATCTTCACTGTGTGCAACATCTTTGGTGATTGCCAATGCAATGCTACTCACCACGCCAGATAGCCGCTCTACCAAAACAGAAAATGCTTTTTTATCGCCCGCTTTTGCACTCTCCACCAATTGAATAAGCTGACTTTCAACATCCATCGCATTTTCTCCTTGCATCGAAACCGGTAAGTACGCCTTTGACTCTATCATAACTTTTCCTTCCAACTGTCGTTATAAATAAAGTCACGGCCAAGAAGATAACTGTGACAAAAATTTAAAGGTTTACTTTTTTAAAAGTAAAAAATGAGAGGTAAGATACTTATTTTACCGGACAATGAATAACAAAGTGGGTACCTGATTGCGCCTTCGTTTGCAGCTCAATTTTACCACCAAACTCTTGGTGAATGATGTTATATACGCGGCTCAAACCAAGCCCACTACTTCCCTTGCCAAGCGCTTGTCCAGCAAATGGCACAAAAATATTGCTCGCCATTGTCTGCTCAATGCCACAACCGTCATCACCGTACGTCAGCATGATCATACGTTTGTTTTGCGAAAACTGTGCGTTTAACCAAATATTCCCTGAAGGCATATCAACAAAGCCATGTTTAAGTGAGTTTTCAATCAGCTTGCTCAGTACTTCATCCATGGCCTCGGCGGGCCCCGACAGCATAATTCCTGGATCTAGTTCCAAACTACATGTCACTTGCCTATCGGCAAATTTGGCGGCATATTTTTCAATGATGCTAGTGACTAACTCAGACAAAGTAAATATACGCGATGTCGCTGGATCCGTTTCGTGTCGATAGCCTAAGCCTTGAAACTTTTCACTCAATTTCAGTAAATGTACCAAGCTAGCATGATTAGACTGCAAACTCTGTTCAATGACATCCAAGACTCTCAGTAATTCCGACTTTTTCAGCTGTTCATTGTCTATCGTCTTGAGCAGCCCCACTAGCTGCGACTGCATCACTGATTCTGCTGTGGCGATATTGCCAAGTGGCGTGTTGATCTCATGGGCCATGCCCACCACCATACTGGTCATTGACGCCATTTTCTCCGCTTCAACTAACTCTTGTTGTGTCTGCTGCAGTGCCTGCAATGACGCCTCTAGTGCCTCCGTCTTATCCGTCAAATCTTGGTTTGTTGCTTGTAATTCTGCGGTCTTCAATGCAACTTTTTCATCTAGCGTCATATTTGCGACCTTCAACTTTTGCTCAGCCTCTTTGAGCTCCGTAATATCTGTGATCACTCCTTCAATACTTTGCTGATTATCGCTGTAGCCACCGCGCTCTATCATCCAGCGAATACCGCCATTACGGTGAATCACTCGGTAAATCACTTTAAATCGACCACTATTTGCCAGCTCATCTTGGATCACCTGCCACACCATTCCTTGATCATCTGGATAAATGATATCAGCAAACGCAAGCGCTTTATTTTGAATAAAATCCTCGGCAAGATACCCAGTTGCAGACTCTATCGCGCCATTCAAGTACATCATGGTCCAGTACTTATCATTTTTACAGCGATAGACGATTGAAGGGATTTTATCAACCAAGGTTTCATAGCGCAGTTTCTCATCAGACAAATTCTGCGACATATCTTGCAGATGTTTGACATAAGCTTTGTTACGGCGGTGAAAAAACGCAAACAACAAAGTCAGAATCATGACCTCTGCTGCAATACTGATAAATGCCATTGTTTGCACTGCAATAAAGGCTTGCTCAATTTTATCAATCGCGGGTTGCAAGGGCATAGACGTTAATAGTACCCAGCCTTTTGACTCAATAATTGACATCGTAAAAAGCCGAGACCTATGAGCCAAATAGGCTGTCTCATGTGACCATAGCTTTTGATATGCTTCATACCAGATCCCTTGCTCAACCGCTTCAAAACCCGCTCTTTGCTCTGTTTGTAGCAAATGAGAGATGTCTGACGCGACAATGTCACTTTTTTCATTGAGTAAAATAAAGCTGCTTTGCTGAGCGCCTTTTAGCAGCTTGGCATTATCTAACAAGCTTTGCAGTGTAATGTCATGACCGACATTGCCGTACCAAATACCATCGATATAAACAGGCGTGACCGCTGATAACATAAGTAGTTCGGGAATCGGATCTTCAATTAATGGCGTCCAGTATGTGCCAGGAGGCGTATCAGAGGTAAGCCAAGGGGTTCCTTTATAACTGAAGCCTGCTTTTGCCTTAAACACAAAATCAGGCTCGTCTGGCCAAAAAATAACGATACCGCCTGCTTCATTCATAAACCAAGTATCAGAGAATTGATTCGACAGCGCCCCTTGACCAAACGTCTCCACCGTCTGTTTAGCAATCAGTAACCGTCTTGTTTGCAGCGCAGATAAGTCGGTGCCCGCAGGTAAATAAACCCCTGCTTGCTCTTGCCCATTAAAGCCCTCCATGCGCGAGCGAATAGAGCCATCTGGATACGGTTGAATAAGATCGGTGAACTTTTGAGTGGGATTAACATCTGCGCTTTCGAAATTAGACTGAAGGGCGCTTGCCAGCCTAGTCGATGAGTCTGCGGCGTACTGCAATCGTTGTTCGATTTGCTCAGCAATAAACGCCGCCTGCCATGCCCGCTGCTCTTTTATTTCATACAGCTCTTTATCAATTAACTTAGATTGCTCCAACATGCTGTAATACAGCAATATAGTTAACACCAAGACTGCTGATATTGCAGGCACAAACCACGGCGTCGAGCGGTATTTTACACCCATAACCGCCCTATCTATTTACAGACCAAAACGGCTAACAAACTTAATCGACAACAATTCATAAACCATCTAACCACTTGTGCATTTACTTAATCATTGCCAATATTAGCCAATTTTCAAATTAATCCTGTAACTCCTTGGTTAAATCATTCTCATCGAGCAAGCAAAAAGTGACCATTTATTCATGATGTGGTCAGTCCCATCGTTAGAAGATGGAATAGGTGCCATTAAGGCACCTTGGCTATTTTAAAGTCAGCCCATGGATCGTCATCATCGCGCGACCGCCCGCTTTGTCGGTTAAATCAGGCACAAAATACAGCGCAGAGACAGAAGCAGTTACTATGCCTTTATCTTGTGACCAATTAGGCGTCCAATCTGGTCGAGCAAACTGCTCAAGGGTAACCTGCTGTGTTTTCGGCTCAAGCGCCTTTGGCAAAACCACCTGATAATGCGCGTAGCTTTTATCACCATCGCCACCATATTCAGTTTGCGACAGCTTAATCACTAACGGCTTATCACTTTGATAAGTGACTTCAATGGTCGTTAAATCAATCAAGTTGCCCTTGGGAATATCGTAAATGAGCTCTACCCACGAGTTATTTTGCTTATCAACTCTTGGGACGCGATCAAAGCCAATTTTAACTCGGTCATCCTGTACAAGAGGCTCATCCAAAATCACTTGGCTGCCATGAGGATCGGTCGCATAGCGCCAATTGTTAGCATCAAAAGAAGGGACAGCTTGCATACCGGAGCAACCTACCAGTAACAAACCACTCAAAAAAGACAGTGCACGCATCATGCTCTCCTTGTTTATTTTCACACCGATAATAAATCAATCACCATGTTTATACAGTTAATTGCGTCTAGCCACAGCACAAACCCGATAAATCAAAATCATCACTATGTTCTGGCCACCGCCACAAGCTGTTCGCGAAACCACTTAATTGCCTGCTCATCTTTATTTTTAATATGCCAGTATACTTTCATGGCATAACTTTTCATGGGTATCGGTGTTTCGAATTGAGAGATTTGAAATTGCTTACTTATCGCATCGAGAAAACGCCTTGGTGCAGTAAAAATGGCATCACTTTGCTCAACGATATATGGCGCACTTGAGAAATTAGCGACCTTGTACTGCACAGTCCGTGAGAGACCATGCTCATTTAACGCATCATCCACCATGCCTCGGGTGTCTTTGCCAGTGCCCGCGAGCAAATGAGGGTATTGGCAAAACAACTTAACATCCTGCGGATTTGCCAATATTGGATGGTCATTTTTTACCACCGAGACAAAATCATCACGATATAGGGTTGTCACCATCAAGCTCGGGTGGCTGGACTCAACAACACTAATTGAAAAATCTACTTCACCGCTTTCAATTTGACTGGCCAACCCGCGTTTGTCCAACTTGGTGAACACAACCCGCACTTGTGGTGCTACCTTAGCTAAATGGGTGATCAATGGCGCTGATAGGGCTTGCTCTACCAGATCACTCGTGGCGATATAAAATGTACGTGTCGAGGTTGTTGGTTCAAACTGCTCTTGAAAGAGAATATTCTTTTCAAAATCATTTAACCAACGATTAAGTTGCGGCTTTAATGTCTCTGCACGAGGCGTCATGACTAACTGATTGCCTTGGCGGATCACCAGCGAATCATTAAAACTATGACGCAGCTTTTTGAGGGTATGGCTCACCGCCGACTGTGTCAGCCCCGCTCTCTCGCCTGCTCGAGTTAAGTTTTTTGTCTCGAATATAATCTGCAACAATCTCAATTGATTCAATTCGATATCTGAAATATTAGCCATACCACCACTCAACTATTAATCATACTCATAACTATATTATGTCAATTAATTTCATTAATGAAGGTTAAATTCATAAGCTGTGTGACATCAAACAAATACACAGTTTTAAAAAATAGGAAGCACCATGAAATTAAAAACACTACTGGCACTAAGCACTTTGACTTTAAGCCCAATCGCGCTGGCTGACGACATCTTGGTTGTGATGTCAGATACCGCACAAATGACCCTCAAAAATGGTACCGAATACAAAACGGGTGTATATCTCAATGAACTAATGGAGCCTGTGAAACTCTTTTTAGAAGCGGGTCACACCTTAACCTTTGCCTCACCAAAAGGCATGGCCCCAAGACTAGACCCAGTGTCTGATACCGCTGATCACTTTTTAGATACCAGCAAAGCAAACTACACAGCGCATAAAGCGTTATTCAATCAACTGATGATCGATGATAAGTCACACAGCCCTGTTGTGAGCTTCTCTCGTATTGAGCAAATTGGTATCGAGCAATTTGATGCCGTATTTGTACCGGGTGGACATGCGCCGCTGGGAGATCTGGTTGCCAATCCACAGTTAGGTGAATTCTTAAAACATTTTAACTCAGCGCAAAAACCGACAGGATTGGTTTGCCATGGGCCGGTAGCACTGCTCTCCGCATTGCCTAATGCAGCAGAGTTTGAAACACAGATGAAACAAAACAAAGATGCTAAACCTGCACAGGGCTGGGTGTATGCAGACTATAAAATGACCACATTTAGTAATTCAGAAGAGACTGTCGCAACGAAATATTACCTAGGCGGCGATGAACTACACTATTGGCCGCAGGATGCCTTAACTAAAGCGGGCGGTAAATACTCCCGCGGTGAACAAGATTGGTATCCACATATTGTTGTTGACCGCGAACTCATTACAGGCCAAAACAACAAGTCTTCTGTCGGTGTAGCAAAAGCTCTACTAAAACAACTTGAGCAATAACCCGCTCTTTTACGATAAAGCGTGCCTCGGCACGCTTTTTTTGTTCCTACTGTACTCGCCTCCACTTCAAAAACCTATGTACTCAATGGCATGTCGCTCTCTTACATCATCTGCAATCAATCACTTTGCAATTTTGATTAAATTTAACCCATATGCATACCCGACACACTTGGCTCACCCACTGCGAATTAATATTACTAATACCTAAATAAAAGTAATTAATTTCATTAATACCACTAACATCGATAATCTAAACGCAATTCAACAGAGAGCTAATTTTGGAGTAAAGATATGACACAGTCTGTTTTAGTTACCGGTTCTAACAGTGGTTTTGGATACCTGATCGCAAACACCCTTGTTCGCCAAGGTTTTAAAGTGGTGGGCACAATGCGTGACCCTCAAGGGCGAAATGCATCGATTGCCAACGAGCTCAAAGCCAACGGCATCATGGTTATCGACATTGACGTCACCGATGATAAAAGCGTGACTGACGGCGTCGCTTTAGCCATCGAGCAAGCCGGGCATATTGATGTTGTGATTAATAACGCTGGTGTGGGCACATTGGGCTGGCAAGAAAGCTTTGATATTGATGACTTCAAAAAAGTATTCGACATCAATGTATTTGGCGTACAGCGCATGACGCGTGCGATATTAGGGCACATGAAACAGCGTGGTAGCGGTACACTTATTCAAGTATCAAGTATTCTAGGTCAGTTTGTATTGCCATTTTTGGGCTCTTACAATGCCACCAAACACGCCGTGGAAGGATTGGCAGAGAACTACAGAGTAGAGCTTTCTCAATTCGGTATCCAATCTCTTATTGTACAGCCAGGTGGTTTTGGTACCGACTTTGGCGCAAATCTATTGCGTTCAAGTGATAAAGCAGTCACTCAAAGCTATGGTGAGTTTGCCGATGCCCCCGAGCAAATGTGGGCAGGCACTGAAGCCGGACACGATGCGGATACAGCCCCGAGTCCACAAATGGTTGCCGACGCAGTACTTGAATTATTGAAGACACCAGCAGCGGAGCGTCCGTTTAGAACCACAGTGGATGGCTCAGGACTTAATCCGGTCATTGAAGCAACCAATCAAGCAAGAGAAGCGGCGATGCAACATATTTATAAGCTATATGATATGGACCACCTGCTAACATTAAAGCAAAACTAGACCCCAACCTTCCTCGTAGCCTCCCCTTGGCTACGAGGTCTGATTATGAATTTAACTCTGTCATATGATGTTTAAACACCGCTTCTAGCTCATTCATTTTAAATGGCTTACCCAAGTGACCATTCATGCCAATTGCTAGATATTTGTCCACTTCAGATTGCATAACATTTGCCGTAAGCGCGACGATTTTTAGTTGCTCCGCAGTATATTTTTCACGTATACGTTTGGTCGCTTCTACACCATCCATGACTGGCATCTGAATGTCCATAAATACAATATCAAAACGCCCTTGCTGCTTTGTGATTGTGTTCACCGCCGCTTGACCGTCTTGTGCAACTTCGACCTCAACACCTGTAATACGTCCCAGTAACTTGAGCGCAACGATCCTGTTGATTTCATTGTCTTCAACCAGTAGTACGCGCATGCTGTTACCTTGCAGCACATCAGAGCCCACATCTTGTGACTTTTTACCTTGCTGCTTATCTGTGACTTCAGGATTTAGCTGTTTTGGCTGCTTTTTCGGCTGCGACGTCATTGTTTCCGTTGTCAGCGCTTCAATCAAATCTCTTTTCAATAGCGGCTTGTACAAAATCGGAAAGCCCGACCCAGTCTCAATGCTCTCTCTGGTATGGGCTGTATAAATCACGACTTTTTTAGGCAAGTTGTTTTGCTCACTGAGCTTATTTAACAGTTCATTGGCTTCACAGTCAGGTAAAACCCAATCGACTAATAAAGTATCAAATGCCTGCTCTGTTAATATTGATTGCGCATCTTGTCCGGTCGTCACCCCTGTCACTTGCAGTCCAATCGAGTGTGCAATATTTTGACTTATCTCTAAATAAATAGGGTCATCTTCAACAATTAAAATTGAGCCAGATAACATCTGATGCTCAATCTCTGCTTGAGCACCGGTCACAAGTTCAAGAGGCAGTTTCACCGAGAATTGAGACCCTTTACCCAACTCACTACGTACCAGAATTTCTCCTCCCATTAACTCTGCAAGCAGCTTGCAAATGGTCAATCCAAGTCCCGTACCACCATACTTTCGTGTGGTCGATGACTCTGCTTGTGTAAAGCGCTCAAATAACTGCTCCACTTTATCTGCCGCAATTCCGATGCCAGTATCTTCAATGGCGACCAAAACCCAGACCTTATCCCCATCTTGCTGCTGTTGCTTTACCCTGAGTGTAATCGTTCCCTCTTCAGTGAATTTGACCGCATTCGACGCAAAGTTAAGCATAATTTGATTAATTCTAACCGGATCACCAATATACTGTTTGCTAAGTGTTGGGTCTAAATCAAAAACCAGTTTCACGCCCTTAGTATTGGCAAGTGGGGTAATTAAAGAACGTAAATTATCCAGTAAGTCTTCAAATTGAAACGGAACATGCTCAATATGCAGCTTTTTAGACTCAATTTTAGAAAAGTCCAAAATATCATTAATAATGGTGGTCAACGCATTGGCTGAGAAGCGCACCTTCTCAAGGTAGTTGCGCTGCACACCCGTTAGCTCTGTTGAGAGCAAAATATCTGTTAGGCCCAAAATCCCATTCATTGGCGTACGAATTTCATGAGACATGTTAGACACAAACAGAGATTTGGTTTCTGCTGCTTGGTTCGCCATAAAATTCGCTTGTTTTAAGTCAACTAACAGGCGAGCGAGTGCAAGAATAATCAGTAAAAAAATCACACAAATAAGTAAAAAAAGAGCACGCATCATTTGCCACTTAACAGTATCAATTGACTGAGAAACACCATTAATATCACGCAAGATAACCATCGCAACATCGCTTTGTTGAATGGGCACAAGTAAATTGGATGCTTTAAGTGCATTTTCCAACACAAACTCGATATGCAGCCGTAGTACTCTCAGTTTAGGCGCTTGAGACTCTCTCTGCTTTAGCTGAGATACCAAAATGGATAACTGGTGGTTAACACCATCAACCACTGGCACAGAATTGGTGACATGGAGATTAGAAACCAGCGCAACACTGCTGCTGATCAACGCTTGTGTATCTGCATCAAAGTCATCTTTTGCCAACTCAAGTTGCGCAATATATCGATATGATGTTTTCAACATGGATGCCAATTGCATATAGGTATCTATGATATTTTTAAACTCGTCGAGTGACGACTTAAGCTCAGTACTTAATCTTGCATTAAGCATGAGCTCATTGATCACGCGTTCAAACTCTAACTGCTTCTGAGCATGTCTATCAAAGTGATAGACATTGCGGTCCATTGCAGAAAAAGTCTCCAGAGACAACTCCGTCGCGATGCCTTGAAGCTGCCTTTTCAACTTAAGCTCTTGCTCATGGTGCGCACTAATAAAATAAGCATCAATTGCCTGAGCGCCAAACATCCAAATGAGTACTAGCAAACATCCTTCTATTAAATATTTCACTCGGCTAAAGACCTCGGCAACTCTCCTGAAAATGATTGCAGTAACGCCTCAATATCCGCAACATCCTCATCACTTAAATCCAAACCCAATTGACCTCTTGCCATAATGCGGATCGCATCAGACAAACTGTCAACCGACCCATTATGAAAATAGGGTGCAGTCAACGCCACATTACGTAAACTGGGCACTTTAAAAACGTACTTATCTTGCGGGTTTTGTGTCAATTCATAGCGCCCGAAGTCATCGAGCAACTGAGCCGGCACTTTATCTAAGCGCCCCACTTTTTGATATAAGTTCCCACCTATATTTCGCCCTTGATGACAAGTAACACAACCGTATGATACAAACTTGTCATACCCTCGCTGTTGCTGAAGCGTCAAAGCACTGCGGTTGCCAAGCAAAAAGTCATCAATTGGGCTGTTTTGAGAAATAAGAGACGCCTCAAATGCGACTAAGGCTTTGATAATATTGTCTGCTGTGATCCCATCGCTTGAAACCGCATTGAAACTTTTTACAAACCCCGGTTGGCCACTGAGTTTTTTTATCACCTCTTGCCAGTTAGTACCCATTTCCATCGGGTTATGGATAGGCTCGGGTGTTTGCGACTCTAAATTTGGGCTACGACCATCCCAAAATTGCCTAAAATTGAGTACGGAATTAATCACAGTAGGAGAGTTACGGGTACCAAGTTGCTGCTTAATACCAACCGACACAGGAAAACCATCATCTCCGCCATTGTAAAGGTCATGACATGATGCACAAGATACCGTGTTATCCGATGAAAGTAAGGGGCTTTTGAATAAAGCTTTTCCTAATTGCGCCCATGCAACATCGTACTCCTTTACCACAGGTAAGGGTTGGATAGGGGCATCTACGCTCAATTCTTGGTAAATAATTTCTGTAGAATGAACCTCTTCATCCTGTTGCCATTGATGCTGCTGTGACGCTTTGAACTTTGCAAAAAGCACAGCCACGATGAAAAGCAAACACACAGTTACAAACACCACATATCTACTACTCATAACGCATCCTTGGTACCTATCCTAATTAGTTTGACCATGCAACCTAGTATAGACATTAACAAACACTTTAACTGGAATTTTTAAATAAATCGCATGCATGGCTTGAGACATTACACGTAGTAAGTCGCTGATGAGATGAGCTATTAATAGACTATGTATATCTGCGATACCTTATTCAGTCAGCTTAAGAATCACTTATGATTTATCCACATACCGTTAGGTAAATGCAACGCCAACATTTCTCTTACCAGACTGGGTAGCCCATTTCATCGAAAAGTGCGTCCAAGTCTTACTGTTAAAGTTTACACATTCATTAGGTGCTAATTTTAACTCTAAATGTGTTTCGAATAGCGATAAGCAATCAAACTTCTAGTCCCACCCCCAACGTGTCGCAGCATTATCGACATCGCTGGGACCGCCGCTCAACGGCGTGATTGATAACTGTAGTTGCAACAGCAGTTGGTAGTATGCTTCATCTGATGTTTTTCATAGCTTGCTACACTGTCCCAGTAACTGTAGACGTTTTTATTCAATGCTTTTGAGTAAGTGAGATGCAGCGAACTCAGTACATTATATGCTTTTATATTTAAACCACTTTGTGTACTTACACCCACCGCGGCCAAATCGAGCTCGCTAGGTATAATGTCATTAGGTATCGATTTATACTGTACGAATTCAATATTAAACATTCCTTTACTTCATTCTGCTTTTTATCTTTATACTCACTTATGTATCATGCTGGTCGCTGAGCATACTAAACCTCACAGCTTCAATCATATGCCATTCCAATGAAAGCAGCCTCTGAGCCATTTTGTTGCTCCATACGTCACTTCGAGCTTCTCTTTTCTTTTCTTTTCTTTTCTTCAAGTATAGTTCCAACCGCTTGTGTATTCACCTCCCCCCTTTTTGCCTGCGCGCTTTGCGGATGTTGATATATACTTTTTTCAACAACGTTTAGCCATCGATAAAACCGTTTAATTTGACAATCAAAGAGTTGGTAAATAAATCACCTGTATTTAAGCCAACGAATAAACGTTTATTTGAAAGTGATGTTATATCGGATTAATTCGTGATTATTACCGCTAATTTAGAAGAAGTTACTTACTATGATTGAATGAAGTTACTCAACGCGTTACGCGTGATTTCAACACTTTTTGGCGAACCCGCAGATCCCGACGCATGTAAGGCATAGATGAGGTCATCATTATGCTTGCCCACTACCCTATCATTACCTGACTGAAATAAAATCATATCTATGGAGTCAAACAAGTATTGTGTTGTCTCAGCGCTAGGGAAAGGTGATGCCGCCCAGCACCACCATGAAAATAAAACCTTTAAAAACAATGAATTAAAAAATAATTAAGCATTCAAAATACAAGCTACTGTTGATAACACGCTGTACCAATTCCTACTCGCTGCTTTGAAAAGGCTTCAAATATACGAACCACTCTCACATATAAATACTATGACAATTGATTGATGTTCATTTAAATTAAACTCACGCGTGAGTAAAACCATATGAGTTAAGTTGTTTTGTGCCCCCCTAACAAATAAAGACCAATTTATTCAATGAAAAAACAACAAGCTCTTGAAAAATACATTATAAACAAGTGCTCGGTGGGAATGAGTCACCCATTAATCTGATAGCGCTGATTCACGGTACCTACTTGTGAAACGACCAAAAAGACAATATAGCTCTCTTAAAAACTAGATAAGTGAGAAATAGGTAAAATAAACAATCATAATCGCGCTTTATGTTAACTAAAAATTCAGCGAGTAAAAGCTATAATAAGAACGATATTGATTTTTTAGTACTTAAAAAACAATAAGTAAGCTGCGATTAACATATTTTTTAGTACACACAAGAGACAATAGTGAATCTTAAGGTGTATACAATAAGTCATACTTGTAAGTGTATTGAAAATAACGTGAGGTTTACTTACAACACCCTCATAAATAATAAAACGCCAGTGAACTTACGAGCGCTCTTTTCTGGCGATTCATATATTTAATATCATTCACAATGCAAACTCTCAGCTCCCTCTAAAAAAGCAACACTTTCAATGACACGACTGCTCATATGTATGCCATTGACACCATCTTGTCTACCTTGAAGATAGCCTTGTTTATAAGCTAATTTGATCAGTTCACTCTCTCTTTGAGAGACCGCTCCTATATCTTTAAATTGTACAGTTTGAGTGTTCATATCATTCTGTTTCCTTATCCTCTTCTATTGCTCAAAGTAACACAATTGATTTTTGGATAGAAGTAAACAAAGCTATAAAAACGTGAATGTTGTAACAATTTACAGGGTCTTTTGTACAAAAAACAAACCCCATTAAAAAATTCCATAACCGCCTATTTTTCACGATTTAAAATTTCAATCCGTATTACTCTAGACAAACTATTATTATCTTAAAGTGCACAGTATAAACAAAAACTAAATCGGCTAGTCAGTACGTATTATTCAAAATAAGTGAAAGCAGAATTGAAAAGAGGTAGCTAAAAAAGTTATGCTCTCCAACGAGATAAGTTAAAAAACAAACCGTAAGACTTTGTTATATATAAATTTATTTTTCATATTTGGCAAAATTGCAACTGTTTGGAATTACTATAATTTTTATAAAAAACAACCATATGAAAAACTAGCCTATCACTTCATTACTTTTTTTAAAAAGTTAAATTAGTGTATTGATGCAGATACATTCAAATCGCTGTGAAAAAGATAAGCTCACAGAGTAACGCTGACGAAATTGAAAAACTCCCCGATAATCACACGATTCTAAAATGAGAAAAGGTAACAATAGATGCCTCAATTGATAGATCTAATTCTGAGGCTAGCTTATCTTATTTAATGGAAGCCAATTGTCCCCCCCCTGAATAGTCAACATAATTAAATAATACATAGCATGGAAATTGAACCACAAAGAGGCTGAGTCAAGTCTGTCTGAAAATCATAAAAAGTAATAAAGCTGAGTCAAGTCTGTCTGAAAATCATAAAAAGTAATAAATGAGAGGGGTTAAGTTGCTCAGCTCTATGTCTCATTATCCATCCGGTGACTGGACGGAGACAAAATGCAAACAAAAAAGCAAGAAGCGCATTTCTTGCTTTTTTTTGGAAACTTTGCTGGCGCCTAGCGCAGTTTATTTAGCAAGCCTTCCAATGCCTTATTAACTTGAGTATGATCATCCCAATCTAACTGCTCCCAATCGATATCTGTATCGAGTGTAGAAACATCCAAGAAAAGCAGCTTTTTCAAAACGTCTACTTGAGTTATTTTCTTCAAGTTATACGTTTTATTTTTTCCATTTGGTGTCGTTTTACCGGACAAACGAGCAACTATTGTTTCACCTATTTTCTTCTTATCACCAAGATTTAAGACTTTTTTATCGTGCAATTCTCTGTAGTTTTGCTCGCACTCTAAAATGATCTTTTTAACCTTAACAAACGACGCGCTCAAACCTTTTTCATATGCGTCAATCACCTCTGAATAGCGAGTTAACACATTGTAGTTATCGAATGCGCCCATTGAGACACCAAGATTTTTCGCCTTATCTCTAATGGTCATCTTTTTTTCGCCAATTTTTAGCCTTGCTTGATCAATGCCATCAATTTCTTGCATTGCTGATAAAAAGGCTTGTAACTTGCCGTATTGTGGCAAATCTTCTCGACTCGCATTTTCTTGAAACTGCTTTACTTTGTATAACAACGGTTTTGAGTCATACACCTTGAATTGCGCGGCATGATCAAGACCAAAGGTAAAGATCAAAGCAAAAAAACGTCTATGCCCCGTAAGAATTTGATACTTATTCCCTTCTAAAGGGTATACCGTTGGTGCCTGAATAACTTCAGAAACAGAAATGTTTTCACCAAGCTCAATAATAGACTCAATAGTTTGGTTGGCTTTTTTCCAGTCGCTAGAAGCATATTTTAGACAGTTAATAATACAGTCTTTGCCTATTATCACTTGCCCTTCAGCATCGTATAGATCAACTAATTGCTTTTTGGTTAGTTTACGCTCGATAAACTGTCTAGCATGTTCATTTTCAATGAAAACACTGGGTAAAAAACGCGCGTTAGTCGCGTCTGGCACGATCAAATTCAAAAATAGAGATTGGTACTCAAAACTTTCACTGTGAAGTTTTTGACTATTGCTCAAAGTCGCTAAAATTAAATCGTCTCTATTATTAACCATGTTGAATCGAACTATATTGCGTTGTATTTGGGGAATCATATCACACCTCAAAAAGGATGCCACTTTGTGCACTTATTTACTCAAAGTGATGATATCGCGAGGAAGAGTCTGCCCCAGTTAGACCTACCTCCCAGTAAATTTGAGTAGGTTCCACACCAAAGGCTCAAAGCAATGTTCAAAGACCCCTTATTAGAAACAACCTTCTCTTGCTTATATTGCATTAAAGTTTATAATTGCGAACAATTTTTATTCCTATTGAGAAAGGCGAAGGAGTTGTTTTGCAAATAACGTCTTTATATCAAGACCATCATTTATGGTTAAAGCAGTTTTTATATCGCAAGTTAAATTGCCAAGCTCAAGCCGCTGACATCGCACAAGATACCTTTCTCAGGATTTTAAACAAACAAAAAAACAATACACTTGAGCAAATACAATCACCTAAAGCCTACCTAACTACTTTAGCAACCGGGCTGGTAAACAATCATTGGCGCAGGCTCTCTATTGAGCAAGCCTATTTAGAGACGCTTGCTGCACAGCCACAGCACTTAGCGCCAAGCCCCGAAACGCAACAGCAAATTGTGGATTTATTAGAACAATTAGCACAAGTTTTAGAAAAGCTGCCGCAGCGTGAGCAACAAGTCTTTATTATGGCCCGTATTGACGGTATGGCGTATAAAGACATTGCAGAGCAATTACAGATCACGGTTAACATGGTGCAAAAATCGATGTGTAAAGCGGTACTTGCCTGTATTGAAGTACAGACTCAATAATGCAGCAAAATCATGACGTCCTTGAGCAAGCGATTGAGTGGTATGTAAAACATGAAACCGCCCCCTTATCGCTGGCGCAAAAACAAGATTTTGAGCAATGGCTAAACGAACACGACAGCCACCAGCAAGCCTGGCAGCAAGTAACCCATTCACAGCAAATCTTTGCAAACTTGCCGCTATCATCAGCGCAATCACTGTCGACGATTACCAAGGCAAATCAAAGCCGCCGTCATGTCTTAAAATCTATCGCCGCATTGTCTATATCTAGTTGGCTCACTTGGCGATATCAAAAAGAGTTGGGGATCAGCGCGCACTTGGCAGATCACCATGCACAAATTGGCGAACAATTGCAGTTGACGCATTTAACGCAAGCTCAAGTTGCCCTAAATACGCACAGCGCCATAAACTTAGACACAAACACGCTTTGGCTCAAATATGGGGAAGCGCATATTGTCTGCCAAGTGCCCTTGGCTATCTCGAGCCCTCATTGCCACTTTAATGCCGAACTTGGCGATGAATTCATTCTCTTTGATGACGATAAACAAGTGCGCTTTAGTGCCTTAAATCAGCGTTTTGATATTGTCGCTCATGGGCAAAGTTATACCGTAGACAAAGGCCATACCCTCATCGCCGACCGCAATAGCACACGCATTGTTGAAACACCCAGACACATGACAAGTTGGACCAAAGGCATGCTCAGTGTGTCTCAAATGCCGCTTAAGCAATTTATTGCAGAACTATCTCGCTATTTGCATGGCAGTATCAGAGTTGCGCCAGCGGCTGCTCAATTGCATATTAGCGGCACTTTTTCTCTGACAGATCCCAAGCAAATCCTATCGCAAATACTCAGTACCTTCCCTGAACTGACACTCAATGGTGTGCCAAATGTCTGGCAGGTAATTAATAAAAAACCATAAATTTCAATATTGTAAGAAAAATTAAAAAATAAATTGAAAAAATTTGGCAGATTTTGGCTGCTCACGGGGCATAGAGAGTGACACATTATTTTAAACTAAGGAAAATCATGGTTGCTCAGCCTATTAAATCATTTAAATTTAGCCTACTCGCAGCGAGTCTCTCGGGTGTACTGCTTGCCTCTCCCATGCACACTATGGCAGAGGATCAAGTCCACGCGTTAAATTTACCTGTGAGCACGCTTGATCAAGCAATTTCAGAGTTGGGAGAGCAAACGGGTACTTCTATTTCAGTCAACAGTAAGCTAAGTAAAGATCTCAGAAGCAACCAGATTTTAGGCAATTTGAGCGTTCACCAAGCCATCACCCAATTATTGGCCGGCACTGGACTCAGCTTTGCAAAAACAGACACCGGCTACGTCATCTATGATGCGGATACTGACGCGCCTGTCGCACAACTACCCGATATGCATGTCAAAGCCGTTGAAACCATCGAGATTTTAGGTCAGCCCATTGAGCGTAGCTCCTCACCAACTGGGCTTGATTTATCTGTTAAGGAAACCCCTCAGTCAATTTCAGTCTTAGATGCTAATTTTATTGAATATTATGGACTGGATGATGTTGAAGATGTGCTCAACAATAGCGCGGGTGTTTATCGCTATAAATATGGTACATCAGACGATACGCTGTTTTCTTCTCGCGGTTTTTACGTCAATGAATATGTTAAAGACGGCATGCCAGCAGGTTTTTCTCGCGGCCAAGAATTTCGCTTAGACAGTGCCGTTTATGACTCAGTCGAAGTACTGCGTGGTGCGGCTGGTTTAATGGCGGGTGCAGGTGAGCCATCAGCAACCGTAAACCTTATCTCTAAAAAACCAACACGCGAACGTTTACTGAATGTCTCAGCCGAGCTGGGTAGCTTCAACCACAAACGCGCTGAGCTAGATGCCAGTAGTGCCTTAACCGAAGACGGTAAATATGCGGCACGCGTTGTCTTGGTATTAGAAGATGGTGATACCTATGTAGATAGAGAAGACACCCAAAAGCAGGTGTTCTACACACAGTTTCATGGCTATTTTGGCGCACAAGAGCAAACTGAAGCCGCTTTGACACTTCACCACCAAAAACTAGATCATCATGGTGTGCAGTGGGGAGTGCCTATTTTTTATAACGATGGCAGCCGTACAGATTTACCCGCATCAACTAACCTCGCCTCGCCAAATGCATTTCAAAATAGAGAGCATACTGGTTATACCTTTAAGATCTCTCACCAGTTAAACCTTGATTGGCAGCTCAATGGTGCAATTTACCACGGAACCAATGATTTAGAGTCTATTTTCACCTACTTCTCATCATCCGCAGATCCTAAAACAGGTCTTGGCCTATTTGGTATCGATTCACTTTTTGCCGATGAAGGCGAAGTAACGACTATGACAGCCAGTGCAATCGGCCGAATTGAACTGTTTGATCGCGAGCACCAAATCAATATTACTTACTTAAACAACGAGACAGAATATACAAATGTAACGTACGAAGAGGAAACACCTGAAGGTCGTCGTGCTTTTTACCCAATGGCAAGCGTGTTTGACGCTAACCCTGCTCGAAACATACAAGCGCCAAACATCAATCAGAAAATCATGGACAGACTGGAAGCCGTAGATGAAGAAACATTAGCACTGAGCACCAATATCGATGTGCATGATCAGGTCAATGTGATCGCGGGTATCAAGTTTTATAAATTCAAACAAAACAATAAAAACTATACGTCTTGGCAAGGCCACTCGGCTTCTTCGTCGTCTGATGATGGCGACAGTAAGTACTTAGGTCTAGTATACAGTCCCCTCGACACTTTAAACATCTATGCAAGTTACACGGATACATACAAGCCTCAACCCGGCTTGGTTGATGTTAACCTAGCACCAATTGAAGCCATTACCGGCCAAAATATTGAACTTGGACTCAAGCTGGCGCTATTTGACGATAAATTTAATATCAACTTTGCTGCATTTGATACTTTGCTGAAAAACGTCGCGGAAGCCATTCCAGAGTATGCCAATGCAACCCCCATTCGATACCGCCAAGTCGACGGTGCAAACTCAACCGGTTTTGAGCTTGAAATCGCGGGTGATATCACTGAAAACTGGCAACTTAACGCCAGTTATAGCGAGTTCTCACTAGAAGATCAGCAAGGTGAAGACGTCAACAAAGAAGCGCCACGCAAGCTGCTTAAGTTAAACACAAGCTATCAATACCATGATTGGCGAGCAGGCCTTGGCTTGCAGTGGAACGATGACACCACAGTCAACGTATTGGCACCTCGTGGCGTTGACCTAGGGCTACCAGCGGGTACTCGACGTGGTTCACTGGCCGATACCAAGCAAGGTGAAACCCTGGTTTCAGCTCACCTTGGTTATCAGGTCACCGAGCAACTGGATGTGAAGGTACATGTGCGCAACCTATTAGATGAGTCTTACTACGATACATACGGGTTTGTACCTAAAAAAGCGGGTTCCCCACGTACTTGGGTCATCAACGCCAACTATAAATTCTAATAACAATAAGGCGGCGAAAGCCGCCAATACGTGACTATGATGATGTATTATTTTTTGCCCAGTTTATGGCTATGCGGCGTGCTGTACTATGCAACCAGCACACGACAGCGATGGCTATCACGTCCCTTATCTGGACGCCTATTGTTACACCTATTTGCACTGATCCTATGCCTGCTCGCAGTGTGGGGCTTTGTGCAAATAGGTATGACAATCGGTGCCGCACTTACTTATACCCTACTATTAAGTATGTTTGCCCTTGCGGCACCGGTTTTTTTAATTCACCACTTTAATCACGCAGTTTGGCCAAGTGTGATTGTGTTTGTGCTAATTGCCACTGCTTTGCATTTTGTTTTTGGAGGCCTTTATGTGGCATAAAACGTTTGCGGGCTTCATCTGCGGTTTAATCACCATCACTTTGCTCCCTAGTAGTTTAATCCATTTTTATAGTGACTTAAGCGCCATCTCCGCTGCTTTTTTCATGACGGTTGGTCTAACCGGTTGGGCATGCATCATGACGTATTGCTATGGCGCAAGCAGTGCCAAAGCGGCTTGGCTTCGCGGCCTATATTGCGCTGCGCCCGCAGTGCTCATTTATCTGACAGCCTTTTTTACCTAATGGTTTCTTCATGTTTTCTAAAGATACTTTAAAAAACCTCACCCATGCGCACACTTGGCTTGGCTTGATTATTTCTGGCGCACTCATGATTATTTTTGTCTGTGGTAGCCTCTCTTTTTATCGCGCTGAGATTCATCAATGGGACCGATTTCATAACTTTCATAAAGCCTTGCCCACAGAGCAAGTCCCCATCAGTCACGTCATTGATAAGTTGCAAGGGCTTGGCTATGACATTCGCTTCAATGACCGAATCAGCATTGATTTACCTAGCGAAAATAAACCGTTTTACACGGTGTTTTTTCTCGCTACACAAGACGGTAAACGACAATATTTAAACTACAGTTTTGCCGCCGATGATGGACGTTTACTCGACCTCGATCGCAATCAGTTTTTTCTTGCCGACATGCTGTATCGCATGCACTACCACCTGTATATTCCAAACATTGGATTTGAACTGGTCGGGATAATCACTTTAATTTTTTTTGTGGTGCTGCTAACAGGCCTGCTCATCCACCTAAAAAAAATCATCAGTCATTACTATCAATATCGGACCAACAAAGCCAAAGATAAATACCTTGATGGCCATATATTGATTGGGGTGAGTGCATTTCCTTATACCTTTATGTATGCACTGACCGGCGTCTATTTCAATCTCGCATTATTATTTCAAGCCAGCTTTGGGTTTGCAGCATTTAATGGCGACTTTAGTGAACTGGATAAAGCGCTTGGTAAACCGGATGCAATACAACAAACAGCCAGTGGCCTGACGCTGCCAACGCAACAATATGATGCCTTGTTATCACACATTAAAACGCGCTACCCAACGCATCAGCTTACCTATCTATTTTCATATGGTATGACAGACAAAGCCGCTCACGTTGAAGTGATTTTGCGCCACCCCGGATCATTGCATGAATATCATAGACTGCGCTTTGCATTAGATGACTTTACGCAACTGAGCGGCGATATCACCAAACATAATCCGGCGCAGGCAAGCGCAGCGACGTTTGAAGCGCTGCATTACGGGACGTTTGGCGGAGATCTCATGCGCTTTTTAATGTTTTTAATGGGTCTTGCGTGCTGTTATTTGATTTTAACCGGTAACCTGATCTGGTTAGAAAAGCGGGCAAAAAAGCGTCAGCAAAGCAAAATAGGTTTGCGCTTTGTCAGTGCAATGACTTTAGCCCTTTCAAGCGGCGTATTCATCTCAGTCGCCATGTGCTTTGTCATCACACGCTTTTTGTCTGAGTATTTTGCGATGCAAAATATACTAGTGCCTGTATTTCATCTCAGTTGGTTTTTTGCCATGCTCCATGCTTTTGTTATAAACGCGCCAAGGCAAGTCATGGTCCAGCAATTAATGGTGGCCGCTTTACTCTTTTTATTGGCGCCCGCCTATGATTTATTCAACGGTATGTTAGCCATACAACCACTATTGCTGGCCGATAAAGGGATATGGTGGGTCAATGGTGCGCTAATGACCATGGCAATACTGTGCTTATTAATAGCAAAGCACTACCACAAAGGCACCACCGAGTAACATCTTAATGCCTAGCTCGCCGTCAATGTCGTATGTTGCTCGGCGGGCTAATTATTGATTAGTATTAAACAATTCAATACCATAAGCATGATTTAAACCAAATAACTGTGATTGGATGATGCGATTTGTTGTTTTGCTAATATTGGTTGCGGCCCTGCACATACTTGTACTGGGGTTTTTGACTGATGATAAAAAAGAAGCAATCTCTATAGTACCGAATCACCTTACAATGACGCTGGCAGAATTACCGCCTCCAGCGGCAAACACACCGCAGCAAAGTGACTTTGCACACACAAACACGCAACAGCACGCCACACCAAATGAAAATGCGAAACCCAAACCATTGGTAAGCACTCACAATCAAGAAATACCTAAACAAAATGGTATCAGTGCAAGAGCTACACCTGCACACCAGAAGCAGCTTGCTAGGCCAGTTAACACGCCGCAGCCAGTCTACCCAGAAGATGCAAAAGCCGCTGGCCAACAAGGCGTTGTCACCATCACGTTTTTGGTCAATGCCCGTGGTGGTGTAGAGTCTCCACGCATTGTCAAAAGCAGTGGCTTTAATACCCTAGATATGGCCGCGAAACGCGCCATTTTAGACTGGTCTTTTTATCCCACATTACTCAATAACGAAGCGGTTTCACACTGGTACCAGCAACGTATTATTTTTGAAATTGAAAAAGCCCACATACATACCAATAAAACCATCGAGCCCACCCCATAATGACAAACATATTTATATATCTCAGCCAGTTTGACCCAATCATTCTTACCATTTTTTTACTGCTTTTAGCCATGTCATGTTTGACTTGGAGCCGAGCACTTCATTTGTGCTGGTCTTTGCTATGTATCAAACGCCAACAAAGTTACGCAAAGCAACTGTGGCATAAACAAGAAACAATGGTCGCATTTCGACAAGCCCATGTATCGCCAAGCCCTAAACTTTTTAAACGCTTTGGTCTGTATTACCACATTGCAAAAGTTGGCAACTTGGCAAAGCAGCAATATCTAGACGCCCCCAGTGAACAACTATCATTGTCTGATTTTCTCGCCAGTCAATTAACGCTGTACAGTAAGCGCGCCTTACCTAAGCATGGCTTGAACTTACTTGCTACCACCGCCGCCTGCGCGCCCTTTATCGGTTTACTCGGCACAGTCTGGGGCATTCACTTATCCCTGAATGTCATTGGCGAGCAAACAACGACAACGCTGACCGCCCTCGCGCCAGCCATTGCTGAGGCACTGATTATCACTGGAGTGGGTATCGCTGTTGCCATTCCAGCAGTGTTGTTTTATAACTTTTTTGCCAAGCAATATGAGCAGCTACAAACTGACCTCAATTATTTTGCCCAGCAGTGGCATAATTACCTATTAACTGGCCACTCGCCTGCACATTTATCGGGATCTTAATATGGATTTTAATCAGCAAGATGGACAGACACCTAGCATTAAAGAGCCCAATATGCTGCCTTTGATTGATGTCATGCTGGTATTGCTGGTCATTGTTCTGATCACCTCCCCTTTGCTCACCAAAGCGCTTAATGTCGATGTCAGCAATGGACAAACTCAAGCCGTACAATCTGCACAGCTCACTCTATCAATTAATGACAAGGGCACATGGCGAGTAAACGGCCAAACGCTTAACCAAGCTCAAGTCAGACACTATTTAGCTGAACAAGCGGAGCAGACAGATTTAAGTGTGCATTTAAATGTGGGCAGTAAAACCCAGTATCAGGATGTGCATGGTTTAATGTCGCTGTTAAACGAGTTAAATATAGATAAAGTCAGTTTTGCAAAGCAGGATGAGCAAAAAAAATAGGCAGGCAGCAACCACACTGCTTGCCTATTGGCTTCTCAAGAAAACTGTACACCTGAACTAAATCACAACTCAATGTCATCACATCGGTATGCATCCACTATATCCTTGAGCCAGGCCAAAAAGATATTACGGCCGATTACTACCAAGTTATGCGCTCGTATATGCGCTGTGCCAAGCGCTGCCAATCAATATCGTTTTCACTCCAAAAATCTCAATACCTGTTGAAAACCGCACTATAATTTTGACTATCACTGACGTTAAACCCGACCGTCCGCATTGATAAACCCGTCGTCCCAAGGAGTAGACATGACAAGATTACCCGACCCCAACCAATATGAGTCAGCCCTACCCAAACTCAACTCTATGTGTATTGTTGGGCATACCACAGACTCCACCGCTAAGATTTGGCTACGCACCTTCACGCCTGGGCAATGGTATATTGTCCTCGTTGAAGCCGCCCACATAGACACAATCAAAACCCGCCTTGACGAATTTAGCTCTCACCCTGATGATGTCTGCTTCAGTGGCGCAGGTATAATAAAGTACCCAGTCGATACAGAAGAAAAATATGACAATTGTGCCTGTGTCACGCTAGAACACTTAAGTCCAGACACTTGCTATCATTACTTTTTATTTGCCTATGGCGATACCCACCAGACACTGCCGAGAAAAATTGAAAAAGGTTATCGTATCGAGCACACCTTCTACACGGATCAATCAGGGTCCAATTGGCGTGACTTTAGTTTTGGGTTTTATAGTTGTCACGACCCCTTTGGACAGAAGTCGATTACAGATGGCTTATGGCCAGATCTGTGCGAAGCACTTAAAGCAAGGAACACCCGCTTTGTAATAGGCGGCGGCGATCAAGTCTACTGTGATACCCATGGCAAACGAGCGCAGTCAAAGTGCAAACAGGTTCAACCTGACATTGAAGATTTATGGGATTGGCTCAGTCGCCACAAAAACGCGTTATATGACGCCTACACCGAACAAGGCACACTCAACAAAGAAGGCGTTATAGACTACTTAGCCAAGCTTTATCGCATCTACTATCGAATTTATTGGAACTTCGGCTCGCAGCAATCGGTATATCGCGCTTACCCTCAATACATGATGTGGGACGACCATGAGATTATGGACGGCTGGGGCTCACTCACCAAAGCGCAGCGAATAGATAAACTAAGTATCTTTTTTGGTTACGATGATGACCATATAAACGCGACCATCGCGCGCTTGGCATACCAAGCCGCTAAGAGAGCTTATTTGGATTATCAGCATTTGCATAATCCAGATACGAATGTGTCGACCAGACATTATGATATCGAAGATAACCAGCAACAATGGGACTACGGATTTATAAAAGGCCCTATTGGTGTTTATGTGCTTGATACACGCTCGCACCATGATGTGGAAAACCAAGCAGACGGCGCGCGTTTATTGGGCCCTGAGCAAATGATACGCTTTACACAGTGGCTTAGCGACACAGCAACCAGCGGTGTGAAAGCCATCTTTATTGTCACTGCCGTCCCCGTCGTGCATTGGAATGACGCGGTAATGAATAACATGGAGCTACTTTTAAAGATTTTTGGAGCCATGGACGATGCCATTGATGAATGGGGCAATGACACCAATATCAAAGAGCGAAATATCATGTTAGACCATGTGTTTGAGCTATCCCATGCCAATCAAGTTCCCATCACCTTTTTAAGCGGTGATGTGCACTGCGCATCTGCTTTCAAGATCTCATCCCCGACCTTCCCCAACGCCAAGGTGATGAACATCACCTCCAGTGCCATCTCTCGAAAACCGCCACCAAAAATGGCTGCCGTTGCCATCGATAGCAGCAAAAAGATGTATCGCTCAACCCATATCAAGATAGAAAACATATTTGAAATGGCAGGTAAAAATAACTTTTTAGTGGTCGATATCTCTGAGCAAAACAATGCCTTGTCGATTATCGCCAACGTCTATTATGGCAAGCCCAATGATGATGAATTGCAGAGGGAAGAGATAAGGATTGTTTGATGGTGGCTTTGCAGTATGTGTTGCTAAGCAATCATATTGTCGAAAGTACCTTTATTAAATTGTGCTATCAGCACCGTTATAAATATTAACAGGTTAGAGCTGTGTATCGCTCTAACCTTAACGAAGTTCAGTAGTTTGAGTTTTCAATATGTAATGAAGGCTACTTTGCGCTTAAAAATTTTAGGAGTACAAAGGCAGTTTTAACGCATTGTTTTGTATGAAAAGAGTTCTACTTACGAACTCTGCTAAAACTGGAGCAGCTAAAATTGCTCGTAACTCCTTTCTCAATCAATTTGCACAAAGACCCTTTTGGTCTAGAAGCCATTCCATGCCGCCATTTTTCAAAATTGATTCTGCTGTTGTTGTTGAAACTTGCGTTATATTGGCTTCGCTTACAACATTCAGTAAGCTCGCAGGCAAACCGATTAATACTTCACGTTGCTTTTGCACTTCGTAACTATCTAAGCCATTCAAAGCAGTAAAAAAGTAATTTACTGAAGCAGGAACATCGCTGATATCATAATTCAACAAATCCATACAAACTTTAGCAGCTCTTTTTGCGATATCTTGCTCAGCCTGTTCGATTGCAGCTACTACACTTTGAATTTCACCATCACTGGCAAATCTCTCGTCTTTCAACATTGATTTAATCACTCTGAAAGTAAAGCGAGTATGCGCCTCACTCATTTTTACTATAGAAGTAGCAGAGCTGTTAGGGTTTGCTATCGGTGCATCCACTCTTGCACCTGCTGCAGTTGCCAACAAAGGCATACAGACAAGTGCTAGTATCATATGTCTTATCAAATCCATTGCTTTTCATTCCTTGAAATTTGAAGTCCTCAAATTTCATCAGATCCTTTTTTAGATATTAATTAAACGCGGTTTTGCAAACAGTTTAAACGTTAAATACGCTATATGCTTTGACGAAACCACGCCACAATTTAGTGCAAATAAAGAAGCAAAAACATCAATAATTCACTTGGGGTTAATTATTCAAACCAACAAACAATACAGTCCTAAATTGGACTTAAAGCAGCGTATTTATTAGCCAAGTTTCCACAACGCCATCATTTGTCTCACTGATGACAACTTGCTTAGACTCATTCACCGCGATGCTTAATACTGAAGCTCGATTTCGACCATCGACTTTATTCGCCATAAACTTTGCAATTAAATCCCCATCTGCAACACGCCAGATCTGCACTTTTTGGTTTGGAGAAGCGGTAAGTAACCACTGATCATTGTTAATAAATACCGACTGATTAAACTCTATGAAGTTGCCAAATGTAGATAAGGACGAGCTTAACTCTTGTGCTTTTAAATCAATAAACTGACGAGCATCCACAGAGTCCAGTACAAATGCCTTAGTCGCGTCTGCATTTAGAGAAACATGGTTGACTCTGGTAGAGAATTTATAAGACTGTAATTCTTTGCCTGTTTGTACATCCCACAGCTTAGCGAATTTATCACTGGAGCCTGTCATCGCAGTACGCCCATCAGCAGAAAGCGCCACGGTGTTTACATCTAAGTCGTGTAATTTGTATAGCGATCGGCTATTAGTTCTGACATTTATCACTTCCGTTTTGCCGCTTCTATACCCTAACAGTAAAGTTTCACCGTCATTAGATATCGCAATATCTCTAATAATATTTTCACCACTTGACCATGCGCCTAAGGGCTTGCCAGACTTTGTAGAAAATAAGCTGACAGACAGCCTGTTGGATATATAAAACACACTGGCGTTTTCAGCTATCCCTGACAACTCAATATTGCCCTCAGCGATACAGGGAAACACTTTTTTATCTGAGAGGTTACTCCATAAGCAAACTTCATTTTGCCTTGCAATAATAGACAAAGCACCGTCATGAGAGAGATCAGATGATTGTACTAACCCTGAGCCATGTTGCTTTTGGGAGCTTGCTGGCGCTTCAAAGTGAGAGCCCCAAAAACAGCCCGTTAATAATAACGAGAAGGCCATAGCGGATATTTTTTTCATTTTTATATTCCTTTCAATATTAGGCGCTAAGGCCAATAATCTTGTTTCCGAATAAACGTTCACAACTGCAGATATTACTCTTGGCATAATCCAACAAATTATCTGATTGGACAATTTGCTTTGAACGGTCGTCGCAATCCACGCTCATAAAGTCGCCAAACCAAAATTCCAAATTAGAAACAAATGGAGTCAGGTTCCGCATTTTGCATGGTGATATTGCGTTTTTCAACGAGAGGTATGTTCTCAATGCTTTTTAATATGTGTGTGAGTTGCTCATTTCACCTTGCACAAAAGTCATTGTTCAAACTGACAGCGCTGCAAAATGGTTTCTGACTTTTGTCAGAATGACGAGGGGTAGAGTGCACATAAACTTAGCGCCTCAGCCAAATGGCACCTGTCCTTAGTCAGAATAACGAGGGCAGGCTCTTTGATATAAAGGCTTCAGGCAACACCACTTCCCTTTCTATGACGCCTGAAAATAAGCAATTGATGAGTCGTGTACTGGCATTGATGCGGGCCAAAGCATGCAGGTACACGAATGTTCTAATCAGGACTTTTTAATATGTGTGTGAACTGCTCATTTTGCATTGCGCAAAAGTAACCTTGCTTCGCAACGTATATTTTGCACCTATGTGCAGATACAATATAGGGGCGAAGCGATCACCCCTTTGTTACAAACTTTATTGTTCCTAAACTAAAACTAGCACACCTGCCCACATGCCCAGCCGCTAGACCATGCATATTGGAAATTATAGCCGCCAAGCCAGCCGGTGACTTCGGTGACTTCACCAATAAAGTACAGGCCTTTGGCTTTTTTCGCTTCAAACGTTTTAGAGCTTAGCTCGTCACTGTCGACGCCACCTAACGTGACCTCTGCGGTGCGGTAACCTTCTGTACCGTTGGGTTTTATTTGCCAAGCAGTTAATGTCGCGGCGATGGTATCAATCTCACCATGAGTTAGTTGGTTAGCTGGTTTATCAGGTATGCTGTTATCGTTAATTAACGCATCAACAAAACGTTTTGGTAGCAGTTGTCCAAGCAGGTTTTTAACAGACTTTTGGCCTTGGTTTTGACGCCAATCGTGCAGTAGTTCAGCAATGTTTGTATCTGGTAATAAGTTGATACTGACCGCCTGCCCAGCTCGCCAAAACGAGGATATCTGTAAAATGGCAGGGCCCGACAGGCCGCGGTGAGTAAACAAGATGTTTTCTCTAAACTGCGTGCCATCATCACTGGTCACTAGACTATCCACACTGATCCCAGACAAGCCTTCAAAGCGCGCTTTATCGTGGTCGTGCAAGGTAAAAGGTACTAGTGCTGCGGTTGTTGGCAGTAAATTTAAACCAAACTGCTCTGCAATTTTGTAACCGATTGGTGTTGCCCCCAGCTTTGGCATGGTTAGACCGCCTGACGCGACCACTAAAGAAGTACAACTAAATGTATGCTCTGAAGTAGTGACTATATATAAGCCTTGCTCGTCACGTTCCACATTGAGCACTTCATTACGTAAAAAGACTTCAACGCCGGCCCACTCACATTCAGTCATCAAAATATCAACGATGTCCTGCGCGCTGTTATCACAGAATAGTTGCCCAAGTGTTTTGTGGTGATAATTTAAACCATGACGGTCCACCAGCTCAATGAAATCATGCTGGCTATAACGGCTTAAACTGGATTTTACAAAGTGAGGGTTGGCACACAGATAGTTTTCTGGGCTGGCATTTTCATTGGTAAAATTGCAACGACCACCACCGCTAATGAGAATTTTTCTTCCCACTTTTTTACCCATATCAACAATAGCGACCTTTCGGCCTCTGTAACCAGATTGCGCCGCACACATTAATCCAGCGGCACCTGCGCCGATGATCACCACGTCAAATTGCAACATTGTATACTCTGAAACGAAAAACTTATGCCGCAATTATAACTTTTTTTAAGCTTGAGGGGGAGTTTATAGTTCAAAACACAACCAAAAAAGCATATTTCTATCACTTTTTAGAATATGAGATAAATCATTTACATTTTTTTACATTGCAAAATAGTTTATTCTTTAACCAGGAATATTTTGATAAAGTTTAATAAAAACATAATGATAATGAAATAATAAAGCCTTTTATCCATCTCCTTATAACTAAATCAATAGTGTAAATAACAAAACAATACTTTCACAAAAAGAACAATGAATTTACGTTTGTTAACCTCTTGGCTCAGAGAGGTTGCCAAGAAAAACAACAAGTAAAACAAGGGTAAAAAAATGACAACAGGAAATTTTAAATTAGCAGCAATATCAATGGCTGTGACAGGATTACTTTCAGCAAACGCAGTAATGGCAATGCCAGAAGGTGTTAACACACAAGTTGAGTTATTAGCGCCAGCACTGCCAAGCCAAGCCCAAATCGCACAAAAACTAGAATCACAAAGCGGTTTTGGTACGCAGTTCATCATCAAATATAAAAACAACAACAGCGGCAATGACATCATGTCACTTTCAAGTGTCGATATGTCTCCTGCCATGATGAATACACGCGCTCGCAGTTTCGTAAAAGGCTTCAACAGCAAGCGTGCAGCAGCTAAAGCGCAGTACGTTCGTCCGATGGCGCTTTCAAACCACCACGTAATGCGTGCAGACAAGAAACTTAATGCAGCAGAAACACAAAAATTCATGCAAGACATGATTGCATCAGGCAACGTTGAGCACATCGAAGTTGACCAAATGCTACAGCCATTTGCTGCACCAAACGATCCAAGCTATAGCTCACAGTGGCACTACTTTGAAGCAGCAGGTGGTATTAATGCACCAGCAGCTTGGGACAAAGCGACAGGTAGTGGTGTGGTAGTTGCGGTACTAGATACAGGTTACCGTCCGCACGCTGACTTAAACGCAAATATCCTACCAGGTTACGACATGATCTCTAACCTGTCAGTAGCAAATGACGGCGGCGGTCGCGACAGCGATGCACGTGACCCAGGTGATGCAGTGACAGCCAACGAGTGTGGTTATACTCACAGCGCACGTAACTCAAGCTGGCACGGTACACACGTTGCCGGTACTGTTGCTGCGGTAACTAACAATGGTGAAGGTGTTGCCGGTGTTGCTTATGATTCTAAAGTTGTACCAGTACGTGTACTTGGTAAGTGTGGTGGTTTAACGTCTGATATCGCAGATGGTATCATCTGGGCATCAGGTGGTTCAGTCGCTGGTGTCCCTGCAAACGCCAACCCAGCTGATGTTATCAATATGAGTTTAGGTGGTAGCGGTGCATGTAGCTCTACGACACAAAATGCGATTAACCAAGCGCGTGCAAACGGCTCTGTGATTATTATCGCTGCGGGTAACGACAACGACAATGCAAACAACTACAACCCAGGTAACTGTGCTGGCATCGTCAACGTTGCATCTGTAGGTCGTGACGGTGGCCGTGCATACTACTCAAACTACGGCTCTTCAATTGACGTTGCAGCACCAGGTGGCGCGCAAAGCTTCGCCAATGACCCTGAAGGCATTCTTTCTACTTATAACTCAGGCAGCAACACACCTGTGAGCGATAGCTATAGCTACTCACAAGGTACGTCGATGGCAGCACCACATGTTGCAGGTATTGCAGCGCTTATCAAGCAAGCAAAACCTACTGCAACGCCTGACGAAATCGAAACAATTCTTAAAAATACCACACGTAGCTTCCCTGCAACGTGTACTAACTGTGGTACTGGTATCGTTGACGCAAACGCAGCTGTTGATATGGCACTTGGCAATGACAATACAAACCCAGGTGACAATGTATTAGTTGATGGTGAAGCAAAAACAGGCCTAAGTGGTGCAAAAGATGCTGAAGCTTTCTTCACATTTGAAACGCCAGCTGGCGCAAGCAAAGTCACGTTTACAATGAGCGGTGGCACAGGTGATGCTGACCTTTACGTCAGAGCAGGTGCTAAGCCAACAACAACAACGTATGACTGTCGTCCATATGAAGGCGGTAACAACGAAGTGTGTACTATCGATAACGCTTCTGGCACATATCACGTAATGATGCGCGGTTATTCAGCGTATAGCGGTGTAAGCCTTGTTGCAAACGCAGAAAGCACAGGCACACAACCTGGTGGTATCACTGAGACAAACCTGTCTGCATCAACAGGCAACTGGAGCCGTCACCAAGTGACTGTCCCTGCTGGCATGTCGAGCCTAACGGTTAAAATCTCAGGTGGTTCAGGTGATGCTGACCTTTATGTAAACCCAGGTAGCGCTCCTTCAACGTCTACTTACCAGTGTCGTCCATATGAAGGCGGTAACGCTGAAACATGTACCATCACTAACCCAGCTGCTGGCGTTTGGCACATTGGTCTACGTGCATACCGTACTTTCTCTGGTGTGACACTAGACGCACAGTACAAATAATCCCTAGCACTTAATGTAACAAACTAAGCCGGAGTAACTCCGGCTTTTTACATCCCGCGTCAGCTACATTAAGACAATAAAAAAGCCAAACATTTGTTTGGCTTTTTGCTTACTCTCACGTTAATCATTGATTATGACTGCAAACCCAAACTTGCCCTGATCTGCGCCATTTGCTGTTCTAAGCGCTGTTGAATATCACTGATCTGTTGGTTTGACCCACTCACCTGCGCTTTCATCGTCGCCATAGAGCTGCTAAAACTATCTACCAATTCGGTTTGCTGATTACTCAGTGACATCGCATCCGCGGCGACTTGGCTGGCACCTTGTGCACGCTCAGCAACGCCTTCTGAGTTTCGCTTTAACTCTTGGGCATGTTCAGTTTGCTGCTGCGCCTCTTGGGCTAATGCACTGATCTGATTTGATACCTTACTGGAATTATCACTTAAAATATTAAGCTGCGCATTGATGTCTGTAAGCGAGTCCTGCGTTTGACGGGCAAGCTTTCTCACTTCATCGGCCACTACCGCAAAGCCTCGGCCGTGCTCACCGGCACGTGCAGACTCAATGGCCGCGTTCAGTGCCAATAAGTTAGTTTGCTCAGCAATGGTGTGGATCATCTCTATCACCTTGCCGACATCTTCAACCCCAACGAGCAATTCATTGAGACTCACCAGCCCTTGATCCACACGGCTTTGTGTACTTGAGCTGGCCTTGAGCATAGACTCTGCAAAGCCGACACTTTGCGTCATCGCATTAAACGTATCACTGGCGTTATCAGCCACTTGCTGATTGATATTACTGGCTTCAAAACCGATTGATTTGATCTCATCCAGCTGATGTTGGTTATGCGCTACCTGCTCATAGGTATGCTCTGACTGCTGACTAATGCTGGCCAAGTTTCGATTCATGTCTTGCATAAAGTCGTTGATCACTTGCAGCATTTGTTCGCGCTCTTGTGCTTCTACCCGTTGTCTTTCAATCAATTGATTAAAGTACTGGGCAATTTCACCCACTTCAGTATTGGCTCGCTTACACTTAATCTGTTTCAGCTCATTACTCTCAATTAAAAAGGCAAAGCCATCTCGTAAGTTGCGCAGCGGCGTCAGCACTTGACTAAACTGCACCCAATACACACCAACAGCCAGCAATACGAGCAAGCCAATGGCAGCGCCAAAAATAGTAAATACTTGAGACTTGAGCTCTACCTGACGGCGCTTTAACTGCTCGCCTGCATCTAACATCAGTGCAGATAATTGCTTAATATCATCACGCAGTGCCGTGATCCCCGCTTGGCGTTGCTGTGCCTGACGTAGTGTATTTTCTAAGTCACGGCTGAAGCGATTTGGCCAGCTACTCAATTCAGACTTGATCTCTTGCGCTAAATCTTCAGGCTCTTCCCCCAGAAAAAGCTCATCCTCATCCACTTCGGTCATTACGCCTAAATCATCTAGCCTATCAATTTGCGATGCGAAGGTTTGTAGTCTGTTGAGTGATTTGTGCAAGCTTTGCTGTGTTGCTTGGTCGTAGTGCAACACCAGTTGGTAGGTATAAATACTTAAATTGGTGGTTTCAAAATAGTAATCGGACGCCAATGCATAATAGCGATCACTCAGAGCATGGCCTTGCGCCTGTGCAACATAATTCATCAATGAGGAAGCTGAGCCCGCCATTTGCCGCAGTGCATTATCAAGTAGTGCTAATTCATTGCCCGATAATTTGCCCAGCGCTCGATACTTACCCTGAATATCACCATTTAATGCATCTAGTTGCTTTTCCATATCCGTCATTGCATCACTAGACATGGTTGCTAAGTGCTTATTTTTGATTATATTGATCTGCGCGCTGGCCTGATTTAAATACAGGCTATCACCTGAGCTGAGGTAATCTTCAACCGTACCAGCTAAATCAATTAAAACCGTATTTTTAAGCTGAGTATATGCGCTATCTTGCTGATCTAACTTACTAAACACCTGACTTGCCCACAATAAGGTCGCCGCAAGAATGATACTGGCAATGGCTAACAACACCGCCAGCAGCCGAGTGAAAGATGAAACACGCATATGTACTACAATCCCAAAAAGTGAATTTCGGGCTCAGAGTATTAACCTTTTATGACACTTTGATGTAAGTTGTTTGCAAAATAAGCAATCTCAGATAAAAGCATACTTTTTTAGTATGCTTTTTGTGTACAAACTCGCGACAAGGTAAAAGTCTGCGTGTAGATGTTTACTTCATCGCCGCGTTGACATAGACATCAAAACGGTTCTTCTTAGTGGTAATTTGCATGCTGGGTGTGTGTGAATTTAAAAACGGTGCGTAATCTGGGCGTTTTACCACAACTCGCTTGGTCGCCAATTGAGTCGCAAAAGGCAGCAAGGCGTCGGCGTCATTGTCTGCACCAACTAAGGATTGAAACACGCGCATTTCTTTTTTCACTTGTGCGGATTTTTCACGGTGCGGAAACATAGGGTCTAGATACACCACATCAGGGCGTCTCGACTCATCCTGCATTGCCTGTTCAAGTAGTGCGTGGCTTGAACCAAATGCGATATGCATATTCTCTTGCATCCAGCTGCCAATTTCTGCATCTTGATAGGCGCGCTGCAATCCGTCATATAAAAGCGCTGCGACTACGGGGTGCCTTTCATGCATCAATACTTTACAGCCTAAAGACGCCAATACAAATGCATCGCGTCCAAGACCCGCAGTGGCATCGAGCACCACAGGCGTTACGCCTTTATTTAATCCAACCGCCTTGGCAATGGCTTGACCTTTGCCACCACCAAACTTACGTCGGTGGGCACTGGCCCCAGTGACAAAATCGACACGAATGGCCCCAAGCTTTGGCTCATCTTTTTTAAATAGCGCCAACCCCGCTTCATCATAAACCAAACGAAACTCCTCATCGAGCGCTTGGTGTTTATCTAACTCAAAGCGTTTTGTGATCTCATCTAAATAAGAACGGTTTTCTTCAAATGGCGTGTGAATATACAACTGCAGGCTCCTGTCGGTTAAGCCTGCAGATTATATCGCTTAATGAAGGAAAAAAGAATCCAATCGACGCTGTTGTGTCGCATCGACTAAAACAATTCAATGTCGGTTTGTGCGGGTACCTCATCCTCTCCCCAAGGCTTAGCCATTTGATTGAGGCTTTGAATAAGCTCTTGGCGTACTTGAGTGATTTCACCCAGCTTATAGCGAATAATTGAAAACTCATCATTCACAAATAAAAAATGTTCACTCAAGCGCTCAAGAGACACCTTATGCGCTTCATTCAGTCCGGTTTTAACAGCGTCATCTTTAACAAATTGCTCAAACTCCGCGACCTTCGCGCCATAAATCTCACCAATGCCACCAAGCTGCTCACTCAACTGCGCAAATGCCAAGCCAATTTCCTCAACCTTATTCAATGCCACTTCGCTCACTTCCATATCTTTTATTTTGGCATTGGTGGCCTCGAGAATATGCGGCAGCAAATCTTTAAAGCGGCCATAAAGCGCAGGATCATCGGTAGGCATGTTTTTAATTAATAAGGATACTTTGGGGTAATTAATAATAGTGCGGCGACCAAAATCAACAAACCGGCTGCCCTCTTTGTTGGTTTCTAACAACTCTTGCTCTATTGGTTGTATTGCACCTTCTTGGGAAAAGAATACCGCTTGATTGTGGTACCAAAAAGCCAGCGCCACCTCTAAATTGAGCGGCGTAAAAAACTCTAAAAAGTACTCCGACAGAGTGGTTAAATCATGGGCATGGTAAGACTGGCCGACATAACGCATGATACGACCCATATCTCCAGAGTCTGTCATGGCGATTTCAGCGGTTATTTGCGCCCTTTGCATGTCTTGCTTAAGCGCCACCGATTGACGGCGGTAATCATCCAAGACTTTGATCCGCGCCAATAATTCAGACCCTTCAAATGGCTTTACAATGTAATCAGCGGCTCCCGCATTATACCCGCGCATACGTTCGCTAATATCTGATTTGGAAGATAAGAACATTACGGGAATATCTGCGGTGTGCTCTCCTGCTTTTAGGCGTTCACACACTTCAAAGCCAGACATGCCCGGCATTTCCACGTCGAGCAAAATAATATCCGGTTGATATTTAATTGCTAACCTTAAGCCCTGCTCGCCATTTTTTGCGTGGATCAATTTACAACTTTGCGATAATGACTGCTCGATAACATGGTGAATGAGCTTGTCATCGTCAATGGCAAGCACTAAATTTGTCATATGGCTTTCCCTACAAGATCAGGTCTTTACCAAAGCATAGACGGAACTGTTTATTTTGCGAGTGCAAAAACAACAAAGCGCCCTTTCGGACGCTTTGTTCATATGAAGATTGCAATACGCGTTTATGCGGCTTTGCCAATACCACTGTGACGCAACAATGCATCAACTTGTGGCGAACGACCTCTAAAGCGCTGGAATAACACCATAGGCTCTTCTGAACCGCCCATTTCTAGGATGTTTTCCATAAAGTCTTTACCTGTTTGCGCATTGAAGATGCCTTCTTCTTCGAAGCGAGAATAGGCATCTGCTGACAGTACCTCAGCCCATTTATACGAGTAGTATCCTGCGCTATAGCCCCCGGCAAAAATATGACTAAAGCTATGCTGGAATCGGTTAAACTCTGGCGCTTTAATAATGGCGACTTGCTCTCTGACTTGGTTCAGTCTCGCTTGAATTTGGCACGCTTCATCTTGCTGATAATCGGCATGAATATGGAAATCAAACAATGAGAACTCAATCTGTCTGAGCATTTGCATGGCTGATTGATAGTTTTTAGCCGCCAGTAACTTTTCTAATAACGCTTTTGGTAGCGGCTCACCACTTTCGTAGTGCCCAGATATAAAGCTCAGCGCCTCTTCTTCATAGCACCAGTTTTCTAAAAACTGACTTGGAAGCTCGACCGCATCCCATGCCACACCATTAATGCCCGCAACAGCAGGCGCATCAATTTGCGTTAGCATGTGGTGAATACCATGACCAAACTCGTGGAATAACGTGGTGACTTCGTTATGCGTAAATAGCGCTGGTTTATCACCAACCGCTTTATTAAAGTTACATACCAAGTAAGCAACCGGTGTCTGCAATGTGCCATCTGACAATGTACGTCGGCCCATACAATCGTCCATCCAAGCACCACCGCGTTTGTGTTCACGCGCATATAAATCTAAATAAAAATGACCGCGCAGCACGCCGTTGTTGTCATGGATAGCAAAAAAGCGCACATCTTCGTGGTAACTGTCAAAGTCACTCACTTCAGTGACTTTAATGCCAAATAGGCGATTAACGGTCTCGAATAACCCACTTAACACGCGATCCGCTGGGAAGTAAGGACGTAATAATTCATCTGAGATGGCATATTTGGCCTGTTTTAGCTTTTCACCATAATAGCCATAATCCCAAGCTTCTAGCTGCTCAACCTGATGTTCATCTTTGGCGAATGCTCTCAATTCATCAACTTCTTGCTGCGCTTGAGGCTTAGACTTTTTCGCCAAATCATTTAAAAAATCAAAAACTTGTGATGGTGTTTCAGCCATTTTGGTTGCCAGCGACTTATCTGCAAAGCTATCAAAACCTAATAGCACAGCTAATTCGTGACGCAGTGCAAGCTCTTCCGTCATGATCGCTGAGTTATCAAACTCGCCACCATTTGGGCCCTGATCTGATGCGCGCGTCACAAATGCGCGATACATTTGCTCACGCAAGTCGCGATTGTCTGCGTACGTCATAATCGGTAGGTAAGAAGGAATATCTAGCGTAAATACCCAGCCTTCAAGCTCTTTTGCTTGTGCAGTATGTGCAGCTAGGGCCAGCGCTGATTCTGGCAAACCACCTAAATCGGCTTCATTAGTGACATGTAAATGCCACGCTTGAGTAGCATCCATCACATTGTTACCAAATTTTGCGCCCAGCTCAGAAAGTCTGGCACTTATCTCGCCATACCGTTTTTGTCCCGCTTCATCCAAAGCAATACCCGTTAATTTAAAGTCCCTTAGCGTATTTTTAATGGTTTTTTGTTGTGCTGTGCTTAAGCTTTCAAACTCGACGCTTTGTGCAATTGATGAGTACGCTTGGTATAAACCTTGGTGCTGGCCAACATACGTTGAGTATTCTGAAATCAGTGGTAGGCACTCATCGTACGCTTTTCTTAATTCTTCATTGTTAACAACTGAGTGCATGTGAGACACTGGGGACCACATTTTAGATAGCTTATCATCTGCTTCTTCAAGAGGTTGAACAAAATTTTGCCAATTAAACTGCGTCTGCTCAAGCACTGAATCTATGGTTTTACGACAGTATTCAATGGCTGACTTGAGTGCAGGTACAACATGCTCAGGCTTTATTTTTGAAAATGGCGGTAATCCTTCAAGGCCAATTAATGGGTTGCTCATAGTGTCTCTCTTAATTTTTTATTTCCTGAATAAACTTGAAATAAGGGCTAATAGCGCAAATACAAGTAAAACTTACTAATCTAGTTGAAAGTTATGGCGTATAAAAGCTGTCATACTAAGACTAGTTCAGCGAATTCAGAAGAGGAAACATTATGGCTCAACATTTTGACTACATTGCCATTGGCGGTGGTAGCGGTGGTATCGCATCAGCAAACCGAGCGGCAATGCGTGGCGCAAAGGTCGCCCTTGTCGAAGCAAAACACATGGGGGGCACCTGTGTGAATGTCGGGTGTGTACCTAAAAAAGTAATGTGGCACGGCGCGCAAGTTGCTGAAGCCATCAAACTTTATGCACCAGATTATGGCTTTGACGTTGAGCTAAAAAACTTCAATTGGGCCAAATTAGTTGAAAGCCGTGAGGCTTATATTGGCCGTATCCACCAAGGTTACAACAAATACCTTGCCAGCAATGGCGTTACCGTGATCAATGGTTTTGCCAAGTTTATTGATAATAAAACCATCGAAGTAAATGGCGAACAGTACACCGCAGATCATATTTGTATTGCGGTGGGCGGTCGTCCAAGCATTCCAAACATTCCAGGAGCAGAGCACGGAATAGACTCAAATGGCTTTTTTGAGTTAAATGAGCAGCCACGCCGTGTTGCCGTCATTGGCGCAGGTTATATTGCTGTAGAGCTTGCTGGCGTATTACACAGCCTAGGCACGGAAACTCACCTATTTGTTCGTAAACATGCTCCACTGCGCAACTTTGACCCTATGGTGGTTGAAACGCTCACTGAAGTCATGGAAAAAGAAGGCCCAACATTACACACTAACTCAACGCCTAAAGAACTCGTGAAAGAGGCTGATGGTTCAGTGACTCTACACCTTGAAAATGGTGAATCACACACTGTTGACCAAGTGATTTGGGCGATTGGTCGCGAGCCTGTAACTGATAAAATCAACCTTTCAGCAACTGATGTGGATGTTACTGAAAGAGGCTTTGTGAAGGTTGATGAGTGGCAAAATACCTCAGTACCTGGTATTTACGCACTTGGCGATATCATGGAAGGCGGCATCGAGCTGACACCTGTTGCAGTGAAAGCGGGCCGTATGCTGGCTGAGCGCCTATTCAATCCAGAACTGCCTAACGCCAAAATGGATTACAACCTAGTCCCGACTGTGGTATTCAGTCACCCACCGATCGGCACCATAGGTTTAACGGAACCCGAAGCCAAAGCGCAATATGGTGAAGACAACATCAAGGTATACAACTCGACGTTTGCAGCCATGTACACAGCAGTGACACAACATCGTCAACCATGTCGCATGAAGTTAGTATGTGCAGGCCCTGAAGAAAAAATCGTCGGCTTACACGGCATTGGCTTTGCCGTTGATGAAATGATCCAAGGCTTTGGTGTCGCAATGAAAATGGGCGCAACCAAAGCAGACTTTGATTCTGTCGTCGCTATCCATCCAACAGGCTCAGAAGAGTTTGTAACAATGCGATAATTTCCACCAAAAATGCAAAAAGCGCACACTGATTAAACAGTGTGCGCTTTTTAAATATTAACTCATCAAAGGCGTGTTTTGACTTTATAGATAAGTGTGAAACCAGCTAGATAGCTCAGAAAACGCGGCCTCTCTATTCAGATCTAAACCATGATTATCACCTTGGTAAACAACCAATTTGTGCGGCACCTTGTGTTGCGCTAATGCTTTTGCAAATCGAATTGAGTTATCCACCGATACGCGTTTATCTTTGTCACCGTGCATAATCAAAATAGGAGTCTGCTTTGGCAATTTATCTACCCATGTCATCACGGAACGCTTTGCTAATTGGGCATGTTTCTCAGCGCTGTAATTCGGGATCCGTTTTTTATAAACTTTTTCCATCGCAGGACGAAACTCAAGTTCTTTGTTTAGATCGACAACCCCAGCCTGAGTGGCAATGACTTTCACTGCTGGCATCTCTTTTACCGCTAAGTGTGTTTGCATTGCACCGCGACTGACACCATACATGCCGACCCGATTAATGTCTGCCCCTTCAATGTTCGGTAAAATATCCATTAACGCTGTTACATCTGCCACGTCTGCGCCACCAAATTGATCTAGGGTGTCGTTGCGTGAGAAGGTGCCTCTATACTGGCTGCCAATAATGATGAACCCTTCTTTGGCAAGCGGAAAAACATTCCTCATTAAATGCCCGAACACCACCGCACCATAATTGCCATTACCGCCTCTGTTGTAAATAATGACTGGCATTTTCTTCTTATTATTAATAGGCTTCACAACAAAGCCTCTGACGTCTTGCCCCTTCACTTGATAAATAAAGGTTTCGCATGTCAAATGCGCTTTGAAATCATTAAATGCTTGTTCACTAAACATAGATTGGAAATGAGATATTCTCTTTTGTAGCGCTTGCTCGTTTAACCCCTTTTTTGCAAACTTCTTCTCCATAAAATCAATCCAATGACTGTATTGTGAAAAAGGTCCCTTATAGCAGCTTTGCACAGACTTCAAGTCGGTACTGGTTGCCTGAGAATTAAAAGAAAACAACAAAAATATAAACAATATCAAAACATGCATTACGACTTTTCCTTGCACTTTAAAACACTTCAAAATAAGCACAATATGATTGCATTCGTTACATTAATACTTATTGAACAATCAGACACTTATTCAATAAAAAAGTGAGTAAAGTGGTGTGAAGCTTGCTATCAACTACATTAAAGAAGAAAAACCTACCAAAGTGCGTCCAACTGCTCCAATACCGCTTTAACAACAGGGTTACTAAGCGCTGATTGCTTCGCTACTAAACTTAACGGTATCTCAAAATCCAACAAAGTGAGTCGCTGTGCTTGCTTGGCTGTAACCATGGCTTGTGCCACTTCCAGTTCGATAAAACTGGCGCCAACGCCCTGTTCAACTAAGCTCGCACGAGAGGCGTTATCGGCACTTTGTACCTGTGATTTAATGGACTGAGTAACCCGCTTTTTCAGTGCCGTATCAAATGGGCAATGCTCACCAACGCTAATCCAAGGTAGCTCAGCAAGCTCATAAACACTCTGAATCACCGTAGAATCAAATGAGGTTGGCACTATCGTGGTAATCGGCTGCAAAGCTAATTCGGTATGAAATAAATCAGGCGAAGTATCACCATAAACAAATCCGCCATCCAATTCTCCACTACTCACCTTTTCAAGGACTTGCCCTGTGTTCAGCGCATGCAATTCAAGCTCAATACCCGGGCAGCGATGAACGAGCGCTTTGACCAACTCTGCAATACGCAATGTACTTGCGTCTCGGTTTAAACCCAGTCTAAAGGTGCCTATGACTTGATCTGCATTTTCTACCGCCAGATTCACCATGTCTGTGGCGCTGTCTAAGGTTTTTTGCGCTTGTAAGCGCAGCTGCTCGCCTTTTGGGGTCAAATGCATGCCTTTGCTGGTGCGCTCAAATAATGTGGTTTTCAGCTCATCTTCTAATGCGCGAATATGAGCACTGACTGCAGGCGGTGTAGTAAACAACTGTTTTGCCGCCTTGGTTAAATTGCCCGTTTCAGCAACCACCACAAATGACCTTAAATGGTAAAATTCCATGCGCTCACCCACCTGATTTGAATCTGGACCACAAATATACAACAGGCTGTCACCAAGACCTATTCACAATGTGTGAACATCGCGTTCAGAAATGATGAATTTACCCAGTACAACGCCCTTTGTAAGCTGTTACAACACCAACCAAACAGGACAAATACTGATGGCAAATATTCAAATAAATAATACCGCAGAACCAAACGCTGCACAGGCACACTTTAGTGCAAAGTTAGACTGTGAAACGGATTGCAGCGATGTATATGCCGATATCAAGCAAGGAAAACAGCACTTTGTGCTCGTAGATACTCGCTCTGCACACGCTTTTGCCAAGAGCCATGCGATCACCGCTATAAACATACCCAATAATGAAATCACCGCCGCACGTATGGCAGACTTTGCACCCGACACCTTGTTTGTTGTGTACTGCTGGGGCCCCGGCTGCAATGGCGCGTCCAAGGCTGGATATAAACTGGCTCAGCTAGGTTTCAAAGTCAAAGAAATGATAGGTGGGATCCACTACTGGGAAGACTTTGAGCGCTACCCAGTTAATAGGCACTTAAGCGACCCACAACAATAACTGCACAGGGCTTGTGATGACCACAAGCCTCATCAATAGGAAGAAAAATGCCCATCACTATCATGCGAGCGACAAAAAGACATTACCCACAGCTGATCAGCATGTTTGTTGAACATGCAAAATATGAACAACATACACTTCATATTGATGACCAACTGCAAACTATGGCAACGTTAGATACGCTCCCAGTGGAGCTATTTATAGTTCAACTTAAACATACCGTCATCGGTTATTTCAGTGTCATACCTCAATTTTCAACATGGGATATGAAAACATACCTTTATCTAGATTGTTTATTTATTCAAGACGCCTATCGCGGTAAAGGAGTTGGGAAATATGTAATGTACCATATTTTCGATTTAGCAAAAAAACAAGGGTATCAACAAGTGCAATGGCAAACGCCTAATACTAACCAAAGTGCGATACAGTTTTATTTAGCACAAGGCGCTAAACCCAAAGCTAAACAGCGCTTTTTTTACACCATTGTTGAGTAGTTCAACCCGCAGATGCGCCACTCATTAACTTTTTCATAAATTACTAACTTAACCCAAATATACAACCTACTCCCGATATTGTATGAAAAGATAAGCTTGTATCCTCAGATTTAAAGTAACAACAAATCAATACCCTACAATCTCAAAGGAACACTCATGACCGTAAAACCACTTGCAGCAGCACTGGCCTGTACTTTTATCTCAATGGGTAGTGTTGCAGCGACTAATATCGCTCAGTTTATTGACAGTCAAGGCAATGCCAATATCAATACCCCGGCCCCTACACCTTATGTATTCAATCAAGTTGATATTGACTCGGTAAAAATCACTCAGCAAGGGAGTAAATTTTTTGTCGAAGATGTGGGTATTTATCGAGTCAACTATTCGCTAAGCTGGCGAACATCGGGCGTTGGAGCATCAGCAAGACGCCAAATCAAAACTTATATTTTAACCAATGGAACTGATATCTCTGCAACCTCCTACGAGTATGCACGCATTGAGAACTACGCTGAGAATGCCACTAACCAAGGTAACTTTTTACTGGAGTTGAATGCTGGTGACTACATTGAGCTTATTCATACAGCTTCTTCAGAAAATCTCAATGAAGCACTATCTAACCCGGGTGAAAGCTGGATCGCGCTAGAGTTTGTAAGCACCCGCGAAGAAAACGGTAAATATCCAAAATCTTGTTTAGAGATAAAGCAAAATTCGCCTGCAAGCAAAAGCGGTACGTACACTATAGATCCTGATGGTACAAACGGTGAAGCGCACTTTGATGTGTACTGTGATATGGCCACAGAGGGGGGCGGCTGGACCATGATCTCCAAGTATTCAGGTATTGGCGGTCAGTGTAGCTACCCAGACTTTAACGCCTGCAACTTAGAAGGCATGTCGCATGCAGGGTTAAGTCAAAGCGCCAAGTTAAATCACAATGCCATCATCGCACTTGTTGATGGGCGCAGTGACGCGCTTTTCAGAGCAAAAAGCACCTTTGATGATACAGTGATCAAGAGAGTAGATGGTGGGGACCCATTTTCCACAGTGGCGGTTGGTGACAAATTTGCTTGCCGAGACATTGCTAAATCCAACTGGCACAACTACTCAATTGATGGCCTAGTTCATTATCCAACACGTTTAACCACTTGGACGACAAATCTAACTTATGTTGGTAAAAGTGACCAAATTATCCAATGTGGTAACGGGATCACCTTTGAAAGTGAGCGTTTCCCAGCACTACACGCTATTGATGCAGGTTCTACAAGTGCACCTACAGTGCAAGGTGCGTTTTATATCAAATAAGTATAAATAAGGTCAGGCTAGCACCTGACCTACTCTGGACTCAAAACACGCATTCAGATGACAACAATGCCAGCCACGCATAGAAGGAATCATCAGCAATATTGTCCTTCCTATATTTTTATATGCTCAGTTAAGTTTAATTTTGGCCTATTAAATTAAAATCGCCTGCCCGAGCATCAGAATAAAAACACGTCAACATGTGCAAATCACGAGCAAATTAGCACTCAACCGGCTCAATTTTGCTGTGTTTTTGAGCCCTATTATCACTAAGCAACCTAAATCCGCACTTAAAAATTGAGTTTAAATAGACAAATATCAGACTGACCACAATACTCAAATTGTCATCAAAGTTATATAAGCGACTATGAAACAAGCTAGGTCATTCTTCTGTTTACTCGTTGGCATCCTCAGCCACACCTTGTATGCCAACACCGTGGAGCACAAGCTGATTGTGTCAATGCATCCACTTGAGCCTTTTGTCTATATTGAAAATGGCAAAGTCACCTCTGGTTTTGTCGCAGACATCTACAACCAAATGGCTAGTCGCCTGTCTCATTACCAACCTGTGCAAGTCAGCTCCTTTGCCCGAGGTTTAAACATATTAAAGCTACCTCCAAAAAGAGTTATGTCACCTTCTGGTAAAGTCACCTTGTACCATAGAGCGCATCTTATCGTCGCAAAGACGACTGAACGGCTCCCCGCCTTTAAATGGGTGGGGCCTTTTTTATATGACGGCTCTGTTTTATACAAACGCTCAAGCGATAAAAGAGAGTTTAAGCAGTTGGGAGACATTCGCCGTCATCAAGCAACCTGTGTCTCACAACGTAAAGTCGCGGACACAGAGATATACAAAAAATATCAGATACCATACCATGAAACGGACAGCCAACTTGAAGCTATTCAATTACTTCTTCAGCCCAGAAGCCGCTTTGATTGTACAATTATTTCACTGATGAATACCCGAGAGATACTTGCTTCTTCTGGCTACTCACTCGATGCCTTAACCCCCATGTCTATTCAGCTATCCCCGCATGGCGTGTATATGGCTTTTTCTGCGCAAACGCCAGATACAATTGTCAACAAATGGCAATCTGCACTCGGTGAATTGGACTCACAAGGCCTCAGACTCACCTATATTCAAAAGTACGTGCCTTTTTATACACAAGAACTCGAACTCATGTTACGAGGTGCATTGGATAGTCAAAATCAGTAAAACCCATGACTCAGCACTTCGATTGCATCAAAATGGTCCCAAATTAATTACAACTAAAACTATTTAGCTTTCTAAATATATAAAAGTCATTACTATCTCAATACATACCTTACCAAGCTAAGAAAAAATATTTACCAAACAGCTCAAAAAAAGCTGCCTGTTTGCTTGATTCCTTAGCAATTTATAACGCTGCTTTAATTATCCCCCCCAAAAAGTTACAATACAAAATATTAGAACTCTAACTAAATAGATTCCTGTATATAAAACAGGCATAGAGGGTTATATGCAAACTTATGAGGCAACACCATTATTGCCGAATGACAAGCAACATAAATTGCTTGCAATGGAAATCCAGACTCAACACCTTTGTGATAACACACTCCATCATATAGAGAATACTGCAAATCAAAACCACAACACCAAAGTGCTGCTACAAGTGAAAGAATCAAACTCACTTGCCTTAATGTCGAATGGGTATCAAATTGAGGCAACCATCCCCAAATTATATAGTAATGAGGATGCAATTTTTGCTGCTAAGTATTTAGATAATAAACGAAAAGTAGAGAAAAACAGCGATTTATACGATGAAATCCTTGAGCACGTGATTAGTAACACCGATAACTTTGAAACCACAAAGCACAATACCTCAATGGCACGGCTAGCAAATCGTTCTGATGCTAGAGGCATTGCCAAGCTCTTCGCAAACGATGATACGCTTTATTCGCACTGGCAAGAAGATGAACCGAAAATTAAAGCGAGTATGCAAGGCGAACATGAATACGTTGTCATTGACTACTTGGATAACATAGTTGCCGCAGTCAACATCAAGCATGACGCCAATACAAAAAGCTGCTTTTTGCAAGATCTTTCTGTTGCCTCTTTTGTTCAAAATCAAGGGATGGCGACCACTTTAATCGACTTTGTACTTCATCGTCTTCTTCGTACCGAAGTAGAGACAATACACTGCCAATGCATCGCAGATGATTATGCAATGAATAAAGTGTTAGCGCGCCATGAATTTAATTTTGGTGGACGCCTTACTAACCAAGTTATTGTTCAAGACCAGCTACACTCAGTAAACATGTGGTCTAAGAAGTTATCAAAGGATCGTTGATTCGGCTATCTCAATGACAGATAATTTATTTCCAAACTTAGCCAAGCAAAATAATTTGTAGTCTAATCAATAGAGTCTCACTATGAAAAAAGACAACACCTCTCTAAATCTCCCCGTTTTTTACAGCGCATCAGCGATTGTATTGGCGTTGGTGATTTTTGCCGTGATCAGCCCTACAACAGCCTCATCACTCTTCTCTGTTACTCAATCAGCCATCACCCAAAATGGCAGTTGGTTTTATGTCTTAACCGTCGCCATCATATTAGGCTTAGTCGTGTATTTAAGCATGTCACGTTTTGGTGAAATTAAATTAGGACCCGATCACTCAGATCCCGATTATAGTTTTTCGACTTGGCTTGCTATGTTATTTGCCGCTGGTATGGGCATAGGTTTGATGTTTTTTGGTGTCGCGGAGCCCGTGATGCATTTTGTCTCGCCGCCGTCTGCAGACACAGGCTCAGTTGAAGCCATCAAAGAAGCCATGCGGATCACCTTTTTCCACTGGGGTTTCCACGCATGGGCCATCTACGCCATTGTGGCGATGATTTTGGCTTATTTTAGTTATCGACATAAATTACCACTGACATTGCGCTCAGCGCTTTACCCGATTATTGGTGACAAGATTCATGGTTGGATAGGCCATACAGTGGATGTTTTTGCCGTTGTCGGTACTGTATTTGGTGTCGCAACCTCTTTAGGTTTGGGCGCTGCACAGGTCAACTCTGGGCTAGCTTACTTGTTCTCTTTTGATGTCTCGGTACAAAACCAAGTCATTATTATGATCACCATTACTGCGCTGGCCTCTATCTCCGTGGCGACGGGGTTAGACAAAGGCATTAAAATTTTATCGCAGACCAATATGATACTCGCTGTAGTACTGTTAGCCCTGATCTTCTTTATTGGCCCAAGTGTGTTTTTACTGCAAGCATATGTACAAAATGTCGGTGATTATTTATCGGATATTGTATCTACCACCTTCAACTTATTCGCGTATGAGAAAAAAGATTGGATTGGCGGCTGGACTATTTTTTATTGGGGTTGGTGGCTTGCTTGGGCACCTTTTGTAGGCCTCTTTATTGCCCGTATATCAAAGGGCCGTACTATTCGAGAGTTTGTCATTGGCGTCACCTGTATTCCGACCGCATTCACCTTATTGTGGATGACCATTTTTGGTAACTCGGCACTGGCAATGATTTTTGAGCAAGGCATGACAGGGATCTCAGACATGGTCAGCAGCAACTCTGCCGTTGCCCTGTTTGTATTTTTAGAAAATTTCCCTCTGTCTGAGTTTTTAATCGGCCTATCTATCATCATGATTGTGGTATTTTTTGTCACCTCTTGTGATTCAGGTGCCATGGTTATCGACATGCTGTGCTCAAACGGCAGCAATAACACCCCGCTTTGGCAACGATTATTTTGGTCGATTGGGGTCGGGGTTGTCGCAGCTGCGCTGAGCTTAGCTGGTGGACTTGATGCACTGCAAACACTGACCATCGTCAGTGCTCTGCCATTCTCAGTGGTGTTGCTCGTCGCCTGTTATGGTCTCATTCGCGCACTGCGTATTGACGATGCCAAACGCAGTACACACACCATGCCGATGACGTTTGACAACCAAGTTAATGATGAGCAAACGTGGCAAGAGAGCCTTGCGCTGCTTATCGCGACGCCTGCTAAAGGTAAAGTTGATAAATTTATCTTAAAAGAGGTGAAGCCTGCGCTGAAAAAAATCAGGGCTGAATTTGAAAGCAACCAAGTCGAGGCTGAAGTCAAAGTAAATAACGCTGCGGTTATTCTTACGGTTCATCACGGTGACGAGCACGACTTCATTTATGGTGTGTATAAAAGTGAAGCACTGCAACCAGATTTTACGCAAAGTGATGTCACAGACAGTGACTCGTATTATCGCGCCGAAGTGTACCTCAGTGAAGGCGGTCAAAACTATGACATCATGGGGTGGTCTGAAAGCGCCATCATCAGCGATGTCTTAGCGCAATATCAAAAGCACCTTCACTTCTTAAATGTGCTGCGCGAGTAGCGCGGTTACTTTCCGGATTCGGTTTGGTTCATCGGTGCTATCTCAAGCACCGGTGCCGCATCAAGTTCATTTGCATCCATCATGGTGGCGATCCGCTGCATAGACGAGAGCAGCAAGGATTGCTCCCACTCTTCTAATTCACAAAATTTTTGTATAAAGTGTTCTTGTAATGGCTGCGGTGCATCAATTAATAAATTCTTCCCTTGTGGAGACAAAAACAAACTCACACGACGTTTATCTTGTGCGCTGCGTACTCGCTCGACCAAACCTCGGCTCTCCAAACGATCAAGTATGTTGGTCACCGTCGCGGCACTTAAATTGACATGCTTCGCAATTTGGCTAGCCGTTACGCCTTTTACACGCGCAATCTCTTGCATAATTAACAGTTGTGGGCCAGTCAGCCCCGATGACTTATTAAGTTGCTTTGAATGCAAGTCAATGGCGCGGATCACCTTTCTAATTGAGACTAATAGTTCTTCGTACTTTTCCATTTATTAACGCTACCGAACAATACCAATTTGGCCAGTATAATCGCTTCAGTGGCGCTGAACCACAATAAATCACAATAAGTATCAACAGCCCAACGACAACAAACGCGCGACAATACTCAAGCCAAGTTAATATAAAATATCTGCATTTAAAGATAACGGCTAATGGCTAAGTTAATAACCCGCCGTAAAAACTTTCCCCACATACGTCGCCGACTCTGCCTCATTAATTAGCGCAATTGCAAAGTCTTGCCATGAAATATGCGACTTGCCCGTCTCATCAACCAATAACTCGCCCTCACTGACTCTAAACTGTTCGGTACGAGCGCCTTCACCTATCAATGCCGAAGGGCTCGCATAACTCCAATTCTGATTCTCATGTGTTTCACAATGTTGATATTGCTCAAAACAGGCTTGAGCGATGTCTTTCCATGCGGGAGGTACCAGCGAAATATCGTTTAAAACCAGACCACCGTTCGAGTTGGGAACCGTCAAACAAGCCGCACCACCAACGAGTAATAAACGTGTGCGTGTCTCACGTAAGCCTGTCAGTAAAGACTCAGCAATATCGACCAGTTGCTTTTCCTGCCCCGCCGTTGGCCTGGTTGCACTAATCACCAAATCTTGCTCTTTACTCAAGCGGATCACATCTTGTACGTCATTTACATCACCCACTTGCGCATAGGCTTCAGCAGGTAGCTTTGACACTTTACGTATGTCTCGCGTTACTGCCGTCACTTGATGTCCACGTGCAATTGCTTCATTGACGACCGCCTGACCTATATTACCTGTGGCTCCAAATACTGTGATACGCATGTACTTCTCCTTTCAATTTGTATGCTTAAGAAACACCTCCACTTTAAAAGTATTTTCAATCGCAGGAATTAACCTAGGTTTATTTCTGTAAAAAATAAAAATTTTAAATGAATAAACCTAGGTTCATTACAACCTACCTGCTCACGATTAAGCTAGGCACTCAATGAAAACAAGGAGTAAACACCATGACTGACATGCAAATCGTAGACAACTACTTAGCTGATTTAGCACTTACTGAGCATCCACTTGACGCGGATTTTTTAGCGCAGCTACAAAGCCGCCATGTGGCCAAACATACATTCAACAGTGTATCAGCAGTGTTAAAACACCCCTTGCCTTTGGAGGTCGACCATCTATTCACTAAAATCATCCAAAAGCAATTTGGTGGATATTGTTTCGAGCATAACAAGCTGGTTTTTCATGTCCTGAAAAATTTAGGTTTTGAGGTAAAACTGCTGCTCGCCAAGGTGGTATACAACCGAGATGTAGAAGTGCCAAGAACTCACAGAGCAACGCTCGTTACATATCAAGGTACACAGTATTTACTCGATGTTGGCTTTGGACCGCAAGGAGCAATATTCCCGCTTAAGCTGATGTTAGATGTGCCACAGCTACAAGGGCACATGACCTATCGCATAAGTCAAAATAAAGCCCAAGAGTACTGCTTTGATGTATTAAAAAATGGGGAATATTTCACACTCTACACTTTTGATCTCAACCACTATAGCGAAGCAGACTGTGAACTCAGTCACTTTTACTCTCACAAGCATCCCAATGCTGCTTTTGTAAACAACTTGGTAGTCAGTAAAAAAACGCTTGATGAAACACATTCGCTGAGAAATGGTGAATATCACCATATTACAGCCAGCCACACAGACATCACTGAAATTGATAGTACCGAGCAGCTCCACCAGCTACTTACTGGTGTGTTTTCGCTCAATATTGATGACGCAATCTCCGCCTATTTGTTTAGCAAGTTTGCAAAACCTTCACACCTAAGCTGATCCCTTTACTGAGGTGGAAATTATGAATCACACACTCGCCCAGCCCATACTCCTGCTTGTGTGGGTCGGCTTACTTTCCTCGTCATTTGTGGTGTCTGGCAAAGTGCTGCCTTACGCCAGTCCAATTGCAGCGACTTGCCTGCGCTTTATCCTGACAAGTCTTTGCCTCGTGCCGCTTATTTGGCGCTCTAGCAACGTCAAACTTACCGCAAAGCAAATCGGACAGTATGTTTTGATCAGTGGTTTCTTGGTGCTGTTTTTTATCGGCTTGTTTGAATCTTTAAAAACCATAACCGCAGAAAAAACGGCGGTCATCTATACCTTACTGCCACTCATTAGTGTGTTTTTGAGTTTTATGTTTATGGGCATTAAAACCCGTATTAGCCAATTACTCGGTTTTTTGATTGGCACCGCCAGCGCTATCTGGATGCTCATCAATGGACAGAATAACCTGCAGGATCTAAGCAATTGGCAATATGGTGACTCTATATTTTTAGCTGCCTGTTTTTGTCTCGCAATACACGTACTTTTGATAAAGAAGTGGGCAACCAAACAGTCAGCCCTGACCAGCACATTTTATATTGCACTCCTTGGTAGCCTGCTACTTTTACCCATAATGCTGTTTTATGGTGACCTTGCACATTTAGTTTGGCAGAGCCACACATTTTGGACATGGCTCATCTACTTAACTTTGTTTACGACACTGGGCACTTTCTTTTTACAACAGCACTTATTAAAAAGGGTGAGCCCAAATGCTTTTTTAGCCATGACCTATTTGGTGCCCGCATTTGTGCTCTTTTTTCAAGGCGGATTGTCCCTGTTTATACTTAGCATACCCGCTATATTAGTTGCATTTTTTGCACTTTACTTGATTACGCGTGCCCCCTAACATGTCCCTATAAAGTCGTCTCATCAAGGAATGTCGTTTGAACATACAACACAAGCTCGCAGATTTCGTCTCTTTTTTCAGTACCGACGCAAAGCCACTTTGCGCCGAGGATTTTCAAAAGTACGGCTTACAAAGCAAGCTCAAACACTATCCTAAACATGCTTTACTGATGAGCCAAGGCAGCCCCGCCCCCAACTTATTTTTTATCACGCAAGGAGACGTACGCTATTTTAACGTCTCTGCCGAGGGGAAAGAGTTTACGCAAGCCTTTGCCAGCGCGCCTTGTATCGCTGGTTCTACTCGCGCTATGACACAAAATACGCCCGCATTATTTAGTATTGAAGCTTTAGATGATGTGATCTGTCTTGAATTTGAATGGCATACTTTCTTCCATACCATGAAAGCACACCCAGGGTTTTTAGAGGCTTATACTCAACTACTGGAAAACCTCTTTATTAAAAAAGAAGAGCGAGAGTATGCCTTTGTTCATCATAGTGCAGAGCAAAGGTATTTAAACTTTATTGACCGAAACCCTGAGCTCAGTGAACGCGTACCACTAAAAATGGTCGCTTCACATATTGGCATTACCCCCATAGCGCTCAGCCGTATTCGCAGGAAGTTAGCATTGTAAACGTTGAAATTAGAGAAAACTAAAACTCATGTAACTATTTTGGGTGTGAAATTTACTCATCATTGAATAAATAATTCATCTAGCACAATACAATTCCTTTGCATTGAGGTAACCTGATAAACCATCATACAAATGGAATGAGGACCATGAGTTTTATATTAACAACACAATGTAGTGACGATATCGGGCTAATCGCTAAAATAACCAGCCTATGTCACGAGCATCATTTAAATATTGTTCGTAACAACGAGTTTGTAGACAGAGAAGGTAAACGCTTTTTTATGCGAACCGAATTAACCGGTACGCCGACCGAGCAGTTTATTTCGCAGCTCCAAGCTAATTTGCCTGACGATGCGCTAGTAAAATTACATAGCCCGACAAAAGTAAAAGTGGTGTTACTCGCCACAAAAGAAGCACATTGCTTGGGTGGTGTGTTACTCAAGCAATTTGAAAATGCGCTCAATATTGAAGTACAAGCCGTTATTGCTAATTACCCGACTTTAGAACCTCTAGCAAACGCGTTTGATATCCCTTTTCACTGCTTGTCTCATGAAGATTTAAGCCGCTCAGAGCATGATAAAAAGGTGGGCGACTTAATTGAAAGCTACAATCCAGATTTAGTTGGCCTAGCGAAATATATGCGTATTTTAAGCCCTGAATTTGTTGCTCGATTTGAAGACAAGATCATCAATATTCACCATTCATTTTTACCCGCATTCATCGGTGCTAAGCCTTATCATCAAGCATTTGAACGGGGCGTGAAAATCATTGGGGCAACAGCCCATTTCGTCAATAATGAATTAGATGAAGGGCCCATCATTGTGCAGGATGTCACGCAAGTGACGCATGCTGATACTGCGGATGCGATGGCCAAAATAGGCAGAGATATTGAAAAAACCGTTTTTTGTAAAGCGCTGCAATTGGCTTCAGAGCACAAGCTATTCATCAATGGCAACAAAACCGTTGTTTTTAAATAATAGCCTCAGTAAAGAAGGTGCAAAAGTAGCTTAATGCTACTTTGCCGTCTCGATTGGTTCTAATTGTAATTTGGAAGCGATCAATACTGCTTGGGTGCGATTATACACACCAAGTTTACGGAATATAGCGGTAATATGCGCTTTCACCGTGGCTTCTGAAATATTCAGCTCGTACGCAATTTGCTTGTTGAGTAACCCTTCATGCAAGTACTGTAAAACTTTATATTGCTGTGGCGTGAGCGAAGCAATTTGCTGTGCCAACTCTCTATCTTCCCCATTAAGGTCTTGGATTTGCTCCTTGATATCAGCGGGAAGCCAACTCTCTCCCTCTAAGACTTGCTGTAAAGCACTGACAATATCCTGTGAAGAAGATGCCTTAGGTATGAAGCCCATTGCGCCGTAGCCCATAACTTTAGAAATGACATTCAAATCTTCACTGCCTGAAACCACAACAATTGGCAGGGCTGGGTGGTCTTCTCTTATTCTAATAAGACCATATAAATCACCATTACCTGGCATATGTAAATCAAGCAATAGTAAATCTAAGTCATCATACTGAGACAACCGCTGTAATGTTTGCTCAAAGTTTTCTGATTCGATAACTTCAAGGCCTTCAAACTGATTTTGCAAAGCCCCCTTTAACGCTTCTCTAAACAGGGGGTGATCATCCGCAATTAAAAACTGATTCATGCATAGCTCCTAAAAAATCGGCTGTCTTTAGTATAAAGACAGCCGATATAGTACGTTTAGAATTCGCTAAATTTCAAGTTTTTAACGCTCAATTAACGGTTTAAACGATTTTCAATTAATTCATCAACTACAGTTGGGTCTGCAAGTGTCGACGTATCGCCGAGCTGTTGATACTCATTTGCCGCAATTTTACGTAAAATACGACGCATAATTTTACCTGAACGCGTTTTTGGTAAGCCAGGTGACCATTGGATCATATCTGGTGATGCAATTGGGCTTAACTCTTTACGTACCCAGCTTCTCACTTCTTTTGTTAGGTCATCAGTGACAACCACGCCTTCATTTGGTGTGACATAAACATAAATGCCCTGACCTTTAATATCATGCGGATAACCCACTACTGCTGCCTCAGCAACGGCTTCGTGCGCAACTAACGCGCTTTCAATTTCAGCTGTACCCAGTCTATGTCCTGATACATTCAATACGTCATCAACTCGGCCTGTGATCCAGTAATAACCATCTTCATCACGACGACAGCCGTCTCCTGTGAAGTAAACACCAGGGTAAGCTGAGAAGTAAGTTTGCTCAAAACGCTCATGGTCACCATACACAGTGCGAGCTTGAGATGGCCAGCTATCTAATATAACTAAATTGCCTTCTGTTGCCCCTTCAAGTGTATTGCCTTCAGCATCAAATAATGCCGGTGCAATACCGAAAAATGGACGTGTCGCAGAGCCAGGCTTCATATCTGTTGCACCAGGCAATGGGGTGATCATGATGCCACCGGTTTCAGTTTGCCACCAAGTATCTACAATCGGGCACGCACTTTTACCAATTTGCTCGTAATACCAAGCCCATGCTTCTGGGTTGATTGGCTCACCCACAGATCCCAAAATTCTTAGGCTTGTACGTTCAGAGCTAGCTGTAGGCTCATCACCTTTGGCCATCAGTGCACGAATGGCAGTTGGTGCGGTATAAAGAATTGTGACTTGGTGTTTATCAACCACTTCACCAATACGGCCAGAAGTTGGATAAGTAGGTACACCTTCAAAAATAACTTGTGTGCATCCATTAACCAAAGGACCATACGCCATGTAACTGTGACCTGTGATCCAACCTACATCAGCAGTACACCAAAAAACGTCATCCTCTTGCAGGTCAAATACATACTCATGTGTCATGGATGCGTAGACGAGGTAGCCGCCTGTCGTATGTACAACACCTTTTGGCTGACCTGTGGAACCTGATGTATATAAAATGAAAAGCGGATCTTCTGCACTCATCGGCTCAGGCGTACACTCAGCCGGCACGTCAGCAACAAGCTCATGCCACCAAACGTCATGTGCGTTCCACTCAACCTCTCCGCCCGTTAGCTGATGCACAATAACATGCTCAATAGTCGTGACCGACTCTTGTGATACGGCTTCATCCACATTGGCTTTCAATGGTACAGCATTGCCACCACGACGACCTTCATCTGACGTGATCACAACTTTTGCACCTGAGTCTTTAATACGATCTGCAATTGCAGATGGAGAGAAACCACCAAATACCACAGAGTGAATTGCCCCAATGCGCGCGCATGCTTGCATGGCATAAATAGCCTGTGGCGTCATTGGCATATAAATAGCAACTCGATCGCCCTTTTGAACACCTAGCTTTTTAAGGCCATTTGCTAATTTAGCCACTTCATCATGTAACGTTTGAAACGTAATATTTTCGCTGTGCTCAGGGTTATCACCTTCCCAGATCATTGCGACTTTGTTGGCATTCTTTTCTAAGTGGCGGTCGATACAGTTATACGAGGCATTCAACACACCATCTTCAAACCACTTAATGCTGATATGGCCTTTGTCAAAAGACGTGTTTTTAACTTTATTATAAGGTGTGAACCAGTCTAGGCGTTTACCATGTTCAGCCCAAAACCCCTCAGGGTTGTCAATAGACTGCTGATACAGTGCTTGATATTGTTCATTATCTACAAGTGCAGCCTGTTTGATCGCTTCAGGTACCGGATAAATGCTCTGTGACATACTCATCTCCATATTAATTACTTGCCTATAGCGGCTTCTCTCAAGGATCACTTACAAGCAAACGATTAAGTATTAGACCTTAGTTGTAATTGTTGCTTTAAGTTTATCCAAACTGGGAATATTTAACTATAAATTAACGAGCACCAGCATACTGTCTCTCACTTAGTAAGACCAGAGGGCCAGTTATGACAAGATAAAAAGAAGTGTAATCAATTATTGCCACACGTATTTTTTGAAAAGATGTGAGCTATTCAACCTTAGTCTCATAGACCAATAGGTAATTGAGTAAATAACAGCCATCAGAAAAAGTGGATGAGAAATAATTCTCTGCATTGCAACGAACAGGCAGTATTATAGGAACAACCTTATGACAACTAAAATTAATATGAACATGAAACTTGCTGCGGTTGCAGTGTCAAGCCTACTCTGTAGCCAAGCTATGGCTGCAAACCTCGACAATACAGATGTCAGCTATGGTGGTTACATCAAATTGGATGCCATTTGGAGTGACTTTTCAGATGGTACACTCGGCTCTCAGCATATAGGTAGAGACTTTTACGTGCCAGGCACGACACCTGTCACACCTAGCACTGGCGAGGATGCCGTATTTGATATGCACGCACGCCAATCTAGATTTAACTTTGGCACAGCAACAGAGCTAGACGATGGCAGTACTATCAAAACCAAAATTGAATTGGACTTCATCGCATCAGTAGGTGGCAATGAGCGAGTAAGTAACTCATATTCACCGCGCATCAGGCAGGCTTTTGTGACTTATAAGGGCTGGCTATTTGGCCAAGCTTGGTCAAACTTCCAAAACGTAAGTGCATTGCCTGAAACACTAGACTTTGTCGGGCCAGCAGAAGGGACAGTGTTCGTGCGTCAAGCCATGGCAAAATATACTATCGGTAACTGGTCATTCTCAGCAGAAAACCCTGAAAGCACCGTTACCACCACAGGCGGTGTTCGTGAAGTCACTGATGATGCTCAAATGCCAGACTTCACCGCTCGTTACAACTATAAGGCTGACTGGGGGCACTTTACCGTCGCAGCACTCGCAAGACAGCTAAGCTATAAAACAGGTGCAGCCGACGAAACGGAGAGTTCGTTTGGAGTAAGTGCATCGGGTCGAGTAAACTTTGGTAAAAATAACCTAAAGTTCATGTTAACTCACGGCCAAGGCTTAGGTCGATACGTTGGCTTAAATGTGGCACATGGCGCAGTTTATGACGGCACTGATTTACATGCCATAGACTCTACTTCAGGGTTTATTGCGTATCAGCACTACTGGAACTCGCAGTGGCGCTCAACATTTTTATACTCTTACTTCAGTGCCGATAACGATGCAAGTTTGCTAAACGTCACTGGCGACCCAACAGATATGACCACCAGCTACAGTGCCAACATTTTATATTCACCTGTGAAAAAGCTCACTTTTGGCGCGGAATACAAAATGGCCAACAGAGAAGTCCACAGCGGTGCTGAAGGTGATTTGGACAGACTACAATTTTCAGTTAAATACGCCTTTTAAGTCTCCCTGAAAGGCAAAACAAAAAAACCACCAAACGGTGGTTTTTTTATGTCTTATTCTGACTTTTGCTCTCGGCCTAATAGTGCCATGGCAGCTTCTTTTACATCTTTTTGCTCATAGAGCACTTGGTAGATTTGCTCTGTGATCGGCATTTCAATACCACTGCGTTTAGCCAGTAAAAAAACTTCTTTGGTATTGCGATAACCTTCAACGACTTGACCAATGCTGCTCATTGCATCATCAACGCATTTTCCTTGCCCAAGTGCCAAACCAAAGCGCCTATTTCTAGACTGGTTGTCGGTACAAGTAAGGATTAAATCGCCTAGTCCTGCCATACCCATAAAAGTTTCCGTCTTCGCGCCAAGCGCACAGCCTAAACGGCATAACTCAGCCAAGCCTCGCGTGATCAGCATGGTCCGCGTGTTGGCACCAAAGCCAAAGCCATCTGACATGCCAGCGCCTATGGCAATCACATTCTTCACTGCACCACCGAGCTGAATACCGATAAAATCATCGTTACTGTACACTCTGAACGAGCGGCTACAATGTAGTAAGCGCGCAAGCTCAGTGCGAAGCCCTTCGTCTCTTGCTGAAACAGAAATAGCCGTTGGTAAGCCTGCAGCCATCTCTTTTGCAAAAGTAGGCCCTGATAAAACTGCTAAAGGTACTTCTTCACCAAGTACTTCTTTGGCCACTTCCTCTAAAAGCCTGCCCGTATCTGGCTCTAAGCCCTTAGTGGCCCACGCAACCTGAGCTCCACTTTGAAGATAAGGTTGGATTTGCTTAAGAGTTTGGGCAAATGCATGGCTTGGCACCACAACCAAGACAATTTTGCTTGCTTGAACCGCACGCGCCAAGTCAGTCTCTAACGTCAGCGACGCTGGAAACTCAATATCGGGAAGGTAGCGCCTGTTTTGACGCTCAGCAGCCAATTGTTCAATATCAGCTTGTGTGCGTCCCCATAAAGTTACTCGGTGACCGTTTCGAGCAAAACAAATAGCAAGGGCGGTGCCATAAGACCCCGCCCCTAATACGGTCACAGCAGACTGTGATGTATTCATAGATTATGCGTCAGCTGTTTGCTCTTGCGCTGCACGTTGTTGCATGTACTGAGCAAATAGTGCATCGAAGTTAACTGGTGCAAGGTTAAGCTGTGGGAAAGTACCACGGTTAACTAAGCTTGCAACTGCTTCACGAGCGTAAGGGAAAAGGATGTTAGGGCAGAAAGCACCAAGCATATGAGCAAGCTGTAGCTCTTCTAATTCGCCTACAGAGAAAATACCCGCTTGTTGAATTTCACATAGGAATGCTGTTTCTTCGCCAATCGTCGCAGTCACTGTTAATGCAAGAACAACTTCAAATACGCCTTCGTCTAGCTTAGCTGAACGCGTGTCCATATCTAGCTTAACTTCAGGTGTCCACTCTTTTTGGAAAATAGCAGGAGAATTTGGCGTTTCAAAAGATACATCTTTAGTATAGATGCGCTGAATGTTGAATTGTGGGCCTTCTTGTTGTTCTGCTGCCGCGTTTTGATTTTGTTCAGTCATTATTATTCCTATAAATTTTTGTTAAACAGCACTTAATGAATACTTTAAGTGCTGGAAATTTTTTAATTTCGCTCGACTAAGCCAATAGCTGGGTTAGTTTACCTTGAGCTTCAAGTGCCATCATATCATCACAGCCACCAATGTGCTGCTCATTGATAAAAATTTGTGGCACGGTATATCCGCCATTGGCTTTTTCGATCATCTCATCACGAAGTTCAGGCTGTACAGCAATATCATACTCTGTATATGTGACGCCTTTGCTATCTAATAGTGCCTTCGCACGATGACAAAACGGACAATAATCTTTGGTGTAGATAACTACATTGTTACTCATTTGTTCACTCCAATTACTTGCCAGTTGTCGTTGGTAGTCCTGCACTTTGCCATGAGCTCATGCCGCCAGATAGCACATGTAGCTTTTCATAGCCCTGCTGCTTCATTCTCTCAGCAATGTTGTTGGCAGTCATACCTGTATTACACACAAGTATAATGGGCGTTGTTTTGTACTTTTCAAGTCCACCAAAGTCATTTTGTTTTGCTTTGTCGACATTCATCAGCTCGGCACCCGCGATCCTGCCTGCCGTGAACTCTTTCTTGCCACGCATATCAAGCACTTGGGCATCTTCACGATTGATCAACATAGTCAATTGCTGAGGGTTGATCTGACGAATTGATGAAAATAGGCTTTTATACCAGCTGTGTACCAACATGATTGCTAGGACGACCCAGATAATGCTTAATACAGGGTGATTGGTGAAAAAAGTTATATATTGTTCCATGAACCTTGCCACTTAATTAGCAGATAAAACTTACAGTGCAGCGAGTATACGTTTTTACGTCTCTTGGTACAAACCTATTGTCATACACTCTAAGGAAGGTATCTTTAAATTCTATTTTTAAGCCTCTGATAACAAACATCCACAATCGCTCTTCACAGCAGGCTTTATATGAAAGGTGTTACCATAAGATTAATCAATCTTGAACATAAATCACCAGCTTAGGGCTGAATTTTCGAGCTAAACAAGGTATTCTATGCGCCATCTATCGTGCATTTTTCAGGAGCCCAAATGACTACGAAGAAAAAACCACTGGTACTTATCATATTAGATGGCTGGGGATATAGAGAAGAAACACAAAGCAATGCAATCCTCGCGGCTAATACACCTGTTCTTGATTCGCTTTGGCAATCTCAGCCAAAAACGCTAATTTCAGGGTCTGGTCTAGATGTCGGTTTGCCTGACGGCCAAATGGGTAACTCTGAAGTAGGTCATGTCAACCTGGGTGCAGGAAGAATCGTATATCAAGATTTTACTCGTATCACCAAAGCCATTGATGATGGCGAATTTGCCCATAATCCAACCTTAGTAAAAAGCATTGATGATGCAGTTGCGCAGGGTAAAGCGGTGCACTTAATGGGTCTACTGAGTCCAGGTGGTGTTCACAGTCATGAAGACCACATTGTTGCCAGTATTGAGCTTGCCGCACAACGCGGTGCCAAAGACATTTATTTCCACGCGTTTTTAGATGGTCGTGATACACCACCACGCAGCGCAAAAGCATCTATCGAGCGTATTGAAGCGCTTTTTGCTCGCCTTGGTACTGGCCGCTTAGCATCAATTGTCGGTCGCTACTACGCGATGGATCGTGATAATCGCTGGGAACGTGTCGAACAAGCATACAACCTTATGGTGTCTGGTGAGGCGGAATATACGTTTACAGACGGTGTTGAGGCATTAGAAGCTGCATATCAACGCGATGAAAATGATGAGTTTGTCAAAGCAACAAGCATCACGCCAGAAGGCCTGCAAGCAGCTCAGATCCATGACGGTGATGCAATTCTATTTTTAAACTTCAGGGCAGACCGCGCAAGACAAATGACACGTGCATTTGTCGATGCAGATTTTGCTGGCTTTGAGAAGAAAAAAGCCCCAGCACTTAGCAGCTTTGTCATGATGACGGAATACGCAGCTGACATCGACGCCCCTATCGCATTTGCCCCTGAGAAGCTAAACAATGTACTGGGCGAATGGCTTGCAAAACACAACAAAACACAGCTTCGTATTTCAGAAACAGAAAAGTACGCACACGTTACATTCTTCTTCAGTGGCGGCCGTGAAGACTTATTTGAAGGTGAAAAGCGCGAACTCATCCCGTCACCGCAAGTAGCAACATACGACTTACAGCCTGAAATGAACTCAGAAATGCTGACAGATAAACTTATCGAAGCCATTCAAGGCGGTGAGTATGATGCCATTATCTGTAACTATCCAAATGGCGATATGGTCGGTCACTCTGGTGTATTTGACGCCGCAGTTCAAGCATGTGAAGCAGTCGATAACTGTATTGGTCGTGTTGTTGAAGCACTGAAAGAGCATGGTGGCGAAGCACTTATCACAGCTGACCATGGTAATGCTGAGCAAATGCAAGATCCAAACACAGGACAGGCACACACAGCACATACTAGCGAGCCGGTGCCATTTATATATGTTGGTCGTGATGCCGAGCCACAAGTCAATAAGACACTGAGCGATGTAGCACCAACCATGCTGCACCTGATGGGTCTAGAGCAACCAGCAGAGATGACTGGTTCGCCAATTATGCGCTTAAAATAAGTATGGTAAGAGGTAAACTCGCCAGCTTAGTTTTGGTGATTTCATTGTTCTCGGCGCATGCCGAGGCCAATGAATCACAAACCAAAGCAGATTTGGCTGCGGTTCAGGCTGAATTAAAAAAGAGTCAGGCTGCTTACAAAGAACAACAAGCGTCTTTTAGTGCACTCAAACAGCGCTTGCAGTCCTTTGAACTTGAAATTGCTAGAAGTGCAAAAGCGTTGACGCTGACACAACAAGGTATAAGCGAAAACAAACAACAGCAGTATGCTCTCGAGCAAGAAGGCGCGCAGCTGAATCGCCGCAAGCACAAGTTACAAAAGCTGCTTGCTGCGCAACTAAAAAGTGCCTATGTCACTGGCAGCCATGACTATTCAAAAATGCTGCTCAACCAACAAAAAACCGCAGCACTTGAGCGCACAATTAGCTACTACGACTACTTTAACAAAGCACGGATCAATCAGTTAGAAGACCTAAAAATGGTCTTTGTCGAGCTTGAAGAAAACCAGCAAGCGCTAGTCAGATCTCAGCAACAACTCATTGCACTCCTTGAGCAACAGCAGATCAGGCAAAGTGATTTACAACTTGCGCAAAAACAGCGTCAAACACACTTAGGCAAGCTAAATAATAAACTGCTTAAAACACAATCAGCCATTGCTTATTTAGAAGAAAATGAAACCACCTTAAAAACCACCTTAGAAGCCCTCGCGGAAGTACAAGCGCCTTCAGAAGAGGTGTTTATTGCCAAATTAGACGGTCTGCAACGGCTAAAGGGAAAATTGGCATGGCCACTAAAAGGCAAAATCAAAAAGCGGTTTGGCCAACGTAAACACGTCGGTATGAATTGGAAAGGCGTTATGATTGCCGGTAAAACAGGCACTGAAGTCAACAGCGTTGCGCCCGGCCATGTGGTTTATGCGGATTGGCTAAATGGTTTTGGTTGGGTCATTGTCCTTGACCATGGTAAAGGGTTTATGAGCTTATATGGGCACGCACAAACCCTTTTAAAAGATGTTGGCGACCATGTAAACCCGGGGGATGCCATCGCATTAGTGGGACAAAGCGGCGGACAACAAAATCCTGGGCTATACTTCGAAATACGGCATAAAGGAAGCGCTGTGAATCCAGTTAAATGGTGCAGATCAAGTTAAATGAATAACCTATGCTGCCCCGTCACTAGGAGCAGCATATGAAATACATTGTCTCAATTTCCCCGCCCGATAACCTAAAACGCGCGCACATCTACCTATGCGCATTATTTTTTACCTTATTATTTTCCTCCGTGCAGGCAAAGCAAATTAGCCATGCACACATGGAAGAAATTCTTTATCACATCCAAACATATTATGTTGAAGAAGTGCCTACTTCTCATATAAAGCAACATAACTTCAACGAATTATTTGAGCAGTTAGACCCGTACTCCAAGTATCTAAATGAACACGAATTAGAAACTTTGTTCAGTGCCACCAATGGCCGTTATACGGGGATTGGCATTGAAGTCGAAGAAGTGGAAAATCGAATTGTCATTGTCGATACATTACCAGGCTCTCCTGCTGAGCAAGCGGGTATTGAAGGGGGAGATAAGTTGGTTGCCGTCAATACACATGACGTCACAAATAAAAGCATCTCAGAGGTCTCCAAGCTGTTAAGAGAAGCCAAACTGTCTATTATTCACATCACCGTTGAGCGAGAGGAAGCACACGTCACACTGGCACTGAGACGTCAAGAAATCACGCTTGAAAGCGTCACCAGTAAGCTGCTCAAAGGGGATATAGGCTACATTTCTATCTCCTCGTTTAATAACCATAGCTATCATGACGTAGCTAGACACATCAATATGCTGTTTGCACACAGTGGTCTCTCTTTAAAGGGCTTGGTTATCGATCTGAGAGACAACCCAGGAGGAACACTCAATAGTGCTGTTGCGATTTCGGATTTATTTTTACAAAGCGGTGTCATTGTCACCACCAAAGGCCGTTTTTTTGATGCTAATCAGAAGTTTTATGCGGTTCAAGGCGACATTTTAAATGGCGCACCTATCTTGGTTTTGATCAACAAGCAATCGGCCTCAGCTGCTGAGATTTTAGCTGGCGCACTGCAAGATAATAAGCGCGCACTGATCCTCGGACAAGGCTCATTTGGCAAAGGTTCTGTGCAGTCATTGATCCCGATAGGCAACGGTACAAGCGCACTAAAATTAACCACAGCTCGCTATTATACGCCTTCAGGGCAATCTATTGAGGGCACAGGGATAAAGCCGGATGTTGAATATAGTAAAAACGCCCTATCGAGCCTCAATAAAACAGCTATAATGAGCAACGACAAAGCGAATAAAGACTTATTTACTCGCCTTGAAAAACACTGGCATGCTGCACGTCAACTAGTGGTAAAACAGCAACCTACAGTAAATTAAAGATAATAATGACGCTTTTATCAGTATAAAAATCGTGCTAGTTTAGGTGATAAGAGCGTCGTTAAAGAAACGACCAAAATAAAACATAACAAAAACTGTGATTTAACTTGTGCGCTTAAAACAACTTGCTGTTACAGCTTTGTGGCTGTGTGTATTTGCTTGTAATGCTAAGCAAATCGCCATTGTCATTGACGATATTGGAAATCACCAAAGAGACTTGGAGTTACTCAACTTACCAGGTCAAGTGACTTATGCCCTGCTCCCTCACACGCCATTTTCTCAACATTTTGCCTATCAAGCCGCATTAAAAAAGAAAGAGCTTATTCTGCACATCCCAATGCAGTCTTTAGATAATAAAGCCCTGGGCCCTGGCGGTTTAACACTGGATATGCAAAAGTGGCAATTGCAAAAAACGCTGGGTCATGCGCTCTCTAGCCTTCCCCACGTAAAAGGCGTTAACAACCACATGGGATCGGCACTGACTCAACACACAGAAGCCATGAAATGGACTATGGAAGTACTGAAAAAGCGCGATCTGTACTTTTTAGATAGCCGCACGACCCCCTATAGTCAGGCGCAGACTGCAGCTAATCTCTACGGCGTTGATAATGTGGCAAGGCACGTATTTTTAGACAATGAACTTGATCATGCACAATTAAAGATACAACTTAATCAACTTAAGACCATCGCGACAGAACAAGGATATGCAATAGGCATTGCCCACCCTTACCCACAGACACATCAGTTTTTAAATCGCGCACTACAAGATTTGCAAATTCAAGGGTTCGAACTGGTCCCCTTATCAACACTCGTTGAAAATAAATCTATTCGGCTGGCAGCACTGCAAAAATCAAATAACTTAACCCCATAGCTCCATTGATATGATGAGCACTTTCTTGATCTAAACGCAGGAAAACAACGCTATTATCAGTTATACCTAAAAGTAAGCTTTACTGATAGGAAAAAACTATGCTGCACACTGTTGAACAATTAATGACGCCAGATCCATTAGCAGTAAAATCTTCGCACACCCTGCATGACGCACACAATTTAATGCGAGAAAAGAATATTCGACATATTCCGGTCATTGATGACGACGGTCACTTAGTGGGTATGTTGACGCAAAAGATCATGATTGCCAAAGTCATGAACATTTTATCGACCTACGGCAACCTAGCGCTAGAACGAAAAGAAAAGCAAGAAAAGGTCAGTGAAGTAATGGCGAAAGATTTTGTCAGTGTAACCCCCAAACAAAGCCTGCATGAGGTCGTGACCTATTTCGTCGAAAATCGCCATGGCTGTATGCCTGTGGTTGATGAAAACAAAAAGCTACTGGGAATTTTAACCTCTTCTGACTTTGTCCGCCTTGCCGCAGCCCTGCTCTCTTAATCACAAACCAAGTAAAAAAGCCTCTATTTAGAGGCTTTTAACAGAACTTTAAGCTTTTGCAATCAAGGTACGTGCGACAGTTCGCATACCCATAGTCGTTGCGCCAGATGCCCACTGTGCACCGGCATTGTTTTGGAAGCTTGCCGCAAGGTCAATGTGAACCCAACCTTGGCCTTCATTCGGCACAAAACGTGATAAGAAACCAGCAGCATTAGACGCGCCGCCGTAACCACCGCCTTTTTGTGCACGGCTGTTTGCAGTATCAGCATACGCCGAAGGGCAATTATTTTGGTGCCACTTTTCTAACGGCAGTGGCCATGCAGCCTCAAATTCTTCACTAGCAAATTGCTGCACTTCACCAACCAACTCTTTGTCTAGGCCAAACAGCGCATTGTACTCTTGACCAACAGCCATTAGCGCCGCACCGGTGAGTGTTGCCGCATCAATGATCAATGGCGCCCCCGTTTCACCAGCAGCCATTAGGCCATCAGCAAGTACTAAACGACCTTCCGCATCTGTGTTCACAATCTCAACTGTTGTGCCATTTTTATACGTTAAGATGTCACCTAGCTTATATGCATGACCTGAGATCAAGTTTTCAGCGCAGCACAAGAACAACTTAATACGCTTATCGATACCACGCTCGATTGCCAACGCAAGGCCCGCAGTCACTGTCGCTGCGCCACCCATGTCACACTTCATCGTCAACATGCCTTCGCTTGGCTTGATTGAGTAACCGCCTGAATCGAATGTAATACCTTTACCCACAAGCGCCGCGCTCACAGGCGCATCTTCATCACCCGTTGGGTTAAAGTCTAATTCAAGTAGCACTGGTGCGCGCTCGCTACCGCGACCTACTTCATGAATACCAATCCATTGATGCTCTAGTAGTGCATCACCTTTAATGATTTGATAACTGACATGCTCAGGTGCCAAAGATTGAATAAATTCAGCGGCTTTACCTGCAAGGCTCTCAGGATAAATGTCTTCCGCAGTGCCATTGATCATTTGGCGCATCCAAGTCGCCGCTTGCTTAAGTGCTTGTAACTCTTTTAAATCTGACTGTGCATTTTCAGCAAAAGTAACTGGGTCAAGCTGTTTTGGGCTCACAAAGCCCTGATAAAATGCCCACTGAGACTCAGTGCACCATGCCTCACCACTTAACGCTACCGCAGGGATCCCCTGTTGTGCTAGGCTACGAGCCGCTTTTTGAATATGCTTTAGTGTTTCTTGCTCAGCTAAATGAATAATTGCACCCTGCTCGTCAAATGACAGTGATGCATTATTGCCCCAATGTGTTGCAGGCGCTTGTTCACTTAAGCGAACAATAAATTTATCAGACATATAGATTTTCACTCTTACGCTTGTTGTTGCTTGTCAGTGTACACTAGCAGCCCCATAGCCCCAAAACGAATGCGACTAAACAATGAAATTTTCATCTCAACTCCAAAGTGCCACGCTGCTCAAGCGTTATAAACGGTTTTTGGTCGACCTACGTACCAATGACAATGAAGAGTTCACAGTGCACTGTGCAAACACAGGTAAAATGACAGGATGTGCGGATAGTGGCTTCAAAGCCTATTACTCCACTAGCGATAACAAAAAGCGCAAATATGCGCATTCATTGGAATTAACTGAAAATAATCAGGGTCATCTGATCTGCGTCAACACTGGGGTCGCAAACAAGGTAGCTTATGAAGCAATAGAAGAAAATCGTATTGAAGAACTTGCTGGCTATGATGAGATCAAAAGTGAAATAAAGTATGGCCATGAGAATAGTCGCATCGATATTTTGCTCTCAAGCGATGACAAACCAGATTGCTACGTCGAAGTTAAATCTGTGACCTTGTTAGAACAAGGTCAAGGTTACTTCCCTGATGCGCAAACAGTTCGCGGACAAAAGCACCTTAGAGAGTTGATCCATATAAAAAAACAAGGCCAGCGTGCCGTGCTATTATTTATAGTTATGCACGATGGGATCGAATCTGTTCAAGCGGCGGCGCATATAGATAAAAAATATGCCCAATTATTGGCAGAAGCGAGAGGCGAAGGGGTTGAAATATATGCATATAAAGCACAAATCACCCCGACTGAGGTAAAAGTAATTAAGCAAGTATCTGTACTCAATACTTGAAAAAAAAATCTTTACCCACATATATCAGCCGTTAAAAACATCACCCCAAGGGCTTGTTTACGAACAGAGGCTATGCAAAAAGTGTTTGCTAAGGGTTGAAGATTTTGCTATTTATAGCCGCCGGCGTTAGCTGGGGTTGTTTATTAAGGATTTAGGAGAATGCTATGCCAGACCAAAAAAAACTAGGGTTATTGGCTCAGGCCGGTTTAGAACCTTACCAAGAAAAGCCGGGCGAAGAATACATGGGCGAGGCACAGCTAGCTCATTTTAAAAAAATATTAGAAGCATGGCGTAACGACCTTCGTAACGAAGTAGACCGCACCATGACTCACATGCAAGATGAAGCGGCAAATTTCCCTGATCCCGTTGACCGTGCAGCGCAAGAAGAAGAGTTTTCTCTTGAATTGCGTACACGTGACCGTGAGCGTAAGCTGATCAAGAAAATTGAAAAAACGTTACAGCTGATTGAAGAAGATGATTTTGGTTTCTGTAACTCTTGCGGTATTGAGATTGGCATCCGTCGTTTAGAAGCTCGTCCAACTGCAGATCTATGTGTGGATTGTAAAACACTTGCTGAGATAAAAGAAAAACAGCAAGGTCGAGGTTAAGCCGAGTAATTAACCTGTAAGTTAGATAGGTTAAACTCAGCAGTTATGCAGACCCCACAGACAAAAGACCCAGAGCAAAATCACCTTTTCGCTCTGGGTACGTCTTCAGATTATCGAGGACGCTTTGCCCCTTCACCTTCCGGCGCACTTCATTTTGGTTCATTAATCGCTGCCTTAGCCAGTTATATCGATGCCAAAGCGCACCACGGAAAATGGCTAGTCAGAATGGAAGACATTGATACACCTCGCGTTGTTAGAGGTGCAGCGGATGATATTCTTGCCACACTTGAAGCCTATGGATTGTATTGGGATGAAGAAGTCGTTTATCAAAGCCAAAGACATTCGCTTTATCAAGATGTCTTAACGGATTTAATGTCCACTTCCGATGTGTACGCATGTACCTGTACTCGTAAGCAAATTAAACAACGTGGCGGATTTTATGATAACCATTGCCGTGCCTCACAAAATCAAATTGAGAACAATGCACTACGGTTAAAACAAAACTTCCCCACATATCAGTTTGAAGATGCGCTGCAAGGTACAGTTTCTATACCTGAGCTCATCGCTCAAGAAGACTATACCGTGAAACGTCGTGATGGCCTTTATGCCTATCAACTGGTTGTTGTGGTCGATGATATAGAGCAAAAAATTAGCCATGTTGTACGCGGAGTCGACTTACTTGAGCCAACAGCAAGGCAGTTAAGTTTATTCAACCAACTTAACGCAACACCACCTAGCTATTTGCATGTGCCATTGGCGGTTGCAGAGCCCGGTTTTAAACTTTCTAAACAAAACCATGCACCGGCAATCGATAACAAAATGCCACAGCCCGCCCTCAAAGCCGCACTGTCGTTTTTAGGTTACGAACCCAACACACTCAATCAAATCGATGATATTGCAGATATGCTCCAATGGGCAATCTCGACTTATAGGCGTAACATTCTGCCCCCAAACAGAGAAATCCAAGTTCAGCAGCGCTCTCCATTGGAGTATCAATTTAAGCCGTTGTAACATTTTCATAGCGCCGATAGCTATCACCTAACTCAAAGACGTTTTCCATAACTTAGAGTGTGAATCAATCACAATAAATCACGAATGGTTGTTGCTATGAAGAAAATAAACCCTATGAACCTATTTATATTTCGTCTTCGCCGATTTGGTTGAAAATTTAATCGCTAATTCATGTCTGAAACTTCAATTTCAAGGCGTTTGAGTATATGATAGCGAGCCTTATTAAATCGCCTACACTTTAGAAAAAATAAAGCGATGTGCGAGATAAAACTATCAGGTAAATATGATGCTTCGGGTGGGGACTCAAAGTAGTTAGGAGAGTGGTTATTATTTCTAAAATATTCAAATTGTGTAGGCAAATTGTTGGTACTAAGCAAGCTAGCAGGACTGTAGAGGCCAAAGCAACACCTCAGATCATTCCTCGCAGTGAGCACAATATCTCTCGAAAACAATTTAGCCCCAATGCAATCAAAGTGTTATATCGATTAAAAGATGGTGGCTATGACGCATACCTTGTCGGTGGTTGTATTCGGGATATTTTGTTAGGCATCGAGCCAAAAGATTTTGATGTTGTGACAAATGCAACGCCTGAAGAAGTCAAACGCCTGTTTAGAAATTGTCGATTGATTGGTCGACGCTTTAGACTTGCGCACATCGTATTTGGCCGCGAAGTCATTGAAGTAGCCACTATGCGTGGTCATCATCAATCAAGCAGTAGCGACGACCCAACCAGCAAAGCCAGCGAGCAAGGGCAGCTGTTGCGTGATAACGTTTATGGCACCATTGAAGAGGATGCGCAGCGCCGCGACTTCTCTATCAATGCTCTATACTATTCCGTCAATGATTTTGGCGTCCGTGACTTTGCTGGCGGTATTGAAGCAATTAAAGCCAGACGTATCGAATTAATTGGCGACCCAGAAACACGTTACCGTGAAGATCCTGTGCGAATGCTACGTGCAGTGCGCTTTGCTACCAAACTCGATATGGAAATTGCACCGGCAACGCTCAATCCAATCTCAGAGCTATCCCCTTTACTAGGTAATATTCCACCTGCAAGACTATTTGAAGAAACTCTCAAGTTATTTTTAGGTGGCAAAGCCGAAGCGAATTTCCTCATGCTCAGAGAATTGGGCTTATTCAAGCAGCTCTTCCCAACCCTTGAAGAGATCTTAGAGCAGGAAGAGAGTGATTTTGAAAGACGCTTTGTACAGCAAATGTTTGCCAATACCGACGCGCGTATCAACAGCAACAAGAAGGTCACTCCAGCTTTCATCTATGCCGCATTGCTTTGGTTCCCACTACGTAAACGAGCTGCATTGTTAGAGCAACAAGGTGTCACTGAATATGACGCGTTTATGCAAGCGATTAGTCAGGTATTAAGTGAAAATGCACAAAGAGTTGCCGTACCAAAACGCTTCACATTGGGCGCCAGAGATATTTGGCATATTCAGCAGCGTTTAGACAGACGTAGTGGCCAACGCGCGTATAGATTGAGCCTACAACCTAAATTTAAAGCATCATACGATTTCTTATTATTGCGTGTTGAAAGCGGTGAGTCTGACCAGCAACAACTTGCAGATTGGTGGACTGAATATCTCAAACAAGATGTGAGTGGGCAAAAGGACATGGTTAAAAACCTTGGCCAAAAAGATCGTCCAAAGCGTAGATACCGTAATAAACCTCGCAGAAAACCAAAACAAGATTCATGAATATAGTTTATATCGGGCTTGGGGCGAATTTAGTTGATCCCCAAGCACAACTCATTAAGGCAGTAAATGCCTTGAATACACATCCCGCTTTTAACGAGTTGGTTGTGTCTAGCTTTTACGGCTCAAAACCTATGGGCCCGCAAGATCAACCTGATTATGTGAATGCAGTTGCTAGATTTGAAACACTATTAGCACCAGAAGCTGTGCTAGACCAATTGCAAGATATTGAACTACGTCAGGGTAGAGTGCGTAAAGATGAACGATGGGGACCAAGAACTTTAGACTTGGATATTTTATTGTTTAACGATGAAACCATCTCTACCAAGCGCCTAACTGTGCCACATTATGGCCTGTGCGATAGAGAGTTTGTGGTATTCCCACTGTTAGAGTTAACCCCTCAACTGGTACTTCCTAATGGTCAAATACTCAAGCAAATAGCTGAGAATTTACCAAAAAATGGCCTAACCACTCTACCTAAAAAAGAAACAAAGGAGACACTTTAAATGGCTAAAGTTTCGGTTTCAACCTTGGCTAAAAAAAAGCAACAAGGTGAAAAAATCACAGCGTTAACGGCTTACGATGCCAGCTTTGCGAAGCTTTTTTACGATAATGGCGTTGATGTTGTTTTAGTTGGTGACTCACTTGGCATGGTATTACAAGGCGGTGATGACACACTCGCAGTGACAACAGCTGATATCGCCTATCACACGCGCAGTGTCAGAGCAGGCGCCAAAGAATTATTTGTGATTGCTGATATGCCATTTATGAGTTATTCCAACCCAGCACAAACTTGTGAAAATGCAGCGACTTTAATGCGCAGCGGCGCAAATATGGTCAAGCTAGAAGGCGGTACGTGGCTAGTAGAGTCAATTAAACTACTTACTCAACAGGGTATTCCTGTTTGTGGTCACCTAGGCCTCACACCGCAATCTGTACATGTATTTGGTGGCTTTAAAATACAAGGGCGCGAGGAAGAGCAAGCATTACAGATGATTGCAGATGCACAAGCGCTAGAAGCAGCTGGCGCACAAATGCTGGTCATCGAATGTATTCCATCAAGTCTTGCCAAGCGCATTACAGAGGCCGTTAACATTCCCGTTATTGGCATTGGCGCAGGGAAAGAAGTAGATGGTCAAATCTTAGTTATGCACGATTTAGTTGGCATTTCAGCAGGCTATATTCCTAAATTTTCTAAAAACTTCTTAGCCGAAACCGGTAACATGCCAGACGCGGTTAAAAAATTCTGCGACGACGTCAAAACAGGCGCGTTCCCAGGCAAAGATCACGAGTTTAACTAATGCAATCTATTACCGAAATAAAGTCATTACGCAGCCAAATTAAAGCTTGGCGTCAGCAAGGACTAAGCATCGCATTTGTGCCTACAATGGGCAACTTGCATCAAGGACACTTTTCACTCGTTGAAAAAGCAAAAACACTGGCCGACAAAGTCGTTGTCAGCATTTTTGTTAACCCGATGCAATTTGGTAAAAATGAAGACTTAGATAGCTATCCTCGTACTCTGGTTCAAGATAAGCAAGGGCTTGCTGAACTGGGAACTGATATCGTTTTTACCCCCAGTGTAGAAACGATTTACCCTAATGGCCTAGCAACACAAAGCTTTGTAGATGTACCAGGTGTCTCTGAGGGCTATTGTGGTGGTAGTCGCAGTGGTCATTTTCGCGGTGTTGCCACGGTTGTAACTAAGTTATTTAACTTGGTACAGCCTGACTTTGCCTGCTTTGGTGAAAAAGACTACCAGCAACTTCAAGTCATCAAAACCATGGTTCATGACTTATCAATGCCAATTGAAATCATTGGTGTACCGACTCAAAGAGAAGTCTCAGGATTAGCAATGAGCTCTCGGAATGGCTATTTATCAGAGCAAGAAAAAGACGTTGCCAAAGTCCTTTATCAAGTATTGATGCAATCAGCAAAGCAGCTTGAAGCTGGCGAGCGAGATTTCAAAGCCCTTGAGGAACATGCTAAGTCAACGCTTGCGAACGCTGGTCTTAAGCCTGACTATTTCTCCGTTGCACACAGGTACACATTGCAACCTGCAGCAGCAAGTGACCAAGACTTTGTCATCTTAGCAGCCGCGTTTTTAGGGAATGTTAGACTGATAGACAATATCCAAGTCGGTAAGTAGTACGTCTGTTATAAACGCCCTTCATGGGCGTTTATGCTATTTCGACATGTCACACACGCTATTTCACTCCAATGCCTTTATCACGACATAACGCACTGCACTTTCTGAAAATATGCTAAATTTAATGTGTATTCAAAGATTAAAATAACACACCATACTCTCTATCAGTTGAATAATAGGATCTATTATGAGATTTGCGCTGCCCCTTTTACTGCTCGGTTTAGTTGCCTGTAGCAATCAACCAAACTCTCCGGAGCTCAATCAATGTGCTCAACAAAACTTTCAATGTGAACAAAATTGCTCGATGAGCTCGACTGAAAAAACCATGACAAGGCAGATATGTAATGGCGAATGTGTTGAAAAATATAATGCCTGTAAGGCGCAAGCTGAAGAGCTGACAAAAATACGAACGCTACAATATTAACTGTTTGAGTATTGAAGTTAAAGTGACACTTTTCCACAAAAAAAGCCGCTCATTGAGCGGCTTTTTACTTATTTTTGATACTTATAGAAGACCTAACTTCTTAAGTTCACGGTTTGCCATTTTGCTTGTTAGCGGCACATAACCGTCTTTTTCTACAATCTTTTGACCTTCTTTAGATAATACCATCTTCAAGAACTCAGCTTCGATTGGAGAAAGTGGTTTATTTGGGTGCTTGTTCACATAAACATATAGGAAACGTGAAAGTGGGTACTTACCAGTTGCCACGTTCTCTAGTGTTGCATCTACGAAGTTATCGCCTTTCTTCGAAAGTGGAACAGTACGAACACCAGACGTTTTATAACCTATACCTGAATAACCAATTGCATTTACAGATGAAGAAATAGACTGAACAACTGACGCAGAACCAGGCTGCTCGTTTACGTTATTTCTGAAGTCGCCTTTACACAGTGCTTTTTTCTTAAAGTAGCCATATGTACCAGATACTGAGTTACGACCGTATAATTGAATATCTTTTGCAGCCCAAGGACCATTTAGACCTACATCGCTCCAACGATCAACTTGCTTATCACCACCACACTTACGTGTTGAAGAGAAAATTGAATCCACTTGGTCAATACGTAAACCTTTAATTGGGTTATCTTTATGAACAAAAACAGCCAGCGCATCAATTGCTACACGTACTTCTGTCGGCTTGTAACCATAGCGCTTTTCGAAAGCTTCAACTTCTTTTGATTTCATCTTACGGCTCATTGGGCCGAAGTTTGCAGTTGCTTCTGTCAAAGCTGGCGGCGCAGTAGAAGAACCAGCCGCTTGAATTTGAATATTTACGTTAGGGTAAATACGTTTATATTCTTCAGCCCAAAACGTCATCATATTCGCTAGCGTATCTGAACCCACAGATGAAAAGTTACCTGAGATACCGCTGGTCTTGTTGTACTCTTGTAGGTTTTTATCAAGCGCTGATACTTGCGTTGATACCAATGTTGTCACAGCCACACCCATTGCGGCAACTAAGCTTTTAAATTTCATTGGGGTCACTCCGATTGTTCGTCCCATTTGATTACCTGATGCTCATTGTGCGCTCAGTAAATTACAATAAAATTACTCTTAAATGACACTTTTATGACTTTCAGACACTGTCATAAAAATGCGTTTTTCTTTTGGAAAAGAGAATGAAAAACATGAGCCCTCCCCCACGGTACTGATAATATCTAGATGAGAGTCATGACGGCTCAGTACATGCTTTGTGATCGCAAGACCAAGACCTGAGCCCCCAGTTTTCCGGCTTCTCGCTTTATCCACTCGATAAAAGCGCTCCGTTAAACGATTAATATGTTCTGGTGCAATGCCATCCCCATTATCCGTTACAGCAAATGCTGGGCACTCCCCTTCTAAATACCATCTAACGACAATTTTGCCATTCGGTTTCGTATAGTGAATGGCATTGAATACGAGGTTTGAAAAAGCACTGCGCAGCTCATCAACACTCCCTTTGATGTCCAAAGTCTCATCTATATCAAACTCAATGTCATGATGTTTATCTTGATTCAGGGAAAGTGCTTCAGTCAGGATCAACTGCAACATACCAGGTACGTTAACAGCTTTATCATTACCTTGATCTCTATCACCTTCAATGCGGGATAGAGAAAGCAGCTGATTCACTAAGCTGTCCATGCGCTTGCACTGCTCAATCATGGTTAAATGTGCTTTTTGCCACATCGCAGGCGGCGGCATATTGTCACCTTCCATCATTTCTAGATAACCCGTGACCACGGTCAAAGGTGTACGAAGTTCATGCGAAACGTTAGCAACGAAGTCTTTGCGCATTTGCTCAAGTTTTTTAAGTCTCGAAATGTCACGCACAACCATCATCAGCTGCTCAGCATAGGGCATGACCCGAAATTCTAACACTCGTTCATCGTTGTGGCCGCTTTCTAACTCCAACGGATCCGTGAAGTCATGATCTTGCATATACTTTACAAACTTGGGATCACGGATCAGGTTATCCAAACGCTGGCCATGATCAGTTGGCCATTGCAGCCCTAAGATCTTAAGCGCCAACTGATTGCACCAAATAATACTGAGATCCTGCTGCATCACGATCACTGCATCGGGCACCGCCTCAGCACCTTCACGAAAGCGACGGATCAAAGCGGCAAGCTCGTTACGCTTTTTACGATTGCGATGTTGAAGGTGATAGATCCCTTCGAAAATTTGCTCCCACGCACCAGATCCTTCAGGTGGATTAAAGCTGCGTTGATTGATCAACCAATCACTCAACTTATAGAGCTGCTTAAAATGCCAAAACAACAGCACTGTTGCGCCCAGAAATAACATCACAAAAGGCGCACCAAGCAGAATACCTATCAGGGTAAGCGGCAGAAAATACAAAAACAGGCGTTTTAATAACGCCTGTTTATCAATCACTCTATACATATAAAATGATCCTAAAGATTAAGCGCTAGGATAACGCTACCACAGCGCATAAATTAATGCTTTATACTTTACTAGAAAAGCGATAACCCGCACCACGGACAGTCTGAACTAATCTGTCGTGGCCAAGTGGCGCAATTGCTTTTCTTAGGCGACGAATATGTACATCAACCGTACGGTCTTCAACATACACATTAGTGCCCCAAACGTGATCGAGCAACTGTTCACGGCTATAAACACGCTCTGGATGGGTCATAAAGAAGTGTAACAATCTAAACTCAGTTGGCCCCATTTCTAATTCGTTACCAGCAGAGGTAACACGGTGTGAAATTGGATCCAGCCTTAAGCCATGTACCTCTATCGCCTCTTCAAGCGATGTAGGAGATACGCGGCGCATTACCGCCTTAATTCTCGCCATAAGCTCCTTTGGAGAAAAAGGCTTAGTCACGTAGTCATCTGCACCTACTTCTAATCCTTTAACTTTGTCTTCCTCCTCACCACGTGCTGTTAACATGATGATAGGGATCTGACGAGTATACTCACTTTGCTTAAACTTTTTCGCAATTTGGATACCGCTACCGCCAGGTAACATCCAATCTAGGAGCACCATATCTGGGTATGGCTCTACCATGGCTGCAATCGCTGAATCATAGTCTTCCGCTTCAATTGCTTGAAAGCCATTCTGTTCTAACACAAACACCAACATTTCTCTGATTGGTGCTTCGTCATCAACTACTAGTACTCTACGTGACATTCCCATTTATCTCTTACGTTACCGAAGTCGGTTTCATTATTATGACTAAGTATGACAGTTTTATGAAAGTTTACCTGATAATATAACGTTAATGCATTTATCAGGAACATAGTTTCAATAAGTTAGATACAATTTGTTCCTATTTTATCTGCAATTAGCGTGAGTTAGCATCGAATAAAGGTGTTTTTTTTGCAATAAAAATTTAGATTAAAAAATTATTAAGATCGTGTAATTTTACAAGGATCATTATTTTCCTAAGTCCACCAACTTGAGATCACTTTCTTACCTAGCAGATCCTTTTGGGATCAGATCTATACGTACTAGAGAGATAAGTTCAGATATTAGGTAATGCTAAGTTATTGATCTTTGATTCTGTGACAACACAAAGCTTGTTAAAGTACAGACAAAACTTAGATCCGATACAGTCCGAGTTAGTAATAATTCGATCCCAATGTTAGATCGTTAGTAAATTAATGATCTGATCGCTTCAAGGTTAGTAAAATAACGATCCCGCTCACTGATCAAGCAGCTCAAACACAACTGCACACCATAAAACATGTATTCAATGCGAAAAAAAAGCCCCTAATGGGGCTTTTCTTAAGTGTAATTACGAGAATTACTTAACTTGAGGTGCAAGTTCACCTGAAAGGTATTTAACATGCATATCATCTAAAGAAATTGGTTTAATATTAGATGCTTGACCTGCTGTACCAAACGCTTCATAACGTGCAACACAAATCTCAGTCATTGCTTTAGTCGCTTCAGCTAGGTACTTACGAGGATCAAAATTTGCTGGGTTATGTGCAAGGTGACGACGAATTGCACCAGTAGCGGCTAAACGTAAGTCTGTATCAATGTTCACTTTACGTACACCGTGTTTGATCCCTTCAACGATTTGCTCAACTGGCACACCATATGTTTCTGGGATTTCACCACCAAACTCGTTAATAACAGCAAGCCACTCTTGTGGTACTGATGAAGAGCCATGCATAACTAAGTGCGTGTTAGGAATACGCGCATGGATCTCTTTAATGCGGTTAATCGCAAGAATGTCACCTGTAGGTGGACGTGTGAATTTATATGCACCGTGCGATGTACCACATGCAATCGCTAAGGCATCAACACCCGTTTTCTTAACAAAGTCAGCAGCTTCTTCTGGATCAGTCAGTAACTGATCTTGAGTCAGTTTACCAACCGCGCCAATGCCATCTTCTTCACCTGCTTCACCAGTTTCCAAAGAACCTAGTACACCTAGCTCGCCTTCTACTGATACTCCACACGCGTGCGCCATTTCAACTGTGCGACGTGTAACATCTACGTTGTACTCATAAGATGAGGGGGTTTTGCCATCATCAAGCAAAGAGCCATCCATCATGACCGATGAAAAACCTAATTGAATTGAACGCTGACATACCGCAGGAGATGTACCGTGATCTTGGTGCATAACAACTGGGATATGTGGCCATTCTTCAACAGCAGCTAAAATCATATGGCGAATAAAAGGGGCACCGGCATAGCTTCTAGCACCTGCAGAGCCTTGTACGATAACTGGGCTGTTTGTTCTATCAGCCGCTTCCATAATCGCACGCATTTGCTCTTGGTTATTCACGTTAAAGGCAGGAACGCCGTATCCATTCTCAGCCGCATGATCGAGAAGTTGACGCATACTGATTAAAGCCATATTGCTTTTCTCCAATTTTTGATAGCACTTGGCTATCTATTTGAACGGGGTAGATTTAGTTTGGTTGCATCACAACCGCTATTAACCTAAACAAAGAGTGAGAGAGTGTTTAAGTTAATAGTTGGAGGCCAAACAGGCCCCCTTAAATTTTATGCTTTTGCTCTTTGCTCTAGCATATCAACTGCTGGTAACTTTTTACCTTCCAAGAATTCTAGGAAAGCACCACCACCAGTTGAAATATACGATATCTCATCGCCAACGCCATATTTATCAATCGCAGCCAATGTGTCGCCACCACCAGCGATTGAAAACGCTTTAGACTTGGCAATCGCATGTGCAATGGCTTCTGTACCATTACCAAATTGATCGAACTCAAAAACGCCAACTGGGCCGTTCCAAACAACAGTGCCAGCTTGCTCGATGATTTTAGCTAATTCATTTGCCGTATTAGGACCAATATCAAAAATCATGTCATCACTTTCAACTTCAGAAGCATCTTTAATCACTGCAACTGCTGTTTCTGAGAACTCTTTACCAACAACAACATCTGAAGGTACTGGGATTTCACCATTATTTGCTTTCGCTGCAGTACTGAGCTTTTGAGCTTCAGGAATTAACTCTTCTTCATATAAAGACTTACCTACAGGGTTACCAGACGCCGCAATAAATGTATTGGCGATACCACCACCTGTAACTAACTGATCAACAACCGTTGATAGTGAATCCAGAACCGTTAATTTAGTAGACACTTTAGAGCCACCGACAATCGCAACCAATGGACGAGCAGGATTATCTAATGCTTTACCCAAAGCATCTAATTCAGCCGCCAATAAAGGACCTGCACAAGCAACATCTGCAAATTGACCTACGCCATGTGTTGATGCTTGAGCACGGTGTGCAGTACCAAAAGCATCCATTACGTAAATATCACAAAGAGCTGCAAGCTGTTTAGAAAGCGCCTCGTCGTTTTTCTTCTCACCTTTATTAAAGCGTACATTTTCAAAAACAACCACTTCGTTATCAGCAACTTCAACACCATCAAGATAGTCAGTAACGAGTCTTACATTTTGTTCAAGTACTTCATTTAGGTAATCAACAACCGGCTGAAGTGAATACTGAGCATCGTATTCCCCTTCCGTTGGGCGACCTAGGTGTGACATCACCATTACTTTAGCGCCTTTTTCTAGGGCTAATTTAATGGTAGGCAAAGATGCTTTGATGCGCGCGTCAGACGTCACTTTTGCGTCTTTCACTGGCACGTTCAAATCTTCGCGAATAAGCACGCGTTTGCCGTTTAAATCTAAATCCGCCATCTTGATGACTGACATGGACATCTCCTTAAAAGAACGATACTAAAATTAAGAGGCTTTAATCATTGCCATTGCGGTGTCGAGCATACGGTTTGCAAACCCCCACTCGTTATCACACCAAACTAACACCTTCACCAAGCGTTTATGGCTCACTCGGGTTTGGGTGCCATCAATAATACTAGAGTGAGAGTCGTGATTAAAATCCACCGATACTAAGGGTTCTTCGGTGTAATCTAAAATCCCTTGTAGCCTGCCACTGGCAGCCTTCTCCAATACCTGATTTACTTGTTCTAACGTGACATCACTTTGCAAAGATACACTTAAGTCCATTGCGGTCACATTAATTGTAGGAACTCTGACGGCAATTGCTTCAAAGCGCCCATGAAATTTAGGTAATATGCGCTCAATACCACGCGCCAATTTTGTATCAACTGGAATAATCGACTGACTTGCAGCGCGAGTACGCCTTAAGTCTTTATGGTATGCATCAATTACTTGCTGGTCATGCATCGATGCATGAATGGTTGTTATTGCACCAGACTCGATACCAAAAGCATCATCTAATACTTTAATGACAGGAACAATACAGTTTGTTGTACACGACCCATTTGAGACTATGGTATGTGCTGCTTTTAAGTTATCGTCATTGATACCATAGACAATGGTTTCGTCTACATCTGCATCAGCGGGGTGAGAAAACAGCACTTTTTTAGCGCCTGCGGCGATATGCGCTGTCGCATGCTGCCTAGAGTGATAAACACCAGTACATTCTAAAACGACATCGATATCTAAGGCATGCCATGGTAAATGACTTGGGTCTTGCTCATTAAAAATTTGAATTTGTTGCCCAGCAACTTCTAGATAGGGTTTGTTGAGATTGACTGGAAATGCGAAGCGACCATGCGAGGTGTCGTACTTCATTAAATGCGCGATCCCTTCAGGATCTGCCAACTCGTTAATAGCAACTATTTGAAATTCATTGTTGCGCCCAGACTCAAAGAGGGCTCGGACAATATTGCGACCTATGCGACCAAAACCATTGATTGCCAGTTTGATTGTCATTAATTAGAAGACCCATTTTCTACATGCGATAAAGAAGTAACCTAGACTCCTTTGTAAAGATGGCGCTATTGTAATCGACCTTGAACAAATGTGTAAGTGATATGCAAAAATTTTTCTTTATATGAGGTAAATTGCCAAAAAAAGAACGTGAACTACCTTACTTTATACTAAATTTCGCAGCTTGATAGACTTTTGAGTATCTAAATGACCGACTTGAGCCAACAAAAGCTCTGCGGTTGCCAGTGCATCGCTTAACGCATTGTGATTTTGATAAGTAGGCAAGCCATATCGCGCTCGGCACGCGGGCAGAGTTAACTGCTCTTGCCGTACCGCCTCCTGAGCTCGGAGCAGACGTTTTTTTTCCAACTTTAAAGTATCTATGATGCACTTAGGTTGTACAGAGATATCGTATTGAATAAAGTGTTTTTGCAAAAACCCCCAATCAAGAAACGCATTGTGACACACCAATGTTTTAGTATTTAAAGCACTTGCCAAGGCAGTGAGGATTTGCACAAGACACTCGCCTTTTTCTTCAATTTCAGGCTCTGATATGCCGTGATAAATTGGGCTCTGTTCAAGGTCTTTTACACCTTTGTTTAACCGGTATTGTGCACTCTGTAACGCAACCTGACCTCGATTTATTTCCACCCAAGCAACAGAGACAATCTCATGCTGATTAGGGTCTAACCCCGTCAGCTCTAAGTCGACAACAACGAGCTCACTTTCCAACCAAAGCGGTTCACGCTCTTTTCTCATGAAACTTGGCAACAACCATCTCATATATTTACAAACTACCTCGTGCAAATTTAAATACGCATGCTTGCTGCGCTTGCTTGATTAGGTGAAATGCTTCTTTTAACTGATGGCGCTCCAAAGAGCTTAAGTGCTCTGGGTTAATACAATTGGGTGGTAAATCTAAATCCTCAATCTGTATTTTAAAGCGCAATTGAGTCAAAAATCGCCAGCAATCTTGCAAATTATAAATATCTTCTTTGCTTAAAATTGAAAACGCTTTCAATGCCTCTAAACGCGCTTGCGTATTGGCTTTTGCCACACCACACTTAAGCGCATAAATGCGAGCAAGGTCGTTGACAATCGCCACGCCACGCGTTTTTAAATCCAGATAACCATGTTTTCTTTTATCACGCTGTAGCTTAAATTGTTGAAACAACCCCATCGGCACACTATTGGCACTGATGTCGGTCGCCATTGCCGCAAAGAAGATATCTTGCTTTTGCATATTGTTAAGCTGTGCATTTAAAGCTTGATAAAGGAATTGGTCTCCAAAAATAAAACGCCTATCAAAAAAGATTTTACTGTTGAGCATCGCTTGAGGCGTCGGGGTATGGCACCATTGATCAAAACGCATCAGCCACTCATCAACAGTACCTCGACACAGCTCATTACTAGCCATAATACCGCCAGGACATGCTTTTATCCCGCAACTAATGAGATGCCCAGTAACAAATTCCCCCAATTTTGCAAAATAGGCCCTTTGATGCGGCAAAATAGAATTTGAGACAATCAAGCCATTGTCTTGGTCTGAGTGTAACGTTTGCTCTTCTCGTGCTTGAGAGCCAAAACATATCCAACAAAAACGACAAGGCGGCTCACCTTGCTGTTTGATAAATAATTCAGTTAAGCGACTCGTCATTGCATCAGTTAAGCCACTGAGCAGTGTCCCAATAAACGAAATATCTTCAACTGTATTAGAGAATCCTCTCAATAAAGCTGGTATCTCCTTCGCCAAATGAACAACCTCTTGATGACTATTCGCTTTATATATTTGCCCAATTAATTGTACCGGGTCGTGCTTTTGTTGACGCAATAAGTCCGTACTGGTCACCATGCCTAAAGGCATGCGTTCTTCATTGAGCACAGGTAAATGATGGATATTGTGTTTAAGCATTAAGTGTAAAGCAGCAAAAGCACGATTATTTTCAAAAATAAATTTAGGATCGCGGGTCATCACTTTTGTCACGGACACGTGTGGGTCAAGCTCCGCCGCCAAAACACGATTACGTAAATCTCTATCTGTCACTATCCCTGATAGCTGCCCGTTTTCAGTGATGATCACTGAAGACACACCCGCTTTGTGCATAGTTTTAGCCGCTTCTACAACGCTCGCTTTTGGCTCTATAGTCACAGCTGTTCTGCACATTAACGTCGATATCTTTCGCTCTGACCACCCTCTTCCCCGCTCTTTATAGTGACTCGACAATAAGCGCTTTTTATGCGCACGCACAAAGTGCTGCTCAAATGCTGGATACTCTCGTCTTAAAAAATCAAAGTCTTCTTGCGGCAGTAAAAAAATAAGCCCGCCAGTTTGCACTTCTAGGTGGTTTTGAATATCTTCCCCAGTGAGTAATGACGGGTAACCAAAGTAGTCGCCCTCTCCCAATCTCGTGACTACTTCTCCTGAATTATCAACTAAATCAAACACACCTGAGCGCACAAGATATAAATACTTTTGTTCAGAACTCAGTAATTCAGCCTGATTCAACGAGGTGATATACACAACCTTTGCATGATTCACAAAGAAATGTGCACAAGATGCAGGCAGCGTGCTAAACGGCAGTTGCTGCGTCACAAAATCTAGTACATCGGTGACTGCTGAGTGGGTATGTGTCATTTTTAATAGCCTCAAAAAATAATAGCCCAGCAAGAGCTGGGCTATTATTCATCTTCAACGTTTTAGTGCGCGTGTGCTTCACCAGAGCCTTTTGGATTACGGATCCCATCTACCATGCGCTTCACCTCATCTGGCGTTTCAGCGGTCAGTTTCATCACAACCGCGGCAACACCAAAGTTAACCAGCATACCGATAATACCGATACCTTCAGGTGAGATACCAAATAGCCAGTTTGCAGGGGCGTTCAACTCAGGGCTCACAAATTTAAAGTAAATAATGTACGCCGCTGTAAAGCCAATACCCGAGATCATACCGGCGATAGCCCCCTCTTTGTTCATGCGTTTAGAGAAAATCCCCATAATAATGGCTGGGAAGAAACTCGCAGCCGCTAAGCCGAAGGCAAACGCCACTACCGATGCCACAAATCCCGGTGGGTTTATGCCAAAGTAGGCCGAGATCCCGATGGCCACCATCGCCGCGAGCCTTGCAGCCATGAGTTCTTGCTTGTCACTGATGTCAGGTTTGAGCGTGCGCTTGAGTAAATCATGCGACACCGATGTCGAGATAACCAGCAATAACCCTGCGGTTGTCGACAGTGCAGCTGCAATACCACCTGCGGCAACCAGAGCAATGACCCAAGCAGGTAAGTCTGCAATTTCTGGGTTTGCCAATACCATGATATCTCTATCAATTTTAACCTCGTTTGTACTTGCAGGGTCGTCAATTTTGCCTGCAGAGTAGAACATTTTGCCATCACCGTTTTTATCATTAAATGTGATAAGGCCTGTTCTTTCCCAGTTCTTCACCCACTGAGGCGCTTCAGCATATGCTGTGCCACTGCCGTCTTTACCATTAATCGTATCTATCATGTTTACTCGTGCAAACGAAGCAACGGCAGGCGCTGTTGTATAAACAATGGCGATAAATACCAATGTCCACGCCGCAGAGATACGCGTATCTTTTACTTTTGGTACAGTGAAGAAGCGCACGATAACATGGGGTAAACCCGCAGTACCCACCATCAATGCCGCTGTAATTGCAAACACATCAATCATACTCTTAGACCCCTCGGTGTACTGGGCAAATCCCAGCTCGGTACTGAGCCCATCGAGTTTATCGAGTAAATAGGTGTTTGAGCCATCAGCAAGCGTTGCACCAAACCCAGTTTGAGGCAATAAATGGCCTGTCATCATCATAGAAATAAAGATAGCCGGTACTAAGTAAGCAAACACTAATACACAGTACTGTGCCACTTGTGTGTAAGTAATTCCTTTCATACCACCTAACACGGCGTAGAAGAAAACAATAACCATACCGATATAAACACCCGTTTCAATATCAACCTCTAGGAAACGAGAGAAAACGACGCCAACACCACGCATCTGCCCTGCAATGTAGGTGAAGCAAATAAAAATGGCACACAAAATAGCCACAACCCGTGCGACCTGTGAGTAATATCTATCCCCAATGAAATCAGGTACGGTAAATTTACCAAACTTACGTAAATATGGTGCCAGACAAAGTGCTAGCAATACATAACCACCCGTCCACCCCATTAGGTAAACACCGCCATCATATCCCGCAAAAGAGATAATACCCGCCATAGAAATAAACGACGCAGCACTCATCCAATCCGCTGCGGTTGCCATCCCATTTGCCAGCGGTGGTACTCCGCCACCCGCAACATAGAACTCATTAGTTGATCCAGCACGCGCCCAAATGGCGATACCGATATATAACGCAAAGCTCAGCCCTACGATTAAAAATGTAAACGATTGAACATCCATTATGCTGCTCCTTACTCATCTACGCCGTATTTTTTATCGAGCGCATCCATTTTTGATACGTAGACAAAAATCAAAGCAACAAATGTATAAATTGCACCTTGTTGTGAAAACCAAAAGCCCAATTTAAACCCAAAAAAACGTACTTCGTTCAGTACATCGACAAATAAAATGCCACATCCAAATGACACCACAAACCAAATTACTAGTAGCTTAAACATCAAGGCTAGATTTTCTGACCAATATGCTTTTGCTTGTTCTTCACTTTTAAAGGCCATGATTAACTCCCCGTTTAACGCATAGTGTATATATGCGTTGGTATTAATTGACCTTTTGACTGTAGCAACGGCTTGTCTAGATTGAATTGAGACCTTAGTCGTAAACACAAGATGACGTTTACGTAAACTGCAAATTAAAACAACTTGAATATATTTAATAGATATTAAAATCAATATCTTAGAAAATATATGTATGTCATATCATGCAAATTATTAACACGTCATACGGTATAAGACATTAGTCTAATTAGCACAATAAATTACCAATTCTTCATAAGAATCAGCGTATTATATTTATAGACTAACTCACTGGCATATTCTGGGTAAGCCAGATAAGATGAGGGCTCAAACCAATCATCAAATTTAATAATACAATCAATAACATCAATTAGGACCGACGATGACAGCTGCGCTTATTTTGGTTGCCCTGAGTTATATTGGCCTACTTTTTTGGCTGGCCAATTGGGGAGATAAACATACGCCATTGGCACAAAAGATAAGCCATCACCCCTTTGTCTATGCGCTTGCGCTGGGGATTTATTGTACATCATGGACATACTACGGTTCAGTTGGTACCGCCGCTGCCAGTAGCTGGCACTTCTTCCCCATTTTGCTTGGGCCCGCGCTACTGTTTTTATTTGGTCACGGCTTTTTACGTAAACTAATATTGGTCAGTAAAAAGCAAAATATCACCACGATTTCAGACTTTATCAGTGCCCGTTACGGCAAAAGACAAATGACTGCGGTTATGGTCACACTCATCGCCTTGCTTGCGACTATTCCTTACATTGCACTGCAACTCAAAGCGTTGGCCAACAGCTTCGAACTGCTGCGTCAAAATGATGAAGTCTCAGGCGCGATATTGGCATTGATCGGCACCTTAATGATGGCACTGTTTGCTATCTTTTTCGGCGCACGAAAGGTCGATGTTACAGAATACCGCTCAGGGCTCATGTTAGCGGTTGCATTTGAGTCTATCATTAAACTACTTGCCCTTATCGCCGTTGCATATATTTCAATCCAAGCCCTATTTTTGCAAAGCGATACTCATTCAATTTGGGCGCATTGGCGCGACTTTGATTTCGCTAACTTTAACTTTATTGGCCAAACGCTAATGGCAGCAGCTGCCATCATTTGCCTTCCTAGACAGTTTCACGTCACCGTTGTAGATAACCAAAACAGTAACCATTTAAACACCGCAAGGTGGGCGTTTCCGCTATATTTAATGTTGATTGCTTTGATGATCATTCCCATCGCAAGCGCCGCAATACACCCGGGTATTGGTCAAGGGATAGCCGCAGACAGCTTTGTTTTAGGCCTACCGCTCAGCATCGACTATCCTGTGATGTCTACGTTCGTATTTATTGGTGGTCTCTCTGCGGCAACAGCCATGATTGTTGTTGCAACGTTGACGCTAAGTACCATGCTGTCAAATGATATTGTGCTACCTTTACTGCTGAAAAGGCGATTTAAAAAGAGCTTGTTAACCAATAACTACAAGTCACAAATACTGCTTGTTCGACGCTTTATTATTGGTGCTATTTTATTACTTGCTTATTGGTATCAGCAATGGTTTGGGCATGGCGCAGCGCTTGCCAGTATGGGACTAGTTGCCTTTTCTTTAGTCACCCAATTACTACCAGCCATTGTCGGGGGATTGTATTGGCGCAAAGGCCATGCCTATGGCGTATATGCAGGGCTACTCGCGGGACTCATTTGTTGGGCACTGTTTTTATTACTGCCCATTATCTCTTCACCCGAGTTATTGGATTACCAGACTCAGCAAACCATAGTCACACGAGGCACCTTGCTCGCATTGCTTGCCAATATCAGCTGTTACATTAGCTTTTCTTTAGGGGCTCACGAGCGCCTGATCGATAAACTGCAAGCTACCGCATTTGTGAGACCCAAAGAGCAAGCTGCTTTAGCTAAAAAACTAAATAAAGAAGTCAAAGCCACTGTCTATGACTTTAAAGTCCTATTGCAAACTTTTTTAGGTATTCAGCGCAGTCAGCAGTTACTCGGACACTATGCCCTCAACGAAGACATTGATGAAAATAATGCGTCGCCAACCCCTGATTTCATTAACTTTTGTGAGCGTGCATTAACTGGTGTGCTTGGTGCGTCGTCAGCACAAGCCCTGATCCACGCAGTATCCTCAGGCAAGCAAATGGCGTTTGAAGAAGTTGTCACCTTTTTTGATGAAACAACACAAGCGCTACAATTTAACCAGAACCTTTTATTTACCTCACTGGAAAACCTGAGTCATGGTATCTCAGTCGTAGATAAAGACCTAAAGCTTGTTGCTTGGAACAAGCGTTATCATGAAATGTTTGAATACCCTCAAGGTTACCTGCAAGTAGGTCAAGATATTGAAGAGATTATCCGCTACAACGCACAGCGCGGTGAATGTGGGCCCGGCGCATTAGAAAAGCTGGTTGAAAAGCGTGTGCAGCACCTCAAAAATGGCACCCCCCATCACTATATACGGCACAGAGAAAATGGACAGGTTTTTGAAATGACAGGTAACCCGCTGCCTGGCGGTGGCTTTGTTACTAGTTTCTCTGATATCACTATGCACATGGCCACGCAAAATGCACTTGAAGAGATCAACATGGACTTGGAAAATCGCATTGAAGCCAGAACACTTGAAATACGTGCAATAAACCAAGATTTAAAAGCCCAAATCGCAACTCGAGAAAAAATAGAGCAAGATCTTGTCAGTGCAAAAAAAGAAGCCGAACGCGCAAACGACAGTAAAACGCGATTTTTAGCCCTTGCCAGTCACGATATCCTTCAACCGCTGAATGCTGCAAGGTTATACCTTGGCGCCATTGATGAGCAGCAGATCCCTGATACACAAAAGAGTAACCTCAATAAACTGGGTGATAGCTTGGACTCAACCGTCCACCTCATGTCCTCGTTACTCGATATCGCCAAGCTAGAACAAGGTGCCATGCAGCCCACTCCGAAGCACTTTAACCTCAAGGATATTATTAAACCTTTAGTCAATGAATACGCCATTATCTGCCAAGACAAAGGGCTCAAGCTGAGAGTGCGAAACGCTGAGCATATTGTACATAGCGACATTACTTATTTACGCCGTGTAATTCAAAACCTAGTATCAAATGCGGTTAAATATACGGATTCTGGCACCGTGCTTATTGCCTGTCGCAAACGCGCACATAGCTTGCGTATTGAAGTGTGGGATACAGGTCCTGGGATCTCGCAACTTGAACAAGAAAAAATATTTACTGATTTTTATCGCATTGAATCCGGGGATAACCGCGGCGTCGGGCTAGGCCTGGGCGTTGTAAAGCGCCTCTGTGATTTAATGAGCATTCCTCTATCCATGCACTCAAAGCTATCAGCAGGCAGTCGCTTTTGTATTGAAGTGCCATTGGGCGAACAACAACATGTACAAGCAGACAGCAAAGTGAGACCGTCAAAGAATAAAAGGCAGCTCTCTGTTATAGTAATTGATGATGATCCTAACAACTTGGCGGCGATGTCCAGTCTATTGGATAAATGGCAGCTCCAACACTCAGTGTTTGCACAAGTCGATGATATACTCGCCTATGCAAAAAGCCATAAAGCACCCGATGTATTACTGGTTGATTATCAGCTTGGTACTGAATGCGACGGAGTCACGTTAATCGCAACTCTCAGAGAAATTTGGCAACATGACATTCCCGCAGCCCTCATAACCGCAGTGCGCGATCAATCTTTGAAAGCTCAGGTTAAAGCGAAACAAATACATTACCTAACTAAACCATTAAAACCAGCCAAGCTCAAAGCACTACTGAATCACTCCCAGTGATTCAGTTACAACGCGAGTTTTATTTGGTTTCGCCCGGCGGCTTTCGCTTGATAAACAGCTTGATCTGCTGCTTTTAGTGATTGGCTAAAGGGCATATTTAGATTTACGCTGGCGACACCGATACTGACCGTAAAATGAATAATGTCACCTTCATACTGAACCTCTAACGCTGCGGCTTTTTCCTTGAGCCGCTGCGCTACATTCATTGCCAACGCAACTTCTGTCTCAGGTAGCAAAATGATAAATTCTTCACCACCTAACCGGCACACGCAATCTTCCGTGCGCACCAATGAATTACAACACTGAGCAAATTGCTTTAACACTTCATCGCCACCATCATGGCCGTATTTATCATTGATCAACTTAAATCTATCTAGGTCAATCATTAACAAGCTGAGTGGCCTATCCGCGCGTTGATGGCGACTCATTTCACTCTTGGCATAATCCATGACATAGCGGCGGTTATTCAGTCCTGTTAAGACATCCTGAAATGCCATCTCCGTTAAGCGCTGCTGCATTTGCCATAACTCATGTACCAATAGCCTACGGCTGCAACAATCAGCAATAAGCTCCGTCGCAACTACCTCCCATTGCAACCAATTTCTGGGTTCAAAACGCCCTTCACAGCACACCACTCCAATGGCTAAACCATTTTGAAAAATCGCGGCATCCAGTAAAGCGCAGATCTGCTGTGGTACTAAATAACCATCCGTAAATTCACTGGTTCTCGCATCTGTCATCGCATCATTTGCAGAGATTGTCTCGCCATTGATAATAGCGCGAAAGTAATTAGGATAATCTTGCACTGCGAGTTCAGGCAAAGGTCCAGTTATCAACCCATTCCAATCTGTATTAGCGTAATTAATTAATTTACTTGGCTTAGCGGCATCATCGAACAACCACACTGATACGCGGCTAACATTCAATAGCTCTTTCGCTTCAAGCAAAATATCTGACAAAAATTGTTGGTGGCCGACAGATACATCGACCTCTTTTGATAAGACTCTTCTAAGCCTCTGTGTGACATGTGTTAGCTCATTATGTCTATTGTTAGACATATCACCTTCATACTCTTTCACATCTACAGCCAATGTTTTCACCCAAATACATCTAGTTTATGTACTCAGTAACCTTTATTTACGGTCACATGTAATAATGCGTAGCCTGTACTCTTGCAGCTTAAATCGCTGTTTTCAATTCAACAAAATTAAATCAATTGGCGCAATACTATTGGCTACCTCAACTATTAATAATACGCCGATAAGATAAAAAAGCACTTTATTTATCCCATTTAAGGTACTCACATAAAGATAAAATATTTTGAATCAAAAAATGCCTTTTTAAAATTTCATTTAGCCGCTCACCGTCTAACCCAAACTCGTTGTTTTATTTATAAATTACGCAGTATCGGTTATTGCCAAATAAAAAGGAGCCAGCTGGCTCCTTTTTATGTCGTTAAATATTTGCTTAAGTATTTTTTCAAAATAGGATCATGCTGAGCCATTTCCCTTTGCTCTTCTAAAATCTCATTGAGCATTTGATAAGACGTTAATGGGTTTGCTAAGACAACACGAAACACCACAGTAGGTTGATTGCCGTACTGTTCTGGTGTCAGCCTTGTTCTGGATACAAATGATCGGCCAGTTTCACGTTGGCGCTTTTGCATACTTGCAGTAAGACGATTTAACGCAGCGTATATATCCAGCTTTTCCTGTTCATCAACGTTAAGCAATGCTTGTTTAACTTCTTTTGGCACATAACGATATGTCAGTAAGCAAAGTTCAGGTTGAGAAATCAGCTCAAAGTCATCTTGCTCAGCAATTAAGTTAGCAAAGTACTGAGCTTTTTCTATGCTCTGATCAATGAGCATCTCATACCCTTTGCGACCAATCACCTGCAAGCATGCATGAACAAGCATTGCCATACCTGGTCGGCTACCCTCAAGTGTATGGCTTCCTAAATCTTTTGAGCCTTTACGTAAAATATATTCAGCGTGATGCTCAATCACATCTGTTGCTGCTGGGTCTTTGAATAGCACGATGCCGGCACCCATTGGCACATACATTTGCTTATGCGCATCAATGGTGACTGAATCTGCTTTTTCAATGCCCGACAATAAGTGCCTGTAGGTATTGGACAGTAATGTTGCGCCTCCCCATGCAGCATCTACATGGAAGTGACAGTCCAGTTCTTCACATAACGCAGCCATCTCATGTAATGGGTCTATGCTGCCGGTCTCAGTGGTGCCCGCAACGCCAACAATGGCCATCACCTTGATCCCTTGCGCTTCAAGCTCGAGTGCTTTTTCACGCATGGCATTCATATCCACTTTATTATTTTGATTGGTGCGAATAGCAATGAAATTATCACGGCCGATACCAAGTACATCAGCAGCTTTACCAAGAGAGTAATGACCACGCTCAGATACCAGTACCGCAAGGCCTTTATAGCCATAGTGCATCATGGCTGCAAACATGCCTTGCGACGAAATCCCTTTAAATTCACCATCAGGTTTCAACAAGCGGTTTCGCGCAATCCACAATGCGGTAATATTGGCAATCGTTCCGCCAGAGCAAAACGCACCTAACGCATTCTTGGCGCTGTGCATCCACTTTTCATAAAAGGCTTCATCTTGACCATAAGTCAAATGGTGCATCATACCTAACACTTGGCGCTCAAGGGGTGTGAATGCCTTGGACGTCTCAATCTTAACCAAGTTTTGATTCAAACCGACCATTAGCTTTGACAAAGGCAATAAAAAGTGTGGCAATGCCGACGTCATATGACCAATAAAGCTTGGCGACGCGGTATGCACCGAGTGTGCGACCAACTGCTCCATAATATCTTGAGCATAATCAGATACAAAAGTAGGCTCTTCTGGAATTGCCGCTGATTGAAAGTCTTTCTCTATCTCATGCAGGGGCTTTTCAATTGCAGCAATATTCTCGTTCAGAAAACCCGCAAGATTGTGAGAGATCTCTTGTTCTATTTTACTGAGTGTAGAGCCAGGGGCTTCCGGTACGGTAAAGATTCGCATCAAGCTTTCTTCAGAAGCGACTGCACAACGCTTTGGACCCATTGTTATTCCCAATCACAAATAGAGTAGATAAGTGCGCTTGCGCTGATATTACGCCTGACAGGCACATCCACCTTACTAATTTATTACGAAATCACTAACTCTACTTTAAAGTTGCAGGAAAGTCTTTAAATGCAGTGTAAAAAAATAAACTTGCCCGCTATTTTCTGCATAAATAAACAAAATGAAAGTTTTCAGGTACAAAAAATGTGCGCAATCTGCTAAAAACTTTGTAAACTTTAAACCAAAGATATAAAATTTGTAATATTATTTAACGCTACAAGCAACAGGAACTGCAATGACTAAATGGAACTTGGCTCATCGTACCCTTTCTTTAACTTGGGTACTCATTGGCTTTATTATCTTTGTCATCTCTCTTGTCGGATACGTTTACTACACCTATCAAAGTAGTAAAGCGACAATCATGAGTGAAATAGATGAAAAGTTACGCATCGCGGCACATAGCGCAAATTTGTTTGTCGGCTCCAACTACCACGACAACTTGGCAAACTTATCTCTTACTGAATACAAAGCACATAGCGAACAACTGACAAAGCTTGCCCAATCTATTGGCGTAGAGTACGTCTACTCAATGGTTTACGACTCACCCCATGTGCGTTTCACAGCCTCCAGTTATACAGTCGATGATGTAGCCAAAGGTCATATCACCCAATTCAAAGATATCTATGAAGAAGCCACCACAAGTAATAAAGGGGCCTTTTTATCAACCACTGAAGTCTTTGAGATCTCCTCGGATAAATGGGGACATTTTAAAACAATATTCGTGCCTCATATTACTCCCAATGGACAGATTTACCTCACAGGCGCAGACATTACGATTTCACATATAGAAAGTCAGCTGCAAGAAAATGTCACTCAGGCTGCGCTTTCAGCGAGCTTTTTCTTCTGTATTGCTTTGCTTGTGGCTGGCACTTATATACTTGTTTACCGTCGCACTCTAACAACTGATGCCCGTACGGGTTTTGCCAACCGTTTAGCGCTTGAGCAAGACTTAGACAATGCAAAAAGGTCGCACTTGAGCCTCGCGATTATCTCTATTTGTGAGCTTGAAGAAATCATCAGCTTTTATGGCGCAGGCGTCGGTGACAAAGTCATTCAAAATGTAATGCGATACTTTCAAAACCTAACCACCCCCTTTAAAGTGTATCGTTTGGCCACCTCAAAACTGGTGTTACTCTGTGATACGCCAAATGGTGAGCACTATTTAAATAATTTAATTTCTGAGTTTCCATTTTCAAGGCCCATTCTTAATGAGCCCATGCTATACATTCAACTAAAAGCAGGTATAGCACGCGGCAATAAAGGCCTGCTACTCGAGAATGCCTTCATCGCATGCAGACAAGCTCAGCAGCTTCATCAAACTACCTACATATATGGGCAGCAAACACAGAAAACCAAATTACTGCAAGAGTCTAATTTAGCCATTGCAAAAACGGTGCAAAGTGCTTTTGACCAGCATAGGATCATTCCTTATTTCACCCCAAGGGCCAGTATTAATGATCAGCAAATTGTCCAGTACCACTGCGCCCCGAGGGTACTGACAGAGCAAGGCGTTATATTAAAATCTCAAGCCTTTGGGGAAGTAATTAAGCACTCTCGTCTCAACTCGCAATTAACCAAGCAAATGCTTGAGTTGTGTGTCGCACAATTTAGAAAAACCAATGTTGCTTGGAGTTTAGCACTGACTCCACAAGACTTGCGTGACCCGCAAATGATGGAGTGCATTACTCAAGCAATTAACCGCTACCCGCAACCTAATTTAATCACTTTTGAATTGGACGAACAGGCGCTGATCAGTCAATTTAACGATATGACGGCAATCATCAGTATTTTACGTGCTAAGGGCGTAAACATATTAGTGAATTCACGCAATAGTGGCCTGCTCACTATTAGTCGCATACTTAAAATGTCTATCAATGCAGTTAAACTGGACGAAAAGCTAATTGAGCAGCTAGCAGATAACCCTCAAGTTAAAGGGCTAGTGAAGCATATTGGCGAGCAATGTAAAAACAGCCAGATCTCCTTGATTGTTTCTGGGATAAAAAACCAAGCGCAATTAAATCAATTAGCTGGTACACATATTACGCTTTTTGAGGGGGAATTCATTGGTGCAGCGGCACCGCACATTAAAGAAGGAACCGCTCGAGTGCAACTCAATGAGGCCTAGCGATTATGGCCTCACCCATTAAGTTTGGTTTAAATTAACCACTAAGCGAGTACTGGATTGGCCACTGGCCCAGTACTTACGCTCAAATGGCGTGATTGCGTGCTCACTTTCATACGCCTCAGCGTCAACTGTAATGCCCGCAAGCTGCAGTGCTCTTGCGAACTCCTCGACATAAATAGACCAATTACTTCTCACTTCAAGTACACCGCCAAGCTTAACAATAAAAGGAAAAACAGCGGCACCATGCCAACGCCTTTGAATATGCTTGGCTTTTGGCCATGGGTTTGGATACAACAAATAATGGTGACTAGGCTGCCAATTAGCTTCATAAGCCAAGCGCCAAAAATCATTTAAATCGGCTTGCACCAATATATACTGACCGTGCTCATCTTGCTTGTACTCAACATCGTGTTTATCAAGGCGATGCGATGACTTATCAATACCAATCACCAAGGCATCGGAATGACGCTTAGCCAAGTTTGCGGTACTCTCACCAACGCCACAGCATGAATCTAAAATAATAGGACCTGAAAAAGCCTGTACTCTTTCATTAACCTCATTAAACGCGCTTAAGGTGTGCTCAGCAATGGGCTTTTTGAACTCTGCACGTAAGTGCTTTTGAACGATTTCGTCGAGCTTTTCATGTAGTCCAGTCTGATTTGTCGTGATATTTCGAGAGTTTGCGTCAGCCATGTTACTTATCATATTGCATTTGAATGGGGCAATTTTAAAAGCTTATAGAGCAAAGTAAATAGTAAAAGATAAAAAGGCTTAGGAGGTGAACGACCTTGGGTACTGCTTTAAAAGCACGTAGAGTTCCCATAAGAACAAAAAAGCCGACAAGCAGAGCTTATCAGCTCGATAAAACTAGGTGGGGAAGCCATCACAAGACTCGGTAAACCCGATCTGTGCGCGCCAGTCTAGCTATCTATTGATTGCCAATTGGATTCTACTCAATATATGACAATTAGTGTCTACCTGTGTAGGGCGGTAGATCGCCGCAAAGATTAGGACCAGCACTTAGGTTTTGGCAGTGAATGCCGCCAGTATAATCGACGGTACCACCAGCAACATGAGCAGTCTGTTCAAAAGCAATACGCTTAGTATTTGGAGATAAGGACTTCACGTTTTTTTTATTGATTTTAAGTTTCATAACTTTCCTTTTTAAAATTCAGAATGTACCCATAATAGATAAACAGTGAAAATTTCAAAAAAAGACACTTGCCCTAAAAAAACTTAAAAAATCCCTCAACGCCAAACTTGAGCGCTCAAAATACACTCATAAATACTAAATAATATACACTCCAAACTGTGGAGATATAATGTGAGAACCCCATCTAAAATAGCGTTAAATATCATTATTATTCAAATTTTTAAAATTTAATCTGGAGAGTGAACTTCCGAGGTAAGTAGCCGTTTTGCAAGTGACCGTACTATAAAGCGAAAATACTTTAACTGTGTGATAGTTATTATCATACAGTCAAGTATCATGACATAACCTAGCCATAAATACTGTTGTAGAACGCTTATTGGAATAGTAAAACAGAATAAAACTGCATGCTCGCATGGTACGTGGAAGGTGAAAAAGTAGAGCACGGCCCTATTTTGGAACATGCTCTACAGTTAACTTAGTGTCTTAGTCCAACACCACGCTTAATCAGTGTCAGCGCAATCGTAAATAGCACAGAAATAAAACCAATGAGCACGCCAAATGCAACATAGATATTGACGTCAGATACACCTAAGAAGCCATATCTGAACGCGTTAACCATATAAATGATTGGGTTGATTTGCGATATCCCTTGCCAGAACTCAGGGAGCAACTGAATCGAGTAGAATACCCCACCCAGATACGTCAACGGCGTCAGCACAAAGGTCGGAATAATACTGATATCATCAAAGCTGTTTGCATACACGGCGTTGATCAAACCGCCAAGTGCAAACACAGCGGAAGTGAGCACCACAGTGGCCACAATCACTGCGATATTGTGAATTTGAATATCCACGAAGAACAAACTAACCAAGCTGACAATTAAGCCCACCAGCATGCCACGAGCCATACCGCCCCCCATGTAACCGAGTACAATCACATAGTTAGGTACGGGTGCAACCAGTAACTCTTCAATACTCTTTTGAAACTTTGTTGAGTAAAAGCTAGACGCCACATTTGAATAGGAGTTGGTGATCACCGACATCATAATTAGACCCGGCACAATAAACTCCATGTAACCAAAGCCGCCCATTTCACCAATGCGCGATCCAATCAAGCTACCAAAAATGATAAAGTAAAGTGTCATCGTAATGGCTGGCGGTACTAAGGTTTGCACCCAAATGCGCAAAAAGCGTATACACTCTTTAATCCAAATACTTTTCAGTGCAACACGGTATTTTAATATGCTCATTGCTTACGCCCCTGCTCTAATAACCCCACAAATAGCTCCTCTAAGCGATTCGCTTTATTTCGCATACTTAACACTGTATTACCCTGCTCGCTCAATTGCGCAAAGACTCGATTAAGCCCTTGTGACTTCTCCACTTCGACTTCAAGCGTGTGATCATCAATCAAGGTAAACTGGTATCCTGACAGCGATACAGGCTTGATGGGAGCTTGTAAGTCTAAAATAAAGGTTTCTTTGTCTAACTTTGCTAATAAGGCTTTTATTGTGGTGTGCTCGACAATCACCCCTTTATCGATAATGGCGATATTACGACACAATAACTCAGCCTCTTCTAAATAGTGAGTTGTTAAGATAATGGTGACACCTTGGCTGTTAATTTCACGCAAGAAATCCCACATCGAGCGTCTTAGCTCTATATCTACACCAGCCGTAGGCTCATCCAATATCAATAGCTTTGGTTCATGCATCAGTGCACGAGCGATCATTAAGCGGCGTTTCATACCACCAGATAAGGTACGTGCTTGCTTGTCTTTTTTATCAAACAGTCCTAGCTGCTTGAGGTATTTCTCGGCGCGCTGATGTGCAACTTGGCGAGGTACGCCATAGTAGCCCGCTTGATTCACCAAAATTTGATTCAGCGTTTCGAACTGGCTAAAGTTGAATTCCTGAGGGACTAGACCTAGCTCAGATTTCGCCTCTTCTAATGCGGTATCAATTGAGTGGCCAAAAACACTGACCTCACCTTGAGTTTTATTCACCAAAGAGGCAATAACCCCAATTGTTGTCGACTTGCCCGCCCCGTTAGGGCCTAGCAATGCGAAGAAATCCCCTTCTTGCACCTCTAAATCTATCCCTTTAACGGCTTCAACACCGTTTTTATAGACTTTCTTTAAGCCTTTTATACTTAATGCAGTTGTCATGTATTTCGGATCCCCAATCCCCATAATGTGTTTTCAAACAATTTAGTCGCCATATCCCCAGCGTTTTGCCAGATTATGTTCAATGTTTAGATGGTCTAAAATCCGTGCCACCATAAAATCTACCAAATCCTCGATGGACTGTGGTTGATGATAAAATCCCGGCGCAGCAGGCATAATCGTGACGCCTAATTGACTCAGCTTGAGCATATTTTCCAAATGAATTGGGCTAAATGGCGTCTCTCGTGGCACTAATATTAACTGCCCACGCTCTTTGATCACCACGTCCGCTGCACGCTCAAGCAAGTTATCTGATGCCCCCAGTGCAATCGCTGAGACACTTCCTGCACTACACGGACACACCACCATTTTTTTCGGTGCGGCAGAACCAGATGCAACAGGACTAAACCAGTTGTCTTTCCCAAAGACTTGAATTTGACCTTCTTTGGCTTTGCATAACGCACTGAGCTGTTCAGTGGCTTTGGCTTCATTACCAGAGAGTTTAACGTTGGACTCAGTATCCAGTACAACGCGCGCGGCGCTGGAGATAAGCACAAAGACTTGATAATCCAGTGCAACCAAAACTTCTAACAAACGTAGGCCATATGGCGCACCCGATGCGCCACTAAATGCTAACGTAATTGGATCTTTAAATTGTGACATAGGTTTATGACATTACCTTTTTAAGCTCGGCAGTAAGGGCATCATGAATGCCATTAAAACCACCGTTACTCATAATTAAAATATGCTGATTTGGTTTGGCCTGCGAAGTGACGTACTTAATAATATCATCTGTACTCGCAAAACATTGGCGACCCGCTTTTTGCGCCGCTTCTTTTAAAGACCACGAAAGGCCTTGTGGCTCATAGACTAAAGCTTCATCAGCGGCGCCAAGCGCATTCATTAACGTATCTTGGTGCACGCCCATTTTCATGGTATTTGAACGCGGCTCCAAAATAGCAATAATTTCATCACTACCCACTTTGGCACGAAGCCCAGCAAGCGTCGTTTCAATCGCAGTTGGATGATGTGCAAAGTCATCATATACACTCACACCGCCAATTTCGGCTTTGAGTTCCATGCGACGTTTTGGCGACTTGAAAGTTTGCAGTGCTTCAATGCTTACCTCAACCGGGATCCCGACATGACGCGCGGCAGCAATGGCCATAATGGCGTTTTTCACATTGTGCTCACCAATGGCAGACCAGTTTACCTCACCAACTTCTTCGCCCTGCAGCAGCACGTTAAAGCGGCTGCCATCTGGCGCGATTAATTGATACGACCAATCCCCACCAAGCGATTCTTTTTGACTCCAAAAACCACGCGCTAACACCTCATTTATTGCACTATCTTGTGCTGGATAAATTGCTTTCCCCTGCCCTGGCAGGGTTCTGATCAAATGGTGGAACTGGGTCTGGATGGCATTTAAATCAGCAAAAATGTCTGCATGATCAAACTCGAGGTTATTCAAAATTAAAGTACGTGGTAAATAGTGAACAAACTTGCTGCGCTTATCAAAAAATGCGGTGTCATATTCATCGGCTTCGATAACAAAGAATGGCGTATCGGTAACCCGAGCGGATAAACCAAAATTTTGCACAATCCCACCGATTAAAAAGCCAGGTTTAAGACCTGCATATTCTAGCAACCAAGCTAACATACTGGCTGTGGTGGTTTTGCCATGTGTGCCAGCAACAGCGAGTACCCAAGCATCTTGCAATACATGCTGTTTTAACCACTCAGGTCCAGATGTATACGGCAGGCCTTTCTCTAACACATACTCTACACAGGGGTTGCCGCGACTCATTGCATTGCCTATCACAACCACATCCGGCCTTGGCTCCAACTGAGCGGGATCATAACCTTGCGTTAATTCAATACCCAAAGACTCAAGTTGGGTACTCATTGGCGGGTAAACGTTTTGGTCTGAGCCCGTGACTTTATGGCCCAAAGATTGTGCGATGGCTGCAATGCCCCCCATAAAGGTGCCGCAGATCCCAAGAATATGAATATGCATAAGTTCAGCTAGTTATGAAAATTGCCCCTAGAGTAACATACTCCAATGAGCCTAGGCTGACTTTGTACGCAAAACACTTTTGCACAGACAAAAAAATACCAGCCTGTTGGCTGGTATTTTTAATAAGTACTTAATTCAGTCACAACTTAAGCAACACCGTATTGGTCACGGTACGCTTTAACTGCAGCTAGATGCTCAGAAGCGCTACCTTGTTGCTCTAGGTAAGTAATTAGATCAGCAAGCTTAACAATCGACACCACTTCTGTGCCAAAGTCACGCTCTACTTCTTGAATTGCAGAAAGCTCACCTTTACCTTTTTCCTGGCGATCAAGGGCAATCAATACACCAGCTAAGTCTGCTTCATTCGCCTTAATAATTTCCATCGACTCACGGATTGCTGTACCAGCTGTGATCACATCATCAACCAGCATAATACGGCCTTTAAGCTCTGAACCAACGAGGTTTCCGCCTTCACCGTGCTGCTTTTTTTCTTTACGATTAAAGCAGTAAGGTACGTCTTTGTCATGGTGATCAGCCAGTGCAACCGCAGTTGTCGTCGCAATTGGAATGCCTTTATAGGCTGGGCCAAATAACACATCATAAGCAATGCCCGCATCTTCTAGTGCTGCAGCATAAAAACGACCTAAACGCGCAAGGTCACGACCCGTGTTAAATAAGCCAGCATTAAAGAAGTAAGGGCTAGTACGACCTGATTTAAGCGTAAACTCACCAAACTTTAGTACCTGCTTTTCCAGCGCAAATTCAATAAAATCTTTTTGATACTGTTTCATAACTCACCTACTGTTTACGCTAATGCTTGTTTTTGAATATCGATGATCTCGCGAATTGAATGCTTAGCGAGTGCCAGCAACTCATCAAGCTCTTCGAATGAGAAAGGTTCGCCTTCAGCAGTACCTTGCACTTCAATCAGCTTACCTGTTTCTGTCATGATCACATTCATGTCAGTTTCTGCTTCTGAGTCTTCAAGGTACTCTAAGTCACTGATCGCTTCACCGTTGTATACACCAACAGATATCGCGGCAATCATGAACTTAAGTGGATTTGCATTGATCATGCCTTTAGCACGCATGTGCGTCAGTGCGTCAACCAAAGCCACACATGCACCACTGATTGATGCTGTACGTGTACCACCATCCGCTTGCAGCACATCGCAGTCAATTGTAATGGTGTTTTCACCTAACGCAGATAGATCAACCGCAGCACGTAAAGCGCGTGCGATAAGGCGTTGAATTTCCATCGTACGACCACCTTGCTTGCCTTTTGCTGCTTCGCGGCCATTACGGGTGTGAGTAGAGCGAGGAAGCATGCCATACTCTGCAGTGATCCAACCTTTACCTTGTCCTTTCATAAAACGCGGTACGCCCGCTTCCACAGTCGCTGTACACAGCACTTTTGTATTGCCAAACTCTACAAGCACTGAACCTTCAGCATGCATTGTATAGTTACGGGTAAATGTTACAGGTCTAATCTGATTTGCAGTTCTTTCGCTTGGACGCATCCACGTTCCCCTATCATCAAAGTTTCGCAATATTATAAAGGGATCCTTTGCGCTATGCCACGCAATACCAAAAGAAATCTTAGCTTTACCTATCGAGCAGCGTTTTTCTTAGGCTATAATGGCCACGCAAACTTAATTAAATAGGAACTTTATATGATCCATAGTATGACCGCCTACGCTCGAAAAGAGGTAAAAGGCGATTGGGGCACTGGGGTTTGGGAGATCCGCTCAGTCAATCAACGTTATCTCGAAACATTTATCCGCGCGCCGGAGCAATTCAGGGCATTAGAGCCAGTAGTACGTGAACGCCTTCGTAAGCAACTACAACGAGGCAAAGTAGAAGTCTATTTAAAATTTGCAGCAAATCCAGCTCACGTTGGTCAGCTGTCTATTAACGAAACCCTAGCCAAACAAATCTTAGAAAACGCTAAATGGGTGCAATCTATCAGCGGTGGTGATATCAACCCAACTGAAATCCTGCGTTGGCCAGGCGTTATGGAAGCTGAAGAAGTCGATTTAGATGAAGTAAACAGTGCATTACTTGCCGGTTTTGACGAAGTCGTACAAGACTTTAAAGCAGCAAGAGCCTCTGAAGGTGCAAACCTTGAAAGCATGATCACCACACGCCTAGACAGTATTCTTGAACAAGTAGCCGTTGTTGAAGGCCATATGCCTGAAGTAACAAAATGGCAGCGTGACAAGCTCACACAAAAACTAGAAGAGCTGCAAACGGACATCGATGAATCGCGCTTAGAGCAAGAGCTGATTTACCTTGCACAAAAGCAAGATGTTGCAGAAGAGCTAGACCGCTTAAAATCTCACGTCAAAGAGACGCATAAAATCTTGAAAAAAGGTGGCGCATGCGGCCGTCGTTTGGACTTTATGATGCAAGAGTTTAATCGTGAGTCGAACACACTTGCCTCTAAGTCTATCAATGCAGAGATCACCAATGCCGCGGTAGAACTAAAAGTTCTGATAGAGCAAATGCGTGAGCAGATCCAGAATATTGAGTAATAATTAGGTAAATCCAAATTATTGACAAGCGCCCAGCATTGCTGGGCTTTTTTATGTAAATACAAACCAAAATACATGCATGAACCTGTGACGCAGCCTGTCTAATAGCTCAATTTAAACTCAAAATAAGCCTGATGTTTAGAGTGTTATCATCAAAAAAGCATATAAATATTTAAATTGAGAAAATATACAGCTGACAAAACTTAAGCAATCGAATAAAAACAGATACTTAAAGTTTAAAATTTTGCAGCTATCTGCCAATACGTTCTACAAACTACTCAACTGATAAAATAGTTAATAAAAGAGCTTTTAAATCATATGTTTATTCAACTCCATTCAATTGCGAAATTAAGCTGCTTGAACAACATTTAAAAAGCAATTTAATAAGGAGATATTGTTATGAAAAAAGAGCTATTTAATTCCTCTTTCCTCACTCTATTGTTACTATGTTTTATCAATATAAAAGCCCATGCTGACAGCTACATAACCTGTTCAAGTTGTTCATCGGTGACATCTATGCAGAGCAAGGCAAGGTCCTATATTTTTGACAGAACAAATGGAGACAGTATGTCGTCTGCATACACTGTTCACCTTGTTAGCATTCCGCATGGAATAGCAGGGTCATTTCACGTTACTTCCAGACCACAATTAGACCGGTTTGGCGAACTTGAAACCATTGTCATTGCCAGAAGGTCTTCGACTCCACAAAGTTTGATCGATAAAGCGAAACGTGCCCAGTCTTATATGCACTTAGCCAAGAAAACGCGTGTGCCTAGCAGTAGTGGTTATACTTCAGCTTGGGAGTTGGCCCAAAATAGTAGCAGTAGAGATAGGCTCGATGATTGGGCTGAGCAAAACGACTCTCTAACATACTGGTCAACTCAAATTATCTCAATCTTTGGCGGTTTATTCTATGACCCACTTGCAGGAATTGAGCTATTATTTGAGTTTGATGATGGCTCGCAATTAGTTATGAAAGCAGCCACTTTGAGGTCAGGGACCAAACTGCGCTTAACGTATACAAGACATAGTGCAATAGACTCTGAAGGAAACCGGATCCCAGATGCAGGATCCTCAATTCACGGTACTTATCAGTTTTCTTCACAATACAAGCTAGAGCAGTACATACAAAAAGCAGCAGAGTATGGTATTCGATTAAGAGTTATACAAACAGGAGTGAGGGGAAGAGTAATCATTACCCCAATTGACAGGACTTAAAATATGATAGAAATGCTTAGAAATGGTGAGCTACACCTTATATCCGTCGCTTTTTTTGTGCAAGTTTTTGTTTGCCTTGTAATAAACTACTTCGTCGCACACAAATATCGATATAGCAAAGTATTAGCTGTTATCACAGCAATGCTGCCACTGATCAACACCTATGCGACTTGTGTATATATCGCGTTAGTTATATTCCATTCTAGGCACCCTAGGGTGACAAACAGCGAAAGTTAGTTCACTGTACATCGCCAAGCCTAATTCAGGCTTGGCTTTTTACCAAACCTGAAAATTACTTCACAACAACAAGCATCTCACCACTTACTATCAAAAGCGAGAAAACCCAGTTTACTTTTTGAACAAGTAAACAATAGCTTGCTTTACCCGAAGTGCTTTTATGAACCTTTTTATGTCGATATAACAAACAATCAGGAAATTAATTCATAAATTCGCAATTTTCTTGTCCTTAATTAATAATTTGAAAAGGCAAATTTGATATTCCAGGGAATCGGAGTACACAACTTTCTTGGGTAACAATATGAACTTGAGTAAAAAGCTTTATTTATCCTTTGGTTGCCTCATCGCACTGATGGTTTTTTCCAGTACCGTTGTTTGGTTTAAAGTCTCCACCGAGACTGCAAGAGCTTTTGAAGTTAAAGGTGATGACCTACCCGGTATGATCTTATATAACCGCCTTCTTCATTTAGAGTATCAGCTCAATAATATTGCGCTTGAATATCTCAATGGCGATGTCAGTAAAGTGGGACAATTTAATCAGTTGTTCGAACGTTTCAAGTCCACTCAAAAAGAGCTTTACGGCTATGAGTCTGCGAAGCAATCTGACAGAGACAAAATGGCGCGTATCATGGAGTTGGCAGAGAAATTCCACCGCGATGTAAATAACGAGATTTTTGCCAAATATGACCCTCGCGCTTACGAACAAGTTAAGCAACGCGTTGATAAATTAGATCGTGACGTAGGCCAACCATTGGAAGATTTATTAGATGATTTAAAAGAGCAAGAATTTAATGGTGCCCTAAAATCAACCGATCTACAGGAATCAATAAACGATGACTTACCGGGTGTCAGATATTATTTAGAGCTAGTTGATGAGGGTGGTGACATGATCGCAGCCATCATTTCTCACACCACGGGTGCCCCAGCCGCTGAAGCGGATTTTAACGATGATGCACAAAGCTTCAGACATTACTTAGATTTATTAAAACCTTTAGAGCAAAAACCTAATGAAGTTCGTGATATTGCACGCATTGAAGAGATGTTCGCAACCATTCAATCAGAAGCACAAGAAGTCTTTCGCTCCTATGACTCAACAGCTTACGTTACTGCACAAAAAAAATTAGCTGAGCTTACAACTAACCAAATGATTGAGCTATCCGAGATTCTTGAAGTCTCTAGTGAAGAAGAAAAAGATGATGCCACTAAAGCGCTGGATTTATTGGTTGAGGGGCTTAATACCACACTTGTGATCATTATCCTCATCACGCTTGTCGCAGCCATTATCGCTATCGCCGTCGCATTTGTGATCAGTCGCTCGATTGTAACTCGTTTAAGTCAAGTACTCACCATTGCCGAGGGGATCAGTGAAGGAGATATCTCAAGACCGCTGCTGACCCATGAAGGCAAAGATGAAATTGACAGCCTCGCAGAAGCCACTAATAAGATGTCAAACTCACTCAACTCTCTACTACAAGCTATTAGTAATGTGGTGAATGATGTTAAAACATCCAGTGATGATATTGCTGAGACAAACAATCAAATTGCTTCTCGCAGCCAAGCATCCGCCGACCAATCCACACAGGTCGCCACAGCCATAGAGCAAATGAGTGCCACAGTGTCAGAGGTGGCATCTCAAAGTCAGGTTGCCGCAAGCCATGCCGACGGCGCACGAAACCTTGCATCAGAGGGCGGCTCAACAGTAACAGCCACCGTTGATAAAATTAAATCTGCTTCAAATGAGGTACAGGATACCGCTGAAAATGTCACACACCTTGGCGAGCTAAGTAGTCAAATTGGCAATGTGATTGGCGTGATTGGCAGTATTGCAGAACAAACCAACTTACTGGCGCTTAACGCCGCAATTGAAGCCGCACGAGCAGGCGAACAAGGGCGTGGTTTTGCCGTGGTTGCAGATGAAGTAAGAACACTGGCTGAGCGCACATCCAAAGCCACTGAAGAAGTTGTAAGTACCGTACAATCAATTCAATCTCAGACAGAACATGCGGTTAAATCCATGGAAAACAGCGTATCGCAAGTTAACCACAGCGTGTCTATGGCTGAAGATGCGGGTACACAACTTGAAGGGATCGTCACCGGTGCCAGTGAAATCGCGACGATGATCCAATCAATTGCCACCGCCACTGAAGAGCAATCAGTCGTAGCCAGTGAAATGGCCAGAGATATTTCACAAATTGAGCAATCGAGCCAGAGCTCTTTGCAAGATACACAAGTCGCCGCACATTCAGCACAAGAGCTGAACAAACAAGCGGAAGAGCTGGCCGTGTTGGTGAGCCGATTTAGATTACGTGGCTAGCCAAAACTGGTAAGTAGACGCACAAAGATTTAAAATAGCGCTTTTTACGGGAGTAATAAGCGCTCATACTCCCTTTTGCGTACACAAAGGTTTTTCACTATGACAATGACTCGCGGTAACTTGTTTATCTTATCTGCGCCTTCTGGGGCTGGTAAATCAAGCTTGATCAAAGCTTTATTGGACAAACAAGCCAATATTAAAGTTTCAGTATCACATACAACACGTTCACCCCGTCCTGGGGAAAACAATGGTGAGCATTATCACTTTGTTTCCGTTGATGAATTCAAAGCACTGATCGATAAAGGTGATTTTTTTGAATGGGCGCAAGTCTTTGAGAATTACTATGGTACGTCAAAGCAAGCGATTGAAGATCAGTTAAACAAGGGCATCGATGTCTTTTTAGATATAGATTGGCAGGGTGCAAGGCAAGTCAGAGCGTTAATGCCTGAAGTCAAAACCGTGTTTATCTTACCGCCTTCGCAAAGCGAATTAGAGCAGCGCTTAAATAACCGTGGCCAAGACTCACAAGAAGTGATTGCAGCTAGAATGGCTGAAGCTAAATCAGAAAGTAGCCATTACGATGAATTTGATTACGTCATAGTGAATGATAATTTTGATACTGCGCTGTGTGAATTAGAGCACATTGTTGTCGCAGCGAGATTGCAAATCAAAGCGCAGCAAACTCGTCACAAAGCACTTATCGCAGATCTACTCGCTGATTAAACACGTTAAATCTTGGATGAGATTGACATACTCGCGATAAATTTTAACCATTCACTTGGCGAACAGGGCTGATTGAAGTAAACTAGCCCTTTGCTAAATGTATAATTTTTTGGAGTGCTTCGATGGCTCGCGTAACTGTAGAAGATGCAGTAGATAAAATTGGTAACCGTTTCGATTTAATCCTTGTTGCAGCGCGTCGCGCTCGTCAGATTTCTGTTGGTGGCAAAGACCCTATGGTTGAGGCTGAAAATGACAAGCCAACCGTTATCGCGCTACGTGAAATCGAAGAAGGTCTTGTAACAACAGACTCTCTTGACGTGATCGACCGTGAAGAGCAGCAAAACCAAGAAGCAGCAGAGCTTGCAGCAGTTGCAGCTATTGTTGGTGGTAACCGCTAAATAAACTTCTAGACGGCTTAAAATGCCCTGTCTAAGTAAAGTTTTATATAACGCCAGCTCAAAGCTGGCGTTTTTTTTCATTATTTGCAAAAGCATCACGCCTTTGCGTTGGCTTCCGAGCCAATTCATCGTATATTCAATAATAACTATCTATTAACTTCACTGGAACATTGGAGTGTGAATGTATCTATTTGAAGGCCTCAAGAAAAAAATCTCAGAGTACCTAGCACCTGAAGATGTGGAATTGGTGCAAAAAGCCTATGTTGTTGCGCGCGAAGCGCACGAAGGGCAAACGCGCTCAAGTGGTGAACCCTATATCACTCACCCTGTTGAAGTGACGCAGATACTTGCCAGCATGAAGTTAGACCATGAGACGCTCATGGCTGCATTAATGCATGACGTCATTGAAGATACTGATTTTAGTCAGGCAGATCTGGCTGAAATCTTCGGTGAAACCGTTGCCGAACTTGTTGCGGGTGTAAGTAAATTAGATAAGCTCGACTTTAAAGACAAAAAAGAATTTCAAGCTGAAAACTATCGCAAAATGATCATGGCAATGACACAGGATATTCGCGTCATTCTTATCAAGCTTGCGGACAGAACACATAATATGCGCACGTTAGGGTTTTTAAGACCTGAAAAACGCCGCAGAATTGCAAGAGAGACGCTTGAAATATTCGCGCCAATTGCCAATCGCTTAGGTATCCATGACATCAAGAATGAGCTAGAGGACTTAGGTTTTCAAGCGCTCTACCCGATGCGCCACCGCGCACTTAAGTCAGAAGTCGCCAAAGCGCGTGGTAACCGCAAAGAAGTGATCAGTAATATTCAGACTGAGATAGAGTCTCGCTTAGAAGAAAGCGGGATCGCCGCTTCCGTTAAGGGACGTGAAAAGCACTTATATAGTATTTATAAAAAAATGCTCAACAAAGAGCTGTTATTCAATGAAGTCATGGATATCTATGCATTTCGCATTAATGTCGATAATATCGATACCTGTTACCGAGTCCTTGGCGTTGCGCATAACCTATACAAGCCAATTGAAACCCGCTTTAAAGACTACATCGCCGTCCCTAAAACCAATGGTTACCAATCACTACACACCTCTCTAGTCGGCCCGCACGGTATCCCTGTCGAAATTCAAATTAGAACACATGACATGGACCATATGGCAGACAAAGGGGTTGCTGCACATTGGATGTATAAAAAATCAGGTGATAGTGCAGGTCATACTGCGCAGCAACGTGCACGCCAATGGATGCAGAGCTTACTTGAACTGCAACAAAGTGCAGGCTCTTCTTTTGAGTTTGTTGAAAATGTAAAAACAGAACTTTTCCCAGAAGAAATCTATGTATTTACTCCTGATGGTCGCATCGTTGAGCTACCAATGGGCGCAACGGCTGTTGATTTTGCCTATGCCGTACATACCGATGTGGGCAACACTTGCGTCGGAGCTAGGGTAAACCGTAAACCATATCCATTAAGTAAAGCATTAGATACCGGGCAGACCGTTGAAGTTATCACCAGCTCTGGGGCACACCCGAATGCCACTTGGCTTAACTTTATTGTGACAGGTAAGGCGCGTTTAGGCGTTCGCAATTACCTCAAGAGCCAGCACCAAGAAGAGTCTATTCAATTGGGTAGGCGCTTGCTTGACTCAGCACTGGGTGAGCAAAAACTCGATGACATTCCAACCGAGCAGATTGAACGTGTTCTAGAAGAGCATAATCTTAATACACTACTAGAGCTGCTTGTGGAAATAGGTAATGGCAATATCATGAGTGTATTAATTGCCAAACGTTTACTTCAGGCTGATGACGGACTTGAAAGCCTTGCCAAGCAAGCCAAAGCTGCGATTATTGGTACTGAAGGTATGCTAGTGACTTACGCTAAGTGTTGCCGACCTGTGCCAGGTGATGCAATTGCAGCCTATGTCAGTCAAGGTAAAGGCTTGATGGTGCATAGACAAGAGTGCCGTAATATCAAAGGCTGGGAAGGTGAACGTGCGAAGTACTGCGTTGTAAAATGGGAAGACAATCCCGAGAAAGAGTACATAGCAGCACTGAGAGTAGAGATCATCAACCACCAAGGTGCGCTTGCCAAATTAACCAATGTGGTTGCCAGTGCACAAGCTAATATTGTTGAGATAGCCACAGAAGAAAAAGAAAGTAATTTATATATTATTGATTTGGGCGTGACAGTAAAAGATAGAATTCACGTCGCCAATATTATGCGCAAGATCCGCGTTATGCCTGATGTGCAGCGTGTATATAGAAAGCGCTAAGGAAGTTATTATGAATAAAGCAATTATTTCAACCGATCAGGCACCTGCTGCGATCGGTACATACAACCAAGCAATCAAAGTAGGTACTGCGGTATACCTATCGGGCCAGATCCCGCTGGTGCCAGATACAATGGAAGTTATCTCTGAAAATTTTGCAGAGCAAACACATCAGGTGTTTAAAAACTTAACCGCAGTATGTGAAGCGGCAGGCGGACAGTTGCAAGATATGGTGAAAGTGAATATTTTCATGACGGACTTAAGCAATTTTGCCACCGTAAATGAAATTATGAGTCAGTACTTCAAAACACCTTATCCTGCCAGAGCTGCTATTGGTGTGAAAGAGTTACCAAAAAATGTACAAATTGAAATTGACGGTATTATGGAGTTACCATCAATGAATTAACGGTGACTTATCACCCGCTAAAAGGCCTAACCCATTAGGCCTTTTTCATTTGCGTACAACTTATATAACGCCATACATTGAAAAATCTTCTAAAAATAGCCCATCAACTTTGATCTTAACAGCTTGACTACATAATATTAATTAAGCAAGCTGATAACGCGAACAGCAAAAATAAAATGCTTTGGGTCAGCCTAATTATAAGAAATGATGACATAAAATGGACGTTCGGAATTTATTGAACTTTTGATTGTCATACTAATACTAACTAATTCATTGCTCATAAGCGCACATGCGCTGCAATCACAGCGCAAAGGGTAAGTTTAAGTGTGAGCTCAGTTTTGAGCCGCTCGGTCTATAAGGAATAGTCTGTGTTTAAAGTCACTAAAAATGGCCAAATATTAATGGACGTTGCTTCTGCAACACCACCCAGTCAGGCATTCATTGTCGAAGCGCTTGAGTGTTCTCCCTATGCCGATTGTGAAGTCGATCATGATTCAATAGCAGCTTACTTTCAAAGTGAAGTAGCAGAGCAGCAGCTGTTAGTCGCAAAACAAAAGCACGCGCAGTTAAAAATTTCAATTTCCGAAGATAAAATGCAAGCCTCCGCCACCATTACAACGGCACAAGGCGGTAGCCTTATCAGTCTAGAGCAAGCTAAGAAAATAATTGTTAAAGCTGGGGTTTGTAGAGGGTACAAGCAAGCTTTTTTAGAAAAGCTACTCGCAAAGCAATTTGACGCACCCCCAGGTACAGAACATAGCGGTATTATTGCCCAAGGTCGTCCTCCTGAAAATGGCCTACCAGCCAAGCTAATATCACACGTTTTAACACTAAAAGAGCGTTTAAAGCAGCCCAAATTAAGAGAGGACGGTACTGTAGACATGCGAGACTTTGGCGCGCTCTCAAGTGTCTCACCTGGAACATTACTCATTACTCAGCGTCCAGCTACCCCCGGCAAAGAGGGGTTCACAGTAACAGGGGATAGCATTACACCAGTGCCTGGTGAATCGTTTCAACTGGTTGCAGGTGAAGGCACTGAAATCTCACCAACCAATCCACTCGAGCTAATTTCAACCATTGCTGGCTGCCCCTCAGATATTCAAAACGGTATGCGAGTCGACGACATATTTACCATTGCAGATGTGAATGTGAAATCTGGCCATATTGAATTTAGCGGCAGCGTCATTGTCACCCATAACGTCGAACCCGGTATGAAAGTCAAAGCCAGCGGTGACATTACTATCATGGGCACAGTCGAGTCCGGTGAAATTATCAGCGAAGGAAATATAGAAGTACGCGGCGGTGTCATTGGTCACCTTGATCACAGCGACAATGATCAAAGCTTAACCTGCAAACTCATCGCCAAAGGTAATATCAATATAGTCCACGGCCAATACACTTATTTAGAAGCCCGTAATATCTATATTCAAAAACAAGCAAACCACTGTGATATCAAGGCACTCAGAACAGTTCGTGTTGGCTTAGAAGACAATCCTCGGGGTAAATTAATTGGCGGAACCGTATTTGATGCGCAATCTGTCACAGCGGGCGAAATAGGTAGTCCTTCTGGGGCGACTATGTCCGTATACCTTGCCAATTCAGGCGTCGAAATTACCAATAAAACCGACCAATGTATACGCGACTTAGGCGACACAGACGAGCAATTAGAAAATTTACAAAAAGCGGTCGAAAAAGCCGAACAACTCAAAGATATCGAAAAAAAGAAAATGCTCATGGCCAAAATCAGTGCTACGCAAATCCATTATTGTCAGCAAGCTGAAGCACTTGAAAATAAACTCAGTGAGTTGGATCATACGCTTCATGAATTACTTGAAGGTACAGAGTTACAAGCGACGTCTGCACTACATTCCGGTGTTGAAATTCATATTTTTGACAAAACCTATACCACCAACCGGAGTTACCCACCTTGCACAGCAAAATTGGCAGATGGGCAAATAGAGATAGAATTTAAAATTTAGAGGGGAGCCCTCCCCTCTTAAGTCAATTAAAGTACGCCTTCAATATCTTGCTTAAGCGCTTCTGGCCATACACCAACTTGAACTTGCGCAATGTGCTGCTTTTGCAATAACAGCATCACTAAACGAGATTGACCTATACCACCGCCAATGGTCTGAGGTAGCTCACCTGCAAGTAGCGCTTTGTGCCAATCAAATTCAAGTCTCTCTTGCGCATCACTTATCTCTAACTGGTGTGCCAGAGAATCAGGTGACACTCTGATACCCATTGATGAAATCTCAAAAGCATCTTCAAGAACCGGGTTCCAAACAATAATATCACCGTTTAGACCTTGGTATTTTTCACATGTTGCCGTTGACCAATCGTCATAGTCCGGCGCGCGTACATCATGGATTTTACCATCACCTAGCTCGCCACCAATACCAATTAAAAATACCGCGCCATATTCTTGAGCAATCGCTTTTTCTCGCTGCTTTGCTGTAAAGTCAGGGTACATAGCTCTTAGCTCTTCGGCATGAACAAATGTGATTTTCTCAGGTAAAAACACGTCTGTACCAAACTCTTGAGAAATGCTTTTCTCAGTATGCTTGATGCACTGATACAGTGTTTGAACAGTCTCTTTCAGTGTAACAAGGTTACGTTGTGAATCACCGCAAATGACTTTTTCCCAATCCCATTGATCAACAAAAACTGAATGAATAGGCGATAAACGGTCCTCATCTGGGCGCAGTGCTTTCATGTGAGTGTATAAACCCTCACCCACCTCAAAACCATAATCTCCCAACGTTTTACGCTTCCATTTAGCTAAAGAATGAACAACTTCAAACTCACTATCAGCGAGCGTTTTCACTTTCACTGATACCGCTTTTTCTGTGCCGCTTAAGTTGTCTTGAATACCGTCCCCTACCTTTGCCAGTATCGGTGCTTGTACTTCGACTAAACCTAATTGCTCAGTTAACTGTGCTGAAAAAACGCTTTTTACGCGAGCGATTTGCTGCTGTGTTTTTAAGTATTGTGCTTTCATATTGATCCCCATTCCAAATTTTTGATGATTCTGTGTATTAATTATCTGATATATCCATCGTCAACAAATTTTAGATAAAATTCAATATTCAAAAACAAAAATACTGAAACGCAACTTCAATCAATAAAAAAAGTGATGTATATTTATTGAATCAACAATTATAGATAACAATAACCATGGAAAATTATCAGATCGATAATCTCGATAAATCTATTTTGCATGCACTAATGAATGACGCCAGAACTCCCTATGCTGAATTGGCCAAACGTTTTGCTGTGAGTGCGGGTACAATTCACGTTCGTGTCGAAAAGATGAAGCAAGCTGGGATCATCACAGGGACTAAAGTCTGCATCAATGCAAAAAAACTTGGCTATGATGTGTGTTGCTTTATCGGTATTAACCTCAAGCACGCAAGAGATTACCAAGATACCATCGCGCAGTTAGAAAGTTTTGAGGAAGTTGTCGAAGCCTATTATACAACCGGTAATTACAGTATTTTTATCAAGGTTTTAAGTCAATCTATGGACCATTTACATGATGTACTTGTCAATAAAATACAATCGATTGAGGCCATTCAATCGACCGAGACCTTGATTTCTTTGCAAGCACCCATTATGCGTGAAATCCAGCCATAAACTTTAGTCAGTTTTGAGGCCAAATAGGTGTGTACTTATACAGTAATTATTTTGGTATAATAGCCACAATATTGTATTTAAGAGCAGTCCTTGATGAAAGAAAATCGCTTTCAGCGCGTAAAACGAATATTGGAACAACGACAAACGGATTTGACTGTGTGCCTCGATGAAGTGCACAAGCACCATAACCTATCCGCTATCGTACGCACAGCTGATGCTGTTGGCTGTCACTATGTTCACGCCGTATGGCCGCAAGATCAAAGACGCTTAACCAACAACACTTCTGGTGGCAGCAAAAATTGGGTCGATACACAAATGCATGATGATATTGACCAAGCTGTTGCCAAAATCAGAGAGCAAAACCCAGGGATCCAATTACTTGCTACCAATTTAAGTGATACCGCCGTCGACTTTAGAGAAATTGACTACACCAAACCAACTGCTGTGATTGTTGGTCAAGAGCGTTTAGGTATATCCGATAGGGCGCTTGAGCATGCTGACCAGCATATCGTCATTCCAATGGCAGGCATGGTGCAGTCATTAAATGTATCTGTTGCAGCAGCGCTCATTCTCTACGAAGCGCAAAGGCAACGCGAGGAAGCCGGTATGTACCAACGTAAAGACATGTTGGACCCGAAAGTAAAGCACACGCTCCTTTTTGAAGGGTGCCACCCAATTATTGCAAACCGCTGTAATGAAAAAGGCCTTCCCTACCCTGAGTTAGATGAAGATGGCGAAATTGTCGCTGATGATGCATTTTGGAATACGCTCAAATTTAGTAAAAAGTAAGGAAACTCATGTCTGCTCCTAATTTAGCTAATTACCCCATTACAGATCTAAAAGGTGTTGGTCCTAAAGCTGCTGAGAAGTTAGCTAAATTAGGTATAGCAAGTGTTCAAGATATGTTATTTCACTTGCCATTACGATACGAAGATAGAGCGAAAACCTACTCCATCGCGACATTAATGCCGCATATGCACGTCAGTGTAGAAGGAGAAATTGAGCAAGCAAACATCACTTTTGGTAAACGCCGTATGCTTGTGTGCCAAATTAACGATGGTACAGGCAGGCTCACTCTGCGCTTTTTCAATTTCTCCGCGGCACAAAAAAATGCCATGCAACCTGGTAAAATCATGCGCTGCTTTGGTGAGGCTCGCCGTGGTCGAGTTGGCCTTGAAATGGCACACCCTGAGTATAGTATCAAGGATACACTGCAAGATAATAACGCAGCCGATGATACACTCACCCCAGTCTATCCTACGACTGAAGGGCTTAAGCAGCTCAGCATACGAGCAATTGCAGAGCAAGCAGTAAAATTACTGCAAAAATACGATATAGAAGACCATTTACCAGCTCAATTCAGACCAAATCAATTAAGCCTCAAAGAAGCGTTACTGTTATTACACTCGCCTTCACACGACGTTGATTTAAGCCAATTGGAATTAGGGCAGCACCCTGCACAGCAGCGTCTTGCTTTTGAAGAACTACTGGCACAAAACTTAAGTTTATTAAAACTCAGGAAAAAAAGCCAAGCCGTCAAAGCAATTGCACTGCCGCCTACTAACCCACTAGAAACTGAGTTTTTGGCCCAACTTCCATTTAAGCCAACCAATGCGCAAAGCAGAGTTGTTAGTGAGATAAAACAGGATTTACAAAAACCAGAGCCAATGCTTCGCTTAGTACAAGGTGATGTAGGTTCAGGTAAAACCTTAGTCGCAGCGCTCAGCGCTTTAACGGCAATATCTAAAGGCTTTCAAGTTGCATTGATGGCGCCTACAGAGATCCTATCAGAGCAACACGCGCTCAACTTCACAAACTGGTTTACTGCATTAGGCGTTGAAACATGCTGGCTGGGTGGAAAAACCAAAGGGAAAGAACGCAAAGAAACACTTGAAAAAATCGCCTCTGGACAAGCTCAAATGGTCGTAGGCACACACGCCCTATTTCAAGAACAGGTGATATTCTCAAATCTTGCGCTTATCATTATTGATGAGCAACACAGATTTGGTGTACATCAACGTCTATCTCTTAGAGAAAAAGGCAAATTTGGCGATTGCTATCCACACCAGCTGGTGATGACGGCGACACCTATCCCCCGTACGCTAGCTATGACTGCGTATGCAGACTTGGAAACTTCAGTTATAGATGAACTCCCTCCTGGTAGAACGCCTATTACAACCGTAGCAGTACCTGATACTCGCCGTGATGAAGTAATTAAACGTGTCAAAAGCGCATGTATCGAACAAAATCGGCAAGTGTATTGGGTATGCACACTTATTGATGAGTCTGAAGTACTGCAATGCCAAGCCGCGGAAGATACTGCTGAGCAGTTGACCAAATTACTGCCAGAGCTGAAAATAGCACTTGTCCACGGCCGTATGAAAGCCCAAGAAAAACAACAAATCATGGCAGACTTTAAAGCGGGTACGTATCATGTACTCGTTGCCACAACCGTGATAGAAGTGGGCGTTGATGTCCCAAATGCCAGCCTAATAATTATTGAAAACCCAGAACGACTTGGACTTGCTCAACTGCACCAACTTAGAGGTCGGGTCGGACGTGGCGATATAGCTTCTCATTGCCTACTGCTATATCACGCGCCACTGTCTAACACAGCTCAGAAAAGACTGGGCGTACTGAGAGATAGCAATGATGGGTTTGTCATTGCTGAAAAAGATTTAGAAATAAGAGGGCCTGGTGAAGTACTTGGTACCAAGCAAACAGGACTTGTTGATCTTAAAATTGCAGATTTAACTCGTGATAAACATATGCTGCCCAGTATTCGTGCACTTGCATTTTCATTACTCAATCAATACCAAGATTCTGTAGACCCTTTGATCCTGCGCTGGATGGGTAATCGAGGGGAGTTCGCGATGGCTTAAAAATATGTTTCGTTTCTTTCAATGATTTCGACTTGATAGCCATCGGGATCTGCAACAAAAAAGAATCGCGCCACTAATTTGTCCTTATGATGCAGCGATTTAATGTCTGAAGGAGCGTAGTTATGTAAACTTGCGATGCGCCATATTGACTCAATATCCTCAGTACTAAAAGCTAAATGACCATACCCATTACCCAGTTCATATGATTTTTCGTTATCATAATTATATGTTAGCTCAAGCTCAAAGCTGGTCTCTTTATTAGCTAAATAAGTGAGCGAAAAGCCTTCAAAATCTACCTGCCTTTTTACCTCTAAATCAAAAAGTTCGTGATAAAATTGTACAGATTGTGATAAGTCTCGTACTCGGATCATTGAATGTATCATTTTAGCCATGGGAGCTTCCTAATATGTGCGAACTATACGCATCTCAAACACCTGAATTATATCAAGTCACTAAAAAGTCTATTCGTATACAAGGGGTTGTCACGAGCTTAGCGCTTGAAAATAAGGTTTGGCGGATACTCGAAAAAATCGCAGCACAGGAACACACCACGCTTGCCCAATTTATTTCCACTTTGTATCAGGAATCTATTGAAAGACACGGGACAGTAACTAATCTCGCTTCGTTATTGCGAATATCTTGCCTTACCTACTTAGAAAATTGTACAGAATAGATAGGGAGCTGTGGTAGTAACCCACTACTACAGAAGGATTTACAAATAATTTTTATAGTCCTTTCACATTGCAATTAAACGCTATAGACTTGTCTACCAAATATTTAATAGCTAAAGCACTGACTTATGAAATCTCAGTTTGGCAGACGCGCCTTTACCCACATGGAACTGTATAGTCTGTTTAATGGCTATATTTACGGCGACGAAAAGCTCAAACGAGAACAGCCTAAACATTGGCATTTTTGGCTTCCATTACTCGCTTACTATACTGGCGCTTATAGCGATGAGCTCGGTAATCTCACTTTGAGTGACATAGACACCATAGAGTCAATCCACACTTTTAAATTTCATACACATGGAAAGATCCAGCCTAGAGTAGTGCCAATCCATAGTGCATTATGGCACGCGGGGCTGGAGCACTATATTCAACTTGTTAAAGAGTTAGGGCATGATAGGTTACTATTCGATCTACCATCTAAGTCAAATCGTTATAGTGAAAAAGTTCGGATTTGGTTTTCTGGGGAAGGCGAGCGTTTAGGTTACTTGCAAAAATGCGGTCTACCAAATATTGATCAACAAGGTCTTAAAACTGCAATTAGTAGCTTGAGGTTGAACTTTGAGCAACAGATATATATTTCTGCGATTCAGCTGGGAAATCGTTCTGCTATGAGCTATTTACTTGGTTTAAAAGAAAATGGGGATGTCGTTGATATACCAAGTATTGACTTGCTAGCCAAAGTCGTAAAACCCGTTAGAGTGTTAAACAGCAACATAACCTGGAAAAGGTTTACCGAACGCCACTAGCCGCAAAATGTCGTATCAAGCAGACTCTATAAGAGCCTGCTTACTTTATCATTTATAATGATTTGATGTACTGAGTGAATTCATTACCAAGCGTTTCATCTTTCATAGCATACTGAACAATCGCCTTCAGATAGCCTAACTTGTCACCACAATCGTGAGATACGCCACTCATATGAAATGCCTCAACCGTTTCAGTTTCCATTAACATATCGATGGCATCTGTAAGCTGGATCTCACTTCCTGCACCTACAGGCGTCTTCTTCAATAGCGGCCAAATTTTACTAGATAGGACATAACGCCCAACTACAGCCAAGTTTGATGGCGCGTTTTCTTGATTTGGCTTCTCAACCATGGACTTAATAGCTGTGCTTTGCCCCGGCGACAAATCAACACCATTGATATCTGCAATACCATACTTGCTGACATCTTCATGCGGAACTGGCTCTAACATAATTTGGCTACTGCCATTTTCTTGGAAGCGTTTAACCATTGCAGCTAAGTTTTCGCTTCTCTGATCAGCACTGTACTCATCTAAAATGACATCAGGAAGCACAACGATAAAATCATCATCCCCAACTATTGGTTTTGCACACAAGACTGCATGTCCAAGCCCTTTGGCCTCGCCTTGTCTTACATGCATTATTGTCACGTCTTCAGGACAAATTGAGCGGATTTCATCTAACAGTTTTCTCTTAACTCGCTTTTCTAGCGTAGCTTCCAACTCAAAGCTTGTATCAAAGTGGTTTTCAATTGCATTTTTAGAAGAGTGAGTTACCAAGACAATTTCTTTTACACCAGCAGATACACACTCCTTGACGATATATTGAATAAGTGGCTTATCTACAACCGGTAACATTTCCTTTGGGATTGCCTTTGTTGCTGGCAACATGCGGGTTCCTAAACCCGCAACAGGTATAACTGCTTTCATATGTGTTCGCTATCGAGTTCTATTTTTTAAGGTAAAACCTAATTCTATCTTACATAGCAATTGTGTGAAATGTTTTAAGTAAAATAAAAATTCTCTCAAATTACTATTGTAAAAAAGGGGTCTGTCGACCCCATATAAATCAGTTTAAGTTCATTTCTTGTATTATTTCATGTGCTATGGGCGGCGTCGTGCTCACCGGTTTTTCATGTTTATTGGCTTTTAACTGTCCTTTTCTGTGCTTCAATGATGCGTCTAGTTTTTTTGCAGCATTTGCAATGGCTGGATACATCACGTCATTTTCACCCTTTACTGAAATCCGTGAGCCAGCATAGTTTGTACTTATTTCCGTATAAAACTTTTTATGTTCTTTGCTGATTATTATATCTAGTGACAACAACGAAGGAAAATGATTGGCAATTTTAGAAAATTTTTCTTGTACGTGTTGTTTCACTGCATCTGTCATATCTACGTGATGACCAGAAAGATTAATCTTCATAGGATCTTCCTTTTTTTATTTACCCTATAAATAAGTATTGGAGCAGACCCTCCAATTCTCAAGGTCTAATTTAAGAAAAATGTCATGATGTAGTTATCTATTTGATTTAGGTCATATTAGAATTGTGGTATTCAACACTCATAGATCGTGAGATTTGAGAGGAGTTGCATATACTAAAAAAGCCCCCAAAGTGGGAGCTTTTTCACGTAAGAACAGATGTTAAATTATAAACCCGCTCTTTTCTTAATTTCTGCAATTAGCGGTGATGAACCATGTCCATTGCTTTCAGCCCAAGCAATGTCAGCACCGTCTGAAAGCGCGCTTTTAGGTAAACCTTTAACAATTAGTTTGCCAGTCTCAACTGCATTACTTGCAATTGCGTGGCGAAGAATGTTATTTCCGTTACATTGGATTGAACCAAAAATGTTACGTACTTTTACACGTGAACTTTTCAAAGCTTTACGAACACGACCTTTATCATCAACAGCGATGTACTCGCATAATGTAACAGCCAATTGATCGTTTGCTTTAGTCTCAGAACTAAAAGAAAACGCGCCCAAACCAATACAAACACTTAACAAAACAGGTACAAATTTCATTGCCAATTCACCTAGCACTTTTTTATTACATAAGGACAAACACTATTGTAGCAACACACACAACTGTTAGCAACAAAGTCATAATCCTTTATTCAAAGTTACGAACTTATAACGATATTTATTTCTATCATCAGGCTCGTGAACTTCACTTTCGACTTCCATCCAATTGCCCGAAGAGGTGTGATCAGGAAATCGAGTGTCTCCCTCAACATCCAAATCAATGTATGTCAAATACAGCTTTGTACATAATGGTAGAAACTGTTTGTAAATATTTCCACCTCCAATAATCATAACCTCGTCTATTTTATCTACCAAAGCAAGTGCTTCTTCAGTTGAAGATGCTGTTTCTATACCTTCAGCTTGATACTGAGCATTTCTGGTAATCACAATATTTCTTCTGCCAGGCAACGGGCGACCAATCGATTCAAATGTCTTACGCCCCATAATCACAGGTTTACCTAACGTAATTTTTTTAAAGTGCTGCAGATCTGCTGGTAGATGCCAAGGCATTTTATTGTCATCACCTATTATTCGATCCTTTGCCATAGCCGCTATCATTGATATAACCACAATATACTCCAATAATAATTTTGTATTAAAAAAGGGCCAAACGGCCCTTTATTATCTTTCGTAGATAACTTCTACATCATAGTCATCTTCATCCCAATCATCCCAGTCATCATTCTCTTGGGTTGCCTGACGATGATAAGTATCCCACTTGAATTCAACTTCTTCTTGCTGTTCCTCATCAAATTTATCTCTTGGTAAGGTATCCAACAAGCCTTGAATATCGTAACACAATTGCTGAGTGTTAAATTTATTTGCCGCAGAAATACGGTAGACTTCACTCGCATCAAGCTCTTGAGCGATGCGTTCACACACCTCTTCCAGCTCATCTTCAGCTAGTAAGTCAATTTTGTTAAGTACCAACCAACGAGGCTTTTCTGCAAGCTTGGGGCTATATTGATGCAACTCATTGATAATCGCAAATGCATTATCAACAGGGTCGGTCCCATCTATTGGCATCACATCTACAACGTGTAATAAGACTCTACAACGCTCCAAATGTTTTAAGAACCGAATACCCAAACCAGCTCCATCTGAAGCACCTTCGATCAGTCCCGGAATATCAGCAATAACAAACGATTTATTGGCTTCAGGTCTCACAACGCCAAGATTTGGAACTAACGTCGTAAATGGATAATCCGCAACTTTTGGTTTAGCCGCAGATACGCTACGGATAAAAGTTGATTTACCCGCGTTTGGCAAGCCAAGTAGCCCAACATCAGCTAACAGCATCAGCTCTAGTTTTAGGTTTCTGACTTCGCCTGGTGTGCCCAATGTTTTTTGTCTTGGTGCTCGGTTCGTACTTGATTTGAAACGCGTATTACCTAGACCGTGATAGCCGCCTTTAGCAACAAGTAACTTTTGTCCATGACGAGTTAGATCACCCAAACTTTCTTGCGTGTCCACATCAGTAACTCGAGTGCCCACTGGCACTTTCAATACTAAATCAGTGCCTTTTTTACCAGTACAGTTACGACCTTGCCCATTTGTTCCACGTTCTGCACGGTGGAAGCGCTCAAACTGGTAGTCAATTAAAGTATTGAGGTTTTCATCGGCTTCTAAAAATACACTGCCGCCGTCGCCACCATCACCGCCATCTGGACCACCATCTGGGACAAACTTCTCTCGACGGAACGAAACAACACCGCTTCCGCCATCACCGGCTTCAGCACGGATCTCTACTTCATCGACAAACTTCATGGTTACTCTCTTACTGGATTGGAATAGCAACAGCTATTATAGCAAGGTACGCTTAGCTGCTGATAAATAATATGTAGCTATAAAAACAAAAAACCCCGCCTAAGCGGGGTTTTTATAAATCTTTACCGATTACTCAGCAACGATGCTAACGTATTTACGGTTTAAAGGACCTTTAGTTTCGAAAACTACTTTACCATCTGCTTTTGCAAAGATAGTGTGGTCTTTACCGATACCTGCGTTAGAACCAGCGTGGAATCTAGTACCACGTTGACGAACGATGATGTTACCCGCTAAAACTGATTCGCCACCGAAACGCTTAACACCTAGGCGTTTACTTTCTGAATCGCGACCGTTACGAGTACTACCAGCTGCCTTCTTATGTGCCATCTTTCTGTACCTCTAAAAATTAAGCGCTAATGCCAGTGATTTTAACTTCAGTGAACCACTGACGGTGGCCCATCTGCTTACGAGAATGCTTACGACGTCTGAACTTAACAATCTTAATTTTCTCGCCACGACCGTGAGAAACAACTTCAGCTGTTACCTTACCGCCATTTACGAATGGTGCACCGATCTCGATCTTTTCACCATCAGCAACTAGAAGTACTGAATCAAATTCAATTGATGCACCAGTCTCAACGTCTAATTTTTCTAGACGAATTGTTTGACCTTCAGTCACACGGTGCTGTTTACCACCACTTTGGAAAACCGCGTACATAATTAACTCCGTTGTGCGCCCTCAAATCGACGCAACTTAATATTCTTCAATAGGGCGCGAAGTTTACGCTAATGTCGAACTCCACGCAATACCCTAAAGACAAAATAATGAATAAAAATTGGCTTGTTTGAGAGCATTAATTCATTTTTGCCTATTCTAGCTAAAAAGTTTGCGTTGCTAAACTATTTTTTTCTGTAAAAACTTTTAATCAAAACACTTGACAGATCATATCCGTACATAGAACACACTCAAAAATGCCCAATATTTAGACCACCTTCTATTTTTTTACCTATCAATACGCATAAAATTCGAGTCGACTGAAATTTTAATGTACAATCTGCGGCGTTTATCTCTAACTGGGGCTTTAGCACGGTATACTATGGATATTAAGACTATCCAATCACTGATTGAGCAGGATATGCTCTCTGTGAATAAACTTATTTTCGAACAAATGCAGTCTGATGTTGCGTTAGTAAATCAATTGGGTCTTTACATTGTTAACAGCGGTGGAAAACGCATTAGACCAATGTTGACTTTATTGGTTGCTAAGGCACTAGCAGCTGAAGCCCAGAATAAGCATATTACTTTAGCTACCATCATAGAGTTTATCCATACTGCAACTTTGTTACATGATGACGTCGTCGATGAATCAAATTTAAGACGCGGCGAGCCAACAGCAAACGCCGAGTTTGGTAATGCTGCAAGTGTACTTGTTGGAGACTTTATATATACGCGCTCCTTTCAGTTAATGGTTGGCCTTAACAACATGGAAGTAATGCAAATATTGGCCGATGCGACCAATATTATTGCTGAAGGTGAGGTACTGCAATTAATGAATTGCAACGACCCTGACACCACTGAGCAAAGCTATATGCAGGTAATTTATAGTAAAACTGCTAAATTATTCGAAGCTGCGACTATGCTACCCGCCGTTGTATCTGAGCAGCCACAAACTGTTAAAGATGCTTTAAAACTGTACGGGATGCATTTAGGAACGGCATTTCAATTAGTTGATGACATACTGGACTATAGTGCAAACGCTGAGCAACTGGGCAAAAATATTGGTGACGATTTAGCTGAAGGCAAACCGACACTCCCGCTTATTTATGCCATGAAATCAGGCTCAGAATCTCAGGTAGCTCAGATAAGAGAAGCGATTGAGTCAGGAAATGGCATCGACAACTTACCTGATATCTTAAACACTCTTGAAGAAACCCAAGCGCTGCAAAAGACCATGTCAAAAGCGCAACAAGAGTCGGAAAAAGCAATAGCACAACTAAATGTTTTAGCAGACTCTCAATTTAAAGATGCGCTCATTGCATTAGCAAAGCTTTCTGTAGATAGAGAGTATTAACCGCAAAATAAAAAAGCTGCCGAGGCAGCTTTTTTTACTTCTCTGGAGGCCTATAACCTTCAATTTCCACTTCTTTATTTTCAAACAAAAAGCCGACCATTTGCTCTTCTAAAAGTTGACGGTGATCAGGGTCCATCATATTCAAATGCTTTTCATTAATTAGCATTGTTTGCTTGTGTTGCCACTGCTGCCAAGCTTCTTTAGAAATATTATTGAAGATACGCTCGCCCACTTCACCTGGATATAATTGAAAATCCAAACCTGGCGCTTCTTTGTTTAATTTCTGACAAAAAACTGTACGTGCCATTTTCTCACCTATTCTCTTTCTTTTTGATGAGAACAGTTTACCCCATTGCCTTTAATACTTTAACTAACTTTTTCGTTGGTGCCGCCAGCCCTACCTCAGGAGGATGATTAACATCATACCAAAGCAATTGATTATCATGGACACAATCAGGAATTTGTTGAAGCTCAACACAAATAGGGTTTATTGTTAGCTCAAAGTGAGTAAAAATATGAACGAATGGTTCTAAAGTGCGCGTTGTCACATCAATCCCTTGCTGAATTAAAAACGCCTCCAACTCGGTTAAATCATTAAATTCAAAGAACCCAAATAACCCACCCCAAATACCACTATTAGGACGTTTTTCCATCAATACTTTATCACCGACTTTGACCATCAAATGATAAGCTGTTTTTTTAGGTTTTTCTTTTTTAGGCTTAGAATTAGGGAACTCTTTTACCCGGTTGCTTTTGTGAGCCATGCACCTATCGACCAACGGGCACTGTTCACATTGAAACCTAGAGCGAGAACAAAGGCTTGCTCCCAAGTCCATCATCGCTTGGTTAAACTCACGAACATCACCAGAGGGCGTAACCGCGTTGGTCAGATCCCATAAGTGGTTCTCAACCTTCTTAACCCCGTACCAACCTTCTACCATAAAAAAGCGTGCTAATACCCTTTTGACATTGCCATCTAATATAGAGTGATGCTGTCCCAAAGCAAGCGACAATATGGCCCCTGCAGTTGAACGTCCAATACCTGGCAAGTCTACAACTTGCTCAAAAGTTTCAGGAAACTTACCCTGATATTTATCGCGAATAATTTTAGCTGTTTTGTGTAAATTCCTAGCTCTCGCGTAATACCCCAAGCCAGTCCAATGATGCAATACTTCATCTTCATCTGCATCAGCCAAGTCAATCACTGTCGGAAACCTTGACATAAAACGTTCAAAATAGGGGATCACAGTTACAACCTGTGTTTGCTGTAACATAACTTCAGACACCCATACTTTATAAGGGGTTTTATCTATTTGCCACGGCAATGTTTTTCTGCCATGGACGTGGTACCAATCTACAACTTGTGTTGCAAACCAATTTGCTGTTTGACGGTCAACGGGCATCTTTATTCTCAATCTACTTGCTTCACGCGCCAGTGTAAGAAGGTTTTTAAAAACGTCAAGCACTTGTACTTATCGGCGTGAACAGGGATAATGTGCGCCCAATTTTTACACCGCAGATGATGACAATGAACGAATCGAGTAAACAAGCACTAGAGCAGGCTGAGCAAGAAGGTAAATACATCCGTAAAGTGCGCAGCTTTGTAAAACGTGAAGGTCGCCTAACTAAAGGTCAAGCAGCAGCGCTAGAAAAGTGCTGGCCAACTCTTGGACTTGAGCACAGCCAAGGCCTACTCAACTTCAGTGAAATATTTGGCAACGACAATGATGTAGTTGTAGAAATTGGCTTTGGTATGGGTAAATCACTAGTTGAGATGGCTAAAAATAACCCTGACCAAAACTTTATTGGTATTGAAGTTCACCGCCCAGGCGTTGGCGCTTGTCTAATGGAAGCCGATGAACATGGCCTAACTAATCTACGTGTTTATGAACACGATGCAGTAGAAGTGCTGGCTGATTGCATCCCTGATAGCAGCTTGAGTAAATTACAGCTCTTCTTCCCAGATCCTTGGCATAAAAAGCGTCACCACAAACGTCGTATTGTACAAACCGAATTTGCACAGAAGATCAGAGCTAAATTAAAAGTAGGCGGCGTCTTTCATATGGCAACTGATTGGGAAAACTATGCAGAGCATATGTTGGAAGTCATGCAACAAGCAGAAGGTTATAGTAACCAGTCTGAAAACAATGACTATGTACCTAGACCAGACTTTAGACCACTTACAAAGTTTGAACAACGCGGCCATCGACTGGGCCACGGAGTATGGGACCTAATGTTTGAGCGCACAGCCTAATAATGTTCTTCAAGGGGCTGTATTGCCCCTTTCATTTCATATCGATACTAGATAATTACCTGAGATACATAATGCAAAAACTATCAAACCCTAGCCTACTTTTACTTCGCAATGAAGAGGAACTCCATGGCGAAAAAGTTCTAGTTATTAATCATAACGATGATGGTTTTTTGTCTGAATTAGCCAAGGTCAATCCAACAGCGCAAATTTACGCTTTTAGTTATAACTTCGCCGATCACCTTGCTGCCACCAAATATCAAAACGTGACCAGCTTTGTTAACCATAGCTTGCCTAATATAGATAACTTAGATTTGGTGATTTATTACTATCCAAAATCTAAGCCTGAGGCAAATATGATGTTAACTAACATTAGGGCCAACCTTGGGAAAGCGACTCGGTTACTCGTTGTTGGAGAAAATAAAGGCGGTGTTAAATCGGTTGAAAAGCAACTTAAACCATATGCACAAGCTAGTTATAAATTAGACAGCGCTAAACATTGTATCTTATACGAATTCAACGATCTTATAGCAGAAGACAGCTTTGATATTGCCAATTACCACCATACTTTCAACGTTAAAGTAGCAGAGCAAAACTTTGATGCTATTAGCGTGCCTGGCGTCTTTAATCATGGCAAGCTTGATATTGGTACAGAGTTACTGCTTAACCATTTAACAATACCAAACAAAGGTGATGTACTCGATTTTGGCTGTGGCGCTGGTTTGATAGCAACCTTCATGTTAAATGCGCAACCCAATTTATCCCTGTACTGCTTAGATGTCAGTGCACTGGCACTTTATGCCAGTGAGCAAACTCTAAAACTAAATGGGCACAATGGACAGTTCATCCTGAGCGATGGACTAACGCAAGTAACAACTAAATTTGATATGATTGTCAGCAATCCTCCATTTCACACTGGCCTGAGCACAGATTACAGCATCGCTGAGACGTTTTTAGCAAATGCAAAGCATATGATGAAAAAAGGCGCTAATTTACAGATCGTTGCCAATAGTTTTTTAAAATATCCCCCTATCATAGAGCAGCACTTTGCGCACTTTAAAACAGAAATTAAAAATACCAAGTTCGCGGTATATCAGGCACAGAAAGTATAAAACTCTGCTATATCTGCTAACCAAATGTGCCTTCAATTTAAATGTTAGCGATAAGTTCAAGGGAATTGTCTGCTTTTTTGTTAACTTACTTAACTAAGCTGCTAAACTAAGGTTAGCTGTTAAGAGGTCCACTTATGAGCGCACAATGGGAAAACACGCAACAAAAACAAGTATAAGAAAAGTTTTGATAAGTGCTGTTATGTTAGTAACAGCTTTGTCGCTCTCACTCTCCATATCTATTTCAACCTACCTAGATGTTAAAGAGCAAAAAAAGCTGATCGTAAATAAGCTGCAAATGATTGCTGAAATCATCGCTTTTAACGCCCAGATCACCCTTATTTTTGATGACAGAAAGACAGAAGAAAAACGCCTCAAATCCTTTAACAAAGTTGAATTGGTTAAAAACATTCATATTTATGCAATTGATGATGTGACCAACAAGCCAGTCTTTTTTACCAGTTACAATGCGAGTAAAACACCACCAGTACCACTGAAAGTAAACGAAATTGAAGCATTAAAAGAGCCGAAGGTATCGACAGACTACGTTGAGCTGATCATTCCTGTTGAATACGAAGGAAAAGTCGAGGGGTATGTCTACGTAAGAGGCGGCTTGGAGCGACTATCACAATATATAAATCAAAAGATACTCGTCGACATTGCGTTAACTCTCATCGTACTCATATTGGTATTATTCGTTGCACGTGCAATCCAAAAGCGCATTGCCAATCCAATAGACTCGCTATCGATAATGCTGCAAGACGTTTCTAAAAACCATAATTATTCAGCAAGGGCAACAAAAAGCGATATTGAAGAGGTTAACATGTTGGCAAATAACCTCAATATTATGCTCGCGCGGACACAAAACCAACTTGCACGTCATCAAGCTGACAAGCTTGAAATAAAGCAGCTCAATCAAAACTTAGAAGAAAAGGTTAATCAACGGACTATCGCCCTCAGAGAGGCAAACCAAGAGCTTCTGAATACATTAGAGCGAATGCATCAGTATCAAAATCAAATTGTTGAAAATGAAAAAATGGCTTCGCTTGGCCAAATGGTCGCAGGCGTTGCCCACGAGGTAAATACGCCTATTGGCCTAGGAGTCACTGGCTCAACACTACTACGAGATAAGCTTGCGGATATAAATGCAGCTTTTGAGCAAAAAACCTTAACATCAAAGCAATTAGAACGTTTTATTCATGATGGTATTGAGAATTTAGATTTAATCTACCGTAATTTAAATCGCGCTGCAGAACTTATCTCAAGCTTTAAAAAGGTTGCGGTCAGCCAAGATGTAGAAGTCAGTTCAGAAGTTAATATCAACAAACTTTTCCAGGCTATTGTGAGCAGCATGCGCGCAGAAATCGACATAAAAAATGTCACTTGGCAACTCTCTTGCTCTGAAAAACTGACCGTTAGAACCAAAGCTGGTTTGCTGCAACAGGTTTTTGAGCAACTATTATCTAACTCACTTATTCATGGTTTTTTAGATTTAAAAGACAACCAAATTCACATTTATGTTGAGCAACATAGCCAATCTTTAGAAATTATCTACCAAGATAATGGCGTTGGCGTATCTAACGCAGTAAAAAAACGTATCTTCGATCCATTTGTCACCACCAAACGTGGAGAAGGCGGCAGTGGGTTGGGCATGCACCTAGTTTATAATTTAATCACGCAAGCTTTAGGTGGAACTATAACCCTTTCTGATGATATTAAAAAAGGTACTAAGTTTATTATAACCCTGCCTCTAAAAGGGGTAATTTAATGAAATTAATGTACCTAATAGCTACATTTATTTTTATTTTTTGTAGTTTAAATGTTGACGCAAAATCACCTCATGAAATTCGTTCAGCTTTTTTATATCAAATGGCAAAGTTAATCGATTTTCCAGAACAAAAAAATAAGCAAGTAACCCGATTTTGCTTTTATGATTTAACTCATGGACCAGGTGCTATTTTAAATAAAAATAATAACTTAAAAATACGTGGTAAACCGATAGATATAATAAAAGTTAATATTTCCGACCCGTTTAGGGAACTTTCCAAGCGCTGCGATATCACATACATTGATGAAACAATGGAAGATGATATACTATCCACTTGGACCGATACAATTACCTTAAATATGGTGACTGTAGGCGAAAGTATCGAATTTTTAGAAGGGGGTGGGATTGCTTCCTTGGTCCAAGAAGGGAGTAAAATTCGGTTATATATTAACAGGCAAGAAGTTGCACAACACAATTTTAAAGTGCTCTCTCGACTACTCGCAGTTTCTAAGTTCTATCCTAACTGATTTTACTTGTTAACAATTGAATATACTCCTATAATCGTTAACATTCGGTTTTATTATATAACACCGAAGTTTTTGTAAATAAAACATTCCGAAAAGGTTAATTAATAATGCAAACGCCAGTCATTCTAATTGTTGAGGATGAAGACGTAACTCGACTGAACCTCGTTAGTTTATTTGAAGCCGAAGGTCATAAGGTAATTGAAGCCATTGATGGCGATGATATGCATGAAAAATTGACAGCAAACGACGATGTCAACTGTGTAATCATGGATATAAACCTTCCTGGTAGAAACGGCTTAATCTTAGCTCGTGAGTTACGCCAGAAAAAAAATGTAGGCTTAATTTTCTTAACAGGTCGTGATAACGATGTCGATAGAATCTTAGGTTTAGAGATCGGTGCTGATGACTACGTCACAAAACCGTTCAACCCTCGTGAACTAACTATTCGTGTACGTAACTTAATTTCACGTACAGGTTCAACACCAGAAGAGTCGGCTATCGACAGCAATGGTGTTATCACTTTCAACGGGTGGGAACTTGATGAAAACAGTCGCTGTTTGACTTCACCAACAGGTGAATCTAAGCGCCTACCAAAAGGTGAGTATAGAGCTCTTCGCTTAATGCTTGACTCTCCGGGTCGCATTTTCAGCCGCGAACAGCTTATCAAGCACATGACAGGGCGTGAGCTACGTGCAAACGATCGTACTGTTGATGTTACTATTCGTCGTATTCGTAAGCACTTCGAAACTGACAGTAACACACCTGAGCTTATCAGCACAATTCATGGTGAAGGCTACCGTTTCATCGGTAAAATCGATAGCACTCAACCATAGTTCGCTAAGAGTTTTCAGCGAGTTTTGCAATTAATGAGTGAAGGGCAGCCTGCCCTTCTCTTATTAATTCTTCCAATTCTTCTACCCAAAGTTCACGTACTTCACCAGCCACAGCTTCACATTCAGTCTCCATGACCTTGGCATGTTGTTGAACAGACTTGAGGCCAACAGATCCCGCAGCGCCTTTTAATTTATGTGCGACCGAACCGTACTCAGCCACATCTCCCTCTTTATTTGCTTCTTTTAACTCATCGCAATATGTAGGGTTAAGCTTAGCAAAAAGCTCACAGCTGCGTTTGAAGGTATCGACTCCCATTGAGGCAACGAAGTCAGTGATCGTTTCTATATCCAGCAAGTTTCGCTCTATTTCTAACACTTCGATCGTATTCTGTTGCTGTGTATTGGCATCGTCTTTGACACTATCTATGCCAAATAGCTCAGCCAACATTTTATCAAGCTTAGTGGTGTTGATTGGCTTTGCCAGCGCCCCTTGAATACTGATCCCCTGTAGCTCTTGCTCAGCACTGCGGACATTAGCAGTTAAAGCCACGATAGGCAGCGCATCAAAATGACTATCCGCGCGGATCTGTCTTGCTACTTCGTCGCCATTCAAGTCAGGCAATTGCATATCTAATAAAATGAGATCCAAATCATCTTCTGTCTGTACCAGTGATAACGCATCTTCACCAGTCTCAGCCCAGATGACCTCATGCCCGCGTTGCTCTAAAAGGTTTGTGGCAATTTCAGCGTTAAGCGGAACATCTTCAACGAGCAGTATATATAGCTCTCTTCCGGCATAACTTTGCTGATTTGGCGCAGCACATAGCTCTAAGGGGATTTCAACATCAAAACGACTCCCCTGACCAGGCAAGCTGCTAACGGTTATAGAGCCTTTCATAGCCTGGACGAGCGCCTTGGTTACCGCCAAACCAATACCAGAACCAATCGCATTATTACCTTCTGTATCTGGTGCCTTATAATACATATCAAAGATCTTATCTTGCTGCTCAGCTGATATACCAACCCCAGTATCAATAATGCTCATAGATAGCCAAGGTCCACTTTCGCGATTTTCTCTACGACACTCTAAGGTCACATTACCACGGTGTGTAAACTTCACAGCGTTATTGATAAGATTCCATAATACTTGACGTAATCGAGTTGGATCTAAAAGCGCATAGACATCCAAAACGCCTGATCGTTGGATCTTAAATTCCAACCCTTTTTGTCCAGCGATCAAATCTGAGAAGTTAACTACATCATTGATAAAATCAGAGACATTAATGCTGTCAGTCGCAATATCTAATTGCTCTCTATCAATCTTATCTAAATCAATAATGTCATTAAAAATATTCCCAAGCGTTTCCGCGCTCGAAAAGACAGTATTACACCAACTTTTTTGCTGCTGCGTCAGCTCAGTATCTAGTAGCATTCTAGTCAAGCCAACAATACCATTGAGTGGCGTTCTAAGCTCATGACTCAAAGTGGCGATAAACTTTCCTTTATCCTTATAGGCTGTTTCTAACGCTTGTTCTGCTTCTTTACGGCTTGTTATATCACGTCCAAATGCAAGCAAGCCGATATATTCTCCCTCATTGTTGATAAAAGGAAGTTTTCGCATTTCAAACCAGCGGTTTTCATCCCTTACAGGGTACTCAACATCCAAAGACAGCGTTTGCTGAGTTGCACTCACTTGCGTATCAGTTTCAAGCACTTTAGGCGTTACTTGATCGGCAAATATTTCGTCTGCTGTTTTACCAATTAACCCTTCACTATCTATGCCGATGACTTGTTCAAACTTCTTATTACACCCAGCGAAAACACCATGCTCATCTCGGTAATAAAATAAATCTGGAGAGGAGTCTACAATTGACCTTAGTAACATACTTTGCTGCGCAAGCTCTTGCTCAGCTTTACGCCGTTCTGTTATCTCATTTCTTAGTTCTGCGATTGCACGATGCTTGGCATGTAGAGCCATTTTTCGCTCGTCGATTTCATTGTTAAGGCGATTAATATTATCTTTTAAAGTCTGATTCAAAAGTTTTTCCTGCTGTGTAGCAGACTCTAAGTATTCCTTTGAGCTTTCCAATTGACGGATGGCAAATACAGCAACAGATATCAGTAATGGCGAAGTAAGCGCAGCAAACACAACGACAGAGAGCACATTCACAAGTGTTACTGAACCTAATGCCACATAAAAGAACATACAGGATAAAACCAATGACGCGACCAGAACGAGTACATAAGCAATGGCACCCGCTTTTCGCTCACCGTATTTTCGAACCAAATTAGAAAGAATTCGAGTCCAAGACCCGAATGAAGAATCAAGCATAATAATAGTCACCTTGTTAACGCCGCTATTATACCTCAGCTGAGCACATATGCGAGCAACCTAGGAGAGTAACTTTGTTGAAAAGTCTCAGATGCTTAGCAAAAAACTGAACACAATTAACCTTACAAAAAATGTGATAATGTATCAAATACTGCACGATATATGACATTTTCTTTATTCAAAATGAGAATATCCACAGAAAAAAAACTCGTTTTAGTGTAATATAAAAGCATTTTTGATGTCGTGATTAAAGAGAGTTTAAATGCCAACTTCAATGCCGGACATTGCGCACAGTGCAGATGCGCTGCAAACAGGAACTTTAGAATGGGTAGGAATGGGGGATATCGAGCTCCCACTGCAGTTAGCGAGTAAAGACCTCAATGAGATCCCAGTTAATGCTAAGGCCGATGCCTTTGTCAGTTTAGACAAGCCTGATGCAAAGGGCATTCATATGTCTCGGTTGTTTTTAGCTTTAGATACACTTTCTTGTGAACAAACACTGACACCAACTACATTAGCAGCTGTGCTTGACCAGTTTGTGACAACGCATAAAGATCTCAGTAATGCGGCAAAAGTTGTCCTTAATTTCGAGCTGCCTTTGCGCAGAGCCTCATTATTAAGCGGCAAACAAGGCTGGAAAAGCTATCCTGTGACTATCACTGCCACCATGAAAGAGCAAGCGCTTAGCATTGAACTGGCCGTTGATGTCACCTATTCATCCACTTGCCCTTGCTCTGCAGCACTAGCAAGGCAGCTTATCCAAAATGCATTTGAGGAAAAGTTTGCTGGTCAACCACTGGACCATGAAAGTGTGCATGCTTGGCTTGGTACTACTGAGGGGATCCTTGCCACACCACACTCACAACGCTCTATTGCTAATATCAAAGTACAACTACCAGCTGATGTAAAAGAGTTTGATATTAAGGGCTTAATTGACATTGCAGAACAAGAACTTAAAACGCCTGTTCAAGCGGCAGTTAAAAGAGAAGACGAACAAGAGTTTGCAAGACTAAATGGTCAAAACTTAATGTTTTGTGAGGACGCAGCGAGAAAGCTCAAAGCACTGCTTGATAAGCAAGACTACAGAGATTTTTACGTCAAAATTAATCACTACGAATCACTGCATGCACACGATGCAGTTGCCTATGCAGTCAAAGGCGTCGAGCAAGGTTACATAGCTTAACCATCTAACTGGCGTTAAATATCGTTTTTAACGCCACCTTATCACTTTCGGCACACTCTTTGCTTATAAATTATCAAAGTCAAATTGTTGTCGTGGAGTGATTTATGGAATTAACACTTTTAGCTATTTTAGCGCTCGTAGTTATTGCCTCTATCGTAATTTCTAAATATACCGACGTGGGTGGCAATCCTTATCCGTTTAATCGAAAAGAGTCGGTTTTTACTACTGTCGAAGCGTCTTTTTTACAACTTCTCGAACGCGCAGTCGGTGATAGGTACAAAATTGTTAGCCGAGTAAAATTGGTTGATGTAATTGAATGCAAGCCTGGTCTATCTAAAAAAGCACGCCGTTCTGCAATTACAAAAGCACAGAACAAGCAACTGGACTATGTCCTAGTCGACAAAAGTACTTTAAATATTGTTGCAGCTGTAGATCTGGTAAACAATTCAAATAAAAATGGCCACAAGGCACAAAAAGACTGGTTTGTCAGTGGTGCATTAGAGTCTGCAGGCATCCCGCACATTAGGATGAAGATAAAGTCTGGCTATAAAAGCCCTGAGGTGCGTGCAGCTATCTTATTTAAACTAGGTCAAAAACCTGACAAGACCAAACCAGTACGCAATCGTAACAACAAACCTGCTGTTCTATCTCCATCTCAAGCAAAAGCAGCTAGTACACAGCTTGCTGAAATCTAACCCCCTAATCGCTGCTGGATATTTCAGCAGCGACTTTCATTGTTTTACAACCAATATAATGCTTTCAAAATAAGAATGTATATAATGAGCAATAAATAAAATACAAAGAGATTAATTATGAAGATTGGCATTATCGGTGCGATGGAGCAAGAAGTTACAATTTTACGTAACACCATGCAATCTCCTAAAACACTTACAAAAGGTGGGTTCACATTTTATACTGGTGAACTTGGTGGTCATGAAGTAACGCTTGTACAATCAGGCATAGGTAAAGTAGCCGCGACAGTAGCAACAACATTACTTATCGACAACTTTGAACCTGATTGTGTCATTAATACAGGTTCTGCCGGTGGTTTTGAGCCTTCTTTGAATGTTGGTGATGTAGTGATCTCAAGCGAAGTTCGTCATCATGATGTTGACGTCACTGCATTTGGCTATGAAATGGGACAAGTACCACAAATGCCAGCAGGCTTTGCAGCGCATCCTGCGCTAATCAAAGCATCTGAAGCAAGCATTCATGCTTTGGGTGATATTCAAACCATGGTTGGTCAAATTTGTACCGGTGATTCATTTATGTGCGACCCAGTGCGCATTGAAAAAACCCGCCAAGACTTCCCAAACATGCTTGCCGTGGAAATGGAAGGCGCAGCAATTGCACAAGCATGTCACGTACTAAATACGCCATTTGTTGTGATCCGCTCACTGTCTGATATTGCAGGCAAAGAGTCACCGCAGTCTTTTGATGAATATTTAGAAGTTGCTTCTGTGAACTCTTCAAAATTAGTTGTCGCTTTACTTGAAGAGCTACAACAGGTAACTCTGTAAGTGACACTTGCTTTATTGCAAGCCCAAGAGGGCTTGCTTATCTTTTGCCTAGCTACCTTATGTGCATTTGGCTTAAAACTATCTAAACTCTATCACCCTAATACGGTGTTTTCTCTGCTTGCAAGTAATCTAGCGAAACGCGTAGTACGGCAAAAAAATTCTGACGCTCACCACACCCTCAGCGGCGTACTGGCCTGCTCCTTACCCATTATTACGCTTGTCGTTTTACTCTATGCTTTGTCATATATTTCTTTTTACCCTCAATGGTTTGGCGGGCTCATCTTATTTTTGTGCCTAGATACTCACTTTGAAGGACGCGCCAAACGTATAGCAAAGCTTTTATCTCTAGGCCAAAAGGGCTCTGCAAAGCAACTCTTAACCAGTATAGTCAATAGAGATACAGACAAACTCTCTGAGGTCGGGATAATTAAAGCCAGCCTAGATTCTCTGGCACTAAATACAGTACGCCACTTTTATCTGATCCTCATTTTTTATATTGTTGCGGGGCCCTACCTTGCTTTAGTTTACAAACTTTTATTGCTATGCGACCACAGTTGGCGACAACAGCTCAGCATACAGCACCCGTTTATGCGACCTGTACAACGCGTAATCTATATTTTAGAATGGCTGCCACTTCGCGGCTTTACCCTTATCATGGCGCTCACACAAAACCTCTCGAAGACAAATCACTATCTAAAGCACTATGCACAGCATTATGCGAATAAAAACTCAGGATGGGTACTCGCATTATTTTCAGCCAACTTAAATGTTCAGCTTGCGGGGCCGAGGTTCTACAACCATGAGCGTTTTGACAACATCCGAATTGGTAGTGATAGACAGCCTGAGATAAATGATATACAGCAAATGATTAAGCTGCTGGGCAGTATACGGTTGTTTTGGTTGGGGTTGACAGTTTTAATTTGGTTTGCAATTAATTTGATATAACCAAGTAGCAGCCGCTACTTGGTTATCTAGCCTGACAGTTAGTTTACCGTTACTTTAGCAAACTTGCGTTTACCAACTTGGTAAATCTCACAGCTGCCTTTAGCGATTTCTAACTTCGTATCAGTGATTTTCTCTTCACCATTAAGCTTCACCGCACCTTGTTTGATCATACGCATGGCTTCTGACGTACTCGCCACAAGACCTGCTTCTTTTAATAGATTAGCGATAAATGTGGTGTCGCCTTCGATGCTAATTGATACCTCAGGGATATCGTCTGGCAATGCATTCTTCTGGAAACGCTTAATGAAATCCTGATGAGCAGCTTGCGCGTCTTCTTCACTATGAAAGCGAGCAATCATTTCTTTTGCGAAATCAATTTTGATATCACGTGGGTTACGACCAGCTGTCACTTCTTCTTTTAACGCTTCAATCTCTGACAAAGACTTAGCACTTAATAGCTCATAGTAACGCCACATTAAATCATCAGAAATCGACATGACTTTACCAAACATTTCCGTTGGTGCATCTGTGATACCAATATAGTTGCCTAGAGATTTTGACATCTTTTGCACACCATCAGTACCTTCAAGCAGAGGCATCATCAGAACTGTTTGCGGCTTTTGACCTTCTTCTTTTTGTAACTCTCGGCCCATCAATAGGTTAAAGCGTTGATCCGTACCACCAAGCTCAACATCCGCTTCTAATGCAACAGAATCCCAACCCTGAACAAGTGGGTATAAGAATTCATGGATAGCAATTGCCTGACCGCCAGCATAACGCTTTTTAAAATCATCACGCTCTAGCATACGAGCCACAGTTTGACGTGATGCAAGCTTAATCATGTCCGCACTGCTCAATTTCTCCATCCACTGAGAATTGAACGCGACCGTCGTTTTTTCAGGATTTAAAATTTTAAATACCTGCTCTTTATACGTTTCTGCATTAGCAAGTACGTCTTCACGAGTAAGTGGCTTACGAGTGACATTTTTACCAGTTGGGTCACCAATCATGCCGGTAAAATCACCAATTAAAAAAATGACCTCATGACCTAAATCTTGGAAAGTTTTTAATTTATTAATTAGTACTGTGTGGCCTAAATGCAAATCAGGCGCTGTTGGATCAAATCCTGCCTTAATACGCAGCTTTTTCCCTGACTTTAATTTCTCTTTCAGTTCATCTTCAATCAATATGTCTTCTGCACCGCGCTTAATTTCAGCAAATGCAGTTTCAATGTCCACCATTATCACTCCAACACAATATTCAGTTTATCGCTCGATTCTAGCCTATATTGCACGGAGTTTAAATGCACAAAATACTGGTATTAACGCTTTATTACGTATATGCTGCACTATTATTCATAAAATTTCTTGACAGCGAAAAAGGCACGTTATGGTACCTGCAGTAAATAAGCTTCCCAAAAAACACAAAATGCTTATTGTCGGCTTGCTAGCTGCGATGGTTGGGATAGCCTTGCTGCCCTCAGAAAAAGCCACTGCATCTAAAGATCATAAAGATGATGCATTGGAAGTTGGCAAGCGTTATGAACTTCCAATCAAAGTTGAAGAACAACAGCCTGAGCAATTAACGACGCTAAGCGCTGAGATTAAAAAGCCTGAAAAGCAAGAAAGCACAACAACTTACGATTACGCAGATCATAAAGTACGCTCGGGTGATAGCCTCGCTGTTTTATTTAAACGCGCAGGATATTCAGCCCAGACTCTACATAACTTAGTTAATACCAATGAAGAAACTCGCAAACTGACCAAAATCCACCCTGGTGAAACACTCAGCTTTGCAAGTGATGCACAGGGCAACCTTGCTCAACTCAAATACGTGTTATCAAAAACGGATACGCTTTACGTCACCCGTAACGAAAGCGGCCAGTACGCGACGCAAATTACCAGTAAAGAAATTGAAACTCGTGAAAAAACGGCAGGCGGAAAGATCCGCTCAAGCTTTTGGACTGCGGGTATTTCAGCAGGCCTAACACAAAGACAAATCATGAACTTTGCCAATATCTTTGGTTGGGATGTCGACTTTGCCAACGATATTCGTAAAGGCGACTCTTTTACGTTGGTATATGAATCTCACTATGTGGATGGTGAAGAAATTGGCAATGGAAAAATCATCGCCGCAGAATTTATGAACCAAGGTGACCGCTACACGGCTATTAGGCATACTAATGGTGAGTTTTACACACCTGAAGGCCGCAGTATGAAAAAAGCCTTCTTGCGCGCACCAGTGAATTTTAAATATATCAGTTCTAATTTTAACCCTCGCAGGCTACACCCTGTTACCAAGCAGGTACGCCCTCACAGAGGCATTGATTACGCAGCAAAAGTAGGTACCCCAGTAGTCGCAGCGGGTAATGGTCGCGTAACCAAAGCTGGCTTTAACCGCCTTAACGGTAATTATGTGTTTATTGAGCATGGTAGCCAATACACGACTAAGTATCTTCACTTGCATAAGCTACATGTAAAGTCTGGACAAAAAGTTAAACAGGGACAAAAAATTGGTACTGTGGGTGCGACAGGCCGTGTAACAGGCCCTCATTTACATTATGAATTTTTGGTTGACGGTACACACCGCAATCCAAGAACGGTTAAATTACCGAAGTCATTACCACTGCCTAAGCAAGAGCTTGCTAAGTTTAAACCACTTGCTGAACAGATGCTGGTTAGACTAGAGCGTAAACGAGAGCTCATGCTTGCTCTAAATGACAAGTAAACAAAGTTAAAACACAAAAAAGGCGAGGTATACCTCGCCTTTTTGCTTTTCGCGATTTGTTATCTTCCCACAATTTTCAGCTTAAGAAACTCTTCTAGCGCTTGTGGATTGCCAGCAAGTGGCTGAAGCTGCATCCCCAATTGCATAAAGCTGGTGTCCTCTGGAAATTGCATGCTGATCTCTAACAACGAAAGCCCAGCAACAAATGACTGGATCGCCTGCTTGGCATTTTCACTTGCAGGCACATGTGCCAATTGCATCGCAAGCGTTGCTTTAAGTTGCTCATGGTCTAAACCATTTTTCATTAATAATTCATCAACTAACGCTTTGAGCTCACCTTCATTTTTTAATGAAAAAGACATATCTACGGGTTGCAACGACTGCAATGCACTGAGCATTTTACTCTGCATTTGTAATTCGGCTTCCAATGACATCTCACCTTGGCTATGCATCTGCTGAATATCAGTTTGTAAATCCATTAAGTCTTTACTATTTGATAAAGCAATATCCATCGCAAAATTCACGACTTGGTCAGCTGACACGGCAAAATCAAATTGACTGTCGCCCGTGCTCTCCTCATAACGCATAGTCGAATTCAAATTGTATTTCGCATTGAGCAACGTACTGGGCATTACGGGGGCGGAAACCGATTTTAATTCGCGAGCCAAAGACAAGCCTGTGATTTGTAACTCTGTTAATGGGCTCACTTTTCCTTCTTCGTAGCCCTTAAGAGAAAAGCGCTCAATATCAATTAATGCGTGCTCACCGTCTTGCTCTTTAAACGAGATGTTTTCCAATACAACGGTATTGCTAAGCAAACTGTAATCAACATTTTGATAGTTTACTGCAAAGCCTGTTTGCTCTGAGAACTGCTTTACTTGCTGTGCCACAACATCGCTGGCAGTTTTGTTTGCATACCAGTTAACACCAATCACACCACCTGCAACCGCAAGTGCTACACCTGTGAGAGCCGCTTTATTCATAGTAATTCCTTAAAATAGCGCTTGTAATGCATCGTTTAAGCTGGAAACACCAATCACTTCCATACCTTCGATATCTTCTTTCGGTTTATTAGCGACTGGTACAATAGCACGTTTAAAGCCATGTTTCGCCGCTTCTCTTAACCTTTCTTGACCACTTGGCACAGGGCGGATCTCACCACCTAAGCCAACTTCGCCAAATACGACTAGCTGCTTATCCAATGCATAATTTTTAAAACTCGAGACCAATGCCGTGATCAAGGCTAAATCAGCACTTGTTTCATTCACTTTTACACCGCCTACAACATTGACGAAAACATCTTGATCTGCAACCTGCAAGCCGCCATGACGATGCAAAACAGCCAGTAGCATGGCTAGACGGTTTTGTTCTAAACCAACGGTGACACGCCTTGGATTAGCCAGCTGAGAGTAATCAACCAGTGCTTGCACCTCAACCAACAGCGGCCGAGTACCTTCCCAAATCACCATAACCAACGAGCCCGGTGTTTGCTCCTCACCTCGGTTTAAGAATATAGCCGACGGGTTATTGACTTCTTTGAGGCCCTGCCCCGTCATTGCAAAAACCCCAAGCTCATTCACCGCACCAAAGCGGTTTTTATTCCCACGCAATGTCCGAAAACGACTATCGCTGCTGCCTTCAAGTAATATTGAACAGTCAATGCAGTGCTCTAGCACTTTAGGCCCAGCCAGTGTGCCATCTTTGGTTACATGGCCAACCATAATGATTGCCACTTGGTTTTGCTTCGCAAAGCGCGTTAGATAAGCTGCACTTTCTCGTACTTGAGAGACACTACCCGGCGCTGACTGTACATCAGTCATATGCATAACCTGAATAGAGTCAATTACCATGATGGCTGGCTTCTCTCTCAATGCTAACTGACAGATCGTTTCAACATTGGTCTCCGCCAGTGTTTTCAATTTATCTGTAGGCAGCCCTAAACGCTTTGCCCGCATCGCAACTTGCTGCAATGATTCTTCACCAGTGACATATAACGTTGGCATCGACTGCGCCAACAAACACATCGTCTGCAATAACAGTGTACTTTTACCGGCCCCAGGCTCACCACCAATTAAGATGGCACTGCCAGGCACTACCCCGCCACCTAAAACGCGATCAAACTCTTTAAAACCCGTTGAAAATCTTGGTAAAGATTCTAGGTTTACTTCATCTAATGTCTGTATTTTTGCTTCTACAACGCCTGCATAACCAGTGGTCCCAGCACTGCGTGGCGCAGCTTTCACAGAAGGGACACGAAACTCTGTTACTGTGTTCCAGGCCTTACATTCAGAACATTGCCCTTGCCAACGAGCAAATTCCGCTCCACAATCACTACATACAAATGCGGTTTTCTTTTTTCCCATATAAATCAAGGCATAGTTATTGCTTAAATGGAAAACCCAGTTAAGCTTATAAGTTAAGAATGTAGCTATACTGACATAAAATTGGCGAAGGCTGAAATAATAACAAAGAGACATTGTCTACGGACAAACTGCGAACGGCTATGAGTGAAGATAAACTAGAATTACATCAAGACCTTATTAATGACCTAAAAGGAGATTTAGGCGATCCAAATTTTGATTTTATCTTCAAACAAAAAACATCTCATCTGAGCAAACCAGATCAATTTTTACTAAAAATGGAGATGACGCGTCTCTCACAACCCGTTGCGCGCTTCATTGATTTACGTGGGCAAGTATCAGGAGATGTTAAACCCTACGAACATGACGGCAAACAGCACTTCATGGATGACCTAGCGATCAGCGTATTTGAACGCGAAGTGGCTCAGCATGGGGGCTATACAATGGCGGTCTATGAAGCCGTCATGCATACTGACAACAATTACAAAGTCATGCAAAAGAATGCGCAGGAACAAGAAGATGTAAAGCCTGAAGTCGTTTATGAGCATGAAGCACAATTGATCCGCTTCGCGTCTTATGAAAGCCGCATAGAAGAGCGCATGAACTACTCAATCAAAATCACGGTTGAGTTGAAAAGCGGCACCACTATTCCCGCAAGTACTTCAGATATTTCGTTAAGCGGTGCCAAAATAAAGCTGGGTAAAAATTATCATGTACAGGCTAAAAATGTAATCACGCTTCGTCTAGTTGGGTTAGAACAAGATTTCGAACTAGGATTGAAAGAAGGTATTCAATATGAGGTCGTCGCAGTAGAAGAGTCTAATGCGGATTACAATTACGTCCGCTTAAAGCGAACTTTCGTCGAAAATAACTCTGGGTTTGATGAGTTTTTAGAAAGCTTTATTCATGGTAACAAACGACGCTACAAAATTAATTTAGACAACACCATGGACGCGGTGGTGTGCAAAGGTTATGAGCAATATTACTTACCCAGAGTAAGCTCGCTGTTTGTCTTTTTTAGTCGTATCAATAATATGCTTTTACCTAGCATGACGCTCACCAACGAAAACAATGCGTTTATTAACTATTACTTTGAGGACGAACGCAAAACCTCTTGCTTGTATAGCGTATTTAACAATAAACGCTTACAAAAGATGCTATTACAATCGGCACCTGTGAAAGAGGCTTATTGTTATACATTTACCCATTCAAATAGCGGTAAAATATACTTCTATTCGGCATTTGATTGGGAACTAGATCAGCAACCTGAACTGAAAAACTTATTCTTGGGATTTGGCAGCGAAAAAGAAAGTTGGCGTGTTTTTAAAATACAACTCATGCCCAGCCACCATGAAGATGCATTTATTCCATTATCTTTGCCAAAAAGTGCAGGGAAAAACGTTGAGAAGCTCAACAAGCGCCCGCCTCCTCGCGCTCAAGGTATGATTCAGCCTGTGCACCATTTGATGCTAATTACAGAAATTACCACCGCTGAACACAAATCACATTGCAATAAATTATCCTATCCTCAGGAGAGCATTAATCGCTTAAAAGAGTTTGGTCACGGCAAATCGAAAAACCCACCTCATCTAGAAAAAGTCGCTTTAGAATACGTCAACCTTAGATCTCACAAACGATTTTTATACCGCACAGGTGTCACCTTACACATCTCAGACACACTCTCCGTGAGCGGGAATACCAGAGATTTTTCCGTCATGGGGCTGCAAATTGAAGTCGAACAAGTTGTTGACGTGACAAAGGGCGATCTTGTTACGCTGGACTTGCCTGATCTGCAAAAAATCACCAAGCAACATGTCTTGTCTGGTCTGCGATATGAAATTATGGCAGTTAGTAAGTCCAAAACCATTATTAATCTCAAGGTAAAGCAGGTCGCGGGGGTCACACACACCGCAATGGAGTTTTTCACCGCATTAATTGAAAACAATAAAGATAAACTGCAGCCAAGCGAAGAAGCTCCTAAAATACCAGGACTCTCTACAGCTTTGAGAAATATGGTTACAAAAAGCATATGCCAGCTTCCCTTATATTTGCATAAAAAGTCATCTCACATGGAAATTGGCGCTGTGGGACACGGCTTATACCCGTCACCACTGCACAATATCTTGCTTCCTCATTTGGCACACCATAACGGTCAAGAACTACTCTTCCCTGATAAGCTGTTCCCAAGTAACTATGTTGCAGATCCTCTAAGCGAGCTTTTAAGAGAAAAGTCACGTCAAGATAAACCACTCAGATTTACCCTTTTCATTCATTTTGATGAAAAGCAAATCAATGAACCAAATCATGGGGTTAAATCTCAATGTATTCCTTTTGGAGAGCCAATTGAGCAACTGTTTTTATTTGCTAAAAAAGCGCTTAAAAATGGCATGTTGTTTATTTGCCACCTGTATGTCTCCAAGACCGGCAGACCTGATATGGACCATTTAGCCAATGAACTACGTTATGTGAGTCACTATGCTCTGCACAAAGCCAAAGGGTTGGAAGAAGCACTGTGGTCTGTTAATGGTGTGTGTGATGTCGTCGATGTGACGGATGTGATGATGCCAGTATTGGACTTGGAACCACATCTCATTGAAAAAATGCAGCAGCGCAAAAAAGAATGGCTGACTAAACACTTTTAGTCAGCCATGTCTCAAAATTAATTGAGTCCAGCGAATAGGGTCAACGCAGCGACTAAGAACAAGTAAAACAGTACATTGCGCTTAACAAGACGCATCATACAAGCGGCTTCATAGGTGCAGCCAAAGTATTGCTGTTCGATTTGCTCAGCCGCTAATGCCGTTTCGGTTACCACTTTGCGATTGCAAGTTTTAAAATCTAACAAGTATTTGAGCCAACTGCCCGTGCCTTTTGAGAAGTTGCCAATAATCAGATAACCAAACCCAGCAAGGCGAGCTGGTAACCAATTAAAACAATGAAATAACAAAGAAAAACGCTGTGCATGGGGTGACATCAGTTCGATGCATCTTTTGTCGCTGTCTGTAGGTTCACCGTTAACTTCGTCTCTTAGCACCTCAACGACCGCACGGGTAACTGCGTACATAATTGCGCCTGGTGCACCAAGCAGCACAAACCAAAACATCACCGCACAATAGTGTGTAAAGTTAATCCATGCCAATGTCTGGCCAAACGTTTCCCCATTGGGTTCATCTTCTGTTCTAGTCTGCCCCATCTTTAAGGCATACAAGGTTGCCGCTTCATTGTCATCTCGAGCAAGGGCATTAAGATACCCTTTATATGATTTACGGTATTTTGCGCAGCCAAAACACACCAATAAGACCATAACATTGAGTGCCAACTGCCATAAAACAAAATCAGACAAACTATATATAAATGCGACTAACAATGCAGGTAACATCAGCCACAGTACAGCGCCAATACTCGATTTAAATAACCAAGCACCCGCGCCTTTTTGATAACTCAGTGATTGATAATGCGCCAAATAGTAGTCAATCTGCCAACGCGTTGACTTGGCACCCAAGCGCTCAATGATCAATGCCACTAATATCGAAATTAATATCATGATTTTTACTCTATTACTCTTAATTCACGTTGTAATAAATTTAAATAGTACTGCCAATCAAATGCCTCACCGGGGTCGGTTTTGCGTGTCGGGGCAATATCACAATGTCCGACAATGCGCTGAGGCGTTATCTTTGGAAATTGCGTCATGATAGATTGGCTCACTTTTACCAATGCTTCATATTGTGCTTGGGTATACGGAATGCTATCTGTCCCTTCTAACTCAATCCCAATACTAAAATCATTACACCTTTGGCGCCCATCAAAACTCGACCCCCCCGCATGCCATGCTCTTTTCGAAAAGGGTACATATTGATTAACCGAACCATCTCTGCGAATAAAGCAATGCGCTGAAACACGAACCCCTTCTAAAGACGCAAAGCTTTCGTGCGCGTGACAATTAATACTCCCCATAAACAAATCATCAACGAAAGAAGTGCCAAAATGACCTGCTGGTAGGGAAATATTATGAATGACTAATAAATCAATATCACAATTAACGGGTCGCTCATCATAATGCGGTGAAAGCCTCTGATTGGCATAATTAAGCCATTGGTGTTGATTTTCCATATAAAAATTAATTTTAAATTGCATCGCATCTACCATAACAAGAATTTCTTCCAAGCACTATGGCAAATTTATTTTGCAAAACTATACAGACTTTTGTTAAAGAAAATTGTTTCATTGCGTTAATCAAAGTAGAATTTAAGGTAGTAAAAACAATGATGATCTACCTATGCAATCAGAACTTATTTCGCAACTTGTTAAAAGTGCACTCGATGAAGACCTTAACCATCAAACCGCTGCACAAGGTGATATCACCGCAGCATTAATTCCTGAACAACAGCAAGCTAATGCTTATGTGATCACCAGAGAAGACTGTGTATTTTGTGGTAAAGACCTTATTTTAGAAGTCTTTAAACAGGTAGATCCGAGCGTTAAAGTCACTGTTTTAGTCAATGATGGCGATGTATTAAAAGCAAACTCACGTATTTTTACCGCAACGGGATCTGCTCGCGCAATTTTGACCGCAGAGCGTACCGCTTTGAACTTTGTCCAAACCCTCTCTGGCACAGCAACAACCACAGCGCACTATGTCAAAGCGCTTGATGGCAGCCACACGCAGCTACTCGATACCAGAAAAACCATCCCAGGTTTAAGAGCATTACAAAAGTATGCGGTTACCTGTGGTGGCGGTAAAAACCATCGTATCGGTTTATTTGACGCCTTCTTAATTAAAGAAAATCACATTGCCGCATGTGGTGGTATTGATAAAGCTGTCGCACAGGCTAAAAGTACACACCCTGATAAGCCTGTCGAAGTGGAAGTGGAAAACCTAGATGAGCTTGAACAGGCCTTAAATGCAGGTAGTGACATCATTATGCTGGACAATTTTACCGTTGAGGACATTCAAAACGCCGTTAGACTAACCTCAGGTAGAGCAAAACTAGAAGTGTCGGGTAATATGACATTAGATATTTTGGCGCAGTATGCACAAGCAGGCGTCGATTATATTTCAAGTGGCGCGCTGACTAAGCACGTGCAGAGCATCGATTTATCAATGCGCTTTGAATAATATAATCGAGCATGTAATGTAAATGTAACTAAATGTGTCAATTAGATATTGACATTTATTTACAAAACTTTTTTAATAAAAAAGAATTAAATTAGTGATATAGATTAATTCTTTACAATTACAAAAAGTACATACTGCATTTAGCCTGTACTTTAAATTAAGTCAAATTAGGCCAATGCCATTAAACTAATTTAAAAAATCCTGGTGTAAGTAAACACGGCCACCGGGTCTAACATCCCTTAGGAGACACATCATGACGCAACAACGACAGGGTGGTTTTACCCTTATAGAACTAATGATTGTAATTGCAATCATCGGTATTTTAGCAGCAGTAGCCCTGCCAGCTTACACAGATTATGTTAACCGGGCAAAAGTCACTGAAATGCTAGCATCTTCTACCATGCCAAAAGCATGTATAGAAGAAAGAGCACAGCTGGCGACAGCACCTGGAACATGTGACGATATTTCCGATAAATCAAAAAGCACTTATGTTGCATCAATAGCTGTAAGTGCTGTGGGTAAAATCACGATCGCGGGAGCTAGTGATTTAGCAGACATCACATTGACGTTAACACCAAATTCAGCAGCAAGTACAGAAGCTGATGCAGACGATTTCACTGCGGGCTTTTCCATTCACTCTTGGGATTGTGCTGCAACCTACACAGGTAGTACAGTAAATCCGAATTGGTTCCCTGCGACATGCTCGGCATCAGCAGCAACTAACTAGCGGCTAAACTTAACAAGGTTTACCACGCTTATGGGTCTGGCTTTTTCGCCAGCCCCTTTTTTCATTTTATGAAACAGGTTTTATGGCTCTCTCCTCTAAAGATAATTCAGCAAAAATAGATACCTTTGTCTGGGTAGGTGTCAGTGCCCGTGGCAAAAAGCTCGAAGGCGAGATGACCGGTACCAGTGTTGCTCTCGTCAAAGCCCAATTGCGTAAACAAGGCATTACTCCCTCAAAAGTAAAACGCAAGCCAAAGCCCCTGTTTGGCATGAAGAGCGTACAAAAGATTACCGCAAAAGATATCTCGATTGTGACTCGGCAAATTGCGACCATGCTGACAGCGGGTGTGTCTTTGGTACAATCTCTGGATATGATTGCCTCTGGTGCAAAAAATAAGAGTGTCAGCAAGCTCGTCGGCTCTATTGCTGATGAAGTCAAAGCGGGGCAGCCTTTAGCAAAAAGCTTACGTGCCCATCCACGTTATTTTGATGAATTATATTGTGATTTGATTCAATCTGGTGAGCAATCAGGTGCCTTGGACCGGATTTTTGACCGCGTCGCCCTCTATAAAGAAAAAGCAGAAGCGTTAAAATCAAAAATCAAAAAAGCCATGTTTTACCCTGTCGCGGTCATCACTGTGGCATTAATTGTCACCTCTATCCTACTCATTTTTGTGGTACCGCAGTTTGAAGACATCTTCAACGGATTTGGTGCTGAGCTCCCTGCATTTACACGTTTAGTGATCAGTATTTCAGAGTTTATGCAGGAGTATTGGTGGATCATGTTAATCGCCATTGGCGGTGGCGGATACATATATAAAGAGATGCTCATTCGCAATAAAAACGTCAAACACGCCAACGACCGCATGATTTTGCGACTCCCAGTGATTGGCGAAATCTTAAGAAAAGCTGCCGTTGCACGATATGCGCGCACGCTTTCAACGACCTTTGCAGCAGGTGTTCCCCTCGTCGATGCACTTGATTCGGCAGCTGGTGCCGCTGGTAATGTAATATATAAAAACGCCATTTTAGATATTAAAGGTGAAGTCAGCTCAGGTAATCAAATGAACTGGGCGATGCGTAACTCTAAAATCTTCCCAGATATGGTGGTACAAATGGTTGCCATTGGTGAAGAGTCTGGCGCACTTGATAGCATGCTTGGCAAGGTAGCCAGTATTTATGAACAAGAAGTGGATGATGCTGTTGATGGCTTATCTACCTTGCTTGAGCCTCTCATTATGGCCATACTAGGCGTTTTAGTAGGTGGTTTAATCATCGCCATGTACCTACCTATATTCCAATTAGGTAGCGTTATCTAATCAAACTCACTGTTTAACAATAATAAGAGTATTCCTATGCAAGATGTTTGGCATTTAATGCAGCAACAACCTTGGTTTTTTTTGTTGTCGGTTGGCTTAGTAAGCACCTGTATTGGCAGCTTTTTAAATGTCGTCATTTATCGCCTTCCAGTCATGATGGAAACCGAGTGGAAAACCGAATGTAAGGTCATTCTTGGGCAGCACGAGTCCGATGACAACAGTGCACAAGCCAACTCTAAATCATTTAATTTAATCACCCCAAGGTCGACCTGCCCCAGTTGTAACACGCAAATTAAAGTACAGCACAATATTCCAATACTGAGCTGGCTATTTTTAAAAGGCCGCTGTGCATACTGCGATACGCCGATTTCAGTGAGATACCCAAGTATAGAAATGCTGACTGCCATCTCTTCACTGTGGGTCGCTTGGCATTTTGGTGCCACTTCTATCTCGCTGTTATATATCCTTATCACTTGGGGCTTGATTGCGCTGATCTTCATTGATATTGATAAAATGTTGCTCCCAGATCAAATCACCCAGCCCATGTTGTGGCTCGCCTTATTAAGTGCTGCTCTGGGTTATACCATAGCCCCTGTCGACGCTTTATGGGGCGCAGCCCTCGGGTACTTAAGTTTATGGAGTGTGTACTGGCTCTTTAAATTACTCACCGGTAAAGAAGGTATGGGTTATGGCGACTTTAAACTGTTGGCCATTTTTGGTGCGTTACTTGGCTGGGAAGCAATTATTACCATTATTTTGCTTTCTAGTGTCGTCGGTGCTGTTATAGGCAGCGTTCAATTAAGTTTGCAAGGCAAAAACAAAGCCACCCCTATTCCATTTGGACCTTACTTAGCCATTGCTGGTTGGTTATGTCTATTTTATGGTGAATCGTTAAAAATCTGGTACTTGAATTTATTAGGGGTATAACATGTCATCTTGGATATTGGGCCTCACTGGTGGCATTGGTGCTGGAAAAACAGCTGCGACTCGCCATTTTGAAAGTTTAGGCATTGATGTAGTTGATGCCGATATTGTGGCAAGAGAAGTCGTGATGCCGGGAACGACGGGATTAAAAAGCATTGTAGAGCGATTTGGCAGCAATATTTTATCATCTGAAGGTACCCTAGATAGAGCGAAACTTCGCAATATCATTTTTAATGATGAAACAGAAAAAACCTGGCTCAACGAGTTATTACACCCTCTGATCCGAGCACAGATGCTCTCAGAGTTGGCAAACGCTGCAAGCCCGTACTGCATTTTATGCGCCCCTTTATTGTTTGAAAATGGTTTAGAAAAGCTATGTCATAAAACATTATTAATTGATGTACCTAATGACGTTCAAATTGCACGTACTAGTGCTAGAGATAAGGTCTCACAAGAGCAAGTCAAAAATATCATTGCCGCACAAATGAGCCGGGAAGATAAGTGCCTTAAAGCTGATTATATTATCGATAACAACCGACCGTTAACCGAGGTTCAAGTTGAGCTGGATAACTTACACCAAACTTTTTTAACCGCATCCAAAACCAATTAAACACTTTATTTGTTGAATTTTATATCATTCTCTAGAATGATTATAATTGCGTTTGCTTTGTGTGAGCGCAGTCGCTGATTATTTGCTACATTTGTGTAAGCTGTTGAAGTATTAAAGGACATTATGGAACATCACTCTCCATTACTGAGAAAATTCATTACCTTAGGTAGAATTACGCCAGATCAGATAAAGGCGAAGCAATCCGAGGCAACAACCACTGCTGAGCTAATTTGCTTATGTAGCGGTATGTCTGGGCAAGAATTAGCTGAACAATGCCTTGATTTGTTCCGTGTGCCATACTTTGATCTCAATGGTTTTGATGTAGCAAATGTGCCTAAAGATCTGATCAAAGAAAAGTTGATCAGGCAACACTACCTCCTTCCTTTAGTCAAAAAAGATCGCAAACTGTTTATCGCGACCTCAGATCCAACCGATTATGGTGCGTTTGAAAACTTTGAGTTCAGCACGGGATTACAGTGCGAAATCGTGGTTGTTGATCACAAGCTATTAGAACAAAAAATAGATCAGCTCTTTGACTCCAGCTCTGGCCTGTCACTCAGTGACGACGAGTTTAAAGAGTTTGCCAGTTTAGATATAGAAGATGAATCGCCGTCACAGCAGCAAGATGAAGAAAAAGACGATGCGCCGATTATTGTCTACATCAATAAAATTCTCATGGATGCAATTAAAAAAGGGGCATCAGACTTACACTTTGAACCCTATGAGAAAAAATATCGGGTGCGCTTTCGTATCGATGGTATTTTGCATGAGATGGCAAGTCCACCCAATACCTTAGCTAGCCGTTTATCTGCTCGTATCAAGGTTATGTCTCATCTTGATATTGCTGAGAAACGAAAGCCGCAAGATGGCCGTATTAAGCTCAAAATATCCGAGCGTAAAAGCATCGATTTTCGTGTCAGTACCCTGCCCACCATGTGGGGTGAAAAAATCGTAATGCGGATACTAGACTCCTCTGCCGCTAAATTGGGGATTGATGTATTAGGTTATGAACCTGAACAAAAAGATTTGTATTTAAATGCCCTTGAGCAGCCACAAGGCATGATATTAGTGACTGGCCCCACAGGCTCTGGTAAAACCGTATCGCTTTATACTGGCCTCAATATTTTAAATAAGCCCGAGCGTAATATCAGTACCGCGGAAGATCCGGTTGAGATTAACCTTGAAGGGATCAACCAGGTTCAGATAAACACAAAAGCAGATATGACTTTTGCCAACGCGCTTAAAGCATTTTTACGACAAGATCCTGACGTGGTCATGGTGGGTGAGATCCGAGATCTGGAAACAGCAGAGATCTCCATCAAAGCAGCCCAAACAGGTCACTTAGTAATGAGTACCCTGCACACCAACTCAGCGCCAGAAACACTCACACGATTGCTTAATATGGGTGTACCAGCCTATAACGTAGCCAGCTCTGTAAGCTTAATTATCGCCCAGCGTCTAGCAAGACGCCTGTGTCCAAAGTGCAAGGAGCCCGAAGAGTTACCAAAAGAAGAATTACTCAAACAAGGCTTTACTGAAGAACAAGTTAAAGACCTTACGCTATATGCACCCAAAGGCTGCGACCACTGCACAGACGGATATAAAGGCCGTGTCGGGGTATATGAAGTGGTAAAAATTACCCCTGACATGTCGCACAAAATTATGGAGGGGGCGAACTCTTTGGAGATTGCAGCACTCGCTGACAAATTAGGGTTTGATAATCTACGTAAATCTGGTTTGAGAAAAGCGGCATCCGGCGTGACTTCTTTAGCTGAGATCAACCGCGTCACAAACTACTAATTGCGTTCAGACTCACTGGTATAGTTTACTGCAAAGCAGTAAACTATACGGGTCTATCACACCATGAGTATCCATTATGCCAACAGCTGTCCAATGCCCAACATGTCAAAAAGAGGTGATCTGGTCGGCACAAAGCCCGCACCGTCCATTTTGCTCTAAGCGCTGTCAACTTATCGACTTAGGTGAGTGGTCTGAAGAAAACAATAAAATTTCTAGTCCCGTGCAAAGCACAGATCTTGCTCAGCCCGATCCACAAGCGCTCATTGAGGACATCGAGGCAATGCTTGCGAAAAACGAAGATGACTTTTTTAAATAATGCATTAAGTCCTGAGCAGTTCATATAAACAGGTCATTCGCTCATGCACTTGCCAATCTTGGCAATAGAGAAAGTAGTCCACACTCGGCAAGTGCTCAGTTATCTCAATAAAATCAACTTGAGATGCATATTTTCCCTGCATAGATTGAGGCACTATCGCAAACCCCATCCCCGCCGCCACCAAAGACAGCGTCGTTGACTTGGTTTTGACTTCTTGTACAACATTCATTGTTGCCTTTGCCTGAGTGAATGCCGCCGCTATCGTCTCATATAATTTAGGCTGTAATGCCTTTGGGTAGTGAACAAATGGCTTGCCACTAAAGGTTTTTATCGATGTCTTAGTCAAGTTTAGCTGCCACTGCTTGGGACAGGCAAAGACATATTGCTCACTACATAAGTAGTGAATATCACTTGCAGGTAATTCCGGATCAAATAAGCGAATAATCGCCCCGTGTAGTTGTCCTGATTGGCATCGCGCTACCAACTCTGCACTTGTACCCTCTTCCAATGCCAAATTTAATTTAGGGGATTGAGCAGATAGCACAGCCATCTTACTAGCCACCAAGGCTTCAAACGCTAAGCCAATACAACCCAGCTTAATCGGCTGCTGCTTACCCGTTTGAAAGCTTTGCACACACTCACCGAGCTCAGCATGCGCTGCGAGTACCCGCTGGGCTTTTTTAACAAATGTCACCCCAAAAGGCGTCAAGCTCACCGAACGGGTTGAACGCTCAAATAAAGCCATGCCTAAATGGCTTTCTATTTGCCGGATCTGTTGACTCAAAGGGGGTTGAGACATATGCAATTTCAATGCTGCTCGGCTAAAACTGAGCTCCTGTGCCACAGTCACTACATAGTGGAGCTTTTTTATATCCATCCAATTTATATTCATTACATATAAATCAATCTATTTTTATATTTGTTATTAATTTAGGCACATTGTAACTTAACTGCAAGCTTTATCAGCAGGAGTCATAACAATGAAAACACTAATATTTTTACTGCTTATTTTTACCAGTAGTACACTTAAAGCCGAAATCATCAACGTACCTTTTCACTCAAAAGCATTGGAAAACAGCTTAATTGGTACCAAAAGTACCCGTGATATTCATATCTATTTGCCTGACGGCTACCACGAGAGCGACAAACGCTACCCTGTTTTATATTTATTAGGCGCCTATAGTTGGCCAGTAAAATACAGTGCGCGCATTGAGCCCATGCTAGAAAACCATAAAAAAAATGGCCAAAACATGGAGATGATCATTGTTATGTTAGAAGGTAACACACCGCTCAGAGGCAGCTTTTACGTCAACTCAGAAGTCCATGGTAATTTTAGCGACTACGTCATCAAAGAAGTATTACCTTGGGTAGATCGTACCTATCGCACAAAAGCCCAAGCTAAGCATCGCGGTATCGCAGGATTTTCAATGGGCGGTACAGGTGCACTTCGATTTGCAGCAAAATACCCTGACTTGTTCTCACATGTATACGCATTGAGCCCTGGCATGTTTGATGAAAAAGGCATGGCTAAATCATACCTAACTTCAGAAGCAGCAATTAAACGCTACCAAGCATTTAAGCAAAAACTCGCGACCACAAAAGATCCAAAAGCACTGATGGACGCTGAGTTTGCCTCTTTCCAAGGTCGTGAGATTTGGAACAATGGTCAAGAAAATAGCTACAGCGCTTACTTAATGGCTTATTCAGGCGCCTTTGCAGGCCATTCAGGGCAACCTTTTGGTGTGCATTACAGCGTTGACGCATCTCAAAAGCCGCTTTGGTTCAAAGGGTTTGGAGAGCTAGTAGAGTTGTATTCAACCCCTGCTGTTGTTGAGCAGCTCAGCTCTGTACGCATCGATGTGGGCGACAAAGATGATTATATCTGGATCACTGAAGGTGTCCTTGCACTCAAAGAAAAAGCACAGGCTAACAAGGTGCCCATTCACTTTGAAGTGTTCCCGGGTGGTCACAGTGATAAAGCACTTGAGCGTCTAGAGCACCATATGCTGCCGTTTTTCAACACACGTTTGTAATCCTTCCTGAGGGGTTCCCATGTCGGGCCCCTATTTTTCCTCATCGCCAAAATTCGCAAACATTATCAATCCAACTTGCGCTACTTTAGCCATGTCGTCAAAATCAACTAGACGCATTGCAACACTTAACCGTAACGAGTAGCGACAGATGAAACACAAGTTAAGTACACAACATTACTACGAAGACCGAATGCTCCGAGTTATCGACTATCTATACGAGCATGCAGGTTCAGAACTTGATGTGAATACATTGGCAGATATAGCCTGTATGTCTGCTTATCACTTTCATCGTATTTATCGTGAGTATGCGGGAGAGACAATCAATGTCACAGTGAGAAGAATGCGTATGCTGAAGGCGGCAACTTATCTAGTTCGCAGCGACTTAAACCAACAGCAAATCGCCAAGCAAGTTTGCTATGGCAGCGTTGAGGCATTTAACCGAGCCTTTACTAAGCACTATGGCGAAACACCGAATCAATATCGCCAGCGACGTGCTTATACCACGCCTGAGGTTACTGCGTTGTATCCAACGTCTTCGAAGGAGTATCTCCCCATGTACACAGTTGAACAACAAAATATTGAATCTATTGAATTAATTGGCTTAAATCATCACGGTGATTACATGCAAATTGGCCAAGCATTCGAAAAGCTTTCTGTGATGGCCGCAAAAGCAAATTTAATTGACCAAGATACGCGCTTTTTTGGCATTTACTTTGATGATCCTGAGTCTGTGCCTCATGCCAACCTCAAATCTATGGCCTGCATTGCGGTCGATAAAACTAAGCTGCCAGAGCAGCATGATTTTGAGCGCCTGACTATCCCTGCAGGAAAAACTGTCAGCATTCTCTTTAAAGGTGATTACACTGAACTGGAAAAACCTTACAACTGGTTATACGGCCAATGGCTACCCCAGAGCCAATTTGAGCTCGCTAACTTCCCGCCATTTGAAGAGTATTTAAACGATTTAAAAGACACTGCACCGCAAGAGTTACTTACTCGCATTAACTTTTTAGTCGCTGCATAAAACGTATCAGCATATCAGCCAGTTGTACATGTGGCTGATATGCATTCTTTCTTATGATTTAGACGCACGGGCACCAGTATTTTCGCTATACAGCATATAGTTTGCGCTAAAAGTCACTAAATTACTGATAACTTTGTACTAATCCTTTACTCGTATACGATATTAATACGATAATCACGCTATATTCATGTAAGTTACGTAAACTTATTTAATATCAGTATTGTTAGGGGAAAGTCATGAACGCAAGGAGTGTGTATACCAGCTGGTTAATCATCTCTTTATTATTTGTCACTATTGGCTGGCATCACGCCGCTGTAGCCGAGTCTAAAAAACGACAAACACCTCAAATTGCAATTGTTGGTTCGGGACCATTGGTGCCAAAAAGTAGCACACAAGCTATCCCTATTAGTTACAAAAATACCCGTGAAGTCGATATCGAAATTTTACATATCACCAGCGCCCATGATTTTTTACAAAGTTACTATTTGAACGACAAAATCTATCCAAGTTCATTAGATAGGTTGAGTTACAGTTACGAAAGTGTCTTTGCTGACCGCTATACCCTACCAGCAGGACAAGAAGATAAAATACACTCAGCGAAATTGCCTGTTCCAACAAACTTACCATCGGGATGGTATATTGTGACACTCAAAGCCGCTGGTCAATTTGGTGACTTGCAAGCAAAGCATATGCTCCTGACAGAGCTAGGTATTCAAGCAAGAGTACAAAAGCATCATGCCACATTCAGCGTCAATTATTTACAAAGTGGCCGCAGCGCGAAAGGTGCCAAAGTCAGTATTTATCGTAAACACGAACTCATACGTCAAGGCACAACAAATGCACAAGGCAACATCGACTTTACGGTCACCTTAGAGCAAAACGACATCGTTATTGCTGAATTAGAACAAGAAGACAGCACTCCTCACTTGGCCATTTTACCACTTAAAGAAGTGCCACTTGATCTGTCGGCCTATCAACTTGGCGGTCGTTTATATCAAGAAACCGAAGCCTTTATTTATAGTAACCGAGATCTCGTAAGGCCTGGAGACAGCCTGCCTATCAATATCTTACTGCGCGACTTTGATGGCCATAAAACCAGTATTGAGACACTGACCCTATCGGTCAAAAATTCACGCCAAGAGCAAATCCTCACAGAAACTTTGCAAGCTCAAGAAGCTGGTTTTTTCAGCAAATCACTCAAAACCGCCAATGACTGGCCAACAGGTCGTTACACGGTTGGCGTTAAACTTGACCCAAGTGCCCGCAACTTTATCGCTGAGATGACCTTTCAATTGGAAGAGTTCGTGCCTGAGCGTATGGATCTTAAGGTAACAGAACAGGCCCCCTTTGTTTTCGCTGGACAAGAAAATACCCTCACATTAAATGGTAAATATTTATTTGGCAGTCCAGCTGCGGGAAATACATTTAAAACAGACGTAAGCCATCAGCCAATAAGGCACTTTACCGGCCCTTACAAAGCCTTTGTTGTCGGCCAAGATTTTTATTTATCTGGTCGTTATAAGTCGCTGGAAAATAAACGGCTCTCTGAGCAAGGCGAGGCACAAGTTAAAATAAGCCCCCCCCGTGCGGAACAAATTAAAAGCCCTGTAAAGACCCAAGTATTTATTGCGCTGCAAGAAGCCGGTGGCGCAGCTGTGCAGCGCACAAGCACATTCACTAGCTGGCGAAAAAGTACAATTCCAGGGATCAAACCGCTAAGCAAAAATGTTAAATACAGCTCTGATGCAGGCTTTGAAATCGCTCTACTCTCCGCAGATGGCCAAACTCTTTCTACTGGTAGCGTCAAATTAGAGCTTTACTATGATCAAGGCAACTACTACTGGATGTACGAAGAAGGCATCGGGTGGCAGCGCAAAAAGCAAGATAGGTGGCGACAGGAGCAACAAAGTGTTATTGATTTAAATGCCGATATCGCTCACATCGAACTACCGGTTAAATGGGGAAATTACCGCCTTGAAGCCACAGATCTAAATACAGGGAGTAAAACTCACTATGAATTCTATGCAGGCTGGTATCGCGGTTATGGCCAATATGCTGTTAAGCCAGAGCATCTGCAACTCACTCTCAATAAAAAAGCTTACAATACAGGTGAACAAGCTGCACTGACTCTGAGCTCACCCATCAGTGGCGAACTCATGGTGACCCTTGAGTCCGATAAAGTCATTTGGTCACAAAAGCTTGCAGTAAAAAAAGGCCAAAGCCAAGTTGCCATTCCACTTAACAAGCTACCGAGTCGCCATGATCTCTATGTCACTGCCACCGTATTTGGTCAGCAGCAAGGAGCACCTAAACGCTATTTAGGCGTAATACCACTTCCTCTAGAAAGAAGTGCGCGTCAGATCCAGTTAAAAGTCGACCTCCCAGATCATGTTGAGCCACTGCAAAAATTACAAATCCCAGTGACAGCAAAAGGATTAACAGATCATGGGGCAACTTGGGTAACCGTCTCTATGGTTGACAAAGGGATCATTAACCTCAGTCGCTTTAAGCCAGAAAACCCGTTTGATTACTTTTTCGCACAGCGCCGCTACAGTGGCGACATAATCGATCTCTACTCTCGGCAATACGATCCGCGCCCTAACCCGTTTGCACAATCCAGATTTGGTAGTGACAGTGTTGAAAACAATACCAACCGGAACGATGACTTAGTCGAAAGTAAAACCATTCAATTGATGTCACGACCTGTGCGATTAGAACAAGGTAAAGCCCTCGTTGAGCTCACACTGCCAGACTATAACGGACAAGCGCAACTTATTGTTACCGCATTTAACGACAGCCAAGTAGGTCAGCTAGTACAAGATCAAATCATCCGAATGCCACTGGTGGCAGAGCTCAGTGTGCCACGTTTTTTGGTGCCAGGTGATGCGTCATCGGTCACATTGGATATTCATAACCTCACTGGTCAGGCTCAAACATTTGATGTGGCGCTCAGCGTTGATAATCATGTGACAATTGCAGAGCAAACGACGCATACTGTGACATTAGATGAGGGGCAACATTGGAGCAAAACAGCGACCATTCATACCCAAGCTAATAATCCAGATGGCATCGCGACATTTACCCTCCATGTCACTGGGGGCAACTTAGATGTGACGCGCAGTTGGCGCGTGCCTGTTGGCTACATCGAGCCCTGGGTAACCCAAGCTAAAAACACGCAATTACAGCCGAATGAGACCTTAACGGCAGATATATCCAATTGGGATGGCCTCAAAGTCATTGGCGGCAAAGAAGGAAAACTGCTCATCAGCCATACCCCCATTCTTAATATTGCGCAATTTGCATCAGGTCTGCATAGCTACCCATACGGATGCGCTGAGCAAACCACCAGTAAGGCATGGCCCTTTATTTTACAGAACCCGCAGCTTGATAAATTTCAGCAAAGCGCGCTGCAACAAAGTAGCAAATTAACCAATAGCAAAGACTACCTCAGTGCCGCTGTGAGCCGATTAAAAACCATGCAGAAGACCACTGGCGGATTTGGCACGTGGGGCAGCTACAGCCAAGAGTCTCCTTGGCTGAGCGTTTATATCACTGATTTTCTTACTCAAGTTAGTGCACAATACCCAGAAATTGTGCCAAGAGACATGCTTCAAGAAGCCCAATATCGCGTATTACGCTACGCAAGGGGCGATTTTGTAAATACTTTGACCTCAAAACCCGAGGCCGCCATAGCCGCAACGACTTACGCGGCCTACCTATCGAGTAGCCTTGGAAAACTCAGTTACAGTGACCTCGAAGCACTGCAAATCAGTACATTCCCATCAAAATTGAGTTTGATACAATTTGCCGCTGCACTAGCCAATACTGGCGCTATTGCACAAGCATCTGCACTACTCAACCAATTTGATACGCAAACCAGAGTCGACGACTATATTTACGATTATGGCAGCCAAGTGCGTGATGATGCCATGGCTATTATCGCTTTGAATCAGATAGCGCAATTAAGAGGTATACAAAGCAAAGCACGTCGTATTGCAAATACACTGGCAACCTCTTTACCTGTGCTCGCCATCGATAAGCAATGGCTCAGTACACAGGAACAAGCGGCATTATTACGCTCGGCGATTGCCATTGATGAGCAAAATAAACAACCACTGAGCGTCGTGATCAATGACAATACAATTGAGCATCAAGGTCTATTAACGCACCCACTTACAGCCGGGCTCGTGTTAGAAAATACCACCGATAGCCCTTTACATGTGCAGCAGTTGCATACCGGTTACCTAGATTTTAACCCTGCAATCGCCAACCAAATTAACCCTTTTAATACCGTTAAAATGAAACATTTCTTAAGGCGCTGGTTTACGCTTGAAGGCAAGCCTATTGATGAGCAAGTGTCTTTAAAAGTAGGTGATCGAGTCCTAGTGGTACTCGATGTGGAAAGTAAAGAACGCATTCATGATGCCATGATTGTAGATAGGATCCCTGCAGGATTTGTACTTGAAAACCCCGCTTTGCTGCAAGATTTAGATATTCAAAAATTGCTCCCTGAAGGCGTAGTACTGAGCCACATTGAGCACCAAGAATATCGCCATGATAGATATGTCGCAGTCACGGATTTAAAACCACGCCAGCAGTATCATAGGTACAGTGATGATAGACCAAGGCAGCAATTTGCCTACTTGTTGCGTGCAGAAGTACCGGGCACTTATGCCAACCCGCCAAGTTTCATGGAATCAATGTACAGACCGCAAAAACATGTGCTCTATAGTCAATTCCCATCTACACTCACTATCGAAAGATAACTTCAAGCGCCCTGATATGGGCGCTTACCACTACCAACTAATGATGCCAAATGACCTTTAAAAAAACATTACTCATTGCAGCCTATACTTGCCTACTTATTGTGATGAGTGCGATTGTTTGGCATACCAATAACCCATTACCCCCTATTTACCCAGATGGTCCTGCAACCCTCATCACGGCAAGCAACCAGCAAACTTTGCGCTCTTTTGGCGACAAGCAAGGTGTGCATCGCTATCACATCACGCCCAAAGAGGTTCACCCATTTTATTTACAAGCTTTACTACACTATGAAGACCGCTGGTTTTATCGTCACTATGGCGTGAATCCGTTTTCATTATTACGCGCAGCTGGGCAATGGATCCGATATGGTCGGGTGATATCAGGTGGCTCAACTTTGACCATGCAGGTTGCACGCCTTATCGACCCACATTCAAGAACCATTACAGGAAAGCTGAACCAAATCGCCAGAGCAATACAACTTGAGTGGCATTACAGCAAAGAGGAGATACTCACCTTTTACCTCAATTTAGCCCCATTTGGCGGCAATATTGAGGGCGTTGCAGCAGCGGCCAATAAGTATTTTGGAAAATCTCCACGGTTACTCACGAAAAATGAGGCCGCCTTGCTGGTTGTACTACCGCAAAAGCCCTCACAATACCGTCCTGATAAATATCCTATACGTGCAATCGCGATGCGCAATAAAGTACTAACACGCCTCTATCAAGGAGGCTTAATCAATACTGAGCAGCACAGCCTAATGGTAAAGGAGCAGATGAATCTTCAACCGAATAGGCCTGTAGCGCTTGCTCCTCTGCTAAGCCGCTATTTAAAAGTGCGCTATCCAAATGCGCATAAACTGCACACCACAATAGATTATGCCTTACAAAAACGTTTGTCATCGCTGCTGCAACAAACCAGTCAACGCTTACCGCATAAAGCATCTGCCGCATTGGTCATTTTGCATAATCCCAGTGCTGAGATCCGCGCATACCAAGGCTCCGTTGATTTCAGCGATATGAGCCGCTTTGCCCACGTTGATATGGCACGTGCAACACGCTCTCCAGGGTCAACTCTGAAACCCTTTATCTATGCGCAAGCGTTAGATTTAGGCCTTATTCATAGTCAAAGCTTATTAAGTGACATTCCTGCTGATTTTGATGGTTATAAGCCGCAAAACCTAAATGGCACTTTTAGTGGACCTATCAGTGCTCAGCGCGCATTGCAGCAATCGTTAAATGTGCCAGCAATTCAACTTCTCAATCGCATCACGCCTGCGCGCTTTGAGCAAAATCTTGCCAGTGCAGGCATTCACCTCGCCCATAAACATGCTAACTTATCTGTTGGATTAGGGGGGACGGGCACGCAATTATTAACACTGGCCAAATTATATCGTGCATTGGCCAGTCAAGGGCACGTCGCCCCATTAAAAATACTCAGCAATGAGCCAAACGACATAACCAGCAAGCAAATATTAAGCCCGCAAAGTAGCTGGATAACGTTTCAAATGCTCAGTGCACAGAGCGCGCCTGATCGTGTCGTACCATCAGTACGCCGTAAAATAGCATGGAAAACTGGTACCAGTTACGGCTATCGCGACTTTTGGGCTGTTGGCGTGAGCCATGATTATACCGTGGCGGTCTGGGTTGGTCGCCCAGATGCAAGCCCCATGCTTGGCTACTTAGGTGCCACACAAGCCGCGCCTTTGATGTTCGACGCATTTGACTTGTTGCCCCCTGACCGCCAACAGCTCGCCCAACCTAGCTCTGTCACCCACACGCTGATTTGCTGGCCTAGTGGTTTAGCGCTTGCACATATTCCACAAGAGCAATGTGACTCGCAACATCAAGCAATGACCATTGACCACATGACCCCGCCAAGTATGGATATTTATGGCGACTTCACGACCACACTCAGCTGGCCAGAAAAACTCAACCACTGGCTGGGCAGTAAACACTCTCACCGTTTAGATTCAGCTTCACACCAAACCATTGCCATCACATCAGTTCGCAGCGGCCAGCATTACTATCGTTCGCAGATCGGTGCGCTACCATTAGAGTCAACGCACACAGATCAGGTAAGCTGGTTTATCAACCATAAGCCCATCGCGAAACCAGAAATCACACTCGACCAATATTTGGGCGAGACAACAATATCGGCTTGTGTGCGGTCACAATGTGACAAGCAAACCATCTATATTCACCCCTAATTTAACGCTCGTTTTGTGGTTTTACCGAAAATCACCACACAACCCATCGCCTCTAGTTTAGAAAAGTAAGGTGAGTCTGCTACACTCAGCTCATGACTGTAGTCTTAATGTCATAAATTATGACAGCGTAAACTAACAGATTGATAAAGGTGAGCTAAACCGTGTCGACAGATCCTTGGAATGAATTAGAATTGGCGCCCACTTCAGATAAACAAGCTATTGAAGCGGCGTATCAACAAAAACTTGAAAACTTAAGTACTGAATCAGATGACATTCGCGCTGAGCGAGAATCTGCGCTCCATGCTGCATACCAGTCAATTTTAAACAGCCTTGTAGCGCCTTTTACTCCATCTGATCACAGCTTAGCCAATCCGTTGTTTAACGAATTTAATGATGAACTCACGGATTTACTTGGCAATGCACATCGACATACTCAGGTATCTTCATGGCAATTACTGGTTGACCATCCTGCCTGCGGGGTTGTGTCTTTGAGAAATGACCTAGCAGCGCTGGTATTTGATAAAGTATTGAATCACCAAAAAACCTGCCAAAATGATAAAGAGATGGTCTCCAGTGAAGTGCTGGTTTTTCTGACTGAGCAACTTGAATGGACTACACGAGAAGATTTAAAAGCACATTATGGTGAAGGGTTTTACTACCGGATGACGCAGCAAGACATTCCCCAACCTGAATTTGTCCCTGAACCGATAGCTGATACAGGTAACCTCGCCAATATTTTTATCTGCTTGACTATTATCTGTGCCATTGGCTTATTAATGATTTCTGTATAAACATACCTTTAAAACATTTGACCAGCCGAAAATAGCTGGTCACCCCTTGTCCCCGCATTACATATTCACGCCTTCTAGATAACGACTTATTCTGTGCCTAAGCCTCGTAAAATGAAATAAAAATGAAATAAATCATTGTAAATTTATTACTTACACGATAGCTTAATGCCGTCTAAATATTAGACAAACCAATCATTTAAACTAAGGAAAAGGTCAAAAAATGAAATTGAAGCTTAATAAGAAAAAGATCAAATCACTAACTGCAGATACAAAGTCACTGCCTGTAAAGGCAACGCCCGCGATTGCTGGCGGTTATCAATACACACATGATCAATTTTGCAGAGACTTTTCATTTGGTCCATATTTGTGTCTAACGGATGAACCGAAATGCAAAACAACGGCAACCACCAATATCCCTACCTGTTACTGCGGATAAAACAGTAATAGAATGAGACCAAACAGCGCACTCCGTTTGGTCTTGATAGCACCTCTTTTTATAACTTCCTAACAATATTCAATTTCTAGTGCTTAAATAACTCTCTGACATACCATATAATCATAGCCATATAAACCGCTAGGTGGCTAATAGTTGTTTACTCCTTAAACCTTGCCACCTCGCAACAGTCAGTAAATTAGGGCGGCTAGTCTGCCCGTTACCGAGGGTAAAAACATGAGCATTACTCGCAAACACACCAACCAGCGAATGAGTCGAATTGTGGTACATAATGATACGATTTATCTGTGTGGCCAAGTGTGTAAAGACGCAACGCAAGGGATCAAAGAGCAAACACAAACCATGTTAGACAAGGTTGATACACTTCTTGAAGAAGCGAACAGTGACAGAAAACATATTTTAAGCGCCACAGTTTATATCAGTGACATGCAATATTTTGCACAAATGAATGAAGTATGGGATGCATGGGTGCCTGAGGGACACGCACCAGCAAGAGCCTGTGTACAAGCAGCCATGGCAAGACCTGAGTTATTGGTAGAAGTCTCTGTAATTGCAGCCGTAAAACAAGACTAGCCTTGGTAAGTTAGCCGATATGTCGGCTAACTTTTTATATCACCACATCATTACGAATCAGCAGCTCTTTTAGTACGGTATCAATGCGAGTTATCGCAACATCAAAGGCGGCTCTTGTCGTTGGTCCACCCAGTGTAAAGCGAATACCATTTATCTCACACACCTCATTTGGCGAGGCAAATACATCCAGTGTACGCACCTCAACTAGCTGAGCTTTAAACTGCGCCGCGACATAATGCATGTTCAGATGTGCTGGTAGATACCAACACACATTCAAACCAAAAAACACCGCTTCAAAGCCATAACGGTTCAGGGTCTTTTCAAGCGCTGCTTGTCTGTAACGGATCTCATCTTCTAATTTAACTTGCACATACTGATACTCTTTACTTTGCAGTGCGCGCATCATCAACTCAAAGTTTGTCATAGACACAGACCAGCATTGGGCATGCACAGTTGCAATGATCTGCTGTTGCCACAGTAGAGGTGCCAACATATAACCTGTTCTCAGGCCGCCACTAAAATATTTTGAGAAGCTAGCTAAATAAAACACACGATCCGGTGCTTGTTGCCACAATGGCAAGCGCCAGTTTTCTGATAAGCAATAGTTCACATCATCTTCGAGAATAAAAAAATGATATTTACGACTCAATGCCAGTATCGCTTGCAATGTTTCGTCACTGTATTGCACATTAGTTGGGTTTTGACAATTTGGGGTAATATAAATCGCTTTGACCATGTTGCTTTGACAAATAGACTCAAGCTTGTCCAAATCAATGCCTTGCGAATTGACAGGCACCCCTTGTGATTGCAACTTTAAGCTTTTGCATGCTCTAAAAAAACCAGGATACGTGAGCGATTCATGTAAGATGAGATCCCCAGGTTCACACAAGGCTGATAAACAGCTGTAAATCCCCTGCTGCGCGCCTTGGGTGAAGATAACTTCGTGTTGCTCACAGGCAACGCCGCGTTGCAATAGCCAATCCCGATAAAATTTTTGATGCCTAGGTAGACCATTCAATTTGTATGTCAGTAGCTCCCCAAGCTCCGTTTGGCTTTGCGACAGAGACTGCATTGCTCTCGCTATGATGCTTTCTTGACCCATTAAAGGCTGAACACTGGCTGCCAAATCGCTTATCTGCATGTCGTGGTGCAAGCTGTTATTTTTTGACACATAAGTGCCTGCCCCTAATTTTGCTCGAACATATCCACGCTGCTCCAATAAATCATAAGCTCTTGTCACCGTGCCATGGGTGATATGCAAGAGATCAGCAAGGACTCTTTGCGCAGGAAGACGCTGATCATATGCGAGCTGTTTATGCTCAATCGCCTGCTCAATGAGTTCAGCTAACGCCATGTATTTTGGTTGCGAAGCAGCTAAGCGTAGGAATTGATCTTTACTAGAGTGCCAAATTGTATCCATAACAATAAATAAATTGATGCCTATTTGTAGTTATGACAATAATTAAATACGGAAAAAAAAGCAACTATTGTATCAATACAATTAAAGGGGGGGGGTTATTTTGCCATTGATTGAACTATCAACACTGTTACCTGCGCTGATACTCTTCAGTTTCACCGCTACAATTACACCCGGGCCAAATACTATTTTACTGACATATTCTGGATCAAAATTTGGCATTAAAAAGACACTCCCTCATATTGTTGGGCTCCTAGCAGGGATGACCATCATTCACATTATGATGCTATTGGGGTTGGGTCACTTGGTGCTGACCATACCGCCTTTACACTTTATCTTTAAACTGTTGGCGAGTGGCTATATCGTATATCTGGCCTATAAAATTGCATTTAAGCACACCAAATCTTCACAAAAACAACAGCAAGCACACCCGCTTACATTTATACAAGGTGCACTCTTTCAGCTTATTAACCCAAAATCGATAGCAACCATACTATCATTGACGACGGCTTTGACACTTCCTGGTGATTATTATTGGCACTCAGCCATACTCGGTGTTGTGGTGTTCAACATCGTGGCCCTTGGCAGTGGTTTAAGCTGGATCTATTTTGGCAAAGTGCTCAGTAAAAAATTACAAAACCCCACTCATATGCAGCGTTTTAACTATGCAATGGCCAGCCTGTTACTCGCTTGCCTTCCACTTATCCACTTAAGTTCTCAATAGGAGTTTAAAGATGCAGCTCATCAATCAACTTTCGCAATCACAATTCAAACAAGTTCATGCATTTTTGTCAGAGCGGAGCTATTGGAGTAAGGGCATAACCGCAGAAAGGTTACAAGCAGCCATCGATAATTCGCTGTGTTTTGCACTGGTACAAAAAAATCAGCTCATTGCATTTGCCCGTGTCGTCACAGACTACGCAACATTTGCAAATCTGCTCGATGTTTTTGTTTTGGAGCCATTTAGAGGAATGGGTCATGGCAAACAGCTGCTAGACGCTGTGGTAACACATCCTAAATTACAAGGACTTAGACGCTTTACACTGGTAACGCATGATGCGCATACGCTTTATAGACAATTTGGGTTTGATGATGTGCAATCTCCTGAGTACTTAATGGAGCGCCACCCCCCTGCTGCGTACAAGGCAACCTCATAAATAAGTGCGCACAGCGCACCTCAATTTAATGCGTGTCAATCGGCACGCGCTTATTTTCCTGTAACACATAAGTGCCAGAGACTAATTTTGCTCGAACATATCCGCGCAGCTCCAATAAATCATAAGCGCTTGTCACCGCGTCATGGGTGATCTGCAAGAGAGCAGCAAAGACTCTTTGCGCAAGAAGACGCTGATCATATGCGAGCTGTTTATGCTCAATCGCCTGCTCAATCAGTTCAGCTGACGCCATGTATCTTGGCTTCGAAGCAGCTAAGCGTAGGTACTACTCTTTGCTAAGGAGCATAATTGTACCCATAACAATAAATAAATTGATGCCTATCTGTAGTTATGACAATACTTGTACATAGAACAAAAAGCAATAATTGTATCAATACAATCTAGGAGGTTATTTTGCCATTAATTGAACTATCAACACTGTTACCTGCGCTGATACTCTTCAGTTTCACCGCTTCAATTACACCCGGGCCAAATACTATTTTACTGACATATTCTGGGTCAAAATTTGGCATTAAAAAAACACTTCCTCATATTGTCGGGATCCGAGCAGGAATGACCATCATTCACATTATGATGCTGATGGGGCTGGGTCACTTGGTGCTGGCCATACCGCCTTTACACTTTACTTTTAAGCTGTTGGCGAGTGGCTATATCGTATATCTGGCCTGTAAAATTGCATTTAAGCACACCAAATCCTCACAAAAACAACAGCAAGCACAGCCGCTTTCATTTATGCAAGGTGCGCTCTTTCAGCTTATTAACCCAAAATCGATGGCGACCTTACTATCATTGACGACCGCTTTGACACTCCCTGGAGAATATTATTGGCACTCAGCCATACTCGGTGTTGTGGTGTTCAACATCGTGGCCCTTGGCAGTGGTTTAAGCTGGATTTATTTTGGCAAAGTACTCAGTAACAAATTACAAAACCCCGCTCATATGCAGCGTTTTAACTATGCAATGGCCAGTCTATTACTCGCTTGCCTTCCACTTATCCACCTCAGTGCGCAATAGGAGTTTAAAGATGCAGCTCGTCAATCGACTTTCGCCATCACAATTCAAACAAGCTCACGCATTTTTGTCAGAGCGAAGCTACTGGAGTAAGGGCATAACCGCAGAAAGGCTACAAACAGCCATCGACAATTCGCTGTGTTTTGCACTGGTACAAAACAACCAGCTCATTGCATTTGCCCGTGTCGTCACAGATTGCGCAACATTTGCAAATCTACTCGATGTTTTTGTTTTGGAGCCGTTTAGAGGAATTGGGCATAGCAAACAGCTGCTAGACGCTGTAGTAACACATCCTAAATTACAAGGACTTAGACGCTTTACACTGGTAACGCATGATGCGCATACGCTTTATAGACAATTTGGGTTTAATGATGTGCAATCTCCCGAATTTTTAATGGAACGCCACATCCCTGCGGTCTACATATCACAAGAGCTGCGTTAAAGTTATATGGCGCGAACAAGGCATCCTCATAAATAGGTGCGCACAGCGCACCTCACTTTAATGCGTGTTGATCAGCACGCGCTTATTTGCCTGTATTCGTTTGTGGTTTGCATGGAAAGTAACAACCTGTTACGGCCGCACCACCTGCGACTTTCTCTGTCAGTTGCAGAGTTACGACTTTATTAGATAAATTAGCTAGCTTTTTAGTTTTAAGATTAAGTTTCATAATAATTTCCTTATTTAATTAAATTAATACACCATCTAAATGGTGGGAATAAAATACCCCAAAAAAACCAAAAATCAATAAATAAATTAACCCCTTATTTTACCCATCACGGAATAATTGATTAATTAAAAAACAAAAAAGTGTGGTATTTTTAATAGTGATAAAAGGTTCAGTGTGTTCCTCTTTCAACTATCACCTAGGTTTTGATGAGATCAGAGCTAGTGAATCACATAACCAATACTTTAGAATTAGCAATAATCCAAAGTGTAATGTTATTGATTTAAATCATCCCATCTCCTCCATTCGACCACAGGCTAGGTCAGCCCATCTCATAATACTTGTTAATCAAACGATTCAAATTTACTGTAGAGAAAATTAAAAATAAAAGTTCTACTTATGAAGCCAATCACTTCTCTCGCCCTCAGTGGCGTGATGCTTGCCTTAGCAGCTACAGACAGCTCAGCAAGCACAACATTTAAGTCTGATGATATTTTTGCCCTTGAATATGCAGCAAGCACACAAATCAGCCCAGATGGCAAAAAAATTGTTTATGAGCGCAGCAGCTATGACATCATGCGTGATGTGCCAAAACGTACTTTATGGTTATATGACATAGCGAAAAAAAGTCACTATCCACTATTCGCGGATCAATATAGCTACAGCCAAGCTCGCTGGTCACCTGATAGTAGTAAAATAGCATTTACCAGTAATAGCAGCGGCTCTCGCCAATTACATGTGTATTGGGTAGAACAAGATAAGCAAGCTGTACTCACTCAGCTGCCTAAAGCCATCAGTGATATAACATGGTCATCTGACGGGGAGCAAATTGCGTTCACCATGAATGTTCCCCAAGGCAAATCTAAGTTTGCAAAATCGGTTAAACTACCAAGTAAACCAAAGGGTGCCCAGTGGTCTGAGCCGGTTAAAATTTTCGAAAAAGCCAGGTACCAAGCTGATGGACGAGGCTACCTTGAACCTGCTTTCAGACATGTCTTTGTCTTACCAGCTAATGGCGGTACGCCAAGACAGCTTACCAAAGGGGACTTTCAACATCGAGGGCCTTTAGCTTGGAGTCCAAATAACCAAAACATCGTTTTCTCATCAGATCAACACCCTGAATGGGAATACCGAACTACAGAAACAGATTTATACCAGGTTAACCTAGCGAGCCAAGCACTAACGCAGCTAACAGACTTGCCGGGATATGAATATAGCCCTACCTTCTCTGCTAAAGGTGATAAATTAGCGTTTATTAGTCGCGGTAACGCACCAGTACCATACGTCAATAACCAATTAACCTTACTGTCTATCAAAGATAAAAAGCTTAAGTCATTGACCGCGGGCTTAGACCGCTCCGTTGCGGATTACCGCTGGGCTGGCAAAGGTGACTTTGTTATCCAATATGATGACCTCGGTAAGCGCGTGTTAGCAAAAGTGTCTTCACGCGGCAAAGTTAAGCCTCTGGTAGATGATGTATCAGGCACAACATTGGGTCGCCCCTATGTCAGCGGCAGCTTTACCATGGCTAACAATGGTACATTGGCTTACACCCAAGGCAACAGTCAAGCTCCCGCAGATGTGGCATACTGGCGAAAAGGGAAAACAACAACACTGACACAATTAAACCAAGATCTATTAGCCCATCGCACATTAGGTGAAGTACATGAACTCAATTACCAATCAGCGTTTGATGGTGAGCAGATCCAAGGTTGGTATATCACACCACCTAACTTTGATAAGTCAAAAAAATACCCGCTATTAGTAGAAATTCATGGCGGTCCACATTTAGCATATGGCCCTCACTTTAGTGCAGAATTGCAACGTTATGCAGCTGAAGGTTACGTTGTGGTTTACGTCAACTATCGTGGCTCAACCAGCTATGGCGAGCGCTTTGCATTGTTACTGGACGGCAAATATAGCTCTAAAGAAGACTTTGCAGATCACAACTCTGCCGTAGATGCCTTGATCGAAAAAGGCTTTATCGATGAAAACAACTTGTTCATTGCTGGTGGTTCTGCAGGCGGCATCGCAACAGCCTATGCAGTTGGTCTAACAGACAGATTCAATGCAGCGGCCATCACAAAACCAGTGATTAACTGGATCAGTAAAGTGCTTACGGCAGACAGCTACCTTGGCCAAATTCGCAACCAATTCCCAGGCCTACCTTGGGAAAACCTTGCGCATTATTGGCAGCGCTCACCGCTATCTCTGGTGGGTAATGTCACTACGCCATCGTTAATTATGACAGGTGAATTAGACCGACGTACTCCGATGTCCGAATCAGAGCAGTTTTACCAAGCATTAAAACTGCGCAAAGTAGACACTGTACTTATTCGTGTTCCTGGCGCACCGCACGGTATTGCAGGTCGACCATCTCGTATGATTTCAAAAATTGAGCACACCCTTGCTTGGTTTGAGATGTATAAAAAATAAAACAAGGTAAAATATAAATTGCCGGAGATATCCGGCAATTTTTTTGATAAATATCAACTTATTCGACTTTATAAAAAGGATAGCCAGCCGATAGATACTAGAGGTACATAACACAGAGATAAGGAATCATCATGTTATCTAAAATCCTGCATCACACTCATATTACTGAGCCCAAAGTCATTGAAAAAAAAGCATCTCATCCCTATGTTCCGAGTCATAAAAGAACCAGCGAGCTACCTGAAAATGTCCTAAAGCCCACACCACGTGAAAAATCAGCGTATCGACAAGACGAAAAAGACGATGAGGAAAAGCAACCTCTCGTTAGTAAGGAACTAGACAAAGAAGCCGCGGCCTATAAAAGGCGCAACCCTGTTTTCAAAGAGCAATATGAAAACCTTGAAAAGGTTGTGGAGCTTGTACAAGAAAAAATCCGCAACCTACAAAAAGAAATCAACGAGTTAAAAAAGCCACCATTGCAGCGAACTTTAACCATACACGCCCCCACGGCTGACTCAGCCCCCGATACACCAAAAAGCAGTGAAGCTCCAGAGCATATAGGCAGCAAAGCATACAAGAACACACAAGAAGAAGACTTGATTGAAGTGCTGGAGCAGCAACTGAATGACCTTAAAACCCAAGAAGCTGAGATCCGTACCGAAATGATTAACCTCATTTTAGAAGAACGCAAAAAGTCCAAATAACGCAGTTTGTTTGGCTGTAAGCTTATCCCGAGTGAACAGCTTTTCTTGATCTAAAGCAGTTCACTTTAAAGGTTCACTAAATGCCGCCTTTACTGCCTGAGCCACTACAGTTACGCGAATTCCCTTTGTTATACTGCTGTCGTATCTCTGATGGAGTTAGAACTCGATGATAGAGCTGTATTTCGCCTATTGAACCATGGAACAAACCAGTTTTGAACGATGAACGACTGCCAATGCGCAGCGGCTTTTCATTACTTAGCGAGCCTTGGCGACCTGTTGGGTCAAAAGCGCTATTGAGCTGCCCATTGAGATAAAAACGAAGCCCTTTACTACGGTCCCTATCTATACTCACAGCAACATGGTGCCACTGTCCGTCGGAGACAAATGCTTTAGAGTCATAAAAGGTACAAGAAGAATCGGGCTCTTGACAATACCAACTACCATCACCATCGGCAAGTTGCAGTGCCAAGTACCCTTCATCGATATAAAAAGCATACCCTTGGACATCAGATACTTGATCTTCATAGCGCTTATCCACAATGATGTGCTGACCTTGCGATGACGTTTTAACCCAAGTCGACAGCGAAAAATCACCGGTACTCACGTCAAGTTCAGAATCAAACACCTCGACATAATCGTCGAAGCCATCTAAGCAAAAAGCCAAATTTGATTTTTTATTCGCAAGTCTTATGCTGTCACCCGTTTCAACATACAATTGATACTGCTCACTTTTTAGCACTTTCGATGTTGAAGAATTATGCCAAAGCACTCCAATAATGATGAAAAGTGCCAAAATGATACTTGCAACAGTAATAGGCCAGATATTGACACTTTTATCTGCATAATCTAGCTTCACAGGCTGTACAAGTAGGTACCCTTTACCTCGGATATTTTTGATATGTTCTAGGTCATCTAGGGCAGAAAAAGCTTTCCTTAGAATACTTATTCGCTGTTTTACATTTTCATTACCTGTGACAACACCTTGCCATACCATATTTTGCAGCTGTTCAGCAGGTAAAGGCATACTTTGATACTCGACCAAAGTCAAAAGAAGTGAGAAGGACAGCTCTGACAAAGGCTGACTCAGACTATCTTTATGTAAAGATTTAGTGTTTAAATCGGCATAAACATCACCTATCCACAAACCTTTACATTTTTCTAAACTACACTTTTTTTCATCCATAAAAAATTTATCCATAAATATCAACAAGTAACACTTACCCAAATCCGGTAAAAGTAATTTTACTCTTTATTTACCCTGTTTTTCTAGTGTTTTCTGCATCTTGTTACCAATATAAACGCAATTTCTTATTCACTTAGAATCAACAATAAATTCAAACATTTGATAATGGAGTGTCCAATGACGAATACAAAAAAGCCTAACCGCAAAGCCATTTTGCTAATAAATATACTTATAACTGCGCCAAGTTTTGCAAGTATCACCACGCAAAACAACCTCTCAGCACAAACAAATAATTTACACTGTGATCATTACATTCGCAGCGCACAACACTTGATTGATGGCCAAAACATGGTAGTTAAAGCTGGTGAGACGTTATGCTTAGAAGCCGGCACACGTGGGCCACTGAGAGTACGCAATATGCAAGGAACAGCAACTGCGCCTATCACAATACGAAACCAAAATGGTGTCGTGACTTTTTCCCCCTATGAATACAGCATCGCGATTGAAAATAGTCAATGGCTAAGGGTTACCTCAACCCCTGTAGAGGGTGAGTCAGAGTATGGATTGAGACTTGGCGGTACATTGGGGGTTGGCGGATTGAGCGAACAAATTGAAATCGATCACCTCGAAATCTATCGCGCTCGTTTTGCTGGCATGTTAATCAAAACAGATCCAACTTGCGATGCCAATACATGGGCTGAGAATTTTAGCATGACAGGCCTGCGTATTCATAATAACTATATTCACAGCACCGAAAGCGGCGAAGGCATGTACATCGGATATACGGGTAAATCCCGTAACTTGGTGTGTGACAATGCACTGACTACAGTCTTCCCACACAAAATTCAAGATGTACATATTTTTGATAATAAACTTGAGAACATCGCTGCTGACGGTATACAGCTTAACTCAGTGCAAGGTAACGCATTTATCACCAATAACACCCTATATCGCACAGGGGTCAGTCCATTTGATCCTCACTGGCAAAACACAGGTATTCAAGTTGGCGGTGATGGTGTGGAAGTAAGAGATAACTTGATTTATCGCAGTGGTGGTAACGGCATGATGATAGATGGAGATGGGATTAAGGTGCTTAATAATCATATTATTTATGCAGGTGAAAATGGCATATTTGCACGCAATGCAGCACAACAAGATAGTTCTATCAGCAATGGCTTACCACATGCTTATAAAGGAAATTTAATCGTTCATCCCGGCAGCTATGCATTGAAACTATATGCCGTCAACACCAATTCAGCGCATTTAATCATTGAAAACAGCATAGAAAATGATGGCACATTAGATTCGGCAGGAAGGCCTAAGACCTTTTCTTATTTAAATGACGCAGTAATGCGCTATGAATTGAATAACCACCACTATGTCACTCAATCAGCATACCAGCAGGCACAGTGACGCATGAATGACCCCATATCGTCTCGCTGAGTGTGCCGCTGTGTCAATCCTTGCCTATAACCTTGACTGGCACACTCAGCATTTTTAATAGAGATGACGCAAAAACAATTTAAACGCACTTTTTAGCTGGGCGTACACCTCGTCAATCCTTGCCAACATACCTTGACCAGTACGCCCAGCATTTTTAACAAAGATGCATTAATTACAATTTAAACGCGCTTTTAGCTGGGCGTACACCTCGTCAATCCTTGCCAACATACCTTGACCAGTACGCCCAGCATTTTTAACAAAGATGCATTAATTACAATTTAAACGCGCTTTTAGCTGGGCGTACACCTCGTCAATCCTTGCCAACATACCTTGACCAGTACGCCCAGCATTTTTCATAAATATCCGTCAATTTGACAATTCAAGATACGCATAGTTTTCCAATTTAGCGTCATTCCACTCGAGTTAGTCTTATACTTGCTCTGATACCATCAATTCAGGTTGAATTTTGGCCAATAGCGCCTTGGCAGCATCAAAGTCGTAATCATCAATTAAGCTCACCAGTTGCTGGAACGCATCAACAAATTTTGTACCTTCATACACAGGTAGCAATTCACTAACTAAATCAATGGCATCAGTATCATAATCTTCAAGTAATACTGTTAGTTGTTCCAACATCTGTGCGACTTGTTGCTCCGTTAAGGCACTCGATTGAGGTGATGGTGATTTAACCTCATTGGACTGATTATTTAACACCTGCTGAATCGCAAAGATTAAGGGCTCCAATTTTTCATGTACTTGATTCAACGCAGATGCATGTGGCTGTTTATCGGCACACAACTGTTCCAACTCACCTGCTGCGGCCTGTACCTGCGTCGCACCTATATTGCCTGCCGTCCCTTTTAAGGTGTGGGCACAACGCATCGGTGCATCAGGATCGGTATGTTGTTGCTCCAACGCCTCTTCAAAGTGCGCATGAAAATGCTGCTGACGATCAACAAAACGCTTGAGTAAGCGTTTAAATAGGGCTGAATCGCCTTGTGATATAGACTTGGCAATACCTGTGTCGATGCCTTCAATATTGGGATAATCCGTATCGTCCATCGCGATTTGAGGCTGTTCCGTATCAGTTTTAGGTGGCTTGGAAACTGAAATCCACTTTCGCAAAGTTGCAAACATTTTTTCGATATTGAGCGGTTTGCTAATAATGTCATTCATGCCACAAGCCAGCGCTGCATCTTGATTATCCATCATAACACTGGCGGTCATCGCGATTACCGGCAAAGACTCAAATTGGCTTTGCTCACGTATTTTGCGCGTCGCCGTATACCCATCCATCACCGGCATCTGGCAATCCATCAATACACCGTCGAACGTACTTTTCTCCAACATCTCCAACGCTTGCTGCCCATGTTCCGCCACATCAACTTCGATACCTTTGCTTGTCAATAAGGTTACTGCTAGCTCTTGATTTAAATCATTATCCTCTACTAATAACAGTCGAGCACCAGCCAGCTGATGTGCTTGCTCGTCGTGCTCGTGACTTTGCTCAGCTGGCTGTTCGATAAACCCAAACGCTCGCTGCATCGCACTATACACATCATCTGCTAAAAATGGCTTGAGTAAATAGCTCCCCCGCTCAATATGCTTCAAATAAGCGTCAACATTTTGCGCCTCATATAGAGGCATCAAAATACAAGGCATTGCGGGCTTGGCCTGCTGTACTTGCTGAAGGTAACCATCGGCCTGTTCAACACGCATATCAATGAACACCATGTCTACGGGCAATAATAAGTCACCTAAATCCGTCATATCGGCAGACGATACACTGCGTGATTCAATTTCAAAACGGGATAAGCAAGAGCCTAGATAACGGCTTGAACTGAAGTTATCATCAATGATCAGCGCTTGTGTCGCTGGTAACTTCTCTAGCGCTACAGGTTCACACAGCGCATCATCAAGTACCAGTGTAAAACTAAAAGTACTGCCCACGCCCTGCGCACTTTGACAATGGATCTCACCTTGCATTAACTCCACTAGCTTTTTACAAATGGCCAGCCCAAGTCCTGTACCACCATATTTTCTCGTCGTCGACGTATCGGCTTGAGAGAAAGAACTGAATAATTTCGCTTGCTGCTCTTGTGTCATGCCAATACCCGAGTCAACCACAGCAAACTTTAAGGTTAACTCTCCGGCCAATTGCTGCTCCACACGCACATCCACCAGCACTTCGCCACCCTGCTCGGTGAACTTCACCGCATTACTACCGAGATTAAGCAGTATTTGCGACAAACGCAGTGGATCGCCAATTAACTTACTAGGCACGTTGGGGTCAATATGCGCACATAGCTCCAACCCCTTCTCTTTTGCCTTCACTGCAATTAAATCTAAGCAGCTGCGCAAGGTCTCTTCTATTGAAAATTCTACTTGCTCAATATCTAGTTTTCCGGCTTCAATTTTAGAAAAGTCCAAAATATCATTGATGATGCCAAGTAAAGACTCTGCACTACGGTGAATTTTCTCCACATAGTTACGCTGCTTAAAATTCAGTTCTGTTTCCAATGCTAAATAGCTCATGCCAATAATGGCATTCATTGGTGTGCGTATTTCATGAGACATATTCGACAGAAAATCTGACTTCGCTTGGGTGGCACTTTCTGCGCGCTCTTTGGCTTGCTTTAGTGCAGCTTCTAGCCCTTTCGAGTCTGAGATATCCATATGAATACCAAACATTTCTTTGCGCCTGTTATCTTGGTTCACAAATACACTTTGTCCCATACTCAAAATCCATTTCCACTCTCCACTGGCGGTTTTCATGCGCAGTTCACAGCGGTAAGTGTCTGACTGCTTGCTAAGATGTGCCTGAAGTGCACTTTCTACCACTGCCACATCATCTGGATGAATAAGCTCCCGCCAACGCTTGATGGTGTTGCCATAGCGCAGCTCAAGCTCCCCTTCTTGATACCCCAGCATGGTCGACCAAATACCATTGGTGACGAGTAAATCACTTTGGCAATCCCACTCCCATGTGCCTGCATTGGCGCCTTGCATGGCCAAATCTAGCCTCTGCTCCGCCTCTTTGAGTTCGCTGTACGACAATGAATTAGCAAGTGCCACCGCGATATGGTTGGCAACAGAGCGCAAAACATTTAAATGCACTTCTTTATATGCTCGCGGTTTGTTTGACTGTACGGTAAATACCCCAATCACCTTGCCATCGACAATCAGTGGCGCACAAAATACAGATTTAGTCTGCTCACCATAGAGGTTATTACAGGCTTTGAGCCCCACTTTTTGCCAGCTCTCATCGCTTGCAGCATAAAACTCTTGACCACTAGATACGCAATAAACATCGGCACTGCTCACTACCTTGGTATGGCTTTCCAATGCCTCATAGAGCTCTCCTTGTTGCATGGCATAAATGTAATCTATGTAGCTTTTCTCAGGGTAAAACACACCAACGGCAAAAAACTCACAATGCAAGATATCGCTTAGGTGCGTGTAAATGGTTTCGCTGATCACATGCATATCGTAAGTAGCGGCAACTTCTTTGCCTACTTCGCCTAGAACTACAATGTCGCGCGTACGCTTTGCAATTTTACGCTCTAACTCAATGCTATTTTCACGTAACTGCCTAACTCTCAGCCAAAACCCAAGCAGTAAAGCAATCACGACTATGACCGGCATAGAAACTTGAAACCACAGGGTTTGATACCATGCTGGCACGCTTATCACCTTAAGCTCAATCCCAACCTGATTCCAAACACCATGATTATTGCTCCCCTGCACCCTAAAGCGATATTCTCCAGGGGGAAGCTCTCGGTAGTTAACAATATGCTCTGGTGTAATATCACTCCATTTATCATGATACCCCACCAACCAAGTACGATATCGGTTATCATCTGTTGCTTGAAAGTCCAGTGCAGCAAAGTGAATTGATAAATTTTTATCTTGATGGCCTAAGCGAATTTCGCCACTGTCAATTTCGATAGGATTACCATCGACAAAAGCCTGTGTAAATGCAACTGGGGGTGCACTGGTATTGACTTTGACATCTTTTGGGTTAAATCCCGTGATACCATCAATGCTGCCAAACAAAATTTGCTCGTCAGAGATGATAAAGGAGCGCGCCAAAAAGTGATGGTTTATCAAACCATCATTGGTGGTAAATTGATGAAAAATGCCGTAAATCGGATCGAACTTAAATACACCGCTGGCGCTGGCAAACCATAAAAAACCCTCTTTATCTTGGGCTATCGATTGCACGGCAAAATTTACCTGTGAGGCGGTATTGTCGTACTGTTTAAATTGTTGGGTCGCAATATCAAAACGCGTGATCCCTAAATTAGTAGCCAGCCAAATATAGTCGCCTTGCTGCATGACATGACTGACATAATTTCCATTGGGTCCTACTTGTTCGCCATGGGCGGTATATTGTTCGAAGTTGGAGGTAGCAGGATTAAGCCTAAACACCCCCTCTCCATCGCTACCTGCCCATATGTACCCTTCACTGTCATGAAATGTAAACTCTAGATCTTGCCCTTCGAGAAAATGTACGATTGCGTTATTACCCGCTTCCAGCTTTGTTAAGCCACTTCGTCCAGATAGGACTAACCACATACTGCCCTGCTTATCAAAACTAATGTGCTCTACAGAGCGGCGAGAATCCTCTAGCCATGACAGTGGAACTATGCTCAAAGATTTATTATCTTCATCAACACGATACACACCAAAACTTGTCGCAGCAAACAGTTGCCCATTAAGATCTCGAGCCATACTGTGTACACGTAATCGGTAGTTTCCCTGTAAGGTTTTTTCATCTGCAAATGGCGTGAACTGAGACTGACCATCAAAATGCACCAAGCCACGGCCTGTGCCAAGCCACACACCGCCCGTTTTGGCCTGTTCGATTGTCAGAACTTGATTGAATAGCCCTGAGAGTAACTGCTCACTTAAGAAATTTTGCCACGAAATAAACGCTGGAGGATTTGGAAAAACTTTTTGCACGCCGGAGTAGCGCGTAGCTGCCCATAATAAGCCGCTGTCATCAATCAAGATTTGTCTCACATCTCGATTTTGTAATAAGGTGAGCTCACCGTTTTCAATCACAGGCACAAATTGATTTTCTCGGGGCGCAAAACGATAAACTCCGGCAAAAGTCGCCAATAATATATCTTCATTAAAATGATGTAAGCGCGTCACGCTTGGCAATGCACCTGATGGAATATTATAAATTCGATACTCGGCGGTTTCCGGATTGAACAAGCCAAAACTGGTGCGAGTCGCTACCCATACCCTTCCTAAGGTATCGACTGATACCTGACGCACCTCTGCATGATCCAAAGAATTAGCTGCCACGCCAAAACCCTTAAATTGGCCAGTATCTCTGTCTAATCGGTACAAACCATTGGAGGTCCCTACCCAAATACCGCCTTTATTGTCTTCACTGATACTCCAAACCCGATCACTGCCCAAGCTATATGGATTATCTTGCTGCATCACGAAGCGCTCAAAACTTTGCTGATCTTCTTTTAAACGGTTGAGGCCACCGCCATTTGTGCCCACCCACAAGGTACCGTCTCGGCTTTCGAATAGCGTTTGTACTTTATTTGCGCCCAGTGAATGTGGGTTTGCCTCATCATATTTAAAATGGACAAATTGCTGCTTATCCCGATTAAATAAGTTTAACCCGCCGCCCCAAGTACCCGCCCAAAGCCGTCCCTGTTTATCAAACAAAAGCGCCCCAACACTGTTTGCAGAGAGGGAACTGTTGTCATTCGGATCATGGTTAAAACTGACAAATTGATAGCCGTCGTAGCGCTTTACTCCATCTGCACTGCCAAACCACATAAACCCTTGGGGATCTTTTGATACCGCGTAAATCTGCGGGTTAGCCAACCCGTTATAAGCGGAGATAGCCTCTACTTTAACCTCAGTGGTGCCTCTGGCACTTCCTACAAACACACATAAAACTAGCAAAACAAAATACAGCCGCCAAAGGCGCATATCTGACTCCTTGAATCATCTGAATGACACACTAAATCTTAAGGTTTCACCACGCCCAATTAGCATAGTGCGTACTTTTCAAATTGGGTAAGTGTATGCATAATTATTAGACACTTTTCGATAACATGTGCAAAATAAGAAGAAGTTAATTTTTGTCTATCAATCACTCAGTTATGCAGTCGCGTGCTAAGGACAGTCAATTAGCCAGTAATTCTCATTAAGCAAATTTGACGCGGAGAGCTCAATGACTTGGAGTGATAACCCTCAACCACTGACTGTGTTAATTGTGGAACCTCATGAAACCATCCGTTCCATGATAGCCAGTACGGCAAAAAAACTGGCGCCAAGCGTCACCGTTGTGCAAAGCTCTAACGGCGTAGATGCGAGAGAAAAACTCAATTACAACGACATACAACTAATCATCTCAGAGTGGAAACTGCCAAAGCTCGATGGCATTTCATTATTGCAATATGTGCGTAGTAACCCGCGCACAGCCCAGATCCCATTTGTTATGACGTCCGCCACCATAGATCAAGGCAATGTAATGCAAGCGATTCAATGCGGCGTATCCGAGTACATAGTCAAACCCTTCTCAAGTCAAATTCTGCTATCCCGTTTACAACGTGCATTGAGTAAGCCTGTTCGTCCCATGAAAGCCGAGGCGACTGAGCAAACAGAACAAAAAGAACACATTACACAAGTCTTAGTGGTTGATGATGTTGCTGATAACATTAAAGTGATCAGTGATATTTTGCGTAAAGATTACAAAGTAAAAGCGGCACTGAACGGTAAAAAAGCACTTCAAATATGCGCAATGGAGCCGCAGCCTGATTTGGTACTGCTGGATATTATGATGCCAGATATGGATGGTATTGAAGTGTGCAAACGCCTTAAAGCCGATCCTAATACGCAACATATTACGGTGATATTTTTATCTGCATTAGAGCAAACAGAGCATATCGTAAAAGGATTAGAATTAGGGGCTGTTGATTACATTACCAAACCTGCCAATCCCTCTATTGTTCGTTCTCGGGTAAAAGCCCACTGCCGTGCCATCGACTCTAATCGCCTCATGCGTGCACAAATTGATACCATGATGGAAAATGCAAAACTGAGAGATCAATTTGATACGGTAAACCAACAAGAAGTCGTTAACCCCATTAAAGAAATCCAAACCGCCAGCAACGCGCTATCAACCCATTTAAATGACCCGCAAAAAGCACAGCAATATTTAGACTTTATTCAGCAAAACTGCCAGCAATTGCAGTCACACCTAGATAATATGCAAGCGCTGCAAAAAATTGAACGTAACGAATATCCTTACAACCCGTCGTCACTGTCAGTCAATAGCATTCTCGATAAAGTGATATTGGGATTAAGTCACATCATCTCCAAGCAGCAAATAAAAATAGCCAATACCGTGCCTGATGGCTTGCAAGTAAAAGCGGAGCAGTCATTGTTGTTCGCTGTATTTACCCACCTGCTACAAAATGCACTCGAAGCCTCATCAAAAGACAAAGCAGTCACAGTCAGTGCACAAAGTGACAATCAATTTCATACCATCGAAATACACAACTCAGATGCGATTGCTCAGCCGATTCGACAAAACTTTTTAGACAAGTTTGTATCTCATGGTAAGGGAGCTCGTTCAGGCCTAGGTACATACACCGCCAAACTGCTCACTGAGCAGCAAAAAGGCTACATCGAGTATCGCAGCGATGAGCAATCAGGCACCTCTGTCTTTGTCAGTATCCCCATGGCGTAATCGTTTATTGACCAAGTGGCAGATTTAAAGGCTTTACCACATCGGCGCTTGAGTCTAACCATGGGATCTGAATATGGCTGGGAAAGTCATCGCTATGTAATATGCGTATCTCAGCGGCTTGCGCATTTGCCATGGTATGAAAGGCGACGGGTAATCCACTATTAAAGTGTTTTTGTTGATGCCACTTTGATGAGCGAACGAGAAACCGTAATTTACACCCCTGATTAATCTCTCTTGCGACCCAATCAAAATCATCAAATTTGACCGTGAAAGGCACATTGATAGGGGTTGAAACAGGTGAGGATAGCGTATCTCTATACTTAATGCGCCGCTGTGCTTGGCTCAAAAAACGCATTGCGCTATCTGGGCAGGCTTCAAAAGCCTCTAGATATACATCGGTATCGGCAACATTTATGCTAAGCCAAATGTGCGCCTCAAATTGACCAAATAGTACTTTATTTTGCTCCAGTGCCGGAGTTTCAAACGCTGCATAACTGCGTTGCTCGCTCGGTAAGTCCACCGAGCCTGTCATATCAAATTCCTTAGGCAAAGTAATCTCTTTTTTTGGATCATAGTTATAACTGCTGTATGGTACTGGACTAACGCTATGTTCCCCCTGATTTATTAGCATGCTTTGTAAAGAGACAAGTTCTATATTGGAGCCGGATCCCAGGCTATGCTGACCAAGCCACTGTCCTTTACTTTGTATGTACTGGATCACCGGCAGGTTTAAGTAATCAGGCTTGTTTTTCCCTTTCAATGCCCAATTAAACCAATCTAAATAAACCTTTGGCATATCAAGCATAGATTGGGGCTTAAACTGCGCTTGATGTACCTGCCTTTTAGGCATTCTCGTGCCACTATGATCCCAAGGCCCCATGATTAAAGAGTGTTGCTCAAACGCCTGTTGTTTTGCCCATTGCTGATGGTTTTTATAATATTTTAAAGTGCCTCGCTGATCGCCATCATAATGACCTGTTATCGACAAAATCGGCATTGATATTTCAGTATAATCACTCCGCTCTGGCACCATATTTTGCCAATATTTATCGTAATTTGGGCGCGCTAGCCAAGCTTGATAGACCTTGGATAAATGACTGTTATATTTATCTAAATCTTTAAATGCTGTGCCATTATTTTTTTGCTGTAAATATGCATTGCTCCAACCATCTCCTGAGCCATAGCGCTTACTCTCATCTTTGGATAGCACAAAGTCCAACCACGATATCGCGTAATCAGAAAAGATATTGTTTCTTATGGGAAAATCATATCCCGGATACACAGATGCAATGGCAACCATAGAGTGTAGTGAAGGCGGTCGGTATTTCTGTATCGCCCACTGCGCAAAACCTCGATATGAACCACCTAAAGTCCCGACTTTACCATTACTTAGTGGGTACTGAGCCAAATACTCAATGACATCGTAACCATCGTTCCCTTCATCAATAAAAGGCACAAATTGTCCAGTAGAATCGCCCAAACCTCTGCTATCTACCGCAACAAATATATAGTCATGTTGACTAAAGTATTCACCTCTCGACTTAGCTTCAGCTCGTCCATAAGGGGTAAATTGCACAATGACTGGAAACTTCTTAACTTGATCTTGGCCTTGTTCAGGCAAATATAGCGTGGCCGCCAATTGGGTGTTATCACGAAGCGGGATGAAAATATCTGTGGCAGCTAAAGGCGAAAATTGAACGCCCATAAAAAGAATAAACAATGCCAAAGCTCTCATAATCAGTCCCTAAAAAACACCCTAATAGATATGATATAACACATCAAAAATAACGAGGCAAATTTATCCGAATAGACTGAAACATCAAACTTTACGCCCACCAATGTGACTTTTGCATACGTATTCAGCACAGTTCTTCGCCAAACATGCTAGGTTAAAATTAAACTGGACAAAAAACACCCCAAGTGAACCTGCAAGGACATGCGATATGATAAAAAACATTCAACCCCAAACCTTTTACTCTCCAACTGCTGCACAATATCTGCTTGGCGGCGCGCTACTCTGCTGTACGCCAACGTTATGTTTGGCAACCGATGATGTGATGTTACAAGGCTTTTATTGGGATGTGCCTGTAGATGAAAAAAACAAAAATGGCATTTGGTGGGATCATTTAACTGAGCAGGCACCCAGCTTATCCCGTGCGGGTTTTTCCAGCATTTGGATCCCGCCACCTTCTAAAGGTAATTGGGGGATCATCGATATGGGCTATGGTGTATACGACCATTATGATCTTGGCCGTTACTTGCAAAAAGGCAGTATTGAAACGCGTTTTGGCAGCCAAAGTGAGCTAACAAATATGATCAATACCATGCAACACCATCAAATCGAAGTCTATGCAGATGTGGTACTCAATCATATCTACAGCAATGAACAAGACAGTGAAATTAACCCTGCGGTCAAAGCATATGCCATGAGCAAAGCCCACCAACATCAGCACGTTGCTTACCCTAGTAATGAAATTAGCTGGCAACTCAAAGGTGTACATGGGCGAATTTATATTAAGATTCAAGGCTATGGCTCTACCATGCCATGGACGCAACACATCAGCTCCAGAGGGTATAACCTGAGTATCACCGAGGCTAAAAATACCGTCACATCAACTACGATTTACATAGAGCAAGAACCAAATGACGGTAATTATGCAACTACCCGTCCTGGCAGTAACGCTTTTTCTGGTTTAAACACCACACTACGTGGGCGCATTATTGACCAAGCTGATATCGATGAATACTGGTTGGATGTACCACACAAAGCGGATTTATATATCAAGCTTAGCGCAAAGCAAGGAGACATAAATAGCCCCACAGCTTGGTTTGATGCGCCACAAAATAATGGCTTTTTACCAATCGAAGTGTGGCAACAAGACGCGCCCAATCAAACGGCCCAAAACATCACGCATACACATTTGTATGCTTATACCAATACTCGGATAACCCCACCAGCAAGACATACCGACGGTAATTACCCCAGTAGCGATGATGGCTGGCAATATGATGACTTTCACCCAGTGAATGGTGATGACTGGTTAGGAGAGCTGGGCAACGATGAAGTCATCACCAATACCAAGTTTTTTGGTAATGATACCAATACCTTTTCGCCACGCGTGCAGCAGAAGTTAATTGATTGGGGGAAATGGCTCAAAACACAGCATAAATTTGATGGCTTTCGACTCGATTTTGTACGCGGTTTTCAGCCAGAGTTTGCAGCAAAATGGGTCAATAGCTTGCCAAAAAGTCATGGTAAGCAGCCATTTGTCGTCGCTGAATATTGGGGCGGCGATAGCAGTATTAAGTCATGGATAGAGTCAGTACAAAGCGCGGGGGCAGATATCGATGCGTTTGATTTCCCTCTAAAATCAGTGCTTACGCAAATGAGCAATCAAGACCAAAGTTTTGATATGCGCGCACTCAATCATGCTGGGCTTGTACGAAATAATCGCGGTAATCATCTAGCGGGGACATCAGTGGTCACCTTTGTTGAAAACCACGATACAGGCAAAGAGCATGACAAATGGGTGCATAAAGATCATAAATTGGCCTATGCCTATATTTTAACTCATGAGGGAAAGCCCACGGTATTCTACTCCCATTATTTTGCGGTGAAACAGCACGACTATCATGACCCAACCCATACAACGACCGCACCTGTGAGTTTGCAACAAGATATCAAGCAATTGATGTTCGCTCGTAACACCTATATGGATGGCGGCTTAGTGGTACTTTCCGAGCAAGGTGCCCCGTATGGTGATGTGCAGCATGTCTATGTTGCAAGACGATTTGGAAAATACAACAAACAAGGTGCCATTGTTGTATTAAACAATCATGACGCCGAACGAAAAGGCGTATGGGTGACAACCCATGCAACCGGGTTTAGTGATTTAGTGGGTCAAACGCTCGTGAATGCATTCGATACGAATGACAGAGTCACCATCTACGATGATGGCAGAGGGTATTTTACGGCGCCCAGCCGAGGTTACACTGTTTATGTGCCGCAGCGAGACTTTGAAGCTTATAGCAACGCACAATCTCGCATCACCGATTAAAGATAATAAAATAACAGACTAGTCCATGCTCTGGGCTAGTTTGTTTTCAATCGCTTGCAAACATACTTTGATACTCATTGGTATTTGCTTATCAAATGTGTGCAGTGCAAATATCGGATTTGCCTTTAGACTATACTCTGGAAACACTTCACATATTTGCGCTGTGTACTCAGGCAACTTAAAATCCGGCACCAAGCCAATGCCAGCCCCTTGCGCTATCATGGCGAAGCACGTTTCAAACGTATTTACCTGGCAGCTAGCGCGAGTTGAAAATACTTTTTCCTGCCCTGTGGAAGAGGTAAAAACATGCTCTATGTGCTGATCTTGCCAAATATTAGCAATATAACGTAATGCTTCAGGAGGCTGCGTTTTTAAGAGTGCTGACGAGCCACACAACACATCTTTAAATTCCCCCACCCAACGTTGCTTCGCATCGCTGCTTTTCGACCGCCCAACACGAATTGCCAAATCGATATTTTGCGCTTGCAGGTCTAGTTGTTGATCATCAGCAACCAGCTCAAGTTCAAGCGCTGGATACTCAATACATACCCCAACCAGAGCGGGCGCGACTAAGGTCGTCATTAGCACGTTCGGTGCGGTTATTTTGACCTTGCCTTTGGGCACATCATTAAATTGTGCCGTCTCTAGCCAAGCTAACTGAGCAGTTTGATTAATTAACTTACATTGCTCATAAAACCCCTGTCCAGCAACAGTTAGGCTTTGCTTACGCGTTGTGCGTCGCAGTAGCATTACCCCAAGCGATTGCTCAAGCTCTTTTAAATGCTGGCTCAATACAGATTTGGATAACCCGAGGGCATTGGCGGCAGCTGTAATCGATCCACTTTCAACAATCTGTGCAAACAAAGACATATGCCGCAACTTATTCATTAATTGTTCTCCCAGACTAAACTGTGCGTTCTTTTTACCTTGTTTTTTAAATCTAATTAAATCGCTATGCTAAAACAAGTTTAATTTATCGGAGCAATCGAATGAACACTCACACAACGCAACTGGCACTTTGTAAAGCAGGTATTAGCGCATGGCAACAAGCTTTTAACCGTCAAGATGCACAAGCGTGTGCACAGCAATATACAAAACACGCCACGATGAAAGCACTGCCATTTGGAGAATTCACTGGTCGTGAGCAAATTGCACAGTTTTGGCAAGATATCATGGATCAAGGTTTTCACAGTGTCGACTACAGCGACGTTGATTGGCAACCGTCTCCTGAGGGTGGCTATATTCTGACTTCAAAATGGACCATGAACAAAGCCTATGGGGTGGTGCATAAAGAGCATTGGGTCATTGAAGAAGATGGCCATGCACGCCTGATATATGACGAGTTTGAAGTATTAGGCGAAAAGTAGTTGCTTTGTCATGGTCGAACTCAGTTCGACCATGACATCAATTTATTGCTCTGTCTTTGCAGTGATATAGGCGGAAGTGCCCCATAACGGCACCGTCGATAGACTGTGCTTAAAACTGCCAGATGTTTCTTTTGTGCTATATGATAAGTACATCAGCGTCTGACTTTTTGCATCATAAATTCGACGCACCTTCATGCTTTTTAAAAAAATGCTCTTGGACTTTTTAAATACCACTTCTCCAGATTTCGATTTACCAATACTGGCTATCATGGCAGCTGTGATCTCACCCGTTTGACGACATGAGATAGAACTATCACTTGGGTCCGATAAGCTTAAGTCAGCCTCAACACTGGCAACATGGCATGTAACACCTGTCACCACAGGGTCAATCATAGAGTCTAATTTAATGTCTTTTAGCGTAAATAACCCCAAAGAAACGTCACCAACCTCACTGTCTGAACACCCTGTGAGGAGTAGCCCCATTGCTAACACCATGTACTTTTTCATTGCCTTTCCTTTTTTGATAAGTCATCAACAAGCTGACTCTATGATTGCATCTAACCTCAACCTTCTCAACCTTGATGAAATGACGTGTTTCATTAAATCGCATATTTTCATTTCATTATGTTGCTATTACAGGAAAGTTCGATACCATCCACAATCGCGATAATTATCATTTAAAATCTCAAAATGGATCAGAAGTATATGAAAAGATGTGCTGCAGCTTTGACCTCCTTAATCGTATTAACTGGTTGCCAATCGACACCACCAGAAGCGGACCCAGGTTCTGTGCGCTTAGATAGTCCAGAAGTCCATAGCCAGCCCTTCAATGTAAAATTGGCAATCGGCACAGATAAAGGTCGCCCCATTCCAATCGGTGATGCCCCGCTTGAGTCAAATGAATCAGATTTTTATGCCAGTGCAGAGATGTCTCTAGGAGGCGGCTTTTCTGCAAAATATCAAGTGGGCAAAGCAGTCAAATGGTCTGTAAAATACCAATTTTCCGGACAACATGCAGAAACAGCACAAGCTGGCAATATCTCTCATGCAATAGCTGTAGGATACTTATCCGATCAAGAGTCAGGTTATGGAGAATATAAGAATCACAACTCCGCTACAATTCGTGGAGATTGGGAACTTGACCATGACTTTATTGATATTGCATGGATAACGGGTTATCGCTTCTCAGAAGACGCGCTTATATATGGCAGCGCATTTTATCAATTTGGCGAAATCGATGGTGCTTTTTATAACAGCTGTAGCGGACCACATACGCCTGAGTGCGCCCAAAACCACTTTTCAGATGATGGCTCTGCATATGGCCTCAGCGTGGCCGTAGAATATGCATTAACTAGGTATTTTCTGTACTCAATGGAAGTAAGTCACAGCCGCTTTAATTGGTTTAATCGCAACGAAAATGACACCCTCGTTAATGGTAATTTTATCTACCAATTTTAAGCAGTAATTCGCTCAATACTCTGTACTTTATCAAGCTGCAACTCACATACACTCAGATAAAGTACAGAGCTTTCAACTAGCCCCTGATGTGTGCCCATATCAACCATTTGACCCTTATCTATTACCACAACCACACGCGCATGGGTCACCACCTTACCTCAATCGGCACAACCTGACTAAATAGATGTAGTTTTTCATTAAATGAGCTATTTTCAATTCACTTTGTTGCTATTAAAGGAAAAAAAGATACTATCCACACCGTGATAAATATCATTAAAAATCTCAATAGGAATTAAAAAATATGCAAAAATGCACAGCAGCTTTGGCATCTTTATTCATACTCACAGGCTGTAACTCAACGCCTGAAGCTGATACTGGCTCGGTGCGACTAGATAGCCCAGAAGTGCATAGCGAACCTTTCCATTTTAAATTAGCTTTAGGATTAGACAAAGGCCAGCCAATTCCAAAAGGGGATGCCCCGCTGGGTTCAAATGATACAGGTCTCTTTATTAATGCTGAAACCACTTTAGGGGGCGGCTTTTCAGCCAAGTACCAAATCGGAAAAGCGATTAAAGCAACATTGAAGTACCAGCTATTTGGGCAACATGCTGAAACAGCACAAACGGGCAATATCTCCCATGCTGTTACGCTTGGATATCTGACAGACACAGAAACCGGTCTCGAGACAAAATACCCTAACAAATACACACCAGAATTAGACAAAGACTGGAAACTTACACAGGATCTGATTGATATTGCTTGGATAACAGGGTACCGCCTATCTCCTGATGCATTATTATATGGCAGTATTTTTTATCAAACCGGCGACATCGATGGTGCGTATTATAACACTCGCTGTAAAGACAACTACGCACCTGAATGCGCTCAAAGCTATTTTATCGATGACGGTTCTGCTTTTGGACTAAGCATCAGCTTGGAGTATGCGTTTACTAAATACTTTCTCGGCTCGATAGAAGCTGTTCACAGTCGCTCAAATTGGTTCAATCGTAACGAGGACGACACACTAGTTAACGGTAAACTGACCTTCCAGTTCTAAATAGTGTGACTCTCAATACTCTGTGCTTTATCAAACTGTAATTCGCATAACTTTTGATAAAGCGCGGAGCTCTCAAGTAACCCTTGATGCGTCCCCATATCAACAATTTGACCTTTATCCATCACCACGATCACATCTGCATGAGTCACAGTTGCCAAGCGGTGGGCAATAATCAGAGTTGTCCTGTTTTGCATTAATTCATTGAGTGCTGCTTGCACATGAAATTCACTCTGCGCATCCAATGCACTGGTGGCTTCGTCTAATAACAAAACATCTGGATCTTTTAAAATAGCACGCGCAATAGCGATGCGCTGTTTTTGACCACCAGATAATCTAACACCTTGCTCCCCTAAGAAGCTGCCATAGCCATCTGGTAATTGCTCGATGAAGTCATGAGCATGGGCGCGCTTCGCAGCCTCTATCACTTGCACATCAGATGCGTCAGGGTTACCGTAACGAATGTTATGCCAAACGTCAGAGCTAAAGAGCACAGGGTGCTGTGGCACCATGCCCATTGAGTGGCGTAATTCGGTCAGTGATACTTGCGTTATCACTTCATTGTTAAACTCAATTGCCCCTTGCTGAGGATCGTAAAAACGCTGTAATAGCTCAAACAAAGTGGTTTTACCTGCACCAGATGGGCCAACCAAAGCCACGACTTTTCCTTTCAAAATAGATAAATTAATATCTTTGAGTGCAGGTGTATCTGGCCTTGAGGGATAGTAAAAATCCACATTTTTAAATGCAATACTCACCTCATTTCCATGATGCATTGACTTTGGCTCGGCCACATCTTTAATTGCACTATCAATTTGCAATAGTTCCAATAAGCGACTGGCTGCGCCCGCTGCGCGTTGCAACTCGCCGTACACTTCTGCAATGGTTGCTACCGACATCGCCACCATAATGGCATAAAAGATAAAAGCGCCTAACTCACCGCCTGTCATGCGCCCTTCAAGCACATCCATGCCACCGACCCACAGCATCACACTGATGGCACCAAAAGTCAGGAAAATCACCGCCGCGATTAAAAAAGAACGCTGCTTAATACTTTGCCTTGCGACATTAAACGCTTTCTCTACCTCACCGCCAAAAGCGTGTTTTTCTTTTTCTTCGTGGGTGTAACTTTGCACCACCTTGATATGTTGAATGATCTCACCTGCATAGGTACTAATATCCGCGATGGCACTTTGATTGTTCTCCGACAGCTTGCGTACCCGTTTACCAAAAATCATAATAGGTACTAGTGTCAATGGCACACAAGCAACCACCAACAAAGTCAGTTTAATATTGGTGACAAGTAACATGATTAAGCCGCCGAGCAACACCAAAGCACTGCGCAGCGCCATCGAAAAAGAAGACCCGACGATGGATTGCAGCAAAGTCGTATCTGTTGTCAAACGTGACATCATCTCGCCACTGCGGTTTTCTTCAAAATAACTCGGATGTAAATGCACAATTTGATTAAATACCGCTTTGCGAATATCCGCACTGACACGCTCGCCAAGCCAGCTCATCAAATAAAAACGACAAAATGTACCTACAGCAACTAACGAGATCAAAACCACTAATCCAGAAATGGCTTGTGTTAATTGCTCTTTAGAGCCAGCGATAAAACCGCTATCAATGACAAATTTCACCCCCTGACCAATGGACAAGTTAAGACCTGCGGTAATTAACAAGACCAGCAGTGCTAACAAAGCAACCCACTTATACGGCTTAATAAACGCAACTATGGGTAGCAAGCTCGTAATGGCTTTTTGCTGTTTTTTTGGGGGGACATCGCTCAATTTATTTCCTTAACCTAGATGAATACGCAGGCAGACACGTCAACTTATGGTGCTCAGTGTGCCATATTCACGGCATGATTAAAAAGCACCCGAGGCTTGGGTGGATATTAATTTGCTACAAAAAGTAACAAGGGAAACAACAAGCCTATCTTTGCATGCAAAAATAAAGCTTAAATTATCTCCAAATTAGATATAGAATAAGTTATAACCAAAAAGAATAAATAAGATTTTTCATCTGGGTAACGCACTATAGGAGTTCATAAATATGAAAAACTGGGTAAAGCAAAGCATTGCGAAAATAGAAGCCGATCAAAATCGTTCTGCAGACACGCATTTGTTCAAGTATCCACTACCACAGTTCAACGATATTTATTTATACCTTAAAGACGAAAGCACCCACCCTACTGGTAGCTTAAAACACCGCCTTGCCCGCTCATTATTTTTGTATGCGCTGTGCAATGGAAAAATAAAAGAGGGCACCACCGTCATCGAAGCGTCCTCTGGCAGCACTGCAGTGTCCGAAGCCTACTTTGCACAAATGATAGGCGTGCCTTTTATTGCCGTGATGCCGGCATCAACGGCACAAAGTAAAATAGATCAAATTCAATTTTATGGCGGGCAATGCCATTTTGTTGATTGCGCCACACAAATGCATGATACCGCCGCCGCGCTTGCAAAGCAGTGCGATGGCTATTTTATGGATCAATTCATGTACGCCGAACGGGCGACAGACTGGCGTGGTAATAACAACATTGCAGAAAGTATTTTTAATCAAATGAAATGCGAACCCTACCCAGTGCCCAGTCTAGTTGTCATGGGTGCAGGCACAGGCGGTACCTCTGCAACACTTGGCCGCTACATTCTGTACAAAGGCTATGATACCGAGCTCATGGTCGTCGATCCGGAGTTTTCCGCATTTTATCAAGGCTATACGGCACATGATGACACCATTTGTACAGGCCGCTCTAGTCGTATCGAAGGCATTGGCCGACCCAAAGTTGAAAAATCTTTTCAGCCCGATGTCATAGACCATATGATGCAGGTGCCGGATGCCGCCAGTATTGCAGCGATGTTATGGCTTGAACAATTTACGGGGCGTAAAGCTGGGCCATCCACAGGCACCAACTTGTGGGGTGCTTTAACAAGTGCAGAAAAAATGAAAAATCAAAATAAAGGCGGTGCCATCGTCACTTTAATTTGCGACAGTGGCGAGCGCTATTTAGATACCTATTACAATCCAGAGTGGGTTAAAAATAACATTGGTGATATTACGCCGTATCAGCAACAACTCGCTGCGTGGTTCAACACTTAACGACTTTTAGCAGCGGGCAAGGCTACCGCTGCTAGCTAACTTGCGTTAATACGCTTTGCTAGCTAACTTGCGTTAATACGCTTTAATCCCAAACCCCGGGCGCAGTGTTACCTTGTATGGTTGCATCACCACGGTGGAATTCGGGTTTCACACCCGCTCGCTTTTTATCCAAATAGTCCTGAGTCAGACTTTTTATTGTTGGCGTGAGTAACACAACAGCATAAACATTTACCAAGGTCATCAACCCTAAAGACATATCTGCCAAATTCCATACCTGCTGCAAACTGGCATTTGCTCCCCACACCACCATAGCAAGATAAATACCTGTATAGCTTAACCTACCCAAGGTATTGTCGAGTTTAAAAAAGTGGAGATTACTCTCAGCATAGGCATAATTAGCGACCACAGAAGTGAATGCAAATAGCGTAATAGCCAAAGCAATAAAATCATCTCCATATTCACCAAAATGCACCGCCATCGCTTGCTGCGTCACACTGATCCCCGCAATCTCTCCACTGACGCCCCCCCCAGCAAGTAATACGATCACAGCAGTACAGCTGCAAAGTACAATGGTGTCCACAAACACGCCCAGCATTTGGATATAACCTTGTACGACCGGGTGGTTTGGGGTCGGAGCAGCCCCGGCTGCTGCATGGGGGACACTTCCAGCGCCCGCCTCATTAGAATACATGCCACGTTGGATGCCACTTTTGATTGCAGCTCCCAAGGCCCCTGCAGAGGCTTCAGTTAGCCCAAACGCAGACAGTACAATATCTGCAAAAAGCCCAGGCAGTAGATTAAAATTGATAATGCTGATGAGAATGGTCGTGAATATAAATGCAGCCCCCATCCAAGGCACTATTATCTCTGCAAAACGGGCTATTCGCTTGAGGCCACCCAGCACAATAACGCCCGCAATACCTGCTATAATTAACCCGCTAAGATAAGTTGGTATGGCAAATGTGTTATTTAATGCCTCCGCCATGGTATTTGCCTGCATCGCACTAAAGCTGGCGCCATAACCCAAAAATAAGCACAGCGAAAACAACACTGCGAGCCATGTTTTACCAAGCCCAGATCGAATATAGTAAGCTGGCCCACCTCGAAACTCTTTGTGATTATCTTTTACCTTATAAAGCTGCCCTAACACACTTTCGGCAAACCCAGTTGCCATCCCAAGTAGTGCAATCACCCACATCCAAAAAACGGCACCACTGCCGCCTAAAGAAATAGCCATCGCAACACCTGCCAAATTCCCAGTCCCCACACGGGCACTTAGCCCAGTACACAGAGCTTGAAATGAACTGATCCCGTTGGGGTTTGCACTGCCACTGTCTCTTGTAAGCGAAAACATATGTTTAAAACCCGTGAATTGAACTGCACGCAATTTATATGTAAACCAAAAACCTGCAAACAGAAGCACATAAACCAGGAGCTGCCATTCCCCCCATAACAATTTGATTATGAATGCCACAATCTGCTCGACCATAGAGTTTCCTATCACTGTAAGTGCCATCCAATACACATCAAATTTAATGAAGTCGAATGAACATGATTGACTAAGGTTTACTGCTTGTTAACATAACAGCGGAGTGAAAAATATACAAATGTACAAATAGTTGCGCTGCAACACACTCATTCCACAATTTCGCGATTCAATGATCAAATTAATCAGTTCAAATGAGAGCTCTATGTTAAATCGAGTCATTCAACTTTTCCCTCTGTGGGCACTCTTGCTCAGTGCCATTGCCTATGTCAGCCCAGATTCCTTTACTCCCTTTAAATCTGCCATCATTCCACTGTTAACTGTGATCATGCTCAGCATGGGTCTCACACTCACTTGGTCAGATTTTAGTAACGTGATTAAAGCACCAAAAGCCATTATGCTGGGTGTGCTACTGCAATATTTAGTCATGCCCTTAGTGGCATTGGCCATTGTTTATGCGTTTGGATTAGATGATACATTGAGTCTTGGCATTATTCTGGTGGGCTGTGTAGCGGGTGGCACAGCAAGTAACGTGATGTGTTTTTTGGCCAAAGGAGACGTTGCTTTATCCATCACGATGACGGCCACCAGCACCTTATTAGGTGTTTTAGTCACGCCATTTTTAATCTCATTGTATGCCCAGCAGCTAGTGGATATTCCCATCCAAGCGATGATTTTAAACCTACTTAAGATAGTACTTGCGCCTGTGCTCATTGGCTTGCTGCTCAATACCTTGTTGCGAAAACAAGTGGCAAAAATACAAGCTGCTTTACCACTTCTATCCATGTTGGCCATCGTCTTTATCATCGCCATCATTGTGGCGCTCAATCAAGCACAACTTTCTTCGGTGGGACCTGTGATTTTATGTGCAGTTATTGTGCATAATGGCATTGGCTTGTTAAGTGGCTATTGGGCAGCAAGGTGGTGTGGATTTCAAGAAGTCGTCTGCCGAACCATTGCCTTTGAAGTTGGCCTACAAAACTCGGGACTAGCAGTGGCTTTAGCAATGAAGTTTTTCTCACCGGCAGCGGCCATTGCGGGAACTATTTTTTCAATTTGGCATAATATCAGTGGGTCGATGCTAGCAAGTTTCTGGAGCAAACAAGCCTTGCCTGACACAACCCTATCGGAGCAAATTCGAAGCAAGGATTAATCAGCTAGCTGCTCCAGCTTGAGTGCAACATGCGTTGAGACCGCAAACCCCAGTGTGTGGCGGTCTTTTTTCGGTTCACAAAATAAGCGATAGTTGTTGGCTGGCTCAAAATTAAAAATCCCTTCCACACTGCCCTTATATTGCTTATTGGCACAGGATGCTTGGATACGATAGACCCCAGGTGAGACCTTCATGCTATCAAACTTGGCACTCACATAAGGCAGCCGCCCGCTGAGTTCCTCGCCTTGTTCATTCCAAATGAATTCAATTTTAGCGAGATAATCATGTGCATACTGACGAGGGCCTTGTTCTAAAACGATGTATGCTAAACGCGCCTGCTCTGTCCCTTTTGGATTATAAGTAAAAGGCGCTGCTTGGCATCCGACAAGTCCAATAGCGATAATAGCCAGTGCACACGTCCTTTTTCGCATTTTACCTCCAAAATTTCATGCCATGAATACGATTTAAAAAGCCTTATTTTATGGCTCGCCGCGTATATTACGCTGCCATAAAATAAGGCTCTTGGCCTTGATGCTTCGCTTTGCGACGAAAGCTCCCTTTGCCTTTTTTCGCTTTCTCAACTTTGCTCTTAAATACTGGACTAGTTACCAAAGCTTTCAAGGCATTATCTTTAATCTCGCCACGATGATGTTCATGGCTATGATGTACTTTTTTATTCATCATTCATCCTATTAATACGGTTGTAAAATAACAATTGATATTCACAATAGCTGCCAATTTCTACCGCCTGATATGTACCATAGTCGGCGCTATCAGCATCCAGTATACACCCTTCTAAAACAAATTAGTTCATAGGCATTTGCTATTTTTACGCCTAAACTGCACTCAGGGCTTTTGCAATTATATCACTATGAAATCAATCTCTATCAGCAGCAATATTTCTATTAGCTATCAAGATGAAGGGGATAAAAACAGGCCTGCTATTGTCTTGATCATGGGGCTTGGTGCGCAGATGACACTCTGGCCCGATGCACTCTTTTATGGCTTGGTTGAGCAAGGCTTTAGAGTCGTTCGATTCGATAACCGAGATGCAGGCCTTTCAACCCAGTTAGAGCAATATGGTACCCCTAACTTATTTAAAACCTGGATTAGCGCGCGGTTGCCGATGCGCACTAAAGTCCCCTACACGTTAGAAGAAATGGCCGAAGATACCTTGGCATTAATGAAAGCCTTAAAAATAAAAAAAGCCCACCTTGTCGGTGCCTCCATGGGCGGTATGATTGCCCAGCTTATTGCCGCAAAGCAGAAGAAAAAGGTGCTTAGTCTCACTTCTATTATGTCTTCTTCTTCCTCTCTAAAGTTGACTCATTCCAACCTAAAAGTCTTCTTGCAGCTCGCTAAAATGCGCCCTAACAAACCGAATAGAGATGCCGCAATTCGCTACAATATCCGCCTTAATCAGTTGATCGGCAGCCCAGCTTACCCCCAAGATGAAAAAACACTGAAAAGTCAGGCAATTGATACCGTTGAGCGCGCAAACAACCCTCACGGCTTTCATCGCCAATTTGCCGCGATGGCTGCAAGCGGTAGTCGTCAGGATCTGATGGCCAAAGTTAAGGCACCGACCTTAGTGATACACGGTGAGTCAGACCCCATAATTCCGAGCCAAGAAGGGGTGAAAACGGCACAGCAGATCCGGAAATCAAAACTAAAAATCGTCCCAGGAATGGGTCACAACATTCCGCCAGAGTTGGCGCCCAAAATGATCAAATGGATAACGAAGCACGTGCGTAAAAGTGAGCTTAAACGCGCTAAAAAACAGGCTGAAAAAAGGCAAAAAGCGCATTGGGGATCAGCGCCCTTCTAGCAATAAAAAAAGCCCATTCACGAACGAATGAGCCTCACTGCTTGGGAGCACCTAAATTACGCGAGAGAAAGTTTACTGTACCTGAATACTAGAAAGCTTTTCCGCTAAAGTACTCAAAAAAATGAAAATAAGCGCTTTAGAGCAGCGCTATTAATTTTGTCTGAACAATATGAACCTGATGCTTTTTTTGTGTAATATGCTTATCACTCAATCCTTATACATACAGCAAATAGGTGGCTCATGCTTAAAGTAACGCTCGAGCAGTGGCGTATGTTTAAAGCCGTCGTCGAGCATGGCGGTTTTAACCAAGCTTCGGCTCAAATTCATAAGAGCCAATCAAGTATTCACAACGCCGTGAATAAAATTGAAACCTCTCTTGGCGTCAAGCTATTTCGTGTCGAAGGCCGTAAAACGCTCTTAACGCCTGCCGGTGAATTAATGCTGCGCCGAGTTGATTACCTGTTAGAGGAAGCTTCAAAAGTCGAAACCATCGCAGAGACGCTCGCAGAAGGCATTGAGACTAAACTGCGTATCGCCATCGATGCCATTTTCCCATCGCACTTACTGTATAAGGTGCTTGATAAAGTATCACAAGAATTCCCATTTCTGCGCATCGAACTTGTCGAGTCTGTACTCAATGGGGCCAATGAGCAGTTACAAGGTGGCTTAGTTGATATCGCCGTCTCTGCTTTTACCCTTGAAGGTCTATTTAGTGAAGAGTTATGCCAAATTGAGTTTATTGCCGTTGCAAGTCCCGAGCACACACTCAATCAAACTGAAAAAGCACTGACCTTAGAAGATTTAAAGTCTCATCGCCAGATTGTCGTAAGGGACTCTGCGGTATCAAAAAGTCATGACTCAGGCTGGCTGCAGGCCTCTCAGCGCTGGACAGTAAGCCATATGCGCACTTCTATTGATATGATAAAAAATGGCTTTGGTTTTGCGTGGCTGCCAGTGCCTTTAATTGCAAAAGAACTGCAAAATGATGAGCTTGTCCCACTCAACCTGCACTCGGGTCAGACACGAAAAGTACAGCTGCATCTCACCTTTGTCGATGGTGATAGCCTAGGCCCAGCAGCCAGAGCATTTTTAGGTGAATTGCGTTATCAAAGTATGATGATGCCAACGGCAGAGACATCAAACTCATAGTAAATCACCATGCCATATCGGCGTCTATACTAGAGAAGGTGTCATGATAATTAGGGACAAGTACATATGAATGAAAAAGAATTAGCAACCCAGCTGTATAGCGCCTATTCATGGTCTGTCCTTAATGAGCCCATTGAAACATCTACTGAGCGCGCACTAGAGCAAGACTCAATACTACTGATGCAAATTGCTAAAGGCACACAGCCTGCCACAATTAGGTTATGGGAGTGCCCTCAATCATTGATAGTCAGTCGTAAAGAAGCCAAGTTGCCGATGTTTAACGATGCCTGCGATACTCTCGCACAATTAGATTGGCCAGTGTCAGTTAGGCAAAGCGGTGGGACTGCCGTCCCTCATGGTCCCGGCATTTTAAACTTCTCAGTGATTTTTGCGCAAACAAAGTCACAGCCCCTGGACTTGGATGCCATTTATATCGCTTTATGTGAACCCATTCGCAGCGCACTGCGCAGTCTTGGCTTACAAAGCGAATATGGTGAAACACCTGGCGCGTATTGCGATGGTCGCTTTAATCTCAATATAGATGCATTGAAAGTCACAGGTACTGCGCAGCGAGTCGCCCTATCGCCAAAGAATGAACAGGGTTTATACCGCGCAGTTTTGGCACAAGCAATGATCATGATAGAGGCGGACCCCCATGACACAACCGCCGTCGTCAATCAATTTTATCAACTTGCAGGTGCTGATAACCGCTACGACCCACATGCTTCAACCAGTGTAGATAGGCACCTAGCTGGCCACTATCCAAATGGGCAGCTCACTGAGGTTTTAAGAAAAGAGATCCTCTTAGCACTCGAAGAGTTTACAACGCCTTTATAAACTTATAAGGCAAATTCGCCTTTCATCTTCACGACTATTTCACGCTACGGCCTGCAAAGTAATACGCAAAAAGGAGGCCGTTTTATGTTTCAACCGTTCAGATGCATTGCCATCATTTGCTCACTTATTGTATTCACCAAACCTGCCATGTCTGCATCCAGCGAACATATTCAGTTAGTGGAGTCTGCACTTGAGCATTTTTCTCAAACCAACAAGCAACACTGGTCTTACACAATTCATAGTATTGAAATTGAAGAAGGTAACAAAACCGAAATTCATGCCAAACACCAGCCCAACAACGCCCCCTATCTGCGCTGGCAACTACTTCAGCTTAATGGCCAGCAGCCATCACCAAAACAAGCCAAAGAGTTTGCACAAAAACGTGAAAATGAAGGCTTTTCGATCAGCATTAAGGAGCTGGTGAAAACGCACTCTCTCACCCTTGTTCAAGAAACCCCCAACAGTATCACCTTAAGCTACCCTGTTGAGCTGGCCGATCTCGGCAGTGATGCCATTGGCAAGCTAACCGGTCACATTAAAATTGATAAAAGCAATCAGCATATTGAGCAAATTTCTGTACACAATACCGCCTCATTCAGCCCTGTTGCACTGGCAGAGATCAGCGAGTTTAACCTTGATATGCAATTTATGACGGTGAGTGATGCTGTTCTTATACAGCAAACTCAAATGGACATGCGGGGGACTTTTTCCTTCTTTATTGACATAGAGGAAACATCCACCGTGACCTTTGACAACTACCAATACCAACCACAGTCTTTAAATAAAAAATAAGTTTAAATTTCAACATACTAAAGCTCTATTAAAACTCTATGATTTAAAATAATAGAGAAATACTAAGACACGGCTGACCTCAGCATCTAATACTCCATTTGCTTTTTGCACCCAATTTACATTTGCACGCGACAATGGTCATTACTGGCCAATTGCGTGGGCATGACGTAACGTCTGTAAGGGTGCTTTAACCATCTTGCAGAAGGATTAATAATGACAACACTCAATCGCCGTCACTTTATTCGCAATTTAACGCTCGGTTCACTTGCGGGCCTTGTTGGAACACATGTACAAGCACGCGCCATAACACCAAAAGAGATGGAGGGGCCTTACTACCCGATTACGCCACAAAAAGACAAAGACGCTGACTTAACGCAAGTTGCCGGTAAAAAAGGTAAAGCAAACGGCACCGTCATAGACATATTTGGCCAAGTATTCGATGACCAAGGCAATGCCATAGAGGATGTCACCATTGATCTGTGGCAAGCCAACAGCTTTGGAAAATACCATCACCCCCATGACAACAGTGATGCCCCAGTTGATGCCCACTTTCAAGCTTGGGCAATTATACAAACCAAAGCACAAGGGCACTTTCGTTTTAAAACTGTGTTCCCAGGGGCTTACCCGCTCAATGCAGCGCAGCAGAGAACACCCCATATTCATCTAAAAATATCAAAAAGAGGCTATCACTCGCTCCTTACGCAAATGTATTTTCCCAATCACCCACTCAACCAACAAGATGGCTTATTCAGACGTAAAACGCCTGAAGAGCAAGCCTTAATGACCGCAAAAACCACCGAAATCGCCAATCAATATCGCTACGATATTGTGTTAGCCAAAGTGGTGTAATTTAATACCCTGCAGACTACATAACCAGATAAAATCAATGCATATGCCTGTATGACACTTAAAATAAAAGTGTCATACAGGCATGTTAGCGTGAGCGCTCAGTTAATTAATTCCTGTATTAGGCTCAGACAAAGTAGTTGGCAGTATGCAAAGCGTCATAGATATTCAATGGTGGCAGTTGGCTCTTTTCAGCCTCACGTTGATCATCCCTTATTACATAAATAGGTACTATCAGCTGGGCTTATTAAAAGAAACCATAATCAGCCTGAGTAGAATGACATTACAGCTCATCTTAATCGGCCTATACCTAGAGTTACTTTTCGATCTCAACAGTGTTTGGGTAAACCTCGCCTGGATGATGGCCATGGTACTTGTCGGCAGCAGTGCCATTATCAACAAGGTGCCTTTTCCAAAATCTATGATTTTATTTCCTGTGGCAATTAGCTTAGTTGCAGGACTCTTGCCGCTAATGGCAATCCTTGCCTTGGGCATTATTCAGCCAGAGCCTTTTTACCACGCTCGTTACGTTATCCCTTTGGCAGGTATGCTCCTTGGCAACAGCATTTCCAGCAATATCATCTGTCTACAAAGTTACTTTAGTGCACTGCAAGAACGCTGGCCCGAGTATCAAGCCGCATTGGCGCTGGGCGCATCACCAAGCGATGCGACGACACCTTTTGTACAGGATGCTTTGACCAAGGCGATGTCACCCATTCTCGCCACAATGGCAACGACGGGACTGGTGACAATTCCAGGTATGATGACAGGTCAAATTCTCGGTGGGGCATCGCCTATGGTGGCGATTAAATATCAGCTGATGATTATGTTGGCTATTTTTGTCATGATGAGCATCACCATCACCGTCAGCTTATGGCTAGTTGCCAAACGCAGTGTGTCTGTAGAGGGTAAGCCACAAGTGAGTCTGACTTAACTAAAGTTAGGGCAGCAAAACACTGCCCTATTATATTTTTATTTATCCGCTTCGCGGTATTTTTCAAACCATGCCACAATATGACCCACTTTTTGGATCAAGTTACTTGGCCTTGCAGCAATACCATGACCTGCTTTAGGAATACGTACCATGGCGGTTTCCACATTGCGTAACTGCAATGCTTGATAGTATTGCTCTGTTTCGCTCATCGGAGTGCGGTAGTCATTCTCACCCGTTAACAACATGGTTGGTGTTTTCACATTACCCACCAGCGACAAAGGTGAATGCTTCCATAAATGCTCTGTTGCTTCCCATGGCATGCCCGGCATCCAATATTTCGCATAGTAGTTGTAGGCATCTGCGGTTAAAGCAAAGCTTATCCAGTTAATCACAGGCTTGGCAACCACCGCCGCTTTAAAGCGATCTGTATTACCAATGATCCACGCTGTTAACACACCGCCGCCTGAACCACCTGTGACAAATAAATTATCTTCATCAACAAACTTTTTAGCCACCATACCATCTACAACATCTATCAAGTCATTGTAATCCTTTGATGGGTAATCGTGATGAATTAGGTTTGCAAACTCCTGACCATAAGACGTACTGCCTCGTGGGTTTGCCCACACTACAACATAGCCCTTAGATGCCATCAGCTGTACTTCTGTACTGTAGTTTGGCCCATATGCCGTATGTGGCCCGCCATGGATCTCTAAAATCATCGGGTACTTTTTAGTGGCATCAAAGTTAGGCGGTAATGCATACCAAGCTTGAATATCACGACCATCCACAGATGACTTTACAGTGATAGGCTCAACTTTTGCGATATTTTTGTGATCTAGTAAGTCAGCATTTAAATCTGTAAGCTGAGTGACCTTTTGGCGCTTATCAACCAAGGCCAGATCAGCTGGACGCTCTGTATCATCGGTTGTTACTACCAAGCGACTACTGCCAGCAACGGCAAATTGACCAGATGTGTATGGACGCCCTAAAGACTGCCCGCCTAGTTTAGCCAGTTTTTCCGTCACTTTGCCTTTTAAAGTCACGTGACCCACATACTTTTGACCATGGTCATCATAGCTAAAATAAAGCCCGCGCCCTTTTTTATCCCACTGATGTGAGCTAATTGGGCGGTCCAACGATGCGGTTAGGTTAACTGATTTTTCGCCATCTAAATCCATCATGTAAATATCAAAGTTTTGGCTTGATAAGTGCTTATTTTCATAACCTAAATAAGCAATCTTATCTCTTTGATAACTAATTTTGGGGCGATATTCTGGGCCATTCACATCCGTGATTTGTGTGATCTGACGATCGTGAATATCCACGCGGTATATGTCTGACTGGCGCGGTTTATTTTGCCAATCATCGTGTCGGTTAGCGTTAAAATAGAGTGATTTACCATCCTCACTCCAAGTGAGGTATGAGCGATGATGGAACGCACCTTGCGTTAATTGACGTGGCGTCCCCCCTTCAGCTGGCACCACGTACACATGATGATAACCCGGTTTAACAAAGCCGCCGCCATCACGCTTATAAATCATCTCATCGATATAAGTTGCATTCCCAGCCCATTGCGCGCCTTTCGGCTTTTTAGGCATATCCTTAAACAGGCCACTTTTGCTCTCGGGCTTAAACATGGTAAATGCTATCCACTTACCGTCTGGTGACCAACTTATGTTACCAACACTTTGATGTACATTGGTGACACGTGCGGTTTGCCCCGAATCTAACCAGCGTACATATAATTGATTATCGCCTTCAGCATTGGTGATATAAGCGAGTCGCTTACCATCCGGTGAATATTTGGCACTACGGTACTGGTTTTTACCAGATAAAACCGGCTGATGTGTATTGGTTTTTAAATCCACTTCCCATAAGTTTATGCGAGTGCTGTCAGCCATAATATCCATGGCTCTGCGCTCATAAATGACCTTGTAACCATCAGGGTGTACTTGTGGCGCCGCTGCGTATTCGATATTGAATACATCTTCATACTGCCACGTCTTGTCAGTATTGATATCACTTGCCAGCGCGGGCAAAGCAAGCATTTGAGCGCCAAGCAATGTCAGTGATAGTTTGTTGTTATTTTTCATAATCAAACTCTTAATTTTATATTCACCGCCTGAATACCTAAGGCATCCCTCTTAAGGCGATTGGTTTTGTTATGTTATATCAATTTTATCGTCAATTCTAAGATGCCTTAAACTGAACTGCGATTCAAAGCAACTGCGACTAATCACTACCACACCCGATGACTGAGTGTATTTGTGTCATTTCATGGTCACATCATCAACAATTAAACGCTAGCAATCCACATACCAACTAAGCTAAAAGTACGATTATCAAAAAATTGCAATTGACTGATATTGGGTAAATTGTGACTCTTATTGCGCAGTACAAAAAACAAACAAAAGGATATAGCATGAAATTAAAATTAAATAAAAAAGGCATTAAGCAACTTAGCCAAAAACAAATTAACTCCGATGCGACAAAGCAAGTAGGGGGCGGTGCCATTGAATCTAAAGATTATTGGTGTCAGTCTGGTCAAATGCCATGTTGGACGAATGGGCCATGTATCACAACGCCATACAAAGGCTGTAATACACGTGGCTGGTGTCAAGATTATTAATCTCTAGCCGATTCCCCTGTTAATGAATGCCGCGTTTGCTGTACGGCATTGATAAGTATGTTAGCCCAGCCAAAAATAAACATTCAATTACCATTCACAGCGCTTTACTTTTTCGAACCAGGGGCGATTAAAACGTTTGATTTTCGGCTTCTCAATCACTGGGACTGATATATCCATGCCTGAGGTTAAATGTAGCAATACCAAGGCTCTAATTCTATCGTCATCTAATTGGTTATACGCACTGATAAGCTGCGCTTTTTCTTCTCGAGATAAAGGCTCTCCATGCATATGTTTAAAACGGGTATTAAGCCATAATAATAATGCCTGTTTAGCTTTGTTGGGAAAAGCCTGTGCCAAGGTTTCAGTCGGGCTATACAGCCTTTGGAAATTCACCCACTGCTGCTGAACAGCAAAAACAAACAATAAATTAATACCCGCTGATATTTGACCTGAACGCTTATCTATATTTTGATACCCAGCTAACGCGATTCTAAAGTGCTGTTCAGCTTGCCCAATATTTCCCTCCTCTAACGCTATCATGCCTTGGTTATTCTCTATGATTGCCAGTAAATTTTTCCTATCCGCGATACGTGCAAGGCGTTTCGCTTTGACATATAACGACTTGGCTTTTTCTAACTCATCAAGCTGCCGTGCAAGCAACGCGAGGCTATTAGTTATCGTCAGTTTTTGACGATCATTGATGGCATGCTTGTAAGAACATTCAAGGCTGGCTTGCGCATCATTGATATAGTGATTTTTTCGCAGCCAAATACCTGTCGCACTGGTGATAGAAACCAGTTTATCAATAAAATAAGGGTGTTTTTGGTGGTGAAAGATCACCTCTAAAGAATCTATTAGCTGCGTCATATCTCCCGTGGGTACTGACGCTCGCATGGCCGCTATATGCCACCTCAATTGCTGGATGTCCGTTAACGAATGCACATGTGGTATCGCGTTGAGTAGCTTTAATGAGCGGGAAGGTTCGACACGCAAGTAATCCTCCGCCTCTTTGATTATCTCATCAAGCGGTGCCGCAACCACTGAACTGGATAACAGTCCAACCAAGATAAACTGAGCAGCTGTTCGCACACCACCTCCTCACTGTTCCGATACTTATAAAATATAGATAGATGGCGGATAATATTCAAAACATCGAATATACCGAACACATAAATCGTGCTACTTCTCACTTTCAGCGGCATTGTGATAAACACACATAATAAGTACGATGATAGGGAAGTTTTTAGTCACTGGACCAAAAGGGTGCAACCAAAATGAAGCATCAATAAGAGTCAAAAGAGCACTGTACATGAGGATCACACTCACCTGCACCAAGCAACATAGTCTGACGTAGCGACGTGTCAAAACCCACAGCCCGAGCGCAACGTCCAGTGCGCCACCGCCATACACAGCCGCCTGTGCAACAAGCCCAGTAATATCTGCGCTTGCCAAAATATCAAAACCAACCTCTGGGGCAAAAAATACCGATGTAAGACCGGTAAACACCCAAACAAACGCCAAGCTATAACTCGCATACAAGTCAAGTTTATGGGCTTTCATTATCATAATCACACGACCGATAAAGGCTTAAATACCATCAAGGCAAGTAAAATCAAAATGGCTGCAAATGCAGGAATACCCAATAACGTCCACCGTCGCATCAGTTTTTTAAACTCGGCGGAGACTTCACCTTTTTGCACTTCGATCTGTGCCAACGCACGCAGGCGATACTGTATTTTCAACACTGGAAGCCAGCACAAGCCTATGAACGCAAACAGCCCTGCAACCGTTAAAAACCAAGGAGAGTCAAAAGCGTAACCGAGCAAATGCATCAAGTATAGGCCACTGATTATTTGCGTGATCACCGCTGGGGTTGTGAATAACCAATCTCCTAAAACAACATGCTGAGTTGTCACATAAATTGCTTGAGGATTATTGGAGCGATTCGCCATAAACATAAAAAAAGCAATGCCCGCGCCTGTCCCCATCACCACTATCGCGGCCAAAATATGAATAAACTTTGCGATAAAGTACGGTTCCATCACTCCTCCACTTGCGTCTTTTGATATATTTCAAATGTTTCAAAATACGGCTCAAATTCAGATAACTCTAACAACCCTGAACAGGGAAGCGCCCCCGTTTTATCCAGTGTTTCATTGAGGAGCTTTTTTGCAATAATAATGGTGGAAAGTGTTGGAATATAAGGCCCTTGTCCATTTGGAGCATACAGACGCCAAATCACTTTACGCGGTTTTTCACTCTCTGCTAGCCCTGATATAGATACTTCCATAGCACCAATATCACTACCAAAATGTAAAAAGCAATTACTCAGTTTATCTAACTGTTTTGCAAGTGGAGACCAATTTTTTACTATGCCCCACTTAGCTAATGCAGCCATCCCCACCATGCCCCAATGCAACAATGGCAGCTCCAACCCGGCTTGAAAGCTCACTCGATCAGCGACAGCATACCGCTTAGGGAAAAGTGCCAAATCTGGCACATCGACATTGGCTAAAAGTCGGCGTTTGGCGATACCTCCAAAGTCATGACTCTTTGCATCCATCCAACCATGGATTGATTGCCACCGTCCCTCTTTAAACACCTCAAATGGATGACCTGTATAGGTTAAAATGGCTGCAATTGTCGCCACACCTCTTTGCGCTTGGTTTCCCGGAGCAATGGCAATATCGATACTTTGAATACTCTTGAAAGCAATTGAGTATTTATCAATGACAGCTGAGGATAACCCAGGTACTGAGCTGGCACCGCTGACAATCAACACCCCTTTAGTGCTCGCAGCCCTATCAAGAGCGCTAATATCGCACACATACCGTCTATCATCGGCCAAATCTATGTAATGAGCACCAGAAGCAATACACGCTTGCGGCACTGTATAATTCTGACCTTGGTAAGGTCCACTGGTATGGATCACCATAAAAGGATTCTGGGCAGCAAGTCGCTCGGTAAAGTCATCTGCGTGAATATCCACTTGCCAAGGTTTGAGCACTGCACGTGATTGGTTTTGCAGCTGTGCAATACATTGCTGTGCCTTAGCCTCGTTTCTTCCTGCTATCAGCAAAGTAATGTCATGATGTGATAATGACTCAGCAATGCGTTTACCAAAATTACCATACCCACCAAGTATGATGACTACCTTTGACATGATTGCTTCTCCACAGCTAAATAGTGCATTGACACATTGCAGATCTACTTGCATCAAATCCACTAAGTGATTGGTATTTATCCCTTTTGATTTATATTCAATGTACCTAAAACACCTGTCCGAATAAAGCATTTAATCACGTAAAATACCGGCATCCTCTCTGTAAGAAAAAAACCACCCAATTCACATTGCAATGCCTTAAAACACAACTATGCTTGCTTTGATTTTAATCAGAACAAGGAGTTATTTAATGACGCTTAAATCCACTGGAAAGGTAATTGCTGTACTTTCTCTCACTACTTTAACTGCATGTATGAGTACTTCATCGTCACCCTATTTAAAAAGCTCTATTTCTGAAGGGGTTGGACCACTGGAAGTGCGCGCTCCTTATGCCAATTACGTGAATTATTTTGGCTACGTTGATGCCACTGTACAGCCTGAGGGCGTGTATAAAGGCAAAGATACCTATTACTTATATGCTTGGGTACCAGCGGCTGTAGATGAAATTGGTATTTCAATGCAATCTCCCGTTGAATCACAGCCAACGGATAAGGACTTTGTCCATACCAACTTTGCACCGGGTATGGAAAAAGACAAAGCAAAGTTTTTCGATACTTACATTGTGTTTGATCGTATGAATATCATCGATAGTAAAAGCATTGCTCAGGGCGGAAAAGTGCTGCAACCGCTGGGGTACAATGATGACACGCGAGAATTACCCGCTAACCCAAGTGGGGCATACTACAACTCACTGTTAAGACAAACCACAAACTTAAACAACCCTACGGAATCACTTGTTCGTGGCGTCTACCGCATTTCTTTTACCTCATTTCGCTCACAAGTTGAGGGGTCATTTGAAGCAACCATCGGTACTAATGTCCCGGGCGTAAAAATTGCGGCTTCACTTGAGGAGCTTCATCAATTGGTTAATGACGGTAATTTATAGCCCGAAAAAACCATTGGATGACCTATTTTCGGTCATCCACTTCAAGTTTATCACGTCCATGCCTCTTTTAATTTATCGTTAGACTGCCTATTTTTTGAGCCAGCGCGACTTGTTCCTTATATATTAACAGTCTAGGCTATTAAAGATGCCCCTAAAGCATCATAAGATGATACTAACTATAAAGAAGAAGGATTTATACATGAAAACTGCAACGCGATATTGCTTATTATTCCTCACGCTACTTCATACCTCTATTAGCTGGGCTAAAACCGACGATGAAGTAGAAATCAGAGAAGTTATCCATACCTATTTCCAAGCATTTTCCGAAGCAAAAGCGGAAAATTTACACAACGTTTTTTTGCCGAATATGGATATGATAGGTAATGTCAGAGGGAAACCTTGGAAATTTGAAGGCAGTAAATTAGCGGAAGGGTTAAAATCTCGTGAGCCAGAAAAGTTAAAAACAAAAATCTACTTTATTGACATCACTCGCGACTCTGCAATCGCAAAAGTTTATAACGTCAATATTGAAACAGGTATCGCCTATACAGACTATTTATTTTTTCTCGAGGTAGAAGGCAAGTGGAAAATAGCGCACAAAGGGTATACCCGATTTAATGAGAAAGTGAGCAAATAACGTATCTATTCTACAAAAGGCAGGTAACTAGATGCGTTTAGCCTGCCCCAGACAAAATGTTTCAAAGAAATCATGCATAAACATCGCCCATACTTACCCAGTAAATTTATGTGCTTTAAATTGATAAACAGTATTGCTCGATTCTGATATTCAGTGAAAAAAGCGCACGAACGTCGGCTGGAACATTCACTAGCGCATTAAAAACACAAACGGCTCCGTACCTAACCAAAGTCACCAAAACCTTGGCACAACGCTTTTGATATCGACTTCACAAAGCCACACCAATGCTTATTAAACGGTTTATTCGAGCTGATATCTGCTCAATCAGAACCGCGTAACCCCATACATACCGAGTTGACTTTTGGTGATGAAAAATATGAAAAAAGTCATTAAAATTAAAGAAATAACAAACTTTACCTGCATCTAGCCAATGCATAGCAGCCTCTCATTATTTTGTCATAATTTTGGAACCAACTTGCCATTTTTCCTTAGCCTATTTGTCTTTTTCGCTCTCTATAGTAGCGGCACTAAAACCGATAAATGGAAAGGAATATGAAAACAAGATTACTGCCGCTGGCAATTTTATGTGGTGCAAGCTCATTACTGACCGGGTGTTTTGATTCAAATGATAATGATGTTAAAGCACAAGCAAAAACGCCAAATCAAGAAGTGATTGCGGGCACCGCTATCGAGCTGCGTTTACTTGAAACCACAGATTTACATGCCAATGTTTTAAACTTTAACTACTTTTCTGACAGCCAAGATGACAAGGTTGGCTTGGTTAAAACTGCGGCATTAATTCACAAAGCAAGAAATGCAGTGCAAAACTCTGTACTGGTAGACAATGGAGACTTAATTCAGGGTAGTCCACTGGGTGACTACATGGCGAAAATTAAAAACCTTCAAGACGGTGAAGTGCATCCAGTGTACAAAGCCATGAATACCTTAGACTATGACGTTGCAAACATCGGTAATCATGAGTTCAATTTTGGTTTAGAATTTTTACAAGAAGCCATCGATGATGCCAACTTCCCATACATCTCAGCCAACGTCTTTAAATACGATGGCGATGAGGATGAAAGTAACGACGAACCGCTTTTCTCGCCCTACCTTATTCAAGATAAAGCATTTGTAGATAATGACGGAAACACACACACCATAAAGGTCGGTTACATCGGATTTGTACCGCCACAGATCATGCAGTGGGATAAGGCCAACCTTGAAGGTAAAGTTATCGCCAAAGACATCATTGCTATGGCCAATAAATATGTGCCAGAAATGAAAGAAAAAGGCGCGGATATTATTATTGCGATTCCACATTCAGGATTGGATACCTCAGCACACACGGATAAAAAAGAGAACGCCAGTTATCATCTATCAAAAGTGGAAGGCATAGATGCAATCATGTTTGGTCACGCTCATGCAAACTTCCCAAGCTCGCGCTACGAGGGGATGGAAGATAAAGGCATCGATCTAGAAAAAGGCACCATCAATGGTGTGGCAGCGGTCATGCCGGGCTTTTGGGGTAATCACTTAGGAGTAATTGATGTCACCCTGACCTATCAAGCAGGTGCTTGGCAAGTGACTGATTCTCAATCTTCTTTGATGCCGATTTTTGAGCAAGATGCCGATAGAAACATCACTGCATTAGTTGATAATGACGCTGATGTTGAAGCCGCTGTGCACCATGAGCACGAAGAAACCCGCACTTGGGTCAACAAGCCTTTTGCAAAAGTGACCAATCAAGTTAACAGCTTCTTTGCGCTGGTCAATGATGACCCTTCAATTCAAATCGTCACCGATGCACAAGCTTGGTACACGCAAAAAATAGTGCAAGGCACTGAATTAGAAGGCCTGCCAATTCTCTCTGCAGGTGCGCCATTTAGAGCAGGCCGTGGCGGCGCAGACGACTATACTTACATCGCCACAGGTGACATTGCCTATCGTAACGTAGCAGACCTTTATATTTACCCTAACATCCTAAAAGTGCTAAAACTAAACGGCACTCAGGTGAAAGAGTGGCTAGAAATGTCTGCTGGGCAATTTAATCAAATCAACCCAGACTCTGCGGATATGCAGTCTTTAATCAATCCAGATTTCCCGTCTTACAACTTTGATGTTATCGATGGTGTGACCTACCAAATCGACCTCACTCAGCCTGCAAGATACAACAGTAAAGGTGAGAAAGTCTCTGATGGTCAGCGTATTGTGGCGCTATCTTACCAAGATAAGCCCGTTGCTGATGGGCAAGAGTTTCTTGTTGTCACTAATAACTATCGAGCTTCCGGCGGTGGTAACTTCCCAGCGATTGGTGCAGATAAAATCGTGGTCGACTCACCAGATGAAAACCGCCAAGTGGTCGCAAACTATATTACGCATCAAAGTGAGGCAAATGATGGTAAAGGTCTTGATCCATCAGCTGATATGAACTGGTCATTCACGGCGATTGAAAACGTCCAGATCCAATTCACAACCTCTAACAGTGACAATGCAAAAGCTTACAGTGAACAGTTTGGTCATATCCAACCACTGGAGAAAACCAATGAAGACGGCTTTGCTCTGTACCTATTGAACTTATCTCAAAACCAATAATAAAACCCAGAAAAAGACCCAATTGAGGTATGTCCAAACGCATACCTCTCCTCTTCTACAGCTATTTGGAAGTTGGCTGTAACAACAAACCAAACCAACGGGAATTGAAAAATGACTGTAAATAAACTGACCCTTTCGGTATTGCTCGGTGCAGGCTTGCTTGTACATTCTGGCTTTACCATGGCAGCCGCCTATGATTGGAATAATACTGCACCAGTCAAAGTACCGAGTGCCGCAAACAGCAACGGTAAAACCGTATACTTTGACGTATCCCACGGCGGTGTCGAAGGCAATGCAGACTGGGTTATCGATGGTGCGTTTTCAGATTTTGCAGATGCACTGGTCCAGCAAGGCTACACGGTAAAAGAGTATCGCGGTGTTGACCTAAATAACGATGGTCGTATTCGCTTTTTTGACGACCGCACAGGCAATCAAAACAACGAAGCCATCATTACTTATGATGCAATTAAAGACTCGGACGTCTTTGTCCTCGCAGAAACAAACAGGCCTTTTACGCTTGCAGAGCAGGCCGCGCTTGAGCAATACGTTGCAAGCGGCAAAGGGATATTTTTCGTCGCCGATCATTATGATGCTGACCGCAATCTCAATACATGGGATGCCACTGAAGTCTTCAATGGTTATAACCGCTCAGACTTAAGCAAATACAACATGGGTGGCGCTTATGGTGATTGGCGTAATCCAAAATCAGCCTATGCTGGTTGGTTAGTCGAAAACTTCGGGATCCGTTTTCGCTTCAATGGCGTAGACTACAAGCAAGGCGTCAGTGGTGTAGAGCCAAGCACACAAACTGAAGGGATCACCCAAGGCGTTGATCCTATTCTTATGGCCGCAGGTGCGACACTTGCGATTGTCGACCCACAAAAAGCCAAAGGCTTAGTTTATTTTTCAGAAACAGATACCCCCGTGAAGTGGCGACATGCCAAAGATGACGGATTATATTTTGGTGGCAAAGCCGAAGGGCCTTATGTCGCGATTGCAAAATCTGGTGCGGGTAAAGCAGCCTTTATCGGCGACTCCTCTCCAATTGAAGATGCCACGCCTAAATATCGTCGCCAAGACAGCGGCAGTACCAAAAAGACCTACCCGGGATGGACAGACCCGGGTCACGCCTCAGTGCTTGCCGTCAACATCATAAACTGGCTTGCAACGCCAGAAAGCTACCAGTACTTTGATGGACAAAATGGCCATACTAGCGGTTTTGCGACACCGACACCGATGGATCCCCAAGAAATGTCCGATCCAAACAATGGACAGCCTTGGGGCACCCCAGCAAATGGCTTTAATCCTTGGGATACGGATACTTACAAAAGCAATTCTTTTAATGCCCCTTATGGCGATGGCCAAACCGATCCAGACCCAGATCCAACGCCAACACCGGGTGATACAGTCTCAGTCAGTGACGCACTCGCTGCGGCGCAAAACACATCACTAGTTGTCATTGGTAAAGTCACGAATGCCATCAACGGTATTTATGGTCTAGAGCTAAGCGACCTTAATAATCCCGCTACGCACATTTATGTGAAGTTAGAGAGCAATCAAAGGGCTGATTTTAATCCACAGCTTAACCCTGCGATTCTAAATCAGAACATCATAGTGACCGGTAAACGCAATAGTTACATGGGTGAGCCGGGTATTCGCTATGTCACTGATTTGCAAATTGCACCGTCTTTCATGTCCGTTGAACAAGCTTTGGCAACTGCACAAGGTGAATCGATTGAACTGACAGGGCGCGTAAAATCTGGTTTAAACAATATCTATGCACTGGTTTTAGAAGATCTGAACGACCCAAGTTTTGCCATTAATATTAAGCTTGAAAGCAGTCAACGTGCCGAATTTAGCCCAGTATTGAACCCAGATATTCTAAATGCAACGCTTGTGATCAAAGGCGTACGCGATAGTTACATGAGCCAGCCAGGTATACGTCAGGTATCTAGTATTACTCAAGCATCGAGCGACAATGGCAGCAACCCTGACCAAGGCAATGACCTGTCAGTATCAGAGGTGCTAGCAATGAATAATGGTCAGCCAGTTGTGTTATCAGGCACCATCACTGCCCCCATTAACAATAAGTATGCGCTTGAGCTGAGCGATCCGAATAATGCGGGGAATAAGCTATACATCAAACTGGAATCATCTCAGCGTGATACATTTAGTCCATTGTTGAACCCACAGCTTATTGGCAAAAGCTTAAGAGTTGAGGGCATTAAAAATGACTATATGAGTCATCCGGGCGTGCGCAGTGTCAGTAAGTTAACACTGTTAAATTAATCAGCCGAACAATGTGCAAAAGGCTACGGAAGCCTTTTGCACTAAGCACTTAACTTAAAGCTTCACCGCCTCAATCGGCGTTGTAGAGAAATTAATAAATAGATTGAATACCTGCTTGCCTTCACTATTTTGTGTGATCGTCACATAGGTGTTACTGCCTACGGAGAAAAAACTATTGGTCGACATTGGTGCGAGCTGAGCCACCGTGTAGCCCCCCATTTGCACATAAAGCTGGCCTTGCTGGTAAACCACTTTGCGAATAGTGCCATCATCCGACTGATATTCTCCTGTGACGGACTGTAGCTGGGCTTCTGACAACTCTATTGCTTTAAAGCTCGGAATGTCCATATCCAAAGCCTTCGCAGCTAACCTTTGACTCAATACCTTAGGATCTCGCTCAGTTGAATTAGTTAACACAGTGACATATAGCTCCTCCTCTGGCACATAAAGCGCATCAGATAAGAAACCGTGGATCCCACCACTATGACGGATCACTTGATAGTCACCCAATGTATCAACTGATAAGCCATAGCCGTATGTGGACACACTCCCATCATTCAATATCACCGGTGCTAACATTTTTTGATAACTCTGCTCACTGATCAGCGCCCCGTTTGCAAGCGCAGTAAACCAAGTATTCAAGTCAAATACATTAGAAGCCAGCGCCCCTGCACCATGGGGCCAAATCATATCGATGTAGCCTGCATTAGTGTAACCAGCTGGCGTTGCGTCATACCCAGAAACATGATGTTTTATGATCTGCTTTCCTGCGTAGTGACTGTTTTCCATGCCTAACTTTTTAAAGATGTGCTCTTCGATAAAATCCGCATATGTCTGCCCACTAGCCACCTCAATGATTTTACCAAGCAACACATATCCGGTATTGGAATAGGCCATCGCCTCACCGGGTGCAAACTTCATCGGGTGCTGTGCAAATCGAGTGATTATTTCATCTAGCGTTGCAGGGGACTGTATTTCTTTCATCATCAGTTCCCTATCTTCAGTATAATTAGCAATACCAGATGTATGGGTTAATAGTTGCTCTACGGTTACAGTATGCCCCTCAGTCGGGAAGTCAGGTACATACTTGTGAATATTATCATGTACAGAAAGTTTGCCGCGCTCTTGTAATATTAAAATGGCAGCTGCAGTAAACTGCTTTGAGATTGAGCCAATTCTAAACACACTGTGTGCTTTTAGCGGCACATTTAACTCTAAATTAGCTCGCCCTATGGCTTTTTTAAATACAACTTCTCCTTCTTTACTTATCAGCGCTGCAGCTCCGGGTTGCTCTTTGCTTAAAACCTGTTTCATCACCGCACGATACTCTGCGTTGTCCTCCTTTGAATCAGCTGCGGACACAGAGAACCCAACCACTAATAAAGAAGCCAAAATAAGGCTAGCTACAATCGTTTTTTTCATTGTTTTTCCTTGCATTATTTAATTAAGCACCTAAAAGCACGACGAGTAAAAGTGATAAAAACGCAGATTGATCTTGTTACAAGCTATGTAAATTGATTGCAGGCTGTAACAAGATCATATTGGTGTAAGTAAATTGAAATTAGACTGAGATATGCTGAGTGTTTATACAAACTTTCCCAGTATAGCGGTTAGTAAAGCATTACTTGCCCAGCAAGCCAAGCTACTCTTGATGGCCCACTATAGGAGTTGAAGAAAAATTAGCATATTCATTGAGAAGATATTGCTCACCATTGGCAGTAAATTTGATATAAGTATTACTGTCTTCAAAAAAGAAACTATCTGAAGACATAGCAAACATGGCTTCTGAATAACCGTACCCTCGGTCCAAGAATACGCCTTCAGCATTCCACATAACCTGATAATGCGCACCATTTTGCATTTGATATTGTCCTATAAACGCCTTTATTTGCGCTTCATCGAGCACAACTTCCTTGAAGCTCGGCACATTCAAACCTAAAGCTTTGGCTGCCAAACGACGACTCATAACTTCTGGCACAACGTTGGTATTATTAGATAACACGGCGACATATAGTGCTTCTTCAGGCACATATAAAGCATCTGATTTGAATCCGTTGATTGCCCCATTATGGGTTACTATTTGATAATCTCCCAAAGTCGACGTCCAAATGCCATAACCATATGGAGATACGCTGCCATCATTCAAAGTAGCTGGCGCCGTCATTTTTTGATAACTTGCCTTTGAAATCAGCTGCCCATTCGCCAGTGCATGATACCAAGTGCTCATGTCTGACACATTCGAAGACAGTGCGCCAGAGCCATGTGGCCAAATCGTATCCAAATGATGTGCATTGACATAGTCATCACCCTCTAAATCGTACCCGGACACATGATTTTTAATGATTTTTCTACCTGCATAATGGCTATTGTGCATGCCTAATTTGTGAAAAATATGCTCTTCTAGAAACTCGGCATATTGCTGACCGCTCGCTACTTCAATGATTTTTCCAAGCAGCACATACCCAGTGTTAGAATACGCCACACTGTCACCTGGTTGAAACTTCATCGGATGCTGGGCAAACCGTGCTAGGATCTCGTCCAATGTAGCAGGTGCGGGCGCTTCTTTATAAAGTAGCGCAAGGTCTTCTGTGAAATTAGCAATGCCTGAAGTATGTGTGAGTAAATGTTCAATGGTGACGATGTGCCCTTGTGTTGGAAAGTCAGGCACATACTGGTGAATATCATCATGTATGGATAGCTTTCCACGTTCATGTAATATCATAATGGCTGCGGCCGTAAATTGCTTTGTCAAAGAACCAATCTTAAAAACACTTTTAGCTTTGAGTGGTACATTGAGCTCCAAATTGCCACGTCCTATGGCTTTTTTAAATAGTACTTCTCCCTCTTTACTAATAATCGCCGCTGCGCCCGGCTCACCTTTGCTCAATTCAGTACGCATGACTTTGGTAAATTCTTTTTTAGATAGCGCCCCATCACTTGCTAACACATCAATCGTCCCAAGAGATAAAGCAGTGGCGAGTACAGTAACTATAATAGAAGGTTTCATTTTGCATCCTTGTGGCTTGATTAGTACCTAATATTTAACCACTTAAACCTTCGTAAAACTGTTCGATAAACGTTCACTATTGTGACAAAGTTTATAAAACTGTCAGTAAACACATGGCATCAACCCTGCTTAATTTTTACACTCTACGAAAGCAAAGGATACGCAAGCTATGAATGTAAACAGCACACACCATACTTTTTATGCGCCCCACCCCCCATCAAGCAAGCTCTCGGACGTTGAAGTACCAAAAAGCACCATGCAATCGGCTTCCATCCAAGTGCAAATCAGCGATAACGCAAAATATGCCCAAGAAAAGTGGCAATCTATTGCCAATCAATACGATGTGCACAATATTTCAGACGCCGAAGCTGGCGCTATGTCTCGCGAGTTATTCGATTCAGGCTTTATCAATACCACACAAATGATGATACTCATGGCGCCTTCTTCAATGGACGGCTCGCAGCTGAAAAAGCATGACCTACTCAATGATATGAAGCATACCTTCAAGCTTTCAAATGCCCTAGGAGGCCACACACAGGCATCAAAAAACGCTTACTTAAGTGCCATTAATATTCTTGAGCGTCTCGATGAGACAAAACAAACTGGCTAGCGTGTCGCATTTTAATTGCTGGTGATTTCACCCCTTTTTGGACGCGGTGTCGTTTTACCCATACTGAATAGCCATGTTTAATGACGTAAGGTGACAATGATGAAGAAAAAATATCAGCCCACAGCGCCTGCTAATTCGGATGTAGACATGAACCCAATGCTCGATATTGTGTTTATTTTACTTATCTTTTTTATCGTGACTGCCAGCTTTCAAAAAGCCCATGTACTTGATATTAATAAACCCGCGAAATCACATCAGGCCTTAAACCAATCAGTCGTACCACAGTTTCGTATTGACCAGCAAAATCGTATTTATTTAAATCACAAGCGCATTGAAGTTGATGCCATCGCGGTCAATATTGCTCGACTTGCAGCACAAGGGGAGATCACCTCTATCAGTTTAAAGGCGCATGAGCAAAGTGAGCACAACACATTAGTAAGCGTATTAAATGCGATCAAATCGCAAACCTCAACGCCAGTGTCTCTGGCCAGCTCATAGAATAGATGGAGAAGATAAAGGCCAAAGTGTCGCATCACCTAACACCTTGGCCGTGCAAAATTAAGGGTTGATATGATGCAGCTCGGTATCAACCAGTTTGCCTTCAAAATTACGGTGCGCATCAATACGCGCGAAGAAAGCCTGCGCATTCGGCGTCACTGGGATAACGACTGAGTAAAACGCAAAGTTTAATCCTGCCACCACTTGTTGCTGCGCAGCTAAAATCATGTAGTTCACGCCAACTAACGACTCAATTTGCTCAGCAGCGCTTTTCTCAGCGTCAGTGAAGTTTTCACGCAGTGCAACTGAGTCAAAAGAACCAATCGGTGGCACTAATACTGGCTCGCTGAATGTGCGATCTGACAATTGAGTAAAGTGCTCACCTTGTTGATTAACAACAATCAGCTCTAAGCGATTTACTTTAGGCACGTTTGGCGCAACCACAGGTGAAACAAAGCAGTAAAACGCAAAGTTTTTACCATTAACCACTTGAGATTGTGCTGCCAAAGGTTTTATTTCGACACCATCACGCTTGTTAATATGCTCAAATGCATTGATGTACTCTTTATCAAAATCTTGTGCTAAAACGATTGGACCAAAACCACCTAAAATACGATTTGCTTCAGACATTGTTTTATCCTTTTATGTCATAGATGAATGGGTGCTCCAGTCTGTGGAGCGACTTTAGATGCGACCTAGTCTAGGCGCAATGAGTTGGTTTTTTGGCATCAGTTTAGTATCACTTTGGTATCAGATAAAAAGCGTAAATTTCACGCAACTTTTGCGCCTTATGTGTACACCAAAACGCACACCCATTCAGGGCGAGTGCATTGGCGAAAGTCATCGGTCATTGCTAGGCTTTAGGACCCTACTCAAGGAGTCAAATAATGGATGGCAGAGTAAAGCTGGATTGTAAAATCCTTAAGCAACTGAGACGAAATATGGGGCTGAGCCAAGAGAAACTGGCTTGCGCCTGCCAAGAGCAAGCCCTATGCGTCTCCATCGCAACACTAAAACGAGCTGAATGCGGCTGTAAAGTGTACCACCGCACCGCCAGAGAGCTTGCCCGTTTTTATCAAATCCCCGTAAAAGAGCTACTGTGTGAGCAAACCAACTAATGCAATTTGAATCGATTTGTAACAAATTGAGTGTTCTCAAACTGATCACTTTGCCCTACTCTAGAAACATAAGAGCAAATGGAGAACGCGATGAAAGATTTACAAAAATTGGTCAGTGGTTTAAACAAATCAGGCGCATTGAGTGGCTTACTGGGCGGCGTTGCTGGCGGCGGTGTAAGTAGCTTATTAAGCAGTAAAAAAGGCAAAAAAACGGGTAAAAAAGCCGTAAAATATGGCGCGCTTTCAGCTGTAGGCGGACTCGCTTGGAAAGCTTACAAGCAATATAGCGAACAAAATGAAGTAGCTGCACAAAAGCGAGATAGCGCAGCCTTTGATAAAGCCATGGCAACACGCTCACAACCAGCGCGTCACTTCGATTTTAAACCTGCCACCATACAAGAGCACAGCTTCGAACAGGTTATCGAAGATGAAAGTGGCTCTGGGCAACTCTTACTTATGCGGGCCATGATAGCAGCAGCTTATGCAGATGGGCACATAGATGACAATGAGCGCCAGAAAATATTTGCCCAAGTTGAAACCATGACGCTCAGCGTGCAAGAAAAAGCCATGTTATTTGATGAATTAAGACAACCCATGAGTCTCTCTGAGCTGGTGCAAGCAGTGCCTAATGCACAAACAGGCATTGAAGTTTATGCTGCCAGTGCCAGTGCCATCGATCTGCAGCAAACGATTTCACAGCAATATTTGCAAACTCTGGCTAATCAACTTTGCATCCCAAAAGAGTTGGTGCACTCTATCCATCAACAACTTGATGAGCTCTAAGTTGTCAGTGTGACGTTTGGTTTTTTCGCTATGCGTGCTTCTAGGTAAGCACGCCAACCACCAAGACTAAATAATTAAGGCTTTTTAACCACTTTAGGTCGCTTGCGATTAGGATAGCAAGTCGTGCACATGGGGCAAACCGTACCGTCACAGCCTCTGGCTGTACAAAACTCTCGGCCATAATAAATAAACTGCAAATGCAGATCATTCCAGCATTCTTTGGGAAACAGTCGCTTTAAATCTTTTTCTGTTTGCGCCACGTTTTTACCATTGGTCAATCCCCAGCGCTGGGCTAAGCGATGAATATGGGTATCCACAGGGAAAGCGGGGACACCAAATGCCTGCGCCATCACCACCCCTGCCGTTTTATGCCCCACCCCAGGTAGCGTTTCCAATGCATCCATATCTTCGGGCACAATGCCGCCATATTCTGCAACTAAGATTTCAGAAAGCTTTTTGATGGCTTTTGATTTTTGCGGCGATAAACCACACGGCCGGATGATCTGCTTAATATCTTCAACCGATTGCTTGGCCATATCAAAGGGGTTATCTGCCAGTTGCCATAGCGATGGCGTCACCTGATTCACGCGCTCATCAGTACATTGCGCAGAGAGTAAAACGGCCACTAGCAAGGTATAAGGGTCTTTATGATCCAGAGGAATAGGAGGCTTTGGATAACGTGCTTGTAAATCTGCCAAGATATACGCTACGCGTTCCGCTTTTAATAAGTTTTTTTCCGGCACAAGTATTAACCTAAAGTACTTTCTTCATTGCTGTGTGCCTAATTTACACTGACGCCCGAAAGACGTCAGCATAAAACCGTTAATTAATCCCAAATGGCATCAAAATGCTAAATGCTTAAGCGCCCAGGTATTGTCCCAAAGCGATGAAAAATGGTACGCCCAACAGCACATTGAATGGAAAAGTGATACCCAGTGACGCTGTGATAGACATACCGGCATTGGCTTCAGGTAAGCTCTCTTTCATTGCCGCAGGGACCGCAATATACGAAGCACTCGCCCCCAATACAGCCATCAGTGTAATACCTCCCGCGCTTAGCTCCAATAGCACGCCCAAACCAGTCCCAGCTAAACCACCTAACATCGGCATCAATATCGCAAAACTGATTAAAAACAAACTGTTCTTCTTTAAAGTGCCTAATTGCTCACCTGCCACCAATCCCATTTTTAATAAGAATAGCGCTAATACGCCTGAGAATAGCTCAACAAAAAATGGCGTAAGTTTTTGCACGCTATCGCCGCCAACAAAGCCAATCACCAAGCTGCCCACCATGAGTAAAATACTTTGGTTAGCCACCAGCTCTTTTTTAATAAAAGCACGGTTTATGACCTTCAAGTTACCTTTGGCGAGTACTAATCCAACCAAGATCGCAGGCATCTCTAACAACACCACAAACAAGGGGAAATAAGCTTCATATGCGATATCGCCCGCTTCAAGTAAAGCGACAGCAACAGCATAAGTGGCCACACTGACCGAGCCATAATGCGCAGCAATGGCGCCTGCATTCATTTTATCTAACTGACCAAAATAGCGTAATAATGGGTAAGCAACGAGTGGTAACAATAAACCAAAGGCCACAACGGCGATAGACATGGTTAACAGTGCAGGATCGACATGCTGCTGTAATGCGATACCGCCTTTTAGACCAATCGCGACCATCAAAAAAAGACTGAGTGTTTTATATAACCCATCAGGAAAGGGGATTTTTGCACCTAATAATTGCGCAATGATCCCCAGTAAAAAAAAAGCGACGACCGCATCTATCATAACCTACTTTGCCTCTTTTAACTGGCGAGATGAGGCGCGCATTGGTGTGTGGCTATCACGTGAAGACTGTATAAAACTGACGATTGAAAAACTGAAAATTGATAAAGCCAGCAGAATAAAACCCGTACTGCCATGACCAAGTACACTGCTCAAATACGAAAATGCCAACAGACTGAAGCACGTTATTAAAGGTAATGCCAAACTTTTAAATGTCATAACTCTCTCCTCTGTATTTTTGAGGATTTTACAAAAGTCCAAATATAGATAAAAATAGATAGTAACTAATATAACCATAGATAAAACTCTAATTTAAGGATTTAGTTGCAATATGGCTTCAAGATTACATGCCCATATCGGGACTTTCAGACAACTTGAAATTCTCTTAGCGCTACACCAAGGTGGTAGTGTCAAAGCGGCATCAGAAAAGCTGTTTTTAACTCAACCAACAGTGTCAATGCAGCTAAAAAAACTGGCTGAAGCAATTGGTTTACCGCTTTATGAGCAAGTCGGTAAACAGCTAAAATTTACCGATGCAGGCCTTGCCACCGTTGCGACGGCAAAGCAAATATTGCAAAGTTGCGAAGAGTTAGACATGCACCTCTCTAACCTACGAGGGCTCAAGTCAGGTACGTTGAGGCTATCCAGCGTCACCACGGCTAAATACTTTATCCCGCACTTACTTGGGCCCTTTTGCGAACGATATCCAGGCATAGATATTCAATTTACGGTGGCCAATAGACAGCAAGTCATTGAGCGCCTTGAGCAAGGACTAGATGACTTTTATGTATTCAGCCACCTGCCTGAAGGACTAGATTTAGAAGTCATTGAATTTATGTCCAATGACTTAGTCGCCATAGCGCCCGCTTCTCATCCATTTAGCCAAAAAGACACCGTATCATTAGAGGAGTTTTGCCAAGAGGACTTCCTCATTCGAGAATCGGGTTCGGGAACCCGTTACGCCACAGAAGCATTTTTCAAAAACCAAACTGTGACGCCAAACATAAAAATGACGATTGCCAGTAATGAAGCCATTATTCACTCCGTATTATCACGTCTTGGGGTTTCTATTTTATCGTCTCACACGCTAGCCTTTGGTGAGATCCATGATGTTAATGTCATCAATGTCGAGTCTTTACCCATTCGATCTAAATGGTCATTTTCATGGACCAAACGCAAAACGCTGTCACCTATCGCCAGTGTGTTTTTAACGTATGTGGAGACCGAGGGACGTGAGATCATGCAAAACGCCATTAGGATTTAATCTTTTGTTCAAAAAAAGCACAAAAGTTTGAAAGTGGATCACGTTTTATAAGGTCTGTTGAAAAGATGACGACTTCACCGCTTGAGGGCTTGACTATGGTACATCCGCTTAAATTAGCATCTTTGTTTATGGTATTTGGATTAACCGCATGCGGAGGCAGCAGCAGCTCGTCGCCCGCCTCGACGCCCACCAATGATTCGGCATCGCAAAATACCACAACCTCAACGACAACGACGTCCTCAACCACTTCGTCTTCAGATACCTCGACTCCGGCTCCCGCTGCGACCTCAGTAACCTATGAGTTAAAATTTACCCAAACTTGGGAGCTAACCACTTTTCCAACCAATTACCCTAATGGCACCCATTTCTCCCCCATGATCGGATTAATACACAATGATCAAGGGCGTATTTTTCAGCGCGACAGCACAGCAAGCGCCGGTATTGTCAGCATGGCAGAAACAGGGTCTAAAACGCTACTTAAAGGCGAGACCAGTGATATACAAAACCTTGGTCATTCCAGCTACCTGATTGATGAAGCCGGGATCCCCCATGGCAGTAAAAGTGTGACGCTGACCTTTGAGGCAAGCCAAACTTATCCTCACCTGAGCATTGTCTCTATGGTCGCACCGAGTCCGGATTGGTTTATCGGGATAGACAGCCTATTGCTTTTTAATGACAACCAATGGGTAGACGAGCAAACTATACAGCTTAAAGTGTATGATGCAGGCAGTGACAATGGCGTTACGTTTAGTGCAGCAGACTCAACCACAGATCCACAAACCCCAATAACTTTGCTTAATAGTGCAAGAAGCGATACGGACTTCACCGAGGGCGTACATTTTAACAGTGGCGAAAACATCGGTTTTATCACCATTAAACGCATGCAATAAAAATACAAGCCGCCATCCAGTGTGGCGGCCAGTTATTGCTGTGCCATTAATGACATCAACAATGATCTAAGCCATATGCTTTTATCATCACTGTTTTTGCGTTGAAACCACAGTATCGAAATATCAAAATCAGGCACCCTTATCGGCGGGTCAAAATAACGCAGCAGGTTCTGATCGCAAGCGACATCAGCCATTTTCTTCGGCACGATGGCGATCAACTTGCGACCTTTGAGCAAGCTTTGAATGGTCATAAAATTGCGTGTTGCCACCGTGACTTTGCGATTTAATCCCTCAGCTTGCAGTGTATCATCAACCCCCGTTGCTAGGCGCCCATCTGGACTAACTAGCGCATGTTCAATATTGGCAAAGTCATATTTTGATAAACCTTGCTCAAATGCGATGCAATGCGGGTCAGCAATACATACATGCCTTTCTGTGTATAAATGCTGGGATTGAAAAGCGGGATCAGGCGCAGTAATACTGCCAATGACGATATCGAGTTTTTCCTGCTCAGCCAAAGCAAGGTAATTGCTGCGATTGACGTTCACAAAGCTTACCTGCGCCTTTGGAGCCTGTAATCTGATGGCATCAAAAATGGCTGGCGCAAATATAAACTCGGCATAATCAGTGAGGCCAATACGACAGATACCGTCATAGTCAGCAGGGTCAAATGGGGCACTGGTTAAAAGGTCGTTGCTCACACAATCGAGTAACTTGTTAACCGTGGGGGCTAATTGATGAGCACGCTCTGTGGCCATCATTTTATGTCCTTTGCGCTCAAATAATACATCAGCAAATAAGGTTCGTAATCGAGATAAACTATGGCTCATTGCCGATTGGCTCACATAGCTTTTTTCAGCGGCAATACTCACACTTTGATATCGATACAAATAAGCAAAAGCAACCAGTAGGTTTAAATCGATATTGCGCCACGGCACATCTGTAAAACTCATCCTAATCCCATATTATTCATATTTATAATCAATACTATTAATTTGATTAATTATAATGCATTTTCTAACCTAGCGGCATTCTCAACAGCAGCATCCAACACGGTGCCAAACATGTTTACCATATTTAAACTCTTTTTTATGCTCGGCTGGGTTAGCTTCGGCGGACCCGCAGCACATATTGGCTACTTTAGACAAACCTTTGTCGAAAAGCTCAAATGGCTAGATGACCACGAATATGGTCAAATTGTTGCCTTAAGTCAGTTCTTACCAGGTCCCGGTTCTAGCCAAGTAGGGTTTGCGCTCGGTTACAAACGCGGCGGATTGTCCGGTGCGCTCGCAGCCTTTTTAGGCTTCACGCTGCCCTCTGTATTAATCATGATCGGGTTAGCTGTTGTGGCAAGCCAAGTAACACAGCACGATGTATTTCAAAGCATCGTCCATGGCTTAAAGTTATTAGCCGTCGTCGTTGTTGCTGACGCAGCTTGGGGTATGTACAAAAACTTTTGTAAAAACACCCTCACCACTAGCCTCTGCTTAGTCACCGCCATTGCTTTGCTTATCGCCCCCAGTATCTTGATGCAAATCGCGGTCCTATCCATCGCAGCCATTATTGGTGCCTGCTATTTAAAAAACGCAGCTACGGAACAAGCAAATGCCACATTTAAACCTAGCTATGTGCCACTGTGCTTGTTTATCGCGCTGTTGGTTGGATTGCCTCTCGCCGCACATATTTTGCCGTCAATTGCTTTATTCAATGACTTTTATCAAGCGGGTAGCTTGGTATTTGGTGGAGGCCATGTTGTCCTCCCTTTACTGCAAAATATTGTTGGCGATCAGCTTAGCCAAGATGCCTTTTTAACTGGGTATGCGGCCGCACAAGCAGTGCCTGGACCCATGTTTACCTTTGCAACCTACATAGGTTATGAGCTGCTACCCAGCAGTCCAATTATGGGGGCATTAATTGCAACCATCGCAGTCTTCTTGCCTGGCTTTTTACTGCTGCTCGCGGTGCTAAAAAACTGGCAGGCACTGGCACAAAAACCAAAAGTAGCAGGCGCACTCACTGGCGTTAACGCTGCGGTTGTCGGACTATTAGCGGCGGCTTTATATCAACCTGTGTTTATCAGTGCGGTATTTGCGCCAATCGATATCGCGTTGGTACTTTTTGGCTTTTTCTTAATGAAGCAAATAAAACTGCCCATTATCTGGTTGGTCGTCACTTTCATCTCGGCGGGCGCGTTAATGAATCTCATCTAATTTCTACCGCAAACAGGGAAGTTTGTAGCAAATTAACGTTACTTTAGCGATTTACCCTCTCAACCTTTATTTACGCTTTGGCGTATGTGCTCATGATGATTGAGAGCAAAACTAAATATATCCTGGTTAGGGGTTTTAATTCAGATGCAATACGCGTAGACTTGAATGAT
>NZ_AUXY01000036.1 GCF_001625695.1 Pseudoalteromonas luteoviolacea H33-S
TCATTTCACCTTGCGCAAAAGAAGCGTGCTCACTGCGTTCGCTGTCGCTAGCCTTTTGCACGATATTCATCTTGCGCGAAAATAATGTCAGCGTTTCGCGCTGTGCAGTTGTCCTTTCGCACGGTATTCACCTTGCACGAAAAGAATGCCAGCGCTTCGCGTATAGTTGTCAATACTCTGCATAATAGACTCTAATCTCAGTATTAAGGTCGCTTATT
>NZ_AUXY01000037.1 GCF_001625695.1 Pseudoalteromonas luteoviolacea H33-S
AAGTTTGGTCAAGCAGTCAATCAGAGTGTGAAAACGGATGCTAGTGGTGAATTCAGTTTCACTGGTCTGATCGAATCGAATACTGATGGTTACACCATCACGCAGACAGCAACTGGCACTTACCAAACAGGTAATCGTTACATTGGTTCAGGTGCTGGCGTGGTGAGCAATATCGCAAAAGTGGTTGTCGGCACAGATTCGACACCAGAAATCACCTTTACGGAAAAGCCAAAAGCAGGTGACAAATCTATCTCAGGTCGTGTGTTTGTGGACATCAACCAAGATGGCACAAATAATGGCAATGACTTTGCACTTGCTGGCATTCAGATCACGCTAACGGGTCAGGATCTTTACGGTGAAGCGGTGAGCTTAAGCACGACGACGGACGCAAACGGTGCGTTTAACTTTGCAGGTCTGCGC
>NZ_AUXY01000038.1 GCF_001625695.1 Pseudoalteromonas luteoviolacea H33-S
TATAAAAACCACTGGTTTCCCCCGGATAAAGTCAACTAACAATGTACACCTCGGTTATTGAAATTACGCGGTTTGTAGAGGTTTTAAGACTTGAAGAAGGTTTCACACTTTGGTGGCTACGTAATAGTTTTATCCTCAATTAAATGGTAGCAAGGATCTTTGCAAATTTTCTGTTGTGTAGCTTTCTGTCAAAAGTATTTTAAGCACAGTTCCAAAATTGGTCCATGTAGTGAGTAGCAATAAGCTAGGTGACTATAAGAAGTGGAATGAAATTGTGATGATTTTTGGTACTGGCTTCAAGATAGTTTAGGTGTCACTTATACTAGTTGGCTTACAATGATTAAAGTTGGCAGTTTTAATGACTCTGCATGGTATTGTTATGCTTTTAAAAAGTTTCAATTTCTGCGTTCTCCATAGTTCCCACAATATGGTTTAGAGTTGTGATGTCCCTCAGTATATTTAATCTATCATATGTACTACTTTCACATATAAGCCCGTCAAATAGATTTCTTATTGCAGTATTTTCTGATTTACAGTGTTTCAGTAAAAAAGTAATGCAGCTTAAAAAACCACTCATATTCAATATAAAAACCTTTTCAGTAATTATTTTGAAGATCTATGCTTTTTTTGATAGTCAG
>NZ_AUXY01000039.1 GCF_001625695.1 Pseudoalteromonas luteoviolacea H33-S
TTTTTCATGCTCTTGCCCTGGGCTATTAGGAGCTTGGGAGCACTGTAAAGTACAGTATGAAAGCATATTTATTAAAAAGTAATGATATGTCTCTTAAGTAATAATGATATTTATTTTTTATGTTTTATGGTTAAGTTATTTTAATTTACGTTATAACCGAATTTTGTTTTTTATATGTTGATTTTTGGGTGGGTTGAACTTTAGATTTTAGTTGGTAGTGAATTTGTTTTTTAATTGTTTTGGTTTTTAATTTTGTTTAAGGTTGTGAGGTTTGTCTTTTATTTTCTTATCACCTTGGTGTGTTTTTTATAATATTGATTAAGCCCTATTAATTATTAATAGGGCTTGTATCTAATTAATGGGGTTGAACCGGGAAAGTTGGTTCTCTACCACCGCTGCTACCAGAGCATGTATATCCATTATTACTAGCATAAGATGAACCGCCAGCAATGTTAGGAGTTTGAGCTTGATTTATTGATGCGCTTTTATTCAAACTTTTAAGTTTTTTTGTTTTTAATTTAAATTTCATTTCTATTCCTTAGATGTTTTTAAATTTAACTTTTTTCTGATTATTTTAGTGTTGTCCCTGTTGATTAGTGGTAGGGCTACTATCTAATTAATGGGGTTGAA
>NZ_AUXY01000040.1 GCF_001625695.1 Pseudoalteromonas luteoviolacea H33-S
AACCAAGATGGCGCTGTTGATCAAAACGACGTTCGATTAAAAGACATCACGGTCACTATCACAGGCACAGATAAGTTTGGTCAGGCGGTCAATCAAAGTGTTAAAACTGACGCTAATGGTGCGTTTAGCTTCACAGGTCTAATTGAATCAAATGTAGATGGCTACACGATTACTCAAACAGTAAGTGGCACTTATCAAATGGGTAACCGTTACATCGGCTC
>NZ_AUXY01000041.1 GCF_001625695.1 Pseudoalteromonas luteoviolacea H33-S
CCTATTTGAAATATGCTTTGACTCTTTTTGTTTATAATAAATACCTCGTCAAAACTTCTATGGTTACTTATTAAGGTAAAAACTGCCCATTCAGAAGACTCATAAACATTTATTTCATGTTCGGACTTCAACTCATGTATCTCGTAAGTAACTGAGTAGTCTACTTTAAGATCATTTTTTAATGCTAGGGCTAGAAAGTAACGATATGCTGATAAACCATACTTTTTATGAAGTCCACCCGTTGCATTTTCCACCGTTTGTACTTGAAAAATATACTCACGCCCATCGTATACTATTGACATAGATGTGTATTTTGAATTTAACACATTCAGATAACTTACATTTTCTG
>NZ_AUXY01000042.1 GCF_001625695.1 Pseudoalteromonas luteoviolacea H33-S
CAGATAGAATCAAAGCAATCATTAACGTGTGCTAAAGAGGTAGTTCGTAATTATAGGACTAAACTACAGATTGCAGCATCAGGCATATAAAATGAACATAATAATTTCTTTTTTGTTATTGATTATATCTAGCAATACACTTGCAAGTGCTATATTGCAATTCCCAAAATTAAAGTGCTCAATAGGTACCTTACAGTTAAATATTGTTGATGTGTCTTTTTGCCCACTGACAAGCAACTTAGAAAGAATAAACTTTCTTGGGTTGTCTGAACAAACGGTAACCATACTCAATAATGGTGAGGAATTAACGATTGGTCTTAACCCTCCAGATATTTCAATCTCAAATCTCCATAAGAAATTTAACCTGACTGTGCATGAGTTTTTTTTGAGCTTGTATGAAGGCACATTAAAAACTGATAATTTGGGGTTAATAAAAGAAGCGTTTGATATAGATAAATCAAATAAGATGAAAGTTTATAAAAAAGGCAATGTATTCGCTTTTACT
>NZ_AUXY01000043.1 GCF_001625695.1 Pseudoalteromonas luteoviolacea H33-S
CTGGATAGACGGCGCTTGCAGTCCTCGGTCACAGTCGTCGATAAAAGCCGCCAGCGCTGCCAGTTCTGGCTGATTGAAAATCTCCCGCAACGGCAAGGTCACCTTAAAGGCTTCGCCACAGCGGGCAGCCAGTTTAATGGCCAGCAGGGAGTGGCCCCCCAAATCAAAGAAATTATCCCCCAGACCGACTCTTGCTATGCCCAGCAGTTGCTGCCAGATAAGCGCCAAGGCTTTTTCTGTTTCAGTCTGCGGCGCACTATACTCAACAGTGAGTCTATCAAGGTCCGGCTCCGGCAACGCATTGCGGTCGAGCTTACCGTTGGTGTTTAGCGGTAAAGCCTCCAGAACAACAAAAGCCGCTGGCACCATATAGTCAGGCAGGGTCTTACGTAGCTGTTCACGTACCGCCTCGGTAAAGACCGCTTCATCCGTTAGGCCCTCACGTGGGACCAGGTAGGCCACCAAGCGGTTATCATTATTTCCTGCTTCGCGGGCAAGCACCACGGCTTCCCTGACTCCAGCATCTTCCACCAGGCGCTGTTCGATTTCACCCAGCTCGATACGTAAACCGCGCACCTTCACCTGATGGTCTACGCGGCCAATAAATTCCAACTCCCCGTTCGCACGCCAGCGCACTAAATCGCCACTGCGGTATAAACGCTGGCAGCTGCTGCTGTCCTTGGGGTCAAAATAAGAATTGGCCACAAATTTCTCCGCCGTCAGCTCATCTCTATTCAAGTAGCCGCGAGCCAAACCCGCACCGCCGATGTAAAGCTCACCTACAACCCCCGCAGGCACCAACTGCTGGCGATTGTCCATCACATAAAACTGGGTATTGGCCACAGGCTTGCCAATATGAGGCATCACTTCCCCGTCAATTACAGCATAAGAGGCATTGATGGTGGTTTCTGTCGGACCGTAAAGATTCAGTGCTTGGCGGTCATAACGAGTCCCGTAGGCCGCTACCCTGTCCCATAACGCTTTACCTAACGCTTCTCCACCTATCATGAGGTGCAAATGGCCCCTATCTCCCTGCTCCAAGCAATCCAGCATCACCGGAACCAGTGCCGGGGTCAGGTTCAATACTTGAATATCATGTTGCGCCGTCAAGGCAAGTAGTTGTGATGGGCTTAAAGCTTCACGCTCACTTGCCACCACTAGAGTATTACCTGAGCACAGGATTAGAATCCCTTTAATCGAGGCATCAAAAGCAAAGCTGCCGTGCCACAACCAGTTGCTATTTTGCGCACCCAGCTGTTCAAGTTGATGTTCAAAAACCTGACGGAAGTTCAGTAAATTCCTTTGTTCAATAATAACCCCTTTAGGCCGTCCAGTTGAACCTGAGGTATAAATCATATAGACGGCACTATCAGGACCTAAATCACCAACAACCTCCGGGTTCTCTTGTGCCTGCCCGACAAAGATATCCCCTTTATCCAGATAAAGGACCTCTACAGCCGACTCTTGAGGTAGGGTCAGCCACGACTGGCTTAGAACCAAGTTGACGCCGCTATCGTTGAGCATATAGGCCAGCCGGGCCTGCGGATATGCCGGGTCAAGCGGCACATAGGCCGCCCCAGCCTTGAGGATCCCCAAAATACCGACCACCATATCCACCGAGCGTTCAACACACAGCCCGACTAATGTCTGTGCTTTCACCCCTTGTGCTTTCAGATAGTGGGCAAGCTGATTAGCGCGGCGGTTTAACTCACCATAAGTGAGACTTGAACCGTCACAGATCAGGGCTGTTTTCTCTGGATAGTGGCTGGCCTGCTCTGCAAAGAGTTCATGGAGACAGCACTCCAATGGGACTTCTACTGTGGTATTACTCCAGCGGTCAAGTAATTGCTCTTGCTCCTGTGCTGTCGTCAGCGCATGGCTAAAGACATCC
>NZ_AUXY01000044.1 GCF_001625695.1 Pseudoalteromonas luteoviolacea H33-S
ATACAGCTGCGAAAATCCAGACCGTACGGCACTGGGACTGAGTGCTGACGCACTGGCTTATGTAATTTATACCTCAGGCTCTACCGGACAACCCAAGGGAGTTATGATTGAACATCGCAGCCTAGACAACTATGTACAGGCGTTGGCAACAAACTGTCAGGATGTTGCTGGCAGCTATGTGAATACCAATATTTGCTTTGACGGTACAGCAACAAGTTTCTGGCTGCCCTTGTGTATGGGTAAGTACCTTAAATTATCAACTTATTCGGATGCTGCATCCTTAGATGAGCTGGCTGAAGAAGTGTTTAATGCAGTGGAACCTAAGTTGTTTAAGATCACACCAGCTCATTTAGATGCACTGATCTACCATGACGTAGACAAGGTGACGCTGCCTAACCATATATTGTTTATTGGTGGTGAAGCCTTACTACAAAGTAAGTACCGGCAGTTACCTGAAGCGCTCAGAGCGGTACAGGTATTTAATCACTATGGCCCCTCTGAAGCCACCGTAGGTTGTGCTATTAACCGCATTTCAGAACACCAATTGGTAGAGGCGAAGAGCATTCCAATTGGTCAGGCTATTGATAACGTCAACCTGGCAGTTGTTGACTGTCTGGGGCAGGTTGCTTCACCCGGCGTGACTGGGGAGTTGTATGTCAGTGGTGCCGGTATCGCCAGAGGGTATTTGCATAATCCTGTCCTGACATCTGAACGTTTTGTTACCACGACAATATTAAGTTGTGATGGCAGTGAACAGCGCTGGTATAAAACCGGTGATTTGGTACGCAGTTTGCCAGCTGGGCAGATCGAGTTTATTGGTCGTGTAGATGAGCAAATCAAGGTACGTGGGCACCGCGTAGAGCTGGGTGAAGTTCAGCATCATATTGCCAGTTCTGCGGGGGTTGAGTCTGCGTTGGTGGTTGCCAGAGGAGATGCTGAGCAAGGCCACGAGCTAGTAGCTTATGTGAAGCTGAAATCTGAGCTCGACGTCGAGCAGGTGCTGACTGAGCTGACCGCGAATATGGCTGCTGTATTACCTTATTACATGTTGCCGAGTGAATATGCCCGGGTTGAGTCCTGGCCATTAACTAGCAACGGCAAGATAGACAAAAGGGCGCTGAAAAATAGCGCGTTGTTTAAGTTACAAGAGGAGTATATTGCACCGAGCACTGATATAGAAAAGAGCTTGGTCGAGATCTGGAGTGAACTGTTAGATATTGAAGCGTCTGAACTCAGTGTTACTGCTAGTTTCTTCAATGTTGGCGGTCACTCACTATCCAGTATTCGCATGGTCAGTCTGGTGGAGCACCGCCTAGGGGTTAAGCCGACCCTAGAGCAGGTGTTTACGCACAGCAGCATCAGAGAGCTTGGGGCGTTGATCACGCCTCAGATAAAACGTAAAGCGCTGGAGCAATCCTTACAAGAACAAGAAGATATTCAGGAATTTTCAGTATGATAAATGTGCCACAGTTGGTCGAATCTTTTGTTGAGAGAGACATATTAATAACTGCACGCGAGGGGGAGTTAAAGATAAAAGCGCCGCAAGGAGCTGTTTGCGAGCAAGACCTGCAACTCATCCGAACCCATAAAGCAGAGCTGCTCAGTTGGCTGAGCGCACAACAGGATAACGACGCAGGACAAGTTGAAATTGTCCGTCATCAGTATGCTGAAAATGCCGTTCCTTTGTCTTATTCACAGCAGTCACTCTGGTTGGTCGAACAGTTGAATGAACACAATGCGACTTACAATATGACTTCGGAAATGCACATAGCGGGACAGTTTGACTGTGATATAGCTCAGCAGGCGTTTACAGATATCATTGTGCGGCATCAGATCCTTCGCACTGTGTATCGCCAGCATGATGAGCAGATTTATCAGCAGGTTCAGGACACATTTTCTTTTCAGATTGATACACAAGACTTATCTGACCATAGTGGCTCGGCGCGTGCGGATGCCGTAACCGAGTTACTTGCAGCATACCGAACACGACCTTTTGATTTGAACAAAGATCTAATGTTACGGGTATTGTATATAAAACTGAGCACTGACGAAGGGGTATTGGCGATAAATATGCACCATATTGCCTCGGATGGTTGGTCGACCGATATTCTGCTGGCAGAGTTTTGCCAAAATTATGAAACTAGGCAAACGACTGGTGTCTGCGCTGGTGATGAGTTAGATATCCAGTATGCTGATTATGCTTGCTGGCAGCGTCAGCGCCTCAGTGATAATGCTTTACAGGGTAAGCTGGATTACTGGCGTCAACAATTGGCCGAGCTGCAACCGCTGCATCCGCTGATGCTGGATTTTGATCGTCCGGAAGTAAAACAGAGCAAAGGTCAACGTGTTCAGGGCAGGATTGACATAGATGTTGCAGGCGGATTACAGCGCCTAGCTCGTGCGTTAAATTTAACCCCATTCATGTTATTTCATGCCGCATTTGCATTGTTGGTCGCGCGTCATGGTAATAGTCAGGACATAACCATAGGTACACCCGTTGCAAACAGAGAGCATCCCGAGCTGAGCCGTCTTATCGGTTTTTTTGTCAACCCACTGGTATTAAGAGTCAGTACTGAGCATACAACCGTGGCAGAGTATCTCGAGCATGTTAAACAAGTTAATTTAGCGGCCTTAGCCAATCAGGAGGTGCCGTTTGAGTTATTGGTTAAAGAGCTGAATACACAGCGTGACCGATCTTATACGCCCTTGTTCCAGCTGGTTCTGACTTGCAGTAATGACTTCGGGGTACTCAGTAGTGAAGGCCGTGAAGCTTTGACCTTACCGGGGCTCAGTGTGACACCCATCGAAGCCGAGGAGGCGATGGTGAAGTCGGATATTGAATTGGACATTCGCTTTGACAAACAAGGCGCCGCTCTAAGCTGGGTATATGATCCGGCACTTTTTACAGCTACCAGGATAACCGAGCTGAATGCGCAATTGAGTTGCGTGTTAGCCCAACTGGCCGCACTCGATGGAAATACTGTTGAACTAGGCCTTAATACCCTGTCGTTGTTTTCACCGCTACAAGGCCGTAAGATCGATCAGCTACTGGCTGGTGAGCAGGAAGACTATGATACAGAGTTATGTATTCACGAATTGATTGAGCAACATGCAGAGTTAACGCCGGATGCCATTGCCGTACAGTGTGATGACAGCCAGCTGAGTTATGCCCAACTCAACCAAAACGCAAATCAGCTCGCCCATTATTTGCGCCAAGAATATGATGTGAAACCTGGGAGTCTAGTGGGGTTGTGTTTGTCCCGCTCGGTCAATATGGTGGTTGCACTGCTGGCAGTACTTAAAGCTGGGGGGGCTTATGTGCCCATTGACCCCAGTTACCCGAGTGACCGTATAGACTATATGTTACGCGATGCTGCGCCTCAAGTGGTGCTTAGTGAGCCTGATATTTGGCAGGCGCTGAAAACGGATTTCGCGTATCAGTCGCTTAGCACAGTACCACTCGCAGCATACAGTAATGAAAACCTAGCTAAAACCGAGCTGGAACTCACTTCCTCACATCTGGCTTATGTTATTTATACGTCAGGGTCAACCGGTAAACCGAAGGGAGTTATGATCTCTCATCAGTCACTGCATCATTCAACGCGTTGTCGCAACAATACCTATGATGGCTTACAGGCCTTTATGTTGGTGTCGTCTTTTTCATTCGACAGTTCAGTTGCAGGAGTGTTTTCTGCTTTAACCTCAGGTGCTAGGCTGTGTATTGCCAGTGTTGCCCTACAAAATGATGCCGAACAATTTATTACGCAGCTGGAGCACTGGCAAATCACCCACTTTTCGGCTGTGCCGGGTTTCTATGGTGTTCTTTTGGATTGCCTCAATGAGCGTGGTGCGCCTGCCCGATTGAGTTTAAAGGGGATTGTCGTAGCGGGTGAAGAATGTGCGCCGTCTTTGGTGGACAAGCATTATCAGTATTTTGCTGGGCAGCCTGTTGGCTTGTTTAATGAGTACGGTCCGACCGAGGCCACAGTATGGGCCACAGTGGAACGCTTACAACCGGCGCAGCCTATCACCATAGGCCGCGCTATTGCTAACTGCCAGTTATATATTCTCACGGCGGATGGGGCACAGGCCCCTCTTGGCAGTGTTGGTGAGTTATACATCGGCGGGGACGGGC
>NZ_AUXY01000045.1 GCF_001625695.1 Pseudoalteromonas luteoviolacea H33-S
ACCTGTCGGGAGCGCGAACAGCTGCTTGAGAGCAGTCAGGATATTGAGCGCTTGACGCCGTCACAGCACTGCTTGCATGAATTATTTGAAGCGCAGGCAGCACGCCATCCGGAGAAAACGGCCCTAGTATATGAATCAAGTCGTCTCAGTTATGACGAGTTAAACCGCCGAGCCAACCAGCTGGCCCGCTACTTGACAGCACAGGGAGTGAAGCCAGATACCCTAGTGGGG
>NZ_AUXY01000046.1 GCF_001625695.1 Pseudoalteromonas luteoviolacea H33-S
AAGCCTTTTTTGTCTTTGTTATCGTCAGTTATTTATTTAGCTGTGCCTTCGCGGCTTCTACTTTCGAATAATCTAACCCTAGTTCCGCAACGGCCTCTTTAATTAAGGCGGGGTTTTGCATCACAAGTCCCATCAGTTGCTGTAATTTTTCAGGTGGAATTGGTAATTGTTGTACAGTCGCCATTGCCATTAAAGGGTTTTCAGTTAATGCCTGAAATACAGCTTTAATTTGTTCATCAGAAATATTGTGCTCTTTAAGTAGTGCGATGATAGGATTCATTGTCAAACCTTAAACGATTAATGTGTTCGCTAGATGCAGTCAAATACGCGCCTAGTAATATATTCTTTTTTGTTGGGTCAAAAGTGTGTAACTTCAACCCCATAAATCATGAAATATCATTTTTTACTAATACTGCGCCGTAAAAACCATCATATTCACTATTTACACCGGGAACTAAGCTTAATTCTTCCTCTAAAGTCCAATGTGGATTATTGGCTAAAAATGCTTGAACCTGTTGCCCATTTTCAGAGGGTAAAATAGAGCAAGTCGCATAGACAAGCTTGCCACCCACTCGACACATCTGACTGTATCTTTGCAAAATATCCTTTTGCAATACAATTAAGTCATTAATATTTTGCTCATTCAAATGCCATTTTGCATCCGGGTTGCGTCGCAATATACCCGTACCTGAACAAGGCACATCCAACAGCACACGATCAAACTTTTCTTTTTGTCTTTTGATCGTTTTACTATTTTGGATCAGACGCGTTTCTATAACATGAGAGCCTGCACGCTTAGCACGCTTTTTTAACGTATCCAGCTTATATTGATGAATATCTAGCGATAACAAACGCCCTTTATTCTCAAGCAAAGCAGCAATATGAAGGCTTTTACCTCCCGCACCAGCGCACGCGTCCACGACTTTCATGCCTGGCTTTATATCCAATAAACTGGCTATTTGCTGAGAGCCGGCGTCTTGCATCTCAAAGTGACCCTTTTGAAATGCATCTGTTCTAAACAAATACCCCATTTGCTCAACCTTAAGCGTATTTGGTAAACCATCAACAGGCACAGTGGTTATCTGCTCTTTCGCCAAACTCCCTTGAACACTGACAGCGTCACTTTTGAGTGAATTCACTCGAATGAAGTGTTCAGCCGGCTTATTTAGCGCTCTGGCAATTTGCTCCCATACTGCGCCCAACTCCTTTCGCGCTCGCTCATCCAACCAAGCTGGCATGCTCAGCAGCACATCTTCAGGCGCACTGGCGAGTTCTTTTTCGATATCAGCTATATTCAATGCTGATACTTCAGGGATCTCTGGGAGTGTTTGCCCGCTCAGTAAAGTGTACGCGCCCCACATATGCCACGCATCATCAGAATTTAATCCAGTGACAGAGTTAACTAAATCTCGACGGCCTAGTCCCCAACAAAGCTTTCGACTATAGCGGATCAAATCGTAGAGAGTTGTAACAAAATATGCGCGCTGTTCGACAGTCCAAGCAGGGTTTGCCTGTAAGTGCTGTTGTACTACTTTGTCAGCATATTGTTCCAATGTTGATGCCTGTAATAAGGCACTATTTAGGCTCTCTAGCAGTTGGCGGGTTGCAGTCACGGTGGTTTCTCATTTGTATCGTACAAGGCGCGAATTGTAGCGCTTTTATGCTTTTTAAACCACTTAATAAACCACTCCTTTTCATACAGGTCGTCACAAATAATTACAACCTCTACATTGCGCACTTTAAACTGCTCACATAGCATCTAAATTGAACTATTTATGGCCAAATTCAACTAATACCGAGTTAGCAAAGCTAATTCAGCCATTCTAGTTGGTAATAAAAAGAGAAAAATAACCCAATAAAATTTTTTACTCGTAAAGGGTAAACTTGTGTTTTGGAGAAACATGATGAACTTTAAAGCTATTTTGACAACTGGGATGATCATATCAAGCCATGCTTATAGCGCTCAGATGCCACTAAAAATAGACACCGATAGCCCATTAGTCCTAACCGACTCTCCTATTGTTTTCGCTGTGAATAAAGAAGAAAAGGCGTTAGAGCGTATCAATTTGAGCCAAAATACCTCTCAGAAACTGCCAATCAGTGCGACATCCAAAGGATTCCATTATGGACACATAGCGAATTCCAAAGAGGTTCAAGCATTCGTATTAGATAACGGCGGTGTCTATTTGGTCACTCCAAAAAAAACAACACAACTTGTTGAATCAAAAGGTTTACTCACTCGCCTGCAGGTGGACGACTTTGAGAAGGTCGAGTTTATTTTGGATGCCAATAGTGACGGCTTGAGTGATATTTATTTACCAGGATTTACTCGTAATGAGCTTTTTGTTCAGCAGCCAACTGGGCAATTTATAAAGCATGACTTTGAATACAACTTGCCCCTGAGAAGCAACTCCTATAGGGAATCGCTCGAAATCAGCACAAACTTTACCTCACTACCCATTGTTCATGATTTTAATGCTGATGGCTTTACCGATTTAGTGTTTCGCACTCGCCAAGAAGTCGCTGTGCTGTATGGTAATAAAACAGGTTACGCACCAAATGTGGAATATATTCACCTTCCTACCTCATTTGGAAAAATTACAGGTAACCGCATTCGAACCACACAAGATCTTTTAGATATTAACCAAGATGGACATTTAGATTTAGTCACGAGAATAAGACCTATCACTGAAGGCATATCAGGCCTTGAGGCCAAAGTAGAATATGATTTATATCTTGGTCAAGCTAAAGGCTTTAACTCCGGCGCTATAAAATTGCCCCACACCATTGGTGCTGGAGGAATGCGTATCGAATATGATTTTGATGGTGACGGGTTGCTTGATCTGCAAACCCTCAATGTCGACATCGGCTTAACAACCATTGCGGCAATGGCGCTAGGTGGTGGAAAGGCTGATATTGACGTTGACATGCACTTTTTTAAGCAGCATCCACATACATTATTTAAAACGACACCAAATACAGAAAAGGAAATTGAACTAGAAGTTGATATGAAACGCTCAATGCAAGGCATGCCCTATTATACTGGCGACCTAAATGGTGATAATAAGCATGATTTGGTTTTTAAATCTTCAGATAATACGTTAAGTATTTTTTATGGTGAAAGTAATAATCTATTAAGAAAAAAACAAAAGAAGATAAACCATACTCTACCTAATAATCCTAACGACATTGTACTTGTTGATATTGATGAAAATGGCACAGAAGACTTTGTATTCAAGTACGCAGATAAACAAGGGAAAGTTGAGATTAAAACACTGCTAAACTAATCATATAAACAATGTATTATTTTCAATAATAATGCATTGTTCCACCCCAAAAAATCTCCAGCACATTGTTAAATATGCTTTAACATTACTATTTTTAATAATAAAACAATAACAAGCAATATAACTCAAATACAAGGGGATTTTTAACGCGGTTTCCTCAGCAATGCTTTTACAGGATCCGGAGGTAGACTTAATACCAATACCTCCACAACTACTAACGCAGAGTATAGCAAGCCTTATCTCCGACGCAGTTGAATGCGCCGTACTTGCAATCAAAACCATACAAAAAATCAATGCTACTATTCAACACGGGATATGGACATCATTTTCCATATGGAAGATGGTTATATTCTTCGAAATAAAAATTCCAATACGTTAACTTTACAAAAGTTTACTTAAATAAAGATAAAATATTTATTATTTTATAAACGACATTCACTTATTTTAAATCTTCCAACACCAATGTATGATCACTTTTTAATCAAAAAATAACTCAAAAGGACACAAAAAATGAATCTTAAAAAAAATGGACTTTTAATTGCCATATTAGGTGCAATACAACTCACAGGGTGTGGAGGAAGTGATAATAATACTTCGGCAAACCAACCAGTCGCGGAAAGACCAAGCACAGAAAATCCACCAAGTACTGTGGAACCAAATTTTTCATTAACTACATTTAAAAGCAATGCATGTGGTAGTAAAGCAGTTGTCGCCGATATTGTTTATCACAGTGCAGATGGCAGTTTTATCTCTTCAGAGAAAACATCTACATCTGGTGAAGTAGCATCAACGCTTCCTGAGAATACACAACATGTCTCTCTCGTTTATAATGCCACAACTGAAAATGGTGAGAAGCACCTCCAGATCCAAACCTTATTAAATGTCGCTGAAGGTTTTAAAATCGATTCACTCAGTTTTAATGATAAAGAACCTTGTGGATGCAGTGCAATCACATATGATTTAAGAACACTTAAAGCCGAATCACCTGATTCAACAGTGTTTAATGTCGGCGCAACACCCATTTTATTATCAGAAGCACAAGAACAGTTTAATACTTGCGCTACTGATGCCCAAACACTTGTCTTTACTCAGTCGGAAGCAGGTCACAAAGGTGGATTGTATGATACATCGAAAGCCGCAACTATCACATTATCAGATCAGCAAATCACGGCACCTGGCACTTTGGTCGATTTAAGTACGATGCAGTTTGATGACCAAGAGACAATTAACTTCTCATCCCATTCAGGTAATAACGAAGTACACTCAGTGATAGTTAATCAAGCCGCTTACACCCACCCATCTTATAAAGATAAGAACCAACTTGTGATTTTCAATGACTTAGAAACGGTCAATTATTTATCTTTAAACCGACCACGTCATATGCAGCTCACAGATGATCTTTCATATACTTCATATTTCACTGCGATGAATCGCGTTAGCGATGAAGGAAAGATATCAGATCTTACCCACATCCAACTAGATGATGTGCTCACCTCAGCCTACGAGTCATTTGTTAATTCAATCAAAGAAGAGTCCCACATGGCTGAGTTAGATTTTAGTGCGGTGGACAAGAGAGTAAATCTCGCAACCGTTAACTACGCATGGGAAAATGACATACAAGGTAAAGCTCACTGGCAAATCATCACTGATGGAGAAGAAACGATTCCACAGCTAGAATTTGATGACGTTGTGCAAAAAGTTGAACCTGATAATTTATCAGTTACATTAACCCTAAACGCGCTGAATACAGAGCACACATTTAATGACTTGAGAGCAGCCTATCTCAACAGTATGATAAGCTTCGAAAAACGCGTAGAGTCTAAGCTGTTTGATAAAATGGCCAGTTATAGTCTCACCCACCAGCCAAAGTAGTTTTTGGGGAAACGCGCAGTTTCCCCACTGTATTTATTTTATTAACTTCCATGGCCCACTGGTATTTGTAGGGCTTGGAGTATCCCCTCTAGTCCACCACTTCGCTTCATAGACCTTATCTTGGTAGCTGGCTTTATCACCTTTAAGGTACACTTTATTGCTATCCCAAGCTTTTGCTCCACCTACAGGCGGCTTAACATCGATCGGTGGTAATGTATCAACCACAGTTACACTTGGCCACCCGGTGTGTGATTGATAGAAATTTGTTACGCATTTTTCATAATCACCTGGGACAAGTGCTGAATAAGCTGTTTGATATCCAACTAATTTACATTCAAAAGAGTGACCGCCCGGTCTGTCTGAATAATGTGCCCAATTCGCTTCCCAATTAGTGTAAAGCACACCACTTGCGCCATCGAGGTTAAGGCTGCCAAACGGGGTTTGCTGCCAGCACGTATTCTCTTCATCAGCCTCAATTGGAATGTTGTAGTAATGCGATAGCCCTTCCCAATAGCGAATACGATTTACAGGCTGGCCTTTATAACGATTGTGTTCTCCACACTCAATACCACCATTTATGACATTGATAGTTGTGCCAAAGCCATATCCAATGCCCGCATTGAGCTCAACCTGCGAGGGCACCCAAGTTCTATCAATCACATGTAACATAGCAGGCTTTGGCGCTTGAGGCGTTAGGAAAAACCAAATAGCAGACGCTAAATTAAGCCATGAATCAGCAACGCGACCTGGGTCATTCAACAGTACTGTGGCATCGCCATCAAACATGACTTCAGAAAACATGCCGTAGTTAAAGTGATAAGAGAGCTGTTTTGCACCACGGCCAAAATAGCCTTGCCCTTCACCACAAGGCCAACGGCGATTTTGCCAATCATTTTGACCACATCCAGTGCGATAACCGCCCTGTCCTTCAGACCATCCCATTTCGCGGACATGTACAAGTGCCTGCTGCCACTCTTCTAGTCCATTTGGATTGTCAGACGTGTTATCTTTAGAGATATGACCGCCGGTCTCTTGAGCAAAGTGAGCAAATGCCGTAACGATAGACTCTTTACAAATTGCATCGGCATCTCGGCCATCGGTATACTCGCCACAAAAAGCTGGGAACTTACCAATCGCACGCAAAAAACGCGTATATGTATATTCAGGCGCAGCCATTTGCGTTAAGAAATCCCACTCAGCTTGACCAAAAACTCGCTCAACACGTTTAACGTTACTTGGGTTGTTCGCAGCTCCCGGTAAAATAGCCTCAACAATTGTATTGCTGCGTGTTTCAAGTGCCTTAGACCAAATTGCATACATAGGGTCAGAAGTTAATGCTTGCTCCGCTGTATTCAAATCTGCACGGGAGACAACATATCCACCGGGATTGTTTGGATCAGGCTGCACATTCATCCCATGTGTAAATGCACTTGCACACAATATTGGCATACACAAAGCCGCGAGTTTGGTAAGTTTACTTACCTCTTTTTTGCCGTTATTCATAATTTACCTTTACATGTTGTTGAATTAAATGAATTTAGAATTCAATTTTTCTTTGTCTGTTGTATCTAAAAAGCAGTAACCAGCTGCTTTTGACTTGATGAATATCAATAATCATCAAATTAACAAATATTACACATTGACATCGCTGTCAATGTGAATTACCCATTTTTTGAACAATTGTACACTTGATTATCACTCAGTCTTCGGCAAAATAGGGAAATATTATTAGAAAAAAGAATAAGTAAGATGATTAGATTGACTCAGCTAAACCATGATTATTTTTCTCAAGTAATTTCTCTCGGTAATTTGGTACATGGAGAAAACTATCTCGATGACGAAAAGCTTGAGAAAATTTATCAAATGGGCCTAAAAAATGGTTTAAATTCTTCATTTGTTGCTGTTGATGCAAAAGATCGCGTCGTTGGTTTACGGCTGACTTTCTGCCCAAGCCAATGGGAGATAGATAAATGGTGCACCCCATCACAATGGCCCGTTGCAGTTGAGACAATGGCCTACTTTAAATGCATTGCGATACATCCAGATGCACAAGGACAAGGCATTGGCCCCAAATTATTAGCAGCTTCAATCGACGTATTAAAACAGCAGGGTGCAAAAGCAGGCGTTGCTCACCTTTGGTGTCAAAGCCCGGGGAATGGCGCGGTCAAATATTTCTTCAAGTCTGGAGGAAAACTGGTAAAACTGCACGATGACCGATGGCTTGAAAACTGTATAAATGATGGCTATGTATGCCCTATCTGTGGTAATGAGTGCCATTGTCAAGCTGCTGAAATGGTTATTGAATTTTAATGAGCACATACGACCCTCTTTATCAGACTAATTGCAAAAATCAGCCGCTGCCTTCTAGTTACTGGGCAAGTCAATTCCCCCTAGAAGCAGATATTAGGCAGCCCACAAAAGCTGATAGGTATGATGTCATCATTATTGGGGGCGGCTTTACTGGGTTACTAACCGCCTTCAATCTTGCCACCATGCACAATCAAAAAGTTTGTGTACTTGAAGCAAACCAAGTGGGGTTTGGTGCAAGCGCGAGAAATGCCGGGTTTGCATTGCCCACCACAGGCAGATTAACTCCATTAAACATGGTGAAAATTTGGGGACGAGATATTGCTTCACAGGTATATCAAGAATACCAAAATGGTGTCACTCGTTTAGAAGGGTTAATTCAAGAACACAATATTGACTGCGACAAACAATCACATGGATATTTGAAAATTGCCCACTCTAAACCTGCAATGGAGACCTTACATCAAGGTTATGAGTTTGCAAAAAAGGCCTTTTGTGATGAGAAGCTATCGGTTATCACGCCCAATGAGCTAAAAGAGCACTACCTGAATATGCCTCACACCCACGGGGCAGTGAGAAATCAGCATGGGTTTGGCCTAAACCCTTTAAAGCTCCTAAGTGCATACAAAGCCTTGGTATTGCAAGCTGGTGTGGATATATTCGAGCACAGTCTTGCAGAGCATATGCCTAAAATTGGTAATACTCACGTAGTAAAAGTAAATGATGTTTTACTGCGAGCTAACAAGCTTCTTATTACCTCAAATGCGTATGGCAGCAAACGTTTTCACCCTGCCATTAATCATAAATATATCCCGATATTAAGTAGTATTTTGGTTACCCGCCCACTTACATGTAACGAGTTAGCCGAGACGGGCCTCAAAACACACCAAGTTATGATGGATACCCGAACGCTCAAATATTACTACCGACTATTACCAGACAACCGACTGCTATTTGGCGGCAGAGGTGCTGTGTATGGGAAAGATCAAAACAAGCAAACCTACCAATCCCACCTCAAAGACGCCATGCAAAATGGCTTCCCTGCACTTAATTCAATCGAGACCGATTATTACTGGCATGGCTATATTGCAGCGACTTTGGATGATCATCCTCATATATATTTCCAAGATGGCGTTGGCTATGCCATTGGCTACTGTGGCGCAGGCGTCGCCTTCAGTACCCAAGCAGCATATCGCTTATCACAAATGACCATGTCATTAGATACGCCATCGCTGCCAATCTATCAATCCGCCGCGCCTAAAGTGCCCTTTGCGCGACTTAGTCGTTTAGGCCAACTGGGCTTTTATCACTATGCGCAACTTAAGGATCGCCTGTTTTAGTAGCAGGCTTTACCAAAGACGATTGTAACAGACACACAAAAAGATCAAAAATTAAACAAAAAGCACATCTTATTTCAATATTTGAACCGTTTAATGAGACAGGCAATTAAACTCAAATAAGGAAAATAAAATGAAAAAGTTAGTAATCGCAGCTTTATTTACAAGCCTGTCTGGTGTTGCAGCGGCCAATGCAATTGAACTAGAAACGATGGAAAATAGTAATGTTGCGTTTGAAAAGGCAGAAGTCACTATCGCAGCCAATCAAGGTGTATTTGCTTCAAGCGTCGTAACTTATTACAGCCCTCGTGTTTGGGTAAATGGTCGCCTTCAGCCGTTTTTTGTAGGTTCAACAAATGGTAACCAGTTCTGTGAAGAGCGTGGTCACAACCAAGAAGTCAGTGGCAGCACAATCACATGTGGTGAAGATGAGTCTTCATATGCAAATTACGACTGGTATGGAAAGTCTTGGGTATACAAGAGCACAGGCAGTAAAAACCAGTGTTATCAGCTTTATGCAACAATAAAATGCCAATAATCAGATTTGGTACCATAAGCTAAACAGCGTTGCATATAGTTGCAAAATAACATGTATAAATAGGAGGTCAGTGACCTCCTATTTTAAATTAGGTCAAAAGCATACAAATTAAATTGTCGCTTCTGCCTTTTTTATCAAACCAAATAATTCATCTTTAAGCTGAACACGCTCCATTTTTTTCGTGTCCAAATAATCGTCAGTGGTGTTTTCAACACCCTCTTCGATTCGACGCACTTCTTTGTCTAGCTCATTGTACTTATTGAACAGTTTTGCAAAGTGATTGTCGTTCATTTTTAAATGGCGGATAGTGTGATGATGATCTGGGAATTCGTGCAGTAAGTCGTGTTTTTCTATGCTCATAAATGGATCCTTCTGAGATACTTATTGGCTTAACTTCAGTGTTGCAGATACACATAAAAGGTTATTGATCTGTATCAGCAATCCATTGGTTATCCGCTTTTTCAAATCACTTCAAAAGCATAGATAATACGCCTTAAAGATGTTAAATCACCAAGGTATGACGCTACCATCAAAGCTCAAGAAACTACCACTTTGCTTATCTTGTAAGTTATCTAATACGCGTTTTAGCCCAGATGCCGACTCTTGAGGTGTGATCAAAGCATTTGGTCCACCCATCTGGGTCTTTACCCAACCTGGGTGTAATGCAACGGTTTTTATCCCTTGTGGCAATAAGTCATTAGACAAGCTCTTTACTACCGAATTAAGCGCAGCTTTAGAGCTTCGGTAGATATACCCACCGCCTTTGGTATTTTCTGTATGGCTGCCTACACGTGAAGATAAGGCTGCAAAGATCTTACCGTGCCCTCTTAACAGGTGTGGATAAAATGCCTCAGCCAACTTGGCAGGCGCAATCACATTCACTTCCATTACCCTGCGCCAAGCTTCTACATCACACTGCCCAAAACCATATCCCTTCGGCCCATATAATCCAGCATTATTGATCACAACATCAATCGCCTGCGCACTAAGTTGCTTGGCTAGGTCGTCAAGCTGAATATAATTAGTGACATCTAATGGGTATATATCAAGCACACCTGATGCTTCCACCCCAGTCAAATCACGTAAGGCCTCGCTTGAATTTATGTCTCTAACGGTTGCCAAAACATGCCAGCCAGAATCTAGATATAATTTAGCAAGAGCAAACCCAATGCCTCTGTTTGCGCCAGTGATCAATACGCACGCCATATGTATTCCAAACTTAATCCGTAAATAAAGGAGTTTTAACGAATAAGAGAATGCAAATCAAGTGGTAACAACATTGCTTTAGACCATCACAGATGATTTAGCCAATGCTGTGCAGAGTGGGGTTCAGAAAAATAACGAGTTTGCCCGCCTAATACCCAGCCGCCAATGATGGACATAATTCGCTGCCACCGATTGCAGCCAATTACAGCAGTACGTGCAAATTGATCACTGTATTTGCAAGCAAGTCGAATATCTGTCCATGCTTCACTTACTTCCCACCCTTGTAACTCAGTTAGATCAATTAACACACAAATATCTTCATTCATACTGTGCATGACCACTTGATCAACTATAGGTAAGACAACCACATAGTCTTGGTGAGTGAGCCTGCCAACGGCTTTAAAACTTAGTAATAAACCGAAGTCCCGACGCTCTGTACCAACTGAAATACCATGGAATTCACTCATTGCAAATGCCGCTTTTAAAAAGTAAAAAATAAGTAAACAATACCCTTTTTTACAATAGTTCAATTTAAGCTATCGCGCACATTTTAATAAATATACTATCCTTAAAAAAACGCGCTCATTAAAACCTTTGCTCCGAGTAAGCCTAAAAAAATGGAAAAGCCATTGAAAATCATAATCTTTTTTTTAGTGAGTTTGATCACTACTTACAGCTATGCACAAACAGAAAAGACTTGGTTCAATCAAGCCACTTATACCAAACTAGAGGATGCGGACACGCATACCTTGCAGCTGAGTAGCCATTATTACTTTGCACCTCAAGCCAACTTTTGGGTGTGGGATGACTTCGGTTATCTAGATACAGACACCAATCTGCTGGCAACGTATACCAATGATGAACAATCTGCATTTACAGGTCTGGAAGGTGAGCTGTTTATTTCAAATTGGTTTGCAACAGCAAGTATTGTTGACTTAGGTGAGACCGACGACAACTACACTATCGGATTTGGCTATTTATTTTTTGATAATTTGAAAGTGAGTGCCAAACATCAGCAACAGACGGGCGCAGACGATATTATTTGGCTACAAGGCCAGCTCAATATAGATATCGATGAAAATGCTTATGTGGGTACCACTATTGTCAGTGATGATGAATTGGACAACTGGCAGGTGGAAGTGCGCTACTTTCGACGCCTTGGTGAGCAACAGTACTTCACACTTGATTTAACTCACGAAAATTCAAGCAGTAAAAACCACAATAACTTTATTGCGAATTATTATTTTAACCAACACTTTGCCCTTGGACTAGGCAGCAACGAGTCACATCTACTTGTCGAGGGCAAGTACTTCGTTAATCATAGCTTTTTTGTCAAAGCAAGATATCAAGAGCAAAGCGATGATGAGCAGTCTTTAGAGATGTCTATGCAAGCTCAGTTTTAGTCCTCAAACATGTAAACGTTGACGAAAGGCATCATTGATAGCTTCTACTTTGATGTGTGAAATATCGACCGTATTCTCTTCAATCCATAGCTCAAAGTCGGCAAAGGCCTCTAACGCAAACATTTTTGCTGTTACCTCAGCACAGCTTAGCCCTAGCATGTCATAAATAACTAACTCAGCATGCCACTCTGGATCAGGTACCTCAAAACGTTCCCCTCGCTTTATCATAAACGACCTTTGAAAACTGCGCTTCAACTGCACTAAGCCAAGTCTTCCAACATCGTCACTTGTCGGTAATTCATAATTACTGCATTGCCACTTTCCTTTTGGGAAGACAATAGAAAAGTCTGGGCTACTTGGTGCGACATAATCAAACTGAATAGTCTCATTTGCTGCCAATACGACATCATAAGGGCTAAAGTGAAATGCAATATTTAAGCTGCAATCCCCCTCGGTCAACCTCAAATCACCATACACTTGAATATCCGTGGTGAGCTTAACTGTATAACCTGACCAATCTTTATCCGGAATAGTGAGACAAGATGAGAAACAGCTTAAATCTTCCTGGCTTAAAGCCAAAGATGTTGATTTATCTAAACAGAAAAACTCGCCAAGTAACTCAGCTCGCTCATCCTTGTTCTCGCCTTGAGTCAACCACGCTTTTAAGCTCACCTGCTGCGGAATAAGTACGCCTTCAGGCGCTAAAAACTGAACCAAATGTTTAAAAATATATACTTGTGGCTCGCGTTTTAGCAAAGCCGTCATGGTTTCTGAAATAATGATATCAAAGCGTTCTTGAGACGACTGCGGTTGCCATAACGTCGCATCCGCATGATGCGTACGAATGTGGTAATGACCAAGATTAAAGTGGTTAATTAACTTATGCACCGCATCAATATTCTCTTGATGAATATCTATTAAGGTAATCTCAACAGGTAAGTTATCACTCACTGCTAGTAAAGGTATGAGCAAAGTAGCGTAGGGCCCAGTCCCTGCATAGAGTATTCTCACGGGTGCTTCATTTTCTCTAATGCAGTCATTTATCGCTTGTGCGACGCCTTGAGCAAATAATTGTGTTCTCACAGTTTCTTCAAAACACTTTGCCGCTTGCACGGGAGAAATCGCAACACCTGACGCGGTTTCTGTTTTATCAGACTGATTCATATCTGTGCTGGTAAATATCCCGGTAACAGTACCTAAATAGTCCACCATGGCTTTGATATCAACTTTATCGATAGCCCCTTTTGGCGCACTCAGTAAAACCTGCGCAACATCGACAAACTGTGATTTAGATAACCCCATAACTTCCCTATTTTTTATAAACTTAGACTAGGTTTGAGGATAGAGTGACATACCCCAAAAGTAAAACTAAAAGGCTTGCAAAAAACAACCTTAAATATCTGAGCTGTTGCGAAGTTTTTACAACCCGGTGTAAAACCCCACCAAAATATAGCCATAGCGCATCTGCCACTACAGCAACCGCAAACAATATACTGGCCGCAACCACACTGGCCTGCAATTGAGACTCAAACGGCAAGGCGACATTAGCAAATATAGCGATACAGGCAGCATACGCTTTGGGATTAAACAAATTTAAAATGAACCCATCCATAAAACCAACGGACTTATCTCCTGTTGAAGATAAAGCACTTTTGTTGGTAGCAATTTTATATGCAACGTAAAGTAAGTAGAGTAAAGCCGCGACTTGCAATACGTGCGTTAATTGCGGGAAGCTTAACAGTAATGCACCTAACCCTGTTGCCGACGCGACAATAGCGACCAGCAAGCCACTCAAAATACCCAGTAAGAATGGCACTCCTTCTCTAACCCCAGAGCTTGCACCAACAGCAGCGAGCGCCAATGGGGCAGGGCCAGGTGAGCCAAGTAACAAAAATGTTGTAAATGCGAGCGAAATAATAGCTTCTAGCATGGTTTTCCAAACTTTCCTTTTGCTTTATGTGATGTTTTTTCTTGTGTTGAGTTCGCCGATAAAATGACGAGGGATGGCTGAGGTGAACACCTCAACCTATTGCGTTTTATTCGGGTGATGGTATGCGAACAACGCCTTCCATCAATAAACGTGCACTTCTGCTCATGATGGCTTTTTTCGCTAACCACCTTTGTCCATTTTGCTCTGCTTCAGCGCCGACTTTTAAGGTGCCAGACGGGTGCCCAAACGTGACTTGATTTCGTTGTCCACCGCCAGCGGCTTCATTGACCAAAGTACCCGGAATTGCCGCAGCTGTCGCTATGGCCACCGCGGCAGTGCCCATCATCGCATGGTGTAGCTTACCCATAGACAGCGCTCGTACATTTAGATCGATGTCTTGCTCACTGATGGCTTTACCACTGGATGCTGAGTATGCACAAGGACCACTAACAAAAGCTATTTTGGGCGTATGCTGACGAACCTTAGCTTCTTCCAACTTGTTGATCAGGCCCATTTTTAGCGCTCCATATGCGCGGATTTTCTCTAGCCTTTGCAACGTATTTGCATCGCCATTAATTGCCTCTTGCAATTCAGTGCCGTTAAAACCCAAATCATCAGCTCTAAAGAATAAAGTCGGGATCCCAGCATTTATCATGGTCACATCAAAAGCGCCTTCATCAGGCACTTCAAGTACGTCCACTAAATTGCCGCTCGGGAACATATCTGCATCTGCATCGGCTGGTTCTAAGAACTCAACAACCACCTCAGCTGCCGGGAACGTCACGCCATCTAACTCAAAGTCGCCAGTTTCTTGCACTTCACCATGAGTGATTGGAATATGCGCAACGATGGTTTTACCGATATTTGCTTGCCAAATACGGACAACTGCAATCCCATTTTCAGGTATGCGAGTACTGTCAACCAAACCATTGCTGATAGCAAAAGCACCAACCGCCGCGGTTAAGTTACCGCAATTTCCACTCCAATCGATAAATGGCTTATCGATAGCCACTTGTCCAAACAAGTAGTCAACATCATGGTCCGCTTGTGTGCTCTTTGACAAAATAACCGTTTTACTCGTGCTAGAAGTCGCCCCCCCCATGCCATCAGTTTGTTTCGCATACGGATCTGGGCTGCCGATCACGCGAAGTAAAATATCATCGCGCAATTTACCGGCAACTTGTGCGCCTTTAGGTAAGTCTTCTAGATTGAAAAATACACCTTTTGAAGTCCCACCACGCATATATGTGGCGGGAATTTTAATTTGTGGTTTAAAACTCATAATCCTTCCTAACAATAAACCCAAGCATTGCTTGGGTTTATTTCGATAATATTGATTAAGCGTTGGCTTCTAAAAAGTCTTTTGCAAAACGTTGCAATACGCCACCCGCTTCATAAATAGACACCTCTTCTGCGGTATCCAATCGGCACGTTACATCCACTTCGATACGCTCACCATTTTGACGATTAATCACCAACGTCAACGTTGTACCCGGTGTGCGCTCACCCACAACGTCATAGGTCTCTGTGCCATCTAACTCAAGTGTCAATCTTGTTGTGCCAGCCTTAAACTCCAGCGGTAATACACCCATACCAATTAGGTTGGTTCTGTGAATACGTTCGAACCCTTCAGCAACAATCACTTCAACACCCGCAAGACGCACCCCTTTTGCCGCCCAATCTCGCGAGGAGCCCTGACCATAGTCCGCACCTGCCACAATAATAAGCGGCTGCTTCCTATCCATATATGTTTCAATTGCTTCCCACATACGGGTCACTTGGCCTTCAGGCTCAAGACGTGCAAGAGAGCCTTGTTTCACTTCACCATTTTCCTTCACCATTTCATTGAGTAGCTTCGGATTCGCAAACGTTGCACGCTGCGCGGTTAAGTGATCTCCTCGGTGAGTCGCATAAGAGTTAAAGTCCTCTTCAGGCAGGCCCATTTTGGACAGGTATTCACCTGCTGCACTGCTTGCCATAATTGCGTTAGAAGGTGAGAGGTGGTCGGTAGTGATATTGTCACCTAGAATTGCCAGCGGCCTCATGCCCTTCATCGTACGCTCGCCCGCAAGCGCCCCTTCCCAATATGGAGGACGACGGATATAAGTGCTCATTTCGCGCCATTCATACAATGGGTCGTTATCTTCACCATAATCAACCGTGAGATTGAACATAGGGTCGTATACTTCTCTAAATTGCTGTGGTTTTACACTTTTTGCTATCACCGCATCAATCTCTTCATCACTTGGCCAAATATCTTTCAGTGTTACCGGATTGCCCGCTTGGTCATGGCCAAGAACATCTTGCTCAATATCAAAGCGCACACTACCTGCAATTGCGTAAGCCACCACCAATGGCGGTGACGCTAAGAACGCTTGCTTTGCATATGGGTGAATACGACCATCAAAGTTTCGGTTACCTGACAATACGGCAGTTGCATATAAGTCTCTGTCGATGACCTCTTGTTGGATTTTAGGGTCAAGCGCCCCACTCATTCCGTTACACGTAGTGCATGCAAACGCCACAATGCCAAAACCAAGCGCTTCAAGCTCTGGTAGTAAGTCTGCTTCAGTCATATAAGAGCGCACCGCTTTAGAACCCGGTGCAAATGATGTTTTGACCCACGGCTTGCGCTTCAAGCCAAGTTTATTAGCGTTTCTTGCCAGCAACCCAGCAGCAACGACATTTCGTGGATTACTGGTATTGGTACAGCTGGTGATTGCAGCGATGATCACCGCGCCATCAGGCATTTGATCTTCTGTTTTTTCGTAATCCGCGACGATGCCTTGTTTGGCTAAATCTTGCGTTGCCACACGGCGATGCGGATTAGATGGACCCGCTAAATTACGTCCTACACTGGATAAATCGAACTTTAATACGCGCTCATACTTGGCTTCAGTCATAGCGTCAGCCCACAAACCTGTCAGCTTGGCATACTTCTCTACTAACTCGACTTGCTCATCGTCACGGCCCGTGAGCTTTAAGTAATCAATCGTTTTCTGATCTATGTAGAACATAGCAGCCGTTGCGCCATATTCTGGTGTCATATTTGAAATAGTCGCACGGTCGCCAAGGGTTAAGTCATTTGCGCCTTCACCGAAAAACTCTAAGTAGGTTGAGACCACTTTTTCATTACGTAAAAATTCGGTAATTGCTAATACAATATCCGTTGCAGTGATACCCGGCTGGCGTTTACCTACCAGCTCAACACCCACAATATCTGGCAGTCGCATATAGGATGCACGGCCAAGCATGACGCTCTCAGCTTCTAAGCCACCCACACCAATGGCAATTACGCCCAATGCATCAACATGCGGAGTATGGCTGTCAGTGCCAACTAGCGTATCAGGAAATGCAACCCCATCTCGCGCTTGAACAACTGGCGACATTTTTTCTAGATTGATCTGGTGAAGAATACCGTTACCCGGTGGGATCACATCGACATTTTTAAACGCTGTTTTTGTCCAGTTTATAAAGTGGAAACGGTCATCGTTACGGCGATCTTCTATCGCTCGGTTTTTCTCGAACGCATTTTCCTCATAACCTGCATGCTCTACAGCCAGACTGTGATCAACAATTAGCTGAGTTGGTACAACCGGATTAACTTTGGCAGGATCGCCCCCTTTTTCTGCGATGGCATCACGAAGACCTGCTAAATCAACCAGTGCTGTTTGACCAAGAATATCGTGACACACTACACGCGCTGGAAACCACGGGAAGTCTAGGTCTCTGCGTCTTTCAATTATTTGTGTCAAAAAATCATTAAGCTTTTCAGGCTCAGCTCTGCGCACTAGGTTTTCTGCGAGGACTTTAGAAGTGTAGGGTAATCCATCATATGCGCCGGGCTTTATCGCTTCGATGGCCTCGCGCGTATCATAGTAACATAGAGTAGAATCAGGTAATCGTTTACGGTATTGGGTGTTCATAACTGCTTTTTCCAACTGAAGATGTGACGGTGTGCTTAGCATGCAGCGCTATTAAGCACTGCATGCTCACGACTTACGCTCAATATAAGTCGTCGGCTATAACTAGCGTGCTGCAATCGCAGGCACTGGGCGAAGATCTTCACCTGTATATTCAGCCGAAGGACGAATAATACGGTTATCCGCACGCTGCTCCATCACGTGTGCAGCCCAGCCCGTTAGGCGAGACATCACAAAAATTGGGGTAAATAGCTTCGTTGGGATCCCCATGAAGTTATATGCAGATGCATGGAAAAAATCCGCGTTACAGAATAACTTCTTCTCACGCCACATCACTTCTTCACAGCGAACAGACACAGGGTAAAGCACTGTATCGCCAACATCTGCAGCCAGTTTTTCAGACCATGTTTTAATAATTTCATTACGTGGATCTGACTCAGAATAAATCGCATGACCAAAGCCCATGATTTTCTCTTTGCGCTCTAACATGCCCATCATTTCTTGCTCAGCGTGATCCGCTGATTCAAAGCGCTCAATCATCTCCATCGCAGCTTCATTTGCACCACCGTGAAGTGGACCACGCAGTGAACCAATTGCGCCTGTCACACAAGAATGCATGTCTGATAGTGTTGACGCACATACACGTGCAGTGAAAGTAGATGCATTGAATTCATGCTCAGCATAAAGGATAAGTGATACATGCATAACGCGCTCGTGAAGCTCTGATGGCTTTTCACCACGCAGTAAGTGTAAGAAATGCGCGCCAATAGAATCATCATCTGTTTCAACATCAACGCGAACACCATCATGGCTAAAGCGATACCAATAACAAATAATGCTTGGGAAACACGCCAGCATACGGTCTGTCACTTTACCTTGCTCATCAAAGCTAGCTTCGCCTTCCAAGTTACCCAACATAGAGCAACCTGTACGCAGCACATCCATTGGGTGTGCATCTGCTGGAATACGTTCTAACACGTCTTTAAGTGCCACAGGTAAACCACGCATTGACTTCAATAGGGCTTTATATTCGTCAAGCTCGCTTTGATTTGGCAGTTTACCTTTAAGAATAAGGTATGCAACTTCTTCAAACTGACAGTTCTCAGCCAAATCTTTAACATCATAACCGCGATAAGTTAGCCCTGAACCAGATTTTCCTACTGTTGATAATGCAGTTTTCCCTGCTACTTGACCACGTAGACCTGCACCACTTAGTACTTTAGCCATCACTTTCTCCTGAAAATTTTTTACCTGCTGAATTTTAGAATCTTTTTTCTGAGCGTGCTAAAACACGCTCTTTTATATTATTTGTTACTTGTTTTTACCTTGAGCAAACAATGCATCAAGCTTTTGCTCGTAATCGTGATAACCAAGATAATCATATAAATCCATACGTGTTTGCATGGTATCTACAACTGCTTTTTGGTCACCATCATTCAATAAAGTACGATATACCAGCTCGGCTGCTTTATTCATCGCACGGAATGCGCTTAGAGGATACAGCACCATGCCGACGCCCCACTCACCAAGCTGTTGCTTGCTCCAAAGTTCAGTCTTACCAAACTCTGTCATGTTCGCTAAGATTGGCACATCTAACGCTTCTGAAAATGCTCTGTAGTGTTCTTCAGTTTGAATCGCTTCTGCAAAAATGCCATCTGCGCCCGCTTCTACATAGGCTTTTGCACGTGCAATCGCAGCGTCTAAGCCTTCTTGAGCAAAGGCATCAGTACGCGCCATTATGAAAAAGTCTTTATCAGTACGCGCATCCACCGCCGCTTTGATTCGATCGGCCATTTCTTCTGTTGATACAATTTCTTTGTTTGGTCTATGACCACAGCGTTTTTGTGCCACTTGGTCTTCAATATGTACCGCCGCAGCACCAGCTTTTTCCATATCGCGGATCGTTTTAGCAATGTTAAATGCACCGCCCCATCCTGTATCAATGTCCACCATCAGGGGTAAATCACAAGCAGATGTAATGCGCTGAACATCTGCAATGACATCATTTAAAGAGGTCATGCCTAAATCAGGTAAGCCATATGATGCATTTGCGACACCACCACCAGATAAATAAATTGCTTGGTGACCTATTTGCTTTGCCATAATCGCGCTATAAGCGTTAATCGTGCCTACAATCTGTAATGGTTGATTTGCATTTAATGCGTCACGAAATTTTTTTCCTGCACTCATGATGGTGTACTCTCCTGTGATGTTTACTTCATGTTTGATAGCTTGACGGCGATATTATTTTTTGAGTATTGAATATGGCGTCGCATTAAAATCTCTGCCAATTCGCCATCACGATTTGCGATGGCTCTTACGATATGTATGTGCTCGTCATAAGCTGTTGTCACTCTTGGTCCAGTCATACCTAACTGAACTCGATACATTCTTGCTAAGTGGTAAATCCCATTGCTCAGCATAGTGATCAATTGTTGATTTTGGCTGCCAACGATAATGCGGTAATGAAAGTCCAAATCTCCCGCCTCTTGATAGTAGACGTTGCGCTGCTTTACCTCATCTTGCTGGCCTTTTAACAAACTGCTCAATTGATTTATCTCAGCATCAGGCATATTTTGTGCAGCAAGCCTTGCCGCCATGCCTTCCAATGCTTCTCGGATCTGATACAGCTCAAGTAAGCCTTCGGATGTTAAAGTCACAACGCGCGCACCGACATTGGCTTTACGCTCAACAATGTTGCACGCTTCTAAGCGGTTGATGGCTTCACGAACGACTGCACGGCTAACCTCATACTTTGTCGACAATTCAACTTCACTCAGCTTTGAGCCCGCTGATATATGGCCTTCAACGATCTCTTCCCTCAATTGAAAAAACGTTTTATCTGAAGAGGTTACAGCTTTTTCTTGAAAGAAGTTCATCAAATGATCACGCAATAGTTTTTATCAATTGCCAACAATATAGATACACTTTACGTTAACGTCAACCTACAAACAAATAAATTGTCGACAATCTTATTATTCACACTATTCACCTTATTTATTATGGCTAAGCAAGCGTCTGCCAATCTAATAGTACTGATAAAGTAATAAACTAACGTGACATGCTTTTAATAAATAAGATTAGGAGTAGGGCAAACATTGCTAAGGCAGTGAGCAGGATAGGAAGGGGTAAGTATAAGAACAGCGAGAGATAGGCAACAAAAAAGGCAAGCTAAGCTTGCCTTTTAAAATTCGTATCAACTGTGACAGTTACAGCTTAACGATTTCCTCAGCTTGAGGACCTTTTTGGCCTGTAGTAAGTTTAAATTCTACACGCTCGCCTTCAGCTAGAGTACGGAAACCGTCGCCTTTGATTGCACTGAAGTGTGCAAAAACGTCTGGGCCATTTTCCTGAGCGATAAAACCAAAGCCTTTTGACTCGTTAAACCACTTTACTGTACCTGTTAAAGTATTAGACATAATAATAAATCCTGATAAAAAATATAAATGCCAATCCTTAAAAGCAAATTCTAAACTGCTTAAAGAGAATCCATCTTTATAAACTGGCAAACCTATGCCCTTGTGGGCGCATAGACCTAAATTTTGCCGGTGATAAAACTTCAGGACGGTACTACTACAAGCTAACACTTATACAACAACGTAATGGAGATTTATAAACACTGACCGAAATTCTGTCTATGTTCATCTTATAGGGATGCCCCTCTAAGTCAACTAATTTTTAAACATATTTATGAATGCTTAATGACATAATCACATAAGCATTGTGAACAATTAGAGACACCGCCGCAGCCCCAGTAAAAATAAGGCTTTTGGACATATCAATAGCAATCGATTTTTATTGATTTTTCTGCATAAAAATAGCGTTTCAAGTATGTACATTTACGCTCAAATTTGTTTTCGTAATACTTTAAATATTGGCCAATATGGCGCGAAGTTGCGGCAGGTATAATTAACCGACTAAAAAATAAGAGTTGCAATAATTACAATAAAAGCAACTTAACTAAAAAGCTCAACTCTGCCGATAATGTAAATTAGCACCATCAATGTCTAGAGAAAATGAATATTAACGATACTATGTATTTTGAATGCATCGAGTTCGAAGACTAAATAATGCTGTAACTCGCCTATTTAATCGTAAAGGATTTACCTAGCAACTCCCCCACTTGTTCACTGGGTACTGGCACAGAAAATAAATGCCCCTGTAGTTGATCGCAACCATGGGAAGCAAGTGTCGTTGCCTGTACGTCACATTCCACGCCTTCTGCAATACAGTTAACACCAAGACTTTTAGCAATATTAATCATCACTAAAGCCAGATCATCTTGATGCTCGGCACCACCGATTTCATTAATAAAGCTAGGATCTATTTTTATCGAATCAAAATGCAATTCTTTGAGCAAAGAAGGATTGGTGTGGCCAAGACCAAAATCGTCGATAGCCAAACTAAAGCCCAAGCTGCTTAACGCATTGAGCGTTGACTTAAGTTCATCCGCGCGCTCTAGTAATGGACGTTCTGCGATTTCTAATTCAAACTGCTTTGGACTTAACTGATATGTGTCCAACAGTGCCATCAGCTGCTCAGTAAACATGCCATTTAACAAATGCTTTATCGATAGGTTTAAACACAATTGCAAATGAGGATAGTCTTTTAACCACTCTACAAAATGTGGCATAGCCAACTCAAAGACATACATACTTAAATGACCATTTATCCCCGCACTCTCGGCTACATCAACAAATTGTTCAGCCGCGATAAGTTCATCTTGATGTTGCCAGCGTGCGAGCACTTCTATCTTTTCAACAACCAGCGTCTGCGCATTCAAAATGGGCTGAAAATAAGGTAAAAACGCTTTTTCTCTAAGTGCCTTTATCATGGCAGTTTCTTTCTCAAGATATAGCTCAGCTTCTTTATCGAGCTCGGCGCAATAGAATTGGTAATTAGAATGCCCCACTTTTTTAGCTCTATACATAGCTGTATCTGCACTTTTCATTAATATGTCGGCGTTTTCACCATCTTCAGGGTACAAGGCGACGCCCGCACTGAATGACACATTCACTTGTGTAGCTCTCAGATCATAATCACCACTTGAAGCGTGAAATATTTTTTCCACCACATGCCGAACATGCTTTCTGTCATCCATGCTATCAATTAGTAGTACAAACTCATCGCCACCAATACGTGAAACCGTATCACATGCTCTGATACTCGCGGTTAGACGCTTGGCAACCTGCTTCAGTAACTCGTCGCCACTGTCATGACCAAGGGAGTCATTAATTGCTTTGAATTTGTTTAAATCTAAAAATATCAGCGCAAACTGATGCTTGTGACGCTTAGCTCTTTTACATGACTGAACCAACCTGTCTTGCAAAAGTAACCTATTTGGCAAACCAGTTAATGCATCATGATGGGCCAAGTGATTCATCCTTTTTCGCATTAGGCGCGATTCCGTGACATCTTGGAACACCAACACAGCGCCAGCAATTTTATCGCCGCGAATGAAAATCGGTGAGCAACAAACCTCTATCGCAAAGTCGAGGCTAAGATGATTTCTAAAGCAAATCAGTTCACTCAAGCAAACAGTTTGAAGCTCTTGCATAGATTGCTGCATTGGGTCATTAATGGGCTCTTTACTGTCTTCATGAAATAGTGGCATGACTTCTTGAAATGCTTTCCCTTTGACTTCATCACTCAACAGGGCCAAAACGGCTTCAGCAACAGGATTCATGAAGGTAATCTTGTTGTCTATATCTGTGCAAATAACCCCATCGCCGACAGAACTTAACGTGATCGCCAGTAATTCATGCTGTTTTTGTAACTCAGTTTGCTTGGCAACATCAACCAATTGGCCAAGAAACACCCCTTGTAAATGGGTATGATTGATTGAAACGATGAATTCATCTTGACCCTGTGTTGCATTTAGAGGTCTAAAGGTCAATTGAGCAAAGTCTTCCCCTTCTTTTTGCCAACGTGTAAATTGTTCAAAGCTAGACTCATCAATGAGTCCTTTTAACCCTAACTCAACCAATGTGTCTTCCGAAGTACGAAGCTGTTTGCACAGCCCTTGGCTAACAGCATACAAAGTGCCATTTTCACAAACCAAAAACTGTGCAGTGAGACACTCTCTAAACACCTCATAATACAGCTCGCCATGTTCTCCAAAACCAATTTCTTGCTGCTTTTTTCGCGCGAAATAAATCACGCCTCCGCCTAAAACAATGGCCATCACAAAGCCAATGATGCCAAGAGAAAAGTAGTTAAAAAGTTCAATTAGAGATTCGTTACCATACTGACCTACCTCAGTAAAAATCCAATTTTCTATAAACTGACTTATCTGAACACCGAATGAGAGGCCAACGAGCAGGAAAAAGATACTGAGTAATAGTTTTTGTGTGAGTCGATTCATATGCATTCGCGCAAAATCAAAGAAGTTATAAAAATATCCTTAGTATTGATTAAGCGTAGACTCTGATGGTCAACTTTAACAGTCACTGCAATTAATTGATTATTTATATTTCTGGAATTTAACCCACTTTTGTCCTAAATCTATTAAGGGCAAGGTTATTGAGATCAAGCAATGATAAGCATAAGCGACGATGTAAAAGTGGTTGAAAACTTTGTGCGCGTAGCGCAAATAATCGCGAACTTGGAGTCCATTTTAACCCAAGCGAAAAACCTTTCTCTGACCGCTAAAAATGCACGAGTCGTAGCACTGAGAGCAGGGGATGCAGCGCTTGGTTTCAAACCCATTACAAACTTTATCGATGAGTTCTCAGAACAGACCATTGCTTCTACGACTAAAATTGCGGACTTATCTAATCAGCTGTTTAAAGTCGCACATAAATTAGTACGCTGTAGTCAATATTTTCATCAAATGACACTACTCAAAACACATTTAAACTCAAAGCAAGCAGATGCCATGTATCAAGAAGCGCTTAAATCACAGCGACGCGCGGCGTCACAACTATCTCTGGCTCTGAGCGAACTTGAAAATCACTTTGAAGACATTCAAAAACAAATGCAAAGCGCCGAATATATTGCCGTAACCAGTAGAGTTGAAGCCACCAATGCAGGGGACTTTAGTGACAGTTTGCAATCTGTATCTGATTTTATTGCAAGTGCAGCTAAAACGATCAAAACCGCTGTTGTTTACAACTTAAGTGAAATCCATACTCTAAGGGGAGTTTTAAAGTGAAGCTAGCGGAATTATACAAAGGAAAAACACACAGTTGGATGATGCTTGAATGCAGTGGCTCAAAAAACGACACACACAGCGCGGTTAACCAATACTTCATTCACAGTGACTATGAATCGCTGTTAATGGACCCTGGTGGGATTGAGCTATTCTCTCCAATGTTAGCAGCTGTCTTACAGCATACTGAACTCGATAAATTGACAACCTTGTTTGCATCCCATCAAGATCCTGACATTATCGCAACCTTAAGTTTATGGGATAAAGCCATCGCAAACGCCACGTTATACGCGCCCTCTTTATGGGATCGTTTTATCGGCCACTTTGATTTAGACAATCTTCATTTTGAAGGCGTCAGTGATGAAGGTGGGGAAATTCAATTGGGCGGTGTGCGCTTACGCATACTTCCCGCACACTACTTGCACGCTGCTGGCAATTTTCACCTATATGATCCCACAGCTAAAGTTTTAATGAGTGCTAATGTTGGCTCAGCAATCAAAGCTCCGAGTGATACTAAATTCGTGGAAGATTTTTCACTTCATGTGAAACATATTGAACAATTTCACAAACGCTGGATGCCGTCTAACCAAGCTAAAGCAAACTGGATTGCCAGAGTTAAAGAGCTTGATATTGATATACTTGCACCCAATCATGGCAAGCTTTACAAAGGCGAGCAAGTACAAGAGTTTTTGGAATGGTTTGATAAATTAGATGTAGGTAGCGCTGCCAAATGAACACTAAATTGGTCAATCTGTAAGAATTTATAAAGCGCTCTGTCATATCAGAGCGCTTGGTCTTTTATGTAGCTACTGGGTATAACTTAAAATAGGGTAGTCACGACACACACTTTGTACTTCATTGATAAACCCATCTCTGAGTTCTGGATTCAAGCGGTACTCCTTTTCGCTGAGAATTTGCACGACATCTAAAATACGGCACACCAACTCGACTACCTTTTTACAGCCAATTTCATCCATATGTCGCTGCGCAAGTGCACCGGTGCCAATTCTCAGTCCACTGGTAACAAATGAAGAACGGGTTTCACCTGGGATCCTGTTTTTATTCACCGTGATCCCACACTCTTCCAAGGCCTCTTCAGCGATTGTACCTGTGAGCTCTCCTCTGAGCTTGATTAGTACTGTATGATTATTCGTTTGACCGCCAATCACTTCATACCCATGAGCATTAAACGCATCTACAATGGTATCAGCAGCATGGCGGATCCGAGAGATATATTGTTTAAATTCAGGCTTTTGTGCGTAACCAAATGCAGCGGCTTTTGCAGCAATAATATTCACCGCGGGGGCGCCTTGCATCATAGGAAACACAGCGCGATCTAGAATACGAGAAAAAGGCAAGTTGAAGCCGGGTACGATGTCATTTGCATCTCGACCAGACAATATTAACCCACCTCTAGGGCCTGCCAGCTGTTTGTGCGTACAAGTTGTCGTTACATGGGCATGATCAACAGGGCTTGGATGTAACCCAGTGGCTACTAACCCCGCAATATGAGAAATATCCGCCATTAAAATGGCACCAACCTCATCCGCTATCTCTCTGAAACGAGCAAAATCAACCACCCTTGAATAGGCTGTTGCGCCACAAACAATCAGTTTTGGGTGATGCTCATGTGCAAGTCGGCGAACTTCCTCGTAATCTATCAACCCCTCCTCTGTCGTCCCATAGCCAATTGCTTTATAAAAAGTGCCAGAGACAGTTACTGGGCTGCCATGCGTTAAATGTCCACCATGATCTAGAGACATCCCTAAAAAAGTATCACCAGGCTTAAGCAATGCTGAAAACACTTGGTAATTTGCATTAGATGCTGAGTGTGATTGAACATTCGCATATTGCGCTCCAAACAGTGACTTTGCACGTTCAATGGCCAATGACTCAACTTTATCAACATTTAAACACCCAGCATGATAACGTTTACCCGGTCCGCCTTCAGCAGTCACATTCACCAAAGCAGATGCTGATGCGGCCAGCGTTCTGGGATCTACAGTGCAACAAGATGCCACCAAAGATAATGTATTGTGCTGCCTGACAACCTCATCATCTAGCAACCTTGCAAGTTCAGCGTCTTGCCGACTTAATTCGAGTATGCCCTTTTCTAATAAACCTTGTTGTCCTGAGATAAGTTGTCTATCAAAGTTCATAAAAGCTCCTTCTACGCCTCTTTGTCATTAATTATTAATATATTTATATAAATGGTTATGTAAAACATCTGCTACTGGCTGGCAGATAAAATTAGAACTGCAAACCCAGCTAAAATAATGGCACTTACCCTCTCAATACGAGTGACATGCTTTTGCAGTATTTTTTGTGCCTTCGCCCCAAGTAGAACCAGCCCACCCTCAGCAAAGACTTCAATCGCTAAAAAAGTAAGTAGTAAAATTAAAACAAACGAAAAATCTATCGTGCTGACATCAACAATCGTTGGAATAAACGCAATCCAGAACAAAATTATTTTGGGGTTAGATAACGCCAACAAAAAACCTTTGAAAAAATAACCTGAGTGCACTTCACTGCTAGCTTCAACCAAACCTTTTGAGCTATTTATCCAAGTACTCGTTGCTAAATACAACAAATAGCCGCTACCTATGACCTTAAACCAGTCTATTAATTGCTCGGATGCCACAACCATAGAGTTCAGTCCAAACAATGCACATAAAATCAATACAGCGAAGCCAAGCGCACCGCCTAAAACTAATTGCAGCCCCTTACTGTGCCCTGACTTTATTGAGGTAGTCAGGGCTAACATGGCATTTGGACCTGGGCTAAAAGACATAGCACTGCATGCTAATACCAAAATAAACCAATCACTTAGAACCATAAAAACCTCCCTAATCGAGGGACATTTTATGGAGAAGGGAGGAAAAAAGTGCTATGTTATCTGGACTTTTTTTAATGATTTCTGGTCATGTCGTGTGAAAAAAAGACCTCATTTTTCATTATTACTCCTACCGGAGTTTTCTTTGCTGCCTTATGCTAGCTTTTTAGATAAGTTGCGTTTTTCCTCTGATGAAGCCGATTTTAGCTCTCAAAAATATTGCAGTTGGACATCCTACGCTTTAGATAAAGATCTCGTTGCCTCTAGCTGTGGCAGCATGCATAAAGTCACGAGCTTATCTAACGAAGATAATTTAACCCCCTTCTATCAATCTGATTTCATTGTTGTTTTTGGTGGGAGAAATATTTCATCTGCGATTGATAAAGCACAAACACTAAAACCGTTAATAAAAAAAGCATATGCTTTAGGCGCGCACTTGGTATCAATTGACAACGCGGTGTTTTCATTCGCGCAGTCAGGGATGTTAAGCGATCAGAAAGTGACGGTACATTGGCGACATCACCAGCAGTTTTTAGCCATGTTCCCTCGTCTCAATCTCGCCAAAGATTTGCTATTCGAAACGCAAAATAGGATCACAACCTGTGTTGGGGGCACTGCTACCGTTGAGCTCGCGATAGAGTTGATCTCTACGTACCTTGGCAAACCACAGGCCAACAAAGGGCTGGCTGACATGATCATTGAGCAACCCAGACTCAATCAGTTAGAGCCCAATTTTGCCGATATCCCCAATGTCAACGACCCTATATTAAACAAAGCTCTGATCCATATCTTTGAGTCTATTGCGCACAGACAAACTATCGAAGACATTGCCAATCGCACAGGGATAAGCCGCCGACAGCTTGATAGAAAAATGGAGAAGCAATTTCAATGCTCTGCCTCGCAGTATTTACATCAATTAAAAATGAAACAGGCGCGGTGGCTGCTGCTCAATACTCCACAAAGCGTCTCGCAAATAGCTGAGTCAGTTGGTTTTGATAATCTAGAGTACTTTAGGCAGGCGTTTAAGCGCTTTTTTAATAAGACTCCCAGTAAAGTGCGAGATGAAGCCTCGCAGTAAAGTATTCGTTAAGTTCAAAAGGCTTGGACGATTACATTGACTTGCACGTCACAGTATAAATAAATGATAAGAATGGAACTTATTATGTTTTTGACGTGCAGTTATGTCACACACTTCTGTACTTTCATCTGCCTGTTTATACCGTGCTTTGCGCAATCTCCTACGCATGCATATCAATCGATGAGGAAATACGCTCAATTCCAACACTACCCGCTGGGTTCAGATCGTGCTGTAGGTGCCATAATCCCCTATCGTTCCCATCCCTCTATACAATCGCACTCAACAAACACGGCTAAATATGAGAAAAAATCTCTAATGAACCATGTCATAAACTTGAGTGAAAGCTTTATAAATGAGTCCTATAAATTAAGAGAAAACGATTAAATTCATACTCATAATTAGAGTGAACATCACATTGCTATCTGAGTAAACCAAAAACTTGGACGAACGAAGAGACTTAGCCGTCTTATGGGTAAACTCTTCATTCACACAGGAAAAAATTATGAAGTTAAGCAAAATCCGTTTAGCATTGCTATTGAGCTTATCAACTCAACAAAGTTTGGCAAATACACATATTGATGACACCGCTGAGCTTGATACACTCAGTGAAGTAGAGCAACAATTTCAGCACTTTTATGACATTGAGCTCCCAGAACAATTGCACTTATTACCAGTTTCCCAGTCTATGCAAACTGAAAACATCAGCGATGACAATTCTTATATTTTCTCAGGCACTATGTATGCTCTCACAACAATGCAAGGATATATGGGTACATTCTTCCCAGCGCTTAAAGGCAGTTTTATTGTATCCACGCCGGGCACTTATCTGACATATTATGCATTAGACTACGCCGGTCGTGTGATCGGTGGCGTCCTGCGAGTCGCAGGCCAAGACAATGCAGCTGCTTATTTTCCAAATAAGCAGTTTGCAACCCAAGCACCGAGTAAAGCATTTTTTGGTCAAGATGTAGATATGGGTAAGTATGAATGGGTAGACGAGTTAATCGATGTGCCCAATCAAGCTATTTTAGGGACTGCTTACTCATTTTCAGAGTTAAGTTATAAGCTCACAAATGACCCTATTGGTTTCGCAAAGGAATATATTGATATGCATGAAGATGTAGGAGTTGGCCTGACATGCAACTATACGGGCTACTGTAACAACTCTTCAAGCTCACAACCTCAACAAACCAAAAAACAAAAACGACCAGAGTATTACCAACAGTATGGCGATACAGCGCAATTACAACAGCATACATATGACTCATCTAAAGACCATATGCACCATTATGATAGTCCAAACAAGTATTATCACCTTGTGTATATTGCGGGTTCTAAGCACAGTATTAATATGCCGACTGACTCTTCAGACGCGTATATCAAGTTTCGTAATGTAAGAAGTGGTGGCGGTGATGACTTTTTGTATATGGCATCCAATGCGAAAGGTAATACCTTTGCAGGAGATGGTGATGACCTTATCACTAACTTCAACAGTGGTGGTATGTATGGAGAAAAGGGCGATGACATCATCATCGGTAAATCAATTTATGGTGAAATAGCAGGGTTTGGTGGTGAAGGAGGCGATTTTATAAGCCGTGTGAATAAAGCTTATGGTGGCAGTGGCAAGGATAAACTCATTTGGGTCAAAAACGGATTTGGTGGCACTGAGGACGACCTTTTAGTTGGTACCAATAAAAATGATGTATTAGAGGGGGGGTTTGGTAACGACTTGATTGAAGCAGGTAACGGTCTAGATACCTTAGACGGTGGTGATGGAAACGATATTCTGCGACTCGACGCCACACGAGGTGACAAAATTGAAATCGTCAATGGCGGCCTCGGTGAAGATGCCCTTGAGATAAAAATTAGTCAATTAATCCGTACAACTCAAGCTAACCAACTGCAAAATGGCCAGATAAAAGTCAAATCTGATGCGCTACAAGTGATGGAAATAAGTAACATTGAGAGCCTGCATTGGCGACAAGTTTTACCAACTTTAAATCATGATCAAACTATTGAAACTAAAGACGTAAACTTAATACCCGAACACTTCACTGTTGATTCAAGTAATATTACTATAAATCAAGTATTTACTGGGCAAGGTGGACTCGTTACTTTCTTATCAGGTTCAGGAGATGATGTCCTTATTGGAGGAGCACTTAATAATACCCTCAAAGGTGGTAAAGGCGACGATGTGATCCGTGGTGGGCAAAGTGATGACAACTTATATGGTGGTATGGGGAACGACCTCTTTATCGCCAGCTTAGGAAATGACTTTTATTACGGAAGTACAGGCATAGATACAATAACTCTGGAGTCTTTAGCTGCCGGACAGACAGTCAAACTATCACAAATTTCTGACCGAGTAGAGAACCTAATGGGAACTCCATATGTGGATGAACTTCATGGTAACCACTTAGAAAACTTCATCGCCGGCGGCCAAGGCTCAGACAAGCTATTCGGCCATGATGGTCAAGACATATTAGTCGGTGACAAAGGCGCTGATACACTCAATGGTGGCGCAAACAATGATATTCTCATTGGTGGCTCTGGCCGCGATATATTCGTGATGAGTCTTGGCAATGATGTCATAGAAGACTTTGGTAAACATGATCGTATTGATTTGTCTAAACTCGGTTTGTTGCAGTCGGATATCATCATTGAAAGGCGAGAAAAAAGCACCTTTATCTATTCAGAAGACATATCAATGATGCTGCAAAACTATCTTGGAGAAATTAGTTTTATCGAGTCCAAAGATTAATACGAGTTAAATAATCACTATTTAGCCCTGCTCATGCGGGGCTTTTTTATTTCTATACTCAGCCAAACGCACATCTGTTCTTCCAAACATAACCAAATAACCTCATATAAAATCACTAAAAAACCTGCACAATATGCAGAAATCTGCGTCAATTATGCAGATTGTATGCAACATCACTGCGAGCCATTTTTTCCTTCTTACTCGTCAGTATACTCAGGCTGTCATCGCCTGTTTTACACGCATCAAAACAGGTATCCAAGCAATGAGTTTTAATTATAAAGAGGGAATGTCTGATGTTTAGAACAGAGTTTAAGTCATCCTTATTAGTCACTGCACTTTTCACCTCACTGGCCTGCCACGCAACGACAAACGACGCTACTGGTACAGTGAGTAGTGCGATGGTTTCACTGCCAGATAATATGTTCAACGCCAAAGAGAGACCTGCCGTTGCCCACTATATTGGCCGAACCGCGCAAGAGATAAAACAGCAGCAAGTACAAATCCCCCACCGCAACTATATCGCCAGCTGCAATACCCATACAGATTCGCCCAGTATGTTTGTATCTACGACCGTTCAATCAATCAGCGGTGATACACATTCGTCAAGGTTTGGTGCTGTTTACGAGCTCAAGTTTAATCCACAAAGCGGCATCTTTGAAAACACAGAAAACCAACGTGTACTCAATGAGTGCATTGCAAGCCATGGCATTAGCGTGAGTAAGGACTGTAAGCGCGTTGCCGTGGTGTGTGAAAAGCCGCATGGTGCATCTGAGCGGGATGGGCATGTGATTGATTTACCAGCTCAAACAAAAGGAAATTTTGTCAATAAACACGCCGATAATCACGCCACCATTGACAGAGCAATGCATGATTTAAGTATTCGAAAATCACGAAAATCCCCCATGACACTGCCCTCACTGATAGCCAGCAACCGCTATTATGTTTCTCAGTGTTTGGACAATAACCCATATAATACGCTGTCTGTTACACCTTATATCGACACCTTGGTTAATCAATTTGGGGCAAATCGAAAAAAGCTCAAATCCTTCTCTACTGTCGTACAAGGCAATGCGTTTAAACAACAAGATAGATGGCAGTACTTACTTAACGCTTTGCCAAATAATGAACAAAAAGCACAATTTCTCAAGTGTGTCGAAGCGATGGCAAAAAATGAAAACACCGAGGCCTGGCTGCTTGAATGGCACAACGAGCCTCTTAGCCACGAATACGATGCCTATGTAGCGACGAAAATGAAGTCTCAACACCTAGGAAACGTGTCATTAAACTATTCAGAAAAAGACCAAAGTTATGCCATCGCCAATGTAGCTGCGGTGTATAACCATATTAATGGTACCAAACATAAGTCAGCGCAGCTTATCGTGTTACAGCGCGAAGGAACGACTCTCAAGATCGACTATAATGAACGTGGCTGGGAGTGGAACTGCGGCAAAGGACATGTGCTGCACATTCGCGGCTATTATGATCAAAATAACGACCAATTTGGCGCAGTCTGTACGACAGATATGACCGATAAAGAGTTCTCAAAAGCTGTCAAACCCCATAAAAAATCTCCAAAGCGTGCACATGGGTTGCTCGCCATAAAATCTGAAGCCAACTCTAACCGGGGTCCTGGCACATATCTATTTACTGTTCCAGCAAACAACGCATCTTTTACTCGAGGCGGTATACATAACTTTGTGCCTGTTCGTGACAATTACGGCCTGTCTGTTGCTGTAGCCCCAAAGAAAGTGGCTGAATCAGACCTTATAAACTTCATAGCACATTTAAATATCACACCAAAAGAAGATGTTTACCGTACAAACTGTTTAAAAAAAGGGATATTCTCAAACTGTGAGTTAGATTACTTATCTGCTCTTCGCCACAATGAAATCAAAATTGAGCACTACCCACTTGTTCCGACACAAAACTTAATGGGCGAAAAACACATGGACAGCACCAGCTCCACAAGAATTGGCTTATTTGGCATTCCAATTGGTGGCAGCAGGAATACACCTAGAGAAGATCAAACCAGTTCCACACGTTGGCTAGTGGGCGATGATAATTGCCAATACTCAGATCCGCAATTGGTCAACCTGCATAATGGTCGATTTTTACTGGGCTATGCCAAGTTCCAATGCGTTGGTGACAACCAAAGCTTGCAGCCGCTTGGCTCCGACCGCGCGCTCATACCAAAAACATATCACTTGGTTGAAATTAATGAGCAAGGTGACAAACTCACTGAGACATTATCATTTACAGATTATGGTTGGGGTGGCCTAGATGACCTGATCTACATTGGTGATGGCAAAGTTGCTTGGACTTACATAAACAACCCTACACTCAGTAATCATATAGGTGCACAGCATCAGCAATGGGAAGTTATGGTGTACCAATCATCACATTAAATAATTAACTTAGAAATTAAAAAAGCCCGAACTATCGGGCTTTGATAACTCATAAGCTCTATTATCCTCGGTAAGAAAACCCAAACCAAACAGAGCGGCCAAATTCAATTTCACTGGCCAACATGTGTTGATGTTCGCCTGTCATACTGCGGCGCTTTTCATTGGTGAGATTACGCACTTTGGCTTTCACCACCCAGTTTTTGTTAACGTCATAGCGCAGTTGCATGTCCCACTGAGAAAAGGCTTGCCACACCTCTCGGGTTTGAGCAGTAAGCGGCAAAGGCTGATAAGGTGAGTACTCTCCTGCGTAGTGGTAGCCTAAACGGATCTCTGTTTTGCTGCCACCAAATCGATAATGTGCAATCACGTTCGCCGTTTTATCAGCTTGGCCAAATTGATAGTCTAAGCAGGACACTGCTTGATTGGGTATTTCGTAGCACACCTCATGTGACAAAATCGTCGCATTTGCCACCAGCCCAAAACCTCTTAGATGCTTTGACCATGCAGACCAATCCTGCAGTGTTAAACTGAGTTCAACGCCATTGACTTCAGATTGACCATAGTTAGACTTTTGCTCAAGTATCACTCGGTTATCTTGCTCACCCAGTACTGTGCGCGTATCCACTGCGGTGTCATCAATATACTTTTTAAACAGCGCCATTGAGGCCAGATTGCCATCTCGCCAATAGTACTCAGTTGATACATCCCAACTCTCTGCAAGGCTGGTTTTTAAGTTTGGATCGCTTCTTTTGATAACCGTATAGTCGCGCCTTCCATTCACAGAATTTAGGTTATTACTAGCAAAATAATCTGGTCTCGCAACGCTTTGCCCAACACTGGCAAATATGCGCCAATTATCAGTGATATCATAACGACCGCGCAAGACTCCCAACCACTGTGAGTCCTTCAGAGCAAGGTCATTTGGCGTGACGCTGCGGGTGTTCATATTAATATCTTGCCCTTGCGTTTCTTGCTGCCATGATTCGTAACGAGTACCGATAGACCAGCGCCACCTATCAGATTGGTTAATTAACTCAAGGTGTGCAGCACTGACTTTATCGACACTATTAAAGTCATGCCTCAAACTTGCAAACTCACTGGCGTTATTGTTTAACTCAAAATCACTGGTATTTTTATAAAAGTAATTACTTACATATTCATTAGACAACCAAGGTAAATTAAGCCCAAAAGCATCTACCGAATACCTGCTGTCACCAACAAGCTTGCCGATTGAGATATCTTTTTTAACATCGTATCGGTTTACATCTCTATTAGATCGCACCTTGCTGTGTGTATAGCGCAGTCCAGACTTAACACTCCAACCCAACCTGCTACCGTCGGCATGCCAGTTATACAATACTCGAGAGTCTAATATGGTGTTGTTATTTTCTCTGCGTTGTAATTCAAATTCGTCAAGCTTTATGGCACGAGGGCTCTGTGCAAAACGAGGATCGTTTACTGACCAGCTCCTATCACTGTCGAACCCCGTATATTGATACCCCAACAAGTGATATTCTTTTAGACTGGTTGCGCTTTGCCACACGCTTTCTTCATCTTGCCTATCTGAACTCGCCTCACTGTAAGCAATATCAAAGCTGAGGTTTTGACGTGAGCTAAGCTCATTTTTAAAATGTATATGACTGCCAAGCTGTCTACGTTCAGTGTCCCTGTAGATGGTATCCATAACTAAATCAGCCTGTTCAATCTCAGCCTGATCTTGCCTCACTTTTACTGGCGTTCTGGACACTTGCTCAAATGCAAAGCTATTACGCGGCTCATTTTCTGTCTGCTGGTAATAATAGCTATGCCAAAACCCATAGCTTTGTTCTGTTGGAGCCGCTTCAAGCTTGATTGAACCGCCCTGACGTACCCAGACATTTGAATATGCCGATTGGCGAGAGCGATTAATAAACGCTTGCCCCTCTTTATTGACATGATACTGATTACTGAGGTTACTTTGGTCTCGTGATTTTTCTGAATACATCCCAAATGCAACCAAACCGAACTGTGAATCTTGTCCAAAAACACGGCTGTATTGGCTACGTATATTTAAGCCCAACTTGTCGTCGTCATCGGGCACATCTTGATAACTATACTGAGATAATTCAGCATCAAACCTGAAGTGTGGGGAGCGTTTATCAAAAGCACTGTAGCTCTTAAGGTCCATCACCGCCCCAACAGAATTGCCGTTAAAGCTCACATCAGGGGTTTTATACAACCACAACTGACCCACAGAAGAGGCCGGAATAGTTTCCAAATTGACGCCCCGAGTGTGCTGCCGGTCACTAGCAAGCGCCATCCCATCTAACGTGACGGAATTCATGCCTGATTGCACACCCCGAACAGTCACTAACTGCCCCTCATCTGAATCATTGATGGTGTGCACACCCACGATGCGACGATATGAATCTGCGACATTAATATCCGGCAGCTCGCCAATATCATCCGCAGCAATTAAATCAACAAGACCCACTTGATAATTGTGCTTCAGCCACACCGCCTCAGTGGTTGCCCCTTTTTGACCTAATACGCTTATTCTTTCGATCTCACTATTATGCTTGGACCCAGACTTACGCTTTTTCCCTTTGGCATCATTTGCCTTATTTGGCCGGTAAACAATGTAGCCAGAACTTGCTTGCTTAACTTTAAGGCCAGTATCTTTGAGCAATATTTGGAGTAGTTCATCAAGTGTAAATTGGCCTTTGACTTGTGCCGTTTGGAACCCTTTAAGTAAAGCGGGCTGAGTAAAAATAGATTGCTCACTTTGCTTAGCCACATGAAATAACGCTTGGACTAGGGGCTGAGGCTCAATATCAACACGAATACTTTGCTCACTTGCAGTTGCTAATGTGCTTAACTGCAGACCACTCAACAATAAAAATAGATTTCGCATTACACTCTTACATTAATTCGTTTTAACCATGGCAGGCTTAGTAAGCAGCCATGTGTCACCTGATTGCGTGTATTCTAATGACAACATCGCAGCAAGATCTTGTATCACAGACGGAATATCTTGGGTTGAAAATGAAGCTGTGACTCTCAGCTGTTCAACATTGTCACCAACCACAATGATCTGGCCAGCGTAATACCGGTTTAGCTGAGCGACAATATGACCCAGAGGCGCATCTTGATAAATCAACTGGCCTTGCTGCCAATCATCAATCAACGTCGGGTCAATAGGCGTTACTTGACTCAGCCCTCTGCTGTTATCTGCAAAAATAACCTCTCCTGCTTGAAGTTTGGCATGCTTGCCTTGCAGCTCCACTTCAACTTGCCCCTCAGCAACCGCCACCTGAATCGAGCTCGGGTTGAAACGCACATTGAACTCAGTGCCTATTACGGTAATAGCCACTTGACCGGAAGAGACAATAAAGGGTCGAGCTTTATCGCCAACAACATCAAAATACCCTTCACCGGAAAGTAGCTTCAATGACCGAACTTGATTTGAGATAGACACCAGCAACTTGCTATCAGGGCCAAGCGTCACCACACTGCCATCGACTAACTGGTATGTTTCAACTTGCGCTGTTTCAGTTTGATATATCTGCTGTGCTATTACAGGGCTCGCCCCTTGCGGCTCTTGCCCAAACCACCCCAACATAGCTATCAACATGACACTCGCCGCAACAGCAAACCAGCGATATATGTGGTTATTCGCTGCTGACTCATCAGTACTCATTGTGACTTTTGACGAACTTTTTAATTGCTCAACCAGCATTTCAGGATCTGAGCTTTGTGCCACCGGTACTTGCTCTACCAATGAAAGCGCGTCCTCTAGGCGTCTATAAATACGCTCATGTTCAGGGTCTATGATCAGCCACTGTTCAAATTGCACTTTTTGCTCAAGATCCAGTTCATCTTGAATCAGCAACCAGTGGGTAGCCTGTTGTTCGATAAGTTGCTTCGAAGATGTTGTATTTAAATCGGTGTCAATGCGACTGAAAACATCATTGGATTTAGTCATTAGCACTTACCTTTGTCTGGTGATTTAACGCATTACTGCAAATAAGCACTGCTTTAGCGACCTGGCGCTTTACTTCTGTTTGCGACATCTCGCACCGTCTGGCAATTTCGGCATAAGACATTTGATGAACCCTGTTGAGCAGGAATAATTGTCGCTGCTGCGCTGGAAGCTGCATTAAAGCTCTATCTATCAATGCTAATTTCTGCTTATTATTTAAAACGAGTGAAGGCTCTCTGTCATCCAAACTGACATCAGGATCAGAGATTTGTTCGTCAATATAGCGCTGTCGTGTTTTTTCTGAACGCTTAAAATCTAACACCAAGTTTTGCGCCATTTTATACAAAAATGCACGGTGATTTTCGATTTTTTCTTGATGCTCAAGCCGGGAAAAGCGCTCAAATGTTGCTTGTACTATATCTTCAGAGTCTGGTGGCTCGCCAAACTTACTTTTTAAAAAAGCACAAATTTCTTGGCTGTATTTGTGGTACAAACTAGTGAGCAAATGACTTTTTAAATGGCTGATTTTTGATGTTGTCTTTACTGTCTCAGACAAGTGTGTGCTCTCTAGCTCAAAAGTAAAACGGTGGCAATGAAATGGCCAAATGATGCGCGATTTTATCACTGCGCCCTTAAGTATGACAAGTCAGCCAAATTTACTAAAACGCAATACTGAGTGCCCAAATTAAGCTCATTTCTGATCTAAACATGGTTGATATTTGTAGCCCGCTGAATAAACACTGGTAATTAACATATGTTGGGGGGAAATAACCTTTAACTTCCGACGTAGGTTACGAATGTGGCTATTCACTGTATTTTCAGATACAACTCGATGATCTTTATACATATGTTTGCGAATATCCTCTCTGTTAAAGACAGTATGAGGATGGCTATACAATAAGTGAAATAAATTAAACTCCACCTCTGTGAGCTGCACTTCTTTATCCGCATATTTGACTCTAAAATGGTGCTCAAGCAATTGAACACGATGGCGCATTGCGGCTAGTTTTTGTAACCGACGTAACATGGCGTTGACTCGTGCCACCATTTCTTCAGGGAGATAGGGTTTAAAAATAAAATCATCTGCCCCAGAACCTAATGCAATTAATTGATCAACTCCTTGCTGACTACAGCTTGTAACTATCAATAATGTGCTAGATGAATAGTATATTTCAGAGCAAAACTTTATGGCATTCCCAGCTAAGGAAGCTTGGTCGAGAATAACAAGATCAGGGTGGTTTAATAAAATCCAATCTACAATATGATTTTCATTTCTCAGCTGATAGCACTGATGTCCTTCGCCATTGATATATGAAGCTAATTTATCTGCCAATGCTTCATTTTGTTCAAACAATAAAATCTTCGCCATAACGATAATTAAGCGGTCATAACCGTAAATGGCTAAACCCAACTTTAACACCTCACAATTACACTCATTGCAAGTATGACGGGTAACAAATCTTAATCGTCCAAACTTTTGAATACATTCAGGTAATAAAATAGAGACTCTGTAATATCTGTAAACCCTACTTATTTTATTGTTACAAAAATATGGTGTATGGAACCTTTGTCACTGCCCCACACCTTATAAATTACGTCGTACCCTTAACCAAATTAGAAAACCAACATTATTGACACAAATTTATCACACCCCATAAACTAATGTGGAGACGATAAATCGCCTCACTAACTGATATAAAAGGAAAATTATATGAAAAGCTTAAAAGCACTTTTTTTGGTCACAGGTTCTCTCTTTGCAAGCTCTGTATACTCAGCAAACGTTACATGCGAAATATTCACAGAGGGAGGTGGCCTTAACCTCAGTGGTCAAGATTGCTATGCGATTAATCTGACAAATGAAAATTATGCACGAGTTGTTTTTACAATCAATGATTTAACAAACCTTGTGAACGCACATGTATGGCAAGGCTGTAGGGCAAGCAATAACGCGAAAAGCTGCAGCTCCTATGTAAGAGCAGGCTCAACAACATCAGCGTCTGCAATTGTTTTATATAAGGACGGTACATGGGATAGAACGAATAGATCAACTGCAACTTTTGAGTTTTAACCTCAACTATGGCGCAATCTAGTTCTCATCGCGCCATTCATAAAGATGAGCACGAGGATCACATCTTGAACTTACCTGTTGCTTCCATTAAGTGGTCTGAAGCATCGTGAAGTTGATGAGATACCTCATCTAAATCAGAAAACGAGGCATGCACTTTCTGCTGAGAAATATTCATTCTTTCAATCGTTTCAGCAACAATGTTAGCAACTGAGCTCTGCTGCTCCGCCGCAGACGCAATTTGGTTATTCATCATGGTAATATTAGCGATCTTGCTTTGGATCTCCTCAAGGGCCTGCCCTGCGTTAAGCGATCGCGTTTCATTACTACTCGCTTGATCATTGGCTTGCGTCATCATCTTCACACTGCGATCAGCCGCATTTTGCAACGAGTCCAGCAAAGTGCGTATTTCTGTTGTTGCATCACCAGTTCTGGATGCAAGCGTTCTTACTTCATCGGCCACAACAGCAAAACCACGTCCTTGCTCACCCGCCCTAGCTGCTTCAATCGCCGCATTTAGTGCTAACAAATTTGTTTGTTCAGCAATCGAGCTTATTACATCTAAAATCGACGAAACGCTATCAGTGCCTTTTGCCAGATCATTGACCGCGTCTGCCGCCTCTCCAATTTGTAAGTTTAAATCTTTAGAGTTTGCGATATTATCAGATACCGCCCTAAGGCCATTTTGCGCTTCAACTTCCGTTTCTTGCGCTGCAGTGTTAGCCGCTGAGGCTGCTTCACTAATGCTCGTTATTGACTGAATGAGTTCATTGATAGACTGCTGAGTTTGTGAAGCTTGTGACGCTTGTTCATCCGTGAGGTTACGCACATTTTCCGTGCTATGTACTAGCTTTTTTGACGTATCTAACAAGGGCTGAGAAACTGCCATCACGCCTTTAATAGACTCTGTTAAAGTATCCATAAACTTATTAAAGTTAAATGCCGTGCGTCCCAACTCATCTTTGCCAATCACGGTTAGGCGTTGATTTAAATTCCCTTTCCCATCAGCAAGTTCCCTTAAAGATAAACGCAGAGCATTCGCAGTGCTACTGATATTTCTCGCCACAGACAGTGCCACGACCAATAACAGAATGCTCAACACAAGACCTGCTTGCACCGACATCCAAAGCCCATCGTTACCACTTTGATTTGCTTTTTCAATGGTTTCCTTAAAATACTGTCCGACCACTTCCCTGTAGTTTGTTAAGTCAGCATCTGTTTGCTCAAATAAATCGGCTTTTTGCTTTGCAAGCGTAGGTAACTGACTAAAATCAATGGTGTTTGTGATCATCCCATCAGCCAGCTTTTCAGATAATTTGCGATACTGGTCAATCACCACGAGTTGTTCGTTAAGCATGGCCCGATTGTTATCATCTAAATCAGCCAGTTGGGCAATATTGTCGGTCAATTCGGCTACTGTCTGCGACGCTTGAGCAAGTACATCTTTGTCAGCAAAAGACACTGATTGACTGAATAACTCATCAGCTCTTTTGATAAGCACGCTATTAATCGTCGATAATTGAACCGTTTTATATATTTTTTGCTCCAACAATAACAGCTCTTGTTGCGTACTTTTAAAAGCGGCAAAGTTTATGATTAAGTTGATAATAAAGACAGAAATGGACAGAGCCACGATCAGACAAACTTTATAAAATAGCGGAAGGTTTTTGAACCACAGCATGTTCAGTATCCTGCATGAGCGTCATTAGAAAAGCAGTAGGGATAACCCACACAGCTTCATTTGGTACATTTGTAAATATAATCTTGGACAAAATTACGTAAATTGCCAATTATTCGACAATTTTCGATAAATCTAGTTAGTTCGTCTTCGTAATAGGAAATTTTTTTTACAAACTAGTAAATAAGTAATCTTGTTCTACGGTTAGAGTGGTGCATGTAGTCGGTTGCACCTAATACAACCACAGGACAGGGTGAAACTATGAAATCTAATAATGCTGTAAAGTTGTTAATTGGGGGAGCACTTGCATCATGCAGCTTCTGCAGTTACGCAGACGTGGTATTTAATGGCTTCGCATCACTGCGCGCAACCTCAGCGGATAGTGACGGCGGAACATCTGCATTTCCCACACACAAAACTGATGGAGATATCTCATTTTCAGATGAATCTCTATTTGCACTTCAAGCGAGAACCGACCTTGGCGAAGGACTTAGTGCAACCATACAAATTATGGCCGAGGGCACTGAGGATTTTGACGCAGAGGCTCGTTGGGCATATATCAGTTATGAACTATCGCCTCAGCACACCATCAGCATGGGCCGTTTTGCAAACCCAAGCTTTTACCAATCTGAATATCAAAACGTCGGCTTTACCAATAATTTTGGCCGCCTTCCTCGCGCCGTGTACGCTGGCTTTGATTTTTCAACCATTGAAGGGATAGCCTTAGACAGTAACTTCACTTTTGGTGATTACTCACTTGTTACTAAGGTACTTTATGGTAATTGGGATGGCACCACCTTCCTTGCAGCAACACAAAATGACGAAACATTTGGCTTTAAAGACGAAATATCTGTCAGAGTCGAGTTGAGCAAAGACTGGTGGACCGTATTTGCAGGCTTCTTCATGGTGGAAATTGAAGGGGGTAGTGTCGACAGCAATGCCATTTTAGGTGCCACTAAAAGTGCAGTCGAGCTAGCCGTTAGCCAGGGCGCGACCGCGCAACAGGTTACAGAATACGAAAACGCTGTCATTTGGGGTGGTAAGGACGGCTTATATGGTTATTCAGGCTTTCATATCGACTATGAGAAATTTATTGTTGATTTCGAATTCGCTAACTATGGCGTTGAAGACTCATCAGATGGCTTCAACCGAGCTTGGTATACCGCGTTTGGTTATCGCTTGATGGATAAAACAATTGTTACCGTCCATCACGAGAAATCGATTCAAGATGAAGGGGATTTAGAGTTCCTCAAAGGCATCTCTCACCCAACCTTATTTGCTACTGCAAAAGCATTGAGAAATACACTGTCGCTCAGAGAGTTTGATGCGATTGGTGTGTCAGTTCGCTATGATTTTCACTCTAATGCCGCGTTCAAATTCCAGTATTTATCTGGTGAAGACACGCGCCCCAACGTCCAAGATTTTACTGTCTTGAGCGCTGGCGTAGACATCGTTTTTTAATGGGGTGACAACATGAAAGCTATACTACTTACTACTGTATTTATGTTATCCACCTCAGCTCTCGCCGTTGATGTGGTTGTCCACCCCTCTAATAACGCAGCGCTAGATAAAGGCAAAATTGAGCAAATCTTTTTGGGTAAATTAAAAACTTTTGATGGCTCAGCCAAGGTTATTCCCATTAGCCAAGTTGACAGCAATCCAGTAACGGAAGAGTTCAATACCAAGGTCGTTGGTCGCAGTGCTAGCCAACTGAAAGCCTATTGGTCCAAACTCTTATTTACAGGAAAAGGTCAACCGCCTAAAAGCATGGCGAATGATCAGGAAGTTATGAAGTTAGTTGCTGATAACCCGAATGTAATTGGATATGTCACCAGTGGCAGTGCCGACGGCAGTGTTAAAGTGCTCATGTCCTTCTAAGGTGACTCAATCAAGTTATAAAACTGATCAATTGCTTTAGTATATAAGAAGCTCTGCTCTAGCAGAGCTTCCATAACACCACTTCGTTTTGCTTTTACAATTTCTTGTTCAATCGAGGCTTTGTGATCTAAACAGGGGCTGAAATTAGACAAAGCCAGATACACATGATTAATTTGAATAGGCTCAGGTAACATCGCCAAAGGCACTGTTTTGCCAGATTCAAACCACGTATTAATTGTTTGCCACTGAGGTGCGATGAAATAATCGATCCTTTTTAATTTAATTAATTGAATGGCTTTAGCGATACTGTCGGTACGAAGTAATTGTAAATTATCTATCTCAAGATTAAGCGAAGGTTCTGGGTTAAGCGACATATCGCGCAAAATTGCGCCTCTCAAACCATATAACTTATTCATGTTCATAACGCGCTTGCCACGACGATAGAATACCGCATAAGCAGAATCCGTAATGGCAGGGTGTAGTACAGTAAACCAATCTTTGGGGTAATTATCGCTTTGTAAGCCAACAAACATATCAATATGACCATCACGTGCCCACTGCATCACGCGCTGCATTGGCGCAGGTCTTGTCACTTCGACCGTGATTTCTTTGGGTATAATGGTACGCACAAACTCAAAGCCAATTCCTACCTGCTTTTCATCATTGATGGCATAACTAATAGGCGGCATATCTGGACTACCAGACAAACGCACTAACGTGCACTGGGCATCACTTGCGACACTTTTAAAAAGGCAAAAAAATAGACATATGCAACATTGCTTATTCATGCGGCTCTCGCGCCCACAAATTCCTAATGTTAGTTATAGACCATTTAAAATAAATAGACCTTGAACAAGCACCAACTAGGCCGTTTAAAAACTTCATTAAATTCAATTTTAAGCCTCTAAACTCAGCCATTCACATGATACAGTAAGCAAAAAATTAACTACTTGATGCCGTGCGTATTTTTAATTCTCTCAAAATTGTAGGTTTACTGAGCATTATGACAATGAGTACACTAGCCTGCGCCAACAGCGCCCAAACCGATATTCGCCAGCTGCTTGGACAAAAGCTCATGCTGGACTTTCGCTACTTTTGCCAAAACGACGTCCAATGCCGTCAGCCCATGACGTCCTTGCCCCCTGAACTGGCTTCGCTTATCAAACAATATCATATTGGTGGCGTGATTTTATTTGCTGAAAATGTGCAGCAAACAGCCCAAATCATTAAACTCACAACCGACTTGCAACAAGCCAGCGAGACGCCACTGTTTATTTCTATTGACCAAGAAGGTGGACGCGTAGCGCGGATCAACCGTGCAGAAGCAACCTCGTTCACTGGCAATATGAGCATAGGTGCAACCTATGATAAACACGGTGATAAGTATGCAACAAGCGTTGCAACAGTGATCGCCAAGGAGCTGATCAGCCTTGGGATCAACGTTAACTTTGCGCCTACTGTTGATGTAAACGCCAACCCACTGAACCCAGTTATTAATGTCCGCTCTTTTGGCGAAGACCCAAATCGAGTTGCACTTTTAGGCGCTGCACAAGTGAAAGCATTTGAGCATCACGGGGTTATTTCTGCACTCAAGCATTTTCCAGGTCACGGAGATACCCATGTAGACAGCCATACTGGACTGCCAAGAGTTGATCATACATTGGCACAAATTGAGCGCCAAGACCTTTACCCTTTTGCACAGATTATCAAGCAACAACAACCGGGTATGATCATGACTGCACATATTCAATACCCAGAATTAGACAGCAGTACAGTGACGAATAAGCAAGGTGAAAAAATGATTCGCCCTGCCACGATGTCGCGCGCCATTATGCATGACTTACTCAGAAGTAAAATGAATTACCAAGGTGTAACTATCACTGACGCGCTTGATATGGCTGGTGTCAGTGACTTCTTTACACCTGTTGATGCGGTTATTGAAACCTTTAATGCTGGGGTGGATATAGCGCTAATGCCAATACAAGTAAGAAATCCAAAAGATTTGGCAGAGTTTGTCACGTTTTTTGATGCACTCGCAAACGCAGTTGAAACGGGTAAACTAAATCAACATGACCTGATCCAGTCAAATCAACGAATTGCCAAGCTCAAATCTCGCATGCTCAGCAAAAATGGAACACCCAGTCTTGCTATCGCAAAAAGCATGCTTGGCAACCCTCAGCATAGAAAAATTGAAGCTGAATTAGCGCTTGCGGCGATAACCGAAGTGAAAAATCAAAACGTGCTGCCAATCAAAGCTGAAGAAGGTGCCCATATTCATTTAATTATGCCTGATAGACAAAAAGCAGCGGCTTTAAAGCAAGCTTTGCTCACTGAGATAAATAAAAATATTACGATCTCAGTTACTAGCCTCCAAGCTTTTAAACCAGAGCGAGCAAAACAGGGAATATTAAAAGCTGATTGGGTGATAAGTGCCTATGCATCACCCGAGCAAAGCGCGGCAGAAATTGGTGGGATGGATGATTTAGCAGAACTAGCGTCTTATGAAGTATCAAAGCAGCAACAGCCCAAAGCATTATTTGAGCTAATGCAGTTTGCACACACACATAAAAAAGAAAGTTTATTTGTCAGCTTGCGTGCGCCATACGAAATTGCAAAATATGCACCGTACAATCAAGCGGTTTTAGCAAGCTATGCCTATAATGTGGATGTAGTTATTGAAAATGATGTGCGCGGGCCTGCATATACAGCATTGGCAAAGGTGATAACTGGTAACGCAAAAGCCCATGGGACATTGCCAGTCAGCATCGATTAATAAGTGACCCAAACTAGTAATACGTCACCTAAAAGCCGCCTCGCATTGATGAAATCACGTCTATTTTTGTGGGGGTAATATGGATCCAAAGGCGTCCTTAACGGCACCTAACGCGATTCGTGAAATGATCAGAGCCGGGGATTATTCAGGTCCAACCAATGGATTTGTGCCCGGCTTCACGCAATGTAATATTGTGATTTTGCCTAAGGCTTATGCTTTTGACTTTCAAAAGTATTGCCAAAATAACCATGATTGTTGTCCCTTATTAGCAACCAGTGTAAACGACGGCGAATACCACCTCAGTGCACTGGGAACTAACATCGACATACGTAGAGATGTGCCTAAATATCGAGTGCTTCGCGATGGGCAACTGGTAGATGAAGTCACTGACATTGAAAGGCTTTGGCGCGATGACTTCGTCACTTTTGCGCTTGCCAGCTATGTCGCCTTTGATTATGTATTACACACTTTTGGCTTTGATAACACCACGTCCAGCCCTGCACATACTCTACCCATGTATATCAGTAATATACCCAGTGAATCGGTAGGGCCGTTTAAAGGGAATAAAGTAGTCTGTTTAAGGCCAATGGATACACAAGAAATTATTCGTGCCATACAAGCCGGTAGCATCAGTCGCGTACCACATGGTATTCCTGTTCATTTTGGCAACCCAGCTGATATTGGGATTAATAATTTGCAAAAGCCCAACTTTGGCGACCCGATTTTCATTCCAGACGACAAGCAACCTGTATTTTGGACAACCAGCCTCACCGCTCATCTCGCAATTACCCGTGCAGCGCCAGAATTGTGTATTATAAACAGTCCTCAACATATGTTGGTCACAGATAGGCCAGATATGGATCTGTTAATACAATAATTAAAAAGTAGGTTGGCATGCTGTTAAATTGTGATTTGGGCGAAAGCTTTGGTGCTTGGGAGATGGGGCTTGATAAAGAGGCTATGCCATTCATAGACATGGCAAACGTTGCATGTGGATTTCACGCAGGTGATCCTAGTGTTATGCAAAAAACGATAGCACTTGCTAAGCAGCATAATGTACTACTTGGTGCCCACCCAAGTTACCCTGATCTGCAAGGTTTTGGCCGCCGCTCGCTCACCATGGCTAAACAAGAGCTCATCAACTGTATTCACTATCAAATAGCAGCGCTAGAAGGGATGGCAAAAGTTGCTGGAATGACGCTCAGTTATGTTAAGCCCCATGGCGCGCTATACAATGACATGATGCGTGATGAGTCTATATTAACCACGCTCATAGAAGCGATCCATCAATACCCAAGTGATCTGAAGTTAATGATTTTAGCCACATCACAAGCAAAGCAGCACCGCGCCCTTGCCCAGCAATATGAGGTGACTTTACTCTTGGAAGCGTTTGCCGATAGATTATATACCGATGAAGGGATGCTCACACCTCGCTCTGAGCCTCACGCAGTGCATAGCGAAGAGAAATTATTAGAGCAAGTAAAGCTTCTCGCTGGCAGTCAATCCGTGATAACCGCAAGCGGACACAAACTCGTGCTGGCAGCAGACACGCTGTGCGTGCACGGCGATAACCTTCACGCCATAAAACAAATAGAGAAAATAAGAACGATACTCAACGATCCACAGTAACTGTTTGCATTTTAAGTAGGGATAACGATGGAGCTGATCACACCGAGATTAAGGCTCAGGCCGCTGACTAAAAATGACTGGCAGCTGTTTAAGAAATTAAACCAAAATCCAGATGTCATGGCTTACGTCGCAGATATACAAGCACAGCAAACTTTGAAATCACTTTTTGATGAACGCTGTACTCGTTGGCAAAAACAAACTGATGCGTGGCTCACGCTAGTCATAGAGCGAGTTGATACAGAAGAGTGTATCGGCTTACATGGGTTTAAAAGCTTCTCTGACAAGCCAAACATTGCAGAGCTGGGGTTTATGTTATGTCCTACTCAACAAGGCTATGGCTTTGCGTTTGAAGCATCCAAAGCCGTTATTGACTATGCATTTATTCACCAAGGTTATGACACTCTATTGGCTACTGTCACTGTTGGCAATAATGCATCTGAGCAATTACTAAACAAGCTCGGATTTACTGTTTTTCAAATTATTAAACAAAATTATCAAATAGGTGAACAGATATTTGATGATCTTCAACTTACGTTACATAACCCACATCGATAAAACATAAAAGCGCCACCCTGCGTAAATTAGGTGGCGCTTGGTCTGTCCAAGATGTCACTTGGAACATGAATGTACGCGATTTAGAAAGGGCCAGCGTTTACATCAGGCGACTGCCATAAACTAGACCAGACGAAATTTCCATGGACATAAAAGATCGTATCTCCATGAATGACGCCTCTATCATCTGCTGCGCGCACATAAGGAACGCTTTGCGGGGGCTCATCATAGGTTGCAACACTACTCCCGATGTAAGTTAAAGACCCTGAATCTGCGGTGCTAACCTCAAAAGCTGCCAACTCATTTTTGTTACCCCAATTACTGGTATTGTCATCTTGAATAGTGACTTCCCATGACTCCACAGGTAATGTCATGCGGAACGTTTGATCGCTGACTTTTAAATAACTGAAAGCGTGATGGTCAAATTCGACAGGAGTATATCCACCTGCAAAAACATGTTCTTTAATTAAACTGGGTGATGTCATATCACTCACATCAAATAAACTTACTTTGGCGCCAAAATTGGGCGCTATATCAGTTGAGGAATCATCGGAGGCATTAAATGGAAAGTCATCGACATTTTGCCCGACACCAATGAGCAGCTCATCAGACACGGGGTGAAGGTATGCAGAGTAACCTGGGATTTCAAGCGCACCAGCCATGATAGGTTCATCCGCCTTAGATAAATCTAATACATACAACGGGTCTATCTGTCTAAAAGTAACCACATAAGCTCGCTCGCCCATAAAGCGAACCGCATAGATATTTTCCTCTACCATACCATTTGACTCAACCTTACCTATCGGCGTCGGATGGGCTTCATTTGGCAAACGTGCTATCTCTTCAAGATCAGTCCCTTGTTGCTGCAATACAAATAACTGATGTACCATGCCCTTCGACTCGCTAAAACGCGTAGTGACAACGCGTAATTGGCTGTTATATTCACTCAACCTGAAAGCCGCATTACTGACATTTGACACGAGAATAGGTTCAATCATACCTATCAAATTACCACCAAATCCGAGCGACCCCTCTATTGCCCCGGATGCACTATAGGCAACCTTCCCACCGTCGAGTGAAAACTTATGCAATGCGGTTTGCGATAAGTCATCGAAACTTGTTACGTCACTAGGCCAAAAACGTTTATGTAAATAAATGCTCTCTTGAGAAGCATAAACGCCATCAGACGGCGCATTAATACAAGTAGATTCAATACTTGTAGGATTCTGCATAGAGATTTTAGTGATGGTCGTAATTATATTTTCGCTGTCTGATTCAGTTGCATCTGTTGGTATGTAACACGCACTTGCATCAAACAGTGGGGACTCTTCCCCAGAGTTTAAGTCCTTAATTTTAGGAATTAGATCCAACACATTAGCTTGATAAAGAGCCTGATAAATTGCTAGTTCATCTGTCTCATCGGTATCAAACGCAGCATGGTACTGACTGACCACATACAGCTCACTCCCTATCACTCGGCTATCAAGAATACTTCCTTCAATGCGATACTGGTTGATAACTTGTGGTTGCTCTGGTGAACTGACATCCGCAAAACTTAATTCAAACGTATTAGAAAACGTATTTAACGAAGGAGAAGTAGAGGCAGTCTCATTTGAATCAGTCGGCGCTTCTAGAGTGAGCACTGGATATTTGAATACAGATGCAAGTCGACCCTCATGCAAATATAAATCCTGATGACTATACAGCGAGTCAGAGGCTTCTATTTGTGTAATTTCTTCGATACCTTGGTCAGTTCGCTTCATTACACGCACATACTGCCTAAATACAGCACTATGCGAGAGTTCTTGTTCAGAGTGAGCGGCTATATAAAGATAGTCCCCATCATATTCAATACGATCACCTTCATCAACGCCCGCTTCAACCACATTGGTTGAAGAAAACCCTGGGCTTGACTCCCCATCGGAAACAGGGGAAGCATTGACAGGCAATGAAGAATCAGTTTCGTTAACTGGTACCCGACTTAAATAAGCACCATTTTTTAGTAGTGAACTAAGCTCACTGGACGATGCTTTTTTTAATTTAGCTGATGATTCACCTAACCAATTCAATTCAGGGACACTGGTTGGTAAAGTCGACGGTCCTTGATCTCCATTATTATCACTATTGCTATTATTATCACTGCCACCTCCGCATGCAACCAATGCTGGTAGTACAACCAATGCAACACCAGCTCGTACTAACGAAAGCGTAACTTTTGAATAAAACATAGTTTTGCTCCTTGAATGAAAGTAACTTTACTTTAATACAGTGACGACATTCTTCTGTTATTTCGCTCGATCTATTTGTTATTTAATGTAACCACTTCTGGTAATTACGAAAATTACTGGTAAATTTAGCTCTAGGTTTTACAGGAGTAAATTGATTGAAACAGTTTTTCATATTGTTATCTCTGTGCTGCAGCTTATTCGCAAAGGATAGTATTGCAAACTGTAGTGAGAACAATGAGCAATGCACCGAAATAGGCAGATGGGATTTCTCTGTTGCCGTAGGTGCGGGTGTTGCGACCAACCCAGTCAGGGGCGGGGATAATGTGCCTTTAGTGGTATTGCCTTACATTAATTATTACGGTGATAAGTTCTTCTTTGACAACACAACTGCTGGCTACACTTTTGTAGAACAAAACAAGTTCGATGTCAGTGTTATCACCCAACTCAACACTGAGCAAGCATATTTTGAACGCTTCCACCCGAGTAATATATTAGTCAAAAATTCATTTACTGGAGAGTCCAGTAATCCAGTTATAACACCCGAGCCAGGTGACTCAAATCCACCCACGAGCCAACCCGACTCGGATGGCGTAAACTCTGATGGTGATAGCGGCGTTACAGATGGCGATAATGATTCGAATAATGATAAAGAAGACCCTGAACCAAATGAGCCCGCGAAATCAATCTCACTAGATACAATTTCTAAACGGGATTGGGCGTTAGATGGTGGCATACTTGCACATTGGTATTTTGAAAACTCATCTAAACTAACTCTAGTTTGGCTCCATGATGTTACAAATACTTACAAGGGATATCACGGCAGCCTCGATTACAGTTTTGTCATTCCAATACAAACAGACAGTCCATCCCGTTTAAAAGTCAAACTTGGGGCCGAATACAAAAACAAGCACTTAGTTGATTATTATTATGGGATCAGTCTCAAAGACTCACAATCACAGCACCATTTATATCAAGGTAAAGCCACTGTAAACCCATATGTAGGCGTTGCTTTTAACTATAAGTTAAATTCAAACTGGCAATTCAAGTTTAGTGCAAGACATACTTGGCTCGGGGCAGGCATTAAAGATAGTCCGCTTGTAGATCAAAGCTCTTCGTCCAATATTTTTATTGGGGGATTATATGAGTTTTAAGCTGTCCTCTATCCTTGTTTTATGTTTGTTATTATCAAAAACGGTTAACGCACAAGCTAATGCACCAACAAAAAAAGCAAAACTTGAAATTAAACCCATGGTTTGCATGGTTAAATCTATGGGCCAAATTTGTGAGATGACTATTTCGGTCGACTGGTCTATCCAAAAACCACAAAATGTATGCTTATTTAAAAACGATACCTCTTTGCAGTGTTGGCAGAACACGCAAAAAGCAAAAACCAATATTAGTATCTCTATTTCTGAAGACATGATTTTTTCACTTAGAAACGAAAAGATGCATGTATTAGCAAATCAGAAAGTAAAGATAAACGCAGCAGTAAGCCGAAAGTATAGGCGCAAACTAAAATCTGACTGGAGCTTTTTTTAATGGCTAAAGTAATCCTTGTTGAAGACGATGAAAGACTTGCAACGCTAACCGGACAATTTCTTGAAGGTAATAACTTTACTGTCACCATAGTTAATGATGGCGCTAAAGCAGTAAATACCATCATAGAGCAACAGCCTGATGTCGTTATTTTGGACATTATGTTGCCCAATTTAGATGGCTTTTCTATTTGTAGAGAAATAAGGCAAGCCTATTCAGGTCCCGTGTTATTTTTAACAGCCAAGGACAGTGATTTTGATCATGTAAGAGGGTTGGAAATTGGCGCCGATGATTATGTGATCAAGCCAGTTGAACCATACGTTTTGCTCGCCCGAGTTAATGCACTGCTACGACGTGGTGGCAAGCAGCAAGAAGAAAATGCTGACAATATCAAGCTTGGCCAATTAGAAGTCAACAAAGCTGCCCGTAAAGCCTACCTATCTGGTCAAGAAGTCGAATTAACCAGTTATGAGTTCGACCTGCTATGGGAGCTTGCTAATAACGCAGGACAGACATTAAGCCGCGAGCACATTTATAATCAAGTCGTTGGGCGTGAATATGATGGTTTAGACCGCAGTGTAGATGTGCGTATTTCTCGCCTACGCAAGAAGCTAGGTGATAATCCCGAACAACCATTTAGATTAGTGACTGTTTGGGGTAAAGGTTACTTGTGCTCTAAATCAGCTTGGGATTAATGCGCCATGCTCCGACTGTTAGCGAGTTTATATTTCTTTGTTTTTTTTAGTATTATCGCTATCAATCAAAGTAGTGAGTACATATGGAAACACTGGGGTAATCAAACACCCAATGAATTAGGCTATGCAAAACAAGTTGCGGACAACTTAAGAGACGTTCTAAACACCGTTGGCATTAAAAGCTCCCCTCAAGAAAACAACTTAGATATTATTCATATTAACGATGTCGCTTGGTTTCCAGAGCAGCGCGCTGCTTTGGATAAGGGCGATGTGGTCATTTCTTTCGACAGTAATGATAACTACCAACTTTTCATGCGACTAGCTGATGAGGTAAGTATCGTTAAACTGGGCCCGTTCGAGCCCAAACGCCCCTCTATATGGATTAAATATGGTTTTAAGTTCATTTCATTCTCTCTTTTAGCTTTGCTATTAATCCTGTGGCTGCGCCCTCTTTGGCGTGACTTAGAACAACTTAAACGGATCACAGAGCAACTGGCAAAAGGTCAACTAGATATTGCGACAAAACCTTCGAGGTTTTCCGCTATTTCAGCGCTTACTCAGCATATTCAAAAGCTCGCCCTGCAAACTGCTAGCCTGATGCAAAACCAAAAACATTTGGTCAACGCAGTATCACATGAATTAAGAACCCCACTTGCCAGATTAAAGTTTGCGCTTGCAATGTTGGCACCAAAAGATCCACAGCAAGTTCAGGCTATGAATCAAGATGTCACAGAAATGGAGCTTTTAATCGACGAAATGTTGAGTTATGCCCGCTTAGAGTTTTCTGAACGTGAAATGAGCAAAACAACTGTTCATTTTAGTGATCTAGTTAAAGCACAGGTAGATAAGTGCTTAGCGTCATCTAACAAGCAGATTGAGCAAAGTATTGCTTCAGATATTCAGGTGATAGGAAACGAGCACTATCTCGCACGCGTGTTACAAAACTTGCTACAAAACGCTGAAAAATACGGCGCTCGAAGAATTGAAATAGAGCTCAAACTTCAAGGTGAACACGCAATTTTATCTGTATCTGATGATGGTCCTGGCATACCTGAAGACAAGCGTGACAGTGTATTTAGTCCATTTACACGTCTCGATAGCAGTCGCAGCAAGGAAACAGGCGGATTTGGCCTTGGTCTTGCTATTGTGACCAAAATACTCAGCTGGCACAATGGTAAGTGCTGGGTCACAGAGTCTGAAATGCGAGGTGCGAGCTTCAACGTTTTATTACCAGCTCATTTAAACGCTAAAACTTAACAGAACGTCTGAGCACTTTTGTCTGTGCTCTCTTATTTTTTGTATCCAAACGCTTTTTTTGCGAACTTCTTGTCGGCTTTGTTTGTCGGCGTGTTTTCTCAACTTTGATTGCATCAAGGATCAGCTGCTTCAACCGATTAAGCGCATCTTCTTTATTCTGCTCTTGAGTACGATACGTCTGAGCTTTTAGCACGATGACGCCTTCTTTGCTGATCCGGCTATCCTTAAGTGCAAATAAGCGTTCTTTGTAAAAAGCAGGTAAAGTAGAGCGATTTATATCAAAACGTAAGTGGATAGCTGACGATACTTTATTGACATTTTGGCCTCCGGCACCTTGCGCTCTAATTGCCGTTAATTCTATTTCCCAAGCGGACAGCTCTACATTATTTGATAAACGTAACATACTAACTAAATTGCCTTTTTGAATTGACTCACGTACTCGCATGTAAACCGAATGAAACGTCTACCATCGTAAATAAGCGTGTAAGTGTATCGTTGTTTGCAATACACATTATAACAAAAAGGCAAGTAATGGGGATGTTTTAAGGTACTAAGCTCTAAATACCATTACCTAGAACTTAGTACTTTAACAATTTCTAATTAAAAGAGATTACACTGTGCGCGTCGCTATCGCAGGCGACAATTGGGATGCTTTTAAAGCGGGATATAATACAGCTATTTGGCCTAGAAAAATTGTGCTCAACGTACCGTAAAACATGTAGTGTACAGGCACAGTACCTAAGGAAAAAGCGTTACTAAAAGCATTGCTCAGGACTATCGCTGACACAATACCAATAGCAATTCCTATACTGCAAAGTACAAAGTTTTCTAACACAAAATATCGAATTATTTGCCCTTTACTTGCACCCATAGCACGTCGAATACCAATCAACTTAGTGCGCTTAATAATACTGTATCGAGATTGACCAAAAATCCCCAATGCCGTTACCATCAGTAAGCCACCAATCACGCCAAATAACGTGTTACTTGCGGCATTTTCAGCACTGTAGGCATTTGCCTTTACTTGCTCAAACGTCTCAATTTTATCTATCTTTCTACCGTGAAAGGACATCAAATACGCCAAGGCACTCTCCATCACTGCACTCTGCTGCCCCGGCTGTGTTCTAATAATGTAATACACCATGGCATCAGCCTCTTTAACTGGTCCCAAAATCACATGTTCGACAACGACCCAAGTTGGCCATGCTGCTTGTAATTTATCAATAACACCGACAACTCGCTGTGGCTTTTTATCAATGTAAATGGTCTTCCCAACAACTTGCTCCCATTGCTCAGCGTACAATGATTCAGCGAGGGACTTAGTGATCATAATATCAATGGCAACCTTGTGGCCATCTGTACGGGCTCTCAGTTCTGAGCTGGGGCTAAATTCACTGCCTGCAACAAGTTTTACGCCGAATGCATTAAATAGATTTAAGTCGCCACCGTAGTAACCCGAAAAAGTGTCATATCTGGCGTCGGGCTCAGTTGCAACTTCTAAAAATCGGCCCCAGCCACTTAGCGGTACTCCGGAGGAAACCGATGCGTACTCAACGCCTGATAACGCATTGAGGTTGGCCAGGTCTTGGTCTAACATGCTCGCTCGCTCATCCTCTTCAACGGGTAAGTTAGTCGCAATATAGAATACATTTTGCTCATCGAGACCTGAGGCACGACCTATCGACTGCCGTTTATCCATGGCAAGGAATATTGCATTAACTAATATCGTAAAGGTGATCGCAACCTGTAAAATAAACAGCAGTGACGCGCTCAAGTTACTTTTGAGTGACTTTATAATTGGTAATAAATCCTTCATTCATCCTTCTCCATTACAAGCTTTTCAGCTGTGTTGCAGGCTGAACTCGAATTGCTTTCACGATTGGGAACAATCCAAAAATCAAACTAGAAACGATAGACAACAAGACTGTCACCACCATTAACTGTGCGCTCATTGCCATGATATCTTTACTCAAATGCGTATAAAGTTGGCTCGACAACATCAAGCAAACTTGGCTCAGTAGCAACCCGAACAGGCCGCCAAATAAGCCGATAATGCCTGTTTCAATCATATACTGTTGGATCAAATCAACACTACTAGCACCAACTGCACGTCGAAGCGCTACTTCACCCGCTTTGCTTTGGAATTTGGTCATTATGATGCTCATCGCATTTAACAAGCACAGTGCAAAAAAACAAATAGCAAGCCAAACCGCTATCTCACTGTCTGATGAATAAGCTTCACGTTCTTTCAAATACTCGGCAGGTGATTGCAATTCATTTAACATGGGACGTTGAAAACGACCCAACGCTTTTTGTTGCTCTACATAAGACTCTAAAAAGTCCATATAAGCATCTTTTTCTAGTTCATTATGTAGCTCTACCCAGAAGTAGACCCAAATACACTCTGATGCCCAAAACGCTTCTACTGATGCATTGTCAGCCTCTTTCCAGCACTCAAAAGCCTGCACGTTTGGCGACCATAGCTCTAAATTCAACTGGGTTTGAAATGGCACGAATACATCTCGCGGGCCCTTAAATGCACGCGTGGACTCACCATAAAAGCGCGGTAAAATAGACCAGTCGTCAAGCACTCCAACCACTGTAAGTTGGTGCCCTCCAAGTTCAACTACTTGTCCAACCGAGTTTTTACCAGCAAACAGCTGATCATTAAGTTTTTTTGAAATAACCGCAACTTGTTCACCACTCTTATCACTGCCTTGGGGCCAAGGTGACCCATATAAAAAAGGCACATCAAAGGAAGAGAAAAAATCTCGAGTGGAGCTGCGCACAAACGTCATCTTTGCATCAACAGCATCCTGCGTGGGCAATTTAAGCATATCCTTAAACCCAGCAATTGGAATTTGCGCTTGAGCTTTATCGTGGCGGATTAGATTGACAGCATCTTGCACAGCCATGTAGATAGGCGCGTGCTCTTCATCCTCGTTGCCATAAATGACGTCTGGGCTCCAATTATTAATTCGCACTAAAAAAAGGGAATCTGACTTCGATGGTATAGGGTCTTTTGTCATCATATAGTTGATGGTATAAGTCGTCATCGTCGCCGCAATACCCACTGCTATAATGATGATTGCCAACAAGCTCATATAACGGGTTTTCCACAAGCTCAGCATCGCCAATTTGGTGTAATAAATCCCCATGAAATATCCCCTTAAGCTATTTCTTGAGCGTAGTTTTCTACATCATTAATTACACCATCTTTTACTTCTATGACTCGGCTGGCAAACGCAACCTGTGACAGGTCATGCGTTACCATAATAATGGTAGTCCCTTTTTGGTTGATCTCTTGTAGCAAGGACATTACACCGCTGGCCATTTTAGAATCTAAATTTCCCGTCGGTTCATCTGCCAATAAAAATGAGGGGGAGCCGGCAAGCGCTCTGGCGATCGCAACACGCTGTTGTTGACCACCAGAAAGCTGTGAAGGGTAGTGAGTTTGACGTTTAGCAAGGCCTACTTGCTCTAACGCCTTTTCAACCCGCTCTTTACGCTGTGACGCAGATAACTTTCTGTAGCGCAGCGGCATTTCAACATTATCGTAAATATTTAATTCTGGGATCAGGTTAAAACTTTGAAACACAAAACCTATTTTCTCATTCCTAAGGCGAGACTTGGCTTTGTCCCCCAGTGTCGATACCTCCACACCATCGAGCCAATATTGACCCTCACTGGCTGTTTCAAGCAAACCTGTAATGTTAAGAAAAGTTGTTTTTCCAGAGCCTGACGGCCCCACAACAGCTACAAACTCACCTTGCTTTACTTCTAAATCAAACGGACGAAGCGCGCTCGTTTTAACTTCATTTGTGCGATAAGTCTTCGCTAATTTATTCATCCTTAACATACTACCCCCTATTGTACGATTCTTACACTTCCTGCATCTTTAAATATACTCAAGTCAGAAATTACGACTTTATCGCCCATCGCTAAGCCAGAAATAACTTCCACTTGCCCTAAACTCTTTGAACCTAATTTAATCGATTTTTTAACGGCAGTGCCGTCTTCTACTACGTATACAAAACGCCCACCACCTGACTCTGTAAATTGTCCTCGCGGTAGATAATAAACATCACTTTTTTCTTCTAAAACAACCCGGCTAGTCAACCTTTGATTTTGCCTTAACCCTTTAATATTTTTGTCTTTAAAGCGGATCTTTCCTTCAACTTGACCACCGACAATTTCAGGTGAGATTGCTGTCAGTTCACCTTGGTATTTATTGCCATTAAGCATCAAGTCTGCCCCCATACCTAGCGCTAAATCATCCGCATAATTTTCTGGGATCTTTACTTCGACTTCATACTGCGACAAATCAACAACGTTTAGAAGTGGCTGGTTTTTGGTAACTGTATTTTTTTGCTCGACAGTTAAATTACCAACGATGCCCGCAACAGGCGAAACAATTGAAAGAGATGAAACTTGTCTTTGTAACTCGTTGACAACCACCTGTTGTGCTTCCAACTCAAGCGCACGTGTTTTGATTTCAAACTTTTGACTTTCTTTCAATAACGCGACCTCTTTCACCGCTAATCGATACTCTCGTTCAGCATTTTGCAGGTCATCTTTAGCCTTTTGAAAATCAATGTCACTGACCACCTGATTCTTTTGGCCTTCTTCATTTCGACGCATTTCACGTTTTGCGGCATTAAGTGCGACTTGCGCTTTACCAATATAATTCTCTTGCTCTAAGTCCTGCTTTTTGACTTGTATTTTTTCTCGTTCTAACTGCGTTTTTAGCCTTGTCAATTCTGACTTTTCTTGTGCTAGCAAACTAGTTAGTTCTGGACTATCTATAACAGCAAGCGCCTCACCTAACGCAACTGTATCACCAGGAGTAACCAAATATGTCACCGTACCTTGTGCTGGACTGTAAACCGTGGGCCGCTTCGCAGCTATTACACGACCTTGAACCGAAATATCACGAACGAATTGCCCTTTTTGTACTTCAGCAATACGAATTTTTTCCAAACGAACAGCACTAGTACCACTTAGCCAAATAGATATTTGTGGGACAATTAAAGTAAGAAAAATAACGATACCAATAACGATTGCAACGTAGAGTTTATAGTTCCTTTTTTTTTCAATTTGCGTGTCTTGCGCACTGGTATCAGATATATATGTCATGTTACTTCCTTGAGCATTATGTAACTGCTTATCATTGATTAAAATACACAACCAACCACAAAATGTCACTTAAAATAAACATTTTATTAAAGTAATAATAATGTGAGATTGTTTTAAAAAAACCATTGCACCTAATACACAGTCATTTCACAGTGTTAATTTAAAAGGCGTAATAGTTGCGACCATATTAACATGAACACAAACATACTTTAATCAACATTAAATTTTTTATAGGTTATTTTAACAATCTATGAAGTGAGGATGGGAAGAAAATGTGCAGCTTCCATGCTGCAGCAAGTGCTTGGGAATCTATTCCATTCAAGTAAAGTCAAGGGGGGTAAACTAAAAGTTCAGGAGCCTTACTCTAAATGTTAACAAAGCTTCTGAGTTAACACCGTTTCGCTATTGCTCACTGCACGGCTGATTGCCTGCGCTAAACTTTTGCCTTTTGCTTTAACGAGAATACTAGGCAAACCAGGTAAAAGCACCTCGATACTACACTGAGTCAGCGTGCCATGTAATTTTGTAGGAACATCATCAATATGAACTTTAACCTTACGAATATTGGTCACGTATTTAATTAATTGCTCACTGACCATCTTGGCTACTTTAGCCTTCGCCGAACTGCCTATCGCTTTACCTGTCATTCTTAAGTTAAGTTTCATATCTTTGACCTCGCTCATAAATATGCGCTAATTACCCACTTTGGTAAAATAAATGATTGCGCCGTTAAGTTAAATCTACTAAGGTGGAATCAAAGATAAAAGCTGATTAAATCTTATTTAGACATCGAATTTTACGAAGTATGATGAATATTAACTACAACCACCTCTACTACTTTTGGCAAGTGAGCAAACTGGGTAGCATTGCTGCCGCCAGTAAGGTATTGCATCTAACACCGCAAACTATCAGCGCGCAAATAACGAGTTTAGAGCAAAGGTTAGGAAAACCGCTATTTTTTCGAGAAGGCAGAGGACTAAGGCTAACTGAATATGGCCAACTTACCCAGCAATATGCCAATGATATGTTCAATGTTGCGGAAGAGTGGCTAGAGACGACACGCGGCGACCTTGATAACATAAATCGCACGTTAAAGGTGGGGATCTCTGATGCTTTACCTAAATCTCTCGTTTCAAAGTGGTTGTCTCCACTGATCAAACATGAACGTATTACAAATTTACACTGCATTGATGGACAGCAATCAGAATTATTAGCCCAAATGGCGACACATAAGATTGATTTAGTCCTCGCAGATAAACCGTTAGATAGCTCGACACCTTTTAAAGCATTTTGTCATGAAATAGGTAAAAGCCAACTTGGACTGTACGGAAATTCGGCCTACTACGCAAAATTAAGTAAAAACTTCCCAAGTACCTTAAAAGATATGCCGATCATCCTGCCCGCTAAAGCTAGCCCAGTAACAAATGCGATTCAATACTGGCTTGAAGATCTCGGGATCAATATGTCTGTTGCAGGCCATGTTGACGATAGTGCACTAATGAAATCACTTGGTCAGCAAGGGTTTGGTATATTCCCAGCCCCTTTATCAATCAGAGAAGAGATAGAACGCCACTATGACGTAACATTTATTGGTAGCATTGAAAACGTCTATCAGCACTATTATGCCTTCACTCCAGATAGACTCATCAAAGACACAATTTATTCTGAATTCGTACAAAATGCTCAGCGCGAAGGAGAGTAAAGCCTCATATGCTCTTACATAATTTTACACTAAATAAGCGGTGATACTCACATGCACAAACCCAAAATTACCATACACTATTGTGTATTATGCCAATGGTTGCTCCGAAGTGGTTGGCTAGCCCAAGAGCTATTATCAACTTTTAGCGATGATCTTAAAGAAGTGTCACTTTCACCTGCAAGTAAAGGCGTATTCAAGGTTTATTATAATGATGAACTGATTTGGTGCAGAACAGAAGATAACGGCTTTCCAGAAGCCAAAGAACTTAAAAGGCGTGTGAGAGACAAGTTAGATCCCAGTCGCGATCTCGGCCATATCGATAAACACCAAGATTAATTCAAACAGTTACACTACCCAAAAGTTCAAGTCACAGTAACCAGCCATTGTTTATATACTTAATTCAGAAACACTAAGTATTATCATCAAGCTAGCAAATATAAACTGAGACAAGCATAAAATGATGCTAAAGCAGACAGTCACATAATACGCCTGTCTGCCCTTTATCACATGTAATGCAAGTACCATGTAACAAGCTAATTGCAAAAGCCCAATAACAAGCCAATGCCGTAACTGCCATGCAAACTCTAAAAAACGATTTTCGAATGCAACAAAGAGGGTATAAATCGGTATTAACGCACTGATCACCAATAAAACGATTAAAAACCTTTGCTGCTTTTTATTTAGACCCTGCTTGAGCAAACAAGATTTAAAGTTGTTCAATTTCACCTTCAAATTGAACATATTTCAGACTATAAAAATAACTTAGATGCGACAAGATAAAGTAAAAATGACGCGATGCCATGGCATGCTAGTGGCAACAACATAACGTAAAACTTCGCAATAAAGAAGTTACCCTCTGCACCATTTTTAAAGCCGCTTTCTTTTTTAACGCCGGCCGAGAACTCTGCATCCATGTCTTTTACAACTGAGAGCATTTTTTTATAAAAAGGCGAGAGAAAAAATAAGCATACAATCACGCATAAAAACAGCAAAACATAGCTCATGTTTATTTCCTTATCGTGACTACTTCACAACATCGACACATGCCGTGAAGTAGCGCCCTATCTTATTCATATTTAAACAAGTAACAATGACCAATTACCTGCCAGCATCTCTGCGTATTTGTTGTAGTAACTCGTCGTCTCTGATCAATCGCTGCATGACCGCCTGAACTTCAGAGCTACTTGCGTTGTCGTACATTGTTAAAATATCGTTCGCCAACTGCTGCTTCACTTCTGGATCGCTTTCACCGGCTTGATAATACTGACCCATCAGACCTTCCGCAGCCATGGTTTTCATATATTTATTAGGCTCTTTTTCAATAATATCTTGTAAAGATTTCGCGATACGGCTATCCACAACAGGTGAGTGCGCAACCACTTCCAAAGCTTGTACCTTAAGTTTATCATCAGCACTATTTCTACTAATTTCAAGGACGGCATCCACAGTCTCATAATCAAACATTTCGCCTTGTGTTCGATTAAGAATGTACATATTCATTTGTAATTGTCCCATCGCAGAGAGACGCTCTTGCGGTGTTAAAGTTTGGTCAAGTACCTTGCCTCTTAAATCTTGGCTTACCTGAGACGCATACTCTGGATCAGTCTTTAATTTCAAGTCATAGTCTTTCGGCAAATCTTCGTAAAACCCATAAACAGGATTATCTTCGCTTCTTTTTTGCCTATCTTTACGTTCTTTCTCTTCAAGCACTGCAAGAATAGTTTCTTCCATCGCACCATTCGATGCACCAGTGCCGAAAGCTTGATTTTCAATGTCTAGTAGACGCTCTTCTAGATATTCGATACGAGCGATTAAAGCACTGTTATCCATATCTTCGTAGCTTTGATTGTCATTCACCTCAAGTTGAGCACTGTCAACTTGAGTGCGGACAAATTGCTGTTGAGATTGTGGCTGTTCAGCAAGCAAGGGTTGGTTACTAGGGTCACTTGAGAAATGAGAATACAACGCCAGCGCTAGTGCCGCTGATGCAACGCCTAATGCTATATTGTTTTTTGTTTGAGACATCTTATACCTACACCTCTAATTCAGGCCTTAAATAAATTGCGCTTCCTTGATCCAACAGTTAACGCTGTAATCTAAATTAATTAGACACCATAAACTGTTAAAAGTTGTACACTAAATTTAGCCATACATTGAGGGCAAATTGCAATCTTTGGACGATATAAAAGCAACAATGAATTATTTAATAATAATTTAATTGAATTTTTAGCAAATTTTAAAACCACAAGCTATTGATATTATTAAATATAAATAATTCTCCCCCCTTTATGGTGGCTTAAAAAGCACACGATTAATCTTAATGCGATTTGCTAATTTTCGATCAATTTGGCTCAATTTTCAGTGATGATTCAATGAATTTAAGCTTAAGCCAGGTAAGTAAACACGTTAGTGCCTCACTATTGCAGGTGTTTTGGTCCGTGACAAAAAAGTATGAAAATGGCATTAACATAGGTTCATAAGGTAATTTGACGAGCGCACCTTGAGCCAACATTTCAATGGCAATGTGGTGCCAGCCCAGTGCAATACCTTGACTATATTTAGCCGCAGTTAATGTATGACCAAGATGGCTAAATGTTCTAATGTTTTGATTAGGTATACCGTCAACATAATGCTGTTCAAGCCAAGTTTGCCAATTAATACAACCAGGTGCGTCTTCCATTCCACCTTGATAACTTAGCAAAGGAGCATCTTCGTCCAGCGCTTTTAAATAATTTGGCGAACAAACAGGGTAAGCCCATTCAGATGCAAGGCGAGTACAATTAAGCCCTTGATATTGCCCATGACCAAAGTGCAAATGCGCATCTACATGGTGACAATTAAAGTCAATGAGCTGATCTTGTGCAATTAGGTTTAGTTCGATATGGGGGTAGCATTGGTAGAATTCTCCCAACTTTGGAATTAACCAATGCTCAAGTAACGACGGGATCACTGCCAGTACGATTCTCTTAACTTGAGTCGAACGACGAGCTGCAACGACCCCATGCTCTAGGACATTGAACCCTTTACTTACATGCTCATAAAGGCGCACAGCTTCAGGCGTTAAGATCACACCTTTTGACTTGCGATGAAATAAGCTCATACCTAATTGAGATTCGAGCAACTTCATTTGATGGCTAACTGCACTGGGAGAAATATGTAAAATACCTGCTGCTACCGTAAAATTAAGCTCTTTAGCAACCACTGAAAAAGTATACAGTGCGGTCAATGAGAGGTTTAAATTACTCATGATGTGAAAATACCTCAAGTCACTTTGAGTTATTATCGCTTCTATATGTCAACTGTCAATTTCATAATAATCAGCAAGTATTTTGTAATCGCACTGCAAAGCCTGCGTGTAATTTAAATTCAGAGGATATCTATGTCTATTCATACAGCGATTATTTCTTGGCATCGTCAACCAAATGAAGCCTTTACCGACGCGAAGTATAATCGAGCACATACTTGGCGTTTCGATGGTGGCCTTGAAGTCGCTGCATCATCTTCCCCCTCAGTTGTGCCTTTGCCGTACTCAGAACCAAATAATGTGGACCCAGAAGAAGCATATGTTGCATCACTATCCAGTTGCCATATGCTATTTTTCCTTCATTTCGCAGCACAATCAGGGTTAATCATTGAATCCTATATTGATAATGCCTCAGGGGTAATGGGTAAAAATACACATGGTAAAACAGCAATCACAGACGTGATACTCAAGCCACAGATCACTTGGCATCACGCAAGCCAAATTGATGAACAAATTATCTCTGAGCTTCATCATCAAGCCCATAATTCGTGTTTCATTGCAAACTCAGTCAATACACGTATTAGGGTGGAATAAACAACCGATGACAATGCACTTACCATTGAAACGCGCTTACTCGTAGAGGCGATCTGAGGGTATCAACCAAGCTCGGTGTTAGTTAGTTTCCAGTTAATGCTGAGCGTGTAATTATTATCAATGTGCACGTTGAGTTTCCATCCAAAACAATCACAGACCTGCGACATCATTTGACTACCAAGGCCGTGCCCTGAGAGCATCGGCTTTGCTTTTATGGTGTTATCAAACACCAGTCCATCTTCATCACATCTTAATCGCAGCGCGCCATCACCATGTTGCAATGCGTTTTTCGCCACTTGTATTAACAGCAGCTCAAACAGTTTAGGTTCAATAGCCTGCTTTCCCACTTTGTGCTCATTCACAAGCTCTATACTCAGGCCATGTTCACGCCATTTTGTTTGCCACCTCATTAACAAAGGCAGCAAAGCGTGGCGTCCAAGCCTTGCTTTATTAGGGTGACTCAATAGTAAGACTGCATCAGCAATGTCAGTCAGTGCCTGCTGTCCTCTTTCAAGCTCATCAAGCACGTCTAACGCTGCCAAAGGGATTTCGTCAATTTGCTGTAACCGGCTCATACTGTGATGAATATGAGTCAATGGTGTTCTCACTTCATGGCTCAAAAATGCAGAAAACAAACGCTCTTGTTTTTGCGCATGTTGCTGTGCAAAACGTGCCATTTTTACCGTCGACTGTAGTTCGGACATTTCAATAAAACGCGCATTCGGCACTTCATCTGTCTCTAAGCTGCGCGTAACTCTGTTTAGATCACGACTCATAGCTCGCCAAACCCGCCAGACTAATAACCCTAAAGGAATTAACATAAAACTACTCAAGACGATAAAGATCGGCACTAGACTTGGCGAGTCTTGGTGAGAAAAAAAGTGAATAACAAATAATGAGCGACCCTCATCATCTTCACTTTTGAGGACATACATATCACCATTAGCAGATGACAATAAAAACGTATGTTCAAATTCAATATCGTCTATATTCAAAACAGCTTGGTAATTAAGGGGCATATCATCTAAAAAGCCGATGAACTTCTCTTGTGTCATCAAAGGCAGTGTAAGCTGTCCACTATGTACCAATGCTAAATCTTGATAGAGGTAATGCTCTGTTGTGTCATCCCAAGCAAAATGATAGACCCAGGTCGCCACTTGGATCCAAATAGTTATAAAAACCAGAAAGAATACACCTACCCTAAGGATAAAATAACGTCCTAGGCTTTGGGGCTTATTCATCATTGCACCTCAAGACTACACCTTGACTTTTAATAGTATGAACAAGCTCTAATTCAGTTGCTTTAGATATATTACGGCGCAACCGGGTAACCAATGATTTATACATATTATTGTTGACGTCTTGATCTGGCCATATATGAGCTAAGATCTGATCTTTGCTCACAGGTTTTGGACTTTGCTGAGCCAGCAAAGATACCAGTTGCCATTGCTGAGGAGAAAGCACCAAAGCTCGCTCTCCTCGCTTTGCTATTTTCAATGAAAAATCAATAAACAAACTATCTAGTTCAAATATCGAGGTTGTTAGCGTGGCCTGCTTTTGAGCTAATATTTTAAGCCTAATTGCCAACTCTGGTAGTGCAAATGGTTTGGTAATGTAATCAAGTGCACCAGCTGAAAAAGCTGCCAGCTTGTCTTCAAGTGATGTCGCCGCAGTGCAAAACAACACAGGTACACCTTGACCAAGAATATGCTCAGACAATAAATTCAGCCCGCTCCCATCTGGCAGATCCATATCTAATATCACCGCATCATAGCGAGTATATTTTTGTGTTTGTGCCGCAATTTCTTTTGCACTTGAGACCGAAGCGGCATAGTCCACTTCAATGCCTTCGCATTGCAAAAAGTCGATTAATTGTGCAGCTAAAGACCTATCATCTTCAACCAGCAAAACAAGCATAAAACCTCTACACTGTTACCTTATGGTTACCATGCCATTGATATTGTAGCGCCAACTAACAGGAGTCAACCATGAGAGTCACAAATATGTCTTTAATTCCTTTAATTGTAGCTGCCCTTTGTATGTCTGGCTGTAACTCAGATTCAACCCCAACGCCCAATAATTCCATAAAAAGCAATACGCCAGAGACAACACCTAGCCAAACGCAACAAGATAAATCAACCATGGTGTTTGTAAATGGTGACATATATACAGTGAATGAAGACAAGCCTTGGGCGCAAGCCGTTGCAATCAAAGACAATAAAATTATTTTTGTCGGTACCACAGAGCAAGTACAACAACATATTGGAGAAAATACCCAAGTTATTGACCTCAAGGGCAAGATGATGATGCCAGGCTTTCATGATATACACATGCATCCATTGGAGTCTGGATCTGATGCGACTCAATTTACCATTCCTGAAGCAGAGTCTACCGATACCTATATAGACCTTGTTGCAGACGCCGCATTTCAAAACCCAAATGCCCAGTGGTTGATTGGTTATGGGCACTCAATTGGCACTTTGCTCGAAATGCAAGACAGTCCTATTGACGTACTAGATGAGGCCGTGCCCGACCGCCCAGTTATCATTATGGAGCAAACGTCTCATTCAATGTGGCTCAATAGCAAAGCAATGGAATTAGCAGGGATCCATAGAAATAGCTTAGACCCCATTGGCGGAGTTATTGGCAAAGACGAGCAAGGTAATCTAGATGGGATCCTATACGACAATGCCGGCAACCAAGTTATGGAATTGGCTATGCGTTCGCTGACTAATACGCAACAAAGCGATTACCTTGGGTTGATAGAATATACCATGCCTGCGCTAAACAAAGCTGGGATCACTTCAATCAGTGATGCGAGGACCTACTGGCAGCGTGGACACTTGGAAACATGGCTGAAAATTGCCAACGAAGATAAGCTAACACTTAGAGCGCATTTAGGTCTGTGGGCTTACCCGCAAATGAACGATGCCGCCCAGCTAAGTAAACTAAAATCTCTTTACCAAGCAGATCCAAATAGCTTGTTGAAAGTAAATCAAGTCAAGTTTTATGTAGATGGCATATTAGTCAACACGACCGCTGCGATGCATGAACCGTACCACCAAAACTGGCTTGAACTCGATGGTAACAATGGTCTGAACTACTTTACTCAAGCACGTCTTGAAAAATACATAAAAGCGCTGGAACCAACAGGGTTTGATTTTAATATTCATGCTATTGGTGATAGAGGGATCCACGAAGCGCTTAATGCCATTGAAAATGCCTCATCGGGTAAGTCTCGTCACAGATTGACGCACTTAGAAGTGGTTGACCCAGCTGACTATGCCCGCTTTGCTAAACTCGGCGTGATAGCAGATGCCCAAGTCGCAGGCGACTTTACAGACCCTGGTCACTGGTCTGAAAACATTCCTCTTTTGGGTGTAGAGCGCAGCCAAGACTTGGTTCCAATTAAAAGTTTAGTTGAAAGCAATGCAACCTTAACACTGTCCAGTGACTGGAATGTCAGCCCATTCAACCCATTTATCGGGATCAGTAATGCGATATCTAGAGCACCGCAAGCTATCACGCTCGCACAAGCACTCGAAGCCTATACACTAAACAGTGCCTATGCGATGCGACAAGAACACTTGGTTGGCAGTATAGAAGTAGGCAAGCTGGCTGATTTAGTCGTGCTAGATAACAACCTATTCGAAAGCACAGTCAAAGAAATTGCCAATACGCAGGTCACGATGACATTGTTGGATGGAGAAATCGTCTACCAGCGCTAAATTGAGCAAGAAAGGGGCCTTACGGCCCCACCGAGCATCACTGAATTGCAACAACTTAAGACTATCTTTAGCTTTTAATGATTTTCTATTATCAGCGTATTGTTAGTATCGTTACTTTTTTACGCATCAAATACACACTAAACACTTACTCAACATAACCAGCACGTTCCATTACATTTATTTGTTTAAATATACTGAATAAATACTAGATTATTTTAAAAAGGACAATGCTACCATTGCGCAAATTTTAAACCTATTTAATTTAGTAAGTTACCCATACCATGTTCAAAGCATCCGTAATATCAAGAATATCAGTCGGATACACGGTAGTTCTCCTGGCAATGGTTGCCATCAGCGTTTTCTCTCTCTTTAGAATGTCTGAGATTGATAGCAACTTGAAAAAAGTGACCCAAGTCGCTCAGCCTATTGATATAAAAGTAAACTCTGTAGAAAGTAAGCTTGATCAGCTTAATTTGTCTGTCTATCAACACTACTATACAGATGATATTTCTGAACAGTTAAGATTGGAAGGTTCCATCAATGCTTATCAGAAAAAGATCCAACAACAGCTCGATGCAATGGTAGAGCTGTTCACGAATTTACCTAACAACGGTGAGAAAATACAAGTTGTTGAGCAATTTGAAGCCAGTAAAGCACAGGTATTTAACGCTCAACAAAAATCAATGAGCGTCGCAAGCACGGCGTTAAAAAACAAAGCCACACTCAAACAGTATCAAGCACAGATCAGTCAGCTTGATGAGCAGCTTGCGAATATTACTGAACGCTACAAAAAATATAGACAAAACCAACTAGTGACCGCTTCTTTAAGTCAGCTCAGATATGGTATTTCTATCGCGAAGCAGTTTTTATTGATCAATAACCTTCAAGAACTTCAAGCCTTATCGCAAGAGTACAAATTATGGCTATCTGATTATGTTAAAAGTGGCTATCAGCTTCAGTCTATTTCATCGAGCGCAGCACTCGAGCGAAATATTCTTACTCCCCTTGGCGCTGTAGCAACAGATCTTGCTTGGATCATTGGTAAACAAGATGGTATTAAATCTCTGCAAAGTAGTTATCTTTCTAGTAAAAATGTCCTGATCAGTAACCTTGCTCAAGTAGAGTCAGGCTTACAACAGCTGAAATCAGATATGGCTCGCATCAGCCAACTAAGCCAAGACTTTAGTGCTGCGGTAGAGTCGCAAACAACCGCATCAGTTGAATCAAGCTTTACTTGGATCTCTGTAGCAACACTCGCAACTCTCATTTTCGGTATTATGACAGCGCTGTATATTACACGCAGTATCAGCCGCCCACTTAAGCAAACCGTTGCAGATATTGAGAAACTGGCAACCGGTAACCTAGGTGAGCAAATCGATGTAACGGGTAAAGATGAATTTGCGCAATTACGTCAATCACTGCAAAGTTTAAGAGTTGCCTTTGCTAATATCATTACCGATATAAAGACACAATCAGAACAGATCAATCATTCTGTAGATACCCTATCAAGCAGCGCACAGCACACAACCACGATTGCAAATCAGCAAAAAGATCAGACCACACAAGTGGCCAGTGCAGTCCTTGAAATGACCGCCACATCGAGCGAAATTTCTGATACTGCAGTACAGGCAACACAGCTTATGGCACAAGCTGATACCCTTGCCACTCAGTCGCAAGGCTTAGTGCAGCAAAACCAAACCCTAAGTGAGCAGCTACGCTGTGATATGACATCTGCTGCTGATGTGGTGGCCTCTTTGGATAAAGAATGCCGCCAGATCGAAGAAGTGGTTAATGTTATTGATACCATTGCAGATCAAACCAACCTACTGGCACTGAATGCCGCTATCGAAGCAGCGCGAGCCGCAGAGCATGGTCGAGGCTTTGCAGTTGTTGCAGACGAAGTGCGTACGCTGGCTATGCGAACGCAAGCTTCAACAGAGCAAATTCAAACTAAGATTGATCAGTTACTTAAATCGTCAGATCTTGCCGTGCAAGCACTTAGAAGCTCAGTGCAAAATACGCAGTCCTGTACCCAGATGGCTAAGGAGATTGACGTACAAATTAAAGAGTTTGCCCAAGGCGTGAGCGACGCCCACCAACTCAATGAAGTAATTGCGGAAGCCGCAAAACAGCAACATATCGCCGCTCAGGAGATAAGCACGAGCATTGAAAACATTGACGAGCTTTCGCTACAAACGCTCGACCAAATTCAGCATAACAATGCAGCTGCGAATGAGCTAGATAAAGCATCTGATGCGTTAGTGACAATGAACGAGCAGTTTAAGGTGCAATAGAGATGAACATGACGAAACTTTTATACCTAGTAATCATACTATTGCTTTGGCCAACCTTTGCCAGTGCCAAGCAAAAACTCGATCTTTACACTTGGCGTCAACAAGAGCAGTTGTTATGGGAAAAGATCAATAATCAAAACTTACTTAGCGATATCCAAGTAAATGTAAAAGTCATTGACTTTGATACATATCAGTCCCATGTGCAGCTGGCAATGCAAAATCAGCGTGTTGATCTTTTTCAATGGATGCCGGGTCCTGCGGCACTGGCACCACTGATTGAGCACAACCTGATCTCTGCGCAAAGCAATGAGTTAACTTCTATTAACTCCAACGCACTTCCGGCGGCGACAGGTGCCGATGGCAATATATATGGTGTCCCATTTGCTATGCAGCTAGAAGGGGTATTAGTCAATAAAAAATTACTGGAAAAGCATGGTTTAAATTCACAACCACGCTCTGTTGCTCAATTGGAAAGTGTGTTTGCGCAATTGAAGCGTCAAAATATTACACCACTACAAATGGCCAGTGACCAATGGTATCTATCGCAAGTAGTTGCAGAAGTCATGGCTGCGGGATTACTGAAAGCATCACGTGCACAAGCGCTGATTGCGGGCCAAGCTTGTTTTACAGATCCTGACTATGTAAATATTTTAAGCACCTTGAAAAGCTGGCATGCGCAAGGTTTTATTAATCAAGACGTATTAACGCAAGACTATCATGGCATGGGCACCAGTAAAGCGCTTGGTAACTCAGCTTTAGCATTGGATGGCGGCTGGCGTGCAGGGCCAAACTCAGTGTTTTATCAGATAGATAAAAGCTACCAAGTGGGCTTTTGGGCTATCCCCGGACAAAGTGGCAAGTTCTATGGATTTGCTGACGGTACATACCAAATCAATACCACCAGTGAGCATGCAGCTCTTGCACAAAAAGTGCTTGATTTTACAACAACCAAAACTTTCGCTAACTTATTTGCGAATACCCTGAATGAAATCCCAGCTTATGATGGGCAAGTTCAAATCAGCAGTGCAAACCTTAAAGCACAAGCTCAGCTATTAAATGAGCAAAGCTATGATGCGAGCCTATTTACTGCTTCATCATTAAACCAAGGATCTCCAAGTTACCAGCAACTTGTTGCAGAGGCCATAAAGCAAGTGTTTTCTGGTGTATCAGCGCAGCAAGCTGCACAACATATTCAGCAAGGCCTAAATAGCTGGCAGTATATTGGCACTCAGAACTGTGTTGATTTGACGCTACAAAACTAACTACGTCATTAATGCAGGCAGTCACCATAGTGGCGCCTGCATGACCCGAAAAAAATCGGTGAACATATCATTTGAACTTGAGCGGTTATACCGCAGCATGAATTAGAAAAGAGATAGGCGTGCAAAGATAAAATGAAGATTCTACTCTCATAAACACATAACCTAAACACACCTCGATAGATTAGCTAAACAATATAAGTACAGCTAAAGTCAGCTATGACAAGCATAGTCAAAGGCAGCTAAAAGTCTTGGAAAATTAAAAAAAATCATGAAAAAACAGTCACAAAAGAAAACGAGCGATTACTTTATCCTTAAAAACTCAACATCCTTAGTTGATTAGGCAAAGTTGTTATTGTCCGCAACCAAGCTGGCTGCTTTACTTTCAACTGAATCAAGTAGCGTTAAAACCTTTCACACATATGCGCTTGAAAAACAAGCTAGATATAAATGAAAACTGATTTATAGCCAAATTTAAAGCCGCTAACCCTATCAAACTTGACGTTAAATTTAATCCGCTAAACTGAGCTACAGACAAATCAAATAACTACTTTTAATTTCCCCTCACAGAATAAAGTATAAGTTACCGACAAGAAACATTGATTTAGATCAAGAAAAAGCAAATATAACAAATTATTTTACTCATTTTTTATTTCCTATTTTTATAGTTTCGCTCGTGTATCATTAAAAAATTTATTGCTAGTAACAAAATAAAATTCACAACCAAATACAATAATATAAATTAAATCGCATCAGCAACTCCGTAATGATAATCACAATCAATACGAAAAAATAAAAAATTAAAACTATAATATTCATAAAATTAAATATAAAAAACATCCTAAAATTTTTAAGTTATTTTTAAATATGCACATCTAGACATCTATAACATGCTAAATAAATTGAAATTGAAACAAAAACAAACGTATACATGCTACCGGTAGCCCATAATTTAAAAAGCTAAAAACCACAACAATAAGCATAAAAACTCATTAAGCCATGCACAATAAACACTAAAACTGTTAATTAGATACAGATTTGACACAAATAAGTAACATCATGTACAAGGAAATGGAGGACTTTCCTCAATGAAATAAATTAAATTTAAGAAGGAATTAAAAATGATCGTTGAAGCACCAAAAGAGAAAGTATCTATCTCTGAAAAACTTGATGCGCTAAAAAGCAGCTTTTCAAATCAAACGCTAAACATTGCTAATGTTGATCAAGCACGTGTTGATAGCATTTCTGTAGCGCCTCCTATCACAGCTTGGAACTGGTCGAAGTCATTCGAAAAGTAACCTAAGACGTGATAACGATGCTGTTAAATACTTGTATTTAGCAGCTTTTTAAGGACAAATGCATGAATACGCTCACCAACGAATTACCCAAGTGTTTAGAATTTAACAGCGATAATTTCGCTGATATATTCAGTCAATGTAAAATTGACCTTTTGGTAGATATTTTTAAACGAGAAATTTTATCACACAAAGAACTCTCAGAATTGTTTGATAAGCTTTCTAATACTTTCTCTTCTGAAGAGTTATACCATTTTTTCAAGCTCCCAAAACTATGGAAAGTCATTTTTACTAGCCGTGGTAAAGATAACTATATTGACAATATAAAGGCACTCTTTCTCAACGAATTAAAAGTAGCTGAACTAGATAATCATGCAATATCAAATAGTGCTTTAATCGAGCAACCACAACTAATCTGGAACTTACGCTCTGATATAGCCTATAACCCATTGACACAAAAAGCATATAAAAATAACTACCAGCACAAAGAAACAGGCATTATCATTGATTACTTTAGCGACCTTGCTCGCGGCGAGCAAAGAGATATTCCTTGGGGTGACACCGGAATATCGCAATGCCTCATTGACAACACAGCGCCAAAAGTTACCTCTGCAATAGATTATATCCAGTCCGTATCACCAGCGTGCTTTAATGTTTTAAAAGCCAGTATCTATTCCATCGTTGTTCGATTTGACACCACTAAAAATATATTCAACTGCGCATCTACCAATATATGCAACGGACTTGTGGTGCTAATAAATCCACACCTCAATGAGGTAAGTGTTGAAACACTTGCAGATGCCATTGTGCATGAAATGACACATAACCTATTTGATATTGCAGAGCTTTATGAACCTTGTTTGCCCACCAAGTTTCACCCTCAGACGATCAAATCACCTTGGACAGGCAGAATGCTTGACCCTAACACCTATATTCAAGCGTGTTACACCTGGTATGGATTAAGAAACTTTTGGCAAAAAGCCTATAAACATTTTAACACCGAAAATGCACACAAATACCTGCAACAAGCATCAAAAGGCTTTGAGCAGGCTGAGTTCGTGCGTATCGCGAAAAACTCAGACGAAATCATAAACACAAAACTAATAACAACATTAGAGCGCTTAAAATAAATAGGAATTGAAGATGTTGACGTTTTTAAGCAGCCCAAAGGGACTTTCCTCTATAACAGGAATTTTTTCACTATCATTAGGCACTATTTTACTCGGAGTTATCATTGCATTCGTATTTGCAGATAATAGAATAAATAATGGCATTACTGGTAATATTTATAAAATTGAAACCCAATTTAATTTACCCAATGGAGAGCAAGTAAATAGCTCCCAAGCTCCAGCTGCACTAATACCTGCTCTATCTTCACTTAATGAAATCAAGCGCGTCGGTATAACACATAGAGAAATAATAAACGTATTACACAATACCACTGAAATAAAAGAAGCGCAGGTCTATGCACTTGATGAAGCAGCATTTAATATGCTGTCATTCAGTTCAAATGGTATCGCTGCTGTTGAAAATAATCAGGTTTATTTATCAAGCACATTCGCCAGACAACTCACTAATAACCCAGCTAGTCTCATCGGACAAACTCTAAAGCTAGGTAAATTGGGCAGGTTTCAAATTACACAAGTAATCGAGTTAGATGAGAGCTTATCAATTAAACCAGACCTCATGATTGCTTTTGCCTCCACCTTTGAGCCTGTGATTCAATCACACTACGGTAATTGGTATGACACACATGTTCATCTGTTCGTTGAATTAAACAATAATACATCGCTAAATCTAGATCAGGTTGTGTTAGAAAATGCCCCTCAAATACCCGGTGCCCCTTTCACACCCTCTTCATTTATCCACTTATCTAAACGCCCTATTTCCCAATTGCATTATGATTTAGCGCTACCTGATGAACTGGGGACTACATTTGCTAAGTCAAGCTTATATCTGATTTACGGTGTGTGTGGTTTTTCATTTTTGCTCGGCTGCATCGGATTTTTTAGTGCAGTGTCTTCTGTCCAAATCTCACACTTAGAGCGCATAAAAACCTTATTAAGTATCGGCGGCAGCTATGGCCAAATTACACTGAGCGCATTACTCGACAACAAGTTATCTCTGCTTATTGCCAGTGTATTGTCGTTATCTGTTTTTTATTTCGGCATGCAATTTCTCAGCGCTGAATTTCCGCTTTTAACCATACTAAGCACCGCACATATGTGGATAATTTCAATCTGTATGTTGTTGTTGCTTGCCTCTATGTATATTTCAATAATCTGCCTTGTCATACGTAAAATTGTGGCGTCACAAGAAGATCAAACAATTTCAAGATCAGCAGGCGTGAGCACCATCTGGATGACGCAATTGACCATTGTCATGCAAACGCTCATCACTGCTCTGGTTATGTTTGTCGCTGTCAGTGTGACCTACGAATTGTTCTCCGCTAAACAAGCGGACTATGGATATGATATTAGCCGTACACATTACGCAAAATTAGACGGACACAATGACCGTTTTCCCACGCATATTCGAGATAACATAAATACCAACCACGGTAGGGTGTCAGAAGTGAGTAGTTGGCGCCCTTTCGATAAATCAGCGAATTACATTTCGGTATCAACAGCTCAGCAAAAGTTGGATGAGCAGCTCACACCTGTCCACTACTTTTTTGCAGGCCCTACTATTTCACAAGTGCTGGCGCTTGAAGTAATAAGCAGCAACCAAACAACCTTAGCGCTAGACAAGGTAAATAATGACGATGGCAAAACTCGCGTCATTGTCACCCAAGCCTTTTCCAAACTGTTCGACAATATTCAGGTAGATCAGCTCATCAACCATCAATTTTATGCCGATTTTGGCGAAGGTTTGACTAACATTGAAATTGTACAAGTCGTGAGTAACTTCTATCTAGGTAAAGTGAAAGCTGACTTTGATCCCATCATGATAGTGCTTGATGACACGAAGGCAAATACCTTACTGGTTAAGCATGACAGTCCAGCAAACTTAGTGTCTCAATTATCCCTAAACTCTAGTGAACAAGCCCTAGACGCAGAATTTTCAGACTTAAGTAAAATCGTGTTCTACCTGCTTTTTGTCGTTATTTTAAACATCGTCTTGATTGCGATGAACACCATTGCTAACTCACTGGTAGATGCTGAAAGACATAGCGACTCGCTGCATATTATGAAACAACTTGGCGCAGACTTAACCGCCATCTTTAGCTTTATATTTAAAAAGAATGTCTATTTATACTTGGCTTCATCACTCATTGGGGTGCTGCTGGGTTATATCATCCTTTACCAGCAATTAATCCCTCTAGATCATATGCAGTTTAGCTTCTACCACTATGCATTATCGCTCTTTGTTGTCGCGACACTTATCGCCTTTATCATTTCATTGAATTTTGGCGTGATAAGTAAAAAGTACTTGTCAGAATAAGGAGCCATGAGATGGATACAGTCATAGAGCAGCCAAAATATAACAAAGCTAAAATCATCTTTGCCATTGTCGTTATTATACTGTCAATTGCACTAGGGCTTTTATACAGCAATCAATCAATCTCCAGCATACCGATTAAAGACATTAGTCGCGTTAAAATTGCCAGCGTAAATCCAAACATCACTGCTGTGGGTACCATCAAACCCAGAAAGTCAATTAAGCTATCTTCAGATATTGGCGGTCGCGTTAAGTATTATCTCAACAAGAAAAATTCATTCGTAGAAAAAGGCGAGGTGCTCCTTGAGTTAGAGAATTACGATTACATTCTCAAGCTCACAGAAAAGATTGCGCAAATATCAGAACAAATAAGTAACCTTAAAAATATGCGCTTAAATCTGCGTCGGGAATTAAAAACCTCAAAGCTATCATTAGAGGATGCCATTTTTCAAGTCAGTGTATTGGAAAGGGAGCTCGCTCAAAAACAGCAGCTGTTACGAAACAACTTAACGCAAGAGTCGGAAGTACAGGACGTACAAAGTAACCTCACCCGTTGGCAAGCAAAACAACAAGTATTGGCAAGTTATTACCAATCACAGAAAGACCATATTAAGCATCAACTTAGCGAAATCAACGATACGGTTGATATACTCAATACCCTCCTGCTCAAACTGCAAGAAAGCGAACAACAGCTGGTGATAAGAGCACCTATTTCAGGCAATTTATCCGGCTTTGATATTGAGTTTGGTCAGCAGATATTACCTAAGCAAGAGTTTGGTTCTTTAGATCTTATTGATGACTTTTTAATTGAAGTAGAGCTCAGTGAGTATTATTTGAGCCGTGTTCATGACGCCATGCAAGCCGAGGGAAGCATCAAGAATCGCGATGTTGCGTTGAACATTATCAAAATTTTCCCTCTGGTAAAACAAGGTAAATTTCGTATGCACCTTGAAGTGCCTTTCCAGCAGAGCATGAATACGCAAGTCAAAGTTGGCCAATCTATCGAAGTATCCCTCACAGGCACAGCAGACACAAAGCTACCAAGCGTACCTTTGAATGCCACATTTAAAGAAAATAACGACATGTTTATTTATTTATTGAAAAGCAACCAATCCAAAGCAGTTAAAACACTGTTGAAAATCAAGGAGCAGATTGGCGATAAAGTGCTCGTGGATAACCCCAACATCCTTGGCCAAGAGCTCATTATTTTGGATTGGAATAAGAATTATAAAGAGGAGCTGTACATTGAGTAACATGATCAAACTAGAAAATGTATATAAGCATTTTTACACCAAAAAGTTAAAAACGACTGCACTGAACAACGTGTCATTACAGGTCAAAAAAGGCGAATTTTTGGCTATTACAGGCAAGTCGGGCTCTGGTAAATCAACGCTACTCAATGCGATAGGTCTTTTTTCAAATATTGATCAGGGTCTCATAGAGCTAAACGGCACAAGCGTTACCGGCATATCCCAAAAAAAGAAGCTCAAATACCGTCGTGAGCACTTAGGGTATGTATTCCAGTCATTCAATTTGATCCCTGATTTAAGCGTGATCGAAAACGTGATGCTGCCCCTTAAATTTAGAGGGGTGGGACTAAAAGAGCGCACAGCTGTAGCGGAGCAAGAATTAGACAAGCTGTCTCTGTCATCACGGCGCGACCACTATCCAAGCCAACTCTCAGGCGGACAGCAACAACGCGTTGCCATCGCCAGAACCATGGCATGTCAGCCCAGTATCATTTTGGCCGATGAGCCAACAGGTAACTTGGATGAAAAAACAGGACAAACAGTACTCGATATTCTACACCATGCAAATACCGCCTGCGATGCCACCATCGTCATGGTAACGCACAGCGATAAAGCGGCTAGCATGGCCAATCGGCAAGTAAAAATGGTTCAAGGTGAACTGATTAGTTAGGGAGAATGCATCATGCTCGGAGATATTTCCGTCAAAGTAATAGAAGAACCCGTTAATCCCGTCAATCAGCTAGAATTAACGGATTACCAATACTCTCGTTTAGCGTCACAATTGATAGGTGAAATCCCAGATAGTGATATGCTTGACGAGGAAGAGCTTGCGCTATTTAGACGTGAGAAAGACGCCTATTTCGAAGCCAAGCCACTCAACGCAAGCAAGGTGGTGGTGGTACTAAAAGCCACACGACTTTGCAATCTCAGGTGTACTTATTGCCACTCATGGGCTGAGGGACCTAACCAAACGGTCAAATTTGAAAACCTCATTTCCATTGTAAAGCGCATCTTGGCTATTCCCAATGTCTCACGAGTCGAATTCGTATGGCATGGCGGCGAAGTCACCCTGTTGCGTCCTGCGTTTTTCAAAAAATTAATCTGGCTTCAAGAGCAGTTCAAACGCAAAGATCACTTTATCACCAACACCATGCAATCAAATGCGGTGAATATCTCAAAAGAATGGCTCACCTTTTTACAAGGTATTGGCATGGCCGTTGGGATTAGCTTTGATGGGGTGCCTGAGATTAATGATACTCGTCGGCTTGATGTCCGTGGACGCCCGACAAGCCTAAAAGTTGCCGAAGGGATCAAGCGTTTGCAAGAATATGGGATCCCCTATGGCGCGCTGATAGTCGTTGATAGAGATGTGTACAATGTAAGCCCGGAGCGGTTGCTCAGTTACCTCGCATCGATTGAGCTCAATGACATTGAGTTTTTAAACATTGTTCCTGATAACCGCGCACAGCCCGGTGATGATATTGGCGATGCTTATATTAGCTACAAAGAGTATATCGAGTTTCTAAGTCGAGTTTATACCGTTTGGCATGCTCAATATCGCGGCATTATTCAGATCCGCATGTTCGAAAACTTTATGGACGTATTAGCAGACAGGAGCAAACAACTCTCTGCCTGTTATTGGGCTGGCAACTGCTCACAAGAGATCATTACTATCGAGCCAAACGGGGACGTGTCGCCTTGTGATAAATATGTTGGTGACATTGGCAGTATTTATGGATCATTGCTGGATTCAGATTTAGCCACGCTGCTAGCCGACTCGAAACATAACCAAACCTCAGTACTGGAAGAGGTTGAGTCACACTCTCGCATGCATGAATGTAAGTGGTTTTCAATTTGTAATGGCGGTTGCCCTCATGATCGTGTAATCAATGCCCGACATGTAGAAGACTACGACGATAAATGTTGTGGCACAGGTAAATTATTAAAAGTCATTGAAGAGTCGATTTAAACATATGCTATTCAATGTAGAAGGGGTCGTTTATCAAACACTGAAGTCGTTATGTGCCAAACGCTACTGGGCAATAACGTGTATTGTTATGCTAAACGTCCTTGTCGTTTGCAGCTCATTTGGGATTGCTTATACCGTTGAGCTGCTGTTTAAGCAAGAGGTCACTGCAACCACACTAAACCAATTTGTTGCCATCATTTTGCTTCTGTTACTGACCTTTGTAGCAAGCAATGCCCTGAGACAAAAACTCGTATTTGATGTCAAAGAAATGATGAGCACCAAGTTGATGAGCTTTGCCATTGGCCGTTTAATGTATAAGCAACAGCAACTCTTTGACCAAACAGCGCCGTCTAAATTGTATTCTAATGTCGATTACGACATCAAAGCCATTAATGTTTATGTCCACTTTGTTTTGAGTATTTTAATACAAGCATCTGCCACCTTGCTGTGTGGATTTATCTATTTGCTTGTTACCAATGTCTATATGACCTTAGTTTCCATCGTTGCCGTGCCTGTGGTGATCTTAATGATCTTTCGTATCAGCCAAAAAGTCTCACAAGCCAATAGCCATAAACGGGATATGGTCTCTATGCTCAACGCCGCCATAATTGAATCTCTCAGTGGTATCCAATCTATCAAAGTGCACAAAATGGAAGGGTTACTCTCCACGCAAATAGAGTCAAAAGCAAGTGACGTCTACCGCGCGACAAAAAGGCTACACTCGCTAGAGTCTATTGTCTCAGGCTTGATTATATTTGGTGGATTTTCAAGTGTTATCTTGGTGCTTTGGATTGGCGGGCATAACGTCATATCGGGGACAATGGCATCAGGTGAACTGGTCGCTTTTGTGATGGTATTGCTGTTAATGTCATATTCATTTGCCTCGATCAGCGATATTAATACAGTTACTGCCAAAGCCAAAAGTGCAATCAACAACTTAGAAACGTTATTGCAATGTGACTACGAATTGCACGCCATCAACACAAAATCTGCCGAAGATATCAAGCATATATCACTGTGTGATTTGTCGTTTAGCTATCAGAATAATAAAGAAAAAGCTCTCAATGGGATCAACTACACTTTTCAGCGCAATCATATTTATTCCATTGTCGGTCGCTCTGGCTCTGGAAAAAGTACCCTGATCAAACTCATTTCCGGGCTGTATTATAACTACCAAGGCAAAATCTTATTGTCTGATGCTGAAGCAAAATCACAACAAGGCAGTCCACACAAACATGTGGCGCTGATTGAGCAAGACCCATTTTTTTTCAATGGCACAATTTGGCAAAATATTACGCTTGTCGATAACGATAAAAAGATTGATGAGCTGAGGCTTAACCGCGCACTTGCACTCTCACAGTTTGACCGCGTTATAAAAAACAATCAGATCACAATCGACAGTAATATCAGTACTAATGCCAACAATTTGTCCGGTGGCGAAAAACAACGCCTTGCCATTGCAAGAGCACTATACAGTGACTGCGGCATACTCATACTCGACGAAGCCACTAACTCTTTGGACAAGGCCACAGAATCAATACTGCATCAGCACCTGAGAGAAATCGCGAGGAATAAAATCGTCCTTGTCATCACACACAACTTAAACAGTATCAATTTGTCTGATCAGGTGCTAGTTATCGAAAAAGGTAAAATTGCAGCTGCTCAGCCACCCAACCAAATCATTACCAACGAACACTTTATAAAAATCAGTGAACAGACTAAGTCATTACAAAAGGAGTGTTAATAATGGAGTCAAACCACCAAGTTGTTATCATTGGCGCAGGCCCTGCCGGCATGCAGCTCAGCTACTTTTTAAACAAAGCAAGCGTGTCTCATGTTGTGCTTGAACGCGCCGATATTCCAGGTAGCTTCTTCGCTACATACCCTGTACATCGCAAACTTATTTCAATAAATAAAGTGCATACCGGATTCGACGATAAAACCAAAAACCTGCGTTGGGATTGGAATTCATTGCTCAATGATGATGATGACTTTTCATTTAAGGACTTTGACCAAAGTTACTACCCGAGTAGTGATAAGCTGGTCGAGTATATGGCTCAATTTGCCACACGCTATGAATTACCGATCCAATTTAATACCCATGTCGATTCAATAACAAAAACCAACTCGCAATTTGTAATTAGCTGTCGAAACAACAAAACTTACAACGCTAATATCTTGGTCGATGCAACTGGTATTGGGGAATTAAATGTACCAAATATTGATGGTGTCGAGCATGTGATCCCCTACACAGAAATGAGCAATGATGTCTCTCAATTTAAAAATAAACGCATCTTGATCCTTGGTAAAGGAAACTCTGCTTTTGAAACGGCTGACAGCCTGATGGAAGTATCAGCGAATACGCATGTAATAAGCCCTAAAGACTTTAATTTTGCATGGGTTAGCCACTACCCAGGGCACTTGCGCTCAGTCAATCAAGGTTTTTTAGATACCTTTTTCCTCAAGCAACAAAATGCCATCCTAAACGGCACCATAGCGTCAATTAAACCGACCGAGCAAGGCCAATACTTAGTGGATATGATTTTCTCAGAGGATGGAGAACGAGAGTCCAACACATACGATCATATCGTCAATTGCAGTGGCTTTAAATGCAATTTTGATCACTATAGTGCTGATTTAAAGCCTGACTTATGCTTGATGGACAAATTCCCCAAGCTCAACCATCAATGGCAAAGTACCAATATTGATAATCTGTTTTTCTGTGGCGCGAATATGCAGTGCAATGATTACAAAGACTCCTCTACCCCCTTTGTACATGGCATTCGACACAATGCACAAACGCTGGCCGAGATACTAGTGAACAAGCTCCAAAATCGCACATGGCAAGCTAAGCAAACAATCACAGCAGAAACAGATTTATATGATGCCATCAGCGAGCAAATTCGACGTGCAACCACCATTTGGTTTTTATTTGGTAACGTATATGATGTTTACGCACTTGATGCGCAAAATAATTTTCAGTTCTACGAAAGTATCCCTAAATTAGTCTTTGAACAAGAAGAGTTATTTAAAAATTTCAGTGGCTATACGCTTGAATTCAGTTACAAACTGCCAAAAGATGAGAACGAAAAACCCAAGTTTTCAACACATGGCTTTTTGCATCCAATTATCATGAAATATCAAGGTGGCGAATGCATTGACGAAATACACATGCTGGAAGACATTTATAGCGAATGGGAAGATTTAGATAAGCTTGATAATGGTATTAAAGAGTTTATTTTAACAAGTCAATTTGAAATCTAACCTTATTCCCTTATCTACATTGAAAGCAATATGGCGCCATTTGGCGCCATATACCCTGCTAATATCTAATTTCCCATCATATCATCAAGTACTTGCCGGGCTTTTTCTAATTGAATATCACTGTTTGTAGCAAATGATACTTGCGTAACTGGTACCAAGTGATCCGGCTGAATACCTACGCCAATCAGCTTGCTGCCATCCACTTGATCGGAGCGTTTACTGGTATACACGTATGTAATCGCACTGTCGTTATCACCTTTAAACACTTCACCAACCATGATGTCTCCATTAATACCAGTTGTCACTTCTCCGATAATTGGGAAACCCATACTTTGGACAAACATCAACATGTGCTCACCGGCGCTTTGATTTTTCCGCTCACTCATAACAACCGTAGGCACGTTAAACAGCTTTTCGGTATTAGGTAATCTTGGTGGTTCTGATAATACAAAGGAGTCCGCTTGTTCTGGTAATCTCTGAGCTGCAACAATAAAAGGCCCAACCGTTGTGAGTTTATCTGTAAAGTAACTTAAAAACCTTAACGTCAAAGAGAAGTTACTAGGATAATTGCGCATGTCCAGCACTATCCCTTTGGCGCTTTTTAACACCTCTACCGCTTGCTCTAACGCTGCTTCATCAGTCATTTTAAACAGTCTAAATAAAACGACGCCATCACCGAGTTCTTCTAGTAAAGGCTGATCTGGTCGATGATCATGCAGTGGCCCCATGACATCTTTATGCACTGTCCCCGTTGTAGTGGTGAAGATTTCTCCGGATAACTTTTTAAAGGTCAGCTTCACAAGCTCCGGCGTTTTATAACTGCGATGAAACCTAGAAACGGCAGTTCTTTTTTCAACATGCGGGCTTCTAAATGTTTTGCCTAGCTCAGCATTGATAAGATCTTCGACTGATACATCATCAATCGCAATCAATTCATCTCCAATATCAGCTTGCAAAGTCAAATAATGCGTTTTCTTACTTAAGATGGCTTTGCCTTCAATGTACTCTAAATCAAGCGGAAGTCGATAATCACCAAATTTTGAAAACTGCGCAGGCAACAAAATAAACAAATGATTATCTTGGAGCTTGGTAAACTCTCTTTGTACTTCTCGCTCTATATTTTTTGCGTCCCCAGTACAAGCTGCAAGTAAGTTTTCATGGCTATTTTTCCAGTTAAGCGGCACTTGTTCAAAATACGGCCAAAAGTGATTGGTTTCTCCCCATATCATGCTCAGTGCAGCCATACACTTTGGGGGGGAAGCCAAAGAAGTACTTAAATTGGAAGCTGTATAAGCTTGTCCTTTTAGGCCTTGTTGATATTCTAAGTAAAGTGGCCAAAAGATGGGCTGCCCTGCATACACATCGTCGTATACTTGACGTTTCGATGTCACTTCCCAATTAGAAATATTACCATACTCAAAGGTTTGTAAGGCGCGAAAATTACCATTCATTGTCCTTGCGCCGATATTTATCCACGTATTTACAACGTCGGTATCACTAAATATAGGTAGCTGATCTACACTGCGATAAATATGCGGTGCGACCTGCTTTAACAAAGACAAGCCCGTGTCTAATCTTTCTGTAGTAGGTGCTTCCACCATTTTACTAATACTATGTTCTAAAAAATTCTCCCATTGTGTATTTGATACTGCATGGCTTGGATAGTAGTAACGCACCCTATGTACCAGTTCACTGAACTCAAGAATATCTGACAATGCTGCTTGATACTGAGCTTTATCGTGAGTTAGATCTAATGATACTTGGGCGAATTGACTGCTTGCATATGACGTACTACTGATAGTAAATAACGCGAGTACACACACCCGGCTATTAATACATTTTATTGCCATGTCATTTCCTTGTTATTATTTTGCACACCATATAGTCAATAAAAACCAACTTTAATGTCAACTTATTAACAAACATGATGAAATATTTAATAAAGTAAATATCTGGCTTAACCAACTAAATACGTGCTCAGCATCAAGCTCAATCAAATTTCGGTAGCCAGAATTCGTACTCGCGATCAAATAATTAAACTCAAAAAAGTATATTAATTGGGGGTTAAGGGCCTGACCAGTACCTAAACTTGCTCAATGAAACAAAGAGGAATTTAGCAACACGGCTTTCTGATCAGTAAACAAGCTGATTAAACACCGGTCTCATACTCAAAATCGATGAAATAACTAAGACTTATTTCTCATAAGTACACAAATTATGCTTGTGTTAGAAAATAGGAAAGGTATCGTATAGCAAATTTTATATTCAAGCTTGTTTGTTGGAAGTCAAATGCGTTTATTTATGTTGTTACTTTTTTGGTTATCACTCCCAACCTTGGCCTACCAAGTTCAACCTATGATTGTTGACCTTGCAGCGCATGGTAAAAAGTCGTTGGTTACTTACCGACTACAAAACCCCAGTGAGAACACATTACCAATCGAAATAGAAGTATATAAACGTACATTTGATGAAAACCAGCAAGAAGTACTGGTGCCTGCAGAAGATGACTTCATCGTACTTCCTCCACAGGTCGAAGTTGCCGCAAACAGCTATCAAGTATTTCGCGCCAAATACTTGGGCTCACCAGAGCTCAAAGAAACGCACTCATACCGCATCGTTTTTAAGCAGCTTCCTTTACCTGAAGAAGATGACAAATCTGGGGTAAAAATGGTCTTTAATTTCGCCACTCTGGTATTTGTCAGTCCAGAGGGGATCAATGCGCAAGCACAAACCTCTATCCAGTGTGAAAAAATTGAAGATTGCACTTTTACCATTGCCAATTCTGGGAAACGCGTTTTAGATTTGTCGACCTTTGACTATCAGTTCCATAATGGCGAAACCAATATAGAGTGGGCACAGCTTCAATCTATCACCTCTGGCCGGTTTATCATGCCGGGACATAAAATGGAAGTTGACTTGCAATCGATCCTGAATGAAAAGCCTAGTAAGAGCGCAAAACTTATCAGCCTATTTAATCAAAAGTAATTTAGCCCATGTTTAAAATAGGCGCTTATTTCTGGCCTACTCATTTGCGAAGTGTGTTAATCACACTTCTGTTGTTTTCGGCTACTCGTGTTTTTTCAGCCTCATTCGAGATGGACTTTCCAGTACGGCTATATCTTGCCGAGGTGGGGCAAATTTCTGCCACCACAGACGGCTTTGAACTAAAATCTGTCTCTGCTGCTGAGTTTAAACAGCAACTAAGCCCCCAACTAAGCCAAGATGTCATTATGTGGCTTACCACTCAAGGTGAAAAAGCCATCACACCCGAAGAGTTTGCGGCGCAAGGTATTGAATTGAAATTACAGCCTCAAGATCTCATCATTGATATGACACTGTCAGAAACAGCTATGGCAACTGACAACTTATCATATGGTCGACAAACCCATTTTGAGCAACCCAAAGGGGAAGCTTATTGGGCCATGCTGAACAACCTCAATTTAAATCATGAACGTTTCAACAATCATAATGACCATAGATCACAGTTTGAGTGGCTGATGAATTCAAATATTGGTGGCGGGGATGGTATCAACATGCGCAGTTCATTATTTTGGGAAGATGGCAGTCGCAGAGACAGCAAAGTCTACCGAGGAGAAACTGCACTTTACTACGACCAACCTAACAAGCCACTGCGCTTGACCTTGGGTGATACCAGTATAACGAGCACAGGACATTTATCTGGCGCACAGCTAGCTGGATTCAGTTTCAGCAAAGCCTATTCTAAGCTGCAGCCACAACGTAGGATAACCCCCGGTAATAGCCAACAATTTGTTCTCCCACGCATGGCCATATTAGAAGTCTACATTAACGACTTTTTAATCTCTCGATTGCGTCTAAATGCCGGTCGTTATGACCTTAGTGACCTTCCCCTTACTTCAGGCGAAAACGACATTCGCGTTATTGCCACCTACCCTAATGGCGAAACAGAAGAGTTTAATTTTACTACACATTATAATGCAAGGTTACTTGCCAAAGGTTTAAGCGACTACTCTTTTGCCATTGGGTATTTGTCTACATTTGAAGAAAGACGTTTCGAATACGATGACGATCTACTCATATCTGGTACTTACGAATACGGTTTAAGTGACAATTTTACCTTTGGATTTAACGGTGCAGTGCATCCCATTGGCCATGTAATTGGCTCTTTGGCAACCATAAACACACCTCTCGGTAATCTTTCATTGCGCTACTCGCAGAGCGAGAAAGATGGCACTACCGGTAATATTTATTCAGTAGAAACCGAACATAGCGTTTGGGGTCATGGTAACTTTGGCTCACCCAACTTACGCCTTGGCTACGAGATCAGCCATAACTTTACCAACACTCCTTGGCTTGAGTTTGATACTATTAATAATCGAAATCGTGCATTTGTTGATTACAGTTATTTTATCAATCAACATATGGATATTAACCTCAATGCTGCTCGTGCAGACAATGACGACAATGAAACAACAGATATCATCACTGCTGAATTCAATGTACGCTATGAGGATATCCGCTTTAGGCTAGGTTACAACTTTAGCGACAGTGAAGATGAACGGTTTGTCTCAGATAACAGACTTTTCCTCACCTTTACCTGGAACTATGATAGCCGTCGTTCAAACCACAGAGCCCGAGCGCAATATAATAGCCGGACAAAGGTCACCAGCGCCAGTTATGGCAAAACCAATTACAACTTTGTCAATGACTACGGCTATCAAGTCTTGGCAGAGCAAGGCGAAGGCTTTAGACAAGAACAATTAGAGGCCAGCTATACCGGCTCATTGATGAGAGCGGATGTCAGTACCAGCAACTATTCTCGCTATGGTATTGGTTCCGATAGTACCAGCAGTGTAAATCTGTCGACCAGCCTCGGTATTGCTGACGGACACGTCGGTATGAGTGCAACCACAACAGCACCCTTTGCGGTTATTACCAAACATAAAACGTTGCAAGACGCAGATGTACTGGTCAATATCGACAGAGCGGGACGAGCTCAATCAAAGCCAAGCAATCAAATTGGTTCACTTATAGACTTAGGCAGTGGTTACAGTAAAGCGCAACTCAATATTGATGTACCCAATGCGCCACTTGGCTATGACTGGGGGCCTGGTATGTATGTTAAGGTCGGGGGCGCAGCGACAGGACATCATATTCAAATTGGTTCTGACTTATCTTATACCGTGATAGGCACATTGGTTGATCACTCAGGCACACCAATTGCAATGAAACGAGGACGTATCATCAAACAGTACGCTGGCGACTCGGATAATAAAAATACGACCGATACACAGGCGCAAAGCTGGGCATTCTTTACCAATAGAACAGGACGCTTTGTGGTCGAAGGTATTAGCACTGGCCACTATCGTATTGAACTGGATGAACTGAGCGGGCAGTTCAGTATTGCAGATACAGCACAAAGGTTTGTTAGGCTAGGTACTATCTCCACACACATTGCGCAGCCTAAAGGAGGCACACAATAATGAAAATCAAAGTCTTGACCTTAATGATTTTGAGTTTTTTAATGCTCAGTGCCAAGGCACGCGCAGATTGGTATAGCTGTTACGGCAACTTATGGGTCACTTCTAATTCAACCGACATCATCACTGAACATACAAATAGAGTTACCGTTTTTTTACCACTAAAAGTTCAAGTTTCTGAGCAGCTACTGAACTGCGCTGATGAAATTTGGGTCGAAGACGTCTATTACTACTCCATGGTATTTGAAGGGCCAACCCAAGACAAGTATGCCAAATTGTTTGATGCCCAATTTAAAAAAATTAAAGTCAGAAATGGCATTTGGAAATCACCATTGAATGAACGCACCACACAAATGTGGGTTCGACTGCGTCATTACAGCTTATTCCCTGCAGGTGCTTACAACGGTGCGATTAGAGTCTCTATTGTCAAAAACAATCAAATCGTTGAAGAACAATATTTTGACATGACTTATTACTCTGAACCGCAAGTTTCGATTTCTCTAGACAACAACAGCCAAGGCAAAATCGCCGGCAGTCACGGCCAATATCAAATTAACCTCGGAGAGCTAAAAAGTAATATGCGCTTTTATTGGGGTATAAAAATCCTCAGTAATAGCTCATACGATATCGTTTTGGACTCAGAATTCAATGGTTTGCGTCATGAAACCAACACCAATGCGCTTATTAATTACTCAGTCAGCTTTGATAACGTCAAAATGTCGTCAGCTGATCAGATTTATCGTAGTTACAACTTCAATCCAGGCGTCAAAAATAAGTGGTATGGCTTTGAGTTCATTTTGGGCAATGTCGAATTAATGCCAGCCGGTTACTATAGAGATAATTTATCATTAACCGTTTACCCAAGATAACCTTATGATTTAAAAAGAATTAACAAACTTTTATGACGAAACACACAATTTTTTTGGAATAAATTTTTATTATTGGCACACCCTTTGCTTTTAATTAGCCAACTAGGTGAACACACCTAGAAATTAAAATTAGATATAAAAACTACTTCTGTTTTTTAAAGGGGAAAAGCCATGAAAACACTATTAAAATCACTATTCGTTGCAACTGCATTCACATCAATTACAGCTGCGGCGGCTGTATCAAGTACAACTGGCACTGAGGCGAAGTTTACTTTTGAAGGTACGATTGAACCAATGTGTAAAACTAGCAGTGGTAGTAACAACAGCATCACAGGTCTGAAACTTGATTCTACTCAGCAAACTCAAGAAATCGGTACTCTTGATGTTTGGTGTAACACTGGTGAAAACGCAACAACAGAATATACCTCTGCAAATGGTGGTTTCTTAGTAGCAAACAATGCACAGGGCAGTAAAATTGCTTATACACTGAACATCGGTGATACATCTGGCATTGATTTACAAACAGGTACTTACAAGCATTCAAAAGCAACAGCAGCTGGTACAGGTGTTTCTGGTGAAACACAAGCAACTTCACTTAAAATCACACCTCAGTCAAACGGTTTAAATGACGCAGGTACTTACTCTGATACTATTACCGTTACTGTAAGCCCGAACTAATTCAATATTAGGCGGCAAAGTTTTTATGGCTTAATCTTCACTGCCTAATATAAGATGATGGGTTAATTTTTTAATTAGCCCATCAAGCTATAAAAAACACTAAACCACTCATTATTCCAATTAAATATTGTATTCGCAAAACCGACCTCATACTTTCCTGTAAAATATTTTTCAAATATCAGGGTACGAGCACACTTTGTTAACTCCTATTAACCAAACAATAGCTCAGCTCTAAAATCATCGTCGAAACTTGCTGCAACGAGTTTGCTGCGAATTGAGCCTTTACTTTTTGTGTGCTGCTTAACCATATTACGAACAACCCGCCTAAATAGCGCCATATGCTGAGCACTTAATGGGTCATGGGTTGCACCGTTGCCTTCTTTGAACACGACATCCAGAATCCAGTGCTGTTGATTTTCTATCAGCCAATGCTGTCGAATTGCGCTTGATATAAGAGAGTTATCTGTTGATGAGCATAAGTCATAATGTATATCAATACTGGTTTTTTTCCTTTAGTCCGTACGCGCTCAACGGCAATAATGGCTTTAATAGCAGCCCAATCTTGCCTAACACCTTTATCTAGCAACGTAGCGTCGAGCGTGTAAACAGTACGGATTTCCTCCCGGAAATGCCACTTATCTGAAGCCACTTTCACCTCCATCCCCCCCTTCGCCAGCATCAAATTTTTGTTGGAATGCATTTGCAATAGCACAGTACAGGTTCTTTTGATTGCCTTTAGCCTGCACTACATAATCGGCTTGTCGGCTAATAAGTTGATTTAGTGTATCCTTTTGGTAATGCATTGCATCCACTTTAACCATCGCGCCTGTAATATCAAGCATTTGAAGTAGCTCACGCACCGCTGGAATTTCATTACTTTTGCTATCGACACAATTGTGAAGCAAAGTGAGGCCTGAATCACAGTCGTAAGCTGAAACTAAATGAAGTGTATCGGTAGCTCGCTTGCTCGCTCCCCGAATAGTCTTACCATCAAAAGCGATAACGGGTATTCCTGGTTTGTCTCGTTGATGGTTCACCCAACTGTACAGTGCTAGCAATAATGAATCGCGATTAAGGCCTCGAAAAATACGAGCGATGCTGTGCCGTGTGGGAATACCATGTACAAAAGGGCGAAAACACCCTAACCATGGCAGTTTTTATTGCCATATATTTCAATATCTTGCCAACCTTCACAGCCTGAGGTTATGGCGCTTATTATCAGAAACATAATATCTACCAAATTTTGGTGCTGGTTAATTGTAGAGCGGCTTTCTTTGACTAATTCGAGATGTGAAAATAAGGACATTGCGATAAGAAAAGTGAAAAAGTTAGTGCTATTAGATCATAGATTCACCTTCTTTACAAAGTGTGATCCCGCCCAGTGCTGACACCGAGAACACATATATAGACACTCTATTTATGTCAGATATATTTTTCGGATGGAAAGTTAATAAAAACGTAAGATCGGAGAATTAACTTAATTGTTTTTTATTATGTAAACAAAGAGCCATAAAAACATTAAAATAAACATTAAAATAAATAATCAAATTAATTAATTAATCAAATAACCTCACCAACACATTAACACCAAAAACATAAAAATTATAATTGACACTAAAAGAATATACATATAGCATAAAAATGCCGCTATAACTTTAGCGAGCATTTATATAACTATAAGGAAATTAATTATGTTTAACAAAAAAACTTTATTTGCTGCACTTTCATGCCTTTCTTTTTTCTCACAAGCTGATGTTGGTGTAACAGAAAGTTCTAATATTGAACTACAAAATGGGCAAACTAAAATATATTATTTTTTAACTAGCCCTGTTCATCCATTTCAACATACCACTTACCATCGTTGGGGCTCTAATGGCTCATACTGTACCATTCAAGGAGGGAGCTATAACACGAGGCTACCTAAGTCAGGTACACAGCGTTTTAATGTGGCTTTTGGCAGACAGATGTGGACACTAACATGCTATGGAGCTTATGGAGATCAGGCAAGACGTATAAACTGGACCAACCACATGGGACGTGCCCAAGCGTCAAACGGTATTGAAGCATTAGAAAATATCGCACCAGTTTCTATTAATGATTTAATCAACGAGTATAATGTTGATTTCAATGAGCTCAACTTGGAACATGGCTATTTTGATGTTGAAGTCGCAGATTTAGATTCAAATTCATTTAACGACATCACCATCGTAGATAAGTATAGTAAGAAAATATATATTTATATGGCCGATGAGGACGGGGTACTTAATTTATCTTACGCACAAGATTCAGTCCCTTCATTTGAAAAGATTGAAAGCATAAACTTATACAACGGCAAGGTTGTAGACGTTAGCGTTAATACTAAATAAAATAAAAAATAATAAACCAGTCAACTTAAAGTTTAATTAACTAAAAAATTGACTGCTATTTATATACACCAGAATCTAATAAAGCCACTTTATTAGATTCTTTTACAATTATTAAAAATCAATTACACTTAAATTCAAGTCCGAAGTGTACCACTCTATAAATTAAGCCACATGACATAGCTCATCAAACACGACTTGCGGCTGCTTAAACTCATGGCACTTCCTCGGTCTTAAAATTAAAGCCCTTGCTATTTCTTTAATATCTTTATCCGTTACAGTCCTTAAGTCTGTTCCTTTGCGAATGTACTGGCGTAATAGTCCATTGAAGTTTTCGTTTAGCACTCGCTCCCAAGAGGAATATGGGTTGGCAAAGTAAATCTCTGTCTTTAATTTTTCCGCTACTAACTCATGTTCGTAGAATTCGCTACCGTGACTGCTGTGATTATTTTGACGTGTTTACGGTAACGCCATAGCATGCTTATAAGTGCTTTGCTAACATCTTCAGCTCACTTACTTGGCGCTTTTCTTATTAAGTACAACCTACTTTTACGCTCAACCAAGCTAACGATTACACCTGTACCTTGCTTTCCTAGCACCGTATCTACTTCCCAATCACCAAGGCGTGTTCTCAAGTCCACTATAGCTGGCCTGTGCTCAATACCTACTCGATTGGGAATAATTGCTCGTTTAGCTTTAATCCTTTCCTATATTTCCGGTGCCCATGACGTAACTGTTTGTATAATTGGCCACCATTAAGCTTATCTTTTTGGATGTGAAAATAAATCCACTCATGACTTACAGGTAGCTCTATTATTTTACTGACCCCAGCTATTTGCTCAGGGCTCCATTTAAGTGATAAAGCATACTCAACAAAAATAACTGTCAAATCACTCAACTTTTTCTTAGACGCTTGATGCCTCCATTTGAGTGCTTGAGCTTGAGCCACTTCTGGCAAATAGTGCGAACCTCTAATTTGGTTACGGTTTATCTCCCGACTGATGGTAGTGTGGCTTACTTTTAAGCGCTAGGCCATTTTTCGATAACTAAATCCCCCGCGTAAATAGGCTTCTATCTGGTATCTTTGACCTTCGATTAACTGCTTGTAACTCATGGTATCTACTCTTGTTTTTTGGCAATTACAAAGTACCACCAACACGCAGTTGATCTCTTCTCACCTTTTAACCATAAGTGGTGCACTTAGTTCAAACCTAAAGCGCACCTTGGTTAATAAAACGCTAGCAAGCTATTTAGGTGAGCGCCATATCGCTGCCAGTATTAACATCACTGCGATCAGCGCAAAAGGCAATCCATAATCTAACCCGTAAATGGCAGTGCCCACAATTGGGCCGGTCACAATTCCTAGCCCTTGTGCAGCTGAAACCGTACCTGCAGCAGCACCTTGCTCATGTGCTTCAACCGAATTAGCAGCCAATGCAGAGAGTGATGGATATACCCATCCCATCCCAAAACCTGCCAAGCCATACCCTATCCATAACATGACCGAAGATAAAGAAAGGTAGGCAACTATAAAGCCCGCCGCAGCAATGAGCGCGCCGAACATAATGAATCTCTGTGGTTGCCACGTCAGTTTTTGCACTGCGACTTGCGCAACAATTAAAGCCACACCCACTATCGCAAGCGCAATACCAGCAGCGCGCGCAGCTGCTGACGTATCGAGTTGAAGGCGATCAAGAATAAAAAAGCCCACGGTAATTTGTGCAATCGCAACACTAAACGCAGCAACAAAAGCCACAGCCACAGGCCTGCGAATTCGCGCATCTGTCAAACTTACTGAGTGTCCATCAGGCTTTGCATGTTGCTCCACCTTAGGCAGTACGCGCCAAAGTACCAACAGCGCAATGGCCGGTAAAATGGCCGTAACGTATAAAGGAATGCTTAAGCTATACGCACCAATCAGGCCCACAAAGCCTGGGCCAATCACCATGCCTGCCGCACTTGCCGCACCTATACCAGCCATGGCCGCAGTACGCTGTTTAGGCGTTACATGATCTGCTACCAATGCTGCACTGGTGGCTGGTACCGCCGCATAAAAAACTCCAGCAACTCCTCGTCCAATCACCAGTCCAATGAATGCCAATATCGGGGCAACAGCTGTTTTCATAGAGAAATCAATAAATAATGCAAGGCATGCATAACTGATCACAAACCCGCTAAGGCCAAATAATATAACTGGACGTCGCCCGCGTTTATCACTCAAGCGCCCCCAAAAACGAGCCATCAATACCCAAGCTAAACCCGCAGCGGTCATGGCAGTACCAACTTGCCATGCTTCTAACCCAATCACTCGGGCTATCGGCCCTGCCAATGCAGCAAATGCCATCACGGCCATCGTGCATACAAAGGTTTCAAACATCAGTGGTTTTATACTAAATGGTGCGTTTTCTTTCGACGCTAATTCACTGCTTGCTAAATTGGTCATTTGCATTCCTTGTTATTGAAACTGAGCCACATTTGCTGTTTTCTTTTGTGTCAGCGCATTTATTTTGAAAGCGATTGTCATCGATTGAGCGTTCATACCCTATCCCTGCATAAAACAAGTAGCTACCGTCAAGTTCAACACCGCGCTGAGCCAATGATTGTGGCATATATTCCTGCATATGCATGTCAGAGCCACGGAGTAAAAGCCTTTGCAGCGCTGGTTGTGCATGCCAGCCACCTTCTTTCCAAACCCAACTTAACACAGACACTTCAACACCTGTATCGCTGTTTTTTATCGCCACATCACTGCTTCTTGGTGCACCAATGAGCAACTCAAGGGAGTCATTCCCGACAGTTTTAGACAAACGAGACAATAAATCACCTGAGTCAATGCCCTCAAACACCGTCATCATAGAGCTGGGTGTACGATACTCAGATGCGCCCCAACTATCCAAAGATAAAGCGGCATAAAGCCCAAGCCAACTGATATCTCCATCCATTGCCTTGGTAATGGGTTTATCCGTTGTCGCAAACTCTTCAGCAAGTTGTTCTGAGGCACGCTTGCGCACCGCAATTGCAGCATCAAACCCACTTTGAATTTCGACACAGCGCAGTGCCGTCCAACCCGCGACTCCCTCGACAAACCAACGTGCACCAGCTTCGTCTCGCAACTCGCCTCGCCTGCTGATCGCGTCACGCGCCAATGCAGCCGCCAAGTTATATTGCCTTTGCCAAGCACCTCTGCCGGTCCCGTCACTTTGCCACGCAATGTCTTCTGGTGCCCACAATACACCGTTATAAAGCGCAATTTCACCAGATTTACGTGGCGCTTGAACCACCGTATTGATAGGGGAAGCCCCCCCTAATTCAGACTCTACACACTGTTGCAATGACACCAATTCTTGCGTAAACCCATCGACTAGCGGTTGGCGAGCATCCCCCACTAAAAACTCAACACCAGATTGCTGATGCGTTGATGATCCGTCACGCTGCCATACCGATGCAAAAGCCAGTACCCCGTCTATATCACCTTTATCAAATACCTGATACTCACCAGAGCCACTATCGATAGCAACCGACCAAGTCCAATCACCCATAGGCGCAACACCCTCTAATGAGGCTAGTGCAGCAGCTTGCGGGATTGCTGGCAATTGTGTCGATAAACCGAGCAGGGGCCGATCGCCAATAGAGCGAACCAAACGCTGTGGGTCATGACCTAATACCGGTAATACATCGTGTGCACGCAGCCAAACACTGGCTTTATCTAGCCAAGGTGCCGCCTCTGTCTGCCAACCTTGAGCGCCAATGTTCAGCTCAAGTGCCAGTTCACAATTTACCAAGCAGCCAGCCTCAACAACAAAATGCTCACTATCCACTGCAAAATCAAGTGACACGTCTTTTCGTGTCGCGCCAACAAGTTCAACGCCATGAGGTAACGTGCCATGCAATCTTTGTGCGCGCACACCTTCTAAACGCCAGCTGACATCACCAGTCCCATTTGATGGGTTGAGGCGTATTAGCACTTCTCCGCCACTGATTGAATAAGGGGATGCTTGCTTCCACCACTTTTTCTCCCAATTTCCATCATGTGCCAATGCATCCATTGAAGAAGCATATCCACCCTCATCAACAAACCGAGTATTCAGCACAGCAATACACACAAATACCAAGGACAGAGCGGCCGTGGCAGTTATGCCTGCAGTGCCGAGCACACGCCTTTTTGCCTCATTAATACGATCGCGCAGAGTCAATGCGGTCCCCCGTCGCCAAGCAAGCCAACTACCAGAAAATAACAAGAAGGCAAGGGACAACTTTAAGCTGGCAAGGGCAACAATCATCGCTATCCACGGAGACCAACCAGCCAGTTCAGATGGGTAAGCATGAATAGGCGTACCAATCGCAGCGGGTGTATATTGCACCAGCTCCACTTCATGATTCACAATCGCGATAAACGCAGCGAGTATCGATACAACATAGGCCGTCCCAGCGCGTTGGAAAATAGCATGGGCCAGCACTGCAATAGCACATAACTCAGCCAATGCTGGAAACACTGTGAGCAATACATAGGCAAAAGGATAAATGATATCAAGAGCGTGAGGCGCAGCGATTGCCGTCATTAATACCGATGCGACAGCGGGTACCAAGCATAGTAACGCTGTGAGTCCCAGTGCGGCAATAAAACGTGCGAACAATCTCGTGCCAAGTGGCACCGGTGACGTATCTAACCATTCAATGAAGCCATCGCAATCATCTCGGCGCATTAATGCCCCGACAAAGCCCACCACAACAAAAACAATAAAAACAAAGAAGAACCCGACCATAAAGTAAATTAATGCCTGAGGTGTGGGCACCAAAGGACCGTCAATGTGACCAATCGAATTTACCCATGCTGCGGCAACACCAATTGCAGTGAGTAGTAGTAGCGCGAGTCGTAACCCAAAACTCTGCAATGAGATCTTTAAATGCCAGGTACACTCCACCACCAAAGTACGCCACCAATTAGGGTTGACAATTAATCCTGCGGGCGCTGCTAAATACTTTGAGACTGACGCGCCTTTGCGAGCCTGTGCACGAGGAGCGCGTTCCATTGCAAGATGCTCACGGCGTAATCGAACTAAAAGTATGCCCCCCACGATTAACCCAACAGACAACCACAATCCACGGTTTATCAATAACATATCTGTCAGACCAATCATCGCGACTTTTTTCTCAGCAGGTGTCCATATCAAAGCTTGTCGCTCAGCTTCCACATAAGCAGAGGGATCGATAATGGAGGCAAGCATCGGGCTCACTCCGCCCTCGTGCAATACAACTAAACCAATCATCCAAATCAGGCTTAGTATTGCTGCAGTGGCAAACGCACCAGTATTTGAACGGGTTAATGATGCACCAGCTAAAAACAGCACACCAGTGGCAAATGCACTGGGAATGGTAAATACCAGCAAGGAAGCCGCAGCTGCCGCCCAAGGTACAGGGCCGACAGCATCAGGCGGAAGTGCACCAAATGTCACGAGGATTGGCGCCATCAGTAAGCCGACACAAATTGAAGAACCTAGGATCACAGCCACGACGAGTGCACCACTAAACCGCGCAGCAAGTAGTAATCGCAGCGAGATGGGACTTGCTAGAACAACCTCATGGAGCTCGGCTGAACGATCTCGAACAACAATTTGCGCAAAAATCCATGCCCATGCAAAAAATAGCCACAAGCTTTGCCCTGATACCATCAAATAAATCACGTGCGGACTGTTTCGATAAATGTCCACAGCGCCCATACTGCGCATATAATCTGCGTTGAGTAAAAAAATAAGCATGTAAGCTGTCAGGCCGAAAAAGACAATGGGCGTGATCAAGCTCTTCAAGCCCAGCTTGGCCTCATTGGCGGCTTCTTGGAAAAAGAAGCTGGTGCGAGAATGTCCCATCAGACCTCCTCGACTTGCGCATTGCGCAAGGCATGATAATAAACATCTTCAAGGCGCACCGTACGCTCGCTATACCCAGCCAAAGCTTCACCAGCCATAACAACTCGCGTACCATAAGGTGTCGCTGTCGCATGGAGTGCATCATCTGGCACAGCTTGCTCGCGTGAAATTTCCTTCTCCCAAATCAGTCCTTTGAGGCTCGCCTTTAAGCTATCAGGCGTCCCAGCGGCAACGATGCGGCCTTTGGCCATGATAGACAGTCGTGTACATAAGTTTTCAATGTCTTCAACGATATGCGTCGATAAAAGTACGACTGCATCAGAGCCAATATCAGCAAGAATACGATGAAAACGACTTCTTTCTGCCGGATCTAAACCCGCAGTTGGTTCATCAACAATGAGTAAACGAGGTTCACCGATAAGCGCAACGGCAATGCCAAAACGACGCAACATACCACCTGAATAGGTAGCAACAGCCCTGTGTGCATCACGCTCCAAATTAACACGCTCAAGCAAGTATTCGACTTCTTGCTTACGCACCTTTTTATCCGTGCGACCCTTTAACCAAGCAAAACGCTCAAGTAAATCGCGTCCAGATACATTTGGATATGCACCAATTTGCTGAGGCAAATAGCCGAGTTTAAAACGCAAACTATCTGGATCTGCTAATGCATCGATACCGTCAAGAGTAATTGAACCTGAGTCTGGCTGCTGCAAAGAAGCCAGTGTACGCATCAAGGTACTTTTCCCAGCGCCATTAGGCCCGAGTAACCCATACAATCCAGGCATCACTTCAAGGTTAACGCCATTTAGCGCACTGACACCGCCTTTATAAGTCTTCCTTAGCCCTTTCACTACCAGACCACGTTTGCTCACTTGTTGTTCAGTCATGTCTTGTCACTCATTCCTTTCTAATATTGTCTAAAAAGAACGCATGACCCAATGAGCAACGCGTTCCTTACTGCATCGATTTTTACACCATCACGTCGGCTGCTTTACCAATCTAATTGGAAGCCAACACCTATCGTGCGCGGCTCACCGATGCTGCCATAAGCGCCGGGCAGGCCAAAGTCTCTACCGTCTTGGACAAAGATTTCATAATCATCATCAAGCAGGTTATTACCCCAAACATAGGCTCTCCAATCATCTTGCTGGTAGCCGATCCGGCCACTCAAAAGGCTACGATCGCGGATTTTGGTGATTTCAGGGGCATCAATGCGAGAATATGTTTTATCGGTATAGCTGTAAGTCATAGAGACAAAAAAGCCATTATCGTTTTGATATAAACCACCTAAATTTGCGGTAAACTCAGGGGCTTGAGAAAAGGACATCCCCGCCAGATCAATACCTTTCGTAACGAACTCTTTGAATTCAGTATCAATAAAACCAAAGTTTGCGAATAGATTTAAATCAGCGGTTGCCTGATACTCAATTTCAAATTCGGCACCACTGACTTTTGATTTACCAGCATTAACCACCGCGTCATCAAAACCCGGTAAGCCACCTGGTAAGGTAATAGTGACTTGTTGATCTGACCAATCAAAATAGAACAAATTAGCATTCAATAACAATTTGCCGTCAAGGAGCTGGTTGCGCATAAAGAGTTCATAGTTATCAATGTACTCTTCTCCGTATGGCGTCGCTTCTCCAAGGAACATCGCAAAAGAAATACCACCGGCTTGAAACCCTCGACTGTAACTGGCACCGACTCGAGTAATGTCACTGACATCGTGAGCGACTGTAAAAGATGGGATAAATTGGCTGAAAGACTCAGAAGCGGTCTGATCACTGACAAAGCCATTGTCCTTAAAATCTTTTGTTGTGCGCTCTTCTTTGTTAAAACGCGCGCCAAATTTAAATTCCCAATCTTCGATAGGTTGCCAATTTAGTTGGCCGAACAAGGCTTGCTGTTCAATGATTTCTGTACTTTCAACAGTGTTGTTAAATGGCACAACTCCGCCTTGCCCGTCAGGAAAAACACCAGCTCCGGTGAAGCCATTGTTATAATCTCCATCAGAGTAAAATAAACCGACTAAGGCAGAAAACTGCTCTCCTTCATAATTAAAGCGAAACTCTTGGCTGAACAGCTCTTCATTCATAAAGCCGTCAACACCTAACAGGTCAAAAGCAGTGTGATCTCCCTCAAAACGCTGCTCAACACCAAAATCATTGAATCCTGTAACCGAGGTAAAACGAAGCTTATCGCTTATTTGCCAACTGGCCTCTAAAGAAAATAAATCAAAGTCAGAAGGGAAGTCACCTTCAATATTGTAGACTTGTTCACCATGAAAAATATCGCCGTCAGGTAAAGCCGCCACAAAAGGCGTTGCATTGGTGTCTGATTTATTATGCATATACGTGAAATCAAACACCAAATCCTCATCACCACGAGGCTGCCAACGAACTGCCAAACGAATTGTTTCCTCATCTTCGTTCTGAATATCCTCACGGCCAGTGGTTGTATTGATCACATCACCATCAGATTGACGTGTTTCGACCACGACTCTTGCAGCTAGTGTGTCTTCGGATAATACAAAATTTTGCATCAGTGCTAGGCGCATGGTATCAAACTGCCCGGCTTCTGCTCGCACCGCACCTTCATAGCCATAAAAATCAGGACGATTGTAATTAATATAAACAGAGCCAATCAGTGCATTTGGCCCTTGTAATGAAGACTGCGGCCCACGTAGCACCTCAGCAGAAGTTGCATCAAACAGCGATGGTTTGACATAGTTACCAGCAGACACGCCCATGGCAACTTGGTTTATCAGAATGGATGCCAGCGCATTTGATCTATTCAAGGAGCCTGCAATGCCATCCGTATTTACACCTCGAATGCTATATGCACCAGAAATCGAGCTGCCTATTGAAACATTTGCGGTACGATCAAAGGCATCTTCAACATTATAAATGACTTGGTCTTTAATTTGGTCTTCACCAAAATACCCAACGCTAGATGCGATCTCCTGTCGTGTTTCACCTGTTTTACTGCCCACGACGACGATTTGCTCAATCTTACTCGCCTCAGGCTTGCTGCTCGGCACGTCCGCCTCTAGTATAAAATCACCCGAAGCGGTTTGAGCAATGCGTAAATCATTACTCGCAGCTAATTGTACTAACGCTTGTTGTGCTGTGAAATTCCCTGAAACAATTGCGCTTTTATATTGGCTAATGTCGTCAACTTGCACTACAACCTGTTGCCCGGTTATTACCGTAAAATCTCGCAGCGCCTTCATCAATGGCTGAGCCTGAATCTCAAATCGATAAGTCGCGCTGCCATCAACTGCGCCTTGGCCCATTGCAACTGGCGCGGTGATTAAAGCAGGCACAAACGCCAATGAACACAATAAATTAATGCGATTATTTTTCTTTCGGTATTCCATGCATACCATGCTTGATGTCTCCATTCAGTGTTAGACTCCGGTGACAAACTCACCGGTTCTTAGCTAGGTAGACAATTAAGCTGGCTGTACCCGTAAAAAATTAATCAAAAAAATAAAATAAACTTTCTAGAGAGGTCTTTGAGGCGTTTCAGAACGCAGTACCAATGTATTGCGACCTTCTACATCACCACTTAAGCGGTAACTTTGCATAATAGCTCGCAGGGCATCATCCCCTTTATTCAGAATGAATGTACCTGAAACTGGGCGTTCCCCATCATAAATATAGCGGGTGTCCAATAGATAAGAAGTATAAGGTTGCAGGACTTCAAGTGCTTCAATCAACGGCCTCTGCTCAAACACAATGATGCCGTCTCGCCATGCGCCTATCTCGGCCAAAGGTCTGGTTTTGACCTCACTGAGCTTGCCATCTGTGACCCTTACAACATCAGACTCACCTAGTTGTTTGGTCACATTGTGATTTGTGTCACTCACACCAACCGCACCACTTAATACTTCAATTTCTACCGCTTGATGGTCCAGTTTGCTCACCACAAACTGCGTACCGAGTACCGTTGCAACTGCACTGTCACTGGTCACTGTAAAAGGCCGGTTCGGATCGGGCTGCACACTAAACAGCGCTTTACCACTGAGCAAAGAGACATGTCGACTTGAGTCCGTCATTGAGACTTTAAGATCAGTACTCCAATCTAACCAAACCTCAGTGCCATCTTCTAGCTCAACAGTTTGCTGTTGTCCCCATGCAGTTTGATAGTGTTTAGTCGACACTTTGGGCTTACTAGTCGGAGTAACCACCTTAACGACTGAAGGCTGAATGGGAGTAGGGGCTTGCTCATCGACACTGACATACAAGAGCGTCGATAAAGCCATAGCGATACCTAGAGGAGGAATAAGTTTAAGAGGTGCTTCTGCAAAACGCTCCAATCTCAATTGAATGGCGAGCTTAATTTTATCAAAAAGAGATAAAGACACATGCTCTACCAGACCCAAGATCGCCCAATCAGCCTCCGCCTTTGCTGCTGCTTGTTCATGCATGGGTGACTGCTTTCGCCAAGCATCCAACTGTGATCTACTTTTTGGGTCATCGTAAACTGCGACCACTAAGTCAAACGCTTCTCTTAATAGGCGCTTGTCAGGCTGTTGGTTATTCACAGCTTGTTCCTCAATTAACGTATCGTGTCCTATGAAGCCCAAAGGCTTCAATGTCTTCCTATTATAGAATACACGTCACGCGTAAAAAACCGTAATATTTAGTCATAAAGGCATGTGAAACAATGAGAAAGTGCTTTTTTTACGTGTTTCTCCACAGTGGAAAGGCTGACTCCTAGCTGCTGGGCGATGTCTTTTTGGCTGATCCCATGAAGTCTATACATGGTAAAGATTTGACGCGTTAGTATCGGTAAGTCCTGAATAGCTTGATTAACTTTTATAACATTCTCCCCAGATTCTGCGATGGTCTCTGGGGTGCGCTCATCCCGCTCATCCATCATTGGTGCGATCAAAACATTTAATTCAGCTCTCGTGCGCTCAGAGCGCTGCAGGTTAAACGCTGCATTTTTAGCGGCTCGATATAAAAACGCTCGAACATCTTCAATGGGAGGATTTGGATCACGCTTTAGCAGGTTTTCTGCGACGGATTGGAAAATGTCAGCAGCCGTATCGGCACAGCCCACACGTCTGGTCAGGAAGCGATTAACTTCCAGTCGATATCGTTCGATTGACCCTGTGAGCGACTCAACATGGGACTTCAAGGATTTTTTACTCTTTACAGACAAATACATTATAAGTTCTTGATAAAAGGTTGTTGAACAAAATACTACTGACTGAAAACGACAACTGAACAAACTATGTTATTCAGTACCCATGACACTATCACGAATAAAAATCATTCTCAATAAAAACCAGACCAATATCAGGAACTAAAATCACCCCCTTTAGTTTGCAACCACTTACAAACCACATAAGTTACGAATTAAAAGTAGTAAACACAATTAAATAAGCGCCAATCAAACATGTGAGGTGCTCACAACGTTAGATCAGCGCTCATTGATTTTCTATCATTAATCGCCGTGGAGTTTAACCACCAGCGATTAAATTAGCTTTCATCTTCGTCATCATCATCTTTATCTGACGGCTTTGTAAACTTAAAGCGCTCTGGCAAGGTGTCTAGGTCTCGACCTTTACTCGGCGCTCTCAGCTCAGCAGTACCGTTTACTAACTTTGTCATATAGTCGTGTGCTAGGTTTCCAAACATAGGACAAAACTCAGCACTTTCATCAACAGCTGCTTGGAAGTGTACGCCACCCCATACACGGCTTTGCCCGCATTCTTCTGCAAATTTAGACCATGTATTGTAGGTGATTAGTGTGTCTTTCGCTGGTGTCACACCCGGCTCAATACGTGATTTACCTGCAGGGTAAGTCAAGTTAAACGTCATGTTATCATCGCCAAAATACAGCCTTGCTGCTTGTGCATGCGCATAACAAAAGCAAGTCGATGCAGACGGATATTCTGGATGGTCGGCCTCTTCAAGGTAGCTCTTCCAGTCTCTGCCTTTCATGGTAACCGTGCCCTTACCTGGACCGCCCCATGCCTCTACAACATTATCTTTAAATAGCTTTTGAATTGCACTGAAAGGTCTTACAGCGTCATATCTGTATTTCTCTTGCCAAACAAAAATACCCGCATCAAATGTTGCCATATTGACCACAAATTCAAATTGCATGAAGTCGAGAAGCGGTAAGTTTCTCGCGGTCGTATTTGATGCAACAGAGTAAGATAATGAACTGAATTTATCGTCGAATAACTCAGCTTTAAGCTTAAGCTCATCAGTTAAGTTTGCCGATACTTCTAGTACTTCTTTCGCTTGCTGACGATATGCTTTGCGATTACGGTGGTTACTATTGTGCGGAGGCGGCATTTCAAAATCACGCGGATCTTCATATGAGTAAGGTTCTGCCAATGCAAATTGTGGAGTTACAAACTGTTGGATCTTGTACAAGCCCAACCCTTTGCGCTGCATATCTGGCTGCCAACGTGACGGGTTTTTCAATTTATACGCCGTATTGACTGGCTTGTAGTTTGTATAATCCGCATAAGGCGTTGGGTTAAATGTTCTGCCGACATCACCATATTGATTCATACCATCGTTAAGGCGGCCTGCGACAACCGCTTTACCAGCCACATTACCTAAACCAATCGGTGTGGTGATATCTGTACTGTTGTTGTCTGGGTCAAGGCCAACATCAAGCAATAGCTTACGCCAAGTTGGCTTGTACGTTGGCATGTAGCTATTGAGTACATGATATGACGCATAAAACACGGCAATATTGATATTTCTGTTTGTTGCCTCACTTTGCGGTCTGCGGCCTAAGTGCGAATAGACACCAACCGCAGTTGGGTGATAAGCAGCGGTGGCATCGTACCACGCGTTTGTTAGCAAAATTGCATAACGAAATACCAGTGATGCATCACCATAATTTGCCGATACGTGCTCGCGCAGAGCTGGCAGACTACCAAAACCAACAACATCCAATGCCGCATTGTCGACATCAAAATCAAAGTCTTGCTTTACTTGCGCCACACTGTGCATTGAGCAAAATAGAACAGACACTAATAATCCGACTTGGCAGATGTTTTTTCGTATTTGATAAATCATGTGTCTAATCGAAAGATACATTTTCATTTTCTTAAATTTCCTTGTACAAGTAGGAACCAGAAAAATACAGCACTGAGCTACACATTAAGCTCAGTACTGCTATCACTGGCATATGCAAAAAATTGAGCGGTTAATCCTCATCAACAGGTAACCCATGCTTAGCTCGCCAATGCTGAGTTTGCTGGCTGATAAACCACTGAATAATTCCGTGGTACAACGACTCAATATAATCAGCTGGCAACTGGTGTTGCTCAGCCCATTGACGCCTTTCCAACAACATGGCGGCAACCCGCTCTGGTGCAGGAATACTGGCTTGGTTTGGTTTAAAACGCGCAGCGGACAACACATATTCCATGCGTTCTCCCAACAGTTTGATGATCTCTTGATCAATGGAATCAATGCCGTGACGGATGTCCGTCAGGTTTTCACAGTCTGATGGACGCTTCATAGATTTCACAAAATTATCCTTCTTTTCTAATCATTGTTGTTTCTCGGTGCCCCATGCATACGCAGATCCGTATGCCCATTTTTTGCTTGCCTCTTTTGACCAAATTCACCAGTTTCATTAATGAAAACACCTGCAACGACGCGACCCGTAAAATTTGCCCAAAAATTTTCCTAAAAATCTCATCACTGCGCCCTAAGCTGTGCTTGAAGCACTTCAGAAATGTAACTAAGTAGCGCAGCGCGACTAGTCTCATTTAGATAAAAGTGATCGCCTGCAAATAATGTTCGATTAAAATAGCCACTCGTTTCATTGCGCCAAACGTCAAGCTCAGCCACACCAAACTCGGGCTCATCCTCACCACCAAAAGCATGAATAGGGCAATCAAGAGGCGCTTCGGATACATAGCTGTAAACATCTGTGATGGCAAAGTCGGCACGAATGACTGGCATAAACAGTGCCATCAATTGGGCTTCTTGCAACACGGTTTCAGAGGTGCCACCTGCATAATGTGTGCGTAACACATCAACAAATTGCGTATCTGGCAAGGTATGATAAAAAGGCCGAGATAGCGGCAAACTCGGTGCGCGGCGCCCGGACACCATCAGTATTTGTGGCATTGGTCCACCGCGTCGACGTAAGGCCCGCGTCAATTCAAATGCCAATAACGACCCCATACTGTGGCCAAAAAAAGCAAATGGTTTATCCAAATAGTCACTCAGACCATCAGCCAGCGCGTCGGCAGCTTGATAGGCATCATCAAAACATGCTTCACCAATTCGCATTTCTCTTCCCGGTAACCTTATCGGGCGTACCTCAATATCCGAAGGTAATTGCTGCGCCCAACCTCGAAAGGCCAATGTGCCGCCACCTGCGGCGGGAAAGCAGAATAACCTCATTTTTGCTTGCGGGTTCTCTGTTCCACCAACCCATAATGATGCTTCGTGGCTCATGTTGCGCTCCTTGTAAGCGTTAATTTTTAAAACATTTATAAATTGCCAACTTCACCCAATGGTGAACTAGCAAACAGTGAAAATGAACTTAGCTTAGGCATCACTTCTCACATCACCTCAATGTGCTTTTAAACTAAATTCGGCCCCGAGTGCGGGGCCTTAGGTGCCAATCATGGCTTTGTTTAGTTAGTTAGATACGCAGTGATATGCTCTGAAATTTGCTCAGTGCCCGCAGTATCATGCATTGTGAAGTGACTACCCACTATCTCAAAAGACACTACTTTTGTTGAAACCTCTTGCCAACCGGATCGCAAGCTGTCGCCCTGTCCTGCAAGACGCTCTGCAGCGCTGAAGTAAAGGATTTCCTTATTCAAGGCATTTGCTTGATACGCTGATAGCGCACTGAGGTTGGCACGATAGATAGGCAACAATTGCGCTATTTCATCAGGACCGAGTGGATTTTTGGCCTGTGCAAGACGTGCTCGCAACACAGCGCAGCGGCGCTCAGGTTCAATATCTTGAAGCTCGGCAAATACAGCCTCTCTGAGCTCACCAGTTTCAGCCAGCAGGTGCAATAAGACCTCATCATCTTTAGGGGCTTGATGGTTTGTACTCAGGCTTGGCAAAGTTGAATCAGCTATCGCAATCATGCCGACTTCGCGCCCATCAGCAAGTAGCTGGTGCGCTATTTCAAATGCAATAACGCCGCCCATCGACCAACCATACAAGTGATAAGGACCTGCTGGGTAACGTGTAATAATCTCCTTCACATACTGTGCAGCCATCATTTTAATATCATCGAGCGGCTCAGCTTCGCCCTCCAAGCCTAAAGCCTGTACACCATAAATACTGCGCGATGTCCCAAGTGATTCAGCCAAAGCTTGGTAGCAAAATACACTGCCGCCCACCGGATGAATACAAAACAGTGGCGCCTCTGAGCCACCACTTTGCAGCGGCACCAGCAGGCTCTCTTGCCAATGCTTATTCTCTTGGATTGCCAGCGCCAAGGTACTTGGAGTCGGGTGTTGAAATAGCACACTGAGCGGCACGTCAATACCAAGCCTTGTTCGTAGTATAGATAGCAGTCGCATTGATAAGATTGAGTGGCCGCCTAGGTCAAAAAAGTTATCGTGAATACCAACCCGTGATGTACCAAGTAACTCAGCAAATGTCTCACATAAATCCGCTTCCAAACTGTTGCGCGGCGCACTGTACGATGGGCTTGTGTCGCACAGCTGCGCGTCGGGTACGGTTAATGCGCGTCGGTCAATTTTGCCACTGGGCGTCAGTGGTAAAGTATCCACAAAGACAAAGCGCGTTGGGATCATCCAACCAGGTAACAACGCGCGTAAATGTGATTTAAAATCATATAGTTGCGGCGGATCACCGGCCATATCATCTAACCTAACCCAAGCAACTAGCTGCTTACTCTCACCTTCTCCCCAGGCATCAACCACCACAGCTTTAACCAAAGCATGTGATAGCAATGCACTTTCAACTTCGCCACACTCAATTCGAAAACCGCGTACTTTAACCTGTGTATCTACTCGGCCCAGATATTCGAGTGTGCCATCGGATAACTGTCGACAAAGATCGCCAGTGCGATAACAAGGTGTTTCACTCTCGCTGTTCAGCGGATCGGTAATAAATCGTTGCGCGTTAAGTTCAGGCCTATTCAGATAACCTCGAGTAACCCCAGCTCCACCAACATACAGCTCTCCAGGGATACCAACAGGCACAGGCTGTCCCCATTGATCTAAGATATAGACGTGTAAATCTGAGATAGGCATGCCAATGTTGCTTGAGGTATTCTCTGCATCTTGTGGCTGTAACACATGCAAAGTCACATGCACCGTCGTTTCCGTAATCCCATACATGTTTACCAGCGTTGGTCCCCGCTCACCGCGATGTGTATACCAAGGTTTTAAGCGTGCTGGCGCGAGCGCCTCACCGCCAAAAATGACCCAACGCAGTGCCAGCGATGCTCGTTGCGGTGCACTTAACGTTTGCTCATACTCTATCAACTGATAAAAAGCAGACGGCGTTTGGTTTAAAACTCTTACTCGCTTTTCTTTCAATAGCTGATAAAACAATGCCGGTGTTCGAGTCGCCGTATAGGGCACAATAACCAGCGAACCACCATAGATAAGCGCCCCCCAGATCTCCCACACTGAGAAGTCAAAAGCATGTGAGTGAAACAATGTCCAAACGTCATCACGACCAAATTGATAGGTTGATTGGGTAGAGTCAAAAAGCCGAACAATGTTGCGATGCTCAACACACACGCCTTTTGGCTTACCCGTACTCCCCGAGGTATAAATGATATAAGCAAGGTTATTTGAACCACAGAGCGGCTCTGGATTTTCGGTGCACTCTTTTGCTATCGCTGCTGAGGACATATCTAACGTCTGCACCTCACACTTTGGCAAACGCGCTTGTGTCGCCTCATGGCACAGTAATACTTGAAGATCGGCATCCTCGACCATAAAACTCAGGCGGTCTGCCGGATATTCAGGATCAAGGGGAACATAAGCACCACCCGCTTTGAGGATTGCCAAAATACCAACCACAATGTCGATTGAGCGCTCAACAAACAAGCCAACCAACACATCTGGGCCGACGCCCTTGCGGCGTAAATGATGTGCCAAGCGATTAGCCCGCACATTGAGTTCACCATAACTCAGCTGCTGCGTTTCAAAGATCACCGCCGTTGCATCTGGGTTGCTTGCTGCATGTTGTTCAAACAAGGTGTGGGCACATGTTGTCCTTGGCACATGCTCACTGCTGACAGATGGCTTTTTCACCCACATTTGTTGCTCAGACTCCGTCAGCAAAGGGAGCTGTGCAATCGATGTGTGTGGCTCATGTACCACCGCCTGTAAAATCACTTCAAAATGACCCAGCATGCGCTGGATCCTGTCCTCATCAAACAGTGCCACATTATATCTAAACATGCCTGATAAAGACTGCCCAGCCACATCCAATACATCAAGGCTCAAGTCAAACTGGCCTTCTTGCTGAGGCATTTTAAAGGGCTCAAGTGTCAGCCCAGCACTGTGAATAGTTTGACTTTTACTGCTACTCGTCGCCGAATAAGCGGGCGATAACACATGGCCTTGCTGCGGTTGTTGAAGGTTAAATTCCACCTGAAAAAGTGGAAACCTATCGCTCTCTCTTTGCAGCGCTAAACGCTCAATTAATAACAGCGACGGGTAATCTTGATGCGCCAACGCCTCTAACGTCGTATGCTGCATGTGTGTCAAAAATGAGGCAAAACTTTGCTGTGGTTCTAGTTTTCCACGCAGTACAATAAAATTAAAAAAGCAGCCGCAAATATCTTTAAATTCATCAAGGCTGCGACCCGCCGCCGCTGATCCAACCCAAATATCTTGTTGCCCAGTATAGCGATGCAAGAGTACTTGAAAACAAGCCAACAGCACCACGTATAAGGTGCTGCCAGTACCATTCACATACGTTTTCAGCTGTTCCGTCAAGGCTTTTGACAGAGTAAAATTAACGGAAGCACCTATATTTAGCTGCTGCGCTGAACGAGCTCTGTCCGCCGGTAAATCAAGGGGCGCTGGCGGATCGGACAACTGCTTTTGCCAATAAGACCAAAGACGTTCTCCTGCATTACTGGAGAACAGCGCATTTTGCCAACTGACATAATCTTGATAACACCAAGGTAAAGGCGATAGGTCTGAAGGACGATGTCCCTTTATAGACTCATATAAAGATAAAAACTCAGACATTAAATTCCATAACGACCAACCATCAAACACAATATGGTGGATGGTCATTAATAAGACATGCTTGTCCTCTGCTTGAGTGATTAAATGCGCTCGAAATAATGGACCTTCTTCTAAGTCAAACGGACGCAAATAAGCCTCCCTGACTTTTTTAAACACGCCCTCTTCACTGTCTTTGTCAGCAACTTGTAACGTTAATTCGACCCCTTGATGAGCATGAACCTTTTGCATTGCTTGCCCATCTTGCTCAAAAAATGTGGTTCGCAGCGATGGATGCCTATCTGACAATGCTTGCAGTGCTGACTGAAGTACTCCAGTGTCCAATTTAGACAAAATGCGCCACGGCATGGCCACATTATATGCCGGGCTTTTTGGCGCATTTTGGTATAAAAACCAAAATGCCTGTTGCCCATAAGACAGCTCAAAAATCGACGTCCGATCACACCGTTGCAATGCAGGCAATTGCAAATAGCCGCCTGCGTGATCTGGCTCTGGTTGGCTAATCGCTGCACTTGGTGGCCGCATCAAATAAGTGAGAATATCCCCCTTATTGGCCTTTAACTGCGCCTTCAAAGCGGGTGAGATCCCCGCCGTTGAGGTACGCACTTTTAACTTGCCATCTTCAACCCAAATCCGACAGCCAATTTCCTTGAGATCAGCAAGTAGTGAACGAACCGTTTCCGCCGCACTCATAGCTCAAACTCCTCTTCACCCACTTGCAACGCCTCTGTGGGTTTAACATTAACCCCTTGCCGAGGATCTAGCTCTGATGCCAAGTCTAATACAGTGGTGCCTGCTTTCATGATTTGCGCCATGGATAGCTCAGCTCCCAGTTCTGAGCGGATCCGATTTCGCAGCTCAATCGTCATCAAAGAATCAAGCGCCATACTATTTAGCGGCTGTTGAACATCAATTTGCCTTGCGGTCATGCCAAGCACTGCACTCAATTTATTACGAATAAACTCAGTCAATATGGGGGCGTACTCGTCATCACTGGCTTGCGCTAATTGCTGTTTAATCCCAAGCGTATTAGCCACAGGCACGTCATCCGAAGCCAATACAGATAGAAAATGAGGTACTTTAGGTAACTGACTGAAGAAACGGGTCCAATTTACTGGCAAAACGCCAACTTGTGCATGATGGGCTTGGTGCAACAAGCTTGTTAACTGAGCCATGCCTTGCTCAGGTGCAATTGGGGTCACCCCCATGGCATGCAAGCGACTTTGCTCTCGTTCGTGACCGGGCATTCTGGCTGCCATCCCGATACTGGCCCAAGGGCCCCAGTTTATTGACAATGCAGGTAAGCCCATTTGTCTGCGGTAGTGAGCCAAGCTATCCATAAAGGCATTGGCACTTGCATAGTTTGCCTGTCCAGCTGATCCCAACAGAGAAACCGTTGAAGAAAAGCACACAAAAAAGTCCAACGCGCTATTTTTTGTCAATGTATGAAGGTGCCAGCTGCCTAAAACTTTAGGTGCCATCACGCGCTCAAAACGCGCCTTATCTTGTTGCACTAGCACGCCATCATCCAACAGCCCAGCCGCATGAATAACGCCTTTTAATGCCGGCATGTCTGCGTCTATCTGGTTAAATATATCGGTTACTTGGGCTTCATTGGCAACGTCTGCCCTGATAACACGAACCTGCACGCCAGTCGCTTGCAACTGCGCAATCACATTTGCGGCTTGTTCCGTCGGTGCGCGTCTTGCAGTTAAAACAAGATGGCGAGCGCCTTGCTTCGCTAGCAGTGTGGCGACTTCTAATCCTAAATCACCCAGTCCACCAGTGATAAGATAAGTCGCATCTTGGCACACAGGTGTCTGATTTTCCTCACTTGAAGGCACAGTCAAAATGACTTTTCCACTGTGTCTTGCCTGCTGCATGTAGCGGAACGCATTAATTGCATGGCTAATTGGAAAAGCTCTGAATGGCAGAGGCTTAAGCTCACCTTGCTTAAATAGCCACATGAGCTTTTTCATCATGCCTTGAACTAAATCTGGCTGGTCTTGACCCAATTGCGCTAGGTTTATCCGATGGTATGCCAATTCAGGGTTAAATGCCTGAACCTGCTCAGGCAGCCATGTATTGACCACTGAGATCTCTAAAAAGCGTCCACCCGTTCGCAATACTGATAAGCTTTTTGGAATAAAGTCATCTGAAGTCAATGAATTTAAAACTACATCTACCCCTTCCCCATGGGTCACTGCCATGATCTGCTCGGCAAATTCTGTGGTACGAGAATGCATGATGTATTGAACGCCCATCGCTTCAAGTTGCGGCCATTTACTGGGACTTGCGGTGGCAAATACCTCTGCACCTACAAGCTGCGCAATTTGTATCGCCGCCATACCAACGCCACCGGAACCCGCATGGATCAGCACTCGCTCCCCTTTAGACAATTTGGCAAGTTCGTTCAGTGCATACCAAGCAGTTAAGAACACCACAGGGATAGTCGCTGCGGCTTCAAAGCTAAGCTGCTCAGGTTTGGCCACCACTTCACTTGCGTCAACCAGCACGTACCTGCTGAAGCTATCCGGTGCTGCTGCAATGACGGCATCCCCGACATTAAACTCTGTGACACCTTCGCCAACAGCCACGATTTCGCCCGCGCACTCTCCACCAAACGGGGGACTGCCCGGATACATGCCTAATGCATTGAGCACATCTCTAAAATTTAGGCCCGCAGCACGCACTTGGATCTCAACTTGGCCTTGTTTTGGTGCTGGGCGAGAGACATTCACAAGCGCCAGCGCATCGAGCGCACCTTTTTCAGCCATCTGCATATTAAATGCGCCTTGAGGCAAATCTAGCTCATCTTTTACTCCCTTTGGATCATGCTGTACCAACCTCGCGACAAAGCGATCATGACCATGTAAAGCAATTTGATCTTCACTATTATCCGCGCCAAGTTCAGCATATAAAGGCCCAATGTCATCAATTTGGCTCAGGTCAACACATGTACAGGCCAACTCTGGATGCTCCATCGCGATCACCTTGCCTAAGCCCCACAGAGGCGCTTGCGCTACGGCTATCTCTGAGATATTGGCACCAGTACTGACCGCATTGTGAGTCACCAGCCACAGCTTGCTCGACCAGCCCAGTTCAGCCATTGCCTGTACCAAGTGTAAGGTACCTGCACAGACAAGATCTTGTGCTTGCAGCAATGATTGTTGGCATAACTCGTCAGAATCAGGGGCGCCTAAGCTCCACAAGTTAATCACCGCCACAGGCGCGCTAGATTGCTCGGTGTAATAGTGATTTAAAAGCTGTTTAAATTCAGTTGGATCGGATGGGTTCACTGATAATTTAGCATCACTTTGAATACTCTCACTTTGGGCACTATCAGCTCGGCTACCCGTGCTGGCATAAACCAACACACAAGATTTACCCTCTTGTTCTAGTTTGTCTGCTAGTTTTTTCCCTGTGCCCTGTTTATCCGCCAATATCAACCAAGTACCTTGGCCAATATTATTAAGGTGAACTTTAGAAATGAGCTGTTGTTGTTGCCACTCTATCTGATAAAAGTCGTTCGACTGGTTTTTAAAGTGGTGCATCACTGTCGCGTCAGCCACACGGCCAATTTTAAATCCGGTGACTTCAGCAACCAATTTACCTTGGCTATCAAATAAGGCGATATCCGTGATCACTTGATCATCACTTTGCTCAATCAAACGCACAAAGCTCCATAGCTGTTGCACGCCTTGCTGATGAACCGTCAATGCATCCAAGCCGATCGGCATAAAAGTCCCTTCAGAAGGCTTGGCAACGGCAGCACCTAAGATTTGAATACAAGCATCAAACAGGGCTGGATGAAGATGATAGTGAGAGAGTTCATTGGTGGTGATACATTCGGGCAATTGAACGTGTGCCAAGGACATTGAGTTGCCTTTTTGCAACTGCGTGATGCCACGAAAACTTGGTCCATAATAAACACCGCGCTCACCGGCCATACTGTAATGTTCATCAACACTTAACTCAACAGGGCATTGAGCTTGTAATTCCGCTGACGTCACTACACGTGGCGAAGAGGTTGGCACGCTCGCGGCGAGTTTCCCTGATGCATGTACCTGCCATACTGATCCATCTTGTTGGCTCAATATTTTAAACTCATAGCCATGCTCACTCGGGCTTAAAACCACTTGCATGATCTGAGAACCTGTCTGCTCCAAGATCAGAGCTTGCTCAAACCTAATGTCTTGTATATGCAGTGTGTCCTGTGCAGCAGTCACCGCTTTACCCGCAGCCATGGCCATCTCAAGGTAACCCGTCGCAGGAAATACCATGGCATCAAAAAAGCGATGCTCACTCAGCCAAGTCGTTACCGACACATCCACTTCAGACTCAAAGTAAATCTTATCTGAGTCAGCCAAACGCAGCTTTTTGCCCAGTAAAGGGTGCAGTTTAGGATCTTGGTAAGTGCGTGGCTTTGAGGTCTTTTTTTCAACCCAGTGGCGTTCACGCTGAAACGGATAGGTCGGCAGGTGCACTTTACTTCGCGCATAATCAGCATCAACTGCGAGCCAATCAACCTCGCCTCCTTGGTTGTGCCACTGCCCTAGGCTTTCTAACAATTGCTGCCAATCAGGCTTGTTATCTCGCAAGCTTGGGAGCTGAATAATCTCGGTATCATCCGCTAAACACTGCCTTGCCATGCCAAGCAGAACAGGCTTTGGACCGACTTCCAGTAACACCTGAATACCCTGTTTTTGCAGTGTCTCGACACCCGCAGCAAAGCGCACCGGTTGGCGCACCTGTTTCACCCAATAAGCAGCTGAGCAAAGCGCTTCACCACTCATATCTCCACTAACCGTCGAGCAAATGGGTAGCTTAGGCTTCGCATAACTAACCGCCGTTGCGACCTTTTCAAACTCATCTAACATGGGCGTCATCATCACAGAATGAAAAGCATGAGACACGGCCAGTTTTTTACCTTGGATCCCTTGCTCAGATAAGCCCGCAGCAAGCTGCTCAATCGCATCTGATCCTCCTGAGAGCACCACACTTTGCGGGCCATTTATCGCCGCAATTGAGAGCGCATTGCTATCAGCAATCAAGGATTGCGCTTTGGCCTCGCTGATTGGCAATGCCAACATTTCACCGCCAAGGCACAGCATGTGCATCAAACGACCTCGCGCTGCGATAAGTGTTAACGCATCTTCTAAACTGAATACACCTGCAATACACGCTGCGACGTATTCACCCACACTGTGTCCCATCAAGACATCTGGCTTTACACCCCATGACTGCCATAGCTTCGCGAGGGCATACTCAATGCAAAATAATACAGGCTGCGTATACACCGTCTGATTGATGTCAGTTGGCGCCTCACTTTGCTCATAAAGTAGTTTCAGTAACGGCACATTTAATGGACGCAAAATTGCATCGCACCGCATCAGTGTATTTCTAAACAACGGCTGCGTTTCAAACAGCGTGCGACCCATACCAAAATATTGTGCGCCTTGGCCGGTAAATAAAAAGGCCGTTTTTGGTGCGGCTTCTGTGGCAATACCTTGCTGGTACTGATGGCTTCGCAATTGGGCTTGAGCCTCACTAATAGAGCCTGCAACCAAGCTTAAGCGATGTGCAAAGTGGCTCCGCCCTTGTGCAGCGCTATAGCAAACATCCGCAAAATCTGACTGTGGATTTTCAGTAAACCAACTGTCATATGACGCGATAAGGGCATTCAAGGCCGGTGCGGTTTTAGCCGACAACGTCAATAAATGTTGCGGGCGCTGCGCATTGACTTCAGGTGCTTGACCGACAATATTCGGCGCTTCTTCAAGGATGACATGGGCATTGGTGCCGCCAATGCCAAACGAGCTCACCCCGGCACGGCGGGGCTCATCTTCACTTTGCCAATCTGCCAATTCGGTATTCACGTAAAACGGGCTATTGGCAAAATCAATATTGGGATTGGGTGACTGGTAATGCAAACTGGGTGGAATTTGTCGGTTTTTCAGCGCCAGCACGGTTTTAATTAACCCTGCTACGCCCGCTGCTGCATCGAGGTGGCCAAAATTAGATTTCACTGTGCCAATTGGGCAAAACCCGACTTTGTCAGTCGATTCTCTAAATACACGAGTCAGTGCGGCGATTTCAATAGGATCGCCAAACGCGGTCGCAGTGCCGTGTGCTTCAATATAAGAAATGGACTCTGGTTCAACATCAGCAATGGCCTGTGCTTCCATCACCACCGCCGCTTGCCCTTCGGCACTGGGCGCTGTGTACCCTACTTTTTGCGCACCATCATTGTTGATGGCAGAGCCTTTAATAACAGCGTGAATGGTATCCCCATCCGCCATTGCTTCTGTTAATGGCTTTAACACCACAATGCCTGCGCCATTCCCAAATAAGGTGCCTTTAGAGTCCGCATCAAAACTGCGGCAATGTCCATCAGGAGAGAAGATCATGTCCTCCTGATAGAGATAACCGCTTTTTGCAAAGTTGCGAATAGCCACGCCACCAGCAAGGGCAACGTCACATTCACCATTGAGCAGATTCTGACACGCCATATGAATCGCAACTAAGGCACTAGAACAGGCAGATTGAATAGTGACAGCCGGTCCTCTCAAATCTAGCTTGTATGCGATGCGAGTACTCAAGTAATCTTTTTCGTTACCTGCCAGTCCAGCTAGCCCGACATCCTCTGGCGTGAGGTGGTCAAAAAAGTAGCTATTAAGTGCAGCGCCTGCATAAACACCAACCACTTCCTCTGTCTCACCCGCTTTAAAACCTGCGTCTTCTAATGCCTCCCACGCACACTCCAAAAAGATCCGCTGCTGCGGATCCATGATCTGCGCTTCTTTGGGGGCAAAACCAAAAAAGTCGGCATCAAACATATCGACATCAAAAGGCGTTGGGCTTGCTTTCACATAGTTAGGCATCGCCAGCAGATCAGGATCAACGCCCGCATCTAATAGTTCTTGATCAGAGAAAAAAGAAACAGACTCCTTCCCCTCTCTGAGATTTTCCCAAAACGTCTTTATATTTGGCGCTCCTGGGAAGCGACAAGACATACCAATAATCGCAATATCAGACTCATGAGGTAAATGCGCGCCCATCAGCTACCCTCCTGCGGGTTTGATCGATGTTTTTTACGTGCTTGCTTGCGTCGCTGCGTTGAGCCTCGGCGATCTTGTCGTTTATCTGCCTTACTGGCTATTGCCTCTTCTACCTTCTCCTCTTGACCAAGATAACGCGCAAGCGCATCTATCGTTGAGTGCTGGAATAGCTTGGTAACGGGGATCTCTTGGTGATAAATTTCCCTCAACTTAGATTGCATCCTGACAATCAGCATGGAGTCTCCCCCGGCTTCGAAAAAGTTATCATGAATACCGATATTGTCATGTCCCAACAACGCTGCCCAAATCTGCGCAATGGACTTTTCAAGTGCACTGTCCGGCGCCACAAATTCAGGTTTCTCGATTTCTTGATTGTCAATTTGCGCGTGTAAGGCCTTGCGGTCCACCTTGCCATTGGCTGTTAATGGCAAGGCCTCAAGTAGCTCAAACGTACTCGGCACCATATAATCTGGCAGTCTTGCGCTGACGAAGTCTTTCAATTTATCTGCAAGAGACGCTGTTTTTGACACCGGACGCGACAGTTTACGCGTCTGCTCAGGATCAATGCCTCCGCCAAGGAAGGTATACAGGGGTAAATGACGCTCACCTAACCCAAATAGTGCCTCGACTGCAGAGAGATCCTGCTTGCCAATCGGGCAAAGGCCAATACCATGGCGTGTCGAAGACTCCATCAACATCTGACCTATATGTCCGGCTTCTAGAAGTGAAAAGCGCTCGGAGTAATGCGCATATAAAGGCTCTATGGCACTGAGATCACTGATCAAGAAAATTGCAAACGCGGCTTCCTCATAAATATCAATGTTGCCAGCAAATACTTGCTCGCCTATGTCATTTGTTTTGGCCATTTGCAGTAGCGAGTTTCTCACTGGATGATGGTAATACACACCGCCTTCGAGTCCTGCTACGCGGTTTGGTTTGACGTATACGTAACACTGAACAGGATACAAGCTACCTGCGGATGGGTAGCGATACTTAGGGAGAGGTGTCTCCTCAAGCGTTACTGCACTTAGGTGTGACAACAACTGACCAAGGTGCTCTTGTGCTAATGGGTCTTGACGAAACTCACGGTAACTTTGTCGTGTCAGCCAAGCTGACTCCACCACCTCTGGCGCGGCAATGGGGATTTCAACCATGCCGTCTTCTACTTTGCGTACACCCGGCTGCGTCAGTTTAAATTCTAACCCTGCAAACTGATCTAAGATCACCTCCTCTTGCTCTGCCTGTTCACCATCGCCAGTAGGCTGCCCAGTTCCTTCAGGCACCACAAATGCCGCCAACGATTGCAGGTTGCGCTCACCGCCCACTGCGGTAACAACCGCGTCACGAATGCCCGGATATTCACTGATCACTGATTCTATTTCATTTAACTCAATGCGATGACCTCGGATCTTCACCTGAAAGTCAGAGCGCCCCATGATCTCTAAATTACCATCTGGTAGATAGCGAGCGAGATCGCCACTCTTATACAGGCGCTCACCGGTTTGCGGATGAGTGATAAAGGTTTCATTGGTTTTTTGCGCATCTCCCCAATACCCTTTTCCTAAGCCTCGACCACCCACGTATAAATCACCCGTCACCCAAACAGGGCGAGGCTCTAACTTATCGTTTAGGACATGTAGGGTTTGGTTCGCAAGTGGTTTACCATATGGGATACTTGTCCAACTGGGGTCAACCTCTTCAATCACATAATGATTGTTCCAAATCGAGGTTTCTGTTGGGCCACCTAATCCAACAATCATCACATCCGACGACAATTGACGAATGCGATCCGGTAAATCAACAGGGATCCAATCACCGCTCATCATAACCAGTCGCATACTCGATGCTAAATCACCTCCACTGGACTCAAGGTAATCCACCAACATTTGCTGCAGCGCAGGAACTGTGTTCCAAAGCGTAACCTGATGCGTATTTATCAGTTCTCGCCAGTGAGCGGGGTCGCGCAGCCCGCCATGTTCGGGGATCACCAACGCGCCCCCTGCGCTCAAAAGACCAAATACATCGTAAACGGATAAATCAAAGTTAAGCGCAGAGAGACAAATTGCTCTGTCTTTCTCTGTGACCCCCAATTTGCGATTCACATCTAAAATCGTATTGACTGGACCACGATGCGGTAGCATGGTCCCTTTTGGCTTGCCTGTTGAGCCTGAGGTGTACAGCACGTAGGCAAGATCTTCGGCACTGATTGAGACATCTGCTACTTCGGTATTTTGCTGTGCTAGATTCTCATCAGTGATGATAAGTTGCAGCGAATCAGCGGGCCACGCTAGCGTCTCAAATTGCGGCTGTGTTAATACCAAGCTCACTTGCCCATCGGCTAAAATAGCGTGGCGACGAGCATCAGGTTGATTAGCATCCACTGGCAAATAAGCAGCACCTGACATCAAGACACCCAGCACAGCAACAATTTGCTCCCACCCTTTTTCCATTGCCACAGCAACTAAGGTATTGGGTTCAGCACCTTGTTGCTGTAGCCAATTAGCAGTGCGCTTAGCAAGGTCTAGTAACTCACCATAGGTCAAGGTTCGAGACGCAGAGATCACCGCGATTGCATCTGGGTTTTTTATGGCTTTCGCTATAAATAATTCGTGTAAAAGCGCTTCTGAAGGCGTTTGCGCAGTGTCATTGATAAGCGCACGATGCATCAATTGAGTCGCTAACAACTCATCTTGGAATGACGCCTTTTGCCACGCTGTTTCATCGGTGGCCAGCAAGGTAAGCATGTCACAATACGCATTAAACATGCTTTCTAATAATCCTGCAGGGAAGCGCTCCTCAACGCAGTCCCAACTCACAATCAGCTCACCTTTAATTTCCGCCAATTGATGATCAAAGAGCACTTGAGGGGTTTGCGTGATGCCATATACCGAGTCGCCAAGCCATCCTTTTGGTGACATGTCGCCTGCAAAGCTTTCCTGCTCAGAGCCTGACCACAAGGTACTGGTGAATACAATTGGCATGGTGACATACGCCCCTTTGCGACGTCGTGTCATCTCTCTTAACACGCCAACAGCACTGATGGCATTGTGACTTAAATCTTCCCATAACTGCCGCTGGATACGCACGGCACGGCGCTCAAACGACTCAGTGGTGGTGTTGTCAATTTCGACTAACATCGGAGAGGTGAAATCACCCACAATATCATTGACCTGAGGGTGCAAGCGGTCAAACTGCGTGACATTAAGAATAAAGTGCGAGCTCTTACTCCAAATACTTAAGATTTCCGCAAACACAGCGGTCAAAATACTCGAAGGCGTCAACCCCAATTTGGCGCCTCGTGCTTTGAGTTTGCCCCAAACATCAGCGGGGATGGTATCGTGTCTGCGGCTAAACCGGACTTGAGTATCTTCGTCCACTGCGGGCACCAAAGGTAGCTCTGCTGAGGGTGGTAGGTTATCAATACGGTCAAACCAGTAATCACATGACTTTTTGTAATATGCTGTCTCTTGGATTTTGTCCGTGGCCAGCACATAATCACGGAAGTTCAGCGGTAACGGTGGCAGCGCAACCTCTGGCTGATTCATCATTTGATATAGCTCTTTGTAGAGCAAAAACCCGCTGTAACCGTCAACCACCAGCATGTCGACACTGACAAATAGCCTAACCGACTGCGAGCCAGTACGCACCGCTTTAATATCAAAAATAGGCCAAGTATAAGCATCAATCACTTGATGTGACATCTGCTCACGAAGTTCGGCCAGTTGCGATGCTTTTGCAGCTTCTGGCTGTGCACTCAGATCCGTCACCTCAATGGTATAGGGCGGAATTTCTTGCGGTGAAAGGACTCTTTGCTGACCATCGGGTAACATCACAACCCGCAACATATCGTGGCGGTCTATAAGCTGTCGGCAGACCTGATTAAACGCTGCAAACTGTGCCTCGTCATAAGGGCAATCAATTTCGTGATACCAGTGACAAGCAAACCCACCAAAGTCAAAGCTACTTTGTCGGCCTAACATGTAAGCTTGCTGAATTTCTGTGAGTGGGAAAGGCAAAAAGCGCCCCTCCGGATCTGCCTCTACAGTCGGTAATGCCTCACTGATATAAGCAAGTTGCTCTTTGCCCGTATTTGCCTGTTGCTTTTTGGTTTCCACTTCAGCGCGCAATTTCTGTTGAAGTAGTGCGCGCTTTTGTTCCGTCGTCAGGGCTTGTTTATTGTCTTGGGTGTTGTTCATTAGGTTAACCTGCTTAATTGTTCTAACCGAAATATTCATCAAAAAGCGCATCGATCTGCTCACCACTTAACTCTGCTGAGTCCAATTGGTTGAGCAGCGCTTCTTTTTCATCAGTTGGCGTCTGAACGAGCAGTGCACCAAGTTGACCGGCCAGATCCATCACGCTGATGTCGTTCATAATATTGGCCATGGGAATATCGATATTGAGCTCAGTTCGGATCCGATTTCTAAATTCCACTGCGCGCAGTGAGTCCAGCCCCATGGTATTGAGATGCTTGTGGAGATCGACTTGCGCTGTGTCCATTCTCAATACCTCAGCAAGGCTACTTTGGATAAACTCCGCCAACATCCGGGCATGATCCTCAGCGCTCGCTTGTTCAAGCAGGTGTTTAATAGAGAATGACATATCATTATCAGACTCACTTCGTGTCAGTTCAGATAAGAAAGGCGGCACCTGTACCGGATAGAACATTTCCAAGAATTTAGCGCTGTCGCCTGGTAGTACGGCATTACAGGTCACATCTGGACGAGTGATTAAATTATCTAAAATCGCCAAGCCAGATGCAGCGTCTAGAATGAACTCACTCTGTGATTTATTTACTCCCTCATCAATATCCGCTGACATCCCGCCATCAGCCCATACACCCCAATTGACACTGAGCGCGGGCAGTCCTTGCTGAGCACGTAACTGGGCAAGTGCATCCATAAAGGTGTTAGCTGCAACATAGCTGCCCATACCAAGACCACCTAACAGGGCAGACAAAGAAGAAAAACACACAAAGAAATCGAGCTCTAGGTCTTTAGACAATTGATGTAGGTGCCAACTTCCCTCAACTTTTGCGCTCATCGCCTGACTAAAGCGCGCCCAACCTTGGTGCGTTAACGCGTCTTGGTCCATCACACCCGCTGCGTGAATAATGCCTTTCAGTGACGCCCCCTGACCTGCAATCTCATTAAACAGCCTAGTCGCTTGTACCTCATCAGCGATATCTGCGTTTACAAGCTGTATCTCGGCACCGCGAGCTTGCAACTGTGCAATCACAGCGTTTGCCGCGTCAGATGGTGCACTGCGCCCAGTTAATACTAGCTTGCGCGCCCCCTTTTCGACCATCCAGTTAGCCAACATGAGTCCCAGCCCACCTAAACCACCTGTGATCAGATAGCGACTGTGCGCATTTAGCTCAGTCAAGGTTCCGCTTTCATCTTGCGGTGCGCTGATAACTCGGGGTACATGACGAGCACCTTCTGTGTAAGCCACTTGGTCTTCATGATCATCAGAGATAATTTCTCTCACCAAGTCACCCACACTCGGGTTATCTATTATGCCGCCCCATAATTGCGGGTGTTCTTGAGCTATCACTTTTCCAAGTCCCCACAAGCTCGATTGGGCAATATTCAACGGATGCGTTTGTTGCGCCACTTGCACGGCATTGCATGTTACCAACCACAGCTTGCATGACTCAGCATGCTCAGCTTGCGCTTGAAGCAGATGCAAGACACTTGCACAGCTCAATGATTGCGCATCTGTGAGCGCTGTTGCACTTAACTCTGTACTTGTCGGTGTGTCGAGACTCCAAAGGTGCACGACGCCTTTAAGTGGTGTAGTTTCATTCGCACATACTGTTGCAAGCAGAGCTTTAAATTGCGCCGGCGCGCTTGGGTCTAGGTGATAGTGAATACCTTGTGACGAATCAGACGTCGTCAGCGCTGCTACCCCATTTTTTGCATATACTTGCGTGCAAAGATGACCTGCTTTTTCCAGCTGTTCTGCCAATTGCTGACCTTGCTCACCTGCGTCAGCAAAAATCAGCCAATGTCCGGCCTCAGTGTCATGATTTGACGTGCTGATCTCACTTGGCTGCCAACGTGTCTCATACACGCTCTCTGACAGCAATGCTTGAGTTGGGCGACCTTTTAATAACTCGGTATAGGTCATCCAATTACTCAAGCCCGCCTCATTAATGCGCCTTAGCTCTTGTGCACTTAACTGCGTATCTTTTTCTGCGGTCAGTAATACAAAGCTCGCCAACTTACGACGCAATAGTCCACCTAATTGATTGTGTGAGCGGATCCCTACGCGTGCTTCTTCAGTTAAATCAAATGTCGCTAAATTCTCCTCAAAGTGAGGATCTTCAAGGAAATTTGCGATTTCATGGCTGGCATCAATGCAATCAACAACTTTTAAGTTGTTTTTTGTTAACTGCTCAACCCATTCATCTTTGGTGATTAAGAAAGATGATGTTTCACCGTGGTCAATGTCAAACAGCGTATTGGAAATAATATCTGCCAAGACTAATTTGCCGCCTTGATTGAGGTGATTACCTATGTTGGCAAATAGCGCGGTTTTATTTTTAATATGCAGTGCAACTTCAAAACCAAAGATCAAATCAAATTGGTCTGGGAACTCTTCAATGGCACTGTCTCGATTGAACACCGCAACGCGATCTTCTAACCCAAACTTAGCGATCTTTTTATTGGCTGCTTCAAGTTGCTCCCCGGAAATACTGTAGCCTCTGAGTTGCAGGTGCGAGTGCTTTCTGGCCAGCACACAAATATCTGTGCCAAAACCACACCCAAAGTCCATCACTTTTTCGCAGGCATCAAAATCGACTTTTCTAAATAACACTTCACGCATAGACTTTTGTGCATTGAGCACTAAGCGAGAATGCTCAGGGTATTTTTGTGCATCAGAAAAGGCCAGTACCCAAGAAAAGCCTGGCACCATGTCAAAAAATGGGCCAAAGTTTAGGAATCGTCCTTCCTCTAAATGATAATCTTGGGTTTCTAAATTTGCTGTAGAATCATAGTACTTAGTTACAGTTCGGCTTCTTTTATCCTGCTCTACAAACACCTGTAACAGTTTCAAACGCTCATGCGGCTCCATCGCCTTTACCTTGTCATCAACAAGGCTATTGAGGCGTTTAAACTGCTCAAAATGCGCTAAATCATCTTGGAACAAAAATTCAAGTAAGGGGTGGGTTTCTTCAGGCTGAGCGGCTGTTGCATTCTTTTCTGCTTCAATCCAATAACGTTGGCGTTGGAAAGGATAGCTTGGCAATGACACTTTATTGCGTCCATAGCCCTTATCAAACGCTTGCCAATCTACAAAGCCACCACAGGCATGCCATTGCCCTAAGCTCTCTAAGATTTGCAGCCAATCATCTTCGCCCTCACGTAAGCTGGGTAATTGCAGCACAGGGGTATCCGCTGTGAAGCAATGTGATGCCATCCCCAATAACACAGGTTTTGGCCCAATCTCGATAAATGCAGTGACGCCCTGTGCCTCTAACGTTTGCACACCCGAAGAAAAACGCACCGGCTGGCGAACTTGCTTGACCCAATACTCAGGATCTGTCAGCGCATCACTGACATTTTCCCCTGTGACATTAGAGCATACTGGCAGTGTGGGCAATGCATAATCGATACTTGCGGCAACTTGCTTAAACTCAGCCAACATCGGCGCCATCATGCTTGAATGAAACGCATGGGAAACCGCCAGTGGTTTTGCTGTGATGCCTTGCTGCGCCAAATTCGCTGATAGGGCTGCTATCGACTCACTATCACCAGAAACAACCACGCTATCAGGGCCGTTAATCGCACCAATTGAAACCTTATCTTGCACAGGTGCTATCAACGACAGCGCCTGCGTTTCACTGACAGGCAAGGCTAACATCGCGCCTTTTTCACACAGTGTGTGCATTAAGCGGCCACGGGCTGCAATGAGGGTTAAGCCATCTTTTAAGCTGAAAACATCGGCTATGCAAGCCGCCACATACTCACCAACGCTGTGCCCCATAACGGCATCTGGACGCACGCCCCATGACAGCCAAAGTTTTGCCAACGCATACTCTAATGAAAACAGTACAGGCTGGGTGTATACCGTTTGATTGAGCACCTCAGCGTCAGCATTGTCACTGTAAAGCAAATCCAACAAAGGTACATCCAGTGGGCGTAAGATGTCATCACAGTGCTCTAAGGATTCTCTAAACAGCGGCTGCGTTTCAAATAACTGCTTACCCATATTCAAATACTGCGCACCTTGTCCGGTAAATAAAAACGCGAGCTTAGGCGCATCCTCTGATGCAGTATCAATATGATAAGTTTTATCGCGCAGCTGCTGCTGTGCGTCCTGGATTGAGCTGGCAACTAAGGTCAAACGATGTGCAAAGTGTGTACGCTGATTAGCAGCACTAAAACACACATCAGCCAAGCTTGCTGCTGTCTGCGTGTCTAAGTAATTTGCATAGTTAAGCGCTTGTTGGTTTAGCGCGTCTGCGCTTTTTCCCGACAGGGTTAAGACATGTTTTGGACGTTCTGCTTGATGAGATTCTGGCTGTGTAGCGAAGACAGGCGCTTCTTGTAAAATCACATGCGCGTTGGTACCACCAATACCAAATGAACTCACCCCAGCACAGCGAGGCTGGCCATCATTGGCTTGCCAGTCCGCCAGTTCACTGTTGACATAAAAAGGGTTGTCATCAAAGTCAATGTTCGGATTTGGCGTATTATAATGCAAGCTTGGCGGCAGTTGCTGATGCTTCAATGCCAGCACAGTTTTGATCAAGCCTGCGATCCCTGCCGCTGCACCAATATGGCCGATATTACTTTTTACCGTGCCAATTGGCAGCTTATCGCCTGTTCGCGCTTCAAATGCAAGGCTTAAGCCTTCAATTTCTATCGGATCGCCAAGGCGCGTGCCGGTACCATGGGCTTCAACATAAGAAATATTGTTCGGATCGACGCCAGACACAGCCAGCGCATCCGCAATGACATCCGCCTGACCTTCAACACTCGGTGCCATGTAACCAACTTTCATGCCACCATCATTATTGACCGCAGAGCCTTTGATAACCGCATGAATAATATCACCGTCCGCCAACGCATCATCTAAGCGCTTTAAGATCACCACACCCATGCCATTGGTAAATACCGTGCCTGTCGACTGCGCATCAAATGCTCGGCAATGACCGTCGTCGGATACATGCATGTCATCGTAATACACATACCCTTTTTTCTGTGGCAACACTAAGCCCACACCACCGGCAAGTGCCATATCACACTCACCATTGAGTAAATTTTGACACGCCACGTGGACACCCACCAAAGCACTTGAACACGCGGTCGCGATCCCCATGCTTGGTCCTGTGAGATCCAACTCGTATGACACTCGCGTCGCCACATAATCGGCATCATTACCAATCAGTTTCGGGAAAAACTCGAACACGTCACGAGATTTATCTGCGGTTTGCAGATTATCAATAATATATGAGCTCAAATTGGCACTGGCGTACACGCCAATGGCATATTGATGCGTTTTAGCGGTATAGCCCGAATCCTCGAGCGCTTCCCAAGCACATTCAAGAAAAATACGTTCTTGCGGATCTGTGATCTCAGCTTCTCTGGGTGTAAAGCCAAAAAACTCGGCATCAAACATATCGATATCCGGTAAAACGCCCCCAGCTTTGACGTATTCAGGCTGAGCAAGCGTGGCTTGATCAACGCCAGCATCAAGCAGTTCTTCATCAGAAAAAGCAGTGATAGATTCCACCCCACTTTTGAGGTTATGCCAAAATGTCTCGATGCTTTTTGCACCGGGAAAACGGCAAGACATGCCAATAATGGCAATATCCGAATCATTTATATTTGGTAAATTCGTCATCGTATTTTCCTTATTTAACGCTGAATGTCAGTCTGACGATTCGAACGGCGCTGCTGCCGCGTTTGTTGTTGTTTTCTCATAGAGCCTTGTCGAGTGCGTCGTTCGCCTGCTCGACTGCGATTGGCTCTTTTTTGCTGGTCTCCGGCTAAATAGCGGGCCTGCGTATAGATGGTGGGATTGGCAAATAACTTGGCCACGGCCACATCCTTATCAACCTGCTCCTTGAGCTTTGACTGAAGTCGGACAATGGACATGGAGTTACCACCGGCTTCAAAAAAGTTTTCATGAATACCAATGTGTTCACGGGTCAATAATGCACACCAGATATCAGCCAGTGCTTTTTCTAGCGCTGTTTTTGGCGGAACGCGTTGTGCCTGCGCATCTCTTTGCGCCGCATCCGGTGCAGGTAGAGCTTTTCGGTCAACCTTACCGCTGGGTGTGAGAGGTAACTTCTCAACAAAGACAAATTGAGTTGGGATCATCCAATCAGGTAACGAGGTTCGCAGATGAGCACGCAACGCATCCCATGCTAGCGTCGTATTTTCCTCTGCGGATGACGCGCCAGTCAGCCAAGCAACTAGCTGCCTGCTTTCCCCTTCACCCCATGCATCAACGACGGCGTCCACAATGCCCTCATGACATAAAAGAGCAGTCTCAATCTCGCCGCATTCGATGCGAAATCCGCGGATCTTCACTTGCGTATCCACGCGCCCAAGATATTCAATATCGCCATTGGGTAACCAACGACATAGATCGCCCGTGCGATATAGTCGCGCTGCTGTATCCTGAAATGGATTTACAATGAACCGCTCATCTGTCAGCGTTTGACGATTTAGGTAGCCACGGGTTACACCAGCTCCGCCAACATACAACTCACCGGGGATCCCGATTGGCACTGGGTGTTGATGTTGATCGAGAATGTAAGCGCTTAAATCAGCGATTGGCTGGCCTATGTTGCTTGTGGCAGACGCAATGTCTTTTGCGTTTAACTTATTGAGCGTGACATGCACAGTGGTTTCAGTGATCCCGTACATATTCACCAAGGTCGGTGTTTGCTCACCGTGGCGTTCAAACCAAGGTGCCAACTTTGCAGGTGTCAGTGCCTCTCCGCCAAATATCACCCAGCGCAGCGATAACGGCTCGCTCTGAGTCACATTGGTGGCTTGCTCGTACTCAATCAATTGGTAAAACGCAGACGGCGTTTGATTCAGTACCGTGACCTTTTGTGCTTGCAGTAACTGATAAAACAACTCAGGTGAGCGCGTCGTCATGTATGGCACAATGACTAAGCGGCCGCCGTATATGAGTGCCCCCCAAATTTCCCAGACAGAAAAATCAAAGGCATGAGAGTGAAACAGTGTCCACACATCTTGGTTGCCAAAGCCATATTCCTGCTCGGTGGCTTTAAATAAACGCAGTACATTTTTGTGCTCTACACACACGCCTTTGGGCTTACCTGTGCTGCCTGAGGTATAAATGATGTAAGCAAGGTTATCTAACCCAACAAGCGGTGTTGGGTTCGCCGCACTTTGCGCTGCAATCGCATCAGATTGCGCCGACATATCCACAACAAGCGCGTCGCTTTTAGGTAATCGAGAGACCGTAGCGCCATGACATAACAGCACCTTAAGCTCTGCATCTTGCACCATAAAGGCAAGTCGCTCTGCCGGATAATCAGGGTCAAGAGGCACATACGCCCCACCTGCTTTTAAGATGGCCAACAGTCCAATCACCACATCAAGTGAGCGCTCGACAAACAAGCCAACGCGCACTTCGGGCCCAACCCCTTGCTCACATAAATAATGGGCCAGTTGATTGGCACGTGCGTTTAAATCGCCATAACACACTTGTTGATTTTCAAACGTCAGTGCAACCGCGTTTGGAGATAACTCGGCTTGGCGTTCAAATAAGGTATGAACACAGCTGCTTTGCTCCAGATTCACCGTGGCTTTTTGCCCCTGATGCAAAAGCTGATGTTGCTCTGACTCAGTCAAAAGGGGCAGCTGAGCAATAGGCGTTTGCGTATTCTCAGCAACGGCAGCTAACAAGGTTTCAAAATGACCGAGCAAGCGCTTTATGCGATCTGCATCAAATAAGTCAGCGCTATAGCGACATATTCCAGATAGTGACTCGCCCGCCACATCAATCAGATCGATACTCAAGTCAAATTGACCTTCTTGCTGCGTCATTCGAAAAGGCTTAAGTGTCAGTCCATCTCTTTGCACAATATGATTTTCATCCGCCCCTAAGAAAAACGGCGCGAGGTCATCTTCTTCATGAGGTTGCTGCAAGTTAAACTCAACTTGAAACAACGGAAAGCGATTACTGTCTCTTTGCGGTTTCAAACGCTCAATTAACAGCAGTGATGGATAGTCTTGATGAACTAGCGCCTCTAGCGTCGCTTTTTGCATCTGACTCAAAAAAGATGCAAAGCTTTGATCTGAATCTAATTTGCCTCGCAGTACAATAAAGTTAAAAAAGCATCCGCAAATATCTTTAAACTCGGCAAGGCTGCGCCCTGCCGCTGCGGACCCTACCCAAATGTCATTTTGCCCAGTGTAGCGATGCAGTAAGACCTGAAAAGCAGCAACCAAGATGACATACAAGGTGTGGCCTGACTCTCGCGCTTGTAATTTAAGCTGTTGGGTCAACGCTTTTGGCAACGTAAAAATAATGGATGCGCCATTACTGGTCTGAAGCAAGGGCCTTGGTCTATCCGCAGGCAAGTCGAGAATTGGCGGCTGCTCAGATAACTGGTTTTGCCAATAGCGCCATAACTGATCTCCTTGTTCACTGGAAAACATGTTATTTTGCCAGCGTACATAATCTTGGTAGTGCCAATCCAAAGGCGGTAAGTTGGCTTGTTTTTCAGCTTTCAACGCAGGATATAGCGTTAAAAACTCCGACATCAGATTCCAAAATGACCAACCATCTGTGATGATGTGGTGTGTGGTGATCAGCAAAATATGCTTATCTTCTGCTTGCGTTAATAATGTCGCACGCAGCAACGGGCCATTTTCTAAATCAAACAAACGCAAATAAGCGTCACGGGCACGCTGATAAACTTGTTCATCACTTTCACCAACCACGTTTAGCACTTCAAAGCAGACATCTTGCTGAGGATGCACCGTTTGCATCGGTTCACCATTTTGCTCAGAAAACGTTGTACGCAAAGAAGGATGACGATCTACTAAAGCTTGCAAAGCCGCCTTTAAGATGGCTAAATCCAGCTTGGATAACATGCGCCAATGCATAGTCACGTTATATGCTGGGCTTTGCGGTGCGTTGCGATATAAAAACCAAAACGCCTTTTGTCCGTAAGAGAGCTCAAAGGTCTGAGTCTGCTCGCCTTTGACAAGCGCTGGCAATTGCACAGCATGGGTTGTGCTGCGCTGTGCCTCAAGCGTTTGTGCCATTCTCGCCTCGGATACTGTGCGACTTGATGGCGCTGTCAAATACGACAAAATATCCTGTTTGTTGGCTTTCAATTGTGCTTTTAACTCAGAGGGTATGCCCGCTTTAGACGTGCGCACCATAAGCTCGTCATCTTCAACCCAAATACGACAATCAATCGCCTGCAAATCGGCTAACAGGGTACGTACGGTCTGCATAATGCTCATACCTTAAACTCCTCTTCGCCTTCTTGTAGCTCTGTTTGCGGTTTCACATTGAGGTTGTGAGGCGGGTTTAACTCAGCGACCAGATCCACCACTGTGGTGCCTTCGCCCATAAATTTGGCAATGGAGATATCAACACCCAACTCTGCACGGATGCGATTTCTAAGCCCAACAGTCATCAGTGAATCCAAGCCCATTGAGTTCAGGGCTTGTGTTGAGTCTAGCTGCGTGGGACAGAGCTTAAGCACCGCAGCGAGTTCTTTGCGAATAAAGTCTTCTAAGATCTCATCATGTGCTTGCCAATCGGCTTGATCCAGAAGGTGCTGTACAGCTAGCTGTGGAGATGGCACGTCATTTTCTTGGCTCAACGAACGTAAAAATGCCGGTATTTCACCAGGATAAAACTGCTGTAAAAAGGCCGGCAAGCCACCAGGAAATACAAATGCATGACTGAGCTGTGGGCTGCTAAGTAAGGCGTCAAGAATGCTGAGGCCTTGCTCAGTTGAGAGCATAAAGTCACCTAAGCTTGCTTGCGCATCAGTATCCCCAGCCATGCCGCCATCAGCCCAAAAGCTCCAGTTGATGCTTTGCGCTTGCAAGCCTTGCGAGGTGCGATATTGGCTAAGTGCATCAATAAAGGCATTGCCCGCAGCATAACTTGCCATGTTGAGGCCACCCAATTGCGCTGCCGTAGAAGAAAAGAGCACAAAAAAGTCCAGCGCCAAGGACGCGGTATGACAGTGTAAATTCCAGCTACCTTGTACCTTTGCAGCCATGCCTTGGTTAAACTGCTGCCAGCTTTGCTCAACTAAAGCAGCACGATCTACCACACCCGCGGCATGAATGATGCCCTTAAGTGGCGGCATGTCCGAGCTTAGCTGATGGAAAAGCTGTGCAACCTCATTGTCCTTTGCCACATCCGCCTGCATCACGAATACGTTAGCGCCCATTCCTTGCAGCTGATTAATGGCCTCTTGCGCGTATTGGGAGGGCGCGTTGCGTCCAACTAAAGCAATATGACGAGCGCCTTTTTCAACCATCCAACGCGCTAAATGCAGTCCCAATTTACCCATGCCACCTGTGATGAGATAGCTCTTGTCTGCGTACAGAGAAATATGTCCTTGCACAGGCGCACTGATGCTTGCTTCCATACGCGCGACATATCGCTCGCCATCACGATATGCAATGTGATCTTCTTTTTGCTCGCTCTGTGCTGTCTGTCTGAGTTCATCTAACAAAGCGGATGTAGAGGGGCTATCTATCATTCCCCCCCAAAGATCTGGGTGCTCTTGTGCAATGACCTTGGCAGTGCCCCATAGCGGCGCTTGGCATACCGATACCGTATGATTGTTATCACCCACATTTACAGCGTCACGGGTAACAAACCATAGTTTTGCAGATTGCTGCTTCGCTGCCGCGCGAACAAGATGCAGTGCACTGGCGCCAATATGTGTTTGAGCTTGGTTCAGTGAAGACAATGACAGCGCAGAAGTTGTTGGGGCATCCAAGCTCCAAAGGTGCACTACGCCAACAGGTAATGCACCATGCTGCTGATTAATATGCGCGAAAAGCGCCTCAAAGTCCGCAGCTTCTTCAGCATCTATGTAGACTTTTTCGCCAGTAAATGCACTACTGTAACCCCCCTTTACAGTCTCTAACTCGGGGGCCGTTTTACTGTATACCAAGGTGCAGTTATTGCCTTGTTGCTGCAACTGTACCGCCAGCGCTTCACCTTCTCCGGCTTGATCTGCAAAGATTAACCAATTACCAAGCGTCTGCGCTTCAACACTTGCTGCTGGCAATGGCGCGGGTACCCAATTTAATGAGTAGAAATCATCTGCCCCTTGTGCAAAATGACTGCGAAGTGTTTTGCCATCCATTTGCACGGCGGTTAAGCCTTCGATACTTGCAACGGCGTTACCCGCTTCATCAAATATTGAAATATCTAAAGTGAGACTTGGTTGCCCAGATTGAGCGTTTTCAATCACCTTAACCACACTCCACAAGGTGTTGCTGCCTGCACCAAACATGCTCACCTTGTCTATTGATACTGGCAACCAGGTCTTGTCAGCTGATTCCGTTGGGTCAAACATCTGCACAAACATCACCTGCAAACACGCATCCAGCATAGCGGGATGCAGCCTTTGGCTGGCGTTTAGCAGCGCACCATCAACAAGCAGGTTATCGGCCAGTGTAACCTTGCCAATGGCGACGCCCTCACCTTGATGTAATTGCACCAATCCTTGGAAATTAGTCCCATAATGTAAGCCTCGCGATTGCCAAAGTGCGTACTGCTCAGCAACGGGAAGTTCACTTGGGCAACTAGATAACAGGGCTTCAAGGTCAATGTTCTGAGGCTGACAAACGGTTTGCTCAGCGACAACTTGACCAGTTACATGTGAGCCCCACTGCCCGTGTTCATCTTGGCTAAATACTTGGAAAGCGTGACTTTGAGCAGCTCTGTCATTATCAGGAGCTGACATCACCGTTTGAATGGAAGAAGTACCCTGCACAGGTAAAATCAATGCCTGCTCAAAAGAGATATTTTCCACTGCAATGCTAGAGGTCTTGTCTGCCTGCATTTGCACGCCTGCGCTAAGTGCCATCTCAATATAGCCTGCGGCGGGCAGCACAGCGGCACCAAACACGCGATGGCTTACCAACCAAGGTGCAGAATCTTCGCTTATTTCACTGGCAAAACGGGTCTTATCTGTATCTGCAAGTTGTAATTGTGCACCTAATAAAGGGTGAACCAGCTCATCACTTGTGCTTTGCTTATCCTTGCTCAGTGGCGCCATCCAATAGCGCTGACGCTGAAATGCATAAGTTGGTAAAGACACTGGTCGGCGCCCATACCCTGCATCAAATGCTTGCCAGTCCACAAGCCCGCCATGGCAATGCCATTGACCTAGGCTCTCTAATAGTTGCAATTCATCATCTTGGCCTGCTCGCAAGCTTGGTAAGAATATATGTGTATGCTCATTCGCTAAACATTGCTTCGCCATCGCCAATAAAACAGGTTTGGGCCCGATCTCTATAAATGCTTCAATACCTTGGCTTTGCAGTGTGTCTATCCCAGCGGCGAAGCGTACAGGCGCGCACACATGCTGCACCCAATAATCCGCACTTGCGATGTCTGCATTTATCATCTCGCCAGTGACATTGGAGCACACTGGAATACTTGGCTTGGCAAATTGAATACTCGCCGCAACGCTTGCAAATTCAGCTAACATCGGTGCCATCATCGCAGAGTGAAAGGCATGAGAAACCGATAACGCTTTACTCTGAATGCCTTGTGTTTCAAGCGTCGTTACCAAGCGCGCCATCGACTCAGTATCACCAGAGATAACGATATTTTCAGGGCCATTTACAGCGGCAATCGATAAGCGCTCAGCAAAAGGCGCGATCAAGCTCTGTGCCTTGGCTTCATCCACAGGCAATACGCGCATTTCGCCCGACTGACACAAGCTGTGCATCAAACGTCCACGGGCACTGATAAGCTTTAAGCCATCTTCTAAACTGAACACCCCAGCGAGGCACGCAGCGACATACTCACCCACACTATGCCCCATGACCGCATCTGGGTGCACGCCCCAAGACTGCCATAACTTTGCCAGTGCATATTCAATTGCAAACAACACAGGTTGGGTATACTGAGTTTGATTGAGTGCTTCAGCCTTTTGGCCATACAGTAACGCAAGTAATGGCACATCTAACGGTCGCAATATGGCATCACAGCGCTCTAGCGTGTCACGAAACAGCACTTGAGACTCAAACAACTGCTGTCCCATTGCAAGATATTGTGCACCCTGTCCGGTAAATAAAAATGCCAGCTTAGGCGCTTTCTCTGGGGCCTGTGCACTGCTGTATTCTTTGCCTCTAAGTTGCTGTTTCGCGTCTTCCAATGAACTGGCAACTAAGCTTAACCGATGGGAGAAATGTGCTCGTTTATTGGCTGCGGTGTAGCACACATCCGCAAATGCCAAATCAGGGTGGCTGTCTAAATATTGCGCTAACTTACCTGCCTGTTGTGCCAACGCCTGTGCGGATTTTCCAGATAAGGTCAAAACATGATGTTGTCGCTCAGTACTCTGTTTAACACGCGGTGCGTTAACCGTGGGCGCTTCTTCTAGCACCATATGCGCATTAGTCCCGCCCATGCCAAATGAACTGACGCCCGCTCTGCGTGGCGCCTCTTTGCGTGGCCATGGCGTCAATTCGGTATTGACGTAAAAAGGGCTACTGGCAAAATCGATGCTTGGGTTTGGTGCACTGTAGTGCAAACTGGGTGGGATCTGCTGATGCTTTAACGACAGCACGGTTTTTATCAAACCAGCAATGCCAGCTGCGGCATCCAAATGACCTAAATTAGATTTCACCGTCCCAATCGGACAATAGCCTTTTTTCTGGGTGCCAAACCGAAATGCCCGTGTCAGAGCGGCAATTTCGATGGGGTCGCCAAGCTTGGTGCCTGTACCATGTGCTTCAACATAAGAAATAGTCTCTGGGTCAACATCCGCAATGGCTTGTGCCTCAGATATCACCGCTGCCTGTCCCTCAACACTTGGGGCGGTAAAGCCAACTTTACCCGCACCGTCGTTGTTGATGGCAGAGCCTTTGATCACCGCGTATATGGTATCGCCATCAGCCAGCGCATCATCCAGGCGCTTTAACGCCACGACGCCAGCCCCATTGCCCGGTACTGTGCCCTGCGATTGCGCATCAAAAGCACGGCAATGGCCATCGGGAGATAACATCATGGCCTCATGATAAAAATACCCACTTTCATGGGGCACACGGGCTGAAATTCCTCCCGCCAGCGCAATATCACACTCGCCATTTATCAAGCTTTGACACGCCATATGTGTCGCGACAAGCGAGGTGGAGCAGGCCGTTTGAATGCTGACCGCAGGCCCCTTTAAATCCAGTTTATACGCGGCATGTGTCGCCAAATAATCCTTGTCATTACCCAATAAAGTTGAAAACGCTTGCGCCTCTAAAAATGGCAGTTGATCCGATACGCGGTCAAAGAAATAGCTCGTCATGCCAGCGCCAGCGTACACACCGATAGAGTAAGTGTCTTTGTCGACAACATAGCCCGCATCTTCTAATGCTTCCCATGCACACTCTAAAAAAATACGCTGCTGCGGATCGGTGGACTCTGCCTCTTTCGGAGATAAACCAAAAAAGCCCGCATCAAATTTATCGATGTCCTCAAGCACAGAGCCGGCTTTTACATAATCAGGCCGAGCCATCGTCGAGGCACTGATCCCCGCTTTTTGCAACGCGTCGTCTGAGAAGGTAGTAATAGACTCTACGCCGTGCTTGAGGTTATACCAAAACTCGTCCGCCGTTTTTGCACCGGGAAAACGACAGGACAAGCCAATCACTGCGATATCCGAGTCACTTATCGATTCAAAAGTCGTCATAGTGTTACTTCCATTAATCTGCTTTGCTTTGAGCCCTGCCCTATTTGGCGCTGACTTAAAAAGACCTTTTTGTCATGTCTGTTCATGATTAGGAGTTCTCCGCTCGGCTGCGCCTACGTGCTTGCCTTTGATCTTTTGCTGATTTCCGACTGGTGCGCCTTTTATCAACTCGGTTACTGCGAGCAGCATGTTCAACCACGTCTTCACCTTCTAGGTGCGCTGCCAGTGCATGTATGGTTGGATGTTCAAAGAGTTTGGTGATCGGCACTTCTTGACCTAGTGCCTCCCACAGCTTGGCGTGAAGCTGCACAATTGAAGCGGAGTCGCCACCGACATCAAAAAAGCTGTCGTAGATCCCAATGTGGGTTCGATTAAGTAACGCACACCATATCTCTGCCAAAGTTTGCTCAAGCTCTGTCTCAGGTAGAGTCTGTGTATCACTTTCAAGGCTTTGGGATAAATCTGGTGCTGGCAGTGCTTTACGGTCCACTTTGCCATTGGCTGATAATGGCAATGCATCCAGCACAGTGATGGTGGTTGGCACCATATACTCTGGTAATAAACCAGCGACATGGGCCTTTAACGCTTTGATTAAGTCACTTTGCGCCTCCTCTGAAAGTACCTTATCTCCCTGTAAAACCACGTACGCCGCAAGAGACTGCAAGTTGTGCGATTCTCCAAATGCAGTGACCACCGCAGAGCGAATATCACCATGGTCGGCCAAAATGGCTTCTATCTCTTTGAGTTCAATTCGATGGCCGCGGATCTTCACTTGAAAATCAGCACGTCCCATGATTTCCAAATTGCCATCTGGCAAGTACCGAGCAAGGTCGCCACTTTTGTACAGCTTTTCACCGCTCTGTGGATGGACAATAAAGAGCGCATTGGTTTTTTCCTCATCCTGCCAAAAACCTTTTCCTAGACCGCGTCCTCCCACATATAGGTCGCCTGTGACCCAAACAGGGCAAGGCGCAAGGTCTTGGTTAAGAACATGCAGCGTTTGATTGGCCAGCGGCTTACCATAGGGAATACTCTGCCAATTTGGATCGACGTCTTTGATGACATAGTGGTTATTCCAAATTGACGTTTCAGTCGGGCCACCTAGCCCAACAACCATCATATCTGGCCACAAGGCACGAATGCGGTTAGGCAGGTCGACAGGGATCCAATCCCCGCTCATCATCACCAAACGCATATTTGGTGGCAGCAACTCGTTACGCGGCTCTAGATAATCCACCAGCATCTGTTGTAATGCAGGGACTGTATTCCACACAGTGACCTTGTGCTCAATCATTAACGCTCGCCAATGTGCGGGATCTCGCAGTCTTTGTTGATCAGGCATTACCAGCGCACCGCCTGCTGCAAGCACCCCAAAGACGTCATAAACAGATAAATCGAAATTAAGCGCAGAGAGGCAAATTGCTCTGTCGTTCTCTGTCACTGCAAATTTGCGATTTACATCTAAAATGGTGTTCACTGGTCCGCGATGCGGCAGCATGGTGCCTTTTGGCTTGCCCGTTGAGCCCGAGGTATAAATCACATAAGCCAGATCTTCAGGGCCTATCGCAACCGGAGTAAGCTGTGCTTGTTCTTGAGCAAGGTTGTCTTCTGTGAGGGTCAAGCGCGTGATCCCCGCCGAGAGCGCTTGATGCTCAAATTGGGGTTGAGTGAGTGCAAGCGTAACCTGACCATCGGCCAAAATCGTGTTGATGCGCGCTTCTGGCTGATGCGCATCAATCGGCAGATAAGCACCACCTGACATCAACACCCCCAGTACCGCCGCGATTTGCTCCCAGCCTTTTTCCATTACCACAGCCACCAGCGTATTTGGCGCAACATCATGGCGCTGCAACCAATGCGCGGTACGCGTTGCAAGATCTAATAATTTGCCATAGCTCACACTGTGGTTGTGAGAGATCACCGCTGGCGCATCAGGGTTTGTCTTAGCTCGAGCGATAAATAATTCATGTAATAATGCGTTGGATACATCACCAGAAGTATCATTGATGGCTGTGCGTTCAGTGAGCTGCTTTTCCATGAGCAGTGGTTGAAACTTGCTTTGCTGCCAAGTGGCCTCATCATTTGCAAGCGACGACAACATGGTGCTATACGCGCTTAACATGTCATCAATTAGCCCCTCTGGGAATAGCTCTTCGATACAGTCCCAATTGAGGATTAACTCGCCTTTGTTTTCAAAGATTTGATAATCGAGCCATACTTGTGGGGTCTGGCTGACAGTGTAGGCAATGTCACCAAATTGGCTCACTGATGACATATCGGAACCAAGCGAGCCAAGCCCCAAAGTGCTACTAAATACCACAGGCATGGCTGCGCGCTGATTGCCGCCTTGTCGCCTCGCCAACTCGCGCAGTACTTGCACACCGTGGATTGCATTGTGGTCCAAGTCATCCATCAACTGTTGTTGAATACGCTGTGCACGGGCAATAAATGGTTCTTCAATCGTATGATCCACCTCTAACAACAACAGCGAAGTGAAATCACCGACCACATCGTTTATTTGGCGATGTAAAGGCTGGCGCGTAAACAGCGTGATATTGATGACAAAGTGCGCGTTTTTGCTCCAAATTGCCAGCACTTCGGCAAATACCGATAGCAGCAAGGCCGATGGCGTCAAATTCACTTTGGCTGCACGCGCCTGTAAAGTTTGCCATGTATCCGCAGGCACTGTGATCCCTCGGTGTGTAAACTCATGGCTCTTCAGCGCTTCAGGTTTAATTGCAAAAGGCAGATCAGGCGTAGGCGGCAAATTATCTAAACGCGCAAACCAGTAGTCCTTGGCCTTTTGGTAATGTGCGGTTTCTTTAAATGCCTCTTCGGCCAGCACGTAATCGCGGAAGTTGATTTCCAGAGGTTCCAGCTTGTGTGGCTGATAGATAATGTCATGTAATTCTCTAAAGATCAGGAACATGCTCCATGCATCCATGATCAAAAGATCTAGCCCAACGTGCAAACGGGTGCGGTTGTTCTCAAGTCGCGTCGCTTTGATTTCAAAAATAGGCCAAGTGTAGGGGTCTAAGATCTGGTGCGACATTTTATCCCGTGTGGCCATGAGTTCTCGCTCTACCAAGGCCGCTGGCTGGTTGATAAGATTACTCACTTCAATCTCATAAGGAGGCACATCCTCTAAGATCTGCTGCCTACCGTCCGGTAACATCACTGCGCGCAACATATCTTGGCGCTGAATTAAGCGCTGCCAGCCGGCATTAAAGCGCGCCAAGGCTTCATCGTCATAATCACAGTCAATCTCGGTGTACCAGTGTGTTGCCACGTTACCAAGGAATGTGTCACCTCGACCAAAAATATAAGCGAGCTGAATGTCTGTTAGCGGAAACGGTTTTGAGCGGTCTTGCGCAGATGGGATCAGCTGAGGTAACGCATCGCTCAAAGCGGGTTCCGCAGTTTTGGCTGTGCCTTCTCTCGCAAGCACCTGATCGAAAACGTGACTTGTCAGCGCCGTTAATGTCGCATGTTTAAACAACGCCGCCGATGATACCGCCCGACCTAGGCCGGTTTGCAAACGATTTCTCAGTGCAACCGCAGCTAAAGAGTCCATCCCTAACTCAAAAAAGCTGATGTGTGCATCTTGCAACTGGGATTCATCTAAGCGCAGTGCGACAGCCACTTGCGTGCGAATATAGCTCAGTAAATGATCGCGCTGAGCTTGTGGCGACGAAAACTGAGCTAACTCATCAACAAATGAGCCAACTTGGTTTTTGTACTCGCCGCGCAGCTCGTTGAGTTCTCGCAAGTTCGAGCGCTGGATTTTTCCGACCGTGGTTTGCGGTAATTCGTCGATAAACTCAATCCAACACGCGTGATTTCTTGCCGAATGTGCTCGAACAAACTCCTGTAATTCCAAAGCGAGATCCGCAGAAGGGCTATATCCATCTTTAACAGAGACATAAGCAACTGGGGTGATGATCCCCTCATCAGCAGAGCCCACAACGCCCGTTTCAAGGACAGCGGGGTGTTCTTGTAAAACCGACTCAATGTCTTTTGGCGATACCCATTGACCGCCTATTTTCATCAAATCATCTTCACGGCCGACATAATAAAAAAAGCCATCTTCATCGACTTTAAACGTGTCCCGCGTGTTACACCACTCACCCAATAAAGTTGCCTGTGTTTTATCTGGGTTATTCCAGTAACCCAGGGTGATGCTCTCCCCTTTGATCAGTAAGGTGCCTCTCTCACCAACGGGTAATTCTTCTCCCTCGTCATCGACTATTTTTGCTTCATAGCCGGTTACCAGCTGACCAGTACTCCCTACTTTGGCACTGCCTGCCCGATTTGAAATAAAAATATGCAGTGCTTCTGTTGAGCCAATTCCCTCTAACAGCTCTAAACCAAAGCGCGCTTGCCACTGTTCAAACAACGGCTTAGGAAGCGGCTCCGCAGCAGATAAGCACATGCGTACATCACCAAGCGATGTTCGTCCATCTCGCTCAGCGGCTTGCAACAACACAGTAAAGTTGGTCGGGACGCTATAAAATACACTTGGCTGATGGCGATCAATGATGTTAAAAACCGCTTCTGGGGTAGGTGCACCCGGTAATAGCACCGCCGTGCCGCCAGTCCAAAGCGGGAAGTACAAACTGTTACCTAGGCCGTATGCAAAAAACAGTTTTGGCACAGAGAAAGAAATATCAGATCCCGTCAAGCCAAGCGCTTGCACAGCATAGCGCTCAGAGGTCACTATCATGTCTTGATGGCGGTGAATGATCCCTTTTGGCAACCCAGTCGTGCCTGAGCTGTAAAGCCAAAAAGCAACATCATGACGGCCCGTTTCAACGGCCTCCAGTTCAGCGGATGCCCCCGCCAGCAGTCCCTCTAAGCTCGGATATTCCGTGCTATCATCACCACATACCAAAACATGCTCAAGATATGTTAGCTCAGATAAAATAGGCACAACCGCATCCACAAGTGATGCGTGTACAACCAGCACGCGGGCGCGGCTATCTTGCAGTAAATGCGCGTATTCAACGCTGTCTAACAAGGTATTCAGTGGCACTGCGACCGCACCGATTTTCATAGTACCAAAAAAGGTAAATCCGAACTCTGGGATATCGGGAAGTAACATCGCAATACGCTCTTCAATACGCACCCCAAGGTCTCGAAGGACATTACCAAAGCGGTTGACGTTTTCATGAAGCTGGCGATATGTGATCACACGCTCTTCACACAAAATAGCGGGCTTGTCACTGCGCCCTTCTTCTATGTGTCTGTCGACGAACACGGTTGCAGCATTGAGCTTTTCTGGAATATTCAGTTCAGACATCAAGACTCTCTCTAAAAAATAGCTAAGGAATGCAAGCCAATCACCTTCAAAAACAGGTAGCTGCCTGCAAAAATTACGGCACAGGCCGCGTTACTGCTCGCAGACTACGTACGGTGCAATACCTGCGAACTTTTCGATTGTTTCAATAAATTCTCGTTCTGGGGTCGATAGGCCAACCATGCCGCACCCGGCCTGTATCCAAGACTTATCGGCATCTTGAAATGCAGAGCGCAGTACCAAGCACGCCTCAAAGTTGTGCTCGTCCAGCATTAAAATCGCGCCTGAATATAGGCCTCTTGATTCGGTTTCAATGTGCAAAATAGCTTCGATAGACTCAGCTTTGGGGATCCCAGATGCGGTAATAGAAGGAAATAACTCATCAAAGGCATGCCATGCGTCTTTGCTTGCACTGAGCGTGCCGCTCACTTCAGAACCCAAATGCTGCACACTGCCGCGCTCAAGAGTGGCCATGAATTTATCGACCGTCACAGAATGTGAAAATGAAGACATCTCTGTGACGGCTTCGCGGACTGAGATAGCGTGCTCAACAATCTCTTTGGGATCAGAGTGTAAGTCTCTGCGTAGCTGTGCATTGTCGGCCATTGCACTATGCAGTGCCCGAGTGCCTGCAACTGGCTCTGTTAACACGGTTTGTCCGTTCACCGCAACAATGAGCTCGGGACTAAAGCCCATCGCTTCACGCCCCATAAACTTCACTAAAAACGAGCGTGACGGCGTATGAATTGGCCGCGACTGTACAAATGTCCCCAACATATTTATGCGTTTAGGCACCGCGACCTGACGAGATAGCGTGACTTTTTCGCATCGCCCTGAGTGGATCACATCAAGCACTGCTTCGGCCGCTTGTTGGTGAGCAGCTTGGCCGCCTCGGGTATCTATGGCACTGACGCCATATTCACCTAGCGCATGTTTTTCTTTGGCTAATAAAGTCTGTAATTTGCCTAGTGTGGCGATATCTCGAGTGCGGATAGTAACGTGCTGATGGTTGAGGGTGATTTCACTGTAGGGCACCATTAAGCTTAATAAAGGCCAGTTTTTCTCTGAGGCCTGCTCAGTGCCTAACACCCCGCGAATGTGCGCCGCGTATTCAAATGCTGCTTGCCCAAAAGTATGCCAACCATGACCGCCATGGGCCTTGACAAAATTGCGCGCCAGCTCAGATATAGGCTGAGTGAGAGGCTCTGTTAGCGAAGGCTTGTCGATGTGTAGCTGAGTCACCTGAGTTGGCGTAACCACCAATGCCGCCTGCATGCCCAGCGCAATCTGCCATTGACCAGAAGCTGGGTTTTCATACACGTAATAATCTTCGTTCGCGTAGCGTTTTACTATGGCTTCTATCACGGTAAGAGGCTCTGTTTTTGGCAGTACAAAAGTATGCTCAAACACGCCGCTGCACACCTCATTTTGTCTTGCTTCGCCGTGTAGTTTGCATGCGTGTTCGGCTTGCTCGGGATTCGTCACAATATCACCTCCTTTGAGTTGTCCCGGTTTGACTTTATGCTGGTTGCAGCTGCTCACCGCTTCCAATGTTTTTCTGGTTGTTGACCTCAATGTCAGCCTCAAACTAAGGGCTTTTGCCGACCTTTGAGGTTTTACTTTGTATTTTTATCCGCTTAATCTACGTCGCAGGGGTGTGTCGCTTCATGTTTACCATTGCCAATTTTTCGGTCCGCCCAGCGGTTCATATGCGCAAACGTCGCAGGCGCATTGGTATGCAAATTCAAACTATGTCCTGCATCTTGAATGACTTTGGTGTGCAAGCAGGATGATGCTGTAAAAAAGTCAGATTGATGGCTATGAACCTCACTGGCACTGGTACAATCCAGCGCGCCGCCACAAAACACAGCATCAAATTCCCCCACCAAAATCATCACTGGCACGTCAATTTTCAGCGTTTGGGTAAACGGCAAGGTAAATGCTGTCTCACCAATTGAAGAGGTGTCTTTTGTGAGCTCATCCATGATGATGACTTGCGGCTCAGCTGTCTGCGAGTGATAAAAAAGCGCAGCACGCTTATCTGGCACCGTTGTGAAATAATCATGATGAGGAAACTGCCCCAAGAACTTTTCATCTAAAGTCGCTGGGTGATAGGCGTTTTGCGCCAGTTCAAAAAAGTTAGGATTTAAGTTGTGTAAAAACCCACTTAAGATTAGGCCATCTAGGTCATCGGGATGACGAGCTGCCAGCTCAATCGCAATCATCGAACCTAAGGAATGGCCCACCACAATGATTTTTTCAAAACGCGTATGTTCATTGTCTTCAGCGCGCAGCGCTTGTATCACTTGATGTACCACATGGGCATGAGAGACAACGTCAACGAGGTTGCCACTGGGCCTCTCGCTTTGTCCCACACCAATGCGCGCCAAGTTTAAAGTTGCATAACCTTGCTGATTCGCGGCATCAACATAAGAATACACCGCCGGATTCAAAGGAAAGTCCCAGTAAACACCGGAGTAAGTCCCGCCAGATAACAACAGTTGTAGGGTTTTGTCTTCAAAAGTCCCGTTAGCGCATAAAGTCCCGACAACCTGATACATGGTTGCATCGTTTGGACTGAGATTGACTTGAAATGTGCGCTCATGGCAGCGGCGGCGCACTTTTTCAAGCATACCTAACGCCTGCTTCACCTCGTTGGAGCCTATTATCGTCAAGCTGCCATCGTCCAAATGCGCTGGCGTAGTGTGCTTAACCGCTGAGCCAGCCGTATGTGAAGACATTACCTCAGCCTTATCTTGGCTCCACACACACGGCACAAAAAACATCACCAAAGGCAGCAAAGCTTGATGCCACCAACTAGCGTTATTGTTTTGTTTTTGATGTCCCCAGCAACTCATGCTCAGGTCTCCTTTCACTACTTTGATCCGTTGACGCAGTTCGTCAGTCTTACTAATGTGGACACACTCACTGACCGGACCCGTAATAAATAAATTAAAAAATTTATGAAAAAGCGTTTTGAGGGTTATTCAAGGAGGAAAAACGACTGATAAAAAGGGCGTTATGGTGAAGTGCCGCAGTCGAGTGAAGAGCCAAAACGACGAATATTTCAAAATGATAAACTTAATAACAACACAACCCTCTCCCCGTCGTTACGGGCTTGCCCCGCAATCTAGTTTTGTCAAAGGAAGCTATGTTGCTAAAACGGGTTAAAAGGTCCCTCCTAGTTATGGGCTCTGAAATAAATTCAGAGTGACAAGGGGAAGTTATGGTGAAGTGTCGCAACCGCAGTGAAGAGTCAAAAACTAGCAGCATTACAAACCTATAACCTAAATCACGACTCAACCCTCAACCCGCGTCATTGCGGGCTTGCCCCGCAATCTATAACTACCAAACATCCCTTCTGTTTACCTGTTTATCCTCTGCATCCAAGTATTTTTTCATCGATTCAGGAAACGGGCCTGTGCCCATGGCGTTTTTATTATCACGAAAATGGTCTTCAATTGTTCTATGTATATGACGGTGAATAGGCTGAGAAATATCCATAAACCTTACAATGCTGGCCCAATGCTCTTGCTCCATCCCACCAAATACCGTAATGGTTGGTCTAAACCAGTAACGTTTTGGATATTTGGTTAAAACTAAGCTGCCGGTGGCCATTTCTCCGCCGCCTCTTGCGGCTTGTACCACAGGGCCTTCACATAGCTCTATGTCTTCAATTGGCACATAAAAACGTCGTCTCAGAAATGAAAAAGGCATACGCACCAATCCGGTGTGGCGATTAAATTCTATTTTATCCATCCATGCCCCCCACTCCCAGATTTTGTGAATCGCCATGGGACCTAATATACTTACAGGGATCAAATATGCGTACGAAAAATTCCAAAAAAAGACAATATTAACAACACTAAAAAAAAGCATATAGACACATAAGATAAACCATAAAAAACAACCCCCCCCCCAAAATGGCGCCCTACGGATCCCAACAACTTGTCCATCGCACCAGCCAATGTGATTATCCATGCCATGGTGCTCCCGCGATGAAAACGGCTTTTTAAATGGCTTAGCTTCTTTAAACTCACAGCCATTTAACTGTGCAGCTTTTGCAAGGCGTTGCTCATATGTCTGATGATGGAGATGGTCTTTTGAAAGCTCTTCATAAACTACGCCTTGGGCATAATATTTATCACGGTTTTTGCGCCTTCTCTCAAGGTCATCATAAAACTCTCGCATACTTCCTGTCGCTTTCGCTTTACGCTCCTCAAACTGTCGCTTTCTAAGTTCTTGTTTAGTCGGCTTTTCAGAGGAAGAATTAATCTTATTTTGGTCCATGACATTCCTTGCTAGCTACAAACTCAATCCTTTTAGCTCGGCTTGACAGCAAAGCAGCTACCAAACCTTCCGCCGATTTATTTGCTTATCCTCTGGGTCAAAATACTTTTTCATTGACTCTGGAAACGGACCCGTTCCCATCGCATTTTTATCTTTTTTATAATGCTCTTCTATTGTTGCATTAACATGCCAATGAATCGGCTCATGACTGTCCATAAACTTCAAAATGGCTGTCCAATGATCTCTTTCCATTCCCCCAAAAGTAGCAATGGTTGGCCGCCACCAAAACTTGGCTGGATACTTAGTCAATACCAATCCGCCAGTTGCCATTTCACCTCCCCCTCTCGCAGCTTGAATGATTGGCCCTTCGCACATTTCAACGTCTTCAATCGGGACATAAAATGGCCGTCGCAGCAAAGTATGTGAGGTACGCACAAGCCCGGTATGACGGTTAAACTCAATCTTGTCTAACCAGTCCAACTTTTTCCATAACTTATAAGTCAGCCAGGGACCAATGCAAAAAAGCGCTAATGCAGCTGGCATTAACCAATTCGGGCCATGGAATACCCCCTCAAAGAAAAAGCCAAGCCCACCGACAAAACAAAAAAGAGAAAGAAATATGCAAACAAGCCAAACCCCGGGTGCTCTTCGCAATGCCAACACCTGTCCATCACACGCACCTATGTAATAATCTCTATCAGTATGCTCCCGCGATAAAAACGCTTTTTTGTAAGGCTTCGCGATTTTAAACTCGCAGCCATTGAATTTTGCTGCCATAGCTAAGCGCTCTTCATAACTTAAAGCATGTAAATGATCTTTAGGAAGTTCAGTATGAAATACACCGGATGATGAGTATTTAGATATATTCTTTTTAAGTTTCTGTGCCTCAGTTTTTACCCACTCACTGGGCTCTTCAACATGCTTATTATCAATCGATTTAGACATCATTTCCCTTAACCAATTTGGCGCCTTCCCCTTGTGGATATACTTTGTATTCTCCCTTGAGCTCAATACTGCTGTTATAAATTTGACAACACTTCTTTTGAGTTCACCATGTAATCGAGCCCGCTACCACACCTTCCAGCGGCTTACTTGC
>NZ_AUXY01000047.1 GCF_001625695.1 Pseudoalteromonas luteoviolacea H33-S
TAAACTCCCAATAGAGCCCGAAACCACCGGCCTCTTCTGCTATATTCAGGGTCAGGTCGAACTTCGCCGTTTGCCCGCCGCTTTCCAACATCGACAAGTCTAATCCCGGTAACGACAAACTGCCCTGTTCATTGTTTTGCAGCGACAGCATCACTTGGAATAACGGGCTATGGCTTAGGCTGCGCTCAGGTTGCAAACGGTCGACGATTTGTTCAAACGGCACCTGCTGATG
>NZ_AUXY01000048.1 GCF_001625695.1 Pseudoalteromonas luteoviolacea H33-S
TAAACTCCCAATAGAGCCCGAGACCACCGGCCTCTTCTGCTATATTCAGGGTCAGGTCGAACTTCGCCGTTTGCCCGCCGCTTTCCAACATCGACAAGTCTAACCCCGGTAACGACAAACTGCCCTGTTCATTATTTTGCAGCGACAGCATCACTTGGAATAACGGGCTATGGCTTAGGCTGCGCTCAGGTTGCAAACGGTCGACGATTTGCTCAAACGGCACCTGCTGATGA
>NZ_AUXY01000049.1 GCF_001625695.1 Pseudoalteromonas luteoviolacea H33-S
AGTTCATGATCTTGCCCTGGGTTATATACGAGAGTGACTTCTTAGAAGGCTCCAAGCCTTCACTTAAAAATGCAAATGTTAGAAGGGAGAAAGTGAAAAAGCAGATGGAAAAAGTAAATTGGTAAACGATTTTTCATGAAAAATTAAAAATAGAAAAATCATATCTAAAATTAATTTGGCGCGTTGACGAGCTTGACTTACTCAACCGCCACACCAATATTAATTTAACAAAATGCTAACTATATAATGCAGAGAATCATGTAAGGAATACAAGTTTTGACACTAGAAAAACTAATCGATGATTACGAAAATAATGAAGAAAACTTCACTCACTTTTCTTCTTCAATACATTCATTAATTAATGCTCTTTTAAACTCATCATCTATAAAAACTCACTCTGTAAGCTCGAGAGTAAAAGATAGAAATAGCTTACAAAAAAAGATTGAAAAAAAGGGTAAATATACATCTCTAACAGAAATAACGGATATAGTTGGAGTCAGAATAATTACTCACTATTCGGATGAAGTCGATCAAATTGCCGATTTGATTGAAAAAGAGTTTACTATTGACGCTAAAAACTCAATAGACAAAAGAGCAAGTTTAGACCCAGATCGATTTGGATATTTATCACTGCATTATGTGGCGAGCTTATCTAGCAGCCGTTCCAAACTAAAAGAGTATAAAAAGTTTTCAACTATGAAGTTTGAAATTCAAATACGCTCTATATTGCAACACACCTGGGCCGAAATAGAGCATGACATAGGATACAAATCAAAGATTGAAATACCCAAACCAGTAAGACGTAAGTTTTCTCAGTTAGCAGGACTTTTAGAACTTGCTGATGACCAGTTCATTCAAATTAGAAATGAGCTGACTAATTACGAGAATGACGTTCAGGAAACGATACAAAAAACTCCAGAAGACGTTAGCATCGATGCAATATCTCTATTTAATTATGTAGAAAATAGCGACTTTCTAAAGAAGCTTGAGCAAGAAATCTCGAAAGCTATCGGCGTCCAATTTATTTCACCCACAAAAGATTTCTTGTCCGAATTTACTAAATACTGTGACTTTTTCAAAATAGAAACAATTTATCAATTAAATGAAAAACTAAGTAACCATAAGAAAAACATAATTCAGAGAGCAATTGATCTCCATTCTGGAGGCTCTCAACTGACGGCTGGAATTTCGATATTCTATTTATTCCAAGTTCTAGGCTCACAATTGGATTCAATTGATGATATTTATAACTTCTTAAATAAAATGAATTTAGAACATGAAGACAATAGGTATGAAAGTGCGTCTCAATTATATGAATTTGGTCAAAAAGCTGGATTGAAGACTCACTAAAGACTGAGCTCAACATCCAATTTCCATCCACTTTAGTAAGCAACTGTTAGTATTAACTGGTAACAATAAGATTCTAACTTATTGAAAAATAGGTAAGTCATTGCTTCTATTACGGGTATTCGATTATCGACGCTTTCTGGACGGGGGTTCAAATCCCCCCAGCTCCACCACATTAAGTGTTATAAAACAGCCAGTTAGAGAACTTCTTTAACTGGCTTTTTTGTGTCTACTTCAAAGTGTCCACATTGTGACCACATATTTTTAAAACCACAAACAATACCCACCCCTCGCGGGGCGGTCACTCGCCGTGACAGGCGATTAATTTGTGCTCTTTCATACATTCTTCTCGCATCAATAAAAATAATACCATTCCGCATAAAG
>NZ_AUXY01000050.1 GCF_001625695.1 Pseudoalteromonas luteoviolacea H33-S
GGCAATGTATTCGCTTTTACTATTACAGGAAGTAACGCCGAGTATGACAGGATTTATCTAAATAAAATAGATAGTGATGTGATTTATCAAATTACAGGTGAGTTTGATGAAAAGGGAGTTTTAGATATTCTTTCAAGGATAGAGTATTAAACCTGAGGATAAAGTAAGTGTGATAAATATGTCACTACTTTACCCCAAATTAAGAAAGTTCGATCGAGTAGTAAACTTCATTGAAATTGGCGTCCTTAGGTATTTAGCTATGAGGTTAATATTAATACTATTATCCATTTTCACTTGTACCACCAGTGCTAGCCAATTTCCACAGTCATCTTGTAGTGGCCCCCCTTATTGGCTAGAAGTTTCTGCTATCAAATTGTGCTTGGAGCCAGAAAATGGGCCTTGTTGATCAAATAG
>NZ_AUXY01000051.1 GCF_001625695.1 Pseudoalteromonas luteoviolacea H33-S
GGCGTAAAGCGGCAGGACTCGAATATTGAATAAAACGAAGGGACTCGTTTTATTGCCTCTTGTCAGCTTCGAGCGCTAATTCTTTATATAAGGAATATAATTATGACTGATTTCATTCGTGAAGTGGTGGCAACGGTGCTTTTTGTTGTTGCGGTTGTGGCACTTTATATTCTTTTTTCGGCTGGTTTTAATCTTATTTTCTGCTTATTAGTCCCAACTAGCTTTGTAAGCGCATATTTTATCTGGCCAAAGCGTGAAAACCGTGAAAAAGGCAGTACTGCGTTAGATATCCTTGAAGCGATAGTTCTGTTTCCAGTTGAATGCTTTATTTGGATCTCACGTTTGTTATATAGCTTGTTGGGTTTTCTTGTGATAGGCAAGGATAGTAGCGGTTTAGATTAAACTGCAATCATTCATATAACATCTCTGTCTGCTGATTTCTTTTCAACTTTCCATCCCTTATCTATACTCAATGACTGTGCGAGCTTTACCTTCGTTGAACTTTTCAAGCGGATATTGCAGTGAACGCCAGTGTGACCTTTCGGATTTTTGCTTATCTATTTATTGCACTTAGTGTGTACTTTTCATCTAATGTCATCGCACATAAACATAATAACTCGCATATAGAGGCCCCCTCATTTTTTGATATTGGGGAGTTAATATTTCAACATGTCGGTGATAGTGAAACAATCCCTAAAGGGGTGATCACCGCCATGGTGCAAGATAGTCGCGGATTTATATGGATAGGCACGCAGTTTGGGCTGATCCGATATGACGGATACCGATTTAAGCGTTTTGGACACAGCCCTGAAGACTCTTCATCTTTACCGGGTAATTTTGTCAGAGCTTTGTGGGCTGGTCGCAATGGTCAAGTATGGGTTGGCACCTTTTCTGACGGCGTTTCGGTGTTTGAACCCGAAACAGATCAATTTCGCCACTTTAAACATCATCTTGCTAATAACAATAGCCTTTCAAATAACAATATTCGCGCATTAACAGGTGATAGCCAAGGCAATATTTTTGTCGCCACCAATGATGGCTTAAATTATATCAATAGCGACACCAATGAAGTTGTAAGGCTGGAAAATATTGCAGGCTGCGATATGCCTTTAAAGATAACTCGCATGCGCTCTGTACTTTTTGAACAACCTCGTACTTTATGGCTTGGCACCCAATTGGGACTTTGCAAGATCACTTTACCGGACAGGTTTTCCCATATATCTACAGCCAATCAGAGGGTATTAAGAGGGCAAACTTATGAGGAGTTTAACGGCAAAAATGTATTTCGGCTCTTTTTAGCTAAAGATAACGCTGTGTGGGTAGGGACAACGGATGATGGTGCTGCGAGACTGGGTGGCGAGAAGGACGTTATTCAGTGGGTAAAACATCAGCCCAATGATCCTGCATCACTCAGTCATCATTGGGTTAATGGAATTGTTCAGCCTGCAGCAGATGAGATCTGGTTGGGAACTTCTGGTGGCGGCATCACTGTGGTGGATGCGGTATCCACGTCAGTGAAAAGACACATTCGCCATGAGCCCTTAAATGAATACAGTATTCCACTTGATACCATGGGCGCCATGTTAGTCGATGACTCTGGCGTAGTTTGGGTGGGGACATGGGGAGGCGGACTAAGCCGTTATAGCCCGCAAAATAAAGCGTTTAGAAAGTTTGTCCGTGGCCTTGATAGACAACATACACTGACACATGAAGATGTGAGAGGGTTTGTAGAACTGAGTAATGGTCAAATTTGGGTTGGCACAGCGCAGTCGGGCATCGATATTATTTCACCAGAGTTTGGCGTGGTTGGCGGCTTTAGACCTGAGCCTGACAACCCTAAAGCACTGTCGGAAGGCTATGTCCGTGTGATGCGCCAAACACGTGACGGCAGCGTATGGGCTGGTACCACAAATAAGGGGTTGCATCGCTACGATTTTTCACAGCAGCGCTTTTATCGTTACACCACTGCCGAGGGTCTGCCAAGTATACAAATCGTGACCTTGCAGGAGACGCCGGGCGATAAGCTTTGGGTTGGGACTGGAGAAGGGGTCGTATTGATAAATACGCAAACCAATCAAGTCGAAGATATTACTCATTTTTCTGGCAGCGAATTATTTACAGGAAAGTCGATTTTGAGCTTTGTGTATGATCACAATGACAGGCTTTGGGTTGGCACGCGCAATGGTCTGTTAGTGATATTTATTGGTGAGGAAAAGGTACTTGAGGTAAGTCCTGAAGCGGGCACAACCCAAAGTTTATCCGATAACTATATCAATAGCTTACTTTTGGATAGTCAAAAAAGGCTGGTGGTTGCCACACCGCATGGTTTAGACCGCTTGGTCAGTTTTAATGGTCGCTTTGCAAAATTTGAGTCGTTAAACACTTTGGTTGGTAGGCCTGTGGGTACTGCCGGTAATTTGCTCGAAGACGCGCAAGGGCGGATCTGGAATGGCTATGGCTGGTTAGATCCTGATCAAGGCACATGGCAAAATTTAGCGCGAGCAGATGATTGGGATGTAGGTACCATGTGGACAGGTTCTTACATTAAGCTTCGTGATGGCACCATGCTCTTTGGTGGCACAAAAGGGATATTATTATTGCGCCCATCGCTTTGGCAAAGCTGGCAATATCAACCTAAGCTAGTGATCAGTGAATTAGAGGTCAATAATCAAGCCGTTCCTATCCCTGAGAAACTGGTTTTGCCTGCTGATACAAAGAGCTTTTCAGTTGAATTCGCCGCTTTGGACTTCACGGCACCTGAGCATAATCAGTATGCATATAAACTGGAGGGGTTTGATGAAAAATGGATTTATACCGATGCATCTAAACGCCGTATTACTTATACCCGACTATCGCCGGGGAATTATCATTTGCACATAAAAGGCACTAACCGCAAAGGTAAATGGAGCGAGCATCAAATCGATTTATTTATTGTGCAGCAGCCTAAGTGGTTCGAAACGATTTGGATTAAACTGCTGTTATTTACTGTGCTTGCATTCGGGCTGTATGGCTTTTATCGCTGGCGAGTGAAAGAGCTCAAACAGCAGCAAGCTGAGCTAGATTCTTTGGTGCAATCTCGTACAGAAAATATATCTATGCTCGGCACAATCGGCCAGGAGATCACTTCGACTTTACATTTAGGCTCTGTGCTTGAACGGGTCTATAAGCATGTTAACGAGTTAATGAATGCAGATGTCTTTGTGGTGGGGATTTTAGATGCGCCAGGTCAGCGAATTTTATGTCAATTGGCGATAGAGCAGGGAGAAAAGCTGCCGCCTTTTGAATATGCATTGACCGATTTACGTCGTCCAGCGGTTTGGTGTATCAATAACCAGAGTGAATTGGTCGTCAACCGCGTGGAAGAATTAAAGCTGTATGTGGAGTATGTGGCAGCCCCTGTGAGCGGGGCTAATACAGAGTCTTTAATTTACTTGCCATTACTTATCGACAAACAAGTACTTGGCTGCATCACTGTACAGAGCTTTAAGCAGGCAGCATTTAATGACAATGATGTGCAAATGCTGCGCACCATTGCCAACTATACCGCAATTGCACTGGCTAATGCGGAATCAGTGGAAAAACTTGAGGCTACTTTCTCGCAGCTCAAAGAGGCGCATAGTAACCTTCAGCAAACACAAGAGCAATTGGTTCAACAGGAAAAAATGGCAGGTCTTGGGCGTTTAGTGTCGGGTGTTGCTCACGAGATTAATACGCCACTGGGTATTAGTATTACAGCGAGCTCACATGCAATGAAAGAGCTGGGCGAATGCCGGGGGTTATTTGATAGCAGCAAGCTGACAAAAAACAAACTGCACTCATTTCTCGAGGTGATGAGCGAAAGCCTGTACTTACTTGAATCGAATTTATCTCGAGCAGCGCAGCTGGTTAAAAACTTTAAGCAAGTTGCTGTCGATCAATCGATAGAGGAGCGTGGGGAGGTCAATCTTGGTCAATATCTTGAAGATACCTTGATGAGCTTAAGGCCAAAATGGAAGCATACTGAGATAGTTGTGGACACTCAGTTTGATGATGGGATTGTGTTGTTGACTTACCCTGGCGCAATTGCGCAAGTGCTGACAAACCTGATTGAAAACTCAGTCCGCCATGGTTTTGAAGAGGGCAAGCATGCAGGCAAAATAGAAATTAGCTTGCAACATACAGGCTCACATATTGAGTGGTGCTTTGTTGACAATGGGGTGGGTATGAGTAAAGAAACGTTGGCAAAGGTGTTTGACCCATTTTATACCACAAGGCGTAGTGCGGGTGGGACTGGGCTGGGTATGCATATCGTGTACAATATTGTGACGCAAAAGCTACATGGCGAGATAACTTGTCAAAGTGAACATCATCAAGGATGTCAGTTTGTTATTAAACTGCCTATTAGCAATTCAAGAGTAGATTAAACAAACTGACCTCGCTTGTATTCAGTAAAGTTGTATTTTAACGGTAGTCTTCTTCATCAAAATACAAGTGTTTTAAGGTCCCGCAATTGACGAATTTATACATTAGCTCGGAGCTTTTTGGCACGCGCTTTGACGTTTTGAATTTCTGCATACATGCATTGGTTAAATCAACAAAAATCAAGTGATTAAAACTCGGTGGCTGGGTTAACTTATGGATGTAGATCCGCTCAGAACTGTTGATCTCAATACTGTCATACTCTTGCCATTGAGAAGCTGCGGGTAAATCTTTTAATTTGCGTGCATACAGTTTTTTGCTAAAAACAATGGTGCGATCACTGTACACTTTAAAGCCGTCGCGTTTGTAGTGGCCTTCATACACATCGGCGACAATATTGACTTCTTCACCCCGCTCTAGACGCTGCAAGTTGAAAGGCTTTGTCTTAATGGTGATGAGATCTGAATCTCTGACAAGATTTAGAAAGGCGACATCAGGATTATCAATCTGATATACAATTTGAATATCACTGGGTAATTTGTATGACGCAAAGTTGGTGGCGTAAATTTTTGAGCCGCGATTCATCAGTACCATACCATGCTCGCCTTTATAAGCAGGGTTTAATGGCGGGAGTTCTTTTTTTTCTTCTTTAGCGAGCGCAATAAAGCTAAAAGCAAAGATGAGCGTGAACAGAAAAGTTTTTTTCATGGTATTTCCTTTGTGCTTCAGACTTGGGCTGAGTATAGCAAGTGCTCAGTGAAGCGCTACATCAGCCGTTTTGACTATCTTGGACTAGTTCATTATCAAGTTAGGCTGCCACGTCTTCGATACGGTTGTGATGCAGGTTGTACTGACAAACTCTGTCTCGGCCACGCTGTTTGGCCGCATACAAAGCTTTGTCGGCGCAGTTCATCCATTTTGTTTGTGTCAGGTCATCAGCACTTGCACATAAGCCCAAACTGACGGTAATCGTTTTATTATCCAGTAGAGCAAGAGATTTGATATTTGCCCTGAGTTTTTGTGCGACTTTTTGCGCTGTCTTGAGATCTGTATTTGGGAGTAATACGACGAACTCCTCTCCACCGACGCGAAACAGTAAATCCGTTTCCCTGATCTGTTCGCGAATATCAGACACTAAGTTAACAAGTACTTCATCTCCTTTTGCGTGACCATATACGTCGTTTATTTGCTTAAAGTGGTCCACATCAATCATGATCAATGTCGAGTCATAGTGGTAATGCACCTTATTTGCTAACGCATCTTTCAAAAAAAGGTTGAGTTGCCTTCGGTTCAGCGCCCCTGTGAGGGCATCTTTGCTCGATTCTTCTTTTAATAACGTGTGCAGCGCATCAATATGTTTGAGTAACAAGTGAACTGAGCAAGCCGTGAGTAAATAGGCAAAGAAAAACCTCAGCGCATCTGCCATGTCATAATTTAAAAACACATAGGTGGTTGCGGTGAGTAGTAATGCACAATTAAAGAGAATGGATGTGGCCAACGGAAATGCGAAGCTGATGATAATACTCACAGGAAATACCCAAAAGATGGTACCAGCCCCCAAAGTAAAAAGCGATAATGCGATACATGATATGGCCAAAGTAGCAATTATATGCTCATGAATGGGCAAGGCGCGGCCTTTAATTAATGCGTTCGCATCAGCAATGAAAGCGCATACAAAAATCATAATGAGCGCACCGAGCGCATACTCACCGATAATCAGGTTTTTGATTGCTAAGGGGGTAAACACCGCCAAAATGATTAAAGATAAAAGCGGAAATACTCTGCCTTTACCATCAAAATAGGTGTTTAAACGCAGCGAATACTGACTGTTACTTTTTACTGGCACGCGACATACTCTCTACCATAAATTATGCACTGTCACCCTTATAAATATATATAATTTATTCTTACTTTAAAGGTTTTTTGTGTTAATTATTTGATAACTCTTTGTGTCGTTAATACAGTGGGATTATCAGGAGTAAACTTGTGTATAAATGATTTGGGCTGTTTATGTACTTTTAGCTTACCCGCTGTGGCTTGGTTGCTGCCAATATACAGCGGATTGTTCAGTATATAAGTTCGAAGAGTCGATGACTTGTTGTCAGAGCACCTATTGTAAAAACTCAGTTTTGGCTTGGCGTTGAGAAGCTAGCTCTGCAATAGCTTGATCATTTGGCTTTTGATCGATTAAGCCTTCATGGGCTAACAGCCATTGCTTACGTAGCACGCCACCTGCATAGCCCGTCATTTTACCATTGGCGCCTATTACTCTATGGCAAGGCACGATCAAGGTAATCGGGTTTCGTCCATTGGCACCGCCAACTGCGCGTACAGCTTTGGGGTTATTAAGCTGCTGTGCTAATTCTAAGTAAGATAAACTCTGGCCAAATGGGATGGTCGTTAAAGCCTGCCAGACTTGTTTTTGAAAAGGCGTGCCTTGCCAGTCAAGGTCGAGATCAAATTGCGTCAGCTTCTGGTCAAAATATGCAGATAATTGCTGTTTGCACTCTTGCAATAATGTGCTGGGATGCACATCAGACGTTTGCTCCCCGCAAAATATCAGTTGGCGCACGCCGATATCAGATGCCTTTATTTCAATCAGCCCCAGTGGGCTTTGAAAATAGTCTGTGTACAAACTCATAATTGACTCCATAGTTGAAAAGTGAGGTAGCTGCGCCAAGGTGAAAGTTTCTTATCATCAAAAGCTTGTTGTAATTTTAGGGCTTTGATTACACCAAGGTCGGAAGCCAAAAAAATATCTGGGTCGCTTTGTCCACGCATTTTGGCATAAGCGACTGTCCAAGGGCCAATTCCCTTAATCGGTAACCAGTCATCAGCATTGTCGGTCACGTTGTTTTGTGAAAAATACTCAGCAAAGCGGATCAGCGTTTGCCTGCGTGCGGTGGGCATTTTTAAAAAAGCTAAGTCACTGGTCGCCATTGCTTTTGGGTTTGGGAAAAAGGCCTGTTCTTCGTGTTTTTCTCCAAGCTCGTGTACCAGCTGAGTGACCAAATTTTTCGCTGCTTGCACTGAGACTTGTTGTCCAAGTATGGCCCGTACGCCTGCTTCAAATAAGCTCCAGATCCCGGGTAACCGTAGCCCAGTGACCAATGTAAACTCATTGGGTAGTGCATTTTTCAAATCCCCTTCAATTTGGCCCAAGTCGGCGTCCAAATCTAAAATACGACGGATATTGTTTACCACAGGTTTAAGGTATTTGATTTCGTCTATTTCAATGTCTACTTCAAAACAATGCTTTTGATCACAGTGCTTGGCAGTGAATTGCCCTCTGCAACCTTGCCAAAAAAAGGTGCGGCCATAGCTGGCGTCCGTTACCCATTCAAGTCCGTCGATTTGGCGCTTGGATAAAAATTGCTGCATTTTTTGCCAGTTGAAGGGGGGGCGATAATAAAGCGTCAATGTAATGTTTGAATTGCTTTGGTCTTGCTGTTTGCGCATTTGCGTGGGGGTCAGCTGTAACTGGTTTTTAAAGCAGTCATTGAAGCGACGGATACTATCGAAGCCGCTTGCCAAGGCAATTTCTGTGATAGGGAGCTGAGTTTGATGCAGTAATTTCTTGGCGAACAGGCATTGCTGATACAACGCATAAGCTTTTGGCGACACCCCAAGGTGCTGATTAAATAGCTTACGAACATATCGGTCACTGACGCCAAGCCGGCTGGCAAGTTGAGGTAAGGAGCCCTGTTGTAGTGCTCCTTGATCTATTAAGTGAAGTGCTCTGTCTAATGTTGTGCCAACCCCTTTCCATGGTGCAGAGCCAGGTGCACTGTCTGGCCTGCAGCGTAAACATGGACGAAACCCCGCCTGTGCTGCGGACATTGCAGTACTAAAATAAGTCACATTTTCTTCTTTTGGAGGATGCACAGGGCAAGTGGTACGGCAATAGATACCTGTGGTTTTTACTGCAATAAAAAACTTACCGTCAAAGCGTGGGTCTCTTGAATGGCGTGCTTTTTTACAGATTTCTACATCTAACATCAAATCAGTCCTTCCTCGTCAATGAGGTAAGTATATGCGAATTACACTCTACTACTGGCCAGTTTCGGAACTCACTGTTGGTGTTGAATGGAAAAAAGTCACACAATGGCATACGCCATTATGTGACTAAACATTGTATTAGCGGATGTTCGCTTTGATTTCGTCAAAGCTGTGCTCAATCAATAGTTGCCCGTTTTTGAATACAGTTTTAAGTAAGTTCTCGCGGTTGCCCAAATCACTCTCACGAATGGTCTTCACCCCTTTAACCTTATCGTGAACCACTGCAAGGCGACCTTTTTTACTGCGTTTTCCGTGATCTGTGATGGGATCTTTAAATACATCATGCCACAGGCCCTTTACTTTAACGGCACTGGCTTTCATGGCAAATTGCATGGTGTCTCTATCGAGTTTTTGCAGCAGCGCACCGCCCATGCCAAACGCGATATTCTCAGCGCTTTGTTGCTTGGTTTTCATGGTGTGTAAAATTTCGCGGATGCTGTTTTCTGCAATGCCATCCCCTTGGATCACACGAACGCAATCAGGTAATACACGATAGCCTTTGCTATTGATGCGATAGCCAAACTTTACCATCAACTTGTCGATGGTTTTGGTAACCACTTCTACAGGTTCGCCACTGTCAGGGCGGATCACCAAAGTGCCACCTGTTTGCTGCACTTGCTCTTTTAGCTCATCGCCCCAGATGTTATCGATGGCATGCCAAAGGTCGTATGAATCACTGACTACTGCGACGAGCTTTCCAGGGCCTGAAAATTGTTTGAGCATATTCTCATATGCTGCTTTTTCGCCGTTTTTACCCCATGCCGTAATGGTACTGTGCTCTGCGGCGGGAATTGAAAATCCTGGCATAGCTGCGTCATAAAATCGTCTTGCAGCGACAATGGCACTGAGCGTATCTGTACCCATAAAATTGAGTAAGTGCGCAGCGCCACCCACAGCAGCTGCCTCTTCAGTGGTTGCGCCGCGCGCACCAAAGTCATGTAGCTTAAACTCAAGCCCATCTAGTGAGTCAGCCGTATCGGCCAAATATTGCTGAATAATTTGTTTGCAGTGGTAAGACACAGTTGCAACTGTGGTTGGGTACCAAATTGCGCGCAATAGGGCGGTTTCAACATAGCTGGTTAGCCATGCGCATTTGGGATCGGTATTGATAACTTGGACCAATGCATTACTGATAGGCACAATGCTCCCTTCAGATAAAGCTTGGATTTTTATGGGCAGCAAGCCTTGGTGTTTGTCGACTATGTGTCGCCAACCGGCCTCATGAAAAGGCACGCCATGGGCCTCTAAAATGGTTTTAGCATCATCAACATCTTGATGCGTGAGTGGGGTAGTTAGGTACTGTTTAATGAACATCTGTAAACCAAAAAACAGCGCTTTGTCATACTGCCCACCGCGAGGCTCAATGTAGCTAGATACTTGGCTAGTGCCTTCTGGGTACTGTTTAAAATGTGAGGCTTTGTAGCTATCTGCGTTAAGTATGATATTGGTCATGATGGAGTTCCTCCTATCTATTTGCCAACTGGGTCTATCCCAATCTGCATTGGCATTTACATGCCGGTTAATTCTTGAATGATAAAGTAATGATCTTCAAATAATTTGCTTGGCTCTAACTCCGCAAGCGGCACCCACATTGCATGTTTGGCGTCATCCCCGCCCTTGACTTTGGGCAGTAATTTATTCGGCGCCAAATCAAAATAAAATGCATGAGTGATAGTGCGTCCTCGTGCTGATCTATTCGGGTCATCAAATACTTGTTGTTGCTTAATCGACCCCATTAATACTGGAGCTGGGACCTTTAACTTGGTTTCTTCTCTGAGCTCTCTCAAACAAGCGTCGACAAGCTTTTCACTGCGATCGACAAAGCCGCCAGGCAGCGCCCAAAGCCCTTTTCCTGGGCGTGCTTTTCGCTCAATTAACAACACATGGCCACTTTGTACGACCACCGCATCGACGGTGACAAATGTCGGCGGATAAGGCGCGTTTTGCCATGCTTGACGATATTTTTCGATGAAGTCATGCTCGTTTTGAATTGCTGAGTAGTCATCGGTTCGCATAAACTTATCTAGCGTATCACGGACAAAGCGAGGTAACACTTGGGCATTTTGTGAAGTTAAAAAATCTTCACCTTGGGATGAAAAGAGCTGCTTTCGAATTGGTGTGGCAGAGATAGACTGATAGTTATCTACAGGAATAGCACCCCATTGAGGGAACAAATTTAAGTAGTAAGATGATTGGTCTTTACTATGGCCAATTAAACCTACTTGAGGCGTTTTGTGCGGCATTTTATGCTGTGCGGTAATGATGCCTTTGACGGTTGTTTGCACATTACGAACCCAAGCATCGTCGTTATAGACTGTATCCATTAGAGGCGCAATGTGGACTCGATTGTTCTGTTCAGTGGTGAGTGAACCGCGGATCATTAACTCTCTTTCTGAGCTTGTCCATGGGTTTCTAACTGTTCTAGGCTGGTGGGCAGAGCCACACAAAATGATGATATGTTCAGCACGTCTTAACCCTTCTTGGATCACAGCTAAGTGACCTTGATGAAAAGGCTGAAAACGGCCAATAAATACGAGGAAGTCGTACTTTTGATCGTGTTGTAATGTCATTGCAGCAAACCCCTTGCTGTTGTTGTAAAACGCGACGCAGGTCTATCCCGCTTACGTTGTGATTATCGAATGGTTCCCACTCGATAACGCTACAATGACATAATCACGCTTAAATTTCAAACATGAAGATTGACTAAGTTTCCATCTTCGGGCAAACCAAATTGAGACTTTAAGTCAGATAATAGCGCTTGCTTTTGCTCATCATTTAATTGATTGGTATCTTGCTCCGACAATGCATCACTCAAATAATCGACGACTTGCTTTAAATCCACTTGTGCATCTGGTTTGTCTTTTGGGGGCTTTGCTGGCGCGCCTGCGAGTTCGCCAATGGCTTTGGCATCAAAGCCGAGCTCAGACATCTGCTCAGCTAATGCTTTTGAGGGTTTAATACCGGCCTCACTGAAACTGTTTACGATGCTTTGTGCATCGGCTTCTGATAAGTTATCGGGGTCAAACTGTTCCAACGTCTCTTTGATAGTACTTGTTTGTTGCTCAGATAATGTGGTCTGAGGGCGACTTGCTTGTGTAGAGTGTGAATATGATTGCGTAGCTTGTGTGATCATGGGCAATTAGCTCCAACAGGTTAGTCACTTTAGTTTGACTACTAATTGCGCAAATAATGTGGAAGCGTGAATGATACCCCTCTATTTCTGGCAAGAATCATCTCTACTTTACTCTCCATTACTTATGACATCACTTTTGGCGGACACTTGTTCAAATTCAGGTTCGATGTATTTCAACTCGCCTAATTGGTACGGGACGGGTAAATCGAGGTTGAATTCGTAGATTTTTTGTATCTGCTGCTGCACAAAGTTTTGCTTGATAGTGTCTATATTATTCTCTGCCCAAACCTCAATAGAGTCAGAATGTATAAATCCATCTGGATGGTTTTCTACATCATGCAAAAGCTGTTTCCACATATCCCCGTGAGTCGCTGCGGGCGTATCGAAAGTAAGCTCAATCACTTCATTCATCCAGCTTAGCCCTTTATTTTCATACGCTTCCAAGACGTTTTTATGCAAATCCCTGCGCTCGCTTTCATTGGTATCTTCATCATGATGTACTACAAATTCCTGGTCTTCTGTCATAAAGTACTGAGTATGCGCCCATTTATCTGTTTGTTGTCCTAGCATGGCGAAAATATTCTCACTATTAGACTTATCCACTTCTTGTAACATGGCAAAGAAACTGTCTTGCTCAAAAGGTTTGATGGTAATGGCCATATCAACGATCCCTGCATTTGTTGCAAAATCACCTTGGCTAATATGTTGATTGAGTTCTAATAATTGGCCATCATGCATTTTATTGTTATCAAGCAATTTAACGTATTGCATCAGATGAGAAGAGTAATCGTTTAACTCCCTTAATCCCAGATCTTCAAATGGGCCGTATTCGACTCGTAGCAATGGGCTTTCAATACCATCCTCACTTAGCAGCCCCTCAGGCGTGAAGGGAGGCGTTCTATCGTGTGCTTTATTTTGTTGAACTAAGTGAGCCATAACGTCCAGTGAACTACTGAGCAGATCATCTGATAATGTGCTTAATGTTGAGATGATGTCTTCACTGTGATCGCTGATTAAGTTGGTGTACTCATTATAGCGCGGCGCAGATGTTAGGACTTCGGCCAGTTTTTCTAATTCATCATCATTTAAACGTTCGCTCAGTTCGAGTAATTCCTTAGAGGGCTTTATGAATGAAAATCGAATTTGCCCATCCGAGGACAATCTGTCTTTTTGTGCTAGGAATGCGTCAATATCACTTTTTTCTGTGAGTTCCCCATACTGAAACCTATTTTCCTCATTATTATCAGATTGAACTCTATATATGCCGGAATAACCAAAAGAAACCAACTCTGGTATCGCTTTAAAGAAGATATCATCCATAAATTTTTTTAAATAATCATCGTCTTGAGTAGCTGAAAGTGATACATGGTAATCACTGCCACTTGGCAGTGTATTCGATTTATATTTTGAGTCTGCATCTTTGACTGCTGAATTGATATGAGTGTTTTTACTGTCGTTCGAATAGTTGTGTGTACTGCCTGCAACCGAGTTGGCCAATCGATTAATCATCACCTTATCCTTAGAATCTGATTTACGGATCTATTAATCGGCCAACTGTGTTATTTCTTTAGGGACGATCTGTTTATAATACGCCCAAAGATAAATCAATCATGATCTTTTATAAATTAGTGTGTGATTGTGGCGCTATTGTGGTTGTGCTGTGCAGTGAATATGCGCAGCGCCATAAAAGTTGCAACGCCCGCAACCAATGCGCACAGAATATGGTGTAGCACTAAATGGCTGACAATAAATGTGGGAATATCTTCAATGCCATCGATAAAAAATGCCTTTATGAGTAACCCGATGTAGGCACTTAAGTGTCCAAACAGGACCACTAGATATATTTTACTGAATTGACTTTTTGTCTGCTGTTCTATTTTTATGGGAGCATATTTTATGACTAACAGCGCGAGCATTGCGAGCAAGATACTGATAGCACCTAAGCCTAGTAAAGAGGTCTTAACTAATACAATCACTAAAATATAGGCCAATAACATTTTCAAACTACTCTTAATTCATCACTGAGTGATGCTATGTCAGAGCACTTTTATTTGTCTATCAGAATTGCTTTGAGAGGTTATCAGATTTTATTTGCGAATCGTATTGACTCATGCCATTGAAGGGTACATAGTAACCACTCTACTTCACAGGATAATAAGAAATAACCATGAATTTGCTTTCCAATACACAACTCAATTGCAAGTGGCACTCTGTCACATGGCTAGGTGTGTAGCGGTTTAGCGCTTTTCTAACCGCGACGATGAATGCGGTTAGCTTATCTTGAATAAATCACCCCATTTATCGTCCTTTATTAATAAGGATAAATAGCAATGCCCGTGCAATTGTCTTATGCATTTGTCGTTTTAATTTGGTCTACTACACCGTTGACAATTGTCTGGAGTAGCTCGTCTATGGCGCCGACGACCAGTGTACTACTGAGGATGGTTATCGCTATGATACTCGCAGCAATTGTAGTGACACTCTGTAAAGTCAAAATGCACTGGTCAAGCACTGCTTGGCGCTTATATGCCTATTCAGGTGGGGGAATTTTAGCTGGTATGATGCTTTCATACTTGGCATCCAAAACGGTTCCTTCTGGGGTCATTTCATTGGTTTTTGGATTGGCTCCGATCATATCTGGTGTATTGGCGCAAAAACTTTTGGGCGAGGATAAATTTACCACGGTAAAAAAATGTGCACTTGGCTTAGCATTAGTGGGCATGTTTTTGGTGTGTTTTACCCAGCTTCAGGAGTTAAACATCGAGCCTTTAGGTTTGATATATGTTTTATGTGCCACAATTAATTTTAGTATTAGTGGCATTCTTGTAAAACGAGTACAGATAGTGATCCATCCGATGGCCACAACTTTGGGCTCATTGATTGTCGCGGTGCCTGGTTTCTTGGTTATGTGGTTGATTGCAGGCGCACCACTTGATGTTGATAATTGGAGTGAAAAGTCGATGTGGTCTACTTTATACCTTGGTATTTTTGGCTCGTTCTTTGGGTTTTTAGCTTATTTTCATATATTGCAAAAGATGAAAGCCAGTACTGTCGCATTGACGACTTTAATCACCCCAGGACTTGCGATGACATTAGGCGCACAGGTCAATAATGAATCGATAACGCCATTATTATTGGTGGGCACGATCATCATAATTTCAAGTTTGGCTTTATATCAGTTTGGAGGGCAAGTAACTGGACTGTTTAAAGTCAATAAAAAGCTGTCTGAGAGAAAATTAAACAAATGAGCTATATAAGTTTCCCTAGAAGTTTGCAATTATATTAGCTCAAACGTTATTTATTACAAATAGTATGAAATTCATACCTTAAAGAAATAACAGGTTTAATTTCGATAATGTTCTGTGGTAAAAATAGTAACATTGGTGAAAATTATAATTATAAGTTCAGGGACAATGAAATTAGCATTCGAAGACTTTCAATTTGATATTCAGGCGCTCACATTATTAAAAGATGGCCGAAAAATTTCTCTAAAAGAGAAACCAGCGCAAATTCTCGCTTTATTAATCTCACAACCAGATAAAATCCACAGTAAAGTTGAGATATTAGAGGAGGTTTGGCCTGGTAGAACAGTTACAGAGCAGGTTGTGTTTCAAAACATAGGCCATTTGAGAGCATTATTTGGTGATGACGCAATCAAAACCTTTTCCAAAAAAGGGTATCAGTGGCAGCTACCTTGCGACCCTGTGGATGGTAAAGCGCAAGAATCTTCAGTCGGACAAGATAATGCGCCAAATTCTAGTGCAGAGTCAGAGGCTGTTAACACGGCAACTCAGATATCTGTAGACAAGTCAGCTCAATTGCCTTGGAAGATCATTGTGCCTGCTCTTGTTGCTGCTGCTGCCGTAGGTGGCTTTTTGGCGTTTGCTTAAATCGCGCCTTGTGGGAGTCTCGAAGTAATAATGCAACTTTCAAGTTTAAGTAAATATAGAAGATGAGCTCGTGGTAAAGTTGTGCATATTCTTAAGTAACTAAAGAACATCACTCAGCTGGTTAAAATAGTAATGTGAACTTGCTTTGTTTAATTCAAAGCTTAGAAGCATAGAACTTAGTTTAAGTTTTTTTGTCAAAGTTAAGAATAAAGGCGTTATATTAGGTCATAATTGACCTGTTTTTGTTGGTGCCTTTAAGCTAGCCTGCGTGCTAGGCTATTTTGACCAAAAAGGAGTGTTATTTGACTACGATAGCATACCATCACTCAACGCAAATCATTTGTGTTGATAGTTTAACTACCACATCACAAAGTATCGTGACTGATGAGGCACAAAAGTGTCAACGTGTTTATAATGGCTTTGTTTTTGCCACAGGTAACTGCACCGAAATATACCACTTACTCAGTAACTGGAAAAAAAATTGTTTTGAGGCGATAAGTTGCACTTTTTTCTTTATTAATAAACGTGATGAAATATTTTATGGCGAGATACGATATGGAAAACGTTTTTTAGAGCCTTTACAGATGAACTGGGCGATTGGTTCTGGTGCTAATTGGGCGATTGCGGCAATGGATTTTGGTAAAAGTGCCATGGAAGCTGTCCAGTATGCGTGTAAAAGAGACAAGTCAACTGGCGGCACCATACATAGTTTTAGCCTAAAAAACACATCAAAATGGTTACCTTTTTGTTCAGCTCAGCAACATATAAAGTTACTGCCTGACGCTAACGTTGTTTGAATGCTAAAAGTAAACTTACTTGGTTAGTATTGTGATGAGCTCCAGACTCTATTGTCTGTTTAATTTTTTGTAGAGTAATTTTAGATGACGACACTATATATTACTGGCGCTGGTGTAAGCGCCGAAAGTGGTATTCCAACATTTCGAGGCGAGGATGGATTTTGGACAATAGGCAGCCGTAACTATACACCGCAGCAAATGGCGACTCGTGCCATGTATGAGCAAAATCCAACTGAGTTTTTAAAGTGGTACTATCATCGCTTTGTAACATATCGGCATCATGGACCAAATGAGGTACATCATTGGTTAGCAGATAAATTACTGATAACGCAGAATATCGATGGGTTAGATGGCAAAGCAGGCAATGATGATTATATTTCTATCCATGGTCGGATTGATAAAATGACCAAATACCATGTTCAAGGAGAAGACGCAGAGATAGAAACAACACCTTGGGATTTAGTTGATGAAAATAACTTAACTACATCCTTGTTAGAGCTTTTTAAAATTTCTAGTAAAGGGCCGGAGCTTAACGTCTCTTTGAAGCCTTTTGTACTGCTATTTGATGAGTTTTATACTGATTTATACGGCATTGGTAGAGCCCAAAGGCGTATGTGGGATGCCAGTAAAATAGCATTTATGGGCACCTCTTTTAGTGTCAACATAACGCAAATGGCCTTAGATGTTGCTCGTCATAAAGACATTCCCGTTGAGGTTGTCGATCCAGATCCAACCCATATCTTGCATAGTAAAGTTAAGTACTTTCCTATGACCGCAAAGGAATATATAGCGAATGGCAAAGATACCTGAGCATCATGATGTTGCTGAGCTGGTGACTCAGCGACTAGTACTGAGACAGTGGCAAGAAACGGATAAAGACTCTTTTGCACAAATGAGTGCAGATTCTGAGGTGATGCGTTACTTTCCTGCTAAATTAAACATCGATGAAAGCAATGCGCTGAGTGATAAAATTGCAGCACTGATAGCTGAGCGAGGTTATGGCTTTTGGGCTGTGGCGCTGCGTGGAAGTAAAGAAGTGACTGTCACTAGCCCAAGTACAGACAGGTTTATTGGCTTTGTCGGTTTACATTGGCAAACAAGGGTTAACCCAAACCAACCATTTATGGAGATAGGCTGGCGCTTACATCGTGATTTTTGGGGCCAAGGGTATGCATATGAAGCTGCTCAAGCGGCACTAAAATTTGCGTTTGAGGTACTGTCTTTGGAGCAGGTGTACGCGTTCACGGCTTTGCAAAACAGGCCATCGCAACAATTGATGCGACGTTTGGGTATGACGAATTTAAATAAAAACTTTGCCCATCCTGACTTACCAAATGGGCATGTTTTGCAATCGCACTGCTTATATGCGGTGACGCGTGATGAGTTTGAGAATAAGCAATCAGTGTAACTGACACACTTGGTTGATATCGACTTGATAATAGCTTGCGACAATCAGTAGCGTTTGATTTTGTGCATTAAGCGTGATGTTACGGCTTTTCATGGCGGATTGCACTTGAGCAAGGTTATTTTTTAGCACAGATTTATTGTTTGATTGCTCTGCCTCAATTAACGCAAACAGGGCGGTGAGTTCATGTTCAGGAAGCGGCTGTTCATCGAGACTATAAACAAAATAACACTCCAATGGCGTTAGTTTGTTTTGATTACGTACACGCAGTGTCTTAGCTAGTGATTCATTGCGTTCAAATAATAATAATGAACGAATGAAGTTAAATGGGGGAGGTGACTGCTCTGTATTAGCAAATAAGGCGTGTAAAAACGTATTGCCCTGATGGTTTGTCTGTGAGAATGACTCCGACGCTTGCAGTGCGGGCATAAAAAAGTTCACTCTATCATTGTTATTAAGCCCAGCAATAATCCCTGAAGGCAGACCATGCGCAGCAATGCATTGTGCAGCGATATTCTGATAATCGGCATAGCGACTGGGCTGAGACTCACCGGTTTCATAGCAAAACTTAAGTTGTGCAGCTCGGCCTTTGTCATCTTGCGCTTGATAGACTGTGAGTATTTTTGACAGCGTTTTGCTTCGAATAGCTAAGATTAACTCAGCAATGGCTTGATCTTGATTGTTGGATGCCTGTGTCATAAATGTTTATCTCCTAGCAGCGATGCGATGACTCTCGTCATCTTACTCTTTTTTTTACGCCATAAAAACTCGCGAAACAGCGCTTAGCTTGAAAAAGATATACGGTGGCCACATAGCAATATGACAGTTTAACAAAGGACTCATGATTATGGACTGGCAAACTCGCGTGCTACTCATGCTTTGCATACTCGGTGCAGTTATACTTATGTATCGCGCGGTGCGTTGGGCCAAGAAAATGCCTAAAGGCGCTTTTTTATTTATGGCTTTAATGCCTTTAATTGCGCTATTTCCAATTCCGCCGCCACAATTTAAGAATATAGCTAAAGCGAAGCAAGAGCAGCGGAAAAAGCAAAAATCTGAAGAAGATTAATGCATCATTTGATATTTAAAAATAACAATAAAGAGGGTCAAAGTATGTCGGGAGAAACCAATTTATCGGTGCTGCTAGCCAGTATGGAGCCTGTTTTATCTACGCAGCTGTATGTCTATTGTGTTGTATCGGAGCGTCAACTAGCGCACCTTTCACTAAGCAAAATACACGGTATGTTCCGGGAAAAAGAGGGTGTCACGGTGATCATCAGCAAGGCGTATGCACAAGAGGCGGATATTAATTATCAAGGGGATTATCGCTGTATTACCTTAAATGTGCATTCCAGTTTAGAGGCGGTTGGCCTGACTGCCGCATTTGCAGCAGCATTGGGGGAAGAAGGTCTTAGTGCGAATGTCGTTGCAGGGTATTACCATGACCATATTTTTGTACAAAATGAATGTGCTGATAAGGCTTTGCAGTGTTTAATTAAGCTGTCGCAAAGTCATCAAGGAGCGTAGTCTTTTAAAAAAGGCTGCCACCGCAGCCTAGCAAGTTGGGATAAAGCAGGATATTTAATCTAGTGTCAGTACAATGCGCCCTTGAATATCGTTTTCTAGCATCTGATCAAAGACTTGATTGATATTGGCAAGAGGTTGCGTTTGCACAATGGCGCGTACTTTTCCAGCCGCGGCAAACTCAAGGCACTCAATGAGATCTTGCCGCGTTCCGACGATACTGCCTATTACACTGATCCCTTTTAATACCGTATCAAAGATAGGGATAGGTAGTGCATCATTGGGTAGTCCAACTAACACACATTTACCACCGCGTTTGACGCTTTGATATGCACTGTCAAAAGCGTTTTTTGAAGCCGCTGTACAGATAACTGCTTGCACGCCACCAAAGTTTGACTGAATATGAACAGCCGGATCGGTTTTTTGATAATCGATGTAATGATCGGCTCCGAGTTCTTTGGCCAGGGCAAGCTTATTGTCACCCGTATCCACTGCAATCACATTTAAGCCCATGGCTTTAGCGTACTGAATTGCTAAATGCCCAAGCCCACCAACGCCAACAATAGATACCCACTGTCCCGGCTTGGCCTCACTGACTTTAAGTGCTTTATAGGTTGTAACGCCAGCACAGAATAAGGGAGCAGCTTCGACAAACCCTAAATTGGCGGGCACTTTCACAACATAGTTGGCATCAGCTAAGCAATATTCCGCATAGCCACCATCAACTGAGTAGCCGCTATTTTGCTGCTGAGAACAGAGATTTTCGTCTCCCTGTAAGCAATGTTCACAATGTCCACACGCGGAATGTAGCCAAGGGATCCCTACCTTATCACCAATGTTTAAATGGTGGACATCATCTGCTTTTTTCTCAATGATGCCAACACCTTCATGGCCGGGGATGAGCGGCATCTTGGGTTTTACAGGCCAGTCGCCATGACAGGCGTGTAAATCGGTGTGGCATACGCCACAAGCCGCGATTTTAACTAAAACTGTCCCGGGTTGGATTTTTGGCTGTGCAACAGTCTCTATGCACAGCGGCGCTTTAAACTTATGAGCAACGGCTGCTTTCATGGTGGATCCTTTCGTAAATAGAAGACAATTGATTGTGCTGACATTGAGTGTATCTAGTTTTGCATTGCCAGGGTTGATCCGGCGCAATATTTTGCACTTGATGGCATGGGGAATGTTTTTAAATTCACGTTCAACGTGAAATAGTTTCTCTGTCTTGCTTTCTTGCTCTGCCTTACAGTGGGCATAACCTAATCGATATAGCCCATGCCAGAATATAAGAGGAATTAAATTGAAGGATTTAACGCACGGCGGGATACACAAGCATCTGACCTTCATGAGTGTGCCCATTATGATGGGTATGTTTGTGCATACTTTAAACTTTATGGTTGAGCTTTACTTTGTTGGAAAATTGGGCAGCGCCGCTTTAGCCGGAGTCGGGAGCGTTGGCGTATTAGTCTTTTTTGTCTTGGCTGCAACGCAAGTACTTAACGTGGGTATGGGTACTTTGATCTCTCATGCGGTAGGTAGGAAAGATAAATCGCATGCCAATACTTTGTTTAATCAAGGCATATTTATATCCATATTGTGCATGATTGGCGTAATCATCTTTGGGCTACTGTTAGCACCGATTTATTTCGATGCCTTAGCGCCAGATACCGCGACTTTAAAAGCTAGCCTTGATTATTTTTACTGGTTTTTACCTGCGTTAGCACTTCAGTTTCCTATCACTGCGATTGCTGCCGCATTGAGAGGAACTGGCGTTGTTAAGCTTCCCATGTTGATTAATATTGTCGCCGTAATTCTCAACATGTTGTTGTCTCCTTTACTTATCACAGGCAAAGTTTTTGGCATGGCGCTCGGGGTGGCTGGTGCGGCGCTTGCTAGCTCAATTGCTATGGCATTGGGCTTTGTGGGACTGTTCTTATATTTGAAATACAAAGAATGTTATTTAGGTTTGACCTTTAAGCAATGCTTGCCAAATGGAGTGGAAATTAAACGTATTATCGGTTTAGGTCTGCCAGCAGGTGGTGAACTGCTATTCACATTTGTTTATATGTCCGTCATTTACTGGGTTTTGCGTGATTTTGATGCTTCTGCACAAGCTGGTTTTGGCGTGGGGGTTAGAGTGATGCAGGCACTATTTTTACCCGCTATGGCTGTGGCGTTAGCCGGTCCTGCAATTGCGGGGCAAAATTTCGCGTCAGGTAATATGCGTCGTGTTTTAAACACCTATCATCAAATGGCGTGGATGACTTGTGGATTGATGCTGATTTTAAATGGACTCTGTGTGTTTTACGCTGATATTTTCATTACGCCTTTTTCAAATGAGCAAGAGGTTATTGTTGTCGCAACTGTTTTTCTGAGTTATGTGTGCTTCAACTTTATACCTGCAGGATATGTACTTACCGTGTCAGCCATGTTTAAAGCATTGGGGAATGTTTGGCCTGCATTATTGAGCACAGTGATCAGATTGAGTTTATTTTCAGTGCCGGTTATCACGCTCTCCCTAACCTCAACCATTAGTTTAGAAATAATATGGTCAATATCTGCAAGCTCTGTGTACATACAAGCGGTTGTCAGTCATTTTTTACTTAAAAGAGAATTGTACAAGAAGGGTCTGCAGTTGGTGTCCTTCGGTGAGTGTAAAGCAAAGTGGCCACCACTATATAGAGCTAAAGATACACCAAATAAATCAGCCTCATAGTGACCCTTCAGCCCCTCTGACTTGAAAAACAAATTCGCTTCCTTGACCAAGGCGGCTATTTACTTTTATCTCGGATTTAATCAGTTCGATGAGCCTTGCCGTGATGGCAAGGCCAAGGCCTGCATGAGACTTTTTGCAGCCACGCGTATTGCTTGCTTGATAGCGCGCTTCAAAAATATACGGCAGCTCTTTGGGGCTTATTCCAACGCCTGTATCTTGCACGGCAATGCTGTAAGCTTTTTCAGTGGCACAAATTGAGATACAAATGCTGCCTTTTGCTGGGGTATGACGCAGCGCATTTTCAATTAAATTGCTGAGAATTCGTTCTAGCTTTGCAATATCAGAGTAGACAGTAAAATCACATTCAACTGGGTACACACTTAATGAGATATCTGCTTTTTGCGCTTTTAATGCGAACTTAGCGAGTACGTCATAAATAAGCTCGCCAAGATTAAACACTTCAAAGTTGACTTTAGACTGTCCAGATTCTAAATGAGCAAGTTCAAAAATCTGATCGATGAGGCTTTTTAACTGATTGCAGTTTTTAAGCGAAATCGCGAGGTACTCTTGCTCATTGTTGCCCGTCGGAGGGTTTTTTTCTATGAGCTCTAAGTAACCTTGTAGCGATGCAAGTGGCGTACGCAAATCATGAGATAGATGCGCTAACAGCTTGCGACGTTGCTCATCTATGGCTGTAAGCTGCGTCATTTGCTGATTTATCGTTTCGAGCATGCTATTGACACTTTGCCCAACGACATGAATTTCGTTGTATTTTGATGACCAAGTTAATGGATTAATGGATTGCATATCAAAGTCATTTTTTTCAACCTTTTGAATAAATTGGCTGAGACGTTTTAGTGGCCGAGTCATAGTTCGAAATAGCAGCAACAAAATGGCAAACAGAAAAATGGCCATGGCGATTAACCAAGCGATGCTCTGTGCTAATTGTTCAGAGCTTTTTATATGCGCGCTGATAGAATCCGCAATCGACGAGCCGATAATGACATACAGGTATCCTTGTAGCTTGTCTCCGTTATACACGGGGGACACTGAAAAAATTTTGTTTTGTTCAACTGAACGCGGGTCATCACCATATATAGGCAGCTTAGTCGGTTCATTAATAAGCTGAATAAGTGGACGTAAATCAATAGACTGCCTTTTTACTTCACCGGGTTTTGCTGAAAAAGTAAGTAGCTTGCCACTGGGATCAACAAAGTAAAACTCAAAAGCTGGACCAAGCACCATCAGTGTATGGAACAAGTTCTCAAGTGCTTTGTAATCATAGACGCCTTGCTTAAGTAGCGGGTTGTCTTGCGCTAAATGCTCAGCAAGCCCTAAATGCAATTGTTGTTCTGCTTGAGCTCTGGAAATAGAAGAGAGGTTTTGCGTCCAGTACACAAACGCAGAGACTGTGAGCATGAATACACCAGTAATGACGAGTGCAAGGCGGTGATAGAGTGAAAAGGTCATAACCTGTCCTGTTGCAAAGGCTTAGAATTGAGTTTATAGCCAACGCCCCAAACGGTTTCGATGATCGCTTGGTCTGTGAGTTTTTCTATTTTGGTCCGTATGCGATTAATATGAGAATTAACGGTGTGTTCGTAACCCAAATGGTCGTAGCCCCACACAGACTCTAGTAATTGCGCACGGGAAAATACTTGATTGGGATGTTTGACGAAAAATAGCATAAGCTCAAACTCAGTTGCGGTCAGCTCCAACAGCTTTTGATGTAAAGATACTTCGTGGCAGTGCGGGTCAACATGCAGGTCACCGAGTTTTATCGGGGCTGAAACGCCCTTAGGTATTTCAATGGATTGCTGTGCTTCTAACAGCTTAATGTGTCTTAACTGTGCCTTGATACGGGCTTGAAATTCACGATAGCTACAGGGTTTACATATGTAGTCATCGGCCCCCATTTCTAAGCCAATGACGCGATCCATCTCACTACTTTTTGAAGTTAACATGACAACACTGATTTTGGGGTGGAGTGTTTTTATTTCTCTGCACAATGTTAAACCATCGACGACAGGTAGCATGACGTCTAACAATACGATGGCATAGTGTTGCTGCGTTAGTTGAGCCATAACACCTTCTCCTGTCGCAAGGTGATCAACTTCAAGGTCAAGCTCGTTTAAATGTACTTGTAGTAAACGAGCGATGTCTAAATCGTCTTCGACAATGAGCACGCGTTGATGCATAGACTAACCTCCTGCTCGTGCTTATTACACAAGCAAACACGCCCCAGCTACTCGGTTGCCGGGGCGAGTAGGAGGCTATTTGGTTCTCATAATGGTCACTGACATCAATGGGTTGTCAAATTTATGAGCACTGCTTAACACAGAGTTCGTCAGACCATCGTCTTGACCGACAACACCAGGATGCATGGCAACCTTGTTCAGTTCTTCTCTTTGTGCATTAAACCCTTCCCCATTGTCAGCGGGGCCAGGAATAGTGCCACTGGTTTCTGAATTCTCTTCAGTACCTGCGTCATACGCATAGGTGACATAGTGCATCTCGTCACCTACAGCCATAGAAGACACATCTAAGGCATTAAGACCGGTAAAGCCGTCATTTGTATTCACCATCATGGTAAATAATGATAACTTTTGTTCATCCAGTGACGATTGCGTTAACATAAGCTCTGTTTTTGCCCCAGGTGGCAAAACCCCTTCTCCAGACACTTTACTCTGCACGACGCCCAAGGCAAGCAAATCACTGTTGTCTCCACTTTCTGCCATTTTTTCAAGCGCTTCACTGGCTGGCTGACCAATTTCCCATAGTTGTCCTTCTTTATGCAATACCACACCAACAGGGGAAAGAGGTTGGGCATAAGTCATGTTTGTCACAGTGACTTTTAACATGGCCTCGCTAGGCTCCGGATCTGGTGTCGGGTCCGGCGTTGGGTCAGGTGTTGGGTCCGGGGTTGGGTCTGGAGTTGGATCAGGCGTGGGGGCCGGTGCCGGACTTTCAACGACTGTCATCGGTTCATCGTCATTATCACTACAGGCAACCAGGGTCAGGCAAGCAATCGGTATAATCAATTTAGAGAGTTTCATGATAGCCACCTTATTTTACTGTGATAGTCACTTTAGCAACTGGGTTCAACCAGCGGTGTACTGTGTTGTGTAAATTACTGTTACCGCCTGTTGGATTATCATCGCCTATGTTACCTCTATGAATGTGTATCATTTCATTGGCTTCATCAGTCGTTACACCAGCTCCCCCGGTACCTGGAGCTACACCAGGAGAAGCAGGAATACCTAATACACCCGGTACACCTGAGCCGTCTTCGACCAATTCATTATTGGCCTCTGTACCTGCATCATAGGCGTTCAAATAGACGTGATAGGTGCCCGCTTCAGTTGGGATCTGCCAACTATTAAGTCCGATAAAGCCGTCGTTGGTTGGCAGCATCATAGCAACGATAGACAGCTTATCGTTGCCATCCGTGGTTTCTAAATCTGTCATCGTGCTTGTTACAGGCGCGAGTAAACCTCCAGCAGGGTTTAGAGCAGTATTCGCGCTAATGCCTGTCAATATGGTGTTAAGACCATCCAAGCTGCCGCCTTCGGCCATGGCTTGTAGCTCATCAGATGCTTTGTCTCCAACATTGAATAACATGGCATCCTTGGTGTGCGCAGTAATGAGTAAAGGGGTGAAGTATATTCCTTGGGTTAGGTTAGTAACCTTCACTTCAAGCGAGGCTGCATGTGCAGCACCGGAGCTAAGAAGTGTGCCTGCGATGAGTGATAGAATACGTGTTTTCATAATTGGCTCTTGTTGTTTGTAATTGACAACACTAAGCATGCAGGGCAATTATTACGAAAGCCTCCCTCAATTATCACAAATTTATCACAGTAAGATCATTTTTTAATTCAAGCCAAAAAAATCAAAACCAGCCACTTGGGCTGGTATTGGCAGTTAAAATTTACCGGCAGGCGGCCATTGAGGGTTGCATATTTCATCTTCTCCCACGGCCGTTGGTGCTTCGGCTGTGATGCTTGATGGGGTATCTTCTTTTGGTATACACACCTCAACAACATAGTTGGTGTTGTCGTGCTGGCGAACTTCTTCTAGTGCATTGAGTAGTTGTTCTATAGAGGTAACTTTGATTCCTTTACCACCAAATGCGTCCGGTAACTTAGCGATGTTCCAAGAAGGTAGATCATTGTAGCTATAAACTGTGTTGAGTAATTTATCTTGATAATCTACCGGCGGGTCACGAAATGGATTTGGATTCACAAGGTATTGCTCGATACCATAGATACCGTTTGCCAAGACAAACACAACGGTATTTTGTCCATATGCATGTTGATCGGCTACCGCTTGACAGGTTTCATGAAAGGCGCCATCGCCGACCACTACAATGGAGCGTTTATCAGGGTAAGCACATTTTACGCCTGTGCCAGCTGGCACAGAGTAACCTATCGATAACCAGGCGGCTTGTGCAACAAAGCCATTTCGCGAGGGAATTTTAACTTTTTGGGCACCGATCAGTGGGAAGCCGGCATCCACAATTAAAACATCCTCTTCTGAGAGCCAGCTGCTGATCGCAGAGAAAAAGCTATCATAGCCCAATTGTTGCTCTGGCGTAGGCATGCTGCTTAGCGGCATTGGCTTGCGAATGCCGCTCAGTTGGGCTGGTTGTTCTTTAGCTAGTTTTTCAAAGACCTCTGTAAGGTATAACAAATAGTCTTTAAGTTGGACCGACGGATAAAAGTCAGCTCCCACATAGACACCTTTATGAGCCGATAATATGGTGTTGCTGCTACGAATATCTTGATTGCCGGTATCTTTACCCGTTGTCCATGCACCTATACCGACTAACACGCCATCTTCTCCAACCAGATCTTTTACTTCAGATGGGGAGAGTGTCACGCAGCCTTCAAACCAAGGGTGTGTTTCAGCAATGACGGACTTACTCAATGCAGAGGTGACAAAATGTATCTGTCCATCGGGCATGGCATGATGGCGGTTGATCACTTCCATTAAATTGAGAAACTCATCTTGCAATTCGAGTCTTTGCAGTTCAATGCCTGCCCAAAATATGCTTTTTGGTTTTGATAGCATGAGCTGCAAGGTTGCTTCGGCAGCTTGTTTGGCACAACTGACCGTGAGCGTATCATTTTGCCGCTCTCTGATCCGCCCCTGTGGCCTTTGACACGGGCTACGCCAAATATCCTCTGTGACCTCAAAGTAGATAGGGCGCTGCTCACTGAGTAATGCTGTTAATGCCGAGTCGATTTGATAGGGGGCTTGTAGTGCATTGGTAATGCGCTCTGCGGCCACGGTGACTGGACGAAACATGTGAATATCGACAAACTCATATCCTGTGGTGTGGGAGTAAAGCAAGCCTTGGCACTTTGATATTTGGTCTTCTTTATTGGTGGGGGCACCATTGATTAAAATAACCGGAACTTGCTCGACATAAGAGCCAGCGATGGTATTGAGCAGACTAAATGCCCCCACGCTGTAAGTCACATAAGCGGCGCAGGGGCCTTTGAGCCTGGCATACGCATCAGCGGCAAACCCCGCGCAAATTTCATTGGCATTGCCCTTAATGGTGATGGGGGATTGGCTGTCGGCTAAAATAGTATCGAGTAAACCTGCGGTGTAATTGCCAGCGACGCCAAACATGTGATCAACGCCAATTTCTTCCAGGCGGTCTTTGAAGTAGTCTGCTACCGTATATTCTTTGAAACATGAACTCATAACTAAACTCTCAGATTAGTTCGCAAAAAAGCGGCTCAGCGATTTGCTTAGCCGCCGCGTTGATACTGTCGATTACTTGGTATCGAAGTAGCAAAGGTCAACACCGATAACACTATCAAAGTCTTGTGCTCGGTCTATTGGCGCTGCATTTGCTGAGAAGTTAGTCTCAATGTATTGGTTGATGAGCTTACTGGAGTTTTCTTCGTAAATTGCTTTGATTGCATCCGATGCATGAATGTTGGTATTTTCAAAGTACACTTGACTAAATGGTTTCAAACCAAAGCTTTTTTCTAATGCCAAATCAGTTGAGCGCAATGCGCCTTCAACCCAGCCCTGATAATCAGAGAATGCTTCACCACAGGTGTATAGGTTGGGTAATGGCTCACTGAGTGTTCCCATGACTTCTTTATCATTAGCACCCACTGCCCATTGGTGAACGCCATAACCAAATTGTCGACTTGCTGGGATATCAAACTTGGTACTCCCTTCCCAAATGCGTGCACTGGTCAGGATTGGCTCAGGTACATAGTGGGTGTTAAATATTTCTTTGAAGAATTTTGTTGCCTGAGCCACAACCGCTGTCGACGCTGGATAGATATCATCTGGGACATCTTGCACATAATGACTTTGATTCGGGTGATGGTAAGTCTCGCCAATGTTTTGCAAGTTGCTCCAGAAGTTGATATTTAAATAGTCGCAATAGATGGTCAATGCGGCGGGTCGCTCGTATTTGTCATTGCCGATACGGTCCAATTTAGCTTGTACATCTTTTGAAGGGTGCGTTGTTCGCTCTTGGTACATCAGTGCTGCGGCCAATTCATCATTGATGGCATAGAAAGGATACACTGATCCTGTGGGTAAGTCGGCAAAGTTAGGGCCAAACTCAACGGCGGGTCTGCCAGTGGTACCACGACCCCACCACGCTGAGTCATAATACAGGTTAATTTTTAGCAGCGGCTGATTGCTGGCTGATTGCAGGGTGTTCCAAAGTTGCTCAGATTTGTCTTTGTCGAGCTGGTTAAACGCGTTGGAGCGAACAAATAGTTTTTCAAGTGCAAGCCTCGGTAAGCCTAATATCACTTTTTCTGCTTGCACGACCCCTTTGTGTGTTTTCCCATGTTCATCAGTGTGGCTATAGTGCAATGAATACAGCCCAGATTCTTCAGCAAAGTCGATTTCTTCAATACTGGTCTGTAAGTGAATATTATCAGTGCCGACTTCTTGTACGAGTTTATTCGGTAATGTGCTAAAGCCGTCTTTAAAGGTTTTAAATTGCACATTGGCAGGAAAGTCTTCTAGGAGCTGGTAAGCAACACCCGCGTTCATTTGCGATAAGAAGGTGCCATTGAAGCCAAGTACACGATAGAGCATATTGATACACTCTTGTGAGTAACCCATATCAGTATACAGGTCCCACAAGGTCCATTCATTTAGCGTTTGCCCTTGCCACTGACACTCTAATCTAAATGCTTGCCAAAATTCTGGGCCTCTGACTTCGGGACGTTGCTGAAACTGTGGGTTAGCTTCTAATATGCGATTAAACACGACATTAACGATGTCTTTTGGGTTCACACCTTGCTCAGATTGGTCAAGGTTATATAAGTGTGACCAGATAGCATAATTATCTTGTTGTGCATCTGTAACGCTAAAGCTTTCACCGCGAAAGAATAAACGGTTATTTCCACCACTGCTCATCGGAAAAGGAACGATGTCGTTTTGTAAATTGAGTTTTAAAAATAGCGCCATCAGGTCGTCCATTCCATCAAACAAGAAGCGCATGCCGCCTTGCTCTTCTTTAACCGTGATGGTCTTTGGCTGATCTGAACGTAGATTATTAAACTCGATCAGATCGGAGTCTAAACGTCCGCCTGTTCTATTTGAGCGTTCAAATATAGCCAAATCTTGTACTTGTGCTTCTTGCTGTAATCGCCAGGCACTATATAGACCTGACATACCCGCGCCAACAATGGCGACCTTTACTTTTGAGGGGAGGGGTTTATCCGTGATCTCTTTGCCAAATGTGTAATGTGTCATAGTTTTTCCTTAGCCTTGATGGTTAAGTCTACTTTGGCAGACGACTACTCCTATAAACGACTACTGCGACTGTGCTGCAAAAGCAGATAGTTAAATCTGCGATTTACATAACGTTTTACATTTATTATGTAAGTTGTTTAATGGCCCAATAAACTGCTACTGCACGGCGCATTTATATAATTCAAATTAAATGTAGCACAAAGGTTAACTTTGTGATGGTGCTGTTGAACGTATTCCTCTATTTATAAGGTGAATAAACCAGCGATAAATTATGTTGACTGAAGATTATCTTATGACGCTTGAGTGCATTGAAACATTGAGGCAAACTATATGCAAAACATATGGTTATATTGAGAAATTGCGAAAGCCAACCTAATGGTGTGATGTCATGCGCTTTAAAATTGATAACAAGGAAGTCGACCTCGTTCGCGGAGTGGTTTATACCCTAGACGCACAGCAACGAAAGCGGCATGAGATCCGTGCAAAAACCTTACAAGTTTTGACTGTGTTAGTTGAAAACGCGGATCGTGTTGTGACTAAGCAAGAGTTACTTGAAATGATATGGCGCGATTTAGTCGTACAAGATCAAGTGTTGGTGCAGTCAATAAAAGAAATACGAGATATGCTCGGCGCCAATACGATTAAAACTTTTCCTAAAAAAGGTTATCGATGGGTAGCTGAGATAGAGCGCATTCAAAAGCCAGTTCAACTTAAAGCGCTTATTCCGACGCGTATCTTAGCTATGGCTTTTTTAGCATTGATATTAATCATTGGCTTGGCTCATTATATTTTAGATAAATCCAGCTCACAGCAGTTGCCTCGTGTTGCATTCTTACCCGTAGAAAACAATATGCCTGATAAATTGCATGACTGGGTGCCTGTGAAAGGCATGGATCACCTCACCTATGGCCTTGCTCAACAAACAGAGTTACCTGTCAGTGATACTGACGATGTGCTGTTGGCAATAGAACATTTACAGCAACGAGATCTGCAAAATACGATGTCCATAGCACAGCTGGTGTTTAAGCTTCAGCAAAAGCTCGGAGCACAATTAATAGTACAAACTCGATTGACAGGTTACCCTGAAGATTTACAGCTACATTACACATTGCATTCTCAACATGGTCCACAGCAGGGAGTAATTTTGTCCCACAGTGTTGATGATGCATTAAATCAATTAGTCAGCGCATTGGCAGAAAAGTTTGGTCAACGAGAAATAACTGACGGCAGCCATTATCAAGGAGCGTTCAGTAATCAGGCTTTTGCCAAAGGGGTGAATGCATTTTTAAAGCGTGATTATGAAGCTGCCATTGTATTGTTTCAAAGTGCGTTAGTAGAGCAACCCAATATGTTAGCTGCAAGGCGGTATTTGGCCGGCAGTTTGGCCAACACTTACAAGTTGCCCGAAGCGATTAACTTGCTTCAAGGCAGTTTATTGCTAGAAGATAACTCAGTCAGTCAAAAAGAGCATTTACGTGCCAATTTACTAATAGGCTACCTATTGATCCATTGGCCTCAAGGTGACAATAGGCAGCAAGAATTAGATTTAGCAGAGCAGTACATAGCGAAAGCGAAAGGATTAGCTCAATCCAGCCAAGACAAGTTATTTATCGCGTACTCATATGAAGAACTGGGAAAAATTAAGCGTTTACAGGGCCAATATAGTGAAGCGACAAGATGGCTATTGGCTGCGCTTGAATATCATCAGAGCTTCCATGGTCGCTATGGGCAAACGGCCGCTTTGATTGAACTTGCTAAAATAGCCATTGCACAAGAAGAGATCAGCGAGGCAAAACTCTATTTTACCAAAGCGATGCAAGTTGCAAATGAGAGTAATGCCAGCCCAAATCAAATTTGGGTATTGTTAGCACAGGCTGACATGTATCGTGATTTGGGGCAAAAAGCCCGTGCGCATACAATGGCGCAACAGGCGCTAGATATCGCCCATCTAGCGGATAGCCCGCAACTCATTGCCAGAGTGCAGGCTTGGTTTGCCCATGTGCCTATTCACACAGTGAATTAAAGGCTACAGTAATCTGCCTGTTTTGGGCGCCAGTCAGGTACGGTATCGCGTTGAGCAACGTTAGACTTTCTGAGTTGCTCTACGGCTTTTACAACGGCTGTTGGCTTAACCACCTGATCTTTTACAAAATAGACCCAGTCTACATCTTGGTAGTATTGGCGCATTTGTGTAGATTGCACTAATTTATTCGGGTCAAACCATTGGTTAAAGTTAATCGACATCGGCACTTCTGGGTATACGTCTGCACCATGCTCAGCGAATAAGTGGCCATTTATATAATACTTGAGGGTATTATCAGCGACTTGCAAAACCAGTGTGTTCCAGCCTTGTAGTGACTCGATATGATAGTCATATGCGTTGACCTTGGTCCAAGGCGTTAATTGAAAGGTTTCCCAAGAGGTAGCAAATAAGGCAAGACGTTCGGTCCCCCAGCCTCCATTGGGTAGATACTCAAAATCCATTTCGCTGTAGTTTTTATCCATTGGTGCTTTTAAAGGACTAATGGCGTAAAACGTTTGTATGACGGCGTCCCCATCTGGTCCATATTGCGGCGCGTCATTAAAATAGACTCGTGCAGCATAGGTTCCCTCTTTATATTTTCGATTGTGGCAGACTTGTGTGTGGCGTGTATTCTCTGCGGTGCCATCAGTTTTCGCGGTAATGCGCATTACAGTATTGTTGTGATTGATAGGGTCTGGGTGGAAAGTAACGCCTTCTTTCCACCACGTTGCGTTTTTAATGCCCGGGTGGCCGGTTTCATCACGAATTTGCCAACCATTTTTTTGCGCATCAGAAAATTGACGATAACTAAAATCATCAAACATGATCTGAGGTGAGTTTGCATTTGCGACAGGGGATGTGGCACAAATACCCATCGTACCTGCAACCAATAAGCCTAGTTGTGCTTTTATTAATATTTTGTGTGTCAGCATCGAGTTTACTCCATTTTCTTGTGTTTGGAGTAGCTTGTTGCACGGGCACAAAAAGGGCGAATTAAACTTACTGAAATTTGTCTATTTTAATTTATTAAAAAATATTAAATGCATGATTTTTATGAATATAAAAATGAGCCTTACTCATCCATAAGCAGGCTCATTGGGCTAGTAATTTAGCTTTTAATTGCGGGCTTGAACGTCTACTTCTTGTCCATCAGCTAAACGCTCCGCACCGCGAACAGCAATACGGTCACCAATGTTCAGTTGACGCGTCTTATCCGTCGCTTGTATCTCAACCAGTTTGCCTTCACCTTTACCGACACTCACAGGGATCTGTTGTACTGTGTTATCGCTATTGATTTTAACTATGTGGATCCCTTGCTGACGGATAATTAAGGCATCGCGATTTATCAATAACACAGATTGCTTCGATTGCAGCGGCACGGTGACATCAACGAGTTGACCAACCGCATAAGTATGCCCAAGCCCTGCGTCTAATTGGGCTCTGACCTCTACCGTTTGCGAGCGCGGATCAGTTGCTGGGATCACGCTGCTTATGGTGGCGGTATTGCTTGTTGGGTTGCTCAAATCGCCACTTTGAAATGGCAAAGCAATACCGAGCTTGAGGTAGTGTAAATACTTAACTGGGACATATAGTCTGGCTTCGAGGTTGTAAATATCCACAAAGTTGAGCAAGTCGCTGGCACGGCTGACTTCTCTGCCTGCGCGTTTGAATCGCTCACTGACGACACCTGTAAAGGGCGCTCTAATTGTCGCTCTTGATAGCTTATCAGCAATAACGCGAAGCTCGATTTCAGCCAGCGCAATGTCAGAAAGCGCTAAGTCATGTTCGTTTTGCACACTGTCCACTTGCGTTGCCGCTGCACTGTTTGTTTTAGCCAGCTTTTGTAAACGACTGAGTTCTTGTTTGTGGAACTTTAGATTTATTTTTGCGCGTTTGAGCATTTCTTGCTGGCGCGCTTTTTCAAGCTCAAGTGGTAGGGTGTCCATGCGAACTAAGACATCCCCCTGTTTTACTTGCTGCCCGGGCTCTGCAACAAACAACAGTCGTCCTGCAAGCCCTGAAGTAATGACCACATCTTGTTTACCAAACAAGGTAGCACTGACAGCAAGTGAGCTAGATATTGGCGCTTGGGTGACTGATTCGACAGACACAGGAAGCGCAGCATGGCTGGTGGCACCGTACATGAGTGTGCTGCATGTCAAAGCCAAGGAGAAGAGTTTAATGGTTAAAGAGGTTTTACGCATTGTCGGTCCTTATTGGTTTGACACTAAATTTAAAGCGGGTTTCGACTCGCTATTTTGCTTTGGTTTTGGCTGTTTCCCTTTACCGAGTTGCAGCAAACTCGGCATTAATATCAAGGTAAATAGCGCGCTAATTGCCATGCCGCCAACAATCACTGTTGCTAAACCGCGATAGATTTCCGCACCAACACCGGGGACTAATGTGAGGGGCAACATGCCAAAGAGGCTGGTTAACGTACTTAAATAAACGGGTCTTGCACGCAGTAATACGGCTTGTCTGACAGCATCTTGTCGCAACATACCAGCAGCTTCTGCGACCCGCGTTTGATCAACAAGGAGGATGGCGTTGTTGACAACCAGACCGAGCAAAATAATAAAGCCGATCATCGTCAGTAAATCAAGCGACTGAAAAGTAAATAAATTCAGTATATACAGTGCTATCACACCACCCGCAGCGGCCAATGGCATGACCATAAGCACGAGCAAACTGTCTTTGGCAGACTTAAACAGCGCACTCATTAATAAGAATAAGATGAAGAGGGCTAACACAAAGTTGATCGCCATTTCTTGAATAGCAGAATTCATTTTTTGGGCGTTACCGGAGAGAATGACACCGGCACTTTCAGGCAGCGAAGCCTTCACTTGAGGGATAACTTGTGTTGTTAAAATTTGTTGCGCTTGCTCTAGTGACATCGTTGCTGGGGGCGTGACGACAACACTCACCGTTCTGCGACCGTCCACGCGGCGTAATTGACTGGGACCAACTGTGCGTTCGACATGCGCAAGTTCACCTATGGTTTGAATACCAGAATCAGGTGTAACAATTGGCAGTGCTTTAAGTGCTTCTGGTGACTGCCAATTTTCGGCGCGTAAAATCACATTCATTCTGTCATTACCGTTAAAATATTCATTCACGAATAGGCCGCCGGTAAACGCTTGCACAGCTTGAGCAACATCTTGGCGTGTAATGCCTGCCTGTGTAATACGTCGATCATTTGGATGCAACCTGAGTTCAGGCTCTGCCATATCTAATCTTGGCTGTGGTTGGGCTGTGGCCTCTGGAATCGCTTCTTTCACGGCATTTAAAGCAACCTGTGCACCAGTAATGAGATCATCCATGTTCGGGCCTGTGATCTCAATATCAATATTGCGTCCATCGCCACCATTTGATACTTGGATCATTGAGCCTCTAAAGAGGAAGACTTGGGTATCAGGTAAATCAACGAGGATTTCTTCGCGCGTTACTTTCATTAATTCTTCGACTCTTTGCGGGTCTGCCGAATAAATAAATCCACCTGCGTTAGTACCGAATAGATAAAAGTTAAAGTCTTTAATACCCGGCTGCTTTTCTCCAGTGTAGTGGGGCATCAAGCGTGCTTTAACTCGCTTTAAAAGCTCCTCTTCCATATAGTTAACATTGCCACCCGGTGGGGTAACTAAAGAAAAGAAGAAGCCATCAGTGGGTGCTTGTGGCATAAAGTCTGTTTTTGGCAACATGGTGATCGTGATGAGTATCGAGCAGCCTAATAAGCCAGCTACCCAGCTTATTTGCTTCACCCGAGAGTTGGTGAGCATCATGATAAAATTGGTTAGCTTTTTCCAATATGCCTGATAGGGATCTTTTTTCGCCTTGCTATCAGGTAGGTAACGGTTGGCCATTGGAATAATGGTGAGTGCGCTAACGAGTGATGCAATCACAGCAATGGATAAGGTCAGCGCCAAATCTGAAAACAGTTGTCCTTCAATACCGGCCATAAACAAAATAGGTAAAAAGATGGCGACGCTGGTGGCAGTTGAAGCAAACAGGGCGCCTGCAACCTGTGTTGCGCCTTTGAGTGCCGCCTTGTGGTTATCAAATCCGGTTGATTTTAGCCGCGCGATATTTTCTTGCACTATTATCGCTGCATCGAGCACTAAACCAACGGCAAATGCAAGGCCGGCCAAAGAAATGACATTAATACTGCGATCAAAAATATTCAGTGCTAAAAACGCCATCATCAAAGATACAGGGATGGTTGCAGCAATGATGAGGGTGGTTTTAACACCACGAAAAAACAGCCATAAAATAATACAGGATAGGAGCACACCTAAGCCCAAGTTACTTTTAACTAGGAGCAGCGCATTTCGAATATGTACTGACGCATCGTAACTGAGCTCTATACTTAGGCCTGCTTCAGCCAAAGGACCAGAGTTGAGTTCGCTGATGGCTGAGTTAATATCATCTAAAAGTGCGACGGTATTGGCATCATTGATCCGTGCGATACGAATGTAATAAGCGGGTTGTCCATTGCGACCACTCATCCCTAATCGATCGGAAAACGTTTCTTTAACGGTGGCGATATCGCCCAAATATATTGGTCTTTCGCCGGAATAACCAATGCGCATTTGCAGCATGTCCTGCAAGTCATATTGGCCAGTAAAACGAACTGTATACTGCCGGCGGCCAACGTTTGCTAACCCTGCTGAGGTATCTTGTGAGGTGCGCAGAGTTTGCCTGATCTGATTTATGCTAATGCCCAATGCTGCAGCTTTATGTGGGTCAAAAGTTACACGAAGTTCTCTAGAGCGTTCACTGGCGAGATCGACACGGGAGACCCCTTGAATTTGAGATAATCTAGGCTCAATGATTTCTTCTATTTGTTTTTGGTATTGAGCCATGTCAAGGCTAAGACCTTCATCGCCTGCTTCTAACGGTGTGACAAGTAAAGTCGCTGCTGCGGCGCCGCCTCCGCCTCCAAAACCGCCACCAGCAGATACCACAGGGTCAATGGCATCAAGGGGGAGTGGAGGCGCTTGATTAAGGTTGGTTAAGACGTCTAGCATGGCTTGCTGCATATCTGTGCCAATTGCAAAAGTGAGTGAGATAGAACCATTACCACGGTTAATTACGGTATTGACCTCTAGCGCACCTGGTGTATTTTTTACCGCATTTTCTAGTGGCTCGATGATCACAGATTCAATTTCTTCCGGCGCAGCTTGACGCCATCCAGAAAAAATAGTGATTTGTGGTTGCTCAATATCTGGTGTGAGCTGTATTGGTAGTTTGAATATGCTTAATAATCCAAACACCAAAACTAGTGCCAAAATGACAATGACACTAGCGGGATTTTTAAGAGAACTGCGCGTTAAATTCATTACAACATCCAAGTTTAACAGTACACATTGGAGTGTAACGATTGAACAGAAAAGTGCTAGCCCCAAAAAATAACAGCATTCCCATAGCGCGATAAACCGCTGTTTTAAAGCGGCTGATAGCACACTTGCAATAAACTGTAACAATTTTTCATTGTTTGAAATATATGTTTTATAAGCGGTTAATAGATTGAAGCATGAGAGTCACGGGCCATGAGGATGAGATTCATCCGCCTAAATTACGAACCTGAAAGTCGTAGAACTTAATTTAAAGTGTGTCCATATCAAAAAAATCAACGAAAAAAGGCCTTTTTATCCACGAAAGCGCTGTCGTTTGATGTAGGTTAAACAAACTCACTTTCTGTCAAAGTTTATCTGTATATGTCATGTGCTGTGCATTAATATTTCGTTTTAAGTTTAGGGACTAACTCAAGAGCTGCGGGGTATCATGATGCGCTAAATTACTTGTGTGATGCCGAGCCTCAATATAGCTGATAAAGGATAAACAGCAACGCACTTTGATAATAGTTGTAAGGAGTATAACCATGTTTGTTGCTTTGAAATGGGACCATCAGATTGGCGCCCATTTTGTGTCTTGGTTAGTTGTGGAGTGCTCAGCGGTTAGAGATAAGTTTGGTCTGCCGCAGGCCATTCCTCCACGGCGTGACATCGCTTATTTTGTTAACCCGAAAACCGCAGAGCACGACGCCAAAGCATTTGCAGATCATAAAAATGGTGTTGCCAGTGTGGCGTGTGAGCAAGATTATTCACCGTATTTGTCGGATCATCACGGCTACGCGCACTATCAGTGGGATCACACTTACCTTGAAGAGTTGGTAAAGCATGCAGTTCTGTACTGGGAAGATGGAAAGCATATTGAAAGTCAGCCTTTTAGAGATGATGTCGCTTATTTTGTATGTCCATATGAATCCGAAGCTGATAGTCGTTTCTTTGCCCAGTATAAGTTAATGATGCATAGTCAGTGTTTGCTACATAGCGCTTAACTTTTACAGGTTTGAGGGCGAGCTTATGCCCTCAATATTGGTCTACAACTCTAAATCCTGAACTGAAAAGTTGGGGTAGATGCTTGGCTTAAATCGGTTTATGTTAATTAAAAAGCGACTATCTTTCACAGGCAAGGTGGCTGAACCATAGTCGTATGTATTGAGCTTGTCACGCAGTATTTGGTTGCTTATCCCATCCCCAGTCATATGATACCAACTAATGATAGGCGGGGTGACAAAGTACCCGTAGTCGTTTTCTGCGATTTCATTTTGCTTAGCAAATCTTAATGCATGTGTAAGTAGGCCATCTTTATGGTAGACAATTTTTAAATGGCCATTTTCAAAGGGTAGCTCGTTAGCTGGTTTGGTGTAAAGATCCCCATGGGCGCTATAGCTGCCATGGGTAACGATGCCATCAATTGTCCAAATCGCAGCATACTCCCAGTCGTGGCGATGACCACCACCTAAGTATGGAAAAACCTGATCTTTTTTAAAATATAGGGCATAAAAGTGGGCGCAAAATTGTCCATCATTTGTCACCTTACAGGCATGTCTGTGCACAGTATTAGAAGTGGATAAAAATTGGCTATCACGACAGTGTCCGCCTAACGGGCCTGATGTTTTTAGTCCTGAATTTTGTTGTCCGGTGCGGCTTATACCTGCACTAGGCAGGCAGCCATCCGTATCAAAGTCAAATACCGGCTCGGTGTTGTTAATGATATAGGCGGGTGGTAATGCGGGCTTGAGTGCTACAAAGTCGTTTGCGTGCGAGAGTGAGCTAAAGGCCGTGCAGCCAAGCATAGCTGCACCATATATCACTTTATTGGTCATCATAATATTCCTTGTTATCGATAGTGATACTAGTCAATTGAGTATTTATTCTACAAGGAGTTTATGACGAAATGTATATTTATTGTTTACTTTAGTCTTTTTGTTCTAGCTCTGAAATCGCCTTTTGCTGGTAATCTTGTTTGACTATTTCCAAGGCATCTAGGACCTGTTGTGGCGGGATTTCGTTTTGCTCAAGTAGCATAATGAGATCAACGGCGAGCTTTATATATGGGGGGGCTTGGTCAACTGATGGGGGCTTATTCATTCGAGAATTGTCTCTTTTTGGATACTTGTTCAATGGCGACATCTATGGCTATTTTAACACGTTCTTCCATTTGTTGTCGCTCAGATTGAGGCAGGTAAAACTCCATATCTACATCATAGCGAATATATCGAGCAGGTAACTGATTGAGAACAGTACAGCAAAAATCAGCCATGACGTTATCGTCATACTTATCGTTTAATTTGCGCTCTAAGATTTGTTCGATCATGACCTTTTCATAATAATTATGTAAATCATCATGTAGTTTCATCGTGTTAACTCCTTAGTTTTCCCCCTCAATGCTACTTAAAGTCTATATCATAAAAGTAGAGTGCGCGACTTAAGACTAAGGTAAAGTTTGTTTCGAGTAGCCACGAAAACGTTCAAGAAAAAGGAGGCTAGGCAAGGAAACGAGAAGCTTGCAAGGCATTAAATAGTTGCTGATGTACGGTCACTAAGTTGTCGGTGTCACGTTGGTACCCGCCACCTAGGGCGCACATCAACGGCAAGGTATGTTGATAGCAATAGTCTAAAATGATCTGTTCACGCTCTAAAACACCTTGTAGCGATATATCAAAGTGGCCTAGCTCATCTTTTTGAAAGATATCTGCCCCAGCGTTGTACAATACAATATCTGGTTGATGGACACGGACACAGAGGTCGAGGGCTTGCTTAAGTGTACTCAAATACTCGCTGTCTTGTGTATTTGCGGGCAGTGCAAAATCATAATCAGAGGCTTCTTTGAGCCTTGGAAAGTTTTGTTCGCAATGGATTGAGCAGGTAACCACATCACTGCGAGACTCTAAAATAGCCGCTGTGCCATCACCTTGGTGGACATCGCAATCTAATATCAACACGACATCTGCTTGTTGTGTATCTATTAATTCGCACGCAGCAATGGCTAGATCATTAAAAATACAAAAACCACTGGCTCGGTCGCTAAATGCATGGTGATATCCACCGGCTAAATTTGCTGAGAAACCATTTTTAAGGGCATAGTTGGCTGCTTTTATGCTCGCTGCAACAGAAGTTAAGGTACGCTCAACTAATTGCTCTGACCAAGGAAACCCCATGCGCTTGATGTCGACTTGATTCATGGTGCCACTACAAAAAGCATCGACATACGCTTGGGTATGACAACGGGTGAGTTGCTGCTCAGTGGCTTTATCATTGACGGGTCTTAGATATTGACCCAGTCCAGAGGCTTCGATGCGCGCTTTGAGCTTTTCATATTTACAAATAGGAAAGCGATGTCTGGGAGGGAGGTCAAGGCTGCTGTAAATTTCATCGTAAAACAACACGTCAGCGATTACCTTGCTTTTCGAGCTGTTGTATTTTTTCTTCTGTGGCTGAAATGGCTTTACGACAACGCCCTAATCGGGTGTGAAGCGCCAGTATTTCAGCGTTAAGTTTGGCATTTTGCTCTGCATTTGCGCCATCGAGTTGAGCACGTCGAAGATCGATCATTTCTTGTAAGCGACGCTCAAATTCATGGTTTTGAGACAGCTCCTGATACAATTCATGGGAAGATTGCATAATACGCTGGATGGCTTTTTTATATACTTTGGCCTTTTTCGGTTGGCTCAGTTTGTTTTCTTTTGCCCAAACAGGTGTTGATTTAAGCACTTTAATTACAGCTTGCATTTGCTCACCCACTTGCTCTACAGCAAATTGGTATGCATGGCGGTTCTGCTCTGGTGGCAGGTTTTTTAGTGTGAGCTTTATCTCTTCGACATAATCACTGAGTAACAAACTCTTAGTGTGAAATAAATGACTATCAAATAAGCTCGGCTGATTTTGAATATAGCGGTTTTTATCAAACCACTTGGCATTATCAAACTGATAGGCTTGAGTGCCTAATTGTTCAAGTTTGCTGTTGAGCTTGTTCAGTGCTTGGCTCATGAAATATATGCCTCAAAAATGAGCTTGCCCGCTAAAAGTATCACGACAGTATTAAATATAGGCTTTATTAGCTTGCTGCCAAATTTAATGGCTGAATGCGCGCCAATCCAAGCACCGAGCATCAAAAAAGCCCCCATTGTGACACCGAGCAAGAAATTCACATGTCCCAGAGCAACAAATGTGATCAAAGAAATAAAGTTTGACACAAAGTTCATTGAGCGTGCTAAGCCACAGTTAAGTAGCAAGCTCATTTTATATAATAAACTATTTGATGCGGTCCAAAACGTGCCCGTTCCTGGCCCTGCTAAGCCATCAAAAAAGCCTAAAGATAAGCCTTGAAGCCATTGCTTAACTTTTAACATCGGGGTTTTCTTTGGCAAGGTATTCAATTCAGTCGAGCTGAGGCTACCGAACAAGCTATATAAAGCGACGATAATGATGATCACCGGCAGTAGTTTATTTAAAAACTCAATACTTAATTTATCAACCAATAAGGTGCCAAGGATTGCCCCAATGGCGGTAGCGATAGTCGAGGCCGCCCAAAAGCGTGGGTTGAATAATTGCTTTTTATAATAGGTGAAACTTGCGGTGAGTGAACCAAAGCTTGCAGCTAATTTATTGGTACCCAAAGTGACATGCGGCGGTAAGCCCGCAGTTAAAAGTGCAGGTACAGTGAGCATGCCTCCGCCACCGGCGACCGCATCAATAAAGCCAGCTGCCAGCGCAACTGCACATAAAAGTGCCCATGTGAGGGGATCAAAAGCGAGTTCTAGCATTCTTAATCTATTTGTCTTGCAAAGGGTGGTAGCGTGTCGAGCATGGCTTTTCCATAACGTTTGGTTACAAGGCGCCTATCAAGTATCGTGATGCGACCAGAATCAGTTTCCTTGCGCAGCAGTCTACCACAGCTTTGCACTAATTTCTTTGCAGCATCCGGTACAGTAATAGATAAAAACGGATTTCCGCCTTTTGACTGAATAAATTCAGCTTGTGCTTCTTCAACTGGCGAAGTGGGTACGGCGAAAGGTATCTTGGTAATAATCAAGTTCTCTAAATACTTACCGGGTAGGTCTAGCCCTTCAGACAGACTTTGTGTGCCAAATAAAATGCTGCCAGCACCTAAGTCAATGGCAGCTTTATGACGGCTAAGCAAGGCTTCTCGCGACATTTCTCCCTGCACAAGAATATTAAGTTTCTTTTTGCGCAGCGCTGCGACCACATGATCCATTTGCCAATAAGAAGCAAATAATACGAGGTTTGCTTTGTTTTTATCTAAGTATTGCGGTAGTGCATCAGCTAAAAAATCGCTGAATGTTTTATCAGTTGGTTCAACGGTTGTTTTGGGTAAATGCAAAGTGGCTTGTTGCTGATATGCAAAAGGCGAATCGGCTTTGATGAATTTCACACCATCTTCACCAATTAATCCACTCTCTTTGGAAAAATGATCAAAGCTACCTAGTGCAGTAAGGGTCGCTGAACACAGCACAGCGCCAGCGCATTCCCGCCAAAGCTTGTCTTTTAAGTAAAAGCCAACTTCTATTGGACAGTCACATAATAAATGGTCGTGATGGTTTTTATATTCCATACGCTTGATCCAGCGCGCGTGCGGGGTGCTTTCACCCTTGGCAGCATAGCTAAACCATAATTTATTGAGCTGCTCTAAACGATTAATGTATTGGCCACTTTCTACCAGCAAAGGATCGGCTAAAAATGCTTGTACGTCACCATCTGATACATCGGTTGTCAGTGCATCATGCATTTTATTTAGTGCTCTAAGCGCATCAAGCGTGGCATCTGCGATATCTTTCGCTTGAGTTGTTAGAGACTCAGGGACATCGCCGTTAATGAATCGGTAAGTATCGTTGTCGTTATATTCAAAATCTGCTTTATCTAGACTATCTCGAACCGTTCTAAGGCACTTACTGGCGTCGTTGGCTGCATCATTCAGTTTGAAATTTTGTCCTATCGCTTTTTGCGAGACAATGGTGTTGGCCATTTTGCCACTAAATTTTAATAGTTTTTCAAGCCACTCTATGGTGCCTTTGATGGTCGCGGCGGCGGATGAAAAATCACGCGTAATGTGAGGCAAATGATGGGCCTCATCAATGACATAAAAGGTATCTTCAGGTTCAGGTAATATTGTGCCACCGCCAAGCTCTAGATCTGCGAGCAATAACGCATGATTAATAACCAAAACATCCATTTGCGCAATTTTTTGTCGTGCGAGATGAAATGGGCACAAATGATGGGACTTCATTTGGCGTTGACAGGCGTGTTTGTCACAGGCAATTAAATTCCATACTTTATCAGGAATGGTATCTTCCCAGCTGTCTCTGTCACCTGCCCATTGCTTGTTTTGGTAGGCATTGGCAAGTGTCTGTAAACATTTCTGCTCCATGTCAGTCAACGGTGATGAGGTCGTTGGTACCAGAGACATTTGCATATCATCTTGATTCACCGCAGCCATAAGCTTTTGTACGCAAATATAACGCTGACGCCCTTTCACTAAATCAAATTTAAAGTCGATGCCGCTATGCTCTTTAAAAAAAGGTAGTTCCTTTTCAATTAGCTGTTCTTGCAGTGCGACCGTTGCTGTAGAAATTATGAGCTTTTTCTTTTTTGCGAGTGCTAATGGTAGCGCACCAAGGCAATAAGCTAGTGATTTACCCGTACCTGTGCCAGCTTCGATGACACAGATCCGTTGTGATTTGTGGTATTCACCAGCGAGCGTTTTTGCGATTTCTGCTACTAGGTAGTTTTGGCTGCTACGAGGGCGATAATCCTCAAGTTGCTGAGCGATATTTTGATGGGCATGGCGTACGGTTTTTTTTAAAGAGTCTGACAACATGTGGATCGCCTAAGCAAAAAAGTATGGATATAATTACAGGGGTGTATTTTAGGCGGGGTTCACAATTGGCACAAGCAGTATATCCGGGCTTTATTTTGTCACGACAACAAACTTCATATAAAGGCAAGTTACGCTTGTGCTATTGGTTGAAGACGCAGCAAGGCGTTATTAAAGCTTTTGTTGAAGATGAACAATGTGTGTTTTTCATCATGCAAAAGCATCGTGATAAGGCAAAACAAAAGCTCGAACAAGCAGGCTGCCAGTTCAGATTAGCAGATGTGGCATTAAAACATTTTGACCAATCTAAAGTCTGTGCACTGTATTTTTCAAGTTTAAGTGATTTTTACAACGCCAAAGAAACACTGAGCGGGTATGTGCCAATGTATGAGGAAGATATTCGTCATGCTGACAGGTATTTAATGGAACGCTATATAAAAGGCGGCGTTTGGATCACTGGCCTGCCCGCGCAGTGCAGCGGCTATATTGAACTACGACAAGCGAAATTAAAAGCTAACCCTGTGTTTGTACCTGATTTAACTATGCTGTCACTGGATATTGAGTGTAGTGGTGATGGCGTATTGTTTTCAGTAGGTTTGGTATCGGGTGACAAAAAAGCGGTGATCATGATAGGGGAGCCACAGCCAAGTGATATAAATATTGTTTGGGTTGAAGATGAAATTGCGCTACTTCACACCTTATGTAACTTGATAGTACAGTTAGACCCAGACGTATTGATTGGCTGGAATGTCATTGACTTTGACTGTGTGGTGCTTCATGAACGCGCTCAGGCTTTGGGCGTATCGCTCAATATTGGTCGTGATGGTGAAGCGATGCAAGTATCCAGTGGGAATTTTACCCGAGTACTGATCCCTGGTCGCGTCGTGATAGATGGCATTGATACCATGAAAAATGCGACCTATCACTTTGAAACATTTAAGTTAAGCTTTGTTGCCAAAGAAGTGCTTGGTCGCGATAAATTGATTGCTCAGGATAATCAATTAGAAGAAATTATCAGGCAATTCCATGAGGACAAGCTTAGTCTTGCTAAATATAACTTGGAAGACTGTCAATTAGTTTGGGATATTTTTGAGCAGCAGTCGCTGCTTGACTTTGCCATAGCGAGAACGCGATTAACGGGGTTGGAACTGGAGCGTATGGGGGGATCTGTGGCAGCGTTTACTAACCTTTATCTACCTTTGCTTCATCGCAGTGGCTATATTGCGCCTAACCTTGGAGAACATGGTTTAAACTTTGATAGCCCCGGTGGGTATGTGATGGACTCCAAACCCGGGCTATATAAAAACGTCTTGGTGCTGGATTTCAAAAGTCTTTACCCATCTATTATACGTACCTTTTGTATTGATCCTATGGGACTCATAGAGGGAGAACTAGATGCGCTTAATGCCATTCCAGGCTTCAACAAGGGATTATTTTCAAGAGAGCAGCATCATTTACCTCAGCTGGTTGCTCAGCTCTGGGACGCTCGCCATCAAGCCAAGCTCGAAGGGGAGCAAATGTTGCAGCAGGCTATAAAGATCATCATGAATAGCCTATATGGCGTATTAGGCTCTAAAGGATGCCGCTTCTATGACCCGAGATTGTCGAGTTCAATTACGATGCGCGGTCATGAAATCATGCAAACCACGCGACGATGGATCGAAGAGATGGGCTATGAAGTGATATACGGTGATACAGACTCTACATTTGTAAAGGTTGCGGATGTTGCCAGCGCAAAAGACTGTCGGGACATCGGCAAAACACTGATGACAATGATCAATGAACGCTGGGCTGATGAACTGAAAGAGCAGTATCAGTTATCAAGTTTTTTAGAGATAGAGTTTGAAACACATTACAGCCCTTTTTTTATGCCCACCATTCGAGGTCAAGAAACGGGGTCTAAAAAGCGCTATGTTGGCCAAATTGAGAATAATGGGCAACCTGAGCTGGTATTTAAAGGTATGGAGACTGTACGCAGTGATTGGACGAGCGTAGCCAAAGAGTATCAGCAAGCGCTGATCCGCGCGTTATTCGATGGAGAGAGCGCTGTAGAAATCACAGAGCATTACATCGGTCTTATTACTTCTGGGCAAGTGGATGATAAGCTCATCTATAAAAAGCGTTTAGGCAAGTCGTTGGATGCATACGTCAAGAATATTCCCCCCCATGTGCGTGCTGCTAAAGAAGCCACGCGTTTAGGCTTGGTGAATGGGCTAGGTAAAGGCAGTCAAATTGCATACTATATTAGTCAGTCTGGCCCTCAACTGTATATTAAAGCGCTTACTCAACTTGATTATACTCATTATATAGAAAAACAAATATTACCTATATATCGAATGCTTCCGAATGTTGATGAAAATGCCATCAGCTTGGCAGGTCAACGCTCTTTCGATTTGTAAATCTCTAGATGCGAATTTTTATCGCTTTGTAATATTCGAGATTTTGCCGCACAACAGATAGCCAATCTATAAAATTGCTTTTACCGCGATGTAAATCCCCCTCATTTTTTATGCAAATAATTTGTATGCAATTAAAAGTGAAGGTTAAAAACCAACCACTTAAACCAAAATAAAAAATATTTTTATTAACGTGGTTGGCGCTTGCTTTTTTTGAAATGGCACTAAATTGCAGGTTTGTTGCGCATTTCACCTGTGAAATTGATTAATAATTTTATTTATATTGGAGTAAGTGTTTATTAACTTCAAAACATTATTAAAAATAGATGTTTAGCTGTTTTTATTTTGTTAGTGAGTGTTAACTCTGTCTTGTTTGACGTTTAACATGAGTCCCGATTAGTATCCATGCCGAATTTTTAAAAACGGCCACTAGAGCCAGAAGTAAAGACTTATAAAACTCAAGCTTATTGCTTATCAATAAGCCCAGGGAGAATCACATGTTGAACACTAAAGTAACTAAAGCAGTGCGTATTGCACTAGCGTTTGGTGCTGCTTCGTCAGCTGCATTTGCAACTAATGCTGTAGCTGCTGAAGGCGCAGAAAAAGTAGAACGTATTGAAGTAACTGGCTCACGTATCAAGCGTGTTGATATGGAAGGTGCAAGCCCTGTTGAAGTTATCTCAACAGCTGAATTTGAAAGCCAAGGCCGTGTATCTGTAGCTGAAGCACTACAAAGTGTTACATCTAACAGCTTCGGTTCAATTGCTCCTGCGTCGGGTAACAGTGCACAATCACAAAATACAGTAAGTTTACTTGGTGCTGGCGCAGGGCGTACACTTGTACTAGTAGATGGTAAGCGTCTTGGTGGTTCTCCATCACTTAATGCAGGTGGTGCAAACCTGAGCTCAATCCCAATGGCGGCAGTTGAGCGTATTGAAATTCTTAAAGATGGTGCATCAGCTATTTATGGTTCTGATGCTATCGCTGGTGTTATCAATGTTATCTTGAAAAAAGATTTTGAAGGTGCTGCATTTGATATTCAAGTAGGTCGCCCAGAAGCTGACGGTGGTGAGACTAAGCAAATGTCACTGTCGTTCGGTGTAAGTTCAGACAAGGGTAATATCACGTTTGTATACGACCACCAAGAGCGTCGTGCTATTTTCGACCGCGATCGTGATTACACAAAAGCAACGATGGAAGACAAAAACGGTGACGGCGTAATCTCAGCTGGTGACGAAACGACAGGTATCAGCATTTATGGTGCGACAATTAGAGATGAGGATGGTAATCATCACGCATCGTTAAAGTGTAACGAGCTGACGAAAAATGTACCTGGTTTTGTTGGTGTCCTTGACCAAGGCACTGGTAATGGCGGAATCGGTAATGGTGAAGTATGTGGTTATGCATTTGCAGACGTATCGGCAAACATGGCGTCGACAAAACGTGACTCTATCATGACTAGCCTTGCGTATGAACTAACAGATGATATCGAGCTATACGCACGTGGTATGTTTAGCCGCAATGATTCGTTTGGCCGTTACGCACCTGCTGCTGCTATGTGGAGAGACATGCCAGCTGATAACGAGCATAACCCTCTAAATGTAGAAGCTGACGGTCTATTCCGTTGGTATCAGCTAGGAAACCGTGATGGCGAAGTAACCGATTACCAGCAAGACTATTTGTTAGGTCTTAAAGGCATGTTTGGCGATACAGCTGAGTGGGAAGTGTCTTATCACAAAGCGCGCCTTGATTACCGTACAGCGGGTCGTTACTACTTAAGCTACTCTGGCCTTGCTTATAACAATCTATATGACATTGATATGGGCTCTGAAGAAGGCATTAATAACATGCGTGCGACAACGTATGTGGAAAGCCAAAGCGACCTAGATCACTTCTTTGCAGGTCTTGGCTTTGAGTTCGGCGAACTTGAAGGTGGTATGATCAGTCACTATGTTGGTGGTGAGTACTTCGAAGAAGTTTTAGACTCAAAGTTTGATGCGCAAAGCGATGCGGGACTGGTTGGTGGTAATGCTGGTGCTTCTGGCTTAGGTGAGCGTGATGTCACAGCTTTATTCTACGAAGTAGCATTCCCAATTCTTGATAACCTAATCGTAAGTGCGGCATACCGTTACGACGACTACAGCGACTTCGGCAGTGTAGGTAACCCAAGTGTTAAACTTGAGTACCGTCCTTTTGACGACCTACTAGTTCGTGGCTCATACTCAGAAGGTTTCCGCGCGCCAACGCTTAAAGAATTATATGGTGCAGATTCAGAAGGTAGCCCTGCGACAACTGACTATGTAGCATGTAAAAATGCTCTACCGGCTGGTGCAAGTGAAGCTCAAATCCGTGATGCTTACCTTAACTGCCCTCAAAGTGCATACTATGAACTTAGAAAGAGCAATGAAAACCTAGGTGCAGAAGAGTCTACCTATATTAACTTAGGTGTTGTTTACTCTGGTTTTGAAGATGTAGCGATTAAAGTGGACTACTTTGAGCTAGAAATTGACAATGTAATTTCACTAATTACTATTCAAGACCTTGTGCACATTGAAAATGGTAACAAGCTTAATGAAGTCTATGCTAAGTTCCCTGAAGTAAAACTAAACCGTGCTGATAATGGGGCGATCTCAGGTTACTCACATACGCAATATGCAAATGGCTCATTTATGTCTCGTAAAGGTTTTGACATTGATTTGTCTTACAAGCTAGACACGAGCTTCGGTGAGTTTAAATTTAAGAAAGTAACTACAGTACTTACTGAAGTTGGTGAAGACGTTTATTTCTCAGGCCCTACGAGTGACCAAAAAGGCGCTCCACAGCAGCCTGAATGGCGTTCTCAGTTTACAGTTAACTTCTCTGCAGACAGTTACGCAGTAAACTGGACAACTGATGTTATCGCAGGTACTCATGAAAGTGACGTGGTACAAGTAGATTCAACTGGTAACCCTTATGTTGTTTACTCTGGTGATGTACCAACTTATGTAACACATAACTTGAATGTGAAATATTTTACAGAGAGCTATGGTACATTTACTGTAGGCGCACGTAACCTATTTGATAAAGGTGTACTGTTTGATAGCAAAGATAAGTGGATCAACGACTCAATGTACAACTCTGGTCACATCGGTCGTGAAATCTTTGCAGGTTATAGCATCAGCTTTTAATTTGCAGAAGTAACTTTTTGACTTATCAAGCCTCGCTTTATGCGAGGCTTTTTTTTAGCTTTTCTCCAAGCCTTATCATTAGCAATTCCCCCTACTTATATCTTTGAATGACGATATTTGAATGACTTTATTGATTAATTTCATTCAATAAGTGCGTTTTTGAGTTAAAAAACTGTCAATTGGGTCTGGTTTGTATCTAGGTATGTTATTAAGTTTTAATTTTGTGCTTTTTTTGGTGTTTTCTATTTTTAGGTTTACTTTTCTGTATCATTTTTAGCCTGTTTACATAGATTTAAATTTTTAAATTACGCTTTTTGTTTTGTTTAACTTATTGTTTTTTCTTTGTTTAACCTATTTCTGTTTCTTTTATGTAAACGTGATTTCGTTTTTTGGGGGTTCTTATTGCGTATATTGATCTAATGCAGGGTTTGGAGAATTTTGTTATTTTATTTGGGACTTAATTAATTTTTCGTTCAAAATAAATAAACCCTTTAAATTCAGTGTTTTGATGTTTTTTTGTTGTTTTCTTTGTAACTTTTCGTGTTTAAGGATGTTGATTTTTGGGGGTAGAAGTGCAATAAAATTGTTGACGCTAAGGGCAGGTATTGTTTAGTATTCCTGCACTGAGTTGCCTTAAGTGCAACAATAAAAAATTGGCTCACGCCACTTATATAATTATAACCACTCAAAAGGGTGGTCCAGGGAGATTCAAATGTTAAACAATCAAGTAACCAAGGCAGTGCGCTTAGCATTGGCTTTAGGTGCTGTTTCAGCATCTGGTTTTGTAGCTGCTAATGAAGCAGGTGAACAAGAAGTAGAGCGTATCGAGATCACAGGTTCAGCTATCAAGCGTACTGATCTTGAAGGTGCTTTACCTGTTGACGTTATCGATGCAACAGACATTGCTAAGTCTGGTGTAACAAGCGTTCCTGATTTAATTGCAAACATTCCTTCAATGCAGGGTTTCACTGCTGCAGGTGAATCTGTAGGTGGTGGTGGTGGCGGTATTCAAACTGCTTCACTTCGTGACTTAGGTGCTGAGTACACACTTGTGTTAGTAAACGGTCGTCGTATGGCGTCATCTGACTCAGGTTCAAGCATCGACATTAACTCAATCCCGCTATCAGCAATCAAGCGTGTTGAAATTCTAAAAGATGGTGCTTCTGCACTATACGGTTCTGATGCAATCGCGGGTGTTGTAAACTTCATTCTTAAAGATGACGTGCAAGAGACAACTATCAGTGCGCGTTACGACAAGCCAAAAGATACTTCTAGCTCTAACTTTGCAATCACGACTGGTTTTGGTGACCTAGGTAGTGATGGTTTCAACGTAATGGTGAGCTTTAGCCGTGATGAGCAAGATAACCTAAGATCAGTAGATCGTGACTTTGCAAAAACAGGTTTTGTTGAGTTTGAGCACGCTGGTCAAGACTTAGTTGCAATCGCAGGTTCTTCAAATGCAATCCCTGGTAACGCATATGTACCATATAAGCAAAAAGACAAAGACGGTAACTACGTAACTAAAGACGATAAGCAAGTAATTAAGACTTACTCACTTAACCCTTACAAAGAAGCTAACGGTTCATGTCACACAACAAGTGCTCCTTCTGGCAATGCTTGTCAGTTCGACTACACAAGCACACTAGAAATTCAGCCTGAGAGTGAGCGTAACAACTTATTCTTACAAGGTACGTTCACAGTGAATGACGATACTGAAGCGTACGTAACTGCTTCTGCTTCTGAATTCAAAATGACGACGCGTATTGCACCTTACCCAACTGGTGGTTTCACGCTAAACAAAGAATTAGGCCAAGAGTCTGCTTTTGTTAACGATAACGTGATTAAATACTTACCAACTGCATTTGTTGATGCTGATGGCGTTACACAAAATGTTCTTGCAGAGAGAACTGGTGAAGTGACAGCTCGCTGGCGTGTACTTCCTGGTGGTAACCGTACTGATGAGTACAACACATCAACAACGCACTTCGTAGCTGGTCTTCGTGGTGATTTCGGTGAGTGGAACTACGACTTAGCTGTAACTGCCTCTGATGCAGAGCGTGAGCAAACTCGTATCACTGGTTACCCACTAGAAAAAGAGTTCATGGCGCTAGTAACTTCTGGTGAAGTTGATATCTTCGCAGATCCTGACTCGCTAACTGAAGAGCAAAATGCTGCTGTTCGTAACACGATGTTCAACGGTTTGTGGGACACTACTGATACAAGCTTATTCGCTGTAGAAGGTAAAACATCAGGTCCTATCGCTGAACTAGACGCTGGTACAGTGTATATGGCTGTTGGTTTTGACTACCGTCAATCTAGCTACTCTCTAACAAACGGCGAAGGCCAAAATGCAGAAGTAGTACTATTTGAAAGTGCTGGTGAAGAGTTTGACCTAGAGCGTGATAGCTACGGTGCATTTGCTGAAGTAGTTGTTCCAGTTCTTGAAAACTTAGAAGTAACTGGTTCACTTCGTTACGACGAAATTGGTGAAATCACTAACTCTAAGCTTGCAGGCAATCAAACTGTTAATGACAGTGCAGACGATACAACTTACAAAGTAAGTGTTTCTTACCGTCCAGACGACCAGTGGTTGCTACGTGCTTCATATGGTACTGGCTTCAAATCTGCAACTATGCGTCAAATTGCTGCGCCACGTCTTGAGTTTGGTGTAACTGCATCACCTTATGACTGTCCAGCAGGCTTAAGACAGGAAATTGCACAGTTCTGTCACTCTGACAAGCTTCAGTACGATGTATACCGTGAAGGTAACGCTTCGCTTCAGCCAGAGACTTCTAAGCAGTACACTTTTGGCTTCGTATGGTCTGGCGATCAAGGCACAAGCTTTGGTGCTGACTACTGGAACGTTGAGATGGAAAACCAGGTTCGACGTCTAACTCAAAACCAAATCTTTGGTGACCCAGTAACATACGCTGAATGGTTCACAACTAAGATTGATAACGGTACAGGTAACACTGTTGTTGCAATCATCCAAGCTGCTGACAACGTTGGTCAGTCAAACACATCAGGTATTGACTGGCACTTTGATTTCACGACAGAGTTCTCTTTCGGCACACTTAAGTCTCAGTTAATGGGTACTTACATGCTTGAAGCTGAGAACCTACGTGTAGGTAGCGACAACATTTGGGATACAAGCCTTGGTCAAGTTGGTACAAACGAAGCGGTGACTTTCCGTAATATCGTTAACTTCAACAATACCTTCACGCACGGTGATTTCACTCACAGCTTAAACATTAAAGCACGTAGCGGTTACACGGATGCAGCAGCAGATGTTAGCTTCTATGTTGCTAAAGCTGATGACTGGGATGACGCGGTAGATGGTAGCGTGATTCAAAAGCATGTTCCTGTTTACATGACGTTCGATTACCGCCTTGCATATGCATGGGGTGACAACGCAAACGTAGGTTTTGGTATTAAGAACCTATTTGATAAGCAGCCTCCATTTACGCTTAATGCAGCTGCTGGTCACCAGGTTGGTTACGACCCTCGTTATGCTGATGCGTATGGCCGTAGCTTCTACCTACAAGCTGATTACACTTTCTAATATCAGCCATTTGGCTCTAAGTTTTACTTGGAGCCACTTTACTTATTTTAAAGGAAACTATAACAATTTTAAGCATATATAACTTAATTCATAAATGTCAGTTAGCATGTTTATGTAAATTAGATAAATGCTTTGTAGATTAAGTTTCTGATTGAAATATTTTTGTCTGAAAAGCCTGCATTTGCAGGTTTTTTTTGTTTTGTTTTGTTGTTGTTTTGGGGATTTGTTGTTTTCAATATGTTTAATATGTTTATTTGTTGTGATTTTGCGGGGTGGTTTTTTAGCCAGCCTTCTTTTTTATAATTCGTATCCCCCTCCTTAACGTATCTCATTACTAAAAAACCTATTTGATTGCGCAGAGTGAGTTTTAACTTCCTGTATTAAATGGTTAATTTTAGGTTTTTTATCGGTTTTTCTAAGGCGAAAATGATTGTTTTTATTCTGTTGGAATCATCTGGCTGTGTTTTTATTGAGCAGATCGGGGTGGGTTGTTGATGAATGATTTCATTGCTTTTATATAAATAAATCATTGTATTAACTGGTTTTTACAAGCTTGCATGGGTATTTACTTTGTGGTTACTATACTTGCGGTGTTACATATAAGGTACACAAAAAAGTAACGTGTTTAACCTTGTATAGAGAGCATAATTAAAATAAAAGCTTTGATAGAAGCTCAGGGAGAAATTGAATGTTAAATAATAAGATCTCAAAAGCAGTTCGCTTAGCGATTGCTTTTGGTGCTGTTACAGCGACTGCATTTACAGCAGCAGCTTCAGATGAAGAAAACATCGAAAAAATTGAAATCACAGGTTCAAGTATCAAAGGTACCGACCTTGCAGGTGCGCTTCCAGTAAACGTTATCAGTGCAGAAGATATCAAAGCTACAGGTGTTACATCTGTACCTGACTTAGTTGCGCAAATCCCTTCAATGCAGGGTTTCACAACACCAGTTTCTTCTGTAGGTGGCGGTGGTGCAGGTGTTGCATCAGCTGCATTACGTGGTTTGGATGACTCTTATACACTAGTATTATTGAATGGGCGCCGTCTTGCTCCTTCTGGAGCTGGTACAACGGTTAACCTTAACAGTATTCCACTTGCTGCGGTAGAGCGTGTTGAAGTATTAACGGATGGTGCATCAGCGCTTTATGGTTCAGATGCGATAGCAGGTGTAATTAACTTTATTCTTAAAAGTGATGTAGATCAGACTACAGTTGCAGTTCGTTTAGACCGTCCAGAAGAAGATGGTAGTGACAAGACTGCATTTAGCATCACATCGGGCTTTGGCGATATTGATGCCGACGGTTTCAGTATCGTAGCGTCTTTAAGCTATGAATCAACAGACTCTCTTCACTCTTACCAAAGAGACTTTGCAAAAACAGGTTTTCTAGAGTTTGAACATGAAAATCAAGATATGTACACAGTACGTGGTTCAAACAATGCAGTGCCAGGTAATGCGGAAATTCGTTATCAAAACCCTGAAGGCTATACAGATGCAGAGGGTAACCCACGACGTTTTTCTCAACAAGACTATACACCGTACCTGTTAAGTAATGGCTCATGTGCTCCAAATACAGCAATCAACCCAGGTGACACGCGCTGTGTATTCGACTTTACAAGTACTTTAGAGATCTACCCAGAGCAAGAGCGTACGGCACTTATGTTGCAGGCTGCATATACTCTGACAGACGATATTGAAGGTTTTGTAACACTCAATGCGACAGACTATTCACTAATTTCACGTATAGCGCCAAACCCAGTTGGTGGTATTAATATTGGCTTAGATAGCCCTCTTTATACACAGTATGGTGTACCACACATAGATGCGCCTGTAGAAGGTGCTGTACCAGAGCGCTTTAGAGGCCATTGGCGTGCACTTTCTGGTGGCAATCGTACAGAAGAGAATGAAATTAGCTCATTGCACACAATTACTGGTTTTGAAGGTACGCTGTTTGATGACATAGATTTTAACACTGCATTAGTGTTCTCTCGCTCACAAAGAGAAGCATCTAACTTGCAAGGTTTCTTCCACAGAGATACGTTCCTAGAAAATGTTCGCTCTGGTGCGATTGATATTTTCCTTTCAGCTGAAGAGTTTGCAGAAAATGAGCGCGCTACAACAGCGCTTGAAGAATCTCAGCTACGCGGGCTTCGCAGCACAACCGAAACTCAAATGATCAGTTTTGACTTCCGTGCTTCTCAAGCTTTATTTGAGTTACCAGCAGGTGAAGTTTATGTCGGTTATGGTGTTGACTTCCGTGACAATGAATATGAGTTTACTCGTTCTGCTGCAAACGTTGCTGATATCCAAATGGGTGACGGTGGTGGTGACTTTGACTACAGTTTATCACGCTCATCATATGGTGTATTCTCTGAATTCCAAATCCCTGTTCTTGATAATTTAAGTGCAAACGTAGCGCTTCGTTATGACAGCATTGGTTCGGTTTCAGACTCATTGACAGGCAGAGATATTGGTCAAAGAGAAAATGACACGACTTACAAAGTAAGTTTACGCTACAACCCTACAGATGATCTTGTTGTTCGTGCTTCATATGGTACAGGCTTCAAAATGGGTTCATTAACTCAATATGCTCGTCCTCTATCTGCTTGGGGTGTAACAGGCTCTAACTATACTTGTCCTGTACCTGGTTCTGACCCTCGCGCAGAGTTCTGCCCTGCAGGTCTAACTCAATACCAAGCTTACCGTGTTGGTTCTGAAGAGTTGAAACCTGAGACATCAGTTCAATCATCAATTGGCTTCGTTTATGCACCAACAACAGACTTCTCGTTTGAGTTAGACTATTGGAGCATCGAAGTTGAAGACATGATCCAGTTACCTTCATATAACTACATGTTTGATAATGTAAGTCAATTCGATGATAAGTTTGTTGTTAGAACTGACCGTGATGACTCATCTGCTCAGATATTAACTGTACTTCGTGATGAAGTAAACATTGGTAAGTATGAGACCTCTGGTATTGACTGGAAAGTTGAACTAAACAATGACTTGTCTTTCGGTTCACTGAAAACAGTTGTACAGGGTACATATATCACTGATTCAGAGTACACTCGTCCGGGCGTATTCCCATATGAGTGGACAAGCAGCTTAGGTAAGTATGGTGAAGATGAAGATGTTGTATTCCGTAATGTTTTCAATATCCAGAACTCACTAACACATGGTGACTTTACACATACATTGCGTCTGAAGTACAAATCAGGCTGGCATGATGATGTTGTTACTGTTGGTGTAGGCACGATTGCAGACCCAGCGCGCACTAATGGTGCTCTACAAACACAGCGAATTCAGCAGCATATTCCTTCATACCATGCAACTGATTACCGTGTAGATTATTATGGTTTTGAGAATACAACGATCACATTTGGTATTAACAACCTATTTGATAAAGCACCGCCATTCTCACTAGCTGATCCAGAAGGACACTTAATTGGTTATGAAGGCCGTTACTATGATCAGTTCCTAAGAACTTACTATATTAGTGCAGAATACTCATTCTAATCTAAGTTAAGTATCTTTTATACATAAGCCTGTTCAATGTGTTGAACAGGCTTTTTTTTTAAACTTTTGTGTGTGATTAAATAATTTATTATTTGCTTTTTTGTCTTTTATTTTTCTTTTTTTTGTTTATATTTAAAATTGAAAGAAAGTAAATTTAAATTGGATAATAATAATTAAGGAGTAATTATGAAGATGTTTTCTTTAGGTTTGGCATCTGTGGTTTTAATGCTATCAGGCTGTAATTCAACAAGTGATTCTACAGAGACTGCAAAAAGTAGTAATTATCGCTGTGAGCAGGTACGTGCATTGGGTTCTAACATTCCAAAGAAGCGTTGTACCACACGCCAGCAAAGGCAAGAAGAAAAACGCCGTAGTGACGCATTGATGAGAGATGCGCAAATTGTAAGAAGTATAAACGACGAGTAATAGAGATTTTAAACTGAGTTTATTCAATAGTGAGCTCCTGGTTTTTATTTTTTTCATCGGAGCTCTTTAATATGTAAGTCTATTTTATATCAACTACTTTGCTTGCTTTTTTATATTGCAACTTAAATCCTTGAAAACTAGGTAGCTCCCACTTTTTCGGTGCATCTTTTCTATTACCTGATTGGTATTCTAATAAAATACGTTTTGATAAAAAATTGTATGCTACAGACATATTCAGTTCAGGCAGTGAGACTTTAATTGGGTGCTTGTCAATAAAGGGGTCTAGTATCCAGCTTTCCACGGCTTGAAAGTATAGGTCTTCTGATTCGATTAGCTCTAGATCTTCAAAGTGAGTGACGCCCAGCTCGGACAACCTGCTTTCTAAGTACTCCTCTAGCGTAGGTACTATTTCGCTCATTTTCTCGTACTGATAGTATAAACCATGGTATGCGAGCGAGTCTTCGAGTATGTCACTTACACCGGGATACAACTGCCCACTCTGAATTAGCATACGACAGGCGGGGATCAACATATCACCCTGTGCATCACTCACTTTTGTTGCTAAAGACACGCCAGCATAGACTAAGTTATATTCTATTTTGATCTGCTCATCTTCGATGAATGCGCGGATAATATGTTGTTCACCCATCCCCAGCTTAATGAGTGTTTTAATCGGCAGTGGTGCGGCAAGTGCTGCCATGGTCATAGCTTGCTTAGTGCCCTTGCCAGCCAGAGCAAAAGTATCGAGTACCAGCATTGCTTGTGCCCGCTCATCTACTCGTGAGGTATTTGAGGCAGAGACTTCCACGAGACCATTGCCAAAACCGCCCCTGCGATTTTGTCGTTTTATAAACACCCACTCAGGGCGCGCTTCGGCGATTGCTTGGAGAAGCGCTTGGCGGTTGTAGCTAGCTGCTTGGGCAAGACTTGGTAGTGAAAATGCTTCCCTCAACTGCTCACTAAACTGCTTGGCTTCAGCTAGGGCTTCAGGGTCTGCTTGCACGATACCATCAAGTTTCCCTCTGACCAGTGCGATGGCAAGCTCTATATCACACTGATTAGGAAGTAGCAGGTTTAGTTGTTCTAATTGTTCAAGGTGAGTCGGTAACTGATAAACGCGCGCTGGCACAGAGATAACCGCGATTAAATCAATTATGGCTTGTTTGAGTACACCCGAGGGCATTTTGTCAATCAGATAGCCAAGTTCAGCATCGACTGGAAGTGGGTATAGCAATCGACCAAGATTGGTCGCCAGTTGGTCATCGTCAATTGCACCGATACTATGTAATGTTGAAATTGCACGTTGTTTTGACGCCTTTGGCAAGGGATCGATAAAGGGCAGTGAGTCAACGCCTTGTGCTGCGCACCCAGCTGCAAGTACAAGCTCTGTGAGCGCTTCACGCTGTATTTCCGGGGGCGTGCGTTCAATTAAAGGGGCATATTGGCCGTATAGACGAATGCAAATACCAGCTTGAGTTCTGCCTGCTCGCCCTAGGCGCTGTTTGGCGGAATCTTGGCCAATGGCATCTAACCCAAGTACCGTTTTGCCATTTCTCAGGTGTGTACGACGCTCTAACCCTGAATCAATTACACAGGTAACATTTGGAATTGTCAGTGATGTTTCTGCGACATTAGTGGCCAATATTATACGCTGTGTTGATTGCTGCGATAGGGCGAGCTGCTGGTGTTGTTTGCTACAGCCGCTGTAAAGCGGGACGGTAATGGCTTCGAGAGATTTTAAGGCTGTGGCACAGGCGAGGATCTCTCCTTTGCCTGGCAAAAACACTAAAATGTCGCCATGTGTATCTTCAAGCGCTTGTTGACAGGCTAGGACAACACGCTCGACAAGGCGGTCTTTACTGGGCATATCGCGCTGATCTTTTGCGATAAAATCTTGCTCTACGGGATACATTTTGCCTTCGCTTTGCAGTATCGGTGCTTCAAGGTAGCGACTCAGGCTTTGTGCGTTGAGCGTCGCAGAAGTCAGTACTAACCGGTGTTTTGAATGATGCTTGAGCAGTGCTAGGAGTAAATCCATGTCCCAGCGACGCTCGTGAAACTCATCGAGTATGATATGTGAATAATCGGCTAATTTATCCTCAAAATACCACCTTAGTGCGACACCAGGCGTGACAAACACAATATTCGTTTGTTCATCAAACACGGTTTCAAAACGGATTGAATAGCCTACCTTGTCACCCAGTTTTGAGTTGCATAGGCTAGCCACATATTCAGCAAGTGATGTACATGCAATTCGCCTTGGCTCAACAACTAGTACCTTTCCCATTGTGGCTGCCCAGATAGGCAGTTGCGTTGACTTACCAGAGCCAGTGGCTGCGGTCACGACCACATCTTGCTTGGCAATGGTCGCTAAAAATTTTGATTTGATGGATTCAATGGGCAAGGTCATGGCTGTTATTTATTCGGTACTTTTTTGTCGATTTTATCAAAAAATGATTGAAAAGGGACAAGGGTGAACACACTTAAATAAAAAAGTACAGTAAATGAGCAAATATGATAAACCTAATATTAATCGTGTTCTTAGTGGTGTTTGTGGTTGTGTATTGGTACCTCAACGATATTAAACGCTACTTTTGGCACAAAAAATACCAGCAGCAAAGCCTGTCACGGGCAGATAAAAAAATATTGCGTAATTACATGCCTATTTATCGCAACATGACAGATGCAGATCGTGCGCGTTTAGAACAGCACATCATTTGGTTTTTAGGTGAAAAGCGAGTGATTGGACGTGATGGTTTGCAAGTGACCAGGCCGATGTCGTTAATTATCGCAGCGGATGCCTGTCTATTGGTGTTAAATCAAGCTTGGCCTTTATATCCCAATGTTAAAGAAGTACTGCTATATCCAAGTCAGTATTATGCACCGCAAACCAATAAAGACGGTGCTGGGTTAGTAAGCTATCACACAGCTGTGAGACAAGGCGAGTCTTGGCCAGGTGGCACCTTGGTGCTCAGTTGGCACGATGTCCTCGAGGGTAACCGCTTACCCGGGGATGGTCATAACTTGGTATTTCATGAGTTTGCTCATCAATTAGATCAGCAAGCTGGCAATACTAATGGCACGCCAGAGTTGCCAAAAGGGATCAGTTACCAGCACTGGGCTGATGTGCTAAGCCGCGCCTATCGCCAGCTAAAAACACAGTTAGCGTATCAAATGCCGCACGTTATTCATGAATACGGTGCGACCAATGAGGCAGAATATTTTGCAGTTTTAACGGAGACCTTCATTGAAAAACCAGTTGAGCTAAAGCAAGAAAACCCGGAACTGTTTAACCTGTTAGTGAGTTATTTTAGGTTTGACCCCAGAGATTGGTTGGGTAGGACAGTGTAAAACTGGTAAACGCAAACAGGGTCAAGTTTGCGTATCAAATGCGCCATCTGCTTTTTATCCATGAATACGGTGCGACTAATGAAGCAGAATATTTTGCTGTTTTAACGGAGACCTCCATTGAAAAGCCAGTTGAGCTAAAGCAAGAAAATCCTGAACTGTTTAACCTGTTAGTGAGTTATTTTAGGTTTGATCCCAGAGATTGGTTGGGTAGGGCGGTTTGAAACAGTGACAACGTAAGACAGGACGAGTCAACAAAAACAAAAAAGCCGCTGAGTCAGCGGCTTTTATCAATAACGGTTACAACTTATGAAAAGTTGATTTCGTTGCGCTCACCGCGCTCTTTACGTCTGTTGTCACGGTTACCATCTTTGTTTCCGTCACGACGTTTGTCAGTGCGAGGATCTCGGAAGCTACGTTTGCCACCATCACGACCTTCAGAACGTCTGCCACCATCACGGCGCTCGCCACGCTCTTCAAAACGTCTACCACCTTCACGACGATTACCGTTGCCACGCGCCTGATCAGCAGGGTGTGTGCTCTTGGTCATCTTCATTGGGCGTTGACAAATGTGAACACCTTGGAAGTGTGTTAGCGTTTCAGCAGGCATATCCTGTGGAAGCTGAACAGTGCTGTGCTCATCAAATAAACGGATTTCACCGATAAATTTGCTTGAGATATCTGCTTCGTTAGCGATTGCACCCACAATGTTCTTAACTTGAACACCATGCTCACGACCCACTTCAATACGGTAAGTATCCATTGGTTCTGAGCTATTGCGACGGCCTTTTCTGTCGCCACGTTCACCACGTCTGTCACCACGCTCACCACGTCTGTCGTCACGGCGGTCACGGTTACCATCACGGTCACGACGCTCGCGTTGTTGAACTTTAATTTCTTCAACTTTAAGCGGAGACTGTTGCTGTGCAAGGCAAAGTAGTGCAGCTGCAAGTTGTTCTTGGCTTAGCTCTAGTTTCTCACCTAGGCCTTGTGCAACTTCACTGAAGAACTCAATGTCTTTGTGATCAAGTGACATACTGAGCTTGTTTTGAAGTGCTTCAATACGCTTTTGCTCAACGATTTTTGCACTTGGAAGCTCGACTTGCTCGATGTCTGAGCGAGTATGACGCATGATGTTACGTAGTAAGTAACGCTCGTTACCTTTTACGAACAAGATAGCCTTACCTTTACGACCCGCACGACCAGTACGACCAATACGGTGTACGTATGCTTCGCTGTCTTGTGGGATATCGTAGTTAATAACTAGGCTCAAGCGATCAACATCTAGACCACGTGCCGCAACGTCTGTTGCGATAACGATATCTAGTAAACCACTTTTCAGTCTTTCAACTGTGCGCTCACGTGCCTGTTGGTTCATGTCACCATTAAGTGGTGCAGCAGAGAAACCTTCACGCTCAAGCAGCTCAGCAAGCTGAACTGTATCGTTACGAGTACGTACAAACACGATAGAAGCATCATAATCTTCCGCTTCTAAGAAACGTACGATTGCTTTGTTTTTATGTGTCGTTGCACGCCAGTACACCTGCTCAATTGTGTCAACAGTTGAGTTACGTGGTGTGATTTTTACTTGCTCTGCGTTATCTAAGTACTTAGAACAAATAGATTGGATCTGCTTTGGCATAGTTGCAGAGAAAAGGCATGTTTGCTTTTCTTCTGGTGTTTTTTCCATGATGCTTTCAACATCATCGATAAAGCCCATGCGTAGCATTTCATCAGCTTCATCTAATACCAATGCATTTAGGTTTGATAGATCAATGGTCTTACGGTTGATATGGTCGATTAAACGCCCCGGAGTTGCCACGATGATCTGTGCGCCACGGCGAAGTGCACTTAACTGCACGCCATAGCTTTGTCCACCATATAGCGCAAGTACTTCTACGCCTCTGGTGTACTTAGCATACTGCTCGAATGCCTCAGCAACTTGCAATGCAAGCTCACGAGTCGGAGTCAGTACTAAAATTTGTGGTTGCTTAACGGATGCGTCAACATTGTTTAATAGCGGCAGTGCGAAAGCCGCCGTCTTGCCCGTACCCGTTTGCGCTAGTCCCAGCACGTCCTTTCTTTCTAGCAATAACGGTATACATTGAGCCTGGATCTCAGAAGGTGATTGATACCCTAGCTCTTCGACTGCTTTTAGGATTGCAGGAGAAAGGTCTAAAGATTCAAACGTTACTGGTTCTGACATTAATGCGCCTCAACAATTTAAAAGAGGCGGCATTGTACAGTAAAGAAAAGATAATTGCTTGTATAAATTGGCACTAAATTTGTAGGTGTTTGAAATTGGTTAAAAAATAAACTGTAATTTTTTTAGGGTTATTGATATAACCCTAAATTTGCCTTGGCATAGGCCTCAAAATCATCAAATCCACCAATGTGATCTTGGTCTACAAATATTTGTGGCACCGTGTTACATGGCTTGCCAGCAGACTTTTCTAGGTCAGCTTTGCTTATCCCTTCTTTGTTTATATCGATATAGCGAAAATTGAAATCGTTACGTTCATCTTTTAAACGTGTCGCCAATTCTTTCGCACGTACACAATAAGGACAACCTTCACGACCAAAAATAACAGTAAACATAGTAATAACTCTCTCAATGATTTCAATGACACTCAGTATAGTTGAGCGCGCTGGAATTAAAATTGATTAAAAGCTATTACACCAATCTGTTTTTTCGATTTGAAAATAAGGATAGGCTGAGTTGTGTTTTAAGAGCGGTACACCGTTTTAATTAAGTGAAAGCCAAATTTGGTTTTAACAGGGCCATGAACCTCGTAAAGCGGCTTTTTGAAAACTACGTCGTCGAAGGCTTTAACCATATCGCCCTTGTTAAATTCACCCAGGTCGCCGCCACGTTTTTTTGAAGGGCATGTTGAATGCTGTTTTGCTAGCTTATTAAAATCTCCCCCCTTTTCGAGTTTGGCTTTGATGGCTAAGCATTCTTTTTCAGTTTTGACTAAGATGTGATACGCGCAAGCTTTAGGCATGATAATACTCCGGTATGTTTAAGGATCGGATCATGCAAGGCGATGGCGAAAAACGCAAGAGGCAATTGCTTGCTCGCCACGCCTTTATCAGGAAAGCGCAAGCCGTCACCTGGTTTTGTCAGTGGAGATGACGGCGTTATATTAAAAGGTCACACTAAAACCAATTGAAGGGCGCATTTCGAAGTCGTCATTTTCTTCTTTTATATGTAGGTCATTCACCGACGAGATCTTGTCGTAATCTAAATCAATGTAGGCGACATTGTCCTGACCATAGGCATTCATGAGCTCAAGTATTAATTTGCCCTCTAGGCCAAACACGGTGGTTTTTCTTTCAAATCGCACATCCAGCCTGTGGTAAGTCTTAAAGCGCTCAGAGAACGGATCGCCATAAACAGGTAAAAATCGCCCAGCGTGATCTGGGTTCTCTCTTACACCGACAATAGGGGTGTAAGCTTGCCCACTGCGTGCGGTAAAGTTAAATCCACCTTGCCAGAGCTCATTAATGTCGTAGTTTAAGACCGCGTTAAATACGAGCGGTGTATCTGCATAATAATCTCGCGTGACGTTACGGCTTAAGTCAGTTCGTTCACTTTTGGCGTAGCTCAGTGCTACCCAGCCATACCAGTTATCGGTTTTGTTCTTATTTACCAACAGGTCAACACCATATGCACGCCCTTCGACTTGGTTGCTATATAAAAGATGTGCATTACTGCCCGCATCGATCGCCAGTGGTAAATCTTCCATGGTTTTATAATAGCCCTCTATCGACCAAGACCATTCATTTTCAAGCACTTGTCTAAATCCAAGGGTGCTGTGTGTTGCAACTTGTGACTTGAGGGCTGGGTTACCTATCTCCGGTAGAATGTACTCAACATCTTGCATGCGGTTGTAACGACCGACTTTCGCGCTTATCACGCTATTAGGTGTCACATAGTAATTCACTGCGACACGGGGCGAAGTAAATGTTTCGTCGGTATAGCGGTTATGCTGGCTTTGTACACCGACTTCGGTTTGCCAGTCTTCATGGGGTTGCCAGATATGCGTGATCCCAACAAAACCTGAGTCCAGATCTATGGTACGTTTACCTGAAATACGATCTCCCTTTTTCAAGTCACAGTCTGGATCAATCTCAGTACACAAATATTGAAATGTGTCATATTCATAAGACGTTTCATTATCAAAGTAGGCTGCGTCAAATACAAATCGGTGCTGTGGGTTAACGGTATAGTTTAAGCGTGCTTTATAGGTAAGTTGCTTTTCACCTTCTTGTTCAAAAAAGCCCGCTAGATTATTTGGTTGTTTGCCAAATTCGAGTCGCCCTGAATGATCCAGCGCGCCAACACCGACCCTTAAGTGAAACTTTTTGTTGTAGTGATCCCACAGAATACTCTGGCTATTAAAGTCTCGAATAAATCGGGCATCCCCCTGAAACTCAGGCGTTTTTTGTGCGAGTTCAGCTCGTTCACTAAACCCTGCTGCTGCGGAGTCTTCAGCACCGGTAAAATTAAAGGTGAGGGTATTGCTGTTATTAATGTCCCATAAAAATTTGCCTTGATAGTCATGATCATCTGGGGCGTCGTTAATGGTTACCCCTGATGGTTCGCCATCATCATCATCTAGCTCTTCTCCTTCACTGAAAAATAAAGGGAGCGTACTTTTTCTGCCCGAGACATAAAACGCCGTATTTTCAGTGGCCTGACCTTCCACAAAAAAACCAGCATTAAACATCGAAAAGTCTAGTGTGGTCGTAATTGGCTGGTATTTGGGGTTTCTTAACGTAACATCAAACACCGCACCTGTAGCATTACTATAACCCGCGCCATAGCCTGCTGAGTACAACTGAAAATCTTGAATAATATGACGATTAAAAATGGAGCTGCCAAAGTCATGGAAAATATACCCTGCCGGCATAAAGTCGACTTCAAACATGTTGTCGCTGGGTGATGAGCCTCTAACTGCAGGCTCGCTCATAGAACCGCCAGCAGCGACGACCCCCGGTAGTGCAAAAACAGCACGCAGTGGATCGCCCAGTGCACCTGGCATTTCTATGAGCTTTTCGGTGTCTTCCGTAATTTCTGAGGTAATAGAGCTGCGTTTGTAAATGACCTCTATATGCTCAATGTCATCTTTTTTGGTTTGAGCATGTGCTGACATTGCCATACACAACATGATTGGAGATAAAATAAAACGCTTTTTCGCAGTAAGTGCAAACATCGTCGAGTCCCTTTGGCAGTGAGTAACTTCAAATTTGATGACAGTGTACGGACTAAAAGCGTTGATTTATTGCGGATTTGGGTAAGAAAATGTATTGCTGCGATACACTTTCTTACAGGCGAAATCTAATACCCAGCTCGCTTGAGTAACCAATAGAGCGCTCGATGACTTTGAGCTTTGGGTTCATCACATAGTAAGTTGGATAGGCTTTAACTTTATAATCTTGTGCTGTTTTTCGGTTGCCTAATAAAACAGGCATGGATAAGTTCAAGTCTTTGCTAAAAGCTTTAACTTCTTCGGCACTTTGAAAGTCTAGCGCGATGGCAACTGCGTTTACTTTTCCTTGGCGGTGAAGCTTGTCTATATTCGGCATGCTGTAACGACAAATGTTACACCAAGGTGCAAAGAAATAAATGACAGAACGATCCCCCTTAAGCTGGCTAATGTCATATCTTTGCGACGTATCCTCTAATAAAGGTAGTGAGAAGTAGGGGGCTGATTGCTTGCCATCATCTTCCAACATACCGAGCTCTTGATACGCAAGCACGGCCGCAAAGATGACAACAAAAACGATGATATTAAAGAGAGATTTAATCATTACTGGCGCTTAATCTGCGTTGTTATAAATGAAGACCGAGCGCCAGTATAAAAAATTGCAACAGGGTTGCAAGGAGTTTGTCGCAAGCTTTCTTTTTATAAAAGCATAAAGCTTCATTACCGCTGATAAATATTTTCACCAAGATAACGTTTCGCTTTATTTGCTTTTAACTTGGTAAGGTCGACGAGTACCAGCCCATCTATACAATTATTGAAATCAGGATCAATGCTAAAGCTTAAAAAGTTAACGCCGTCTTGTTCACAAAGCTCAGTATACTGCTTAAAAAGCGTTGGCACCTGTGCACCCATGTTCGCCAAAATGTGTTTGAGTTCAGCAAAGTCTTCTTTTATATCATTACCACAGAATAAATCAGTACAGGTCTCTAATTGAGATTGTGAGAGCTTAAATTCATTATTTGGGTTAGCTAAGCTGCCAAGTGCTGAAAAGTAGTGTTGATAGTGATATACCAACATGGCTTTTGCTTTATCTGGCAGTGCGTTTGATAAACTCACGGGGCCGAATAAATAGCGGTGTTCGGGATAGCGCTGAATAAATGCACCTATGCCATACCAAAGGTAATCTAGGCTTTTACGACCCCAATATTTAGGCTGTACGAAACTTCGACCCAATTCCAAACCTTGATTAAAATAGGGGACCATATCATCCGTGTATGAGAACAAGCTACTGGTATATAAGCCATTGGTACCATGTTGCTGAATAACCTGCTGAGCACTGGCTAAGCGGTAAGCGCCCACCAGTTCAAGTTGCTTGGCGTCCCATAGTACTAGCTGCTGATAGTACATATCATATTTGTCAGTGTCTCGTCTTTTACCGCTGCCTTCACCGACGGCTCTGAATGCAATTTCACGTAAGCGACCGAGTTCTCGAAAGATGGGGGAGCTCCCAGCATATTGATACAAATATATATGCATGCCATCTGCGGTTTCGCCAAGACGCTCACATTGCTCAATGGCTTTTTTGAGCTCTTTTTTGCATTCAGGAACGGCAATGGGGGTTTGTGTTTTTAACGGTAGCGCTTTTTTACTGTTTAATCGATACAATTGCTTGCGGATAAGTGCAACGATTTCTTTATCTTTGAGATTATCTAATCGATAGGACTCCGGTGGGATACTGGCCCCAATCTCAAACTCCAACGATTTTTGTCTTTGCTTAAACATTTCTTTAACCAAAAGCAAACTCGCTAGAGGTTTGTAAATCATAGACGTGCCGTAGAACAGGGGGCTGTTCTTCGCTTTGATATAGATGGGGAGAATAGGGCAGTTGGCTTTTTTTGCCATGCGTAAAAAGCCTGTATTCCATTTGCAATCCTTGATACCCGTTGGACCTAGCCTAGAGACTTCGCCTGCTGGGAAAATTAACAGTGCCCCTTCGCTTTTAAGGTGCTTTTGGATATTAGCAAGTTCTTGCTTGCGACTGGCGTTAGATAGGTTATCCACTGGGAGTAACAATGAATGCATTGGCGTAATTGACATCAACATTCGATTGGCGACGACTTTTAAGTCGGGCCTCGCTTTGGCCAAGACTTTGATGAGTGCGAGGGCATCCAAAGAACCAATAGGGTGATTTGCGACAATTACGACGCTGCCTTCACTAGGTATGTGCTCAATTTGCTTAGGTTTAAACCGTGCATCAAAATCTAATTCTTCAAGTACTTGCTCTACAAACTCAAGACCCTCCAAATGTGGGTATGTATCTGCAAATGCGACAAACTCTTGTTCATGTAATAAGTAGCCTAGTCCTTTTTTTACTAAACCTTTCACTTTTGGTGAGTTTTCTAGTTGTGGCAGGTTGGCTTCGATCACTTTATCAACGCTGATCATCATAATTCTCTACGGCTGTGTTTATAGCAGATTAAAAACTGAATGTGACAATTGCGTTGCATGGGTATGTCAATTTTATGGTGATCGCGCACTATTATCCGCGTGTCACTAAACGATATACTGTGCAAAGTGAGCTTTGTATTTTAAATTGGGGTGTAATATGTCTGTATTGGTTTGTATAACCGGAAGAAACAATGAAAAATTAATGGCAAAATTACAAGTTGCATTACCTGATGTTAACTTGCAGTTATGGCCTGAATGCGACGACTTATCAGGCATAGAGTTTGTATTAACATGGAAAGCGCCCGAATCACTTTGGCAGCAATTACCAAACCTGAAAGTGGTGCAGTCTTTCGGCGCGGGTGTAGATGGTATCCCCATGAATAGCCTCCCAACAGATGTAACAGTTGCAAGGATTGTTGATCCCCAGCTTAGTGATGATATGGCACAGTATGTATTGTCTCATGTACTGGCTTATAAATTGAGGCACCAATCATACATTGCTAATCAAGACACTCAATATTGGAAGCCGCGCCGTGCAAGAACAGGTGAAAGTGTAGGCATACTCGGTTTGGGTGAACTGGGTAAAGTTGTTGCAAAGCGGCTATTAGATAATGGTTTTATGGTTAGAGGGTGGTCTAGAAGCCATAAAGAGATTGATAACATTGATTGCTTTCATGGAGAGGGGCAACTTGAAGCATTTGCCTCTGAACTCGACTATTTAGTGTGTTTGTTACCATTAACTGTGGAAACACATGGCATATTGAGCAAGTCTATTTTTCATCATGTGTCTAGTGAGTGTTTACTGATTAATGTCGCAAGAGGCCAGCATTTAAATGAACAAGACTTGATTGAAGCGCTAGATAAAGAGGTGCTTGGTGGTGCAGTCTTAGATGTTTTTGACACAGAGCCATTGCCTAAAACACATCCTTTTTGGAACCACCCTAAGGTGATAGTCACTCCACATATTGCAGCTGTGACAAATCTAAATACGGTTGTTGCACAAATTGCAGAAAATATCCGAGCTTGCATCGCGGGTTTACCGATTAAAAATACAGTGGATGTGAACAAAGGCTACTAATATTTTTAGATACTAAAAAAGAATTAATTTTGACTGAAATTCTCTCAAGTTGACTTTATTAATGAATGATTTAATAGAGAAAAAAATTAACTCTCTGATTTGTAAGTAAATGTAAGTAATAGTTATTCTAATTTACATAATTACTGTATATAAAAACATATTGTGACATCTTTTTATATTCAGTATGTTAGGGAAAAAACAATAATAAGACAGGAAAAAAAATGAAAAACGGTCAAGGTGGTGTGAAACTTTATTTTGTCGTTATTTCTGTACTTGCATTGGGTGTTTCAGCTTGGTTTAACCAAGCACAGGCAGCTGAGAGCCAAACCTGTACGTACTTTGTTCAAACTCAATAAAGTATGTTGAAATGAATATGGGGCTACACGCCCCACTTTGTGCTTTATCTCTTCGCGTGTATTTCTCTATTTTCCAGTTTTTTCTCGTCGCTTTTCTTGAGTAGCGTATAGGTTGAACCGCTCCCACCGTGGCACGTCAGTGCAGAATGAAAAGCTAATACATTAGGCATTTCTTGCAGCCATTTATTACAGTAGCTTTTCAGAATAGCTGGAAACGGCTTACTTTTCAGACCGACACCATGGCGGATCAGTAAAACTCGGATATTTCTTTTTTGGCAGTCTGTAACAAATTCGAACATAGCCTGGCGGGCTTCTACAAATGATTTTCCATGTAGGTCAAGTGTTGCATCAATCTGGTATTTGCCCAATCTTAAGTTTTTGTAGACACCCTCTTGGACACCATCTTTTTTGTAGCCTAACTGGTCATGGGGGTCTAACAGGTCAACATATTCAGTGGATAAAAAGTTAGGGTCGAAATCCAATTCTTTTTGAGCTGCTTTGCGCCTTGCTAGTTGCGCATCCGTTGGTTGGTTTTGCTGTTTTTTAAGTTGTGCGCGATTATCTTGTGCCAGCGGTACAACATCGCCCATTGAAGCTAAAAATAATTCTTCATCTGTCATTGCCATGACGAATCTCCAATAAGGGACAATTTTCAAGATTCTAGCCTATCACTGTAACCTTGAATAGCCTTAAGCAGGTGAATATTTTTTTGATCTAAATTGAGGTGAAAAACGTAACGCGCAAGACAACCTATCTATTCATGTGAATAGATATGTATTTTTATTTAATAGATATTATTAATGAAAGTGAGCTGAGATTTCGTGTACCTCAGCTAGTCGATACTTTAGTTGCTATCGTAGTGCTCTAGTGTAAACACTTTAAACAAATAAAAGGAGTTAATCAGAATTAATCCAAGATTAGAAATCACAGAAGTATCCATAAGATCTAGACTAAACAAAACAAACAATAAGCTACAAGCCATGATAGCTGCGGCTCGAAGCAATGTTTTATGATTAATAAAAAGAGCTCCAAATCCCAGTACCAGTAATAAACTATTCAGTAACCAGTCAAACTCATTAGCCATGATCTTAAATAAACTCCATAGATGATTAAAAAGGGGCGCCATTATGCGCCGCTTTTTTAGTCACCTCAAGCGAGTATTTTTATGATTTTCGAATTAGTTTTTTTAATGGAATGCAAGGTGTTTCATTGCGGCGATGAAACCTTGGGTTTCAATAATTGCATACTTTTGACACGTATCAGGCTTTGACACATCTTGACACAAATAAAGTGTGCTGCGCTCCGATGCTTTAATCGGCTGTAAGATGGAATCAAATAAAATAGGTTCGACACCAGGCAAACCTGGCCAATAGACGCTCTGGGTTACCATGTTGAGCTTCTTATACGTGATAAGTTTAGGCTTTGGAAATAATATAGCGATAAGTGCTATAACCCCAATGGTGATAAGTGTTGTCAGGTTTTTTTTCGGTGGTTCGGTTTCTACTCCTTGGTGGCCGTGCTGCTGTACGAGTTCTTGCTGTCGTTTAATTTGTTGTTCAGAGAGGCGACGCTTTTTCTTTTTGTTTGCTTGTTGCTTTTGAAAGTCACTTTTATTCAATAGTGTTTGTTTTTTTGGATTATTTGCCATGCTTAGGTGTAGCCTTTTGGTTGCAGGACTCTATAATAGTTCTATGCTATAGATGATAGCGCATTTCTAATTACTAGCCCACGGGAAAGGATATGGAACAACAGATCTCTATTCTCATTGTTGATGATGTAGGAACCGTTCGCAGCTTTTTGCATCAAACATTGATGCATTTGGGAATTGACAATGTAAAAGAAGCATCAACTGCAAAACAATGTATTGAAGCATGTAAAGAGCGGCACTTTGACATTGTTTTTTTGGATATAGAATTACCGGATGGAGATGGAAAAGAATTAATTGCTGAACTGGCTCAAATAAATCCTGAGATCAATGTAGTAATGGTATCTGCCCACTCAACGGTTGACAACGTGAAAGACGCTATTGAACGTGGGGCGAAAGGGTTTGTTGTAAAACCTTTTTCTCCTAAGAAAATTGCAGCAATGTTGAAAAAGTTTTATCCGAAATTGGAAATAGCGTAATACTTTGAAAGTATTACGTCTTATCCCAGTATGATAGGCATAAAAAAACCGACTTACGTCGGTTTTTTTATATCCATTTCCACAGATTATAGCGCTTTGATTTTAGCAGCTAGGCGGCTCTTGTGACGAGCAGCTTTATTCTTGTGGATTAGACCTTTAGTTGCGTAGCGGTCTAGGATTGGAGTTGCAACAGCAAATGCTTGCTGTGCAGCTTCTTTATCACCAGCTTCAATAGCAGCGATAACTTTTTTGAAGTATGTACGCATCATTGAACGACGGCTTGCGTTGTGCTGACGACGCTTTTCGCTAGTGATAGCGCGTTTTTTTGCAGACTTGATGTTAGCCAAGGTATGCTCCTAACAATCTTTTAAAAATAAGCTTAGTTTTAAGGCCGAGGACTATGCCTGTTTTATGATCCAATGTCAATAAAAAATAACCTGTCCGACCTATGTATTTCAGTACGGCGTTGCTACATCTTTTATGCCAGTTAGCGTAAGATGCGCCGCCTTTATAAGTCTGTAAAACCATCTCCTAAACCTGTGGTCCTCGGCTACGGCGTTAACAGACTACGAATCATAAGCCTAAAGGCTAATGATTAATGGACGTATTGTAGCAAAACACAGAACCCAAGCCTAGCTTTAATAATGAGGTGCGTTGCTTTCTCATTTGTGCCCGATGTTTAGTAGTTATGGTTCTTGCTGGTCTGTGGCATACTTGGCGCTTATTTTTTATTTCTTAAGGTAAGTTTAGTGGCAAAAGGGCTATTCAAGTCAGGCATGATTGTGAGTGCAATGACTATGTTATCTCGCATTTTGGGGTTAGTGCGCGATGCAGTCGTTGCAAATTTACTGGGTGCTGGTCTCGCAGCAGATGTATTTTTATTCGCAAATCGCATTCCAAACTTTTTTCGACGTTTGTTTGCTGAAGGGGCTTTTGCTCAAGCGTTTGTCCCTGTTTTATCGGAAATAAAAGAAAAACATGGTGATGACGAAGTACGTGTCTTTGTTGCGCAAGCGGCGGGAACTCTTGGGACTATCTTACTGTGTGTCACAATATTGGGGGTTGTTGGCTCCCCAGTCATAGCTGCACTCTTTGGCACAACTTGGTTTATCGATTGGTGGCAAGGCGGAGAAAATGCAGATAAATTCCTACTGGCCAGTGCATTACTTAAATTTACCATACCTTATTTATTCTTTATTTCATTGGTAGCACTATGTGGCGCGGTAATGAATGTTTACAACCGTTTTTCAGTTGCGGCGTTTACACCCGTACTATTAAATGTTTGCTTAATTAGTTGCGCGGTACTATTGCACGACCGTTTTGAGCAAGGTGCGTATGCTCTTGCTATTGGTGTGTTCATTGGCGGGGCTGCCCAATTGGCATTTCAGCTTCCTTTTTTAGGTAAACTAGGCATGCTATCTCGTCCAAAATTTGCATGGCATGCGCCACATGTGACAAAAGTTCGCAAGTTGATGTTGCCTGCTATTTTTGGTGTCTCGGTGAGCCAAATTAATTTATTACTTGATACGATCATTGCCGCAGCATTAATGACAGGATCAATTGCGTGGCTATATTACTCGGACCGCCTTATTGAGTTTCCGCTTGGGTTATTTGGTATTGCCATTGCTACAGTTATTTTACCGACGCTATCAAAGTTGCATGCGAATGATAAAGGTGAGAATTTCCAGCAAACAATGGACTGGGGGGTACGATTTGTACTTTTACTTGGGTTCCCGGCAATGGGGGGGTTGATTGTAATAAGTCCTTTAATTATTTCTGTGCTATTTGGGCATGGTGAGTTTAAAAATGGCGATGTTGACAATATAGCTGCTGTCAGCGCAGGTGTGACCGCATATAGTGTAGGTTTGGTTAGCTTTATGCTGATAAAAGTGTTAGCGCCTGGTTTTTATGCAAGGCAGGATACTAAAACACCAGTAAAAATTGGTATTAAGGCACTGACTCTCAATATGATTTTCAATTTGGCATTAGCGCCTTTTTTCGGTTATTTGGGCCTTGCTCTAGCGACTTCACTGTCAGCGACATGTAATGCTTTTTTGCTTTATCGTGGACTCAAAAAAGAGCGGGTTTACACCATTTCAACCTTTTCAATGTGGTTTGCCGCAAAAGCCATTTTTGCAACTTTGGTTATGGCCAGCAGTGTTTATTGGCTATCACATCAGCTTACGTGGCGAGGGGAAGGGATTGCGACACAGTTGTGGGTTTTGGGTAGTTTATTAGCGAGCGCAATCTTTTTGTACTTCTGCGTTTTGTATGTTTGTGGTGTTAGGGTGTCGACGATAAAAGAAATTCGGCAGATAGAAGAATAAATAGACTCGATTGAAGGTCTTCATAGCTCGCATTTCTAACTAACTTGGGTATAATCGGGCTTTTTGAAGACTCGAGCAAAAGGCACGCGTTGTATGCAATTAATCAGGGGCATCCATAATATTCGACCACACCACTACGGCTGTGTTTTGACTATAGGAAACTTTGATGGTGTTCATTTAGGCCATACTGAAGTATTAAAAGGGCTCAAAGCAGACTCTGAAAAATACAACTTACCCAGTACCGTGATGCTCTTTGAGCCGCAGCCGCAAGAGTTTTTTATTAAGAACAAAGCGCCAGCTCGATTAACACGACTGCGTGATAAGCTTGCGTTGCTCGCTGAGAATGGTATAGAGCGCGTTATTTGTGTCAGCTTTAATAATAAGTTTTCAAATCTAGAAGCTGAGTTTTTTGTCCGTGAAATACTTTATCAACGTTTGGGAGTTAAAGCCCTGACTGTAGGTGATGATTTTCGTTTTGGCAAAGCTCGTAAAGGCGACTTTGCGATGTTATCAAATATCGGACAAGAGCTGGGTGTACACGTTAAAGATACATTGAGCTTTAGACAGCAAAACAGCCGTGTCAGTAGTACGCTTATTCGTAATGCGTTAGCACAAGGTGATCTTCATAAAGCACACGAGATGTTAGGTCATACTTATGCTATCTCTGGGCGGGTTATTCATGGCTGGAAAAAGGGTCGAGAGCTAGGCTTTCGCACCGCAAATGTAGCATTGAAGCGACAAGTGAGTCCTGTACAAGGAGTCTTTGCTGTAAATGTTTACATCCAAAACAAGATTTACAACGGTGTAGCTAATGTTGGTACAAAGCCGACGCTAAACGGCAAGCGTGCTTTATTAGAAGTACACCTATTTGATTTTGACCAAGATATTTATGGTCAATTTATTAAGGTGGAGCTTATTCATAAGCTTCGCAATGAACAAAAATTTGAGTCACTGACGCATCTGACAAAGCAGATATCGGCAGACGTCGATGCAGCAAGAGCAGTATTTTCTAAAATTAGGTAGCCGAACGGAAAGTAAGTTAAATGAGCGATTACAAACATACTTTAAATTTACCGGAAACATCGTTTCCGATGCGTGGCAATTTGGCGCAACGCGAACCCAAAATGCTTAAAAAATGGTATGAACAAGACTTATATGGTCAAATTCGTAACGCGAAGAAAGGTAAAAAGCCATTTATACTGCACGATGGCCCTCCTTATGCGAATGGCAATATTCACCTAGGTCATTCAGTAAACAAGATTTTAAAAGATATCATTATCAAGTCGAAGACGTTGTCTGATTTTGACGCGCCTTACGTGCCTGGTTGGGACTGTCATGGTCTACCAATCGAGTTGATGGTAGAGAAAAAAGTCGGTAAGCCGGGCAAGAAAGTATCGGTTGCTGAATTTAGAGAAAAATGTCGCGAGTATGCTCGTAAGCAGGTTGATGGCCAAAAAACAGACTTTAAACGCCTAGGTGTGTTTGGTGATTGGGATAAGCCATATCTGACAATGAACTTCGACTTCGAAGCGAGTGCGATTCGAGTACTTGGTCGTATCATTAAGAATGGTCATTTACACAAAGGTGCTAAACCTGTGCACTGGTGTACTGACTGTGGTTCTGCGCTTGCTGAGGCAGAAGTTGAATATCAAGATAAGCAATCACCTGCAATTGATGTACGCTTTGTATTTACCGAAGCGGCTGCAGTAGAGAAAGCATTTTCACTGTCTGAAGGTCATGAAGGCAAAGGCGATATCAGCACAGTTATCTGGACGACAACACCTTGGACACTGCCTGCAAACCGAGCTGTTGCTGTACACGGCGGCCTTGAGTATGCATTAGTTCAAATTGAAGACGAAGGCAAAGAACAGCGCCTAGTATTAGGCTCTGAGTTAGTAAAAGACGCAGTTGACCGCTTTGGCTTCAAGCAATATCACGTATTAGGCTACTGTAAAGGTGATACGCTAGAAAACCTAGAAGTTGCACACCCATTCTACGATTTTAATGTACCGGTTATCCTTGGTGAGCACGTTACGACTGATTCAGGTACTGGTATCGTTCATACAGCGCCTGGTCATGGTCAAGAAGACTTCGTGGCAGGACAAGCATATAACTTAGAGGTTGCAAACCCTGTAGGTGCGAACGGTGTATATTTACCGGACACGCCAATTTTCGCTGGCCAGCATGTGTTCAAAGCGAACGAAAATGTGATTGAGCTTCTGACTGAAAAAGGCATGTTAATGCATCATCATGCATTAACGCACAGCTATCCACATTGTTGGAGACACAAAACACCAATTATTTTCCGTGCAACACCGCAATGGTTTGTAAGCATGGATCAAGCTGATTTACGTAAAGACTCGATGAAAGAAATCGAGAAAACACAGTGGATCCCAGCTTGGGGTGAGAACCGCATTGCTAACATGGTAGAAGGTCGCCCAGATTGGTGTATTTCACGTCAACGTACTTGGGGCGTGCCAATTGCACTATTTGTTGATAAAGACACTGGTGCACTTCACCCAGATACTGAAACTCTAATTGAAAAAGTAGCTGACTTAGTGGACCAAGCTGGCATTCAAGCTTGGTATGACTTAGAGCCAAGCACTTTACTCAATGAAGCAGACGCTCAGCAGTACGTTAAAGTGCAAGATACGCTGGATGTATGGTTTGACTCTGGTGTCACACACGCATGTGTTGTTGATGCAAGAGAAGAGCTGACTGGCCCTGCAGATTTATACCTAGAAGGCTCAGATCAGCACCGTGGTTGGTTTATGTCATCTATGATGACGTCTGTGGCTATTAACGGTCACGCGCCATACAAGCAAGTGTTAACGCATGGTTTCACCGTTGATGAAAACGGCCGCAAGATGTCAAAGTCTTTAGGTAACGTGATTTCACCACAAGACATCATGAATAAACTAGGCGCTGACATCCTACGTTTATGGGTTGCTTCAACCGATTACACAGCTGAGATGACAGTTTCTGATGAAATCTTCAAACGTTCAGCTGACCGTTACCGCCGTATTCGTAACACTAGCCGTTACTTATTGTCTAACTTAAGCGGTTTCAATCCAGCAACAGATTCAGTTGCCATTGAAGATATGGTTGAGTTGGATCGTTGGATTGTGTCTCGTGCAGCAGAATTGCAAAGTGAGATTGTTGAAGCTTATGACAACTATCAAATGTTGGTGGTCACGCAGAAACTAATGAACTTCTGTACAGGTGAATTAGGCTCATTCTATCTTGATGTTATTAAAGACAGACAGTACACCGCGAAGAGTGACAGTCATGCTCGTCGTTCATGTCAGACTGCGCTATATCATATCGCAGAGGCAATGACGCGCTGGATGGCGCCTATCTTGAGCTTCACGGCGCAAGAGCTTTGGGAAGCACTGCCAGGTGAACGTGGTGAGTTTGTTTTCACTGATGTTTGGTACGACGGAATTACAGGCGCAACGTGTGGTCAACTTGATAATACGTTCTGGCAAGAGCTATTAACAGTTCGTGATGAAGTGAACCGAGTACTAGAGAACGCACGTAAAGAAGAAGTCATTGGTGCAACATTACAGGCTGAGGTAACGCTGTACACAGGTGGTGAATTAGCTGAAAAACTGCAAGGTTTAGAAGATGAACTACGCTTCGTATTACTTACTTCAAAAGCACATGTTGAAGTAGTATCAAGCCAACCAGAAGGCTCAGTGGCTTCTGAGATTGACGGCTTATTCATTAAAGTTGCTGCAACAGATGCGGCGAAATGTGATCGTTGTTGGCATCACAGCGAAGATGTTGGTACAAGTGAAGCGCATCCAGAGCTATGCGGTCGCTGTATAACCAATGTTGACGGTGAAGGCGAGCAGCGTAAATTTGCATAGGAGTTGCAAGTGACCAAATTGACCGAACGAAGTGGTCTAGTGTGGTTATGGTTGAGTCTACTGCTTTTTGCAGTAGACTACGTCACAAAAGCATTAGTTGTTGCAAACATGAAGCTGTATGAATCAATAGAGCTGTTGCCGTTTTTCAATTTTACATACATGCATAATTATGGTGCTGCATTTAGTTTCTTAAGTGAAGCCGGTGGGTGGCAAAGATGGTTCCTCAGCGGTATTGCCGTAGTTATCAGCGTATTGTTAGTCGTTTGGCTAAAAAACTTAAGAGCCAATAACTGGGTTCTGTGCGGCGCTTATTCATTGGTGCTTGCGGGCGCTATAGGTAATTTATATGACCGCGTAACTTTAGGCTACGTTGTCGACTTTTTACATTTTTATTATCAAGATTGGCATTACCCTGCTTTTAACGTCGCTGACATGGCGATCGTTGGTGGTGCTGGTTTACTTTTATTTGATGCATTTTTTGGTGATAAAACCAATACTCGGGAGACAGAGGCGTGAGTGAACAAGTCATAGGCCCTAAATCAGAAGTTCTGTTCCACTATTCAATAAAGCTGGAAGATGGATCTGCTGCTGACTCAACAAAGGTGAACAATAAGCCTGCTAAGTTGTTTATGGGAGATGGAAGCCTCACTGAAAATTTTGAAAGCTGTTTACTGGGGTTAAAAGAAGGTGACAATAAAACCTTTGAGCTCCAGCCAGAAGATGCTTTTGGGATGCCAAATCCAGATAATATTTATTATTTAGACCGCACCAAGTTTGGTGCCGATACACCTGCAGAAGTAGGCAGTATTATTGCCTTTACTCAGCCCGATGGCACTGAGTTACCAGGGCTTATTCGTGAAGTGGCAGGGGACTCTGTTACAGTTGACTTTAACCACCCTCTTGCAGGTCAGGTGGTGACGTTTGAAGTAGATATCTTAGAGGTTCATAGTTAATGGAAATCTTGTTAGCTAATCCACGAGGGTTCTGCGCAGGTGTAGATAGAGCGATTAGTATTGTTGAGCGCGCGCTCGATATTTTCGAAAAGCCTATTTATGTACGTCATGAGGTTGTGCACAACAAATATGTTGTGAATGGTCTCAGAGATAGAGGCGCAGTATTTGTTGAGGAGCTTCATCAAGTGCCAGATGACAGCATCGTCATTTTTAGTGCGCACGGTGTCTCACAACAAGTGAGGCAAGAAGCGAAACGACGTGAATTGAAAGTGTTTGATGCAACTTGTCCATTGGTGACCAAAGTCCATATGGAAGTGACTCGAGCGAGCAGAAAAGGCACTGAATGCATTCTAATCGGTCATCACGGTCATCCAGAAGTTGAAGGTACTATGGGGCAGTACGATAATCCTGAAGGTGGGATTTATCTTGTTGAGACACCTGAAGATGTTGCCTCATTAGAAGTCAAAGACGCGAGTAATTTATTTTATTGTAGCCAAACGACATTGTCAGTAGATGATACGGCAGATGTTATTGATGCATTGCGTGAGAAGTTCCCTGAAATCCATGGACCACGCAAAGATGATATTTGCTATGCAACGCAGAACCGTCAAGATGCAGTACGTGACTTAGCTGATAAAGTTGATTTGTTACTCGTGGTGGGTGCAAAAAATAGCTCGAATTCAAATCGCTTACGAGAATTAGCAGATAAAATGGGCACCGCTGCGCATCTTATCGATGATGAGAAAAGTATTGATGCTGATTGGTTTGATAATGTAGAACGTGTAGGCGTTACTGCCGGTGCATCTGCACCTGAAGTTTTGGTTCAGCAGGTAATTTCTCGCTTGAAGGAGTTGGGTGGACATACGGTTGTAGAAAACCCAGGGCAGGAAGAGAATGTTGTGTTTGCAGTGCCTGTAGAGCTGAGATAACACATGACACCATGGGTTCATTCGACGTCGATTGACCGTGGTTTATTTAAGGCGATGCTCACTGAGCGAGGCATACTTGCAATGATTATTGCCTCGCAAGCTGTCGCCTTTATTTATACACTGGCTAGTGGTAAAGACTTTTGGTTAAGTCTTGGTTTGGTCAGTCTTTTCACACACGCAAATGCATTTATCACACTTGCATTAATAGCCCTTGTGTTGCGATTTTTAAAACCGCTTTCGTTCAAGAGCGAGCTTGGTTTGGTGCTGGTTTTCTTCCAGTCTGTATGTATTGTGACAAGTGTGCTTGTCCAATACTCCCCGTTTACTCCCGTTTCGCCTGTAGATTGGCCGTTTGTTATTAATAATAATGCCATCTGTGGTTTTGTGGTGATTTTGTTATTACATTTCATGGCAATTTATATCGATAACCTCAACACGATTGCACATGCAGCGAATGCCGAGCTAGAGGCGTTACAAGCGAGAATTAGACCTCACTTCTTACACAATGCATTAAATACACTGGCTGAGCTTTGTCATGAAAGCCCAAATGATGCTGAAGAAGCAGCTTTAACCATGGCAAAACTGATGCAAGTCGCTTTTGCACGCAATAAGACACATAGCTTAGGGCAGGAAATATCTCTGACAAAAGGGTATTTAACAATAGAGAAGTATCGCTTTGAGCATCGCCTTAAGGTTGTATGGTCCATTAATAATGTTGATTTAAACGTAAAGGTGCCCGCGCTCATTTTGCAGCCGCTGGTAGAAAATGCCGTAGTTCACGGTATTGAGCCTGCTAGGGAGGGCGGGGTGATCAACATTGAAGTGAATTTTGTGAATTCAATGTTAGCTCTTAAAGTAGATAATCCATTTAACGCTGGCTCAAAATCACGCTCAGGCCAGGGGATCGCCCTTGAAAACATAACTCGCCGTCTATCAATTTACTATGGTGAAAAAGCAACTTTGAAGACATCGCAAAAAAGTGGTAGATTCTTGTTAACAGTTATGTTGCCGCTTGGAGCTTTGAATGAAATATCTGGTAGTAGATGATGAACCGATTGCACGACGACGTATACAGCGATTACTCGGTGAATTTGAGATACTAGAGTGTGTTGGAGAAGCTCCGGATGGCCAACAAGCGGTTGAGCTTGTTGAGAGTTTAAAGCCTGAATTGGTCTTTTTAGACATTTCGATGCCAGGGATGGATGGCATCGAACTTGGAAAGTACTTGCGTGAAAATAACGCTAATTTGAAATTGGTGTATGTAACTGCTTACCCTGAACATGCATTAAAAGCTTATCAAATTTTCGCTTCAGGTTATCTTGTTAAGCCTGTTGATCGGAGCCAAATATCTGAGTTATTGAATCACCTTTTCCCTGATTCATTGGCTAAGCTGCAATATCAAGTAGGGCATGATATTCGTTGGGTAAATGTACCTGATATTTTGATTGCGCAAACAGATGATAGATATACGCATATATATTTTGAAGGTGGTGATGCACTGATTGATATGCCTTTGAAGAAACTATTGTCTGATTATCCCCACCATTTTGTCCAGGTACATCGAAATACCATTGTTAAAAAGGCGAGCATTGTAAAACTAGAAAGTTGCGAAGGGGGACATCGAGTTGTTCTCAATGGTCTAGCAGAGCCTGTACAGGTAAGTAGACGCGCTTATGCGAGCTTAAAAACAGTGTTTTAACCACTGACCCTCATTGATTGACCGTTTAGTCATCTGGCGGTTTGGTTATCAAAAAAAAGCGATAATATGTAATATAGAGTATATATTGAGTTTTTTTCATGGGTAATTTGTTTCCAAAAAAAGTCCAAGCAGGGTTTACCTTATTAGAAGTGGTCGTTGCTTTTATGGTGCTTAGCTTTGGGTTGTTAGGTGCGGTTGCACTGCAAGCGAAGGCGAAGCAAGCAAGCTTTGACTCGATGCAGCGTGCTGCCGCAGTTGCCTTAGCAGGAGATATTATCCAGCGGATCAGGTCAAACGACACAGCCTCATTAATCGATTTGTATGGTGGCTCGTTTACCAGTGAAACCGAGCTTAATACAGATACGACGTGCTTCTCCAACTTTTGCAACAATCAGGCGATAGCTAATTTAGACAAAGAACAATGGAAGCAAGCTATTCGGGCAAAAGAAAATACGGGTTCTTTAGACGATACAACAGTCTGCATCACCCCTGTTAGAGATGGTGATGGCTTCGAAGTCACTGTCACTGTTGCTTGGGTTGGCCGTCAAGCGATTAAAGCAAATAGCACGACATCGGGTATTAACTGCGGTACCAATGATGACTACAGAAGGCTGGTATCGTTATCTAGCTTTGTGCTTGTAAGGAGTTAGCAATGCGCCAGCGTGGGTTTACCCTGATCGAAATCTTAATCTCGCTATTTATCGGGGCGATACTCTTAGGTGGCGTTGTCGCGACGTATGTCAGTATGCGAGTGACGACAAAAGACACGATGGCCATTGGTGAGCTGCAAGAAATAGGTCGATTATCTCTCACATTGCTGCGTAGAGATTTGGAGCAGATAGGGTTTTGGGGCACTTTTTACGATAAAAGCTTTAGTACTGTTAACTCCGTAAGTCCAGCTAATCCTGCTGGTGATTGTTTTGGGGGATTGAATAACGGTAGCTTCCCTGCTGCTGTGCCTACTAACTTTCGCCCAATTTATGCCAGCTATACGACTACGGGTACCACGCTAGAGTGTATCACTGGCGCAAAAAAGAATACTGAAGCCCTGCAACTTAAATTCCTAGAGGGCGAGCAAATCATCAATGATGCGGTAAATAGTAATAAATATTATTTTATTGCGCAGCAAGAGCAGGGGGAGTTTATTGCGGGGAGAGACTTTGTCGCTTTACCCAATGTAAATGCGACGCTCTGGCCATATAGTCATCATGTTTATTACATAAGCGAGCAGCAGATAACCATTAATAATGCGCCATTGACAATTCCGGTACTGATGAGGAAGAGGCTAACTGTGACCGGTCAGATGACTACTGAAACCGTCATCGAAGGCGTTGAGGATATGCGCTTTTTATTTGGTATTGATATTGATGGCGATAGCCGAGTGGATAGCTATCGCAGTGTTAAGCAAATGACGGCTGCTGATTGGGAAAGGTCTGAAGGTGTATTGACAGTTCAGGTTATTGTTCTTGTTAGGTCGTTGGAGCCTGATCCTGGAATAAATTTGAAGAACCAAAAATATACATTAGGGAACGATACCGACAAAGTCATTCATACATTTTCAGACAATTATAGGAGAACCGTTTTTTCAACGACTGTTCAGCTATATAACATGGGGTCTTCAGCATGGTAAATCATTCGAAACAAAAGGGGATGGTATTAATCGTCTCTATGGTACTGATCGTTGCGGTGACGAGTATCGCTGTGACACTGATGAGTAGCAGCACGATTGATATAAAAATTACCAATGCAGCACAAGAACGTGAAACAGCTGAGGCCTACTTAATGGGCGAGGTGCAGCGATTGGTAAAAGATCAAAAACAAATGTTTGGTGCCAGCAAGTTTCACCTCACAAATGGCCAGATTGACGCCAATGATGGCGGTGTTCACAAGTTTGATAATGAAAACCAAGAAAGCCTAGTCGATTATGAATTAAGAAACTTGAATAAAGGACAGTTAGAAGTTCCGTGCCCTAGGATATATGGTTATACCGAGGGGGTTGTCTGCAATATGACTGAGTTAACGAGCTCCGTAGAGTATGGTGACCAAGGCCGCCATAAGGTGACAGTCGTTATTGGTATTGGTCAAGAAATTCAAGATGTTAAGGCAAATCAATGATGTACTTTAAAAGACTCTTATTAGTTTTTTCACTGATAAGCAGCTGTGTATATGCTGAAGACATAGAGTTGTATGTAAAACACGATGTGGGTGGCTCTGAAAAGTCACGTGTCATTGTGATTTTTGATACCTCCGGCAGTATGGCGTGGGATGTTAATGACGGCAGACGATGCTATGAATATCGAAATTGGCGACTGCGTTCAGTCGATTGCTTTGACACATCTAAAACGTCAAAAGCGTGTTATAAATACATCAATGGCAGATATCGTTCTGTAAACTGTGGAGACAGTAGATTAAAAGTGGCACAAGACGCCATGGTGTCTTTGGTCAATAATAATCCAGATTTTGACTTCGGTTTGATGCGCTTATACTCAGGCTCTGGTGGATATGTATTAAATGGGGTTGGTTCCGACCCTAGTGTTGTCATCAGTAAAATTAATAGTTTACGAGCGAGTGGCAGTACGCCACTTTCTGAAACTTTGTGGGAGGCGTATCTATATCTTACAGGAAGAGCTGTAGATTATGGGTATAACGGTGGTGATAACCGAGACAAATCGATTGAGGTGAGTGGTTATTATAAATCACCATTTGCACCAGTGGCAGGGGAGCCTGAACGCTGTGATACATCTACAAATGTTATCTTGATGACGGATGGAGATCCCACCAGTGATACAGGGAAAAACTCTGCAATTGCAACTGAATATTTTAGCAAATTTGGTTCATATCCTTCTGCCGTATCAAATAGTTATCTAAATTCATTGGCTAAGTTAATGCGGGGGACTTCGGAAACACAAGTAGATTTATACCCCACAACATTGGATAAGCAAGACTTTGCACGTGTTTATACCATAGGATTTGGTACTGGTATGTCTAATGCCGGTAAAGCCCTATTAAAGCAAACAGGTGAGATTGATGGTGGGGGCGATTACCTTCACGCAAATACGGCATCACAGTTATCTGAAGCACTAAAACTAACTATTTCAAAAATTCGAGAGCAAAGCGATAGTTTTTCATCTCCCTCAGTATCTACGAGTAGTTCAGATTTGAGTCGCAGTGGTGATTCAGTGTACTTCACCATGTTCTATCCTGAAACTCATACTCGATGGGCTGGGAATCTTAAAAAATTAAAAGTGACAGGTGGTATCGTACATGGTTCATCTAGTACAACTAATGCGATTAATGATCAAGGCCAAATTGATAAGTCAGTAACAACATTTTGGTCTGCGCCAAGCAGTAAAGATGGCAATGTGGTGCTGGAAGGCGGGATTAATTACCAGCTGACCGAGCGGCAAACAGTTCGTCGTTTATATTCAGATTATGGTAAAGGGGCGCTGTATGATTTTGATTATGCATCCGCTTTAAATGCTCATCAAGGTTCATTGGTAAATTTGGCAGCAAAGCTTGATAGTTCAACGGCAGAAGTTCAAAACACTCTTTTGTGGGCAAGGGGGCTTGATGTGGATGACCAAAATGGTAACCGCATCACGAACGAAAGGCGAAAAGATATTTTTGGAGACCCACTTCATTCAAGACCTGTGACCATCGACTATGGCAATGATGATTTAAGGGTGATAGTGGGTACCAATGCTGGTTTTTTGCATATGTTTAAAGACAAAGGCGAAACAGTTGAAGAAAGCTGGGCGTTCATTCCAGACTCGCTCCTAGATATCTTAAAACCGCTTAGAGATCGCAGACAAGATACTAAACTATATGGTATGGATGGACCTATCACAGTATATTTTTGGGATAAAAATGACAGTGGCGTGGTGGACTCTGGCGAGAAAGTTTGGTTGATTGCGGGCATGCGACGTGGCGGCAATGAATATTATGGTTTTGATATTACGGTACCTGATCAGCCCAGAATGCTGTGGGGTGGACCAATTAAGGGCGGTGTCGGTGATTTCACCGAGTTAGGTCAGTCTTGGTCTAAGCCTATTGTTTCTTTTATTACTGCTCAACCCGACAAGCCAGTGTTAATTTTTGGTGCGGGGTATGACACGAATAAAGACAACTCCACCTTCTCTGAAGACAGTAAAGGTAGAGGTATATATATAGTTGATTTAGAAAGTGGTAAGCCAGTGTGGTCTTTGACTCCTGATAACGGCTTTAAAGGTGAGCATAGCATTGCAGCGGATGTGAGTGTGCTCGACTCTGACTATGATGGGTATGTTGATAGGGTATATGCAGCCGATACTGGTGGTGGGCTTTGGAGAATTGATCTACCTAGTAGCAAACCGGACGATGAAGATGCGCCGTGGACACATTATATGCTGGCTAATTTGAGTGGTGGGAATGACAATGCAAAAAGAAGATTTTTCTACCGTCCTATGATAGCGAGGACTTACTTTAGTAAGGTCACCGAAGAAATTATAGATGGCAAAGCGACTAAAATCAGAAGGGATGTACCGTATGAAGGTATCTTGATTGGTAGTGGTAACCGAGCGAAGCCAACATCAACACACATTAAAAACTTTTTATTTATGGTTAGAGATGAAAATACAAAAACTCAATCCTTTACGTCAGATAATACGCCAAGTGTGATACGTGCAAGCGATTTGTTTAATGTCACTAATGACCCATTCAAATCTAACTTAGATAGTTATGAGAACTTTACAGATCAAGAGGTGGAGCTGGGTAAAGCAAAAGGTTGGAAAATTAGGTTAGAGACTGGAGAAAAGTCTCTTTCTGCTGCAACGGCGATTGGTGGGTTAGCCTATTTTACTTCATTTTCACCAACGACAGTGTCAGAGAATCAATGTTCGATTGGCGAGGGCACTGGCTACATGTACATAGTGCACCTCCATTACGGTATGCAAGTATTTCAGTTACGTCGTTATAGGACAACGGCAACATTACCGGATACACCAAGGACGCATTACGATGTATATGAAGACTCAATCACGAAGAAAAAGACGGTCAAAGCCAAAATTATTAGTCCGACGGTGATCAAAGAGGACGCGTTGGATGATATGTTTGGTGATAATCCCTCTAAAGGCATTGAAACTTATAAGCTTGAACCACCTAATGTTTATAAAAATACCGATGGCTCTGCGAATGTACCAGGTGCTTCGCCACTGACGATCACCTATGAAACAAGGCAGCTCTATATTTACAAAAAAGAAGATAATGATGAAAAGTAAAATGCGTATTGACTCAGGTTTTACGTTGATCGAGCTCGTAATTGTTGTGGCTATTGTCGGTGTACTCGCCACCTTGGCGTACCCCAATTACTCTAGTTATATACTACGTGGCGCGAGAGCTGATGCCATGACTATCTTATTGGATGCGGCAAACAAGCAGGAGCAGTATTTCGTGGATAATCGAGAGTATGCCAGTAAATTGGAAGATATTGGCGTACCAACAACAAGTGAAAACGGTTATTTTGCTATCTCAGTCAGTGTGAGCAATGGTGGTTATACCTTAACTGCAACAGCCGCAGGTGGACCTGTTCAAGGAGATCTTGAGTGCAGTAGTCTCTCTATCAATAACTTAGGTATGAAAACAGTGACAGGTACAGCCAGCGCGGATACATGCTGGGAGCGCTAAAGCTTACATCTAGAAGTATCTTGTAGCCTTGTGCGTCCAGCAGTGCTTAAAGAGAGTGCTTTTCCATATTTGCTGCCATCGCGTTTGGTGATGCAATAGACAAAAGTACCATTAGCAAGGCCCCAAGTACTGCCTGTATGTTTAAACGTTACTCCAGCTCTTTGATAACTTATATCGTCAGTAGGGTTGATGCTAGTGCTGACTGTGAGAATGGTGTCTTGAGTATTTAAGCATTTTAGCTGCCCCCTATCGATGAATAGAGTGAGCTCAGTATGCCAATAGTTTTTTGCGCAGCAGTTTGAAACCAATGGGCACAGTGTGACACGTTCACCAGAATAAACCGCTTTGAGTCTGGCGTAACTTATTAACCTGTCTAGATACATAAGTGCGTGTTTAGGCCTATTTATGGAAATCACTTCGCTCATAGAGGGAATAGCAAGGGACGCTACAATGGCGCTAATTGCTAGCACGATAAGCAGCTCAAACAGTGAAAATCCAGTATTTTTAATTTTGTTCATCAATTCCGCTCCAATCCTTGAATATGGGTACGCATTTTGGCGACTTTGGGTATGGATTTGAGGGATGAAAACTTATATATCGTTGGCCATGTGCACTTTATTATTATTTTTTAGTGCATCTTTACAATAGCGAGTGTGAAAATGAAAAAGTTAATCTTTTTTGATTTTAAAACTCTTGTTTAGCATGTTGAAGTTTAGGTGCAAGTTTCTGTTGTATCACCAGTAAATAGCGCCGTACCTGCTTGGGTTATATTGAGGCTTTGGTTTTTTGTTGTAGCACCGTTTGGACAGTAGACAAATGTACCATTTTGTCCGTCACCAAGTCGGCCACTTGAGTCAAATTTTAATGAGGCAACAGGGTAGTTTAAGTCATCATTATCTAATACTCTTTCCATTACTCTCAATAAATCATCAGTGTCAGTCGTGTATGTACCATTATTGTCGCGATCTACAAAAATAACGATTCGATTGCTTTTCCAGTCTGTGTTGCAAGTAAAATCTTTATTTTCTAATAGTAGAGTTTCTAGAACGGGACAGACGATGACAATTTCATCACTGGCTGTCGCTTTTGCTCTGGCAAAAGTAACAGTGCGTTTAAGCTCTAATAAAAAACTTTGTGCGCGATTTTCTTGATAAGTAGAACTTGTGAAGAAGAAGGTCAGGGAAGCCAATACACCTAAAATAGCAACGGTGATTAACAATTCCAATAAGCTCATGCCGCGTTGGTATCGCATCTTATGCTCCAAATATAGGGTGGTTATGATACTTTATTTTGCGCTTTTTCAATATATTATTCAACAGCTATGTTTGCCATGCTTGCCCCTATTGTCTAAAATCGACGCATTACCAGAGGAAGCATGATAATCATGAAGAAGATTGAAGCAATAATTAAACCATTTAAGTTAGATGATGTAAGGGAAGCCCTGTCTGATATAGGTATTACTGGCATGACTGTATGTGAAGTTAAAGGATTTGGACGTCAAAAAGGCCACACGGAGCTCTATCGTGGCGCAGAGTATATGGTTGACTTCCTACCAAAAGTAAAACTAGACATTGTACTTGCAGAAGAAGATGTCGATCGTGCAATTGATGTTATTTTGAAAACAGCTCAAACCGGAAAGATAGGTGATGGTAAGATATTTGTTACAGAAGTTGAGCGTGTGGTTAGGATCCGAACTGGTGAAGAGGATGAAGAAGCGATTTAACTTCGTATCTAGTAGGGCAGTTCAGGCATCAAAGATGCCTGAACCAAAATATTAACGTTGGTTAAGCGCTTTTGTTTTTCTGACATTGTCACTTAGCTCTGTTAAACCAAGCTTATCGTAGCTCTTTTCCATCATATCCAGTGCTTCAAGTAAATAGCTGCTTTGTGAATAGTGCTCAACGACATATTTACCACGGTTAGCTGCTGCCAAATACGCTTCACGCTCAAAGTAGTAATTAGCAATTTTTAGTTCATAACGTGCCATTTTGTTGAGTAGCCAGGCAAGACGTTTTTTCGCTTCTGGCGTGTAACTACTATCTGGATAGTTTTTAACTAGCGTAGATAAATCTTGGAACGCAACGCGTGTTTTACTCACATCTCTATCTGCACGGTCAACGCCGAAGTATTCCTGAAATGCATTTTCATCGGCTTTAATATTAATTAAACCACGCATGTAATACATGTAGTCTAGGTTTTTGTGATTTGGGTTCAATCGAATAAAGCGGTCTACTGTTGCAAGTGCTTGATCGATATTTCCTGTTTGATAATGTGCATAAACCAAATCCATTTGTACTTGTCTAGAGTAAGGACCAAATGGGTAACGAGCATTGATTGCGCCAAGTAGCTGAATAGCTCGTGCGTAAAGGCCGGAGTCTAGAGTGCGTTTGGCATCTTCATATAATGCTTGTACAGATTTGTTTGGTACACGTTCAATTTCTTCTTGTTCTGGTGCTGAAGAACATGCGGCTAATCCTAGTATAGATGCGCTAATAAATACTGCAGCAGCGCGTTTTCCCAACTTCATTATCATTTTATTTTACTACCTTCGTTGTCTTCGGCTAGGCCAAGTCGGTAAAACCGAGTAAACTATGCATTTATGCGATTCTAACCCAGTCGAGCGAGGCTTGCACTGGTAATTTAGGTAAAGTTACACATGTCAGAGCAAATTTCTCTACAAGCCGAAGTGCCAATCGAGTTAGGCGGTAAACGTCTAGACCAAATATTAGCGCAATTGTTCCCTGATTTTTCACGTTCAAGAATAAAAACTTGGATTTTAGATGAGAAGGTAACCGTTAATGGTCAAACATTGAGCACACCGAAAGAAAAGCTATTTGGTGGTGAAGTCGTAGAGATCGAAACACAAATAGAAGCAGAGCGCGAATATGAAGCGCAAGATATTGCACTAGATATCGTTTATGAAGATGACGATATTCTGGTGATTAACAAACCTATGGGTTTAGTTGTTCACCCAGGTGCAGGTAACCCTAACGGTACGGTACTCAATGCACTTCTGTATCATCACCCTGATATTATCAATGTACCTCGTGCTGGTATCGTGCATCGTTTGGATAAAGACACAACGGGTTTGATGGTGGTTGCAAAAACGATTCAGGCGCAAACTCATTTGGTTAAAAACCTGCAAGCGCGCACCAATTTCACACGTGAATACGAAGCTATTTGTAACGGTACAATGACAGCTGGTGGTGTAATTGAAAAGCCGATTGGTCGTCATGCCACTAAGCGTACTCATATGGCGGTACATGAAATGGGCAAACCTGCGATTACGCATTATCGTGTTGCTGAAAAGTTCAGAGCACATACGCGACTCAGGCTACGTCTGGAAACAGGTAGAACACACCAGATCCGTGTACACATGGCATACTTAAAGCATCCATTGATTGGGGATCAGCTTTACAATGGCCGTCCTTGCCCACCGAAAAATGCCTCAGCAGAATTTTTAGAGACATTACGTGGCTTCAAGCGTCAGGCACTACACGCTGTTAAGCTCAGTATCGCACATCCAATTACCGGTGAGAAAATGACTTGGGAAGCGCCAATTCCTGATGATATGCAAGCGCTGACTGAGATGCTAAGAGCGGATACGAAAGCTAACCCTCAAATTGAATACTAGTCATATGATATTGCCTCAATGGCCAGTGCAAGAAAAAGTCGGTGCTTTAACAAGCACCCGCTTGGGCGGTTATTCTAAGGCGCCTTTTGATACGTTTAATCTGGCGAGTCATGTCGGAGATTGCGTTGAAGACGTTAAAAGTAATCGTAGGCTGTTAGGGGAATCTCTTCCTGTCGACCCTATTTGGGTTAACCAGGTTCATGGCTCACATGTACACATTGTTGATGCGCATACAGAGTTTGACAAGACATGTAGTGCAGATGCTTTGTATACGCGATTAAGAAAACAGCCCTTAGCAATCATGACCGCAGATTGTTTGCCCATCCTATTAGCAAGTCGACAAGGTGATGAAGTTGCGGCAATTCATGCCGGTTGGCGGCCACTTGCTGGTGGTATTATCGAGAACACGCTAAAGTGCTTTCGTGCACCTGCAAATGAGATAGTGGCTTGGTTTGGGCCTGCAATTGGACCTATTGCGTTTGAAGTGGGGGCTGAAGTAAAAGATGCCTTCATAGACAAATTATCAGCGCAAACTCAGGCATTTACACCAAAAAGTGGGCACAAGTTTTTCGCGGATATCTTTTTATTGGCTCGCATTCAGCTAAATTCGCTGAATATAAACAATATCTATGGCAACGAACTTTGCACTTTCAGTGACAGCAAGCAGTTTTTTTCATACCGCCGTGAGGGGCAGTGTGGACGCATGACAACTGTGATCTGGCGCAAATAAATTTTATTCCCCACTTGATCATATTCGTCAAAGGACCCACTTAAAGAAGTAGTTTAGAATACTTAGGTGTGGAGTCTCATGCGTTTAGATAGATTTACTAGCAAATTTCAAAGTGCGTTGTCAGACGCTCAATCCCTAGCATTGGGTCGAGATCATCAATTTATAGAACCAGTCCATTTAATGTATGCGCTGCTACAGCAAACGGGTTCGAGTGTCAGGGCGTTATTTGCACAAGCTGGTGTGAGTGCAGACGAGCTCAACACTAAGTTATCTCAATCTATAGAGCGACTGTTCAAAGTTGAAGGTGTTGGCGGTGATGTTCAATTGTCTAATAACCTTATTTCACTTATCAATCTATGTGATAAATATGCACAAAAGCGCAAAGATAAATATATTTCTAGCGAAGTGTTTGTATTCTCAGCATGTGAGGATAAAGGCGAGTTAGGAGATATCTTTCGTGCCCTCAATATTACCCAAGACAAGGTTGAAAAGGCCATTAAAGCCATTCGAGGCGGACAAAAAGTAGATGATCCAAACGCCGAAGAAACACGTCAGGCCCTTGAAAAATTTACAATAGATCTAACTGAGCGTGCTGAGCAGGGCAAATTAGACCCAGTGATAGGTCGCGATGATGAAATTCGGCGCACGATTCAAGTCTTGCAGCGTCGAACTAAAAATAACCCGGTGCTGATCGGTGAACCTGGGGTCGGAAAGACAGCGATTGTCGAGGGATTAGCACAGCGCATTATCAACGGTGAAGTACCTGAAGGGCTCAAGCATAAACGTGTTTTGTCTCTAGATTTAGGGGCACTTGTTGCAGGTGCTAAGTATCGAGGCGAATTCGAAGAGCGCTTAAAATCAGTGTTAAATGAGTTAGCCAAAGAAGAAGGGAGTGTGATTTTATTCATTGATGAGATCCATACCATGGTTGGTGCAGGCAAAACAGATGGTGCAATGGATGCGGGGAATATGCTTAAGCCTGCTCTCGCGCGTGGTGAGTTGCATTGCGTTGGTGCAACGACGCTGGATGAGTATCGCCAATATATTGAGAAAGACGCAGCACTTGAAAGGCGTTTTCAAAAAGTCTTTGTCTCAGAGCCTACAGTTGAAGACACAATTGCGATTTTACGTGGCTTAAAAGAACGCTACGAATTACATCACTCTGTAGACATTACCGATCCTGCGATTGTTGCTGCGGCAAATTTATCACATCGTTATATTAGCGACCGTCAACTACCCGATAAAGCCATTGACCTAATAGATGAAGCAGGCTCATCTATTCGTTTGCAAATCGACTCTAAGCCAGAGCAACTAGACAAGCTCGAAAGACGCATTATTCAGCTGAAGTTAGAAGACAATGCTTTGGCGAAAGAAAAAGACGAAGCCAGTCAAAAACGCCGCACTGAAATGCAGTCACTGATCGCCCAGCTAGAGACTGAATATACAGAATTAGATGAAGTTTGGAATGCTGAAAAAGCCTCTTTGCAGGGCACGCAAGTAATTAAAGCTGAGCTTGAACAAGCGCGCCTTGACCTTGAAGTGGCGCGCAGAGCAAGTGATTTGCAGCGCATGTCTGAATTGCAATATGGCCGTATTCCTGCGCTTGAGCGCAAACTAGACTTAGCATCTCAAGCTGAAATGCAAGAAATGAGCTTGCTTAAAAACCAAGTGTCTGAAGATGAAATCGCGGAGATCCTTTCTCGTTGGACAGGTATTCCTGTGGCGAAGATGCTGCAAGGGGAGCGTGAAAAGCTCTTACATATGGAAGATGAATTACATCAGAAAGTCATCGGGCAGGATGAAGCGGTTAATGCGATTGCTAACGCTATCCGTCGCTCTCGAGCAGGACTTGCGGATCCTAATCGTCCAATAGGCTCCTTCTTATTTTTAGGACCTACTGGGGTGGGTAAAACAGAGCTGACAAAAGCGTTAGCTAATTTTATGTTTGATACAGAAGATGCCATGGTGCGGATCGACATGTCTGAATTCATGGAAAAGCACTCAGTCGCTCGTTTAGTCGGTGCCCCCCCTGGTTATGTCGGCTATGAAGAAGGTGGTTATTTAACGGAAGCGGTCCGTCGCAGACCTTATTCTGTTGTGTTGTTGGATGAAGTAGAAAAAGCGCATCCGGATGTCTTTAATATTCTTCTACAGGTATTAGATGATGGCCGTTTAACCGATGGCCAAGGTCGAACGGTTGATTTTAAGAATACTGTTATCATCATGACATCAAATTTGGGGTCAGACGTTATTCAAGAGCAGGCAAGCAGTAATGATTATACCGGCCTGAAAAACAAACTGATGGACGTACTGACGACTCAGTTTAGACCTGAGTTTATAAACCGTATCGATGAGACTGTGGTATTCCATCCACTGGTCACCGAACACATCAAGCAAATTGCAAGAATCCAACTTGATAAGCTCTCAGGTCGTCTTAAAGATAATGGTTATGGGTTCGAAGTGAGCGAAGGTGCACTTGAGAAAATAGCACAGAGCGGATTTGACCCAGTGTTTGGGGCGCGGCCACTTAAGCGTGCGATACAGCAATATATTGAAAACCCATTAGCACAAAGTTTGTTGCAAGGTGATTTTAATGGGTACGCACGCATTAAGGTAGATGTTGACGAAGGCAATATATTGTTTAGTGGCGAGTAATCTCGCACTACAGCTCAAATATAATTAAAAATATTTGTTATGAACCCCCTAAAGATCACGATGAAGTTATTTGGGGGGTTTTGCTTTTATATGGTAAATTTAACGACTATTTAGTCTAGCTTGATGACATAGCATGAATAAAAATTACAAACAGGCGGGTGTCGTCAATTTTGGCACCGCAGACAGACTTCAGATACGAAGCCTTCCACAGCCAACACTTGAACGGGGTCAAGTTTTTATTCGTATTACCTCATCTTCGATAAATCCCATTGATGTTAAAACACGCGCAGGCTTAGGTTATGTTGCACAGTCAAAGCAGGATGGTGCATTTTTACCTTTAGGCTACGATGTATTAGGCATCATTGAAGAGGTAAGTGAAGGCGTTAATAACCTAGCAGTCGGTGACACTGTACTAGGTATGGTGGGTTTTCCCTCGACGCCTGGATGCTATGCGTCCCATGTCATTGTTGAAAGTGAAGAAATTATTGTTGTTGACTCGAAAGTTTCTGATGAATTTGCGGGTCTGAGTTTAGCAGGACTCACTGCGCTACAATCGTTAAATAAATTAAATGCGAACGCAGGGACCTTGTTTATTAACGCGCCGACAGGTGGTGTAGGCCACTTAGCTATACAGCTAGCGGTACTTAATGGATTTGACGTGGTTGCCGTAACAACACGTAAGGCATTAATTGAGTCATTGAACTTTGATGTGGCAACTATGTCTTATGAGGAGTTTTTTGACCAACCCCAGTCGGGTCAGCTTTTGGATTTGGTCGGTGGCGAGCTTGCTTGTAAAATGCTGTCACACATGGGAGCGGGTACTTCGTTTGTGACTGTGCCCTCAATAACCAAAGACGCAGTTATTGAACACGGTGCCTCTTTTGGCGCTCAAGGAGATGGAATTTTAGTCCAAGCTAATCCAAAACACCTAAATGAACTGTATAAAGCTGTCGCGACACAGCGAGTAAAGCTTGTTGCAAGTAAAAAGTTTAAGCTAGATGAGGTTGCCTTGGCTCACAAATATGTTGAGCAAGGCGAGCACTTTGGCAAAGTTATTATTGTGGCTTGAGTATTTTAAATTAGCCCCCATTGAAGGGGCATAACTTAAGCTTGATCCGGGCCTCGAGGTATTTTTTTGAAACACACGAATTTAGATAGCAAGTTAGAAACACTTGCCAACACTGCGCTTGTCTCTTCATTAGCGGGTATTCAGCGCGGTATTGAACGAGAAGCTTTACGGATCCAGCCATCCGGCAAAATCGCTAAAACCCCCCATCCAGCAGGTGTTGGACACCCATTGACACATAACTCAATTACAACTGACTTTTCAGAATCACTGCTTGAGTTTATTACACCTGTTAGCACCTCTGCAGAACAAACGTTATCTCAGCTTAGAGATCTACAAAAATATACTTTGACGAATATGGGCGATGAAATGCTCTGGCCTATGAGTATGCCGTGCTTTATCGAAGATCAAGACGATATTGTTCTGGCACAATTTGGTGAGTCCAATATTGGGAAAATGAAAACCCTGTATCGCGAAGGATTAAAAAATCGCTATGGCAGCATGATGCAGGCTATTGCTGGTGTGCATTTTAATATGTCATTCCCAAGTGACTTCTGGAGCGCATTAAAGGCGAGCGAGCAAAATACTGGGTCGGTACAAGATTTTATTTCTGATAAATACCTTGGCCTTATTCGCAATTTTAAACGTGAACTATGGCTGATAAGCTATTTGTTTGGCGCTTCCCCTGCGTTATGTCGCTCTTTTTTACAAGGCAAGCAAAGCGATTTACCATTTCAAGAGTCAGGTAAGGGGACTTTATATTTAGATAAAGGTACAGCGTTACGTTTGGGCGATTTAGGGTATACCAACAGTGCTCAGTCTTCACTCAAGGTGATGTACAACAGCTTGCCTGAATATGTGAAAGGCTTACAAACCGCAATCCGCTGTCGTTCTGATTTATACGAAAATATTGATGATTATCGCGCTGATGTGCCTAAGCAGTTGAACAAGAATATTCTTCAGATAGAAAACGAGTTCTACTCACCAATCCGACCAAAGCGCAATGCCAATTCGCAAGAGACACCAACACAGGCATTGGCACGCGGTGGTATCGAGTATATTGAGATCCGCGCCTTAGATGTTAATCCATTCTCAGATACAGGCATTAGCTTAGAGCAAATCAGATTCTTAGATGTGTTCTTAACTTACTGTTTGTTAAAAGACTCACCAGAGATGGACTGGGATGAGCAGCAGGTTTCAGACAGAAACTTGCAAAGTGTAATTTGCACAGGACGCGATACAGAGACTCATTTACAGCAAGGCGATACGCAAATTTCTATTGCGGCGTGGGCTGAATCTATTTTCTGTGACTTGACGAAAGTTGCCAAGCTGTTTGATGACGCGCATGGTGATCAGACTTACTCAGATACGATTGCAAGCTTAGCTACTTGGGTAGATAACCCGGATGAGACGTTTTCAGGTCAATTGGTGAGTGCTTTGAAAGAACAGAGTACCGATTCTGCTGAGCAAGCTCTTAAACTGGGCAGTCAATATAAGCAATCTCATTTGCAAAGTGATTATCAGTTTTATAATGAGTCAGAGTTGGATGCTAAAACAGCGCAGTCATTTGCTGATGAAAAAACGGTTTGTGATGCAGATGAGTTAACACTGACTGCATTTTTACAAGATTATTTTGAAAAAGCATAAAAAAACGCAGCCCATGGGGCTGCGTCAAAATATATCAGGGATGAAACAATGCTAAACTGCTGCATTCAAGTAGTATGACCCTAGCAAAATAGAAAAGTTCAGGTGAGTTCAAAAAAAATGAGAAAAAAAATAATATTTTTACCTCTACTTCTAGCTCTGACTGGTTGTGCAACAGCCCCTCCGAAGCAACCTAATGATATTTGTAAGATTTTTGAGGAGAAAGAGGACTGGTATTACGATGCGCGTGATGCACAGGATAAGTGGGGTTCGCCAAAACATGTGCTGATGAGCATGATGTACCAAGAGAGTTCATTTAGGCATGATGCCGCGCCGCCGATGGAATACTTCTTAGGCTTTATTCCAATTGGTCGTGCTAGTTCAGCATATGGTTATTCCCAGGCCAAAACAATGACTTGGAGTGATTATATTCGCGAGACTGGCAATTCAGGGGCCGATAGAGATGACTTTGAAGATGCGATAGACTTTATGGGCTGGTTTGTTTATAAAACGCATAAGGTAAATGGTGTTTCAAAGTGGGATGCCTATGCGCAGTACCTAAACTATCATGAAGGTTGGGGTGGATACCGCCGTGGCACCTATAAACAGAAAAAATGGCTGATGAAAGTTGCTAATAAGGTTAAGCATAGAGCGTCTCGTTACGGTGCACAGCTGAAACGATGTGAGGATGATCTGGATAAAAACTGGTTTCAGAGGCTGTTTTCGTAACAATCAGTGTCGAGGAAACGAGTTTAGACTGAATAAAAAGAAAAAAGGGTTAGCATATGCTAACCCTTTTTTTAAGCTTGTTTTTGTGCTTGTTGCAGTGGATAAATCTTCACTATTTTAATCATGTTTTCTTTGACTTCCATGACTTCCATTGGATAGTTAGCGATTTTTAAGCTTAGTTGACTCTCTGGAATATCTTCAAGGTACTCAACAATTAAGCCGCTGAGTGTTTTAGGCCCTTCAGTGGGTAACTCCCAGCCCATTTCTTTATTTAGATCTCGGATATTGGCGCTGCCATCAACCAAGACGGAGCCGTCACTTTGCACCGTCACTTCATCGCTTGGTGTTGGTGTTTGAGTCGTTGTAAAGTCACCAACAACTTCTTCTAATATATCTTCTAACGTCACCAAGCCCTGAATGTCACCGTATTCATCAACTACCAAGCCAATACGCTCTTTGTTTTGTTGAAACTTCAGCAGTTGAGTATTCAGCGATGTGCCTTCAGGAATAAAGTATATTTCTCTTACGGCACGCAGTAGTGAAGGCTTATCAAACTGTTCTTTAGTTAACAAGCGCAGTGCATCCCTTGAGTGAATAAAGCCAACGGCGTCATCTATTTGATCACGGTATAGCAGCACTCGAGTGTGCTGTGCATTTGTTAACCGACGAGAAATATCTTTCCAGTCATCGTTAATATCAATGGCATTGATCTCATTTCGGGGGATCATGATATCTTCAACTGTGACTTGCTCTAGGTCTAAAATAGAGGTCAGCATATTGCCATGATTGGTGGGTAGCATGGCACTGGATTCATTTACGACCGTCTTGAGTTCTTCTTTACTTAAGCTATGTTCTTCTATTTGTTCTGGTGATACACCAAAAAGCTTGAGCATGCCGTTGGTGATCCAGTTGACGGTAACCACAACAGGGAATAATACTTTTAAGAGTATTTTAAGTATCACAGAGCTTGGGAAAGCCACTTTTTCAGGATACAGCGCTGCAAGTGTTTTAGGCGTGACTTCTGCAAAAATCAAAATAACCAAGGTCAGTGCAAATGTCGCAACAACAATACCTGCATCACCTAATAATCTCATACCAATCACGGTGGCAACCGCTGAGGCAGCGATATTAACGAGGTTGTTACCGATAAGAATAAGTCCAATAAGGCGATCTGGCCTTTTGAGTAGTTTATCAACGCGTTTGGCAGATTTGTTATTCTCTTTAACTAAATGTCTGAGCCTATAGCGATTAATGGACATGATGCCAGTCTCAGAGCTTGAGAAATAACCTGATATAAGTATCAGTACGCCAAGTATGATAAACAAGGCGCTGGTAGATATGTCGTCCAACAGAGGATCCCTTTTTTACTTTCGAAAGGTTATTAAGCGTCAGCATACGAATAGAGTCAAGCGTGACGCTCATTTTTTTGTATTAAAATTTGTCTAAGATAACTTCTTGAATAAATCGGCTGCCAAAATATGCCAAGGTAACAATGCCGGATGCGCCGATAATGGCAAAAACGACAGGTTTTCCGCGCCAACCAAATTGGTGGTGGCCGAGTGTGACTGAGGAAAAAATTGTCCAAGCAATTAATGATAATACCGTTTTGTGGATAGACGCTTTATCGAACATACCATCTAAAAATACAAACCCAGCAATTAATGCCAATGTGAGTAGTCCTGTGCCGACAGTGAGGAGTTGATATAGCTGAGATTCCACTTGCATCAGCGGAGGCAAATGGCTATTCATGATTGCCAGATCTTTGCTTTTTAAACGCTTATCAATAAAGTAAAACTGCACAGCATATAAAGTAGCGATGATTAAAATGCAGTATGCCAGAAGTGATAGCGAGATATGTGTGACTAAGCCAATATCTACATTGATGTCATCCATAATAATGTGGTGGGGGATAAATAAACTGGCAATAAGCAAAATCGCGGCAAATCCATAAACCACGGGTAACAATAAAGTTGCGGGGAATTTTAATGAGACCGTTGTCACAGAGACGACAATAACCCAGCAAGTCAACAGGGCAATATTAATGGTACTCAAGTCTTGACCGTACTGAGTAAACACCGAGTTCACCAATACCAGCATATGGCTCAATATCGCCACCGTACTTAAAATAACGGTCAACTTTTGGCTTGGGCCTTCTCTATGGAATAAACGTGAAAGCACGTGTCCAGTTGCTAGTATGTAAAACAGGCTCGCCAATAATGACAAAATGATGATCATGAACTTTGTGTCTACTTTCGTGGTCCTTTTATAGGCTATTGTATTTTAAGCCTCGCCGCTTGCATAGACTTTGTAAAAAGAATCTTTGTATAACTTGAATACTGTATTAGTTGCGCGCATATCAGTATAATGTTGCGTAATTACGAGATAGTGGAAGCGATACATGTTTGAGAACCTCCAAGAACGCTTAGGAAAAACGCTTAAAAATATCAGCGGCAGGGGCCGACTGACCGAAGATAATATTAAAGAAACACTGCGCGAAGTGCGCATGGCCTTGCTTGAAGCAGACGTTGCACTGCCTGTAGTGCGTGAGTTTGTAAAAAAAGTGAAAGAGCGTGCTGTTGGTGTTGAAGTCACCAAGAGTCTAAGTCCTGGTCAGGTTTTCATTAAAATTGTTCGTGAAGAACTTGAAAAGGCGATGGGTGAAGCAAATGAAGAGCTAAACCTTAACGCTCAGCCTCCAGCTGTTGTGATGATGGCAGGTTTGCAAGGTGCTGGTAAAACGACCAGTGTGGGTAAACTTGCAAAATTTCTAAAAGAGAAAAAGAAAAAATCTGTTTTGGTTGTCAGTGCCGACGTATATCGTCCGGCGGCAATCAAGCAGCTTGAAACGTTAGCACAGGAAGTAGATGTTGAATTCTTCCCAAGTGACATTTCACAAAAACCAGTTGATATTGCCAATAACGCTGTTAGTCATGCGAAAAAGAAATTCATTGACGTAGTGCTGGTGGATACCGCTGGTCGTCTTCACGTTGACAGTGACATGATGGACGAGATCAAAGAGTTAAACGCGGCGATTAATCCAATTGAAACGCTATTTGTTGTTGACTCAATGACAGGTCAGGATGCCGCCAATACGGCGAAAGCATTCGATGAAGCGCTTCCTTTAACCGGTGTGATTTTAACGAAAACAGATGGTGATGCACGTGGTGGTGCAGCGTTATCTATCCGTCATATCACAGGAAAACCGATTAAGTTTATGGGTGTGGGTGAGCGAACAGATGCGCTTGAACCATTCCACCCAGATCGTATCGCCTCGCGTATTCTTGGTATGGGTGATGTGTTATCACTTATCGAAGAAGTAGAAGCAAAAGTTGACAAAGATAAAGCTGCAAAAGTGGCGGAAAAAGTCTTTAAAGGTGACGGCTTCACACTGGAAGATTTTGCTGAGCAATTAAAGCAAATGAAAAACATGGGCGGCATGATGTCTATGCTAGAAAAGCTGCCTGGCATGAATAACCTACCTGATGCAGTGAAAGGTCAAGTCAATGACAAAACCTTTAATCAGATGGAAGCGATTATCAGCTCAATGACGCCAAAAGAGCGTGCCCGCCCAGAAATCATCAAAGGCTCTCGCAAGAAGCGTATTGCTGCAGGTTCTGGTACGCAAGTACAAGATATCAATAAGCTGCTTAAGCAGTTTACTCAAATGCAAAAAATGATGAAGAAGATGAAAGGCAAGGGCGGCATGATGAAAATGATGCGCGGCATGAAAGGTATGATGCCTCCAGGTATGTTTGGCGGCGGCGGTCCTAAGTTTTAATTAACTGAATCAAAAAAGGGAAGTGATGTCACTTCCCTTTTTACTTTATCAAGCCCTAATCTTGTTCGGCCTCAGAGCTAAGCGCTTTGCGTGCTGCCTTAGTCAGTCTAACAAGTTCCATTCTCACTGCTTTACTATCCATACACACGTTTTCAAACTGAACATAGTAGTTTTTGTCATTGGCGCGAAGATAACATCCATCAGGGACAATGGTTGTCATGATGACATCATCAGCTTGCACTTGGTGGATTAGATTCAGCATAAGTTGGTTGGCATCAGCATGGTCATCATTCATATGTTTAACCATGCGCTTTTCATCTTCAAGCGTCCATTCTGGCGCTTGTGCATGCCATTCATTTTCTTCTATCCAGAAGATATGACCAAATCCACCGATATAGCGAACGCGCTTTACTTCCATGCGCCATAACTGAAAGTCATGGGCTTGGCGGTAAGATATAGCTTCAGGGTATTGACGCTCATAGCGCTCAAGTAATGATTCTGACTCTTTAGCTGGCACCGGCGCTGCATCACCAACGACAGTTACTCGTGCGTGTGCATTTTGGTCACCTTGCTCTGCAGCATCGAATACGGTCGCACACATGCGGCTATCTTCAGTAAGGTTTCTTGAATGTTGTGCTATCCCTGCAATATAAAAAATCAGCCTACCTTGATTGTCCGTCATAAAAGGAGACACAGATCCAAAAGGGTAGCCCTGTAGGTTTTTAGAAATAGTTGAGATCACACAGACAGATGACTGTCTTACTAAGGTGCGTGCTTCAAAAGCGGCTTGTTCACGCATTGGAGGCTCCTGTTAGCGGTTCTGAAAAAATCATAGGGATTTCAAAGCTGGGGTGCAAGTTAATTTGCATGCCAGCACGGTATATTGGTTGCAACACCTCAGGGCGTAAGACTTCCTGTGGCTTGCCGTCGTGATAGATGACGCCATGGTGCAGCAGTAAAATTCTGTCAGCATATAATGATGCTAAGTTTAAGTCGTGTAATACAGCAATGACGGTATTACCTTGCTCTGCAAACGATTTCGCTTTGCTTAAGGTCATATGTTGATGATGCAGATCCAATGCCGAGGTTGGTTCGTCCAGTAACATCAACTTGCCTGACGTTTCAGGCTTATGTGCATCAAGCTGCGCAATGCAACGTGCAAATTGCACGCGTTGAAACTCACCGCCTGATAGTACGGTAACATCTCTGTCAGCTAACGCTTCTAGAGACATTTGCAGGATAACCTCATTGACCACTTCAGCTTGTGCTGACCTAGTCTCGTGATAGGGGTAGCGCCCCATTGCAATCAATTCTGCAGCACTAAAAGCAAAATTGACGCGATTGTTTTGCAGCAGCATGGCGCGTTTGGTCGCCAGTTGCTGTGGGTCAAGTTGATGGATCCGCTGTTTGTGAAATAACACATCGCCTGAATAGGTCAGATCATCACATATTGCACTCAATAAGGTCGATTTACCCGCGCCATTCTCTCCAAGTAAGACAATAAATTGACCTTGCTGCGCAGTAAAAGACAGATCGTGAATAATGCGCTTGTTACCGCGCGTAATCGAGATATTGTTGCACTCAAGCATGAGCACCTCGCTTTTGCTTCACTAATTGATAGATAAAAAACGGCGCGCCAAATAGCGCAGTGACAATACCTATCGGTAACTCAGAGGGTGCGACAATCAGGCGTGCTATCCAATCAGCCAGTAACATTAATAAGCACCCTAAAAGCATGCTCAGAGGGAGCATTTTTCGTAGATCAGGACCTACTAATAAGCGCGCGATATGGGGAACAACCAACCCAACAAAGCCAATCATACCCGCCATAGCAACGGCACCACCGACACCGAGCGCAACGAGAAAGACCACTTCGGTTTTTAGGCGTTTTACATTCACACCTAGATGTCTTGCATCCCTTTCGCCAAGCATCAGTGCGTTTATTTGGCGTTTCTTCAAAATCAACATGATGGTGCTGATGATGATAAGAGGAGCGCCGTAAATCATTGCTGACCAACTCGCGCCGCCTAAAGATCCCATTTGCCAATAAGTCATCAAACGCAATGAACTGTCATCAGCAAAAAAGCTGAATAAGCCGATAATGGCCATGGCAATGGCATTAATGGCGACGCCTGCCAATAATAATGTCGTGATTTGAACCTGACCTTGATGGTTGGCTAGACGGTAAATGACAGAAGTGATGGTTAATGCACCTACAAATGCAGCTGGTGCAACCATGGCTTCATTAATAAAGCTAACTTTGGGAGCGAGTGCGATAACGGCAATGGCAGCGACCGCTGCGCCACCTGTCACGCCCATTAAACTGGGGTCGGCTAGCGGGTTGCGACATAGCGCCTGCGTTGCCGCGCCGCTGCAAGCGAGCACGGAGCCAACTAAAATGGCGAGCAGCAATCGAGGTAATCTAATTTGTGATACGACACTCATTTGCAGCTCATTAATGTCCATTGCCATGGTATCGGGTAATAACCAAGCGATGGGCATTTTCCAATCCCACCCAACAGGACCGCTACTGAGAGAGAGCCAAGCGAGGCCAAGCAGCAATAAGCCGCTCAACCAGTACCACTTTAAATGCTGATTTGAATTTAAAAGGGGAAGTGCGGTGTTACTCATAATGCCTGCTTACGATGAAATGCGTCTAGTTTGGCAATGGCTTCAGGTAATCGAGTAGTCATACCGAGTGCCATTAGAGAATCCATAACTAATAGACGACATTCCTTCGCAGCTGGGATTAAAGCAAGGGATGCTTGCTGACAAAACTTTTCTGGGCCGCCTGCGCCATAGACAACATGACTGGGTGCGACGATAAAGTCAGGGTTACTGACTAATAGAGCTTCACGGTTAAAGGGCTTAAAACCATTATGTACAGCGATATTTTCAATGCCTGTATAGTCAAATAAGACATCTGGTACAGTCTCTTTTCCTGCGACCATCACACCTCTTTCACCAGCAGAGAGAATAAATAATGCCTTCGTACCTGAGCGTTTAGATTTACTTGGCAATTGCTTTTTTAAAGAGTTGATTAGCTGTTCTGCTTGAGGCTTTTTGTTGAGATCGGTTGCAACTTCGGTGATAAGAGAAAAAAGCCCTTGAACATGCTTTGGCTTTTCATACAACTTGAGTGGCACGCCAGTGCTTTTAATTTGCGTGAGTACTTCAGGGCGGCCGGCGCCTTCTAGGGTCAAAATCATGGTTGGCTTTTGCGATAAAATACCTTCTGCGGCCAAATCACGATAATAGCCAACCTTTGGCAGGGTTGTTGCTTTTGGTGGCCATGTACTTGAGGTGTCTACTGCAACGACAGACTCACCTGCATTGAGCGCATAGACGATATCTGTAATGGTGCCACCAGCGACGACCAAGCGTTCAGCGTTCGCAGCGAAGCTACTCAGCATCAGTAAAATACCAATATAAAGGGTATGTTTCATTGTTCTCTCACGTGTTAATTACTTGAGTTTTTGACTCGTTACTGCACGTTTGAAGGGCAGTTTGAGCGACTGATAAATCCCTTATGAGTCTGTGTATCCAATGACGGTAATAATACATTCTCAAGAAACTAAAATCTACATGATTATAGAAATGCAAATAATTATCGTTTGCGATGGTTTAAAAATACCTTTATAGTGCACAGCGAAATTTATTCGTTCTTCCTGTTTGAGGTTAAAAGATAATGTTTAAACAAACTACTATTTCGCTAAGTATTGCAGCTGCGGTCTTTACTGCGCCAAGTTCAGTTGCGGAGCAATTTGAGAAAGACAGCGAGGTTATCGTAGTATCAGGGTCGCGTATTGAGCAAAAGCTTGAGGATGTTGCTGGCTCTGTGAATGTTGTCACCGAACAAGAAATTGAACGTGAGTTAGCAGTGGACTTAAATAGTGCATTTAAGTATCAAACAGGGATCACAACTACGGGCTCAACAGGTGAAGCCCAAGCGCTCAATATTCGTGGTATTGGTGGAAATCGTGTTGTTTACGTCAAAGACGGACGCCGCTTGAATGATGCTTATTCTGGTGGTGGCGGCTTAATCATTGGTCGCGGTTACTTTGATGTTGATAACGTAAAGCAAATTGAAGTGGCAAAAGGTGCTGCATCATCTCTTTATGGCTCTGATGCTTTGGGTGGCATTATTGTTATATCGACAAAAAATCCGTCTGATTACCTAGCTAATGAAGATAGCTATGCTCAAGTTGGTATTGGCTATTACGGCGTTAACTCGGAAAAGAGCGCCACAGCAACATTTGCAAAGCAACTTAGTGATCTAAACGCCACATCGATTCAAGTGACGCGTCGGGATGGCGAAGAAACGCAAAATTATCAAGAAAATCTTCCAGGATTTGACTACACATCAAATGCGTTATTGCTAAAGTCGGAGTTTAAATTGACTGACAGCGAGCGTGTTTTGGCGACGCTTGATTACTTTGACCAAGACAGCGAGCAAGTAATCACGGCAAATAAGTATGAAACAAGAGATGATAACGAAAGCCTTTCTTTGTCATTAGAGTTTGATACTTCAACAGCGACAAGCTTTTACGATAACTTAAGTACACAAGTTTATTATACTGACTTTGAACAAATCAGTAATCAGACTCGTGCAAATGATGGAAGTCGCAGCCGTATTGGGCCTTACACGGATTACAACGACTATCGTTTCGAGCAGTCTATTCTTGGTGCACGCTTAGTATTAGATAAGCAGCTAGAGTTTGGTTCTGTGTCACATCAACTTGTTTATGGCTTTGATTATGATGGCTATGAAACATCAAGACCTCGTCTAAAAACCCGAATCGATGCACAAGGTAATAAAATACTTGATAATGAGGGACAAAAAACATTCCCTGGTGCAGACACCACCATGTTAGGTCTTTTTGTACAAGATAATATTGCTTTGTCTGATGCTGTTACATTGAACGCGGGTTTGCGCCTTGATAAGTACGATATGGATGCAAAACAAAGTGAGCTTTATGAAGGCACAGAGTTTGGAGATATCAGTGAAACTGCGCTATCGCCAAAGCTTGGCTTAGTATATGCAGTTTCAGATAACTTGAATGTAGTGGCGCAATACTCTCGTGGCTTTAAAATTCCACCTCATGATCTGGCCTATCAAAGCCATGGTGTTGAACCTATTTACCAGATTTTACCGAACCCTGATTTAGATCCAGAGACCAGTGACAGTATAGAGTTTGGTGTGAAAGGTGGTTTTGACTCAAAGCAGTTTTCTGTAACACTATTTAATACTAAGTTCGATGACTTTATAGGTAATAAGGTCGTTCGTGTTGAGCCTAGTCAAATACCTAACATGCCGCCTAAGACGTATTATCAGTACCACAATATTGGTGAGGTAGAGATTAAAGGGTTAGAAGCGAACTTTACCGTTTGGGTAAGTGATAACGTTTCTGTCGATACTGGTCTTACATATGTACAAGGCAAAGATAAAGAAACTAATGAGTATCTAAGTTCAATCAGTCCTCTAAACGGCTTTGTAAAGACACGCTATGAGATGGACAGCTGGTCAGTTACGGCTGCGTTTAAAGCGGCTAAGCGTATGACTAAGGTTCCAACAGATGACAGAATTAAAACTGGTGGTTGGGGAACAGTCGATCTCTATGCTGAGTATGATTTCGGTAACCTGCGACTCAATGCTGGTGTCTTTAATCTGTTAGATAAAGAATATATCCCTTATGAAAGTGTTGCAGGGCAAGCGGCTGATGCAAACCTAGAGCAATACACACAGCCAGGACGTAATTTTGCAATTAATGCTAAATATACCTTCTAGGCGGTAATGTCTCCCTGCGAGCAAGGCGAAATTCGCTTTGCTTGAGCATTTAAACGGGTGTTTTCAACAGCATCCGTTTCTTTATTTTGGCGGGTACGAAGCCAAATGACGATTGCATTTTAGGTCTAAACCGACCTAGCTATGTCAAGATTGAGAATTAAATCTAAAACATACTTGCATTGTTGAGAAAAACTCGTACAATTCCCCAGCTTCCCGTAGTGGGAAGTTATATCTTATTAATGAAAACAGTCAATCTATGTAGAGGACGGTATGGTAACTATTCGTTTGCAACGTGGCGGCGCTAAAAAGCGTCCATTCTATCAAATCGTGGTTGCGGATAGCCGTTTCTCGCGTGACGGTCGTTTCATCGAGAAAGTAGGTTTCTTTAACCCAATCGCTTCTGGTCAGGAAGAAAAAATTCGTCTAGATCTTGCTCGTGTTGATCACTGGGTAGGTCAGGGCGCATCTCTTTCAGATCGCGTAGCTAAGTTAGTTAAAGACGCTCGTAAAGCGGCTTAATAGGCGTAAGTGTAACCATGAGTCAAGATAACACCTCGACACTCGTTGTCGGCAAATTAGGTGCCCCTTACGGTATTAAGGGTTGGCTTAAGGTGCATTCATTTACTGATGATCCCCAAGGGATCTTCGATTTCAGCCCATGGTTGATAGGGCAACAAGGTAAATGGCAAGCTCTTGAAGTGAGCGACTGGCGTCGCCACAGCAAGGGTTTCATCGCTAAATTTGCGAACATTAACGACCGAGACGAAGCAATGGCTTATACCAATGCTGAAATCGCCGTTAATAGTGAGCAGCTTCCTGAATTACCTGAAGGGGAGTTTTATTGGCGAGACTTAATTGGTATGACGGTTGTAACCAATAAAGGTTATAACTTAGGTCATGTCGATGACCTTATGGAGACTGGCTCAAATGACGTTTTGGTTGTGAAAGCAAACAAAAAAGATGCATTTGGTCAGACTGAACGCTTAATTCCATTTTTGACAGACTCTGTCATTGTTGAAGTTAAGCATGAAGAACGTGAAATTACGGTTGATTGGGATCCAGCATTTTAATGAGTAAACAGCAAAAACTTTGGGTCGGCGTTGTATCGTTGTTCCCTGAAATGTTTGATGCAGTTACTCAGCAAGGTGTAACTGGTCGAGCTGTGAAAAACGGTTTGATTGAGTTCAATTGTTGGAATCCAAGAGAGTATGCGACTGACAAGCATCGTACTGTAGATGATCGCCCTTATGGCGGTGGTCCAGGTATGTTGATGATGGTAGAGCCGCTTGAAAAAGCCATTCTAGATGCAAAAGCTGCAGCTGGTGATGGTGCAAAAGTAATTTACATGTCTCCACAAGGGCGCAAACTAGACCAACAAGGCGCTGCTGAATTGGCAACGTCTGAGAAGTTGATTTTAGTTGCGGGTCGATATGAAGGTATAGATGAACGGATCATCGAGTCTCATGTAGACGAAGAGTGGTCCATTGGTGATTTTATTCTCAGTGGTGGCGAACTGCCCGCTATGACACTTATTGACGCAGTTGCGCGATTAGTGCCAGGTGTGCTTGGTCACAATCAGTCTGCTGAGCAGGATTCATTTTCGGATGGCCTGTTAGATTGCCCTCACTATACTCGGCCTGAAACATTGGATGGAAAGCAGGTCCCTGCTGTATTACTCAGTGGGAACCATAAAGAAATTGCAAAATGGCGCTTAAAGCAGTCATTAGGCAGGACTTGGCTACGCCGTCCGGACTTGTTGCGTAACCTAGCTCTGACTGAGGAGCAAGCAAGGCTTCTCGCTGAATTTCAGCAAGAACATGAAGCTTGTGGCTAGAAGACAGTTACTCCTAGGAATGTGAGAAATAAAATGGCAAAAGTAAACCAAAATATTATTAAAGCGCTTGAAGAAGAGCAGCTTAAAAAAGACGTACCAGTGTTCGGCGCTGGTGATACAGTAGTTGTACAGGTACGTGTAAAAGAAGGTAACAAAGAGCGTCTACAGGCCTTTGAAGGTGTTGTAATCGCTAAGCGCAACCGTGGCCTTCATTCATCTTTCACTGTTCGTAAGATCTCAAGCGGTGAAGGTGTTGAGCGTGTTTTCCAAACACACAGCCCAGTGGTTGATAGCGTTACAGTTAAGCGTCGTGGTGCGGTTCGTCGTGCTAAGCTTTACTACTTACGCGAGCGTTCTGGTAAATCTGCACGTATTAAAGAGAAACTTAACTAATACGCGCATACTACCTATGCTTAACAAACAGACCGCTTTATGCGGTCTGTTTGGTTTCAGGCTCTCACTTTTTCAATATTAGCCACCAAACTCACTTCAAAACACTTTCTTATTTTTTACTTAGTATAAAACTCCTGCGTTTGTACCCTACAATAGTATGAAGAAACAAATTGACGCTTTCTTAATAAAATTCGTCCTGTTAGACTGGGTGTAATTTATTATTTACTGGTGTAAATTAAGGTTTACGGTATGGGAATGAGAGAGAACTTAAGCCTAGATGAGCTGCGCATACAGATAGATCGTTGTGATAGTGAACTGGTGAGCTTACTTGCTGAGCGAAGAAGACTGACTGAACAGGTAGGTCAGATCAAACAACAAAAGGGCGCAGCGCTACATGCTCCAGATCGAGAGGCGGCGTTGATCGCTGCTCGCCGTCAACAGGCTGAAGAGAAGGGCGTTAACCCAGAGTTGGTAGAAGATATTTTGCGTCGCATGATGCGTGAAGCTTATGAAAACCAACAAAGTAAATTGGCATGTGCAGCGCCACAACTTTCACCTATTGTTATTGTCGGTGGTCAAGGGGCGATGGGCCAGCTGTTTGCAAAACAGTTTAAACGTTCAGGGTATGAGGTAAAAATACTCGACAAATCTCAGCAAACGGATGCCAGTTCAGTGTTAGCAGGCGCTAAACTCGTGCTCGTGAGTGTGCCGATAAACAGTTTAGATCAGGTAATAGCAGATTTGCCGCCATTAGATCCTGAATGCATTTTGGCAGATATTACCTCTGTTAAGCAAAGCCCTTTAAAAAGTTTACTCAATAAACACGCAGGCCCAGTGGTTGGATTACACCCGATGTTTGGACCGGATATTTCGCATTGGGTTAAGCAAACTGTAGTTGCTTGTCATGGCCGTGATGAAAATGCATGCAGTGGATTATTAAAACAGCTGCAAATATGGGGATGCCATATTGTGCCAATGGAAGCGAAAAAGCACGATCAAGCAATGCAGATTATTCAGGTTATGCGCCACTTAACAACGTTTGTCTATGGGCAGTTCTTAGCAAAACAGTGCCATACTCTGGAAGAGCTGCGCAGCTGCTCATCACCTATATATCAATTAGAACTAATGATGGTTGGCCGTTTGTTTGCGCAGTCTCCGGAATTGTATGCTGATATCATGTTAGCTCAGTTTGAAGATGTCGAAGGGCTACTTGCCAGCTATCAAGATACTTTTGCACAAACACTTCAGAGTTTAAAGCAAGGTGATAAGCAGGCCTTGATTGATGGCTTTGACAAAGCACAAACTTATTTCTCAGACAGTGCGCATACCTTCTTAGCGCAAAGCCGTGGGATTTTAAATAAAGCCAATGATGCTAAAGTGTTAGATGAGCTTGCTTCTTAAATTAAAAAAGCGCTAGGTACATAGCGCTTTTTCCACTGTTTTATTCTATTACCCGTTCACGAAAACCTACGGTTGACTATTAGATTGGGTCTACCGCTTTGAGCGACTCACTTTGATAGCAGCCGAGTATTCTTACCGTTTGCGTGTGCGCTTTAAGAGCTTCAAGTGCGTTTTGAACAACTGGATCAGCAATGTTTGCTTGAAGGTCAACATAAAATACCTCCTCCCAAGGGTTGCCTGGTACTGGGCGAGATTCAAGTTTTGTCATGTTGATACTGTTCTCTTTAAACACCATCAATGCATCTGCCAGTGAGCCCACATGCTGTTTGGTTGCCATAATAAGACTCGTTTTAGTGGGTATTTGAGTAGAGACTTGCAGTGGTTTTCTCGCAACAACAATAAAGCGGCTGTGATTTTCAGCTTGGTTAGCCAATTCACTTTTAATGACTTCTAAACCTTGGGCGCGACCAGACTGTGCAGAACCAATAGCGGCACTTTGTTCACATTCTGCGGCAAATTTTATGGCACTGGAGGTGGAATCACAGGTTTCATGAATGACATCCGCTAAGCTTTGTAAGAATCGACTGCATTGGGCAAATGGCTGAGGGTGAGCAAATATTTTTTTCACATCTTTAAGCTCAGTGCCAGGCTGTGCGAGCAGGCAATGCTCAACGCTGTGTGTCACCTCTCCAACGATAGACACTTGCGCGTGTTGCATTAGATCAAAGACTTCGTTGATACTACCGGAGCTGGTATTTTCAATTGGTAATATACCGAAGTCAGCTTTACCATGCTCAACAGAGGTGGTGATTTCTTCGAAAGATTGGCAACCAAGTTCGACGACTTTACCTGGGCGACGGCTAAAATACTTGTGGCATGCCAGCTGGCTATAAGAGCCCTGTCCACCGAGATAAGCTACGCGGTGGGTGTCATTGACTGCCTCTGGGTTTAAACTCTTTTGCAATAGTGCCTGCTGATTAAGAACCGAGTCTTCTAAGATAACTTGGAAAACGTTGTTGATGTAAAAAGGGTCAAGACCTAAAGATTTTCCGTAACTGATGAGCTTTTCAAGTAGTGCTAGCTCTCGTTCTTCATCTCGAATTGGCTTGTTGTTGTTTATTTTATACTCTAGTACTCCGTGGCTTATCCTTCTGCGTTTAGCCAGCAGCACTAATAGCTCAGAGTCTATTTCGTTAATCTCTGTTCTCAATGCATTTAAAGTATCTTGCGTCATGGTCCTCACTCCCATTTTGCCAAAAAAAAAGCCTCCCAGATGTTGGGAGGCTTAGCTATTCGTTTTCACGCGCAAACAGTTAAGCCTCTTCACCTAAAGAAGCTAAAAAAGAAAAAATAGCGGCGCGCAAAATAGTTCATAATCTGTTCGTTTTCATATTTACAGTGTTATCATTATTATTAACACAGATATTAAGGCAATTACAACAAGGTATTTTAAATTATACCAGAAATGCATTGGCTACGATTTGTGTGATCTGATATATTCAAGACAATATATGAAAAAAAACATAGCTAGGTAAAGAGTTTATCGTGGGCAATCGTCGTCCTCCTTCGCGTTTTGGTGCTAATTCTCTAAGTGTGAAATTATCAATTTTGATTTCCGCCGTATGCGTTATCGCGGGGGTATTTGCTGCTGCTTTGATGTTAAAGTCTGAAGAGAAGCACCTAATAGAGGCTGAATTTGTCCAACTGCATGATTTAAGCGAGCAAATGCTGCAACAGTTTGTGCAATACTTAGAGCTTAAAAAAAACTTGGCGCAGCAAACAAATGTCGTTGTGACAAAAAAGTTGCTCCCAGTTACCAATTCGCCCATTGATGTTGAAGTGCCAGTCAACGCCCTTGATGGTAAGGTACACAGTGTTGCAGCAAATGGCATGTCTGCTGCGTACATATTAAAAGAAACATTATCCGATACTGACAAAGTACTGTTCCAAAAATCGGAAACGCTATGGAATACGCTCTCTCCGATATTGCTGCAGGACTTTTTTAACTTTTATATTTACACCACTGAAGATTTTGTTCGCATCGCACCACCCAATTCTGTGCTATTGGATAGTGCACAGAATCGGCAAGCGAATATTCATGCGCAACCGCTTTTACGTGAAGAATTAAATCCTACTAGAGAGGCTGTCTGGTCTGATGTACATCATGATCCTGTTTGGAACAAATGGGTTGTGAGTATTTTGGTGCCACTTTATGAAGGTGATGAGTATAGAGGGTTTACAGGCAGCGATTTAGAGCTTGAAACATTACTGGCTCACCTGCCAAAGCCGACTTCAGATCAAAGTTATATTATTTTTGATAAACAGGGCCGAATTGTTTCTGCGCCTAATTTAATTGATGCCACAGATACATCTGAACTACAAACAAAAGATGCGTTACCACAAGCAATCCAACGAGTCATTGATACTGCGCTTAAAGTGAGGTTGCCAAGCTATCAAGATGAATTCATTCATGATAAGGCTGGTCACATAGCTAATGTAATGCACCTTGGTGAGTTAGATTGGTACGTCGGCATGTATAAACGCAGAGATACTGCTTTATATGCGCTTGAAGAGCTAAAAGTGAAGTTCTTTGGTTTATTTGTTTTATATGCCGCCTTTGTTGCTATGTTGCTACATCAAGTAATTTATCACTTGATTTTGAAGCGAATAAACCAGCTCGTTAAGGTGTTGATTAGCTTTGGTCGCGGCCAGTGGGACCACCCTAAGCTCACTGATAGTGATGATGAGATTGGGCTCCTTAATGCGTCATTCAACGACATGAGTGATGACATTAAAAAATTAGTAAATGGGTTAAACCAACGTATTAGTGAGAAGGAAATTGCTGAAAAAGCGGCAAATCGTCTCTCTAAAGCCGTGGCTTTTTCTGGAACAGGCGTGGTAATAACCAATGAGCGTTTTAAAATCGAATATGTCAATCCAAAAATGGTGGAGATGACAGGGTTTCCTGAGTCTCACTTTTTGGACTCGCCATTGCTTGGTATCATTTCTAATGAAATGGCGATTTTAATCGACGACATTGACTTTGATTTGAAGAGTCGAAATTACTGGCGCGGTGATACGCTGTTGCAAAGCAGTGATAATGAGCAAATTTGGGTGAGTTTGAGTATTTCTCCAATTCGAGAGAATGGGGGACGTATTTCAAGCTATGTTGCGTCTGCGCAAGACATCTCTTTTGTCAAAGAAAGCCAAAGAAAAATGGAGGAATTGGCTTATTTTGATACATTGACTGGACTCGCTAATCGTACTTTTTTCCGTATGCAATTGCGAAAGTCTATGGCGCTGGCGTCTCGGGGGCATTATGCATTTGCGTTGTTTTATTTCGACTTGGATGAATTTAAACGCATTAACGATACACTGGGTCATGATGCTGGAGATAGACTGTTAGTAGAAGTTGCAGACAGATTGAAGCAACGCCTCAGAGCGGAAGATACCATTGCCCGTTTAGGCGGTGACGAGTTTGCTGTTTTGCTCAGTGGAATAAGCACCCGAGATAATGCCATGGACGTTGCTCACACTATTCAAAAGACGTTAGGGCAGCCAATATTACTGGGTAATAATGAGGTGATAGTCAGTGCGAGCATCGGTATTACGCTTGCACCATTTGATAGCCAAGAAGAAGAGCAGCTGTTGAAACATGCAGATTTGGCCATGTATGAAGCCAAAGCCAAAGGACGAAATACATTCCATTTCTACTCACAGGAATTGAATGCAGCAGCAAATGAACGCCTTCATATAGAAAACGAGCTTCGACAAGCTATAAAAAGTCAGCAATTCTCGCTGCAATACCAGCCTCAAATTGACAGCCGAACAGGGAAAATAGTGGGCTATGAAGCGCTGATCAGATGGAATCACCCAACTGAAGGCAATATTCCACCAACGAAATTTATCCCTATTGCTGAGGCAACAGGTTTGATTGTTGAAATTGGCACATGGGTGTTAAAAGAGGCGTGTCGCTTTTCTGCGGTGCTCAAGTCCAAAGGCTGCACAGCAGATATTTCAATCAACCTGTCTGCTCGACAGTTTAAAGATTCAAACTTAATAGAGACCATTTCTCAAACTTTAAGCGAAGTGGGCCTTGCACCGTCAATGCTGCACCTAGAGCTAACAGAAAGTATGCTTATGGGTGATGTCGAAGCGGCAATTGAGCAATTGAAAGAAATGAAAAAGCTAGGTGTCTCCTTGTCTATTGATGATTTTGGGACGGGTTATTCCTCGCTGAGTTATTTAAAACGCTTCCCTGTTGATGTTCTTAAAGTAGATAGGTCATTTGTGAAGGATATACCACAAGATACGAACGATATGGAAATCACTGCGGCTATCATTGCGATGGCGCAGAAGCTCAGTATGAAAGTCGTTGCCGAAGGTGTGGAAACTGCTGATCAGGTCGCTTTTTTACAGCGTAACAATTGCCACATTGTGCAAGGCTACTACTATAGCGCGCCACTGACAGAGCAGGGGGTGTTTGCGCAAAACCCCGATATAATGAAGGTAGCAGGGAATTAACCCCCTGCTATTTTTACTTTAAAACCTTGTGCAACCAATAAGCCTTTAAGCTTTTCTCTGTCGTCACCCTGAATTTCAATAATGCCTTCTTTGACGGCACCACCTTGTCCCATCTTACTTTTTAATGATTTAGCTAGCTTTTTTAAATCATGTTCGCTTGGGTCTATGCCGACGACTAACATAACACCTTTACCCTTTCGCCCTTTGGTTTGACGCTCGATACGAATATGACCATCTTTAAACAGCTTAACGTCTTGTTGTAGCTGCTCGTCTTCTGGTTTAATTCGTCCCAGCTCGGTAGAATATACTAAACGACCATCTGACATTGCTTTCTCCAAACTAGTTATCTTATTTTGGATACTAACAAAAAGTGTTTTGTGTCGTTATATTTTTTTGGCGAAATTACGTAATACGATTATATTTAAAACATAAAGATGGATAACAAAACCAAATTTAGAGTAGGAGCTTGCAATGAGCCTGAGCAAAAATGCTTCAGCTGACGGAAAGACCTTAACAATTCAGATTAAAGGGAAGTTTGACTTTAATTTAGTGCAATCATTTCGCCAAGCATATGCCGAAGTGAACGATGAAACTGAGAAAGTCGTTGTTGATTTGCGAGACACAGACTACATGGACAGTTCAGCATTGGGCATGTTGTTAAATATGAAAAAAACGCTCGGTGATTCAGTTGGTAGTATTCAAATCAGCAATTGCCGACCCCAGTTAAAAAAGATATTGCAAATCTCGAGATTCGATAAAAAGTTTGAAATAGATTAGCAGAGCTTAATTTAGCATGCTTATTTTAGTGGTTGATGATCAACCCCTCAACTGTAGACTGCTCACAGCTATGCTTGAGCAGCAGCATTATGATGTTTTGGTAGCGAATAACGGTCAAGAGGCTTTGACTTTGTTACATCAACATGAAGTTGATATTGTGCTATTGGATGTCATGATGCCAGTGATGAATGGTTTTGAGACTGCGCCAAAAATAAAAGAATACGCAGGAGATGTGTATTTACCTATCATTTTTATTACCGCACTTGAAGATCATGCTAGCTTCGAAAAATGCCTAAGAGTCGGCGGAGACGACTTCATTCACAAGCCTTTCGATAGGATCATTCTTTCCGCCAAAATTAGAGCGCATGCGCGCACCAGAAAACTCAGTAAAGAAGCGCACGAGCAGAAAAAGTTACTAGAGTATCACTACAATCAGACCGAACGTGAACATGAAATCGTAGAGCACATTTTTCGCAATGCGCTATCAGGGCAAGAAAAATTTGATAGTCTGTGTGATTTTCACCTTTCTCCCGCATCTATGTTCAACGGAGATATGTTCCTTATGGCGAAAAGCCCAATTGGCGGGTTTTACTGTTTATTAGGGGATTTTACTGGTCATGGGTTAGCTGCTGCTGTCGGTGCTTTGCCAGCCTCACGTATTTTTTACACTATGGTGCAAAAAGGGATGGCAGTGGGTGACATTGCCACAGAGTTAAACAGCTCATTATATACCTTATTACCCGGCCATATGTTTTGTGCAGCTGCAATTATTGAGCTCAGTAGTTCAGGTAAAAATATCTCAGCTTGGCTTGGCGGGTTACCCGATGTTTACCTAGTCAATGAACAAGGTCGTGTTTTAAAAACGGTTGAATCTCAGCATATGGCGTTAGGGATACTCGACGATGATGAATTCGAGAGGACCATACTACACTTTGAAGTGGAGAAGGGCACTCGACTCGTTATGGCAACTGACGGCATTATTGAGAGTGAAGGGCCTGATGGAGAGATGTTTGGAGAAGGGCGTTTTATAGATACGTTGCAAAGTACGCCCGAAATCACCACACAAGAAGTCATTGATAAAGTGCGTAACTATGCGCAGCATGCGGAGCAACAAGATGATTTGAGCATTGCGATTATCAATTGTTTGCCGGCGGAGTTAGAGCATTCAGGTGAAACGCATTACTCATCACTGCCTTTTGAGATTGCTGTCTCCTTAGACGCTGAGCAAATGAAAGTGACTGATCCTGTTTTGGAAGTGGTTAATGTGCTTAGTAATGTTGAAGGGGTGGATGCACACCGTTCGAACATCTTTTTGCTACTGTCAGAGGCATATAATAACTCACTGGATCACGGGGTTTTGGGGATCAGTTCAGAGTTAAAAAATCAAGAAGATGGATTTTTAGAGTACTACACACAGCGTGCTGATGCGCTGTCTAAGCTCACCGAAGCGTTTATTGAAATTGCGGCCTCTTATAGCCCCGAAAAACGGTCAATCACTTTTGATATCAAAGATTCAGGTAGAGGTTTTTCTCAGCCTGACTTGCCAAGCGATAGTACATTATCTAATGAGCATGGAAGGGGGGTTCAGCTACTCTCAGAAATTGCTGATAGTGTCAGTTACAATCGAATTGGAAATGAAGTTAAATTGGTCTATTCGTTGGATTAAGCAGGTCCACCTATCTATTTATTAGAATTGAAATTTTTTTACGATATCCCCTTTCTTTTAACTCCCAATGATAAAAAACATGCTTGTGCCTATAGGCAAAGGCGCGTTTGCGTGTTAAATTGCGTTTAGATATATAGATGTTTGGATGGCTAAATGATTTCTGCATACTTAGATAAAACACAAACTTCCCTTGACCATACACTTGTTCAATCACAGCTTGATGCACTGGATGCTTATTTAGTGTCACATAAAGCTCAAACGATCTGGTCTTATCAAATACCAGAACTTGGTGAGGGGGGAAGTTGTAGTTTATTTGGTCACTTACAAGAAGCGCCATTTGAGTTGGAAACGATCATAGCGCGAACGCAAGAAAATGACGTTTTATTGTCTAAGCTTCAAACAATCGTCGAGTTTGTGACTAACAAAACTGGTGTCGAGTGGTTCGGTATTTATCAGTCAAGACAAGTTGACGGTGATCAACAATTGCTTAAACTCGCGTACAATGGTGCACCTAGCCGCCCATTATTTCCTATCAATGAGCAGTTTGCAGCAACATCAAATAATATTCAGACAGTACTTTCTGAAAAGTCTCGCATTATCAATAATATTCCTGAATATATTGCGCAGGGTGGCGAGTATTATACCTGTGACCCAAAAGTACAAGCGGAGGTTTGCATACCGCTGTTAAATGACAAGCTCGATTGTATCGGGATCATTGATGCAGAGGCTTTTAGTAAAGACTTTTTTACTGCTGACAATTTATCTGTACTTGTCGCGGCTTGCATGAAAATAACGCATTACCTTCCCAAGTAACAAGTCTCGTGTTCTTGTTAAATTGTGGTAGTATTATGGCAACTATAACCCCCACAATTGTTACGTAATATCGAGTTAAATACTTAGATAAATAGAGGCGAGCTTGCAAAAGTGTGAGCGATTTTTCGTCTCTTTTGATTTTTGTGCGTATCAGTTTTAATAGGAATAAAATACACATGTTTTCAGAACTAAAACCATTACCAACAGATCCTATTTTGGGCCTAATGGCAGCTTATAAGCAAGACGATAACCCTAACAAGATCGATTTAGGTGTTGGTGTATATAAAGATGAGCAGGGTGCTACACCAGTTTTAAAAGCGGTTAAAAAAGCAGAAGCATTTCGTTTAGAAAACGAAACAACAAAATCGTATATTGGATTAGCAGGTAATTTAGATTTCTGTACAAAAATGGAACAATTGCTGTTAAGCGATAGCCATACAACATTACTTGCCAATCGCGTTCGTACGGCTCAAACGCCAGGTGGTACAGGTTCATTGCGTGTTGCAGCTGAGTTCATCAAGCGTTGCAACAAAGATGCGACAGTATGGGTGACTACACCAACATGGGCAAACCACATTAGCTTGTTTGAAGCGGCTGGCTTAACGGTAAAAGAGTATCCGTACTACGATTATGAAAACAAAGGCCTGCTTTTTGACGAGATGATTGACACGCTTAAGCAAGTACCAAAAGGTGATGTTGTTTTAGTGCACGCCTGCTGTCATAACCCAAGTGGTATGGATTTAAATGCAGAGCAATGGCAAATTTTTGCAGATCTTGCTAAAGAAGTAGGCTTCACGCCACTAGTCGATATTGCATATCAGGGCTTCGGCACTAGCTTAGATGAAGATGCAAACGGTCTTCGTTTATTAGCTCAGACAGTAGAAGAAATGATTATCTGTTCTTCTTGCTCTAAAAACTTTGGCCTGTATCGCGAGCGAATTGGTGCATGTTCGATCATTTCAAAAGATGCGGCGAATGCGGATGTTGCAAACTCAGTATTGTTAAGCGTTGTTCGTAGCATTTATTCAATGCCGCCAGCACACGGTGCTGATATTGTAAATACGATTTTATCGAGCGATGAATTAACACAGCAATGGCATCAAGAGCTGGCTGAAATGCGTGACAGAATTAATGGCCTTCGCAGTTTGGTTAAAGACAGCCTTGAGCAAAGAAATACAGGACATGACTTCTCATTCATTGAGCGTCAGCACGGTATGTTCTCTTTCTTAGGGATTAATAAAGCGCAAATCGATCGTCTTCGTGAAGAGTATTCAATTTACATTGTGGGTTCTAGCCGTGTAAATGTTGCTGGTATTAGCCACAGTAATATTGATTACTTTGCAGATGCTGTAGCGTCAGTATTGAAGTAATCTAACAAGATATTTCAAGTATATTAAAACGCCGAGCTATATTGATAGGTCGGCGTTTTTGCGTTTTTGGAATGAATAAGCAAGTATAGATAAAGGCAGTATCATGCTTGTTTAATAGCAGTCACCTTATCATCTTCAACGTCGGCTTTTTTGGTCGTTTTTTTCGGCTCTTTTTCTGCTGTTGGCTTACTGCCTTTTAGTACAGAGATAAAGTCATCTTTGTATTTTGCCATTTCTAGCGCAAGAGACTCTACTTGCTGCTCGCTCAGTGGCACATCTACCTTATCTAGCATCCCTTCAAGCGCCTCTGCCACATCCAGCATTTTATCGTAGGCATCTGCCTCTTTTTTGCTAGTAAATGTCATTCGCTCTACTCCATTTCTTTCAACCACATACTTTACTATAACAGCCATGATCACCCTCCATAAAACACTGTTTTTTTATACAGTAAACTGTATTTGATTTTTTTGCAACTCAATCGCTGCCAATTAGACGATCCATATGAAAAAAATACAATGAAAATATTCTTAGGTATTTTACAAAAGTCAGTGATAAATCCTATGGTTACATTGCTTAATCACTTTTTTAAGCATGGTGAAACTCACAAACAGTTTAAGGAGAAATTAAATGCTCAAGCAAATATGGAATATTGGCTTTCTAGTGCTTTTGTTAACTTTTAACAATGCTGCTCAGGCACAAGCGGTAAAGAATATAGAAACGTCGACCCTACAGGTCAATGTGAATACAGCAGCAGTTGATGAGCTAATGAAATTACCAGGAATAGGCAAATCAAAGGCGCAAGCAATTGTGGACTCAAGGGAGCGAGAAGGATTATTTTTCAATATACAAGAGCTGGCAAGAGTGAAAGGTATAGGGACAGGGCTAATAGATAAAATAGAAGCCCATGTCGTATTGGAATAAATAGAGAATGCAGAGCCTAATTTTGGCTCTGCTTAAATTCAGACAAAGCTTTATCTAAGTTTTTTAAAGCAAACTGTACTTCAATAGGGGCTGTTAAGAGCGGGTATGCAATACCAGTGATAAGCAACACAGGTAAAAGTGACCAGCCTTCAAAGTAGGCAAGTGCCATAAATAAGGGGGTTAACAGAGCGAGTTTGCATACAGCCAATATGACCTTACTTTTTGCCGATAGCATGGAAATCGCTATTGCTTTAACTTGCTGCTTTTCACGTAAAGATAGCGACGCAAGTGCAGGAATTTGGCTTAGTCTAAAAATCATATATTTCTCTAATTTACTTCTTAAAAATAACCATAGGCGCAAAAATCAAAAAGCTAATGGCATAAATTGCAAAAATAACTTCCATCCAGCCTGGCATAGATAGTCCTGCAAATGACCAGTCTATGTTTGAGCAGCTACCTGTTACGGCAAAAAAGGATGGGATCCATTCATGCAAAGGAACAGGGAAGTTAGGTTCAAAAGAACAGGTAAAAGCAAAAGGATCTGTAGTGGTTTGCATATCAAGGTGCTGACGCGCAAGTAGCCACCCCCATATAGCTGATACACCCCATCCAGCAGTCGCTATTAATCGAACAAGGTAATTATTCTTACTGCAAAGCCCAAAAAAGGCTGCGATTAAAACCCCTAACATTGCTGTACGTTGATAGATACACATCACACAGGGCTCTAGACCCATGGCGTACTGAAAGTATAGTGCAACGATTTCGAAAGTAAGCGCACTTAAAAACAATAAGCCCCAAGCTGTGGTGGTACGAGAAAAACTCGCGAGTCTATCAAACATGTATGTCTCCTTTTTTGCCCGCTATTATGGCTATCTAGTGTCAATGCATCAAGCTATTTGCACCTTAATGTAGGTCACATTAAAGGGAGTAAATTACTTTTATCATGCTTTGTAAGTTATCAATTCGTTTAGTAAACAGATTGTTAGTCTATCCGTTTTTCATTTAGTTCCCACTTTGTACTCTATTGTTCGGTTGTTGCCACCTGATGGTGACTATTTAAGATTAAGTGAGGCTATCCACAAGATTGTTGGTTTGATGTATGACGCAAATTGCACTCTACTATGAAGGAAACTAAGCAATTTGTTCCTATATGCTATCTAAACACGAATTACTCTGCCTTCATATCACTGTTGCGCTTGTTACTTTATATCCATCTGGTACAATCAGTAGATTAACGAGTTGCAGTATCATGCTGCGCCTGCTACCGAGAGTTGCTTGCGCTGAATGTATCTTGCCTTTGGTTGTAATTTAAGTGGTGCAAAATGAGAATTTTTAAAGCCAAGAGCCCAGCGGGATTTGCTGAGGAATATATAGTAGAATCGATTTGGAATGGAGAGTTTCCGCCGGGGTCGATATTGCCAGCTGAGCGTGAACTGTCAGAACTTATCGGTGTGACTCGTACAACCTTAAGGGAAGTATTACAGAGATTAGCGCGAGATGGTTGGTTAACTATTCAGCATGGCAAACCGACACGTGTAAACAATTTCTGGGAAACATCGGGTCTAAATATTTTAGAAGCACTTGCTCGTCTTGATGAAGATAAAGTCCCTGAACTAACAGATCAATTATTGTCTGCAAGAACAAATATTAGTGCAATTTATACTCGTGCTGCGATTAAGTTAAACGCTGAAAAAGTGATTGAGATTCTGGCGCAATACCAGGAGCTACCTGATACGGCAGAAGCATTTGCAGATTATGATTATCAAGTACATCATCAGCTTGCCATTGCAGGCGGTAACAAAATTTATGTATTGATTTTAAATGGCTTTAGAGGCCTTTATTCGAAAATCGGCTGCCATTACTTCTCTGAGCCGAAAATTCGTAAATTGACCAGAGAATTTTATCGAGATTTAACGGCATTGGCTGAACAAGGTGACTTCGACAGAGCGATTGCGCTTATCCGTAAATATGGTCATCAGTCAAGTGAGCTATGGCAGGGTATTCGTGCCGACATGCCAAATGACATTATGGATTAATGATTTAAAAGCGCCCCGAAAGGGGCTTTTTTGTGTCTAAATATTGGCCTCATCGAATTTTTAGATTGTACCTATCGGTTAATTCGATTGTTATTTTTCCTCAGAGCTGAATAAACTTAGGCAAATTTTTTCAAGGGGTTGTTTTTCGTAAACAGCGCCTCAATAATTAGAATCAAATTACAAAACGATTTGTATATTGGAACTAAACCTAACTATTTGGAGAAAACAATGGGTGTATTAGTTGGCCGTCAGGCTCCTGACTTTACAGCAGCAGCAGTACTAGGTAATGGTGAAATCGTAGATAGCTATAATCTACATGAGCGTATCAAAGGTAAAAAAGCGGTTGTATTCTTTTACCCACTAGACTTCACTTTTGTTTGTCCTTCAGAGCTTATCGCTTTTGACAAGCGTTTCGAAGAATTCCAAAAGCGTGGCGTTGAAGTGATCGGTGTTTCTATCGATTCTCAATTCTCACACAATGCATGGCGTAACACGCCAGTTAACGAAGGCGGTATCGGTCCAGTTAAATATGACCTAGTTGCTGACGTTAAACACGAAATCTGTCAAGCATACGACGTTGAGCACCCAGAAGCTGGCGTTGCTTTCCGTGGTTCTTTCCTAATCGATTCTGAAGGTAACGTACGCCACCAAGTAGTTAACGATCTACCTCTAGGTCGTAACATCGACGAAATGCTTCGCATGGTTGACGCACTAGCGTTCCACGAAGAGCACGGTGAAGTATGTCCAGCAGGTTGGACTGAAGGTAAATCAGGTATGGACGCAAGCCCAGAAGGTGTTGCTAAGTTCCTATCTGAAAACGAAGGCGAGCTATAATTAGCAACCTCGTACAGTTTTAAAAACCCGCCTTGTGCGGGTTTTTTATTGTCATAAATCGCCACATCATGAGGTACTCTCTTCAAACCACTTTTGACTGATCATCTTGATGGTTTCTATCGAAAAATATGCCAGCAATAAGCTCACTACTGGCATCGCTAATAAGCTAATCAATGTTACTTCACTAAACATATTAGTTATCCTTTTTAGCCTGTGTTGTTTCAGGCTGGTCGATTTCGATGTCCTTATTGGTACGGATCAAACTATCTACTAGTGCCTTTTTAGTGTTTATTTTTAACTCCACTAAACTCGACTGAATGTTTTCACTCACTCTACTTTGCACATCACTTAACAAATCACTGCTAATCGAACTCGCGTTAGCTGAAGCTGATAGACCAATAAAAAGGCTAGTTGTAAGTACTTTAGTAAATAAGTTCATGCTGTTGTTCCCTTTGTATGTTTAGACGTAATAACTATTACAAAGGTTGTGCCAGCTTAGATTTTATTTTTAAGTTGTTGATAATTATGGGGTTTTAATTTTTCTAGATTTTGGCCAAAACTGAGGTGTGGTCGATTTGGCCAAGATGAGTCGTTTAATTAACTAATTTTTGGTTAATTTTGCTCTAACATTTGATAGATGAGCTGTTTTACGATATTGGGTTCAAACGGTTTATCACACATTGCATTGACACCTGATTGCGCAACATTTGCTAAATGTGTTTCATTGGCCTCAGACGTTACCATTAATACTGGCACATGGGCATGTTCATCTGAGCGACGAATTGCCTCTGTTAGCTCTTGTCCGTTGACTTCTGGCATGTTGAAATCGGTGACGATTAAATCGAACATGCTCTCATTTAATATGCTTAAAGCTTGAGCACCATTTTCAGCTTCACTGATACGTGTTGCGCCAAGATTTTGCAGAACACGTTGAATGTGGTTACGGGCTAGCATGGAATCGTCAACGACCAAAATTCGCAAGTCTTGAATGTCGTATAAATCTAGCTCAAGCTCTTGTGGCGAGAGTAAATCCAAGGTGGCGTTAATGGCTTTGCCTAAGTGCTCTTTGGTAAATGGCTTTGGCAAAATCGCAACGACCCCTGATTGCTTATAAGCTTCAAGCTGTTGCCGGCGAGTTTCACTGGAGACCAGCATAAAGGGCAATTGATGTTCACTGAAGTGCTCGTGAACATGATCCAATAGAGCAAGTGCGTCTCCATCTGCCAAGTAAAGTGTACAGATTATGAGATCCGGCAAATTCTGATTGAGTGCATCTATGGCGCTGCTGACTGAATCGGCAAAGTCAATATTTTGCACGCCTTCATCTTTGAGCTCTTTGGCGATAATCTTTCGTTGGGTCACTGAGGGTTCGACGAGTAAAATCGTCAGATCTGTACTGAGTAAATCGTTCATTTTAAACCTGAGGATAGAAACAGAAGCTAAATGTCTTCAGCCAGTACAATTTATTTACCTAACGTAGGTTTTTTTCATCAACTGGCTGCACATGATTCAGGCTAATATAGCGTATTTGTAAACGACAGGCTAGTTTGGATAATGGTTGCGTTAATGCTTGTTAACTTTTATCTGCGAAATTCAGGGTTTTGTGGTAAATCAACCAATATCAAAATGGCGCCTTTACCACCATACTCAAGAGGTGCTTGGTGCATAGCAAGAATATCAGGGTGTTGTACCAAATAATGGGGCACCTTATGCTTCAAAATACGTTCACCAATACCATGTACGATGCATGCACAACTGATATGCTGTTTTTTACAGGCATGAATAAGCGCAGCAAGCTCATCTTTGGCCGTTTCTTTATTCATACCATGCATATCTAAAATCAGCTCTGGCGCATAGTCACCGCGTCTTAACTGCTTTGCAAGGTACTTATCGGCCCCCGGTCTGACAAAGTTGATGGTGCCATGAGTATCAATATCTGGTACATACTCATCTGAAAAATAAAACTCAGCTTGATGTTGTTTCTTTTGCTCAGCAATCACTTCGCCTTTGAAGCGGGTGGCTTTACGTTCGTGCACCACAGTGTCTTGCTTAAGGGGTTGTGTTCCGGAAATTGCATCACGGAATAAATCAAAGTCATCAGAGGCCATAGCTACTTCAGGGTATTCTCTATTCATTCGCGCATTTTAAATAAAAAAAGCATAAAAACCTAGTCTAAAAACCGCTACAATGCGGCTATCTACAAAGTGTGAGAATAATCATGAGTGAATTAGCAATAACCAATGAAATCGCCCAAGAGGCTTATGAAGATCTGGTAACCATGCAAGATTGGCTGCGTTGGACGACAAGTCAGTTTGTTGCAAATGGGCTTTTTTATGGCCATGGTACCGACAATCCTTGGGATGAGGCGGTAAATTTACTCTTGCCAACGCTAAATCTACCGATAGATGCGCCAAAAGACTTGATGCAAGCTAGGCTGACTAGGACAGAAAAAAAGCGTTTAATTGAAGTTATCAAGCTGCGTATTGAGCAGCGTATGCCTGTGCCTTACCTTACGAATCAAGCGTGGTTTGCAGGTATGCCTTTTTATGTTGATGAACGCGTATTGGTGCCGCGCTCTCCATTTGCAGAGTTGATCACCCAACAGTTTCAGCCTTGGGTTCAAGCGCCTGAAGAAGTGACTCGTATTTTAGATATGTGTACGGGCTCTGCATGTATCGCGATTGCACTGGCTAAGCATTTTGAAAATGCACAAGTGGATGCCGTGGATATTTCATTTGATGCGCTGGCCGTGGCCGAAATGAATATCCATGACCATATGATGGACGAACGTGTATTTGCGATTCAGTCAGACGTCTTTAGTGGTGTGCCGGGTCAAAAGTACGATCTAATCGTCGCAAACCCACCTTATGTTGATGCTGAAGATATGGCCGACCTGCCCGATGAGTTCCATCATGAGCCTGAATTGGGCCTCGCGTCTGGTGACGATGGCTTAGATGTGACCCGAGTACTGCTTCAAGATGCGGCCGAGCATCTAACAGAGAATGGTATTCTATTTGTCGAGGTGGGTAATTCTATGGTACATATGGATGCATTATATCCAGGTGCGCCATTTACTTGGCTTGAGTTTGAGCACGGCGGTTTAGGTGTGTTCATGATCAGTAAAAAAGAATTGGTAGCATACTTTAACGATTAAGCTTTGCTGTATATTGCCTGCAAATGAAGCCGATTCATTGGCAGCTTGATACGGCAAAGAATGACAGTGGTGAACATTGTCAAAACTTGGGGTATAGCCCCATTTAGGCTTTAGGCCAAAACCGTAACGAGGAATGAGGAAAGTTAATGGCAGGCAATAGCATAGGCCAGCTGTTTCGAGTGACAACCTTCGGTGAAAGCCATGGTACAGCACTGGGTGGTGTTGTAGATGGTGTTCCGGCAGGGCTTGAAATCAGCGAGGCTGACTTACAGGTAGACCTAGATAGAAGAAAGCCAGGGCAAAGCCGCTACACGACACAGCGTCGTGAAGGGGATGAAATTAAGATTTTATCAGGTGTATTTGAGGGCAAAACGACCGGTACAAGTATTGGGTTGCTGATTGAAAATACCGATCAACGCTCTAAAGATTACAGTAAAATTATGGACGTTTTTCGTCCAGGGCACGGTGACTATACCTATTGGCATAAATATGGTCATCGTGACTATCGTGGCGGCGGACGTTCATCTGCACGTGAAACCGCCATTCGTGTTGCAGCCGGTGGCATCGCTAAAAAATATCTCAAGCAAGTCCATGGTATTGAGGTTCGCGCTTGTCTATCGCAGCTTGGGCCAATTAAAGCTGAGGTGTTCAACTGGGATGCGGTGGAGCAAAATGCATTTTTCTTCCCAGATGAAAGTAAATTAGACGCTTTAGATGAATATATGAGAGACCTTAAAAAGCAAGGTGACTCAATTGGTGCCAAAGTGAAAGTAGTCGCTAAAAATGTGCCTGTGGGTTTAGGTGAGCCAGTATTTGATAGACTCGATGCTGAGCTCGCGCACTCTCTGATGAGCATCAATGCAGTGAAAGGCGTTGAGATTGGTGATGGCTTTGATGTGGTTGAGCAGAAGGGCTCAGAGCATAGAGACGAGTTGACACCCGATGGATTTGTTAGCAATCATGCTGGTGGTGTACTTGCCGGGATCTCTACAGGTCAAGATATTATCGCATCGATCGCGTTGAAACCAACTTCAAGCATTACAGTACCTGGGCAGAGCATTAATACTGCTAATGAGTCGGTAGAGATGGTTACTAAAGGACGTCACGACCCATGCGTGGGCATTCGTGCAATCCCAATTGCGGAAGCAATGATGGCCATTACAATTATGGATCACTTACTTAGACAGCGTGGACAAAACCCGCATGTCGAAGTGCCTCAAGGTCCTATCCCTGGGCAAGTTAAATAATGAAAGGCACCGTAAGGTGCCTTTTTTATTTCAATATATCTATATGATAAATAATGAACTTTAGATTAAGCGATTAATTTAGCAAAAGCGCGATCAGCTGCTGCGATGGTATTGTTGATGTCCTCGTCGCTGTGCATGGTGCTGACAAACCCGGCTTCAAATGCAGATGGTGCAAGGTACACACCTTCTTCTAACATCAAATGGAAGAAGCGCTTAAACCTTTCTAAGTCACATTCAGTCGCCTGTTGGTAGGTGTCAACGCGCTCGGCTGAAGTGAAAAAGAAGCCAAACATGCCACCGGCGAAGTTAGTCGTCAGTGGAATACCGTGCTTATCCGCGGCAGCCTGAAAACCAGCACATAGCGCTTGGCTCTTTGCTTCTAGGTCGTCATGTAAATTAGGCTCAGAAAGTAACTCAAGTGCTTTAAGGCCTGCTGCCATCGCAATCGGGTTACCAGAGAGCGTACCAGCTTGATAAACAGGTCCTATTGGTGCGATGTAATCCATGATTTCACGCTTTCCACCAAAGGCACCAACAGGCATGCCGCCACCGATCACTTTGCCTAAGCAAGTCAGATCTGGCTCGATATTGTAATAGGCTTGTGCACCACCAAGGGCGACACGGAAGCCAGTCATCACTTCATCGAAGATAAGTACTGACTTGTGCTCATCACATACCGCACGAAGACCCTCTAAAAAGCCTTTAACAGGCGGGATGCAGTTCATGTTACCTGCAACGGGTTCAACGATAATACAGGCGATTTCATCTTTATATTCTTCAAAAATCGCTTTGACTTCATCCAAATTATTAAATGACACTGTAAGTGTATGTTTTGCAAAATCAGCAGGAATGCCCGGAGAATTTGGCACGCCCATTGTTAGTGCGCCAGAGCCCGCTTTTACTAGTAGAGAGTCGGCATGACCATGGTAGCAGCCTTCGAACTTTAAAATCTTATCTCTGCCAGTGAAGCCTCGGGCAAGGCGGATCGCGCTCATTGTCGCTTCGGTACCAGAGCTCACCATACGAACTTTTTCAATTGACGGCACAAGTGCTTTAACTTTTTCTGCCATTAAAATTTCAGTTTCAGTAGGCGCACCGTAGCTAAGACCGTTCTCCACTGCGTCTAATACCGCTTGTTTGATTTCTGGGTGGTTGTGGCCAAGGATCATCGGTCCCCAAGAACCAACATAGTCGATGTAACGATTATTGTCAGCGTCAAAGGTAAATGGACCTTCTGCTTTTGTGATGAATAATGGTGTGCCACCCACACCATTAAATGCCCTTACTGGCGAGTTAACGCCTCCCGGGATAGAGGTTTGTGCACGCTCAAATAAGTCTTGGCTAATTGTCATAATGTATCCTTTTTGATTAACTTTGGCGCTTTCTGCTGAACCAAGGTACGTTGGTTTCGTATTGCTGTACTTTGTTTTCTACACCGAGTGTCAGTGCGAAAAGGGCCATACGGATCAATACACCGTTTTGTACTTGTCTGAAGATTGCCAAGTTATCATTACTATTTAAATCATTGTCTAGTTCATTCGCATCACTGCGGCTATCTCTAGGGAGTGGGTGCATTAATACTGATTCAGGCTTACAGTGTGCGTCGTAGATTGCTTGGCTTATTCTGAAGCCGCCACGGTACTTGTTTGCTTCTTCTTGAGACGGGAAACGCTCTTCTTGAATACGCGTTTGGTAAACGATATCAGCAGCTAGATTACCTTCCATTTGAGATACGAGCTCGATTTGGTGTCCAGCATTGGAGACCGCATCTAAGACATAATCTGGCATTTGCAAGCCATCTGGCGCAACCATCGAAAATTTAATATTTTTATAGTGACAAAGAAGCTTTGATAGCGAATGCACAGTTCTGCCGTACTTTAGATCGCCCACTAACGCGATATGCATGCCATCAACTGTACGGTCAAAGCGGCTAAGCTCTCGGTCAATCGTTAATAAATCTAACAGTGCTTGCGTAGGGTGCTCGTTTGGCCCATCACCACCATTCAAAACAGGTACATCTGACCCTGTGGCAAATTCAGCCACACTGCCAGCATCTGGGTGGCGCATAGCAACAGCATCCGCATAGGCAGAAATAACACGCGCTGTATCGTATAAAGACTCGCCCTTAGCTAATGCAGAGCTTTGCATACCTGTGGTTTCTCTTACTAAACCACCTAATAAGTTAAATGCAGTACCAAAACTGACACGGGTACGAGTGCTTGGCTCAAAGAATAAATTTGCCAGTACAGCACCTTCAAGCACTTGAGTACGCTTATGCTTTTTAGCATAAGGCTCCATGCGCTTAGCAACGTCAAAAATTAATTCAATGGCTTCTCTATCGAGTTGATTGACAGAAAGGATGTTTTCACCTTGGAAACTTAGCATGCGGCGATTCCTAATCACAGATTGACAACAGGAGGCGGGGTGCGCTCCTAACCGAGATAACCTTGGCAACGCAGGTTACTGGAACGATATGATAGCATAATTGCGCGCCAACAGGAGAGCATGACGGCAGGATACCGTCATATTTGTATTAAAAAAGTGGCTTTAAGACTGCAAGTAAGATGATTGGCAGTAATAAGAACACTGGGAACTCGTTGAAGAAGCGATAAAATCGAGTGCTGCGAATATTTCTATCATGTTTGAAGTCGGCGAGGAGCTTGAAGCAATATGCATGATAGATGTAAAGAATAATCACAAACACGAGTTTATAGTGCAGCCACATGTTGTACTTGAACCACTCTCTGCCGTATTCCATGATAGTCAATACCCCAAATACAGTGGTTAAAACCGCAAATGGCGTGACAAAGTAGAGCAGTCTGCGCTCCATAATTTTCAACATGGCAGTGCAGGCTTTTTCTTCTGTCATGGTGTGATAGATGAATAACCTTGGCAAATAAAAAATACCAGCGAACCATGCGACCATAAAAAATATGTGCAAAGCCTTATAAATCAGCAAAGCGCTCATAATGCCCCTTATTTTTATTGATTAAAGTAAACTGTTTCTCATTGTGAGTATGTGGCGTAATTTGTCCCAGCGCACCACGCCCATTATTTGTAAGCTGTCTTTTTGGTTGTAAACATAGACTGCGCCAGAGCGCTTATCTTTTAATATTTCAAATGCTTCAGCAAGCGTTGCCTGAGTACTGAGGCCCTGTAGCGGCACATACTTAATTGTGGCACTGTCATCAGAGACTAAAGTTAAATCATACTCTGCTAGACGGTAGCCATTTTCTTCATCATAAGTGATAAGGGGGGTTTGGCTATCCACAGCACTGAGTGTTGCTTTGATTTGCTCTGGGTCATTTGAGTACAGTAATTTGAAATCCTCTTCCATTTCTTCGACGATCCCGACTTTTTGCAGTGCTTCTTTGGCGGGCGAAACTTGATATGGCAAACCTTGAAAATCGAGTTGCTGAATAAAAATAGAGCGATTACCAAAAACTTGTAGTGCGGTCACATAGGCGGTAGAGATCACCAACATGGCAGGCACGACGATTTGTGGATTTGAGGTCAGCTCCATAACCGCCGTCAACGCAGCCAATGGGGCATGTAAAGTCGCCGCTAGAAGCCCCGCCATACCAAGTACCCCATAGGTCCCGGCCACATTGACTTCTGGTGAAATAAATTGTGCGAAAAATGCCATGAGGGTGCCCATGATTACGCCAAGTCCTATAACTGGACCTATCAACCCGCCAGGGATCCCCAGCCCAATTGCAAACAAAGTTGCAAGAAGCTTTGCGATAAAAATAGTCGTGAGCAATTGCAAATTGTCTGGTGTCTCAACGGCAAGTTTAATGGCGCTCATGCCCGACCCCATAGCTTCAGGCACCATATAACCAATCAGGCCCGCAATTAAACCTGCAAGTAGCAAACGTGGGAACATGCTAATTGGCTTAAATGTTTTGATAATTAACATCAGGTTTTGATTGAATGCAAAGGCGACTGCACCCAGTGCAAATCCGCAAATGATGAGGTAGGGGTAGTGCCAGAAGCTGAGCATTTCTATTTGGATCAATGAAAGTTCGGAGACATTACCAAATACAAACTGTGTTGCTAAGGCACCAGTAACGGCTGCTAGCATGATGGGCACAAAGATATGGATCTTGTACTCCCTAAGCACCACTTCCATTACGAAAATAACAGCGGCTAAAGGCGTGTTGAACGAAGCCGCTATCCCTGCTGCAACACCGCACCCGGCAAGTGTTCTAGCAGCATTGTGCGGTAAATGGAGTCTTTCAGTGAGGACGCTAGCGCCTGTCGCGCCCATATGCACAGATGGCCCTTCACGACCTACTGAGAAACCACAGATAAGCGCGATACCACCGCCAAAAAACTGATTGACTGAATTCCAGATGGGCATATGCCCGTAATGATGCTTGATCCGGTTAATTACAAATGGAATGCCGAGTCGATAATGCTTAAAGCCAGTTAAGTTGGCAAATAAGGCGATAACCAATGCTGCTCCGACAGGCAGTAATAACCTTTGGTGTTCTGCTAAAGACGTGAAGTCGTCATGGCTTTCAAGAAAAGTTGATTGAACAAGTTCGATCATTAATCGAAAAAGAATGATTAAAATGGCTGCAATCAATCCAGCGCAGACGCCCAATAGGCAAAGCTGTGCTGAAGTTCTTGGTTGTGCAAGGCGTCGTCTAACTTGATCAAGCGTCATAGTTTAAAGTTTGAGATTGGAAGTACTTTTTTATTTTATCAAAAGAATAATATTAAGTCCCTGACATAAATCTAGCTTTGTGCGTGTTTTTGAGGACATTTTTGACTAAAGGTATGGGCTTGCCGTCAGATGAAACGGGTACATACCGATACTTGATTAAAATAGTCGGGTATTAGATAATTCCGTTAATTAATGTACAAGGGTCGAATGCACATGTCAGAAGAGTTACCGATTAAGTTTAGCGATGCAGCTGCTGCGCGCGTAAAAGAATTGATTTCCGAAGAGGAAAATCCTGAACTAAAGCTTCGTGTATACGTAACTGGTGGAGGATGCTCTGGGTTTCAATATGGATTTACGTTTGATGAAAAGGTAAACCCAGGCGACTTGGAGATCGAGAAAAATGGTGTGGTTATGGTGGTTGACCCAATGAGTATCCAGTACTTGGTGGACGGTGTTGTTGATTATACTGAAGGGCTTGAAGGCGCACGTTTTTTCGTTAGTAACCCAAATGCGACGACAACATGTGGTTGTGGTGCAAGTTTCAGTGTGTAATTGAAGCGGATTCTAATCACGGTAAAAAAGCCATGCAATCGCATGGCTTTTTTATGCTGGGTTAGTCACGTGCATCATTAGAACAAAAAAGCCTAAAACCAATGCGGAAAACAGAAGAATATAGATGAAACCGCGCTTTCCTTGTTTGATAGGTACATTGTTTACGCGTAAAAAATAATACCATCCAAAGCACAAAATCAGTGGTAATAAAAATAAAATCCGGAACATTTTTGAGCCCTTTTTTTAAGTTAATTTTAAGATTAGCTGTAAATGCTTATTTTTAAAAGAAAAATAAATTATTTCAAATACTGGTACAAGATATAAAATTTTTGTTAAAGTGTAGTATGTACCCTACATGAAAAAAACGAATATAGTTTTTCAAAAATTTATTAGGTTTTAGCGGTAAGATAGTCTATACCTAATTGGGTACATAGGAACACACCTGTTGTTGATACAGGAAATGTGCAAGGCCTATAGGGCCTACAGAGGTATTATTTTTTAAAATACAATAGCCAGCTGAGTGAGACGGGCAAATTTCACGAGGCCAGTTGAGATTAATCATCAAGTAGGAGATGTTTATTTATGATGGGTAAAACGGTTTCTTCGGAAGAAAACGGAAAGTTAACAAAATGGTTGAAATCAAAGCGTCATGAGAAAGGTCATACAATGCGTAGCCTTGCTCAAGTTTTAGGTACGCCGCATTCTTTCATCGGAAAGATTGAAAACCAAGAGCGCCGTTTAGATGTGATTGAGTTTTTGCGCTATTGTGAAGCGCTAGAAGTTGACCCGTATGAAGGCCTATCTTTAATTAATAAAGAAGAGCTATAACCCTTTACGGGATTAAGAATACAAGGTGCAGGGAAGTGCACCTTAGTCTTGTTTCTTGTAGTCTGCCTCTATCGCATAGAGCTTATGGCGAATGAAATAGAGAAATAGCAAAGAAGGGAGCACCATCAACGCAGTAATGACAAAAAATACCGCCCAGTTACCACCTAACCAGTCGTCAATAACCACGCCACTGTAACTAGATAACACAGTTCTACCTAAACTGCCCAATGATGCCAGTAGTGCATAATGTGTTGCGCTGAAGGTTCTATCGCAGAGCATAGAAATGAAAGCGACCATAGCAACCAATGACCATGCCTGAGTAAAGCCATCAACAACAATGGCCAGAGCATAAAGTGACTCTTTAGGGCCCGCAACCGCTATCCAAGAAAAAATCAAATTAGAAGCCGCCATTGCGACACCACTGATAAACAGGCCTTTGACTATGCCATATTTGTGGTTGAAAATGCTGCCAAGGAAAGCAAATACAATGGTAATGAGTCCGGTGCCTAGCTTTGAATACTGTGCTATTTGCGTATTTGTAAATCCAATTTCTTTATAAAATACGATGGACATGCGCGCTAAAAACGCTTCGCCAATCTTAAACAAAAAGATAAAGGTTAAAAGCGCAAGTGCTGTTTTGATGCCATTTTTATTGAAAAAGCTGACAAAGGGCGCGACCAGCGTAACACCTAACCAAGCGAGTAACTTATTGGCTTTGGAATGGCCAAGTTGAGATAGTTTTTCTTCGTATGCCTTTTGTATTTGCGCTTGTGCTGTATCACGATGAGATTCTGGCTCTTTTGCTATTAAGGTAACCACACAAAGTAATGCCATTATCACTGCGAGTAGCAAATAAACATCAGACCAAGATATATTCGGCAGATCGGCTGCGAAAAAAGGAATTGCGCCAAGCAGGGCATAGCCGCTCCACCAACCAGATGTTGCCATAGCTGCAGCTGCTGTAGACTTTTCACTTTCTGATTGCGGCAGCACATCAATACGATAACCATCGATGGCAATATCGTGTGTCGCAGCAAACAAAGCAATTAAAAAGCACAGTAGTGCGGCGTAAAACAAATTCGTTTTTAAATCAATAAACGCCAAACATACGGCGCTTGCCGTGATAACGACTTGCCCGAGTAAAATCCAACTCCTGCGCTGACCCAGCATATTACCAAGCACAGGGAGCTTTAGTCGATCGACCAATGGAGACCACAGGAAATTGATGGTATAGGCGCTAAAAACAATACCAAACAATCCAATTAGACTGCGGCTAAGGCCTTCATCTTTTAACCACGCAGACATGACTGAGCCGATCAGCACCCAAGGGAAGCCTTGGCTCATACCAAATGCAAATACAGTCAGCAGTCGTTTGTCTTTGTAATAACGCAGGTATTGGGAAATACTGGCTGATGTCATCATTGTTTAGTTAAAACTCTTCAGCTGGCAAAATATCGACGCTATGAATGATAACCGCGGTCTTGGGGATAAATGAGTAACCTAGCTTTTGATTGTAGCCAGTTTCCACTTGCATTATCTTGTCCAAGGTTTCATAACCATCAGTGACGTTACCAAATACCGCAAACCCCCAACCTCTCCCTGGGTTTAAATGGTCATTGTCATCCATATTGAAGAAGAACTGACGGGTACCCGAATGCGGCTTACTGTCTTGGTAGGCCATCGCGACAGAATACATTTCATTTTTAAGGCCGTTACCGCTTTCATTGAAAATAGGTTTGCGTTCGAACATACCATCGTAGTCTTTGTCGTAGCCGCCACCTTGGATCACAAAGTCTTTTTCGTTGGCTTCATCACGTTCGACTCGATGAAAAACAGAACCTTTATAATCACCATTGACAACATAGGTTAAAAAGTTATTGACCGTCAATGGCGCGCGTGAGCGGTCTAGTTCTACAATGATTTTACCTAGCGATGTATTGATCTGAACTTTAGGGAATAGATTGTCTTTTTGGACGAAGCGTCCTTCTTTATTAGCTGCTTGTGCAAAGCTTGCTGTTACAATTAGGAAAGCAAAAACCAATATGCGGATCATGTTGACTGCCTCTTATTATTGTTGTGCGATGAAATCAATTAACTCTTTGTCTTTAATTATATGAGTAACAAGTTGCTGTGCGAGCATATTAAGCTGACCTTCCACTTTGGCTTGGTCGTGCTTTAAAGAGCCCGATAGCGTGCGAGTACCTGTGTATGACTTACTAAAAGTACCACTTGGTTTATTGACCGTCACTTTAAATTCAGCTTCGGCATTACTTTCATGCTTGCTGTATGTTTCAGTTACTTGCGCTAAGAACTTATTTATCTCCAGTGTAATCGTTGTTTTTGCTTCTGAAGTAATGTTTGCGTTATTCGCCACTAAGGCCTGTTTAAATACATTAGAAATAGTGACCGGCAAGTTTGCATCAGGTAAGTAAACTGCGGGCTCTGTATCAAGCACTTTGACAGTAAACTTGGATGTTCTTAAATCCATCACATTGACATTGATAGGCATGTTAAGCTGGACAACTTGGCCTTCGGAATATTGTGGATTCATGATCACCGACTTTGGCGCGGCTGTGCAGCCAGACAATACAGCCAACATGCCTGCAGTTGCGAGAGAGTAGATAATTTTGGCCATGATTAGCTCCTTTTTATTACGCTTAATACGGTAAACTTTTTATTATTGCCCAGCACCTTACAATTACCAAAAAGGCGCTGCAACTTATCTTGATAATCCAAATGACGATTTCCAATGATCCTGAGCTCGCCGCCATTGCGCAGTGTATATTTAGCCTGTAAAAACATTTGCCAAGCAATGTGGTCTGTGATGGCTTGAGCTTGGTGGAATGGCGGATTACACAGCACTAAATCTGCGCTGTTTGGAGTAAAATCGGTTAAACAATCGTTGTGTACAAACTGGCAATCGCTCAGTCTGGTAGGTAGATTGTCTGCTACGTTCTGGCGAGCACTTGCTACAGCCATCGCAGACTCATCCACAAAGGTGACTTTTACATTAGGCATACGGTTTAATGTTTGCAGTCCAATCACGCCATTACCACATCCCAAATCAATGATGTTGAGTGCCTTTTTACCTGCAGGTAGGTAGTTAAAGAAAAACCGTGCGCCAATATCCAAGGAATCACGTGAAAAGACATTGGCGTGATTGGTGATGGTCATCTCTGTGTTTTCTAATGACCAAGATACTGGAAACTTGCAAGCAACGGGCTTGTTGGTTGTTTTAGAGAAAATTAATCGAGACTTTTTAACGGCCAAACTGGTTTTTGGTTCGTAGATAAAATGGTTAAACGACTTTAGTGTCGAGGTATGGATCTCTTTTGCTTTACCAGCGGCAACAACAGGGATGTCTGCGGGTAAGTGACTCAATTTTGCTAACTGGTGCTGTAAATAACCTGCATTTTTAGGTATTTTTAGTATCACTAAATCGATGTCATGGGGCAGCGCATCCAAGCTATCTAAAAATGAGATATGAGTATCTGGTAGCTGGTTTTCGCTCAGATTGTATTTACACGCTGCAGTGCTCACAAAAGAGTCGTTGACAAAATGAATGGCAGGGAGCTGATCATCATGTTGGTAAATAACGGATAGTGCGCAACTGAGTGCGCCAAAGCTGTCATTTAGCACTAATATTTTTTGCACATCAGGGTAGTCTTCGCTGATGTGTTCAAGTAGATACTCGTCTGCGGCATCCCAAGCCTGTAAACTGCGATTTTTTTGTTCTAGAGGAAATCGATGTAAAGTAAATGGGCGATTAGCCAATACCGCGTCGGTTGTCATAGGTCTATATTTTTCACTAACAATGTGAGTGCATAATATCATGTCACAGCTGAACAAAGAATGTTTGCCTGAAGGCTTTACGTATTTTCCACAGGTTATCTCTTTTGATAAAAGCTTGGCCTTATACGAGCACTTAACCACGAGTTTGCCTTGGCAACAGCCAAAAATTCAGGTCTATGGTAAATATCATCTTATCCCAAGGTTACAGTGTTTCGTTGCAGACCCGAGTGTACATTATGGTTACTCAGGTAAGTCATTGGATAATGTTCCATGGCTGCCCGCATTGGATGCCATGCGCCAGCGCTTAAAAAATCAATATGATAAATCTTTTAATGCATTGCTGGTTAATTGGTATCGTGATGGCATGGATACCATGGGTTGGCATAGTGACGATGAAAAAGAGTTGGGCAATAAGCCATTAATAGCCTCGGTATCTTTGGGTGCACCAAGATTGTTCAAAATACGTCATCGACAAACACGGGAAGTCACTTCTTTTGTGCTTGAAACGGGCAGCTTGTTGATTATGTCAGGAGACAGTCAGCACGATTATGAGCACAGTCTACCTAAACAAACAAAAGTCAAGCAGGGACGAATTAACCTGACATTTAGAACGGTTGGTTAATCCTAGTTTAGGGCGTATAGTATGCGGTGTTTAACAATATGATAGTAAAGAGTATGCCCATGTCTATGCAGCAACAAATACACACCAAACTCAGTGACGCAATTGATTGCACGCACCTTGAGGTGATCAATGAAAGCCATATGCACAGTCGCGGGAGTGATTCGCACTTTAAAGTGATTGTTGTCAGTGAAGAGTTTTCTGGTTTACGTTTATTACCTCGCCACAGACGCATAAATGACGTACTGAAGTCTGAATTAGCCAATGATATTCATGCTCTGGCTATTCATGCTCATACACCTGAAGAATTTAGTGAGCAGTCTGAGCAAGTGCCAGCGTCACCAAACTGTTTAGGTGGGTCAAAGTTCGACTAACATCTGATCAGACCTGTATTTAGGTCATCAGAGATTACACTATACGCAATTTTTCTGGCACCATCTTTCTAACCCCTCAGTTGTTTGTGGTAAATGATGGGCCTAAATACTTGAGACAAATTCAAAATTTAGTAGGAAATATAATGGTAATTAAGCCGAAGATCCGTGGTTTTATCTGTACAAATGCTCATCCGGCAGGTTGTGCTGCACATGTTGAAGAGCAAATCGCTTATGTTAAGCAACAGGGCGAGTTAAAAGATGGTCCAAAAAATGTACTTGTGATCGGTGCTTCTACTGGCTATGGCCTTGCGTCTCGTATTACTGCGGCATTTGGTTCTGGTGCTAAAACACTGGGTGTCTTTTTTGAGAAAGAAGGTACAGAGAAAAAAACAGCATCTGCTGGTTGGTACAACACCGCAGCTTTCCAAAACGCAGCTGACAAAGCAGGCCTTTGGTCTAAAAACATTAATGGCGATGCGTTTTCAACGGAACTAAAAGAAAAAGCCATTGAAGCGATTAAAGCGGATATGGGTAAAGTCGATTTAATTATTTACAGCCTCGCTTCGCCGCGTCGTACTGATCCTAAAACAGGTGAAACACACAGTTCAGTGCTTAAGCCAATTGGCGAGGCAATTACAACTAAAAACTTAAACACGTCTAAGCGCGTTATTGACGAAGTGAGTGTTGAAGCGGCCAACGAAGATGAAATCGCTAACACAGTTAAAGTGATGGGCGGCGAAGACTGGGAACTTTGGTTAGATGCACTTAAGCAAGCAGATGTGCTAGCAGATAACTTTAAGACGACAGCTTATACTTATATTGGTAAAGAGCTAACATGGCCAATTTATGGTCATGCAACAATCGGTAAAGCGAAAGAAGATTTAGATAGAGCTGCTGCGGCAATTAAAGCGTCTACAGCTGCGCTAAATGGCGAAGCTTATGTGTCTTCTCTTAATGCAGTTGTGACACAAGCGAGTTCTGCAATTCCAATCATGCCACTTTATATTTCAGCTTTATTTAAAGTAACCAAAGAAGACGGCACATATGAAGGGACTATTGAGCAGATCCATGGTCTATTTAATGAAAGTCTGTACAGCGATAGCCCGCGTTTTGATGACGGTGGCCACCTGTTCCAAAACTACAAAGAGTTAGAAGAGGGTGTGCAAGCGCGTATTCAGCATATTTGGGACACAGTAGATACGGATACCATTGATGCATTAACTGACTACGAAGGTTATCACAACGAGTTCTTAAAATTATTTGGCTTTGGTGTTGATGGTGTCGATTATGATGCTGACGTAAATACTATTGCTGAAATCAATAATTTAGTTTAATTATTGAGCTAATGGTGAAGCGTGCTTGCTTCACCATTTCATATTTATCCCGCTAATCACACCTATCTTTTTCTCATTCAATACCACTTTGGTCTATATTGAATTAATCGCAATTAGCTGAACTGAGCTAAAACCATTGTTAAGTCGTATTAATTTGATAATTCTACTCGCATAGTCAGGGCGATTAATGTTAAAATTGCGGAAATATGTGAGGACTATATATCACGACGCTTGTTTTTGGTTGATTTGACTTTTGTCAAGTCTCTTTTGACTAGGCGAGTTCTTTGATACTGAAAACACGATGAGATAGCGGCCGTGATAACTAAAGATTTTTCAATTTCTTTCCGTTAATGTAATGCAAGTGCGTATGATCAACATAAAAAAAGGTCTGGACTTACCCATAGAGGGCGCACCACAGCAAGCTATTCATGATGGCGCTGCCATCAAACGCGTAGCTGTGCTTGGTGAAGAGTTTATTGGTATGCGTCCAACCATGCATGTTCGCGTGGATGACCAAGTCAAAAAAGGCCAAATTCTTTTTGAAGACAAAAAGAATCCTGGCGTCAAGTTTACTGCGCCAGCCTCTGGTGTAGTTAAAGAAATCAACCGTGGTGCTAAGCGTGTTCTTCAGTCTGTCGTGATTGAAGTGCAAGGCAATGAGCAAATCACTTTCGACAAGGTCGCAGCTGCTGATTTAAGCAACTTAGATCGTGAGAAAGTTAAAGAGGTGCTTATTGAATCTGGTCAATGGCCAGCGCTACGTGCACGTCCATTTAGCCGTGTTGCTGTACCAAGCGCAACGCCGAGCTCAATCTTCGTGACAGCCATAGATACTAACCCATTAGCCGCAGATCCTGCAGTGATCATTGCTGAAAACGTTGAAGCGTTTGAAGCGGGTCTTGCTGTGGTTTCACGTCTAACTGATGGCAAAGTATTTGTGTGTAAGCAGTCTGGTAGTAAAGTACCAAGCTCTTCGCTATCACAAGTAGAAGTACATGAGTTCGCGGGTGTTCACCCAGCAGGCTTAGTGGGTACTCATATCCATCATCTAGATGCAGTTGGTGCAGACAAGCAAGTTTGGCACTTAGGTTACCAGGACGTTATCGCGTTTGGTAAGCTGTTCCTAACTGGCGAGATCTACACTGATCGAGTTGTTTCTTTGGCAGGTCCTCGCGTAAAGAATCCTCGTTTAGTTAAAACTCAAGTTGGTGCGTCGTTAACAGACTTAGTATCAGGTGAACTTGAAGACGGTGATAACCGAGTCATTTCTGGCTCTGTGTTAGCTGGTAAAACAGCAGCCGGCCCTCATGGTTTCCTAGGTCGTTACCACGTACAGGTTTCAGTTCTTCTTGAAGGTCGTGAGAAAGAACTATTTGGTTGGATTGCGCCAGGTAGTAAAAAATTCTCTGTGACACGTACATTCATTTCACACTTAGCGCCTAGCCGTTTGTTCAAGTTTACAACGTCTACTGGTGGTTCTAAGCGTGCAATGGTGCCAATCGGCAACTATGAGCGTGTTATGCCTCTGGATATCCTACCAACGCTATTACTTCGTGATCTGATCGCAGGCGATCTAGATAGCGCTATCTCTTTAGGTGCGCTTGAGCTTGACGAAGAAGATTTAGCATTGTGTACCTTCGTATGTCCAGGCAAGTATGACTTTGGCTTAATCCTACGTGATTGCCTGACTACTATCGAGAAGGAAGGTTAAAAATGGCCTTAAAGAAATTTTTAGAAGACATTGAACCTCACTTTGAACCAGGTGGAAAACACGAGAAGTGGTATGCGCTTTATGAAGCTATCGCGACGGTTTTCTATACTCCTGGTTACGTAAACAAAGGCGGCACGCACGTGCGTGATAACATCGACCTGAAACGTATCATGATTTTGGTATGGATGGCGACGTTCCCGGCTATGTTCTTTGGTATGTTCAACATCGGTCACCAAGCGGCATTAGCTATTGGTAGTGGTTTTGACATCGCATCTACTTGGCAAGCTGGTATTTTCCAAGCGCTAGGTGGTGAGCTGACAGCAGATTCTGGCTGGGCAGCGAAAATGTTTTATGGTGCGTGCTTCTTCTTACCTATTTACGGTACGGTGTTTATCGTAGGTGGTTTCTGGGAAGTCTTATTCGCATCAGTGCGTAAGCACGAAGTAAACGAAGGTTTCTTCGTAACTTCAGTATTATTTGCATTGATCCTGCCTGCAACCATTCCTTTATGGCAAGTTGCACTAGGTATCACTTTTGGTGTTGTGGTAGCTAAAGAAGTATTCGGTGGTACAGGCCGTAACTTCCTTAACCCTGCACTTGCTGGTCGTGCGTTCCTTTTCTTCGCATACCCAGGTGATATCTCAGGTGACACAGTATGGACAGCAGTAGATTCATTCTCTGGTGCTACATACCTAGGTCAAGCAGCGATCGGTTCATTAGATTACAACAACATGCAGTTGTGGTGGGATGCATTCTACGGCTTTATCCAAGGTTCAATGGGTGAAACGTCGACGCTAGCACTGGCAATTGGTGGTTTGTTCTTGATGTATGTTCGTATCGCGTCATGGCGCATCGTACTAGGTACATTCCTAGGCATGGTTGTGATGTCTACACTACTGAACATGATCGGTTCTGACACGAACGCGACATTTGCTATGCCTTGGCATTGGCACTTAGTACTTGGTGGTTTTGCATTTGGTATGTTCTTTATGGCGACTGACCCAGTTTCTGCGTCTTTCACTGATAAAGGTAAATGGGCATACGGTGCATTAATTGGTGTTATGGTAGTTCTTATCCGTGTTGTTAACCCGGCATACCCAGAAGGTATGATGTTAGCAATCCTATTCGCTAACCTATTCGCACCACTATTCGACCACCTTGTAGTGCAGTCAAATGTGAAGAGGAGATTGGCACGTGTCTAGTAACAATGAAACTATCGGCAAAACGTTAGGCGTTGTTGTTGGTTTATGTTTAGTGTGTGCAATCGTCGTATCTTTTGCGGCAGTTCAATTGCGCCCTTTACAACAGGCAAACAAAATTGAAGACGTTCAGCGTAACATTCTAGCAGCAGCTGGTTTTAAAGACGTTGAGAACGTTTCACAAAAGTACAGCCAAGTTATCGATGCACGCGTTGTTGACTTAAAATCAGGTGAGTTTGTTGACACAGATCCTAACTCATTTGATTTCACAATGACTAAGTTCGATGCAGAGCGCAGCTTCGCAGTACCAAAAGAAGATGACCTTGCTGGTGTTCTTCGTATGACGCACGAGTCGCCTGTATACCTTGCTAAAGGCAGCAACGGTCAGGTTGAATCTGTGATCCTACCTGTGCAAGGTTACGGTCTTTGGGGCATCATGTATGGTTTCATCGCACTTGAGCTTGATACGAAAACGATTAAAGCAATCAACTTCTATCAGCACGGTGAAACAGCGGGTCTTGGTGGTGAAATCCAGAACCCTAAGTGGACAGCTACTTGGGAAGGCAAGCAACTACCTGTTGATATCGTAAAAGGCACAGCTGGCAACGATATTCACAAAGTTGATGGTCTATCTGGCGCAACACTAACTTCGAACGGTGTTGATAATACATTCAAGTTCTGGACAGGCGATAAAGCGTTTGGTCCATTCCTAGCGAAAGTACGTGAAGGGGCATTGAACTAATGGCTAATGCAAAAGAAATGAAGGAAGTCTTGTTAGGACCAGTCTTCGCAAACAACCCAATTGCTCTGCAAGTACTGGGTATTTGTTCTGCGCTAGCGGTTACTTCAAGCCTTAAAAATGCACTTATCATGTCACTTGCTTTGACAGTGGTAACTGCGTTCTCAAGCTTATTTATCTCGTTGATCCGTAACCACATTCCGTCAAGTGTACGTATCATCGTTCAAATGACGATTATCGCATCATTGGTAATCGTTGTTGACCAAACACTTCAAGCATTCGTCTATGCGACGGCTAAAGAACTAACGGTATTCGTTGGTCTGATCATTACGAACTGTATCGTAATGGGTCGTGCAGAAGCGTATGCAATGAAGTCGCCACCGCTTATGTCTTTCTTAGACGGTATCGGTAACGGTCTTGGTTACTCAGTAGTTCTAATTACAATTGGCTTTGTACGTGAACTATTCGGTGCAGGTGCACTATTTGGTGTTGAAATTCTTCCACTTGTTGCTGACGGTGGTTGGTACCAGCCAATGGGTCTATTAATTATGCCATTCAGTTCATTCTTCTTAGTTGGTTTCTTCATTTGGGTACTTCGTACTTATAAGAAAGACCAAGTAGAAGCGAAGGCATAAGGGGAGAAAGATGGAACATTATCTTAGCTTATTTGTAAAAGCTGTTTTCATTGAAAACTTAGCGCTATCTTTCTTCTTAGGTATGTGTACATTCCTTGCGGTATCTAAGAAAGTAACTACCTCGTTTGGTCTTGGTGTTGCTGTTATCTTCGTACTAGGTGTGGCTGTACCGGTAAACAACATCGTTTATCACGCAGTATTAGCACCAGGTGCACTAGAGTGGCTTGGTTTCCCAGAGGCTGACTTAAGCTTCTTGAAATTCTTGACTTTCATCGGTGTAATTGCAGCACTGGTACAGATTCTTGAAATGACTTTGGACAAGTTTTTCCCAGCGCTATACAACGCACTTGGTATTTTCTTGCCACTGATCACAGTAAACTGTGCGATTTTCGGTGCGGTAGCATTCATGGTTGAGCGTAACTATAACTTAACAGAATCAGTCGTATTCGGCGTGGGTTCCGGTGTGGGTTGGGCGCTTGCAATTGTATTGCTAGCAGGTCTTCGTGAGAAGATGAAGTATGCTGACATCCCTGACGGTCTTCGTGGCTTAGGTATTACCTTTATCACTGTAGGTCTTATGGGCTTTGGCTTCTTGTCATTCTCTGGTATTTCACTTTAATTAGCGAGGAAACTATACGATGGAAACTATTGTATTAGGTGTAAGTATGTTCATCGCTATCGTTGTGATCTTGGTGCTAGTCATCATCGCAGCGAAATCGAAGCTTGTACCAAGCGGTGACATCACAATCGGCATCAATGGCGATGCAGATAAAGCAATTACTTCAGCACCAGGTGGTAAGCTACTAGGCTCACTAGCTGATGCAGGTATCTTCATTTCATCAGCATGTGGTGGTGGTGGTTCTTGTGGCCAGTGTCGCGTACATGTTCATTCTGGTGGTGGTGATATCCTTCCAACTGAGCTTGACCACATTACTAAAGGTGAAGCACGTGAAGGTTGTCGTCTAGCGTGTCAGGTTGCAGTTAAAACTGACATGGAAATCGAAGTAGAAGAGTCTATCTTCGGTGTTAAAAAGTGGGAATGTACAGTTATCTCTAACGATAACAAAGCGACATTCATCAAAGAGCTTAAGCTTGGTATCCCTGAAGGTGAGGTTGTACCTTTCCGTGCAGGTGGTTATATCCAGATTGAAGCGCCAGCTCACCACGTTAAATACGCTGACTTCGATATTCCTGACGAGTACCGTGGCGACTGGGAGCGTTTCGGCTTCTTTAACCTTGAGTCTAAGGTTGATGACGAAACAATCCGTGCATACTCAATGGCGAACTACCCAGAAGAGTTTGGCATCATCATGCTTAACGTACGTATCGCGACTCCGCCGCCAAATAACCTAAGCCTACCTTGTGGTAAGATGTCATCGTACATCTGGTCACTAAAAGAAGGTGATAAAGTCACTATCTCTGGTCCATTCGGTGAATTCTTCGCGAAAGAAACTGATGCAGAAATGGTATTCGTTGGTGGTGGTGCAGGTATGGCACCAATGCGTTCACACATCTTCGACCAGCTTAAGCGTCTTAACTCAGACCGTAAGATGTCTTTCTGGTACGGTGCACGTTCTAAGCGTGAGATGTTCTACGTAGAAGACTTTGACGGCCTAGCAGCTGACAACGAAAACTTCCAGTGGCACGTAGCACTTTCAGATCCTCAACCAGAGGATAACTGGGAAGGTTACACAGGCTTCATCCACAACGTATTACTAGAAAACTATCTGAAGGACCACGAAGCGCCTGAAGATTGTGAGTTCTACATGTGTGGTCCACCGATGATGAACGCGGCTGTTATCAACATGCTGAAAGATCTAGGTGTTGAAGACGAAAACATCCTACTTGATGACTTCGGTGGTTAATTAGGAACTTAGATATGATGATAAATCGTATTTAATAAGATTAAACCCCTAGGGCATTCCCTAGGGGTTTTTTTATATGCTTTAAGGACTAAAAAGTAGATGCAAAAACTCAGCTATTTATTCTCTGTTATTTTTTTGATGTTTTTTTTGTCCGCTTGTGGACAACAGCAAACTCAACAAAAGCCGGTTGAAATTAACGGCAAAACCATGGGAACTACCTATAACATTAAAGTATTTCCAGGCCCGGTGAGCTTAGAGGCGCAGCGTTTTAAGCAAGAAGTGGATGAAGCGCTTGTTGTAGTTAACCAGTCTATGTCTACCTATATCCCCGACTCAGAAATTAATCGCTTTAATCGCCTTGAAGCCAATACGGTAATGCCGATTAGTAGTGATTTTCGTGCCGTGATCGCAGAGTCTATTCGCCTAGGTGAGTCGACTAAAACCTTAGATGTGACTATGGGGCCGCTGATTGATTTATGGGGCTTTGGTCCAGATAAAAGACCGACCAAAAGACCTTCACAATCTGACATTGAAGCCATGCAAGCAAATATCGGTGTAAATAAGTTAGCGTTGACAGATGAAGGGCTGGCGAAATCACTGCCACATCTTGAATTATCTTTTTCAGCGACGGCGAAAGGTTACGGCATTGACAAAGTTGCAGAGTTGATTGAGAAAAAAGGCTTATCTAATTATATGGTAGAGATTGGCGGAGAACTTCGTATCTCTGGTAATAAGCCAGATGGTTCACCTTGGCGAATAGCGATTGAAAAACCAGATGCACCGGCAGGACAGCGTCAAATTCACCGAGTTGTAGAGCCGGGCAATAATGCCATTGCCACGTCAGGGGACTATCGTATTTTTTACGAAATGGATGGCGAGGTATTTACGCACCTAATTGACCCGGGTACCGGCAGACCTGTGCGCCATGACTTGGTGTCTGTGACGGTGTTACATCCTTCAGCAATGACAGCTGATGGCTTGGCAACAGCGCTTACCGTGATGGGAATGCAACGTGCAAGAACTTATGCTGAAGAGCATAATCTACCAGTATACTTGATCAGTAAGACAGACGCCGGCCTAGAGACATTCTCAAGCACTGCGTTTAAGCCGTATTTAGATGTAAAAAAGTAATTAGTGGATTCGGTTAAATATCATTGCTTTTAGTGTGGTAAATTCATTCAACTTTGACGGATTTAGATATATAATATTGTCAATACACCGTCAGTTGCTTGGAACTTGACCAAGCTAGTTTATTGAGGGGCCTTTGCCTATGTCACTATTTATTCTTACCTTTGGGTTACTTATCTTGATCGCTGCAGCCATGGCTGTGGGTGTAATCGTTCAGAAAAAATCAATGGCAAGTAGCTGTGGTGGTTTAGGCTCAATGGGTATCGATAAAATCTGTGATTGTGATGACCCATGTGATAAGCGTAAAAAGCGTTTAGCCAAAGAGCAATCTTGGCGCGAAAACCAAATTCTATAATTAGATAAAAACGCAGGCTAGCCTGCGTTTTTATTATCTCCAAGTATATGCTGCAAACTCTTTACTTTGTTCGTCATACTGAAACGACATTATCCGGTAAGTTATTAGGGCAAACCGATCCCCCTTTAACTGAACAAAGTCAAAACCAATTACTAAAAACACTCCATAGTCTACCCAAGCCAAATCGTGTGCTCAGCTCGCCAAGACTGCGATGTCAGGTTGTAGCAAAAGCATTTTCAGAAAAGCTGGATGCAGAGTTCGCGGTCGTTAATGCACTGCAAGAAATGAACTTTGGTGATTGGGATGGTAAAAGCTATGAGTGGCTTTGGCAGCATACTCGCTCCCCGAGTGTTGGCGACTTTTGGCAAAACCCTTGGTCAGTAACACCGCCAGAAGGAGAGAGTATGGCCTGCTTTAATTCGCGAATTAAAGCTTGGTGGCGTACTTTCACATCTCAAAGCAGTGATGACACAATCGTCATTGTAACCCATGGTGGGGTTATGAAGCAGCTACTGGCACACTGGCTTGCATTGCCGGAAGGCGCTGTAAATCATTTAAACTGCTTTGAAGTTGGATATGGCAAGGTCATTCAGGTGTCAGTTTTCTATGATGAACAGGGGAGTGTATGGCCTAAAGTTGTGTTTTAGCCATCTAGACTTCATAATACACAAAATTATTTCGACATCACTTGGGAATGAGGTGTAAACCCTCAGCTGTCCCCGCAACTGTAAAAATGATTGCATGACTACTCATTTAAAGCCAGATACCAAGGTTGGAATAAAGACTTAAGCGGGCGCACTTGGGTCATGTCATTTTACCAAGTCATATTTATGATTCAGTGGTATTCTGATGTGTGCCTCATGTAGAGGAATTATGGCGGCAACACCAATATCAGTCGATAGCTTGCATCTAGTTATCAATAATAAATCAATTTTATCCAATATCAGCTTTTCAGTTGCTGAGGGTCAGTGTGTTGGCCTCATCGGACCTAACGGGGCGGGAAAGTCGTCTTTACTAAGATGTTTATACCGTTTTCAAAGTCCAACATCCGGTACTATCAGTATTAATGGTAAAGATGTAAGTGAGTATGACCGCCAAAGTTATGCTCGAAAAGTCGCTGCAGTGCTTCAGGAGATCCCAAGTCAATTTAATCTCGCTGTTTTTGATGTTGTTGCCATGGGCCTCACACCGCATAAAAGCTTATTTTCCAGCGTGTCACTACGTGACAAACAGGCAATCCAAGAAGCGCTATTAAAGGTCGGATTAACACACAAACAAAAGCAATCCTATGAGTCTCTATCAGGGGGGGAAAAACAGCGGGTGATGATAGCCAGAGCTATTGTCCAGCGCCCGAGTTTACTCTTAATGGATGAGCCTACCAGCCATTTGGACGTGAAGTACCAAATCGAAATTATGGCGCTAGCTAAATCATTAGGGATCACTGTGCTCGCCTCTTTTCATGACTTAAATTTAGCCTCAGCCCTCTGTGACGCAATGTTAGTTTTAAATCATGGAGAGCTTGTTATTCATGGCACGCCTAAAGAGGTGGTGAGCGAGTCTATGTTAGCACAAGTTTTTGGTGTCAAAGCCGACGTGACCCTCCAAACATGTCCTGCGAGTGAACATGAGATCCCACATATTCGTTATCAATATCACTTATCGTACGATGGCGAACTATCATCGAGGGGTCGAACATGAGATTAGCTGCAAGCAGTGTATTGTTACTCGCATGTTTATTTAGCTTTGTGTGCGCCCTAAGTATCGGGGCAGTGCAAGTTGATTTTTACGATGTTTGGCTGGCCTTATGGTCATACGACAACACCCAGTTAGCACAAAAAATTGTTATCGAGCTGAGGTTACCGCGTACCGTACTTGCATTTTTGGCTGGATCTGGGCTTGCGACAGCGGGGCTGATTTTACAGACAGTCACACGTAACCCCCTTGCTGACCCTTATCTATTTGGTATCTCTTCAGGAGCCTCTTTTGGTGTGGTGTTGCTATTAACATTATTTGGAATGCAAAGTGCGCTTGCCATGTCTGGCGCTGCTTTAATCGGTAGTGTCTGCGCCATGTGTTTGCTGCTATTGATTGCATATCATAAGGGCACTGCGCAAATCGAAAATATGTTGCTAGCGGGCGTTGCATTGTCTTTCTTATTTAATGCATTTACGAGTTTGCTCTTATATTGGAGCGATCCGCAAGCGGTTACCGCCATTATTTTTTGGAGCTTAGGTAGCTTCAGTCGTGCTGATTGGATGTGGATGTGGTTGCCTGCTGTTGTAGTGCTAAGTGGAATTATGACCGTTGTTTGCTTTAGACGGCATTTAAACGCGTTGCTATTGGGTGATGAAAGTGCGGTAACTTTAGGCGTTAATGTACACAGGTTGCGCTTGGGCATGTTATTAGTGAGTTCTTTGATCACGGCTGTTTTAGTCGCAGCATGTGGCGGAGTCGGCTTTGTTGGCTTAATGATCCCACACATAGTGCGGTTTTTTATCTCTCAAGCGCGTGTATTAGGCATGTTAGTCACGGCTTTAAGCGGTGGATTATTGATGCTGTGGGTGGATGTGCTAGCCCGAATAATCATAGAAAACCAAGAATTGCCTATTGGTGTGATTACTGCGGCCATAGGTAGCGTCTTTTTCTTATCTTTACTTATGTTTCGCAAGCGAGCGGCAAGTATTTAACAGAGGCCCATATGATCCCTGCTTTAGATTTAACACACAGTGATTTTGTACAGCAAAAACTAGATTTAAAAACAAAACCTCAAGGCTCACTGGGCAAGTTGGAGGCACTGGCAAAGCAACTGGTGTTGATTTACGCACAAGGCATGTCTAAAGAGACAATGACCGCGCAGTTGTTTATCGTTGAAAATCCATCAGTCAGTATTTTTGCCGGCGATCATGGTATTGCGAGCGAAGGCGTTTCTATTGCGCCCAGTGAAGTCACCGGCCAAATGGTGGCTAATTTTGCCAGTGGCGGGGCTGCAATTTGTGTTTTGGCCCGTCAGCTGGGCTGGCGTCTAAATATAGTGGACTGCGGTATTCTTAAGCCTGTTCAAAACAGTCATGTGATTGACAACAGGCTTGGGGCAACAACTGCGCCATTTCATTTGCAACCGGCGATGAGTGAGGCTCAGTTAGCGCAAAGTTTTGACAATGCCAAACAGCTTGTTGCAGCAGAGTTGGACATGGGCTGTAATTTGTTTGCGTTTGGTGAAATGGGGATAGGTAACACCACGTCTGCTGCCGCCATTTTTTCTGCGCTTTGTAATTTGCCGCCAAAAGCAACTGTCGGACAGGGCACAGGCGTAAGCCAAGATATTGTCGTGAAAAAACAGCTGCTGATTGAGCAGGCGCTTGACCTTCATCAGTTGGACTGCAATGACCCGAAACAGATTTTACAAAGCGTTGGCGGATTTGAAATTGCCCATATGGTTGGTGCTATGCTCGCAGTCGCTGAGGCGCAAAAACCAATTTTAGTGGATGGTTTTATTGCGACAGCTGCGGCTATGTTGGCCATTTCGATGGCGCCCAACGCGAAGCAATACATGGTGTTTGCGCATTGTTCCAACGAACAAGGGCATAAGAAGATGCTAGAGTGGCTAAAAGTAGAGCCATTACTGCAGTTAGATATGCGCTTAGGAGAAGGAAGCGGTGCGGCGTTAGCACTGCCTATCATTCAAAGTGCATTGGCCATTTATAACGATATGGCAAGCTTTTCACAAGTGCAAGTAACCCAAGTGGTTGGCTGATATGAGTCAGTGGTCTTTATTTAAATTGGCCGTGATATTTTTAACTCGGATCCCGATTAAATTAACGGCGTCTGTTACGGATGCCGATATAAATCAGTCTAGCCGTTACTTTGCCAGTGTGGGTGTTTGCATCGGCTTGGTGATGGCACTCCTGATGTGGGTTTTGTCGCTTGTATTACCAATGAGTGTGGCGATTCTATTTACACTCGGTGCTAGCTTATTACTCACAGGCGCATTCCACGAAGATGGGTTGGCAGATGTTTGGGATGGCTTTGGTGGCGGTTGGAGTCAGCAGCAGAAGCTGGAGATCATGAAGGACAGTCGCCTGGGTACCTATGGCAGTGTTGCGCTGCTTATCTTAATGCTGAGTAAATTTCACTTGATGCTTACCCTTAGCGGCAACTTATTCGCTCTGTTATGGGGGATTGTGTTGGCGCAGTCTTTGAGCCGTTTAAATGCGACCAGTTTGATTGGCAAGTTGTCTTATGTACAGCTAGATGCACAGAGCAAAGTTAAGCCTGTGGCAAAGAGTCTTCAGCTATCCTGCCGTGCAATTTTATACTTAACAGGCATTGTCGTACTCGCTGCTGCTTCTGTCTGCTCAGTGCTCACGTTTGGGCAAGTGATTGCTTTAATCGTCACTTTATGGCTCACCCGTCTTTTGTGCCAGTATTGGTTTAAAAAACAGTTGGGCGGTTACACTGGGGATTGCTTGGGCGCAGCGCAGCAAATCTCAGAGTTAATGATTTATACCTTTTTGGTTGTAAGCCTAATATGACTAAGCATGTTGAACTAATTTTGGGTGGTGCACGCTCGGGGAAAAGCGCGCTTGCCGAGCAAAGAGCACAAAGCTGGTTGGAGAGTGGCTCAGTCAAAGAACTTATCTATGTTGCAACCGCGCAAAGTAAAGATGAGGAGATGGCTGAGCGCATTGCACACCATCGAGCTTCAAGGCTTTCTTGCTGGAAGGTGATTGAGTGTCCATGGGATATCGCCCCGATCATTACCGCGTTATCACCGTTCCAATGCGCGCTGGTTGATTGCTTAACATTATGGCTGACCTATGGTTTGTGTGAGGTTGAGTTCCCAGAATACGAAAATCAAAGATCTCAATTGCTCAAAGCACTTCAAGGTACGAAAGGCAAGGTCATACTGGTGAGTAACGAAGTGGGCCATGGCATCGTGCCTATGGGGGCGCTGAGCCGTCAATTTGTAGATGAATCAGGTCGTCTGCATCAACACATTGCAGCTGTGGCAGATCATGTTGATTTTGTCATGGCAGGTTTGGCATTGAATTTAAAAAGTGAACAAAAATGAAGACATTGATGGTGCAAGGCACCACTTCTGATGCGGGTAAGAGCACGCTGGTTGCAGGCCTTTGCCGTGTAGCGGCTCGAAAGGGCCTTAAAGTTGCCCCGTTTAAGCCACAAAATATGGCACTCAATAGTGCCGTGACGCCCTGTGGCGGAGAGATAGGTCGTGCACAAGCGCTGCAAGCGATGGCAGCAAAGGTGCCACTCAGTGTTGATTTTAATCCGATCTTACTCAAACCCAATTCTGATACAGGTGCGCAAGTCATTGTGCATGGCCAAGCACTGAGCAACATGGAAGCGGGCAAGTATCATGATTATAAAGCGGTCGCGATGCAGGCTGTGATTGAGTCCCATGAGCGCTTAGAGCAAGCATATCAATATTGCATGGTGGAGGGCGCAGGGAGTCCTGCTGAAATCAACCTTCGAGAAAACGACATTGCCAATATGGGGTTTGCCTGTAAAGTCAAATGCCCGGTGATTATCATTGCTGATATTGATAAAGGCGGTGTATTTGCCCACCTTGTCGGTACGCTTGCTTTGTTGAGTGAACAGGAGCAGGCTTTAGTGCAAGGATTTGTGATCAACCGATTTCGGGGCGATATTAGTTTACTGCAATCCGGTTTAGACTGGCTTGAAGACTATACAGGCAAACCCGTGTTAGGCGTTTTACCTTACTTACATGATTTGGCACTGGATGCGGAAGACGCAATTACCATCGAGAATCGTACCGACGATACAATGATACGGGTTGCTGTTTTACTGCTACCTCACATTTCCAACCATACTGACTTTGACAGTTTGAGATTAAATGAAAAAGTGGATTTAAGATATGTGCGTCATGGTGAGAAAATTGGCAGTGTTGATCTGATCATTATTCCGGGCAGTAAAAATGTCATCAATGATTTAGCCTTTTTACGAAGCGAAGGCTGGGATAAAGAAATCAATCGACACATCAGGTATCAAGGCAAGGTGTTGGGTATTTGTGGTGGTTTGCAAATGCTCGGGCAAGAAATTACAGATCCGTTGAATATAGAATCAACTCAAGCTCGTACCAATGCACTCGGTTTGGCGGCACTAACTACAGAGCTTGGTGAAAAAAAGCAGCTAACCAATGTGTCAGGGCACTGCTTATTAAATGGCAAAGCAGTCACCATTTCTGGGTATGAAATTCACTGTGGTCAAAGTCGCGGAGAGGCACTAGTGCAGCCATTTATCACTTTTGATGAACATCCATTAGGTATGCAAAAAGATGGCTTTATTTCTGATGATAATTTGATAGCGGGTACTTACTTGCATGGTCTGTTTGATAATCCTGTAGCGAGCCGTGCGATTTTACAATGGGCATGTGATGAGCAGTTTGATTTTGATGGCTTTGATCTTGCGCAGCATCGTGAAGCTCAGCTTGATAGATTAGCGGATATGTGTGAGCAGCATTTAGATATAGATAAGATTTTTGAACTCAAGGTATAGGAGTCCAGTATGACGGATAAGAATCAAGATAAGCACAAAGCGCGACAGCAAAAAGTAAAAGAGCAAGTAGACCAAAAGGTCGCTGAAGCGAATATTGAGCAGGGCATCTTGCAGGTGATCACCGGTAATGGTAAAGGCAAATCAACATCTGGTTTTGGTACTGTTGCCCGCTGTGTTGGGCATGGTATGAATGCAGCAGTGGTGCAATTTATTAAAGGCACATGGGAATGCGGTGAGCGCAATTTATTAGAGAATGCGGGTGTCCCATTTGCAGTAATGAAAACGGGCTTTACGTGGGAAACACAAGATAGAGAAAGCGACACGCAAGCTGCACAAGCAACGTGGCAGCATGCAAAAGCATGGTTACAAGATGAGAATATTGACTTGGTTTTGCTAGATGAGCTGACTTACATGGTGAGTTACGATTATCTAGACCTTGATGAGGTGATTGAAGCGCTCAGTAATCGACCGAAAATGCAATCAGTGATCATCACAGGTCGCGGCGCGCACCGCAGACTGACTGAGCTTGCAGATACAGTCAGTGAAGTGAGAAATGTAAAACACGCTTTTGAAGCTGGCATTCAGGCACAAAAAGGATTTGATTACTAATGGCCATGTATACTTGGTGGCTGCTTCTGAGTTTGTTACTGTCTGCTGGTTGTTTCGCGCAGGATAGTAAGCAACCTAGCCGGATCATCGCATTGGCACCGCATATCGTTGAGAATCTATATGCGATTGGGGCTGGCGATAAAATTGTAGGTACTGTGGAGTATGCGGATTATCCAGAGGCTGCTAATCGTATCCCTCGAATTGGCGGATACCATGGGATCCAATTAGAGAAAGTACTTGCGCTGGCACCTGATCTGGTCATTGTTTGGAAAAATGGTAATAAAGAAGCGGATATCGAAAAGTTAAAGTCATTGGGTATTCCGATTGCATACAGTGTGTCTAAAGACATACGTCGAGTACCGACAGAGTTAATCAAACTAGGCGAGCTTACCGGGCATAAAGCGCAGGCAGAGCAGCTTGCTAATAAGTTTAATCAACGCTATCAGCAAATAATTAAGCAGTTTCAAGGCAAAGCGTCTTTGGATGTATTTTATCAACTTTGGCCTTCTCCACTGATGACGACCAATGGTAAAACTTGGATACATCAGACGCTCAATATGTGCGGTGTACGCAATGTCTTTGCAGAGGCTGCCACTGAATATCCGCAGATAAGCCTTGAGAATGTGATTGCTAAGCATCCTCAAGTGATCATTATTCCAAATGAGAAAGCCGCAAAGCAACCACAGCAAGTACAATGGCAAAAGTGGACAGAGATACCAGCAGTAAAGCATGGGCAATATATCGAAGTTGACGCTGACTTATTGCATCGCTTTAGTACGCGTATGCTTGAGGGAGTACAAGATATGTGTGATAAACTCCATGCTTCAAGAAAATATTATGGAAAGCGACTATGATATCGTGGCAATCGCTTATTGAAGCGCAAAAGCAACAGCCTTATTTTCAGGAAACTTTGGCACATGTTGCGCAAAGACGTAGTGAAGGCGTGACCGTGTTTCCGCCGGATGAACAGGTGTTTGCAGCGCTAGATGAAACAGCTCTTGAGGATATAAAGGTCGTGATATTAGGTCAAGATCCGTATCATGGTCCTGACCAAGCCCATGGTTTATGTTTTTCTGTGTTGCCTGGCGTAAAGGTGCCTCCCTCTTTGGTAAATATGTATAAAGAGCTGGCTAACGACATTGAGGGATTTGAAATTCCCGATCATGGTTATTTATTGCTGTGGGCTCAGCAAGGTGTTTTGCTGTTAAATACGGTGTTGACTGTTGAGCAAGGTCAGGCGCATTCTCACAAACAACTAGGGTGGGAACGTTTCACCGATGTGGTGATAAATACCATAAATGAGCACTGCGAGGGTGTGGTATTTTTACTTTGGGGCGCACACGCGCAAAAGAAAGGTAAATCAATTGACACATCACGACATCATGTTTTGCATGCGCCACATCCTTCACCGCTGTCTGCGCACAGAGGCTTTTTTGGCTGTCAACATTTCTCCAAGACCAACGCATTACTACAATCTATGGATAAATCTCCCATCGATTGGCAAATATGATACCTGATAACTGACATGCCAAGCATGTCAGTGGGTATGTACAGACAAACAAAAAGGCTCTGTAAAAGAGCCTTTTTGCTATATAAAATCGAGTTCGTCTAAGTCGACACTGTCTGCGAATATGTCTAGTTCTTCCAATTCCTTACGAAGGCGCTGTCTGTCTTTTAGCGCTTCAATTTCACGCCATTTTCTTTTTTTCCCCTTCGAAGAGGCTCTTTTTTTCGGTTCTGGACTTTCTACAACTTCAATCATATCGTCTAGGCTATCCATGAATATCTCCTATTGATGTACTAACCTCAAAACATGTGCTTAAGCATTACCCCATTTGCATGAAAAACACACTTGAGTAATGCTGGTATACCACAGACAGTAGAAAAATAAAACACAAATATGTCTTTAAAGTGAAAACAAAGTGACACTTTGATGACAAACAAAGAATCCGTATGTTTGAGAAAAAACATGTCTCTCTTGATAGAGGTTGTACATCGAGTAGCTAAATGAGTTGGATTTTTGAACTATATTATCTTGAAATACAATAGTTTCTATTCAGGGGAATCACAGTGTTTAGGTATGTTAGCTGTTGGCGAAGGTTATCTAGTTTGGGTGGGGACGCGTTGTTTAAATCGTCGCTTAAAATAAATGTAAAGAAATTTAAACCGAGCGGGGATTTTGGTGTGGATATGAAAAGCTGAGTGAACTGTACTCAGCTTTTCTATCAATTAACCTTAAAGTGATTTAACTTCAGACTCTAAGATTTCTTGTGCGTGAGCGAATGCTCTGATGCCCTCAGCAAGTTTTTCTGTTGCCATTGCATCTTGGTTATGTAACCAGCGGAATTCGCTCTCTGTAAGCGGTGCAGGCTTGTCTTCAGACGCTTGTGCGTTTTCTAGCAAGTAATCTTCAGTTGCTGGTAACTCGCCTAGCTCTTCTAGTAGCGCAGGGCTAATAGTCAGCTTATCACAACCTGTTAGTGCAACGATTTCACCTGTGTTACGGAAACTTGCGCCCATAACCACTGTTTTGTAGCCATGGCGCTTGTAAAAATCATAAATAGTGCGAACAGACTGAACACCTGGATCGTCTAGCGGATCAGTTGGCTTATCAACACCGTTTGCTACATGCCAGTCAAGGATACGACCAACAAAAGGTGAAATTAAAAATACGTTTGCATCTGCACATGCGCGTGCTTGCGCTTGGCTGAATAGCAGTGTTAGGTTACATTTTACGCCTTGCTTTTCAAGTGCTTCAGCTGCTTTGATACCTTCCCAAGTCGATGCGATTTTGATTAAGATCTTATCTTTGCTTACACCTTGCTCAGCATAAAGCGCAAGTAGCTGCTCTGCTTTTGCAATCGTTGCCTGAGTATCAAATGATAAACGTGCATCTACCTCTGTTGAGATATAACCCGGTACGATGTTAGCAATTTCTTTACCGATTAAAACCGCGAAATAATCACAAGCGAGTTCGATTTGCTTTTGCTCATCTTGCTCTTGCGATTTTGCGTAATCTAAAGCTTGTTTTAGAAACGGCTGATAGGCAGGCGTCTGCGCCGCTTTTAATAAAAGAGAAGGGTTTGTTGTTGCGTCTTCCGGTTGATGTTTACGGATCGCTTCGATGTCACCTGTATCGGCCACGATCGATGAATGCTGTTTTAGCCTATCTAATGCTGAAGTCATGCTGTCCTCATTCCTAATTTTTGCAGCTTAAATAAATTACACACCTTATGTTGCAATACCGTGATCAGCTTTTATAGGTCAAATGTCCTCATGATAGATTATCATATGGCTTGCCTTAGCCTGTTTGGTTATTGTTATGATTAGGTGAGTGATGTATACCCACAGTAAAGGTGCGGTCTTACCTTGCGGTTATTTGTTTGAACAACTAAGAGCGAAAGATTTTACGCTTGCGATCAACTGTGGATAGTGTTGAAATTGACATTAATCAATATTTAAGTCAATAGGCTATCAATGATCACGGTTATTTCACCCGCAAAAAATCTCGATTACGACTCTAGTGCGCCAACAATGCGCCACACCTTACCTGAGTTATTGACGCATTCTGAAGCATTAATTTCAGTCTGTCGTGACTTAAGTCCTCAAGAAATCGGTAGTTTGATGAAAATCAGCGATAAGCTGGCTGGTTTAAATGCGGCGAGATTTGCCGATTGGTCGCAGCCGTTCACTTTGGAGAATGCAAAACAGGCGATTTTTGCTTTTAACGGTGATGTGTATACAGGTCTTGATGCGACCACATTATCAGAAGAAGTTATTGATTATACACAGCAGCATTTACGGATCTTGTCTGGCCTTTATGGTGTATTAAAACCACTTGATTTGATGCAAGCTTATCGTCTAGAAATGGGCACAAAATTGGCGAACACACGTGGTAAAAACTTATATGAGTTTTGGGGTACGGTGATTGCTGAAAAGCTTAACGAAGCGTTATCAGAGTCTGGCTCTGCCAAGCTCATTAACCTGGCATCAAATGAATACTTTAAGGCGGTAAATAAAAAAGCGCTTAATGGTGAAATTATAACGCCAGTTTTTAAAGACTGTAAAAACGGCCAATATAAAGTGATCAGCTTCTATGCGAAAAAAGCCCGTGGCATGATGGCCAGATATATTATGGAGAATAATGTCGATAATATCGAAGCACTTAAGGCTTTCGATGTTGCGGGTTATTACTTTAGCGAAGAGGCAACTGTAAAAGCCAATGAACCGGTATTCTTGAGAGAAGAACAGTCATGAAAACAACAATAATAATCGCACTTTTTATTTTATTACAAGGATGTAGCACTCGAGTCTCATTGACAAGTTCCAATGGTGAAATCTCATGTCAGCATAAGCAACAAGAGTGTCTTAGTATCTGTAAAGAAGATGGACTAACACAGTCATGTGCACAGCAATGCCAAGTTGAATCAATATGTGAAATGACACCAAACCCAGAAGTGTATTGATTATTATTGCCCTTCAATAAAGGCTAGAGAATTTGAATAAAAATGTCTTTTTATTGGCATGCTGCCAAGGATTGATGACCACGGGCAATATTTTATTGGTCACCATTAGCGCTTTGGTTGGCCAAAAGTTAAGTGCTTCTGATACCTTGATCACTTTGCCAATCGCGACCCAAATGCTTGGGTTATTGCTTGCAACTGTACCTGCATCATTGGTGATGGCGAAAACAGGCCGAAAGTTAGGCTTTAGCATAGGCAATATTATTGGTACATCAGGTGCGATATTGGGCTATTTGGCACTGATAAATAGTCAGTTTTATTTGTTTTGTTTAGCCACATTTTTAATTGGCATAGGAATTGGTTTCGCAACTTTGTATCGTTTTGCGGCCATAGAAGTCAGTGACAAACCCGCGCGTGCGATTTCGATGATCATGGCCAGTGGCGTTATCGCTGCAGTGCTTGGGCCGAATTTGGCGGTATGGGTGAATCACTACTTGCCTGAAATTAATTTTGCAAATTCATTTTTGGCATTGACCTGTGTGTATTTGCTCGCTCTGACTTTATTACAGCTGGTCACGTTCAATGAAGTCTCAGGCCAACAAAGCCAGCTTCAACAAAGACCCATTAAAAGTATAATTACTCAGCCGCAATTTATGATTGCCGCATTTATTGGCATGATCAGTTATTCAGTGATGAACTTATTGATGACGGCGACTCCACTGGCAATGCATCGCCACGGTTTTGATCTGGCACAGTCGGCTTTAGTGATTGAATGGCATGTGCTTGGCATGTTTTTACCTTCTTTTTTTACCGGCAAGTTGATAGAGAAATCTAGCCCTGTGGTGGTGATCATTGTCGGCTGTATTTTGATGTTGACTTGTTCAGTCATCAACTTGCTGGGGGTGAGCCATTGGCATTTCTTAATTGCACTGTTTGCGCTGGGCGTAGGTTGGAACTTTATGTTTATCAGTGCGACTTCATTAGTCAGCGAGACATATCAGCCTCATGAGCGCGCAAAATCACAAGCGGCAAATGAATTTGTTGTATTTAGTATGGTGGTGCTTTCATCTCTTTTTGCTGGCTGGCTTGAAAGTGAAATTGGCTGGCAAGCACTGAACATAGGGTCAATTCCAATCGTCGTGCTGGCGTTGCTGGCCTCTGCTTGGTTTAAGCAATATTCACCCCCTTCGCCAGTTGTAAGTAAGCTTTAACGACCGCATCACGGAATAATAAATCTGAGTCTTTATGTTGCGTTCGGTATGACTGGCAAAATGTTTTGGGTTCTACTTCAGTACGCTGTAATAAATGGTCTGTGAGATGGCCATATTGAGTGTACCAAGCGGTTTTAATGTGCTGTGGGGTATTTGGCAGCGTAGAGAGAATACGCTCGCTCAATCTGAATTCTGATTCTCTGGCCAATGAGATCATGTCATCATTGGCTGCACCTAGCCAACAAGCGCCTTGTTGATTGACGCATACGAGCGGTAAAAACGGCGCAAGTGCCGGAAAGAGATCGTTTTGATACAGGGTGACCTGCCAGTATTTTTGTGCAATGGTACAAAACTGCTCAAAGCTTGAGATGGCGCTAAAGCCACTTTCGGCGAGTTTTACAATTTCAACGCGAGGTTTATTGGGGTTCACGGTATCGTTTGCAGCATCAATATACCAATCGTCAATTAAAATCGCATTTTGGAAATATTCATCTCTTAAAGAGCCCCAAACAGGTTTTAATGTATACCCTAAGCTTATTTTTCTTTCTAGTAGTTGCAACGGTTTAGGTATTATGGGCATAGCGAGACGTTCTAGAAGTAACTCCAGTATTGCATTGCGGATTTCTTTACAGCGACCTAGTGGGTAGGGCTTGTCTGCAAAGTAGGGGTACTTTGCTATGAGTTGAGGATCTACAAGCAGGCGTAGCTCCGCTAAATATTTTTCCAAAATTACTTTTTGATATTTTTCCATATGCTTTCCCCATTAATATACTTTACGAATTTAACTGTATAGTTTTGCAATTTTTTTGATTTATATTTGCTTTTCCTGATATGTTTAAAGTTAAAAAATAAGTATATAAGTAAATTGTTTAAAAGAATTATTTTTTCACTAACTATATTAGCCTCCAGTGTTACATACGCAAAACAAATTGATACTTTAATTACCAGTGTTGGGTGTAATGTAAACAATAGTGTTTGCTATATCTATATTCCCAAGGGAGATATTCCCAGTTCAAATAGTTGCCCAAATAAGGGGCAGAACTCAATACGTTGGGACTCAACAAAGATTAAGAATGCGGAAGCTATTCTTTCTATATTTTTAGCAGCTCAGGCTATGCAAAAAAAAGTATCAATTTGGGTCCCTGATGACAGCTCAACGTGTCGTTCTGGCTTTCCAACTTTAGCCTTTGCTCATGTCCGGAACTAATTTATATATTGTATTGACTAGATAATAGTTGTTACATACAAAAAAGCCCCTACCGGGGCTTTTTTATTATTTTTTCTTTTTACTTTTACTTTTAGCTGCTTTTTTCTTGGCTTTAATTTTTGCTGCGTCTTTTTTCTTTTTCGGTGCCTTAGCTTCTTTGTGCTTCGGCTCTAGTCCTTCAATGGCACGGCGTTTCAATTTTTGATCTGTATAACGCTCGACCTTACCTAAAATTTCAGCATCATGTGCTTCAACCAGTGAGATAGCGGTGCCTTTTTTGCCTGCACGACCTGTACGGCCAATACGGTGAACATAAATATCTGCAGTGCGTGGCATATCAAAGTTGATTACGTGCGTTATGTCGGGAACATCGATGCCTCGTGCAGCAACGTCTGTTGCAACTAGGATGTTGGTTCTACCACTGTGGAAGCTCGCCATGGCTGACATGCGCTTATCTTGCGGCATCTCACCTCGTAGCCAAGTCGTCTTGATTTCATTAGCATATAGCTCACCAATTAACTGCTCTAGACGCTCTCGAGTTTTAACAAAAACAATGGCTTTTTCGACTTCTTCGCTTTTTAGTAAGTGCGTTAGTAGCGCTAATTTATGGGTGTAGTCGTCGGCAAGATGAGCCCACTGGTGGATTTTGCCTTTTTCTTTTCTCGATGACTCTGCTTCTAGTAATGCAGGGTCATTGAGCATGCGTTCAGCGAATAACTCAACGCTATCACCTTCAAGTGTTGCGGAGAATAAGAAGCCCTGACGGCGGTTTTTAGCCTCTTCACAGATACGTAGCATCTCTTTTTTAAAGCCCATATCTAGCATGCGGTCGGCCTCATCGAGAACCAGTAGCTCGACGTTGTCAGCGTGGAAGTTTTCGGTTTCCAAGTATTCCATTAAGCGACCCGGGGTTGCTATCAGAATATCATTGTTTTTTTCGAAGATTTCCTTGTGACTGCCATAGTTGATACCACCTGTGACAACACCAATACGCAAATGGGTGTTTTCTGCAAGTGCCTGACACTGTTCGTGTACTTGATAGGCAAGCTCTCTGGTGGGTGTCATAATTAAGACACGTGCAAACCCTGGATCTTTTCTTGGAAAATCTAGCAAGTATTGAATCGCAGGAATAAGAAAAGCGGCTGTTTTTCCTGTGCCAGTGGGCGCTGATGCAAGAATGTCACGCCCAAGTAGCGCTTCAGGAATAGCCAGCTGTTGAATGCTGGTGGCGGTTGTATAACCAATTTTTTTTATGGCAGAGAGTACCTTGCCATCAAGGTCAAATTCAGAAAATTGCATAATGCATCACAAATAAAGGACAATAGCGGAATTATACTTGTGCTTGGCGTTTTCTAAAAGGTGCAATATGGCAAGCTTTGCATTTAAACAATTTAAAATTGACCAAAACCATGCCGCAATGAAGGTTTCAACGGATGGGATCATGTTTGGAGCGTGGTTATCGCTCGATAACGCGAAAAATGTACTTGATGTGGGTACGGGTACCGGGTTGTTGAGTTTAATGGTAAAACAGCGGTTACCTGACTTAACATTATCTGCGATTGAAATAGATGAGCTGGCAAGTAAAGATGCAAGCCAGAATATTGCGTGCTCGCCGTGGCCAGATATTCGATTACATCGTATAGCCGTGCAAGAATTTGAGTCGCCGGACAAGTTTGATTTGATATTCAGCAACCCACCTTATTTTCAAGCAAGCTTGAAAGGAGAGAATGTGCAAAGGAATTTAGCAAGGCATACAGATAGTCTGAGCTTTGCAGATTTAATTTCATCGTTTTTGCGTCTGTCCACTGATTGTGGCAGGCTGGCTATTATATTACCTGCAGATGGTGCACATGGGTTTATTGAGCAAGCACAATCACAAGGGTTGTTTTTGACTCGTCAATGTGACGTGAAAACGACGCCCTCTAAACCTGTGTCACGGATCATGTTTGAAATATCCAAAGTAGAGCAGGCATTGGTGACAGAGTCTTTGTGTATTTATGATGGCAATAATCAATACAGTGCAGAATATACGCATTTGTGTCGTGCTTTTTATCTAAAAATGTAAAAGCTGTGCACGAGCGTATGCAAAATTAATGGAGAGTGTGATGGAGCGCGCACAACAGATAAAGCGAGTTTTAGGCTTTTTAGACGACATTGCTTTGCCATATAGGGTGGTAAGTTTTGCACAAGAGACTTTTTTACCCGGGCTTAGACATAACCAAGGGATGTTAGAAATCGACTTGGATAAACTGATTTACCCAGGTGATATATTGCATGAAGCTGGGCATTACGCCGTGTGCGAACCAAAAGAGCGACACCTTTTAGATGGTGATATTTATAAAACCGGATTAAAGCATCAACGCCCAAAACAGCAAATGATGGGGGAGGAAATGGCGGCAACAGCTTGGTCAGTCGCGGCTGCAAAGTATCTCGGATTTTCTCTTGATGTTGTATTTCATGACGCGGGATACAGAGGCAATAGCCAAAACTTAATTAGTGCGTTTGAACAAGGTGGAGGTATCGGTCATCCGCTATTAGGTGCTTATCAGATGAGCTGCAAAGAGCAAGGGTTTCCAAAAATGCAGACGTGGATAAGGCAGGTTTCTTGGGCTTGAAGGCTGTGTGAGCGGGTGTGCCCGCTCAAACGTTTTTATAGTGTCGCTGCGTACTCGGTCATAACTTGTTCAATCCAAGTTGCGATACGCTCATCACTTTTTTCGTATTGGCTGTCTTCATCTAAAGCCAAACCGACAAAGTGTTTTCCATCTCCTGTCAGTGCTTTTGATGCTTCAAACTCATAGTCATCGGAATTTGGCCAAAAGCCGATGAAATTAACGCCTTGAGGGGCAATTTTATCATGTAGCATACCCAGCGCATCTTGGAACCACTGACCGTAACCTTGCTGGTCGCCCATGCCAAATAAGGCAATGGTCTTTCCACTGAGTTCAACACCATCGATGTCGTCCCAATGAGATTCCCAGTCTTCTTGTAATTCACCAAAGTCCCACGTTGAAATACCAAAGATTATAAAGTCGAATTGCTCTGCATTTTTCAGTGGTTCATCTTTGATGTTGTGTAAAGAAATGACATCTTTACCAATGATTTCTTGTATTTTTTCAGCGGCCATTTCTGTATAACAGGTTGTTGAACCGTAAAATAACCCGATTTGCATTGTATTCTTCACTCAAATGGCTGTTATTATATGGGGGCAGTCTACCTTAAGGTTTAATCAATTGATACAGGCAGCCCGTGAACGAACAAGAAACCATATCAGAAATAGAAGAGGATGATTTTGACCCGATAGAATCATTCTTAGACGCCTTATTTTTAGAGCAGGGATTGAGTGACAATACCATTTCCGCGTATCGCACAGACTTGGAGAAATTTTCAAGCTTTATACAGACGCAGCTCGAAGGCCAAGATATATTGGCCATCAGTGTGGCAGATGTAGAGGCTTATTTAGCACATCGCGTTGATCTGGGCCTTAAACCAAGAAGTACAGCCAGATCGATTAGTGCCTTGAAGCGATTTTATCTTTACTGGGTAAACCACAAAAAAATTAGCCAAAGTCCACTTGTGAATATTGCACAACCCAAAACAGTGCAATCTTTACCAAAAACGCTTTCAGAGCAAGAGGTTGAGGCACTGTTGAATGCGCCGAATATTGAAGATGCAATGGGGCTTAGAGATAAAGCCATGTTGGAACTGCTGTATGCAACGGGCCTTCGAGTGACTGAGTTGGTTGGTCTGAGGATAGAGCAAATCAACTTGCGTCAAGCTGTTGTGTTAGTGAAGGGTAAAGGCGGCAAAGAGCGCATGGTGCCAATGGGTGAAGAATCGTTGCGCTGGGTAGAACAGTTTTTAAGTGTTGGTAGACCTCAAATGGTTAAGCATGCTAACGATTTTGTCTTTCCCTCAAAGCGCGGCATCGGCATGACGCGGCAAACTTTTTGGCATAGAATCAAACACTATGCTATGTTGGCTGATGTTAAGTCTCCATTATCTCCACATACGTTACGTCATGCATTTGCAACACACTTGCTGAATCATGGAGCAGACTTACGCGTTGTGCAAATGATGTTGGGTCATAGTGACTTGTCAACGACACAAATTTATACCCATGTTGCTAGTGAGCGTTTAAAATCTCTGCACGAGCAACATCATCCTAGGGCTTAATGGAATTTTATTGTAGTTTTACGGTCCTATTGGTGAATGAAAAACGAATTTACGAGAACAAAGATGAAAAAGTTATTTTTAGCAGCCGCGCTTGCGGTCAGTGCTTCTGCTTATGCAGAAGAAACAGCGCAAAAAGAAGGTGTTTTTGCAATTAATCCTATTCAGCAGTCTCTTGCTGGCCTTGGTTTATCAGTGAATGAAATTACAGATAGTCCAATTCCAGGGTTGAAAACCGTGATCACCGACCGCGGTGTGTTTTATTCGAGCACTGATGGCCGTTATTTAATGCAGGGTGCTTTAATCGATATTCCAAATAGAAAAAACCTGACAGAAGATGCGCTAAGCGGCGTTCGTAAAGAAGGCTTAAAGCAGTACGAAGACTCAATGATTGTTTACAAAGCAAAAGACGAGAAGCATCAGGTCACTATTTTCACCGATATCACTTGCGGTTATTGTCGTAAACTTCACCGTGAGTTAGAAGATTATTTAGAAGCAGGCATCACGGTTAAGTACCTTGCTTTCCCTCGTGGTGGCATTCAAAGCCAAGGCTATGAAGATTTAATGAATGTATGGTGTGCGCAAGATGCGGCAACTGCCATGACAGAAGCGAAAGCGGGTAACCCGGTTGCTGATGTTAAAGATTGTACAGCACCGGTTGCTGAGCATTATCAGTTAGGTCAGAAGTTTGGTGTGACTGGCACACCTGCAATTATTCTTGATGATGGCACGATCATTCCAGGCTATCAGCCTGCAGCCGAACTAGCTGCTTCATTAGAAAGAAATGCAAAGTCTTAAGCTTTACGTATAATAGACCCATTATGATAAAAAGGCCGTCAGGCCTTTTTTTGTGCCTGCAAATGTCAACTACCCACTTATTTGTAGCCGCAAACTGGAATAACTAAAGTCAGATAAAGAGTAATCAGAGTTCTATGCAAACTAAGATCCAGCCTCGAAAGCATGTTGATGATAGCTACTTGCCGGATAACCTTCATCCCGTTATTAAACAGCTCTATGCCTCGCGTGGTGTGCAATCTGCGGCAGAGTTAAATAACAGTGCAGCGACACTGCTAGATTTTAAGCTATTTAAAGATATCACAGTGGCTTGTGAGATTTTAGCAGCCACACTCAATGCGCAGCAACGCATTCTGATTGTTGGTGACTTTGATGCTGACGGGGCAACCAGTACTGCGGTATTGATGCAAGGGTTGCCTGAGTTTGGTTTTAATCATGTTGATTATTTGGTGCCAGATAGATTTAGTCTGGGTTATGGGCTTAGCCCAGCATTAGCCGAGCAAATAGTGCAACTAGGTCCAGACCTTGTGATAACGGTTGATAATGGCATTTCCTGCATTGCGGGTATCGACATTGTAAAGGCTGCTGGCATCAAAGTTATCGTGACCGATCACCACTTACAGGGTGAGCAGTTGCCTAATGCCGACGCAATCATTAACCCGAACCGTCATGATTGTCAGTTTCCATCAAAGTCGATAGCAGGTGTTGGGGTAGCATTTTATCTATTAATTGCATTGCGGCATCATCTGCGCTCGGTGTCTTATTTCGAAAACAGCCAAGGTCCAGAGCCCAATTTAGCCTCATTACTCGATATTGTGGCATTAGGCACAGTAGCTGATGTGGTTGCGTTAGATGCAAACAATCGTACTTTGGTTTTCCAAGGGCTGGCTCGTATAAAAAGTGGTCAAACACGACCTGGCATAAAAGCCCTGATTGAAGTGTCTAATCGTAATATGAACCGATTAACGGCCAGTGATTTTGGTTTTTCGTTAGCACCAAGGCTCAATGCGGCGGGTCGTTTGGATGATATGAGCTTGGGTATAGCTTGTCTGCTAGCGAAAGATGAATATCAAGCGCGCCGGATTGCGAATGAGCTTGATAGCTTAAATCATGAAAGGCGTGAAATAGAGCAGGGCATGCAGCAAGAAGCAAACGCCGTTTTAGAGCGATTAAGCAATAAAACTCAAAGCGTACCAACGTCAGTGTGTTTGTATCAGGATGACTGGCATCAAGGTGTAATTGGTATCTTGGCTGGTCGACTGAAGGAAAAATATCACAGACCCGCGGTGATTTTTGCGCAAGGGGATGATGGTCAAATCAAAGGCTCGTGTAGATCGATTGAAGGTGTTCATATGCGTGATCTATTGGAACACATTAACACACAAAACCCAGGCCTTATCTTGAAGTTTGGTGGTCATGCTATGGCGGCCGGGCTGAGTATCAATGAGTCACAATTTGCCGAATTCAAAACTGCGTTTGAAGCGCAAGTCGAAAAGCAATTGACTGAAGAATTGAAACAAAGCGTGTTGCTGACCGATGGTGCGTTACCGAGCGAGTGTTTTAATATGGACTTTGCAAATATGCTCCAAGCGGCAGGGCCTTGGGGGCAGCAATTCCCTGAGCCAATTTTTAGTGAGCGCTTTGAGTTAGTACAGCAGCGTTTGGTTGCCGAAAAACACCTTAAATTAGTGTTAAAACACCCGACTGGTAAGCTGGTGGATGCCATCGCATTTAATGTTGATTTGAGAGCGTGGCCAAATATGTCTGCTCAGTTCGCAGAGGTAGCGTATCAACTCGATATCAACGAGTTTAGAGGCAAGTTTTCATTGCAGTTGATTGTGCGAGAGATCCAAGCCGTTACAAACTAGCTTTGGATATTTTATCGCGATCAAACGTAGTGACCTCAGTTATCCATGCGAAACCCCAAAATTATCGTATTTTGGGGCTGATATATGGTGGTAAATTTTGTTACTATTGGCCGTTTAGATAGCCTGTCTGAGTAAACGCCGTAGCATAGCGAAGAAATTACGGTGTATGGGCTAGATGTTGAAGGCGTAAATTGGAGTAATGTAGATGTTTGAAGTGAATCCTGTGATTAACCAAATCAAGGAAATTCGCGAACGTACTGAGCTTCTTCGGGGGTATCTTTGACTATGCTCTAAAACAAGAGCGTTTAGAGGAAGTCAATGCCGAACTTGAAGATCCAGCAGTATGGAATGAGCCAGAAAAAGCCCAAGCGCTGGGCCGTGAAAAATCGAATCTAGAAGCGATTGTTGAAACCATTGATAACCTTGTTGGTGGCGCAGACGATGCTGAAGGCTTGGTCGAGCTAGCGGTTGAAGCGGAAGATGAAGATACTTTCATTGAAGCACAGCAAGAAGTAGAAGGCTTAGTTGGTCAATTAGAAAAACTAGAATTCCGCCGCATGTTCTCAGGTGAGCAAGATGCCAACGATGCCTACATCGATTTACAGTCAGGTTCGGGCGGTACTGAAGCGCAAGACTGGTGTAACATGTTACTGCGTATGTATCTGCGCTGGGCTGAAGCCAAAGGCTTCAAAGTTGAAATCGTTGAAGCAACTGACGGTGACGTTGCCGGCATTAAAGGTGCAACGGTACGTGTGTCAGGTGAATACGCTTACGGTTGGTTACGCACAGAAACTGGCGTACACCGTTTAGTGCGTAAGAGTCCATTCGACTCAACAGGTCGTCGTCATACTTCGTTTGCCTCTGCATTTATTTACCCAGAGATTGACGACAATATTGAAATTGATATTAACCCAGCGGATTTACGTATTGACGTATATCGCGCGTCGGGTGCAGGTGGTCAGCACGTAAACCGTACAGAGTCTGCGGTACGTATTACTCACCTACCAACGAATACTGTTGTGCAGTGTCAGAATGACCGTTCGCAGCACAAAAACAAGGCGCAAGCAATGAAGCAGTTAAAAGCTAAATTGTTTGAACTTGAAATGAAAAAACAAAACGCCGAGAAGCAGTCTCAAGAAGATGCTAAATCTGATATCGGTTGGGGTAGTCAAATTCGTTCATACGTATTAGACGATTCTCGTATTAAAGATTTACGTACCGGCGTTGAAAACCGTAATACTCAAGCAGTATTAGACGGTGATTTAGATAAATTTATCGAAGCTAGCCTGAAATCAGGCCTTTAATCAACAAGCTAAACTAAGAGCTAAAAAATGACAGATCAAATCCAAGACGAAAATAAACTCATTGCTGAGCGTCGTGCTAAATTGGATGCAATTCGTGAGAATTGTGATGCCAATGGCCACCCGAACACCTTCCGCCGCGAAGACTATACGGCTGATCTACAGGCTAAGTTTGGTGATAAATCGAAAGAAGAGCTTGTTGAGTTAGACCATCAGGTATCGGTAGCAGGTCGTATTCTTGCTAAACGTGGTCCTTTCCTTGTTTTACAAGACATGAAAGGTCGTATCCAAGCATATGCGTCAAAAGATGTGCAAAAAACGCTGAAAGAAAAATATGGCCAACTAGATATCGGTGACATCATCGGTGTTTCAGGTCCACTTCATAAGTCAGGTAAAGGCGACCTTTACGTAGACATGGTTCAGTATGAGTTGCTGACTAAGTCACTACGTCCATTACCAGAAAAGTTTCACGGGTTAACAGACCAAGAAGCGAAATACCGCCAGCGTTACGTTGACCTAATCACAAACATGGATACGCGTGAAACGTTCCGTATTCGTTCAAAAGTGATTGAAGGCATTCGTCGTTTCTTAGCTGAGCGTGACTTCATGGAAGTTGAAACCCCAATGCTTCAGGTTATTCCTGGTGGTGCAACGGCACGTCCATTCGTGACTCACCACAATGCGTTAGACATCGACATGTATTTACGTATCGCACCAGAGCTTTATCTTAAGCGTTTAGTAGTTGGTGGCTTTGACCGTGTATTCGAGATCAACCGTAACTTCCGTAACGAAGGTCTCTCAACGCGTCATAACCCAGAATTCACAATGATTGAATTCTACCAAGCATACGCTGACTATAACGATCTAATGAACTTAACTGAAGACATGCTTCGTACTGTTGCACAAGACGTGCTTGGTACAACAACGGTGATTAACACAGTTAAGAACGCAGAAGGCGAAGTTGTTGAGACCATCGAATATGACTTTGGTAAGCAATTCGAGCGTCTATCTATGGCAGATGCAATCATCAAGTATGGTCCTGATGCTGAAGAAATCGCGCATATCTTCAAAGATCCTGAAAACCACTTTGATGAGCTAGTGACTTACGCGAAGAAAGTACATGTTAAGATCCCTGAAAAGTGTGTTTGGGGTGCGGGTAAATTCTTATGTGAGATCTTCGAAGAAACAGCTGAGCACAAGCTAATTCAACCGACTTTCATTACTGAGTACCCGTGGGAAGTGTCGCCACTTGCACGTCGCAATGATGAAAACCCATTCATCACTGACCGTTTCGAGTTTTTCGTTGGTGGTCGTGAGCTTGCGAATGGTTTCTCTGAGTTGAACGATGCACAAGACCAAGCCGAGCGTTTTGCACGTCAGGTTGAAGAAAAAGATGCAGGTGATGATGAAGCGATGCACTACGATGCAGATTACATTCAAGCGCTTGAGTATGGCTTACCGCCGACAGCGGGTGAAGGTATCGGTATTGACCGCTTAGTCATGTTATTTACTGACTCACCAACGATTAAAGACGTTATCTTGTTCCCGCATATGCGCCCGCAAGCGGATTGATAACAGGCTAATCGAAAAAACGGCTTTCTAGGAAAGCCGTTTTTTTTGGTTCATATCCTCAGAGCTCTATCGATAATTTCGGCATTACTAAACTGAACACAGCTGTTAGCGTGTCATACTCTTTTATTGCTTTATATAAGACAAAAGAATTATAAGACAAAAGAATTCGCGACCATTAGGGATGTTTTGTTCTAAAGTCTGTGTGCGGTGCTTTTCTTTTATTTTTGTAAGACATTTCTCAAAAATAATTTTAATTATCTCAATAATTATCGTGTTTGCATTTGAAAACAGTGTTTTATTGTTGTTGTTTCTGAAATGGGTTCTAACTTTATCAATCTGGTTAGTTGGCAATTTCTTATGGCATTTCTATACTGACGTGGCATTTAGGATGAATCACACATAATAAGTTATAAGAAAACATAGATTATGCCGAAATTAGACGAAGAACAATTAAAGCATGAAGCCGCAAGAAGGGAGTATTGCAGGCAATGTATTATCGAATTCCAAAAACTAGGGTATTTAGACTCCTATCTCGAAGAGGTATTCGATCATAAACAGCGCTTAATGAGTAAGTTTTCCACCTCCACAACCCCCAGAAATGATTAGGATTAGAGCAAATTGTTAGAAAAAAAGACAGTGTGTTCAATCTGTCACCAGATAGTCATTTTTTACAAGAAAAGTGTTTGACTTATTTTTTCTGTTCTATATTATACGCCCCACAAAGACGGAGAGGTGGCCGAGTGGCT
>NZ_AUXY01000052.1 GCF_001625695.1 Pseudoalteromonas luteoviolacea H33-S
CAGAACGTGAAGAAGCAGAACGCCTATCCAAAGAGCAAGTAGAACGTGAAGAAGCAGCGCGTTTAGCCAATGAACAGGACGAGCGTGAAGAAGCTGAGCGACTAGCTAAAGAACAGGCCGAGCGTGAAGAAGCTGAACGCCTAGCTAAAGAACAGACAGAACGTGAAGAAGCTGAGCGTTTAGCCAATGAACAGGCCGAGCGTGAAGAAGCTGAGCGACTAGCTAAAGAACAGGCCGAGCGTGAAGAAGCTGAGCGACTAGCAAAAGAGCAAGCAGAGCGTGAAGAAGCTGAACGCCTAGCAAAAGAGCAAGCAGAGCGTGAAGAAGCTGAGCGTCTAGCAAAAGAACAGACAGAACGTGAAGAAGCAGAACGTTTAGCCAATGAACAGGCCGAGCGTGAAGAAGTTAAGCGTTTAGCGAAAGAACAGGCAGAGCGTGAAGAAGCTGAACGCCTAGCTAAAGAGCAAGCAGAGCGTGAAGAAGCTGAGCGACTAGCTAAAGAACAGGCAGAGCGTGAAGAAGCTGAGCGTCTAGCCAAAGAACAGGCAGAACGTGAAGAAGCAGAGCGTCTAGCCAAAGAACAGGCAGAGCGTGAAGAAGCAGAGCGTCTAGCCAAAGAACAGGCAGAGCGTGAAGAAGCAGAGCGCCTAGCTAAAGAGCAAGCAGCACGTGAAGAAGCAGAGCGCCTAGCCAAAGAACAGGCCGAGCGTGAAGAAGCAGAGCGCCTAGCCATAGAACAGGCAGAGCGTGAAGAAGCAGAACGTCTAGCCAAAGAGCAAGCCGAAGCCGAAAAACCAAAGAAAAAGGGCTTTTTTGCACGCTTAAAGCAAGGGCTTCTTAAAACGAAAGAAAACATCGGCTCAGGTTTTGCGTCTATTTTCCGTGGAAAGAAAATTGACGACGACTTATTTGAAGAGCTTGAGACTCAGTTATTGACCGCTGATCTAGGTGTTGAAACCACCATGAAGCTGATTGATAACCTGACAGATGCCGCTGACCGTAAGCAGCTAAAAGATGGTGACGCACTGTATGAATTGATGAAAAGCGAAATGGCTGAGATTTTAAAAGATGCCGAGCAGCCGCTTGAGATCAATACAGGCAAAAGGCCATATGTGATCCTAATGGTTGGTGTTAATGGTGTAGGTAAAACGACCACAATCGGTAAAATGGCGAAACAGTTCCAGTCACAAGGTAAATCTGTGATGCTTGCGGCGGGTGATACTTTCCGAGCAGCAGCTGTTGAGCAGTTGCAAGTATGGGGCGAGCGAAATGAGATCCCTGTTGTTGCGCAGCACACTGGTGCTGACAGTGCGTCAGTGGTATTTGATGCATTTCAGGCTGCGCAAGCACGTAATGTAGACGTATTGATCGCTGATACGGCGGGCCGCTTGCAAAACAAAGATAACTTAATGCAAGAGCTTGAAAAAATTGCACGAGTAATGAAAAAGCTTGACCCAGATGCACCACATGAAGTGATGTTGACGATTGATGCGGGTACGGGTCAAAATGCCATTAGTCAGGTTAAACTATTTGACCAAGCAGTTGGTTTAACTGGTATCACGTTAACTAAATTAGATGGTACTGCAAAAGGTGGTGTCATCTTCGCCGTTGCTGATCAATTTAAAATTCCAATTCGCTATATCGGTGTTGGTGAAGGTATCGATGACTTGAGAACGTTCAAGAGTGATGATTTTATCGAGGCGCTATTTAGCCAAGATGATGAACAGAAAAGTTAACAGCAAAAAAGCGCCCGATTAATCGAGGCGCTTTTTCTCTATAAGGACAGCACATACGCATTTTGTAGGTCGTATATGATTAAATTCGAACAAGTAAGCAAAACTTACCCCGGAGGTCACAGAGCGCTCGAGAAAGTGAGCTTTGAGCTTGGCAAAGGTGAGCTCGCATTTTTAACGGGTCATAGTGGCGCAGGTAAAAGCACCTTGTTAAAGCTGATCAGTTTAATGGAGCGTCCGTCAGCAGGTAGGGTATCTATCAACGATGTTGACCTAAATAGTATCTCGAATCGACAAGTGCCTTTTGTTCGTCGAGACATTGGCATTATTTTCCAAAACCACCGGTTACTTGAGCGTTATAACGTATTTGACAATGTTGCTTTACCCCTCGTTATTGAAGGAACACACCGTAAACACATCACAAAGCGCGTGCATGCTGCGCTAGATAAAGTCGGTTTACTGGATAAAATAAAGTGTCAGCCGAGCACATTATCTGGTGGTGAGCAGCAACGCGTCGGTATTGCCAGAGCAATTGTTAATTCCCCCCCTTTGCTATTGGCTGATGAACCAACTGGTAACTTAGACCCTGAATTATCAATGGAAATTTTAACCTTGTTTGAGGATTTTAATCGTCATGGTACATCGGTTTTGATTGCGACCCATGATTTAGGGCTGATCGCGCGTATGAAATATCGTAGCTTAACCTTGGATCATGGTCGAATGCTTCAAGACCCATTGGCTTTAGACCCTTTAAAAGGTGACTTTCTAGGAGATCCGCTATGAGTTTACTATTTAAAGGTCGAGGTAATCAGGTTAATAGTCAGGACAAGTCGCTCTTTTTAAAACTGTACTTCTTTGTTTTGACGATTTTTCGCCATGGCGTTCATAGTTTAGGTGAAATGTGGCGCACACCAATGGCCTCCCTCATGACAATATTGGTACTCGGTTTGAGCTTGACCTTACCAACTACATTATATGTGGTTGTTAAGAACGTCCAAAAAGTCAGTAGTGGCTTTCAAGAAGCGGCGGAGATCTCTTTATTTGTTAAAGAAGGGATCAGTGAACAAGAAACGCAAACTTTAGTAAAACGCTTGGCACTCTACCCTGAAGTTGACTCAGTGAGCTTTATTTCTCAATCTCAAGCGTTAGAAGAGTTCAAGCAAATTTCGGGGTTTGGCCAAGCGCTAGATTACTTAGAAGAAAACCCGCTTCCAAGTGTGGTCTTGGTAACACCCACTAAACGCCATCGCGGTGCTGAAAGCGCACAAGTCTTGCTTGAGAAGTTAGAGAGTGAGCGTGAAGTGGAGTTTGGTAAGCTTGATATTGAGTGGTTAGAGCGGCTAAATGCTCTACTAGGGCTTTTGAAAGAGAGTGTTTTTACTGTTGGTTTGCTGCTTCTGAGCGCAGTGGTATTGATTATTGGCAATACCATTCGTTTGTCCATTATGGATAAAAAAGAAGAAATCCAAGTTTTGAAACTCGTTGGCGCGACGAATACATTTATTCATACTCCGTTCTTATGGACTGGGATTTGGTATGGCATTGTTGGTGGGTTCGTGGCCTTTATCTGTGTTGTTTTGATGTTGTGGTGGCTAGAATCTGCTGTGTCACTGGTGGTGGGCGTTTATCAGAGTAGTTTTGTATTAGAGGGGCTAAACGTATCAGAACTATTCTCCTTACTCTTATTGGCCATTGCCCTTGGCTTTGTTGGCTCTTACCTGTCGGTGCAAAAGTACATTCGTGAAATTGAACCTGAAAAGGTTTAAATCCATTTTTAGCAGACTGTATTACTTGCAGTCTGCTACTCAATTCTTTTAATGACAAACTCTGTTACATTTTACAGTTTGAAAAATTCTTTAAAATCAATATCTTGGTTGTTCATTTATTGTTAATAATAAAAAGCTTGATTTTTAGTCTTAAAAAGTAGTAGATTGCAGTTAGCACTCTAAGGGTTAGAGTGCTAAAATACACAAAAGAATTTATCACTGAGGTGAAAAATGAGTAAAGACACATATGCAATGGCGTTAACAGTTGGACAGCAAAGTGCGAGTATCGAAGGGTATTTGCAGGCTGTGAGCACGATTCCTATGCTTGACGCTGAAAAGGAACACAAGCTTGCTACACGTCTTCATGAAAATGGCGACCTAGATGCCGCAAAACAGCTCATTATGTCTCACCTCAGATTTGTAGCACATATTGCTAAAAGTTACTCAGGATACGGTTTACCGCAGGCGGATCTTATCCAAGAAGGCAATATTGGCCTAATGAAGGCTGTGAAGCGTTTTAACCCAACTGTCGGTGTGAGACTGGTGTCATTCGCAGTGCATTGGATTAAAGCTGAAATTCATGAATACGTACTTAAAAACTGGCGCATCGTCAAAGTTGCGACAACAAAAGCACAACGCAAACTGTTTTTTAACCTGCGTAAGAATAAAAAGCGTCTTGGTTGGTTTAATCAAGAAGAGGTGAGCACTGTAGCTTCTGAGCTAGGTGTCAGTGAAAAAGAAGTCCGTGAGATGGAGTCGCGTATGAGCGGCCAAGATATGGGCTTCGATTTAGGGTCTGATGAAGATGAAGGGACGCAAAGCAGCAACTTTTCACCAGTTCAGTATCTCGCTGATTCAAACAGTGACATTGCTGAAGTAATTGAAGAAGAGCAGTATCAGCAGCAGGCACAGAATCGTTTGTTGGCGGCAATGAAGACACTAGATGAGCGTTCTCAAGATATTGTTGCAGCGAGATGGTTAGCTGAAGACAAGGCTACACTGCAAGATTTAGCTGATAAATACAGCGTATCCGCAGAGCGAGTGCGCCAACTTGAGAAGTCAGCCATGAAGAAGCTGCAAGCAGCGATGAGCTAAGCGTTAACGCATTCAAGTTTTTTAAATACCGCTCCAATTATGGGGCGGTATTTTTTTGTGTCATAAAAAATTGAGCTTACAAGTGTACGCTTATTTGATTATAATGCATCGATCAAGTTTTAGGAGCGCTGAGTTTGTTAGCTTTATTACGAATTTTGGCCATGGCCATATTTATTATCTTTAGTTGTATCTTTGGATTGGCACTGTGTATTGTAAGACCATTCCATCGCAACAATGTGCACGTTATCGCCTCTTGGTTTGGCTCAATGGCCAAGGTAATCGGCGTTGAGTTAGTGATAGAAAGAGCACCAGAAGTGGCTGACGTTGGCCCTGCACTGTACGTTGCTAACCACCAGAATAACTATGACTTATTTACCTTGCCAGCTGTAGTACCACAAAACACGGTGAGTATGGGTAAAAAAAGTCTTAAATGGATCCCATTTTTTGGCCAGCTTTATTGGCTATCAGGTAATATCTTAATTGACAGAGCAAATCGCTCTAAAGCGGTGGGTACTTTGGATAAAGCCGTGGAGAAGATCAAGCAAAAAGGCTTATCACTGTGGATGTTTCCTGAAGGGACGCGCAGCTATGGACGTGGCCTTTTGCCATTTAAAACAGGTGCTTTCCACGCAGCTAAAAATGCCCAAGTGCCAATTATCCCAGTCTGCATGAGTTCAACGAAAGATAAAATTAAACTAAATCGCTGGAATAACGGCAAAGTTTATATTTCGATGTTGGCACCGATTAAGTTATCAGATGATTGCTCGGCAAGAGAGCATGCGGTGCGCATTCATGCTAAGATGGCCGACAAAATCGCACAATTAGATAAAGGTGAGAAAAGCTGATGGAAAATTGGCAAGAGATCAGTGAAGACATTGTTGAGTCGCTTCTTGAAGATGGCTCTAATCCAGAAAAGCTTTATGAAGTTGAGCATCATTTTGTATGTGAGAACTTTGATAAGCTGGAAGAAGCCGCGCTAGCTGCATTTAAACTCGGTTATGATGTAGAAGAGCCTGCAGAGTTAGAGCTGGAAGATGGCGGAAAAATTTGGGGCTTTGATATTGTTGTTGAGGCTGAGCTAAATGCGGAAGTCATTATGGAAGATGTCACAAAGCTAGTGGCAATTGCACAGCAAACTGGCGTTGAGTACGACGGTTGGGGTACTTACTTCCAAGACTAATTCACTCAGTTTGTGAGCCCGCAGAAAGAAATGGACTTCTCTCTACCCTTATTTTCTAATCCTTTATTCTTGTATTTTGATCTTATAGTAGACAATTTTGTCGTAACTATGCATATTATTGCGTTTGATTAAAAAAGCTTCTCCTAGGAACCATGCACGCAACAATTCCCATTAGTGAACTTGTACCAGGTATGTTTGTGGACAGTGTTCATAAATTAAAATCTGATGCAGATATTAAATTAAAGTCACGAGGGATGGTGCGTAATTCGGCGATTATTACTCAGCTAGAGGCTGACGGTGTACTTGAGCTCAATATAGACATCAAGCAAAGCCAGGTGCCTGTGCCTGAGCGTTATATCAAGGCCGACGCTGCGAATACGCCTTTAAAGCCATCACAGGCAAGGGATGAGATAAAAGCTGATACTGTATCGGATATTGAAGAAGATGCAGAGCCTCAAGCGCTTTTCACCAGCTCGGGTGGTAATGCTCTGCCCACTGCTGAACTGTTTTCAGCAGCGTTAAATCAATTTGAAATGCAAAATAAGCGTTTGCAGCTGATCTATGGCAATATTTTGGGCGGAGAAGCGCTGCAAATGCATTTAGTGAATGACGTTAGCAAAGAGATTGTCTCCTCTGTAACGCAAAATAGTAACGTCATGGCTATTCTCACCCGCCTTAAAGACAAGCGCGGATTTAGTTGGCGGCATATGATCAACTGTACTATTTTGATGACCATTTTTGCCAAGTACCTTGGCTTGAAACCTCATGTGGTAGAGCAAATGGCCATGGCTGCCATGCTGCACGATATTGGTAGGAGCAAGGTCCCACAGAGTATTCAAGAAAAAACAACGCCACTGAATGACAATGAAACACGTCACATGCAAAGACATGTTGCATACTCGGTTGCTATGGTTAAAGAAGAAAAAGGAATAACGCCTTTGATGATAGACATGATTGTTAATCATCATGAGCGCCTTGATGGCAGTGGCTTTCCTCGAGGTCTTACAGAAGACAAGCTCAGTAAAGCTGCGCGTGTTATGGCCATTGTTGATACCTATGCAACGCTAACATCGGATCAGCCTGGCATGAAAGCCATAGAGCCTGTGCATGCGCTGCGCTTTTTATTATCTAATAAAGACCAGTTTGATGCGGTATTGGTGCAAAAGTTTATCAAGTGTATTGGGATACATCCCGTTGGTACATTAGTAAAGCTGACCAATGATCGCTTGGGACTCGTGATGGCGGGTAACGAGGGCTCACCGACCTCTCCAATTGTGCGTGTTTTTTATAATGTGAAACACATGCATCAAATCACACTGAAAGATGTGGATCTGAGCGCGACAAACGACATTAAAATTGTGTCGAATGTTAGGCCGATTGATTATCAGATTAATTTATCCCGTCTGTTGCAAGAGAACTTGCTTGTTTAGCCTGCTTACAGCGCTTTAGTTTTTGTACTTTGGCTGACAGTAGTGCGCCTGCAAGACAGCTCGACATCAATACAATCCAAAGTAAGGTGCCTCTTTCGCTATGCAATGCAAAGCAGCAGCAAGCGAGAGCAAACAAGGCTGCAATAATTGCACCTAGCCAATAGTGATTGACTGGATTGTCACATTGTCCTGCACGCTGGCAGGCACAGTAATTTGCTTTACAAAGGCAGTACACGCTGACGCCTGAAAACAGCAGCGCTGCCATAATCAATAACACCATCATGATTATTCTCCTCACTTGAATGGCAATGAGTATATGTGAAACTCTCACTTGGTTCAATGATATTGAGAATTAGTCTCATTTATAATTGTGTGCCAAATGTTTAATTTCTGGTCTGACTTGTCACTAAAAGTAATTAAAAGTTGTTATTTTACGCAATTAGTGAGTTAAAAGTGTCAAAGTTGAAGATTTTTAATTCAAATTTCTGTAGTGTGTCGAGCCATTAATTTTATTGCAGTTAGAAATTAAGAGGCAAGAATGAACAGAATTATGGTTGCACTGATAGGTGCCGGTGCAATGATCACATCAACGCACAGTTTAGCCGCTGCATTTCAGTTAGCTGAGCAAAATGTATCAGGTTTAGGCAGAGCATACGCGGGTGAGGCTAGTGTCGCAGACGACGCATCAGTAGTTTCTCGCAACCCTGCATTGATGAATAAATTAGATGATACGCAAATAAGTATTTCCGCGATGTATGTTAAACCGGATGTGAGTTTACAGGGTACAAGCACGAATAATGGTGTGCCAGCATCTGCATTGGATAACAGCAGCATTGCGCCAAGTGCGGTTGTACCAAGCGCGTTTATCACGAATAATATCAATGACAAGTGGTCTGTTGGCGGTGGCATGTACTCTCAATTTGGCTTGGCAACAGAATTTGAAGATGACTATGTTGCTGGCCAAATTGCAGGTGAAACTGAAATTGTGACTATCAATACTGGTATTGCAGCGTCTTATCAAGTCAATGCGCAGTGGAGCATTGCAATGGGACTAAACCATGTCTACGCTGACGCGAAAATCCTTAGAAACCTAGGTGTAAATACATTTGGCGTACCCAATGAAACCGAGGTTGTGAATTTGGAAGGTGACGATACTGGCTTTGGCTGGAACGTTGGCGCTGTGTTTAATATTGACGAAGACAATCGCTTTGGTTTTCACTACCGCAGTGAAACAGACATTACATTTAAAGGCACTTTCAGTAACCAGCTACCAGCAGTTGCGCCTTTCAATGGTACTGGTGGACAGGCTTTACCTGGTAGCGTTGCAATCACATTACCTGCAATTGCTGAAGTATCTGGCTCTCACAAGTTAAACAAACAAACTGCGCTACATTACAGTATTCTATGGACTGGCTGGAATAGCTTCCAAACGCTAGCGGCCAGTGTTGAAAATGTTGGCACTGTGTTCACGAAGGACGAAAACTTCAGTAACTCGTTACGTTACTCAATTGGCGCTGATCACCAGTGGAGCGAAGCGCTTAAGTTACGTGCAGGCTTTGCGTATGATGAGTCACCAGCGGATGAAAATCATATGTCTATCTCTATCCCTGATACAGACCGAATTTGGTACTCATTTGGTGCAGAATATCAGTTAACGGCGAATTCAAGCTTAGATGTTGGTGTGAGTATCATTCGAGGTAAAACGCAGCGCTTTATTGAAAAAGATAATTTTGGTAGCGAGTGGGGCTTTAAGTCAAAAGGCCATGCGTCAGTATTTGGTTTGCAATATAACCATACACTTTAACGTTCTACCCAATGTAAGAAATAGGGCTGCAGTGATGCAGCCCTTTTTTTATAGCTTGTCTTTTAGCTGATATAGCAAAGCATGCGCTTGCTTTGGTGTCAGCTCATCTGGGTCAATAGACTCTAACAGCTGCTCTACTTCAGAAGGTTCAGTATTGAGTACTAAACTCTGTTGTTGAGGCACTGTTGTTGGCTGAACACCATCCACGACACTTTGGTGTTGCTCAAGCAGTGTGAGTTTTTGTTTGGCTAACTTGATAACGGCTTTTGGCACACCAGCAAGGCCTGCTACTTGTAAACCAAAGCTTTTACTTGCCGCGCCTTCGAGTACGGTATGTTTGAATGCTATCGTGTCATTATGCTCAACCGCATCGAGATGCACATTAACAAGACCTGATTGCTGCTCAGCTAGCTCAGTAAGCTCAAAGTAATGCGTTGCAAATAATGTCTTGGCAGAGATTTTATTTGCAAGGTAGTCAGCTGTGGCATATGCCAGTGATAGGCCATCGTATGTACTGGTGCCTCGCCCAATCTCATCCATTAATACCAAAGACTGCTCGGTTGCGTTGTTGAGTATGGTAGCGGTTTCAGTCATTTCAACCATGAAGGTTGAACGCCCTGAGGCAAGATCGTCACTGGCACCAATACGAGTAAAGATCCTATCAATTTGGCCAATGTGCGCATGGCTTGCAGGTACAAAGCTACCAATATGTGCCATTAATACAATCAGTGCGGTTTGGCGCATATAGGTTGATTTACCACCCATATTTGGACCTGTGATCAGCAACATTTTTCTGTCATTACTCAGGTGCACTGGGTTTGCAATAAAGGGCTCACTGCTGACTTGTTCAACCACAGGGTGGCGACCAGCTTGAATATTGATTTCATCGCTTGAGGTGAGTTCTGGTTTACAGTAATCCAGTGTCTGTGCGCGCTCAGCTAATGTATTCAATACATCTAAGTCTGCCAATGCCGCAGCCATTGTTTGTAGTTGCTCTAGATAAGGAGCAATTAATTCAAATAATTGCTCATATAGCTGTTTCTCAAGTGCCAGTGCCTTAGATTGACTGCCTAGGACTTTGTCCTCGTGCTCTTTTAGCTCAGGTATAATGTAGCGTTCATTATTTTTTAGGGTTTGGCGTCTAATATACTCAGGTGGTGCAAGGTGCGCGTTGCCTTTACTGATCTCAATATAAAAACCATGTACCTTGTTGTAACCGATTTTTAAGGTACTGATACCAGTACGCTCGCGCTCACGTTCCTCAAGCTGTTCTAAGACGTCGGTTGCCCCTTCACTGAGTGCACGCCATTCATCTAATTCCGCATTGTAGCCTGTGGCAATTACGCCACCGTCTCTTATCAATACTGGTGGGTTATCAATGATTGCGCGCTCGAGTAAATCTTGTAAATGAGGTAGCTCTGGAGATTGCGCTTTGATCTGTTGGATGCGCGCATCATCACTCTCGTTTAACAATTGGTGCAGTGGTGGTAGCGCTTGCAATGCACTGCGAAGGCGCGTTAAATCACGTGGTCTTGCGTTGCACAGCGCAAGCCTAGCGACGACACGCTCAATATCACCAATTTGACGCAGGGCATCATACAGTTCAATACCTAAATGCATATCGAGTATACTTGAGATGGCGTTTAGACGGGCATTCAGTTCAACTCGGTCACGGACTGGTGTATGGATCCGGCGCTTAAGTAAGCGTGACCCCATAGGCGTCGCTGTTTTATCGAGTACCTGTGCCAGAGTGTTATCGATAGAGCCTGATAAATTGACTGTGAGTTCAAGGTTTTTGCGCGTTGCTGCATCTAAAATCACAGCGTGTTCATTTTTTTCTAAGGTAATGGCTCTGATATGCGGCAGTGCAGTGCGTTGGGTATCTTTGACATATTGCATGACACAGCCTGCTGCAATTAATCCCGCAGAGGCCGCTTCGACACCAAACCCGATCAAGTCTTTGGTGCCAAATTGTTGGCAAAGTAGGTGTTTGGCGGTGTCTAAGTCAAACTCCCAATCTGGACGACGGCGACAGCCTTTGACTTGCTCAAGTACAATTAAATTTTGAAATGACTCGGGGTAAAGTAATTCAGCCGGCTGCAAGCGTTGTAACGTTGACATCAGCGCTTCGTCAGTAGCCAGCTCTACAACATTAAAGCGCCCAGAGTTGATATCTAAATAGGCAACGCCATATTTGTTTTTATCTTGCCACACTGCAGCAAGCAAGTTGTCTTGACGCTCTTGTAGTAGGGCTTCATCAGTGACGGTACCCGGTGTGACAATACGCACAACCTTACGCTCAACAGGGCCTTTACTGGTTGCTGGGTCGCCAACTTGCTCGCAGATCGCAACTGACTCACCCATTTGCACCAACCTTGCCAAGTAGTTCTCTACGGCATGATAGGGTACACCCGCCATTGGAATGGGGTTACCACCTGCTTTGCCGCGATGTGTTTGCGAAATATCGAGTAGTTGTGCAGCACGAATGGCATCATCGAAAAATAATTCGTAAAAATCACCCATACGGTAGAATAGCAGGATCTCTTGATGTTGGGCTTTGATCCTAAGATACTGCTGCATCATAGGTGTTTGTTGCTTTATAGTATGTTCAGAATAAAGATCTAATGACATGCTTCTACCTAAGGTTTTTTGTATGGAAATACACACTAAAATCGCCGCACTAGCGGCACAATTGGGCGCTATTCTAACGAATAAAAGCTTCGTGATCACTACCGCTGAGTCTTGTACTGGTGGTGGAATTAGTTATGCGCTCACAGATACGCCGGGAAGCTCTGCCTATATCGATCGTTGCTTTGTCACATATAGCAATGAGGCGAAGCATGAATTACTGGGCGTATCAGAGCAAACGCTTGCTCAATATGGCGCAGTCAGTGAGCAGACAGTCATTGAGATGGCCGCAGGAGCAAGAACTGCGGGTAAAGCAGATATTGCGATATCGGTATCTGGCATTGCAGGGCCAAGTGGCGGCAGTAAAGAAAAACCTGTGGGTACTGTATGGTTTGCAATAGATATACAGGGGAATACACAGACGTTTATGCAAGTGTTTCCCGGAGGGAGAGCAGAAGTTAGATTGCAAGCTATTGAATTTATTTTGGAAAAAATAATTTCTTTAATAAAACAGTAAAAGCTCTTGATACTGTAATTCTATACAGTATACTTGTTCGCATTACGCTAGATTGGAGAAACAGATGAACGATAACAAACAAAAAGCATTAGATGCTGCATTGTCGCAAATTGAGCGTCAATTTGGTAAAGGATCAATCATGAAGCTGGGTGATAGCCAAGCTTTAGACATAGAGTCAGTATCAACTGGTTCATTGGGACTGGATATTGCTTTGGGTATCGGTGGTCTGCCAACTGGTCGTATTGTTGAAATTTATGGACCTGAATCATCAGGTAAAACAACATTGACGTTACAAACGATTGCGCAAGCACAAAAAATGGGTAAAACCTGTGCATTCGTAGATGCAGAGCACGCACTTGACCCTGTATATGCTGAAAAGCTAGGTGTTAATGTTGATGACTTACTGGTTTCTCAACCTGACACTGGTGAGCAGGCGTTAGAGATCTGTGACATGCTTGTACGTTCGGGTGCTGTAGACGTTGTTGTTGTTGACTCGGTAGCTGCTTTGACACCTAAAGCAGAAATCGAAGGTGACATGGGTGACTCTCACGTTGGTCTTCAGGCGCGTTTGATGTCGCAAGCACTACGTAAATTAACTGGTAACATCAAGCGTTCAAACACGTTGTGTATCTTCATCAACCAAATTCGTATGAAGATTGGTGTGATGTTTGGTAATCCTGAAACAACCACGGGTGGTAACGCACTTAAGTTCTATTCGTCAGTCCGTTTAGATATCCGTCGTATCGGCTCTGTGAAAGAGGGTGACGAGGTTGTTGGTAACGAAACACGCGTTAAAGTTGTTAAAAACAAGGTTGCGCCTCCATTTAAGCAAGCGGAATTCATCATCATGTATGGTGAAGGTTCGTCTAAGCAGGGTGAACTAATCGACTTAGGTGTTAAGCACAAGCTAGTAGACAAAGCGGGTGCTTGGTTCAGCTACAATGGCAATAAGATTGGCCAAGGTAAAGCTAACTCAATCAAGTTCTTGAAAGAAAACGTGGCAATTGCTAATGAGATTGAAGGCAAGTTACGTGAAATGTTATTACTTCAAGCAACTATTAAAGATGAGGAAGGCGAAGATAAAGGCCTTGCAGAGGTAGAAGACAAGCTATAGCTCTTCATATCTAGCGAATAATCTAGAGTAAAAAGCCGCTTAATAGCGGCTTTTTTGATTTTGTAACTTATAGTCAGCTCAAATTTTATTTAGGCTTTTTATACCGCGCCATCAAAATCAAATTGACGCCAAGACTCATAAACGAATACTGATACCGCGTTAGATAAGTTCATGCTGCGGCTATCTGGTTTCATTGGAATTCTGAGCCTTTGCTCTTCAGGTAGAGAAAAAATAATTTCTTCGGGCAGACCACGGGTTTCTGGTCCAAACAACAATGTATCACCTGCTTGGTATTTTGGTGCATGGTGATAAGCTTTGCCTTTGGTTGTGCATGCAAATACACGTTTAGGCTTGCGCTGTTCTAAATACGCTTCGTAAGACGGGTAACGCTTAACTTCACTGAATTCATGGTAATCCAGTCCTGCACGCCTTACACGTTTGTCATCCCAGTCAAATCCCAGTGGCTCAATCAAGTGCAATGAATAGCCTGTGTTGGCACATAAACGAATAATGTTGCCTGTATTTGGTGGGATCTCAGGTTGATATAAAACGATGTCTAACATGATTAACCTCTAACTCAATTTGAGCGCAGTATAGCTTATTGGACGTTGTGCAACTAGACAATATGAATAGGTTCTCGGGCCGTGATAAGTTTTTTAATTAATTCTTGTCTTGTAGAACAGTCTATTTAAATATTGATTATGTCAGTGAGGTAGGTAAATTGCTGATACAGAAATAGGGTAGCTACCTGTTTTTTTGACATAAAGTTTCTACCAATTGGCTGAACTGTCGTATGATGAGAAGGTGGTCACCTGCGTTATTAAGGGGGAAGTGTGGCGCGAGATTATGACGCATTAGTACGTTTTTCAAGTATTTTCACCATCATAATGGCTGGTGTGATGATCGCCGCAAAGGCTTGGGCATGGCTCTCATCGGGCAGTGCCGCAATGTTGGGCTCATTAACTGACTCCATGTTGGATGTGACCGCGTCACTGATGAGCTTTTTTGTCTTGAGTTATGCACTTCGCCCCGCAGATGATGATCATAGGTTTGGTCATGGAAAAGCGGAAGCGCTCGCAGGTCTTGGTCAAGCTGCATTTATCTCTGGTTCAGCCTGTTTACTCGCTTTTCATGGTATTGAGCGTTTGTTTAACCCCGTTGAAATCAATCAGAGTTTACTGGGCGTCTGGGTAAGCATATTTGCCATTATTTGCACCTTGCTCGTAGTGGCAGTGCAACACCAAGTTGTAAAGCGTACCCAATCTTTAGCAATAAAAGCAGACTCGATGCATTACAAAGGCGATATCTTGCTTAATATTGCTGTACTTATCGCGATGATGTTGAGCCATTATAGTATTGGTTGGGCTGATCCGGTGTTTGCCATCGGGGTTGCTTTATATTTACTGTACAATTGCTGGGGTATTGCCCGAGAAAGTGCTGATCACTTAATGGATAAGGAGCTTCCAGAGGAAGAAAAAGCTGAAATAGTGGCGATTGCGACCTCTCACGCAGCCGTGTATGGCGTGCACAACTTAAGAACACGCCAAGGGGGAAAAGTTAAGTTTGTGCAACTTCACCTAGAGCTTGATGACGATATGCCCCTGATGGAGGCACATCAAATTGCGGATGAAGTGGTGGCACGGATCCAAGCAAATAACGAAGGAGAGGTCGATGTCCTTGTGCATCAAGATCCTGTTTCTTTGAGTGTTACTGAGTCTGCAAATTCATAGCATTGCGTCAGTACAGCACGCCTAATTGTGTCTTCTTCACAGAGCAGTTCATGTTTGCCAGGATAGCTTTCTATCTTACAAAGCGTTTGCTGCGATGCATATGCAAAGTGCGCTTGGCTATTGACGATACTGTCATGCTCAGCGCTAGCGATACCTATTGGCAGTGAAATAGGCTGCCTTTTTTTACTGGTTTCAGAAAGGGCCGCATTTAACCAGCCAAAACTCACGCCGCCAAGTTGTAATTCATTATGTTGTTCATAGAGTGCTCTGAATGCTTGATATCGTTCATCACACCCGGTGAGTTCATTATCTTCAAATGATTTTGGCTGATAAGATTGCTGGCCTATGGCAAAGTCTTTTGCTTTACCAAGTATGCAAGCGGTTTTTGCCACCAACTTAGCAAACCAAACAGGGTAGGGGGCTGTATTTATCTCAAACATCGGTGCGCTGAAAAATGCCCCTTTTGCGCCTGTACTAGGTGTGTTTTCGAGATAATGACGCACGATAGCGCCGCCCATTGAGTGGGCTAAAAAAAGCCAACTATCAGTGTGGGGCGTAACTTGCTCTGCGATAATGAGGCTAAGTACGTCGCTGTATTGTTTAAAATTTTGAATATGGCCAACTTGTCTATTGGCTAATAGGCGTTCAGAATAGCCTTGTCCGGGATGATCAAAGGTGACAACACCAATATTATTCCGGGCCAATTCCCAAAGTAGTTCCCTATATTTATAAGCGCTTTCTATTCGACCGTTTACCAATACAAGCGTGTACTTTGCTTGTGCAGGAATGTGACGAAAATAAAAAACTTTACCAACTTGAGTGTGGATATACCCTTTAATACCAACTTGCCAGTGCTGTTCGATGGCACATTGATTATCTGAAAGCGAAGAACTTTGACTATAAAACATTAAAGCTGCTGCAATGGGATCGTCAGGGTCACACAAAGACCTTGCCGATTATTAAATTCTATGTGGCCATGATGCACTTTTATCGCATGTTGCGCAATTGCCAAACCCAGACCAAAGCCGCCAGCTTTGTTGTTATCTGGGGTTCTTGATTGAGATGCGCGATAAAATGGAATGCAAAGCTTATCGAGCATCTCATCACTGACACCTGGACCATCATCGGAGACAGTGAGTACCAGACCTTGTTCTGCTATGTGGCTTGTGAGCGTGACTTGATTTTTAGCGTATTTGAGTGCATTGCGGATTATGTTTTCAATTGCTCTGCTGAGCAGGATCTCATCCCCTTCAATAATCGCATCTGGTAATTCATTAGTACTGATTGTCTTCTCTAGCTGTTGGCTTTCAAAATCCGCGTCATTAATAACTGGCGTAAGTAAGTCGATTACTGATATGGGGTATGGTTCGAAGTGATTGATCCCAGATTCCAGCTTAGAGAGCTGTAAAATATCGCTGAGCATATGCTCGAGCAGTTGGGACTCTTTTTCGATCCTTTGCAAATAGCTATCCAAGTCGCCACTGGCTTTACTGGCAGCAATGCCCGTTGCCATTTGTAGCCGTGTTAGTGGAGAGCGCAATTCATGAGAAATATCAGCAAGCAGACGTTTTTGACTTAGCACTTGAGACTCAAGTTGAGACGCCATCGAATCAAAGTCCTTGCCCAGCTGGCCTAATTCGTCTTGACGTTTATTATCGACATTTGCACGTGTACTAAGGGCACCATTGGCAAGTTTGGCTGCGGCTGTTTGTAGCTGCTTAATCGGTTTAAGAAGCCCGCGAGCAAACCAGTAGCTCAGCAACATGCTGGCAAATAATATAATTGAGAGTTTGAGCCATTGTGGCATGAGTCTGACCTTGAGAAATAAGTCGTCTTCACGGTTATCGATAATCATAAATAATTGGAATTCATCACCGCGAATAAGCGTTTTCAAAGGGCCATAGGCTCGGAATTTCTCGGTATTAATGGCTTTGGGTTCACCGTCAATGGCGAAGTTGAGTAGGGCTAAGTCGTAGGCATAGAGCTCTTCTGCACTGACTAAACTTTTCTCGGATTCTACATGCTTGAGATACACTTTTGCACGTTTGTTATGTCGTCGATTTGAGATGACCTGTGCAATCGATTTCTCTGGCATGCGTTCAACATGACGCTCCAATGAACGTTGTAAATGAAATAAATTTTTCAACATTGGCGGTGAAATGTCTTTACTGGCCAACATATCAGGTTGTAAAAAGCTAATGCTTATCAGTAAAGATAAGGTGCAAAGTATGGTTAGCCAAAACCAAAAAAAGACTTTTACTGCTAAAAATTTTCTCATATTAAGCTGTAAGGAATATGTATCCTGAGCCTCTTAATGTTTTAATAAAAGTATGCTCACTGCATTGAGCCAGTTTTTTTCGCACATTACTGACATGCATGTCGACGGAGCGGTCATAGGCAACCAAAGGGCGGCCTAAGACGCTTTGGCAAAGAGTTTGTTTACTCACAATTTCACCGGCTGACTTCATCAGTTGATAGAGCACTTCATACTCGGTGCCCGTTAATGGGATGACTTGATTGTTTAGGCTGGCACTTCTCGACGCTATATCCAGTGCAAGGCCATGATACTCAAGTTGCAAAGGAGAGCTGTGCTGAGTTAAATGGGCAACTCTACGAGTAATGGCCTTGATCCTTGCAAGTAATTCACGGTGATTGAATGGTTTTGGAATATAGTCATCTGCGCCCAGCTCTAGACCAAATATTCTATCAAAATCATCGCCCTTGGCTGTGAGCATGATCACAGGGGTCATTTTTTTAAGTCGGAGAGATTTTAACACGTCAAAGCCATCCTTTTTAGGCATCATCACATCAAGCAAGATAACCCCGAATTCGTGATTTAAAGCTGAGTCTAAACCTTGTTCACCATCGTGTTTACATTCGACTTTAAACTGTTCAGCTTCTAGGTATTCTGTCAGCAACTCGCACAGTGACTGGTCATCGTCGATGATAAGAATTGACGTGCTCATAACGGCTTCTTTTTCAATTATCTAATGAAATCATTTTACTTAACTATAAGAGGCTTCGAATTGAATTTACACTTCTTTACGCTAAAAGATACGGATCAGGCAACCGATTCAAATTTTAGATTGATTTCACCATTTCAATAATATTTGCACATTGTTAGGGAAAATAGGAGTTCTGAGATGCCCTGTTATCGCTTTTGACATAACTTTACGTTAGCTTGACGTTGCTTTGCTTTGAGCTTGCTAAAGTTCACCATGACATGAATACGAGGCGCGCTCAGTTAAAAGGAGTAAGAGCGAACGTTCGCATTAACATAATCAACCGGAGATAGCTTGATGAATAAATTAGCCAGCCTACTACTAGCAAGTTGCATCAGTGTTGGAGTGATCCCACACACCACGTTAGCCAGTGAACCAACAAGTCATGAGCAAAAAGCAAAGCGTCATCAAATGAAACCGTTTGCGCATTTAGAAAAACGGTTACTATCGGACAAGGCGATCCGTCATCTTGAACTGACCCAAACTCAGCAGGATAAGCTGAAAGCTGTATTTGCAACTTACAAAGCACAGCTTGAAGATTTAAAAGAGGCTTATCCGAGCAAGCCTCGCCAAGCGTTTAAATCAATCATAGAAGCCGATACCTTTGATAAAACGCAAGCACAGCTGCTATTAGAAGAGCATTCACCGAAGAAGCAAGCATTTATGTTGACTATGCTTGAAGCACGACATGCAATTCACCATATTCTGACAGATGAACAGCGCAGTAAAATCGCCAAAAGAAAGCGTAAGTACATGGCAAATATGCAACATAAGCGCGATAATTAAATATGATGGGCTGAGCAGAGTTGTTCAGCCCATTTCAATTACTTTAGAAACAGCAGAAGCTGATTGCCTGCTGCAATAGTATTGTTCTCACCCTCGAAGATATTGTCGGCATTTTTAGTAATGACCGCGCCGTCTAACCACTCATAAACTTCTTTATTGAAGGTCACAAGCACGTCAATGGGAAATTCATGACTCTCTTCTAAGATCATAAGTATATTGGCAACTTCATCGATGATGAGGGCCCCATCATTGAACTCGACACAGAAATACAGGTTGTTGGCAACCTCTTTAAAGCCATTGGCAATATTTTCAAGACGTTCTTTACTCTGTCCCTGAGACTGTAATAGACCTAACTCTACATCTACCTCTTGTATCGATTCAATCAGTGCAGATACATCTTCATCATCAATGGGGTTTTCCCGCCAGAACTCTTCTGCGCTGAGCTCACCTTTATCGACTTTATTTCCTAAAGCCCCCATTTCATCAGGTGAAAAATCAAAAAAAGCATCTTCAAATAAATCGGCGTTTTCATCGTTTCTCAGACCTCCCGCATAGATTTTTTGGTTGTCTTTTAATGAGTCTAATACCTCTTTATTAGCGTGTGCTTTATCTTTTTTGGTGGTTGAGAGGTAAAAGTCTTTAAAGTTCTCATTACTTTTTTTAACTTGCTTGGCAAGTCGGTGAAAGTTACTGAGATCTTTTTGCATCGACATGTAATGAGTCACTTCACCTTGCTCATTTTTGATTTCAGATATATTCCACTCGACAGGGTACATGCTGCCATCTTTGCGATAGTTAATTGATGCACCATAAAAAAAACCATGCTCTTTTAAAGCGGGGGTAAGCTTTTCTATGATGCGTTTATTACTCTTTGGCCCTTGTAGTATGCGAGGAGACATACCAACCAGCTCTGCCAATTCATATCCAGTGTGGCGACAAAAAACGGGGTTTGCATAGATGATCCGATAGCCTGCGCTGGCATCAGCATCCGTAATAACAATCGCATGGTGTGAGTGCATAAGTACTTGCTTCAACAACTCGAGTGGCGAGCATTCATTCAGCATTTGACTGAAAAATAGCATCTCTTCCATGTCTTTTGCTTGGTTGGGCATGAGTGGGCCTATTATGTGGCGTCTGTTTAGAGCTTAAGTATTGTCTTTTATGGAGGAAATGCCAAAAAATATAAAGGCAGTGTTTGGCTTACCCTTGTCATTAGAAGGGTAAGCGCAACTTTTCTATTTGTACTTAAATTTCACAGGAGCGTAACTCTCAAGTAGCTCGACAAGCTCCGCTTTTGTTGATGCCTCTTTTAGATAGACATCGATAAATTGCAGACTGATTGAGTTGACGATCTCGGTCACAAGGTAAGGATCTATACTACCCAAAAAAGGTAGATTGCGATCAAATGGAAACACATAAGGGTAATCTGAAAAATCCCAATGTAATGCTCCGTTAATTTGCAGCATATAAGTATCGGCAACTTGTTGATTGAACACCACGCTATAATCTCCGTTGAGAGGTAGCTCTGAGTGCATCATCAAATAAGGCTTGAGCGATGGCATATTAGGAGACAAATTAAAATGTAAGCCATCAAAGTTGATTGCGCCTTTGCATTGGTAAACTTGTTGGCAAAATGCTGCAACAGTCGGCCCACCAAATGAAAGACCAACGGCGGCCAAGCGAGTCAGATCTAACTGTCCTTTAAAGGTTTTTAAGTGCAGATCGATATAATGCATTCCCCAGTACTGGCCATATTGAAGTCGCGTGAGTTGATCAAGCGCAAAATGCATGTCTGCCACCCACATATCGAGCGCTTTGCGATCGCCTTCAGTCCAGCTCATTAATTGGTAAACTCGGGCGACCTGCTCATCATTGAGCTCAATGCCAGCAAGGGCGTCTAATTCAGCAACCAATTCATCAAAGCTCACATCTGCTAATTCACTGATATAGAAGTCATTGGCTCGCGCGTCACTGTCATAGGTCGCATGCTGGTTATGACTCTGAGTGACAAACTGAGCATGGTGAGGGTGGCCGACACTGACAGCGATATAGCCTTTTTTGGCAAGCTCTATCATTAGGATCTCTTTATCTTCAACGGTTGATTGATAGCCATGTGAGTACATCACTATGGGAAAGGGGGCTGAGCTTTCGGCCAGAGGCGCATTTTTAGTTAGTTCAAAAGGGAGCGTTTTTAAGTATTGATGTAATTGTGTGTGGTGTTCTGACGGTGTGGCTGTCGAATAGGGGTATTGCTCGGTGTGAAAGTGTAAGTAGCTGGGTAAATCCGTATTGGGACTGGTTGTGGGGTACCAAATTTTTATTAAAATATCTCGGTAGTCCGAGTGTTCTGGGGTGAGCTTTTCCGTTCGACTATAATCGGTGGCAGTGAAATAGGTGATCCCCACTGAGTATTCATTTGCGCTGATATGGGTACTTAAGAGTGCGAAAAACAATATGTTGATCACATTGGCTAATTGCTTTTTAAACATCATCATTGTCCTTATCATGTTGTATTGAGATTTATCTTGATAAGAATTAAAAGTGAAATGCAAGGGACAAAATAGGGTCTCGTAGTGTGTTTTATATAAGGTGATGTTTTTACATAGACTTGATGAACATGAAAGTTTATCAACAGCAAATTATTTAGAGTGCACAAGAAGAAATGTGTAAAAGTAAGTAGCTTAAAGTTGCCTGCAAACTAAGGTAATTAATGCAGGCGAAAGAGATATATTGCTTGCATGGCATTACCTCTTTCACAGGCGTCAGTATGCGTAGGGTGCTTACTGTAAAGAAGGATCGTGTTAAGAGCTTTGGTGCCCTCTTATCTTGGTAATTAATTCGCTTAAATCGATAGAGCAAAATGCGCATATTGCGAAAAACTGATTTAATTTAGGTTGGCCTACATCACGCTCCCAATTTTCGTAAGTTTTTCGGCATACACCTAAATGCTTGGCCATGATTGCGGTTGTGACCCCTTTTTTCTTTCGCAATGCTCTTAGGTCATCACCAGTGATATATCTTGCAAAAAAATCTACCATTTCCTCTTCCTTTTAACATCTAGTCCGTTATGTATTTTCATTACTCAAAGACGCTTTATTGCATGCGAGGCTCGCGCTTTATTACAGCTTTGCCAGGCAACACCTAAAAACTATTTGCTTGGCAATTTTAAAGGGTGCCATTAATTACCCAACATGAATAAATACAATCAAGCAAAAATAAAAAGTTGCGTAGAAAGTGCGCTACTTACCTATTATTTAGATTGTAATTTTTTACAAATTTTTATCACATTGCCCCTGTGTTGTCTATTGTTCATTCAGTAATATGAAATGTTTCATAGGGTGTATCTATGCACTAAAAACCGTATGTATATGGGCTGAATTTTACCCATACTTATTTTTTTATTGTGCAATAAAAAAACGTATCTACTTATTAAAATACGTCATTTATATTGCTGATTAGCTTGTATCGCTATGATTGTAATTGCATTTTCAATGATTATTTTAATTTTTAGTAAGTTTTTTTCGAAACTTTTATATTTTAAATGGGAGGGCATTTTGACTTGAGAATATTTACTGAGATGACATTTTTAAGCTGATTAACAGCATATTATTGTTGCCAATATCGAATTAATTTAGTCTATTTTAAGTGAAAAGGGCTGTGAGAATGATGAAAATGTAGTGACTACTTATGCAGCCACTACATTAATATATTTACTGATCAATCCATGCTTTTGCAGTAGTAAGGATCCCGTCGCTGTCTAGGCCCATTTCACTGTGCATTTGCGCTTGCGTACCATGTTTTATGAATTCATCTGGTATGCCTAAGTGCTTAACAGGGCGTGCGATATTTTGTTGTGCAAAATATTCGCTAACTGCACTGCCAGCGCCGCCAGCAATGGCATTGTCTTCCAATGTAATAAAGTGAGTGTGTGTTTTGGCAAGAGCAGCAAGCAAAGAGTTATCTAGCGGCTTCACAAAACGCATATCGACAAGTGTTGCATCTAACTGCTCTGCGACGCTGCGAGCATTATCTAGCAATGTACCAAAGTTTAATATCGCGAGTTTTTGTCCTTCACGAATGGTGTTGGCTTTGCCGATAGGTAACTGCGTCATCTCTGGTGTAGGTTCGACACTACCTGCCGAGCCTCTAGGGTATCTAACTGCAGCAGGCTGATTGAGCGTGTGTCCAGTGTAAAGCATTTGTCTACACTCGTTGAGGTCGCTTGGTGCCATAATCACTAAATTAGGAATACATCGCATGAAGCTCAGATCGTATGCCCCTTGGTGTGTTTCTCCATCAGCCCCGACAATACCAGCTCTATCTATCGCAAATAGTACGGGGAGGTTTTGGATTGCCACATCGTGAATTAACTGATCATATGCACGCTGTAAGAAGCTAGAGTAGATAGCAACAACAGGGTTTAAGCCTTCACAGGCAAAACCAGCACCTAAAGTGACAGCGTGTTGCTCTGCGATAGCAACATCAAAATATTGACTTGGGTGCTCTTTAGAAAAACGCACCATACCAGAGCCTTCTCGCATGGCTGGTGTAATAGCCATTAGCTTGGGGTCTTGCTCCGCCATGTCACATAACCAATCACCAAATACTTTGGAGAACGTTGGCGCGCTTGGTTTGCTTTTTGGTAGTTGGTGAATGCTAGGGTCAAACTTTGGTACACCATGATAGCCAATCGGATCGGCTTCAGCAGGTTGATACCCTTTTCCTTTTTGCGTTTTCACATGCAGTAATTGTGGGCCTTTTAAGTTGCGCATATTGCGCAGTGTATCGACCAACATACCGACATCATGACCGTCAATAGGGCCAATATAGTTAAAGCCTAGCTCTTCGAAAAACGTGCCTGGTATCACCATACCTTTTAAATGTTCTTCAACTTTACTGGCGAGCTCTTTCACTGGTGGTACGCCTGAAAGCAGTTTTTTACCACCTTCGCGGATATTGGTATAAAAGCTACCTGAAAGAATACGAGCAAAATGATTATTGAGTGCGCCAACATTTTCCGAAATAGACATTTCGTTGTCGTTTAAAATTACCAACATGTCTGATTTGACATCGCCGGCATGGTTCATCGCTTCGAAAGCCATACCTGCTGTCATCGCACCATCGCCGATCACCGCAACCGTTTTACGGTTTTTGCCTTCCTTCTCTGCGGCAATTGCCATTGCCAATGCGGCTGAGATAGATGTACTCGAGTGACCGACACTGAACGTATCATATTCACTTTCTTCTCTAAACGGGAAAGGGTGCAAACCATCTTTTTGACGAATAGTATGCATCTGCTCTTTTCGGCCAGTTAATATTTTATGTGGGTAAGCTTGATGACCAACATCCCAAACCAGTCTATCTACTGGGGTATTGTAAACATAATGAAGGGCGACAGTTAGTTCAACGGTACCTAATCCAGACGCCAAGTGACCACTGCTTTGAGAGACAGAGTCTAATAAATAATTTCTTAACTCAGCACTAAATTCGTTCAGCTTGTGCTGAGGCAATTGCCTAAGCTGTTGTGGCTGATCGACCAATGCCAATAACGGATACTTGCTACTATCAAGAGTCATATTATTCGTAATATCCTTAGCAAACCTTGCCCAATTATATACAAAGCTTGCCGATAGTTTTATAAATTTAAAGGGAACTTGTCATTAAATAGTCATGTGTTCTTTGCGATAATCAATGATCCCGAGCGATAATATATTTGGCAAGCTCAGCTAATAAGCGAGTGTCTGCATCTATATTATCTAGTGCTTCAAGCGCTTGGGTAATAAGCGTTTGTGCTTTATCTTTAGCACCAGTCATACCAAGCAGAGCCGGATAAGTTGATTTATTATGTTCTAAATCAGAGCCCTGAGGTTTGCCCAGTGTGCTTGTATCGCTCTCAATATCTAGAATATCGTCCTGAACTTGAAATGCTAGTCCAATAGCTAAGCCAAAATCCTTTAATTGACTACGTGTTAAATCTGAAATGTTAGTCGCACAGAGTGCGCCTAATTCTATGGCGCAATTAAGTAAAGCACCTGTTTTTAATCTGTGTATGTCTTCTAGCGCTTCAATACTGATTTGCTTGTCTGTTGCAGCAATATCAAGGGCTTGCCCACCCACCATACCTTGCAGACCAGAAGCACGAGAAAGTGCTTTAATCATCGCAATTTGTTGTGGGGCAGGGACCTGAAACTGATGTGATGAAAGGAATTCAAAGGCTAATGTCTGCAAAGAATCGCCAGCTAAAATGGCTTGCGCTTCGTCAAATGCAATATGGCAGGTAGGCTTACCGCGTCTAAGATCGTCATCATCCATAGCCGGTAAGTCGTCATGCACGAGGGAATAACTGTGAATACACTCAACAGCCGCAGCTGCAATATGAAGATCTTCTATATTCGCACCTAGCATTTCACCCGTCGCATAGACTAAAAATGGGCGCAGACGTTTACCACCATTGCTTATAGAATACAGCGCAGCGGCTTTTGCAGTGGGGTCAGTGTCCAAATCTTGTGCAAAGTATGCAGTTATTGTTTTTTCAACATCTTTTTTTGCGATGTTTAATCTTTCATGTAGTTCCACGCAACTAGTCTACCTGCTCTGAAAACTCGCTTGGCGCACTGGCTTCATCGTTAGCGAGTAAAATATTAACCTTTTGTTCTGCTTGTTGAAGCTTTTGATTTGAAGCCTGAGCAAGTTTTATCCCTCTTTCAAACTGCTTTAAAGACTGCTCCAATGTAAGCTCACCGTGTTCCATTTCTTGAACAATCGATTCAAGCTCATTGACAGCTTCTTCAAAGTTCATATTTTCAGGTTTTTTAACTGCCATCTCTTTTTTACTCTCAAGCAAAGCATTAGGAGGGTAATTTTATTGCTTATAAAGATTGAGGTCAAAGCATCTGATAGACTTTTTGCGGCGTTAAGCTGTTAATATGATCTGATAGTTTTGGTTAATCCTCGCAATTTAAAGGCTTTTTAATATAATTGAATTAAGTTATTGCGAAACTTGCCGATAACACAACGTATAAGAATAACTGCGTGATATCTCACGAATAAATGCCTTTGGAGGGTGTGTGGATTTAGCAACCGTTATAGGTATCCTTGGTGCAATAGGCCTTATTGTTATGTCTATGGTACTCAGTAGTGATGGGCAACTTGCCATGTTTTACAATACGCCATCGGTTGTTATTGTATTTGGTGGTTCAATTTTTATTGTGTTGTCCAACTTTACACTTGCACAGTTTTTAGGCATTGGTAAGGTCGCCGGTAAGGCGTTTATGTTCAAAATTGAAACGCCTGAAGAGTTAATCGAAAAAGCAGTTGAGCTTGCTGACTCTGCGCGTAAAGGTGGGTTTCTTGCTTTAGAAGAGGCAGAAATTCCCAACCCGTTTATGCGAAAAGGTGTAGATATGTTAGTTGATGGTCATGATGCGGATGTTGTTAGGGCAACATTGCAAAAAGATATCGCCCTCACAGCTAATCGGCATGAAATGGGCGCGGGCTTGTTTAAGTCTCTTGCGGACATTGCCCCGGCAATGGGCATGATTGGTACACTTATTGGCCTTGTTGCCATGTTATCAAACATGGATGACCCCAAGGCCATCGGTCCTGCGATGGCGGTAGCACTTTTAACCACGCTATATGGTGCTTTTTTGGCAAACGTTGTGGCTATTCCAATTCAAGTAAAGCTTGAACTCAGAAAAGACGAAGAAGAAAGAAATCAACGCCTAATTTTAGATGCGATTTTGGGTATTCAAGATGGTCAGAACCCCAAAGTAATTGAAGGCATTTTGAAAAACTACCTACCAGAGTCTAAACGCGGTGATGGCGGTGAGGAGTAAATAATGTCAGATGAGAACGAATGTAAATGCCCGCCCCCAGGGCTGCCTGCATGGATGGGGACGTTTGCTGATCTGATGTCACTGCTGATGTGCTTCTTCGTTCTATTATTGGCGTTTTCAGAGATGGATGTTCTGAAATTTAAGCAAATTGCTGGTTCAATGAAATTTGCGTTTGGTGTACAAAATAAAATCGAAGTAAAAGATATTCCGAAAGGGACCAGTGTCATCGCTATGGAGTTTACCCCAGGTAAACCAGAGCCAACTCCGATTGAAACGATTCAACAACAGACAGTTGAAATGACACAGCAAATGCTAGAGTTTCAGGCTGGAGAAGAAAGTTCTGCTGGTGGTCGTCAAGAGCAGCGCGGTAACAAACGCGGTGGTGAATCTGCAAGTACAGCGCAAGAACAATCTATGACACAAGCGGTCTCTGCGGCAGATCAGGAACAAGTTAACGAGCTGGTTAAAAAGATTTCTCAGCAGCTAGAAAAGCAAATAATGGATGGGGCAATTGAATTAGAATCACTTGGCCAGCAAATTATTATCAGGATCCAAGAGAATGGTTCTTTTCCATCTGGAAGTGCTTTTTTACAACCTAAGTTCAAACCTGTGATCCATGATATTGCTGAACTACTCAAGGATGTTCCAGGAGAAATCACTGTGTCTGGACACACCGATGACTTTCAAGTTTCCAATGAACTGTATTTCAATAACTGGGATTTATCGGCGACTCGTGCAGTTGCAGTAGCCAGTGAGATGCAAACAGTTAGCGGTTTCGATAAAAACCGAATGGTAGTAGTTGGTCATGCAGACACTCGGCCTTTAGTACCAAATGCGAATGACACTGATAGAAAACGCAATCGCCGGGTAGAGATATCAATTTTACAAGGGAAAGCAAAAGAGTCCGATCCTATTGAAGTTAGAAGGGAAACTAACTAGAAAAGTTGCGTCAAAGCGCAATTTGGGCTACCGTATATTTGCTTTAACTTTTCAAAAATTTAAGGGAGATCTAAGATGTCTAAACTATATAAGTTTGCTGATATGCCAGGTGGTAACGGTTCTGGTAGTGATAACGGTGGCGAAGAGGAAAAGTAGTCATTTAGAACCGACAAAGTTGAATAAATCAAATTGAATACGTCTGATTTTGTTGATTATCTGAACAGCGTTGCGTTTCACAAGGCTTTTATTTCTGTTCTAGATGATTCATTGACTTTAATAGCGTTTTTGGCCTGTATTTTGTATGTTTTTTTACAAGATAAACAGGCCTTACGCTACTCAGCGCTATGCCTTGCATTTTGGGTCATTGGCGCATTTACTTTTCAACCAATCGTTAACTTTGATGATGCGAAAATTTATCGCTATATTCTCTGGGCGCTAAACGATGTTATATTTATTGCTATTGTTGCGTATTGGGCCTTAAAAGATAAAATGTACATGTGGCAAAGCATTATGGTCCAGTTAGTTGTCTTGCCAGCCCCTATTCTTCAGTTATTCCGTTTAGTCGATAGACATTTGATGGATTTAAGTTACTCCACTTATTTATACAAATCAGTACTACCAATCGTAAATACAGTTACTATAGTGCTATGTTTTGTTCCGCTGCTATGGCATTTTGGGCAAAAGCTCAAATGGAAAGACAGTTCCCTTAAGAGCTAATATAGTTTTATATTGCGTGTCGCTTTATAAATTTATGCCTGTAATTTGCAAATCAGCACTCATTTCAGAGAATTTTACTAATCCAGATACCTCAACTGAGGTTTTGTTACCTCTTTGATCTGGAAGTGCAACTTTAGTTGAATCAAATTTGCAGCTTTCTAATCTAATATCTTGGCTAAAGCCTGCTGAAAGACAGTAGGTTTCAGTGTTTTTACCGATAATTTGTGTTTCGCAATATGACGGTTGCAAGGTCGCTAAAGCTATATCTGAAACTTTTTTTAAACTAAGTGTGATGTCAAACTCTGTTTGGTCGCAGTTTAAAGCGACAGGGTTTAAATTAGTTTGTAGATCGCCAAATGTGATTAAGTTATTGTCTTTGTTTCGATGGTGAATGGTCAGGTTAACATTTTCTAGTGGCTGCGTTATTCGCTCAGGTTTGCCTTTAGAACGCCAATCTTTCAGTGAAGCAATATCAGGCAAATTGGTCTGAAATTTAAACTCGGGTGCATAGTAGTACAATTCACCCTTTTTAAATGATGCATTGTCTTCACCGTCCCAAACTTCTGCGCTAATTGAGCCAAAAACGCTGGCTGCCAACAAGCAAAGTGTTTTATCAGAAGAAATGGTATGCGTTGCACTGAGAGAGCGGTTATCAGCATAAAATCTGAATTCAGGCTTAGATTGTAGGCGACTTCCTTCAACTTGCCAGAAGACGCTGGAAAACTCGAATTTATTGAGTGAGCGTTCTGTATAAAAATCAGAGCCGCAATTTTGCCCAGGACTTTTCGCTGTGGGTGGGTTAGATTGTGCTGGGCTCGTTTTTTCTAGTGGTTGTTCATTTTCGCTTCCACATGCCGTCAGTAGTAATAATGGCACGATTGCTAATGTAACCTTATTCATAATCAACTCCTTGGTAAGTTCGTCAATTATATTCATAGCTAGGCTTTAAAAGCGATGTTTGAATTGTAAAAAGTAGTAGAGTATGAGTTACATATCGCCCTAGGTTAAGCTGAGAGCTTAATCTAGGGCTGTTGATTAGGTGTTAGCCTAAAGCTGGGATTAAGCCAAACATTTGTAGCCCCTGGGCTGAGATGATAAGCACACCACATAAACCCGCGCAAATGAGACCAAGATTACCGCCTTGTACTTGATAGCCTGCATTTTGATTTTTTCGCTGCTGCCACACCATGGCAACAGGCAAGAAGACTGCCAAAACAACCAATGCAATGGCTGCATAGCCTAGCGCTACGATAAACCCTTGCGGATAGAATAACGCAAAGCCCAGCGGTGGTGTAAACGTGATTAAGGCTGTTTTCACTCTATCTCGCCCAGAGCCTTGCTGCTTAAACGCATCGGCGAAAAAGTCAAATAAACCAAGGCTCACACCTAGAAACGAGGTCGCAAGAGCAAGATCAGCAAAAACGGTAACGAAGGTATGTACTTGGCTACTGTGCGCAATATTGGAAATTGCAGTGACAAAACCCGGTAAACCTTCACTTTGTGCTAAGGCCTCTTGATCCATGACACCTTGGCTTAATAGCTGCCAAAAGATGTATATAACTAATGGTAAAGAGGCACCAGCAATCATCACGCGGCGCAATGTCTTAATGTCTAAGCCTACGTATTTGACTATCGAAGGAATTGAGCCATGAAAGCCAAATGAAGTAAAAATAACAGGGATAGCAGATAGAATAAGACCTTGCTCCATTGGCATATTGAGCAAATGCTGTCCATGGACATAAGGAGTAAGTACGAAGAATAAGCTGGCCAGTACAATAATTTTGATTGTGAATAGTACGCGGTTGAGTTTGTCGACAGTACTTGTGCCGAGCGCGACGATTGTCGCCACTATGAGTGCTAGCACTACTGAACCGACTTGTGGCGCGATATTCATACCTGTTGCAGCAGAGAGCTTTTCTTGTAGTTGGGCACCGCCACCGGCAATATAAGCCGCGCATAATGCATAAAACAGAAATACCATCGAAAAATTTGCGATGTATTGGCCTTTTTTACCAAGGATCTGTTTTGCTAGTGTATTGAGTGTGGCTTCTTTATTTGCGAATTGATGAACTTCGAGCATAAGAAGGGCGGTGTAGGTCATTAGCAACCAAGTTGCGATGATCAAAATAAGTGACGTTGAAAATCCAAGTCCTGCTGATGCGATAGGCAATGCAAGCATGCCTGCGCCAATCGTTGTACCAGCAACGATGAGCATGCTGCCTAGCATTTTATTATTAAGCACAAATTGCCCCTATATTTGTGAGAGAAACAGGCACAATATACCGCTCTGCTAAAAATTGAAATAGTTTTGCTGCAAATCAAAGTGAAAGTTTGTAATTTATGTCTTACAAAGGTTAATTTTGTTTACGGATAATGCAATGAGCTTGTTTCAAAAAGTGTCAATTATCATCAAGTTGGCCTTGATAAGTCGCAGAGCATAAAAAAGCCAGCATACGCTGGCTTTTCAATATATCGTTTTAGATGCGTCAGTTACGCATCGTCTTCAACGAGAGTCATCAGTGATGTATTACCACCAGATGCGGTCGTATCGATACTGATTGTTTTCTCAGTGACTAGGCGACCTAGTAGGGTATCGTAGTACTCAGCGCTGATCACCGGCAAGATAGCGCCACTGCGTGCAGCAAGCTGTGTGCTGACATAGCCTTTACGTTCACAATCGCTACTAACCACAGCACCTGCTAGGTGTTCATGGGCTAAGATTGCAGGCAGCTGGTTTAGCTTAGCAACCTGTAGTACGCCTTCAGAAATGCCGCAGCTCAATAACTTATCTCTAAACGCGATAGCTTCTTCATGGAACAAGTCAGAGACAACCGTGATAACAGTGTTACCTGCTGCCAGAGCAGTGATCACAGAGAGCACCCAGAAGTTGAAAGACGTTTCTTTGTCTGCGTAACACACTACACAGCCGCGTGATTCATAGCGCAGTGTATTTGACTCGCCTGTTGGTCCTGGCAACTCAATTACTGTATCTAAACGCTTTTCAACACGGATAAGTTGCTCACGAGCATCGGCTAATGTTTTATTCAAATCATCAGCAAATGTATCTAGGAGCTCTACTTTAGCCAGTTTAGCCAATAGCTGACGTACCGCAGAAACACGGTTGTTCAGTGGCATTGCACGCCAAGCTTTCTCATCACGCTTAGATAGCGACATCATGCGTGATGCCTGCTCTTGCGCACCTTGGTAAGCTGTGATCTCTTCGTTATCTACTTTAACGTTAGTCGCTTGGGTATTCTGCTCTGCTTGGTTTTCTTTTACCAAACGGGCAATATAGTTTGGACCACCTGCTTTTGGCCCTGTACCAGATAGGCCACGACCACCGAACGGCTGCACACCTACTACGGCACCGATCATGTTACGGTTGACATAGATGTTACCGGCGCGAGATAGCTTAGCGAGATATTCTGCTCGCTCTTCAATGCGTGTGTGGATACCCATTGTCAGACCAAAGCCTGTGCTGTTGACTTGGTCAATCACATTGTCGATATCACTGCCTTTAAAGCGGATCACGTGTACACATGGACCGAATACTTCTTTTTTCAGCACTGACAGGTCGCTGATCTCGTATAAGCGCGGTGCAAAGAAGAAGTGACCGTTATCACCCATATCTGGTAATGAACACTCATGATGCAGAGTTGCATTACCTTTTAGGTACTCAACGTGCTCATTGAGTGCATTTAAAGCTCTCTGGTCAATCACTGGGCCCACATCAGTAGAAAGGTGTGCAGGATCGCCAATGTGTAGCTCTTGCATTGCGCCTTTGATCATGTTGATCACTTTGTCTGCAATTTCTTCTTGTATAAATAGTACTCGTAGTGCAGAACAGCGCTGACCAGCACTTTGGAAACCTGAAGAGATAACGTCATCAACAACCTGCTCAGGCAGTGCTGTTGAGTCAACGATCATACAGTTTTGACCACCCGTTTCGGCGATCAGTGGTACTTGATCGCCACCGCGCTCAGCCAAGGTTTGTGAAATACGTGTGCCCGTTTCAGTCGAACCTGTGAACATCACTGTTTGGATGCGTGTATCTGGAACGATGTGCTTACCAACTTCACTACCGCGAGCGATAACAGGCTGTACGATGCCTTGTGGTAAACCGACTTCTTCCATTAGCTCAATGGTGCGAAGCGCAACTAGTGATGTTTGCTCAGCAGGTTTTGCGATAACCGTATTACCAGTAACGATAGCTGCAGCAACCTGACCTAGGAAGATAGCCAGTGGGAAGTTCCAAGGGCTGATACATAAGATCACACCGCGTGGGCTAAAGCGCTCATCCAGTGCAAGTTCTTCTGCTTTTGCTGCGTAGTAACGGCAAAAATCAACGGCTTCACGGACTTCATCGATGCCATCTTGAGTGATTTTGCCCGCTTCTTTGATACACATCGCAATCAGCTCGTCACGATGAAGTTCTAATATATCACCAGTACGACGCAGAATTTCTGCACGTTCGCTCACTGACGTTTGTGACCAAGTGGCAAAAGCAGCTTCTGCGCTTGCAACCAGTTGTTGCATCTCTTGTGCGTCTTGGTGGCGGATAGAACCAACAACTTCGCTGTGATTTGCTGGGTTCAATACTGCTTCGTGGCCTTCAGGTACATCCGCTGCAGTGATCAGGTTGTCATCAACCCACTTTTGTAAGTTGTCACGCATTGGCGTGATGTGGTTGATGTTGGTTAAATCTAACCCTTTAGAGTTGTTGCGCTCTTCGCCATATAGGTCGATAGGCATGGTGATCTGCATGTTACGCTTGTGCTTAACACGTTGGATCTTTTCAACCGGATCTTCAAGTAGTGACTCAACAGGCATCGACTCATCAACAATCGCGTTTACGAATGATGAGTTTGCACCGTTTTCAAGTAAACGACGCACAAGGTAAGCAAGTAAGTCTTCGTGGTGGCCAACCGGTGCGTATACGCGACACTGTACTTTATCTTCTGTTACAACTTGGTTGTACAGTGAGTCACCCATACCGTGTAGACACTGGAACTCAAAGTTATTGAATTCGCCATTGGCAAGTTCAAGGATAGTCGCCGCAGAATAGGCGTTGTGTGTTGCAAACTGAGGGAAGATCACATCACGTGCGTTCATCAGTTTGATAGCACATGCTTTATATGAAACATCAGTCGTTGCTTTACGTGTAAATACAGGGAAGTCTTCAAGACCATCAGTTTGCGTCAGCTTAACTTCAGTATCCCAGTAAGCCCCTTTTACAAGACGAACCATCATCTTGCGACCAACGCGACGACATAGGGCTTCAAGCCAGTCAATCACCCAAATAGCACGTTTTTGGTATGCTTGTACCGCAAGACCAAAGCCATTCCAGTTGCCCAGCGCATCATCAGAGAATACCGCTTCAATGATATCGAGTGAGATATCTAAACGGTCAGCTTCTTCCGCATCTACTGTGAAGTTAATGTCATATTGCTTTGCAGCAAGTGCCAGTTCTTTAAGCTTAGGCACAATTTCAGCCATGACACGGTCACGGTGCGAAAACTCATAACGAGGGTGGATAGCGGATAGTTTGACAGAAATACCTGGGCTTTTAATTGGGCCACGACCGTTAGCTGCTTTACCAATCACGTGAATAGCTGTCATGTAGCTGTTGAAGTAACGCTCGGCGTCAGCCATAGTACGTGCGCCTTCACCTAGCATATCGTATGAGTATGCGTAGCCCGTAGCTTCTTTCTTTTTGGCGCGCTCAAGTGCCGCTTCAATCGTGGTGCCCATAACAAATTGCTGGCCCATGATCTTCATTGCATATTGCACTGACTTACGAATTGCAGGTTCACCAATGCGGCCCATAGTACGCTTTAGCAAACCAAATTGCGTTTCTTTAGTCTTATCTGCATAGTTAACCATTTTACCGGTTAGTAGTAGGCCCCAGCTCGACGCATTTACGAATAGTGAGTCACTATTGCCTAAGTGCGAGCTCCAGTCACCTTTGCTAAGTTTATCGCGAATTAACATGTCTTGCGTTTGAGCATCAGGCACACGTAATAGTGCTTCAGCCAAACACATGAGTACAACACCTTCTTCAGAAGACAGTGAGTACTCCTCTAGTAATGCGTCTACACCATCTTGACCTTGTTGGTCATTACGGATGTTTAATACCATCTGACGAGCACGTTCCCATGCGCGAGTACGGGCAGCAACACCGACCTCAGCCAATGGTAAAATGTGATCGATAACAGTTTCTTCATCAATGCGGTAGAAGTCACGGATCTTTTGACGGATCGGACACTGGGTTGTTAAGTCGCCTTGAAATAGCATAGGTTAAACCCTCTATTGAAAACCTAAATACTACAGAAAGCATAGCCTAAGGCTGTGATTGCTTTCTTGCCTCATTATTAAAATGAACGCTGCGTAATTTTGCGGTGGTTAAATTTTAGCCCCTTTGCTCGTAGAAACAAATTTCATAAAGAAGGGACATCCATAATAATTTCCGAGCATTGTATAGATAGAGCAGCAGAATGTGCTGTCTTATTTTTTTGAATTACGGTAAATTTGAGGGAGATTAGACCTTCTTGCAGAATTTTATACTGTATGACCACTTCAATAAAAACGCGTATTTTAGATAGGATCGACCATGCAATTTTAGATGAATTGCAAAAAAATGGCCGAATTTCAAATGTTAACTTAGCCAAAGCTGTCAATTTAAGTCCCAGTCCCTGCTTAGATAGGGTTAAGAAGCTAGAGTCAGAGGGCTATATAGAAGGTTACACTGCAATATTAAATGCTGAGAAGCTCGGGCAGCAGTTGGTCGCACATGTTGAGATCACACTCAAAAGTTCAACAGAGTCAGTATTCGAAACCTTTAAACAGCATGTTTTAGAGATCCCCCACGTGGTTGCATGTGACATGGTCGCTGGTGGGTTCGACTATTTATTAAAAATTCGGGTTTCTGATATGCATCAGTATCGTGAGGTGCTTGGTCAAATTGTCGAAATACCGGGTGTTGGCACAAACCATACATATATGGTGATTGAGCATGTTAAACAAGATGTGGGTGTGACCATTTTACCTAAAAGCTAACATCTTTTTAGTGTTGACCATGTATTGGAAACATACTGTTTTATGCCTTTTTTAGAACTAATATAATGAAATAACATTAGTTTTTTTGTTTTATTTGAATCATGTTTTTGCAAAGAAATACATTACAAGGCATTACAAATAGCGTGTTTTTCATAATTCCTTAACCTAGATCAATAAAAGGTTAATTTGTGTAAACTTGTGGTTTTTATTGGCAGTTTTTTACCCTAGGCTGACATGAAATTTAGTAGCGAAAGGTAAAACAATGACAACAGCGACGCGTACAAAGGATATTACGCCTTTAGACTCAATCACATTTAAAATCCTCATAGATGACCAACCTATTACCGCTTGTGAAGGCGAAACAGTCCTCTCAGTATTGCAGGCGGCAGACGTTAAGCAAGTATGTGAAAACGACAGAAAAGTCGTCACGGGCGGGTATTGTGCAATGGGCGTATGCCATTGCTGTCATGTAAAGGTGAATAAACGATACAAGCAAAGAGCCTGTCAGACCCTAGTTGAACCCAATATGCAGGTCGAAACTTTAAGTAATCGGTTTAAAGATGTGGGGATTGATCATGAAAAAGTCTAATCCTGTTGTGATTGTGGGTGGGGGGCCTTCTGGTACGGCCGCAGCAGCCATGCTTGGAAAGTACCAAATCCCATCTATTATCATTGATGAGACCTCTAAAATCGGCGGAGTTATCTACCGTGGACCACTTAGAAATACAGCCACACTGCCGCATTTGGACGATAATTTACAGCGCGCTATGAGTGCTTTGCGCACTCGTTATGAAAAGCATAAATCGTTCATTGAACTCAAGTTACAAACTCGTGTACTGGGGCCTGAAGGTGATCAGCATTTATTATTGAGTGAAGGCGGGGGGCTGACCACGTTAGAGCACAATGAACTGATCTTAGCTACGGGTTGTCATGAGCGCAGTGTCCCTTTTCCTGGCTGGCAGTTACCTGGGGTCATGTTACTGGGCGGTGTGCAATTACAAATCAAAAGTGGTCTGGTAAAGCCAGGCAGTAAAATGGCTTTATTGGGCACGGGTCCACTATTACCCTTAGTGGCGTGTCAGCTGCATAAAGCGGGTGTTGATGTCGTGGGTGTTTACGAAGCGAGCGCCTTTAACAAACTCGCCAAAGAAGCGGTGGCCTTATTACACAAGCCAAAACTGACACTCAATGGCCTAAGCATGATGAGCTACTTGAAAAAGCATCAAATTCTTTTTCACTACGGTTACGGCATTGTCAGCGCACAAGGAGATAAATATCTAGAGCAAGTGTCAGTCGCGCCCTATGATGACCAGTGGCGCCCTGATAGGAGTCAGGCCAAGCCATTAGACGTGGATGCGATTGGTGTCGGCTATGGTTTTGTTGCACGCACTCAATTGGCTATGTTACTCGGTATTGAACATGATTATTCTAAAGTAAGTGGTTACATACCTAAACTTGATGATAATTATCAAAGTAGTCAAAAAAATACGTATGTGGTTGGTGATAGCAGTGGCTTGCTGGGGGCAGATGCTGCGATTTGTGAAGGGCAGATAGCGGCGCTCAACATTGTGCATCAACGTGGCCTGCTAGACAGTGCGACTATGGAAAAAGAAAGGCGCAAAATAGAGCGCAAACATGCGCGTATCAAGCGTTTTCGATTTGGCTTTGACCGCTTTAGTGCGCGTCAAACGGGGTTATTGGATTTGCCTCAAGACGATACGGTTGTGTGTCGTTGTGAGCAAGCAACTAAAAAGCAGCTGACTGATGCCATCGCTGAGGGTGTGAAAGACTTAACAACACTGAAAATGCGTACTCGGATTGGTATGGGTGACTGTCAGGGGAAAACATGCAGTAGCTATGCCCTTGATTTACTCCATCAGGCCGGACATGACAAAAATACCGGGGTAATAAAACCTCGATTCCCGCTTGATCCTATCCCTTTTACTTTTATGGAAGAAACGCTAAATGAACAAGTATGATGTTGTAATTGCTGGTGGCGGTGCTGTAGGCGCTGCGTGTGCTTATTTTTTAAGTCGTGATACAGACTTGAAGATTGCGTTGGTTGATTTAAAAAAGTCTGGAAATGCATCCAGAGCATCTGCGGGTGGATTATGGGCCATCGGTGAGTCGGTAGGACTTGGCTGTGGTGTTATATTTTTTAAAACCTTGTCCAAACTGCACAGTGAGGCCAAAGGTGAAGAAGTGCCAACCATGCGTCCGCACCAATTACCAGATTGTTTTTTTGAATTTGCACTCAAATCCAATGATATGTACCCAGATTTATATGAAGAACTGCGTACCAAGCATGATGTAGATTTTAAATTTGAACGCACTGGGCTTAAGTTTATTATGTATAACCGTGAAGATGAGTTGTACGCCGACCAAATTGTCAGTGGTATTCCCCATTTAAGTGACCAGATCCGTTGGTTAGATGCAGAGCAGTTAAAATCTGAGGAGCCTTATGTTACGCCAGATGCCATTGGCGCCATAGACTTTATTTGCGATCACCAAGTGAATCCATATCGTTTGGTTGAAGCATATACTGAAGCTGCAAGGCAAAATGGCGTTGAGCTGTTCTTAAATACTGAAATACAGTCAGTATTGAAAGAGGGAAATCGAGTGGTGGGGCTGAAAACTGCCTCGGGAGATTTACATTGTGACACGCTCGTTAATGCAACGGGGGCATGGGCTAATGAGCTGTATAAGCAGGCGACAGGTAAAGATATGCCTGTTTATCCAGTTAAAGGGCAAATTGTCTTATCAGAGCGCATGCCAAAAATTATGAATGGCTGTATCAGCACCAGTGATTGTTATATCGCGCAAAAAGACAATGGGGAGATTTTGATAGGCTCGTCCACGGAAGAAAAAGGCTTCGATACCACCAATAGCCTAGATAAGATCCAAGAATTGTCCCGTGGGGCGATGAAGTGCTTACCGATTCTCAATGAGTCTAACATCAAGCGTTGTTGGGCTGGCCTTAGACCGGGCACACCAGATGAGTTGCCTATTTTGGGTAAAGTGTCTGGTGTGGAAGGGTATCTTAATGCTTGTGGCCATTTCAGGACGGGGATTTTGACGTCGGCCATTACAGGTAAATTGATAACCGAACTCGTCACCGAACAACCAACTTCGATTGATTTGACCCCGTTTAATGTCAGTCGTTTTGATAACGATCCCACATAACTAAACTTACCTTTTTGATGACTCATACCGCTGTGTGAGTCATTTATTCATCTATTTACATTTTGTGACGATTTTTCAGTTTAATTTGGTGGGTATTTTTGTGCTTTTTATCGCATCAACCTGACTTTATGAGTGAAATTGTTATCATGTAACAGTCAAATTTATATACGAGATAATAATGAAAATTAAGCACTTGTTTGCAGCGATGGCTGCTGTGCTTGGGCCGCTAGCAAGCCCTTTAGCGAGCGCCTACAGCACTGAAGATACCCGTTTATTACGATTCCCTGATATCCATAAAGAGCATGTTACTTTTGTGTACTCTGGCGATATCTATGTTGCGAATACAAATACAGGCAAAAGCACGCGTTTAACGGATCATGTTGGTTTCGAAACCTTCCCTAAGTTTTCACCTGACGGTGAAAAAATTGCCTTTGCCGCTGAATATAACGGTAGCCGCCAAATCTATGTGATTAATCGTGATGGCTCAGGTCTAAAGCAACTGACTTATTATAATGATGTCGGCCCTATGCCGCCTCGTGGTGGTTTTGATTACCGCGTTTTAGACTGGACACCAGATGGCAAGCATATTGTTTTCCGTGCCAACCGTACACCTTGGGGCAAACGCATGGGCCGCCCTTATATGGTGCCGGTAGAAGGCGGTTTAGAGCAGCCACTTGCAATTCCTGAAGGTGGCGGCGGTATGCTGTCGGGTGATGGTAGTAAGTTTGTCTACACGCCAATTGATCGTGAGTTCCGTACTTGGAAGCGCTCACGCGGTGGTCGTGCACAAGATGTGTGGGTCTATGATTTAGACAAGAATACGTCTAAGCAATTAACGACACACCGTGCAACTGATCAGCAGCCAACTTGGGTGAATGACAGCATTTACTTCGTCTCTGATAGAGATTACACACTGAACCTTTACAAATATCGTGAAGGCAAAAAGCCAGTCAAGATGACGGACCATAAAGAGTTTGATGTATTGTGGCCATCAGCAGGTCCTGACTCAATCGTTTATGAAAACGGTGGTTATTTATATCGCTTCAATGAAGCAAATAAAATGAACGAAAAACTGACTATCAATGTCGATGGTGTACGTAAGTCAGCACTGCCTTACACTAAGAATGTGAGCAAGTTCATTGATTCAATGGATATCTCACACGATGGCAAACGAGCGGTATTTACAGCCCGTGGTGAGATTTTCTCTGTACCGGTGAAAAATGGCCCTACACGTAATTTGTCACATACACCAGCTGGCCGTGAAATCGCAGCAACTTGGTCGCCAAATGCGCGTTATGTCGCTTACTTAAGTGATGCAACGGGCGAGTATGAGATCTATATAAAAGATCGTGCCAATAACAATGCAGTGAAGCAGTTAACTAACAATGGCACAATTTGGCGTTTTGACCCTATCTGGTCACCAGACAATACCAAGCTATTATTTGCAGATAAAGACCATATTATTTGGTGGTTGGATGTTGAAAGCGGTGAGCTACACAAGATTGACCGTGGTCTGCACGATGAGCGCAGCATTACACAATATACCTGGTCACCAAACAGCAAAGATTTAGTCTTTGTTAAGAATAACGAAAATCGTTATTCATCACTATGGCACTATAACGTTGAGTCTAAGAAATTAAGCCGCTTAACAGATGATATGACGTCTGAGTCAAATCCAACATTCTCAGAAGATGGCCAGTACATTTACTTCACTTCTGAACGAGACTTTAATTTAGCATTTAGTTCGTATGAGTTTGATTATCTATTTAATAAAGCGACACGAATTTACTCGGTAGCGGTGAATGACAGCATTCAACCTATCAACACCTTACAAAGTGATGAAACACAAATAGTTGGTGACGATAAAGCGTCAGAAGAGAAGACAGAACTGGACACCAGCATTCAAGTTGATGGCTTTATGGAACGCGTCGTGTCATTACCTGCACCTGCGGGCAATTACTCATCACTGACCGGCGTTAAAGGCGGTGTGTTGACGCTGAGCGGCGGCGCTCTGAAGCTGGTTGAAAACAAGGTCGATGGCAAAGTAAAGACTGTCGCAAAAGGTGTCAGCGAGTATAAAGTCTCTGCAAACGGCGAGCATGTGATTGCACGTGCAGGCAGCAAGTACAGTGTGATCAAACCAAAAGCGAAGCAAGATCTGAAAGCGAATCAACTTGATCTTAGCAACATGAACCTGAAAATTGACCCACGTGTTGAGTGGTCACAAATGTACACCGAAGGTTGGCGTACGTTGCGTGATTGGTTCTATGACGCAAATCACCACGGTCAAGACTGGGATGCAATCTTGAAGCGATATCAACCTATGGCCGACGCAGCAGCGCACCGCACAGATATTGATTATGTGTTGAGTGAAATTGCTGGTGAAATCAATGCGGGCCACATTTATGTGCAATCAGGTGATGAGCCAAAAGGCGAGCGTAAAAAGCATGGCTTGCTAGGTGCTGAAGTGGCAAGCCACCCTTCAGGTTTTGTCACGCTTAAGCATATCTTTAAAGGCGAAAACTGGCATGAAGACTTCCGCTCTCCACTGGGTGGGACAGGTGTGCGTGCAAGTGAAGGTGATTTCATCTTGGCGGTTAATGGTCGCAATGTGAATGAAGTCAGTAACTTTTATGAGTTACTTGAAAATACACAAGGCGAGCAAGTTGAGCTTATCCTGAGCAAATCAACAAGCTTTGACGATAGCTGGAAAGTAACCGTTAAGCCAGTGAAGAGCGAAATCGGTCTACGTTACTTACAGTGGGTTGAAACGCGTAAAGCTTATGTCGATGAGTTATCTGGCGGACGTATTGGCTATGTTCATTTGCCAAACACGGCATACGAAGGTAACCGTTCGATGTTCAAGAACTTTATGCCGCAAACAACCAAAGATGCGCTGATCATTGATGACCGCTACAACGGCGGTGGTTTTATCCCTGAGCACGTGATCACTTGGTTAGCACGCAAGCCGCTTAACTATTGGAAGCGTCGTGGTGTAACACCAACAAAAACACCTCAGTTTGCTCATGATGGACCAAAAGCCATGCTGATCAATGGCTACTCAAGTTCAGGTGGCGATGCTATTCCTTACTACTTCCGTCAAGCGGGTCTAGGTAAGTTGATCGGGACTCGTACTTGGGGTGGCTTAATTGGTATCTCGGGTAACCCATACTTAGTTGACGGTGGTCAGGTAATTGCGGCGACATTCCGTATTCTTGACAATGATGGCAACTGGATCATTGAAAATGAAGGGGTTGTCCCAGATATCGAAGTGATTGATCGTCCAGAGCTTATTCAAGCAGGTAAAGATCCGTCAGTTGAGCGTGCGGTGAAAGAGCTATTAAAAGAGCTTGATGAAAACCCTAAAAAGAAACTTGTTGTGCCACCAGCACCGACTAAGTTTATTGACTAAATAAATGCACTGTTAAAAAGGAGCTGAAAGGCTCCTTTTTTTATTTTTTGTAACATGACGAAAAGCCTACTCACAGGTATTCTGTTCCATTGTGTGGTAATTTCAAGATTGATACTTAATAAAGCTCTAGGAAAATCCGATAAGGAACATTTATGAAGGTTGTATTGATCACGGGTGGCAGCCGAGGTATTGGCGCTGCAACGGCCAAAAAGCTTGCGCAGCAAGGGTATGCTGTTGCCATTAACTATAAATCAAATCACCAAGCTGCCGAGCAGGTACAAAATAATATTTTATCTACTGGTGGTAAAGCCGCGCTTTTTCAGGCGGATGTGAGTGATGAGCAACAAGTGGTTGAGCTGTTTCAAGCTGTGCAATCGCACTTTGGTCCAGTCACTCATTTAGTCAATAATGCCGGTGTCTTGACCCAGCAAATGCGGGTCGAAGAAATGACCGCTGAGCGCATTAATTGGATGCTGACGCAAAATGTCACGCCATATTTTATCTGTGCGCGTGAGGCGATTAAGCATATGCGTCAGAGTAATACGCTCAAGCAGTGTGCGATTGTGAATGTGTCATCGGCAGCATCTTATATAGGCGGTGCGAATGAGTACGTGGACTATGCTGCATCAAAAGGGGCCATCGATAGCTTTACGAGAGGCTTATCTTTGGAACTGGCAGCAGAGGGAATACGCGTGAATGGCGTTCGACCTGGATGTATTTATACCGATATTCATAAGGATGGCGGCGAGCCTAATCGCGTAGATAGAGTCGCTGATTTATTACCGCTAAAGCGCGGCGGTACATCAGAAGAAGTCGCTAACGCAATCGCCTGGCTGTTGAGCAGCGAAGCATCTTATGCGACAGGGACATTTATTGATTTGGCTGGTGGCAAATAGCCGCCGCCCGCTTGCCGTCGATTTATGTTTTTTGTGAGTAATAACTCCCCGGCTGGTAGTCGGTAATAAAAGAAATGATATCTTTATCGTCTTTTTTAAATGCTAAGTTTTCTTTTATTAAGTCTTCTTTATTAATTGTGCTGCCCATCTGTCCGGGTTTTAGTCCAAGTTGCTTGCCTAGTTGTTCCATCTCTTTTTGCATTTTTGGCAGAATGTCATTTTTTAACTGTGAAGCTGCTTGGGCGTATCTTGCTCTTTGTTCTGGCGTGTCAGATGTTTTAGCCAGCTGTTGGAACTCCTGTATGCTTCTTTTTGTGCCTTGTACGTCACCGACTCGACCATTGTAGCCAAAATAAATATCCATCAAACCCATACTAATCGTTTGCATCACGTTTTCCTTGTTAGCCTTACAGCTTATTTTTTTAAAATTTAGATGTTTCTTTTTATATAAAAGGTTTTTTACGTTTTGTTAGAGTAATAGTTGCCGGGTTGATAGTCGGTAATAAAAGAAATGATATCTTTGTTGTCTTTTTTAAATGCTAAGTTTTCTTTTATTAAGTCTTCTTTATTAATCGTATTACCCATCTGTCCGGGTTTTAGTCCAAGTTGTTTGCCTAATTGCTCCATTTCCTTTTGCATTTTAGGTAAAATTTCAGTCTGTACCTGAACGACAGCTTGTGAATATCGCTCTCTTTGTTCAGGCGTATCAGCTGTTTTTGCAAGCTGTTGGAACTCCTGTATATCTCTTTTCGCACCTTGTACGTCACCAACCCTGCCGTTGTAGCCAAAATAGATATCCATTAAACCGCCAGTAATTAGCTGCATTAAGTAGTCCTTTTTAAGATATAAAAATAATTGATATAAATTGCAGCAATAAATTTGCCAGTTTTATTTTTTGGTTGTTCAAGGTTGATTTTTTAAGAGGTGGTTTTTTGTTTTGTGACTGTTGCTTTTAAGTTGTGTTATATATGATTTTTTTTATTAAATTAAGCTGTTGGTTTTTTGATTTTATTTTGGTTTTCAGGATTGTGATTTTTTAAGTTTTTGTGTTTTATATTTTTTTAATGATTATTGTTTAATTAACGGTGATTTTTTAAGTCGTAGTAAGAATAAAAATATTTATAAACTGTGTGTTAACCATTGGCAAATAAGTATGTTTTATATACATTTTGATGTGAGAAAAGTGTTTCTCGGGTGTGAGTGGTGCATTAAAAAAGGATGTTTAAAAATGAAAAAAAGATATTTAATGGCAATTGCTGCCAGTGTTCTATCGTTTAACAGCTTTGCAAGCTCAGTCTCTTGTTATGTTGATACAATGGCTTATGACCAACCTCGTCAAGGCAATTGTTGGGGTGGCGAGCACTATCCAGGTTTTGCGCCAGCAGTTGTGTTTAAAGTAAACGCGTCCAAGCCAGTATCAAGAGTTGACTGGGTATTCAGTGGCCAATATAGCAATGTAAGAGGTGGCACATGTACTTCTACTAGTTGTATCGTCAACGTACACGGTGGCGAAGGTGAAGTAACTGGCTGTGTAAATAGAATCTATTATAAAGACTACACATGGGCCAATGTAAATTGGTGTGCTACGGCAACGTACTACTACAGTGATGGTGGTGTTCATTATTAACCTTCCCAGGTCCTAGCGCATAGCTGCTAGGGCCTATCTATATATAAAATAAACAAAAAGGAAATTTAAATATGAAAAAACGATACTTATTGGCAATTGCAGCCAGTGCTCTATCATTTAATAGCTTCGCTAGTTCAGTTTCTTGTTATGTTGATACAATGGCATTCGATGAGTACCGCGAAGGCAGTTGTTGGGGAGGGGAGCACTACCCAGGTTTTAGTCCCAATGTTGCATTTAAAGTTAATGCAGATAAGCCTGTTTCGAAAGTTGATTGGGTGTTCTCAGGTCGATATAGCAATGTAAGAGGTGGTACATGCAGCTCTACAACATGTTTAGTTGATGTCTACCAAGGTGAAGGTGAGGTTACAGCTTGCGTAAATAGAATTTACTATAAAGACTACACATGGAAAAAAGTAAACTGGTGTGCAAACGCTTTTTATTATTACACTGATGGTGGCATACCACATTAATTGCTTAAGAGCCCTTGTAAGATGATATGAGGGCTCGTTTGTTTTACTTTTGAGTCATTGCAATGAGAGCATTACTTTTACTTAACGCCTGAGAAACTGTATCACTAGCGCCTCTTTTTTCTATTACAAGCATATACTCTGTACCATACTTTTTACCTGCCTCAATGGCTTTCAAAATAGGCCCGAGCAAATAAGTATGTGAATCGTAAACCCAAATGGACTCCATGTGATTACCTGTACGTGTGCTTTTGTATTGTATTTCAAACTTTCCATACTTGGAGGCTATACCTGTGACAATACCACAGCATGTAAACACGGTAGCGTGTGTTGTAAATGTACCACTCATAGTGCATAAATCCACCAGAATATTTACAGCACTAGTTTTCATGTTTTTTCCTTAAACTTAATGGAAAGCAAGATGGTTGATAAAAAGGTTAGCCTGTAAGTATGAATGACTTATGTACGTTTGTTTTTCTTTTGCTTTCATTTTGTTTACACTTATTGTTGTTGCTGGTGGTGCCCAAGGAACTTGTAATAGTAACTGGTACTATGTAACTGGTTTTGGTTATCAGATACATAAAAGGGGATCTGGCCAACCTTAGTGTAGCCAATGGCTTGATAGAATAACTCTGCCTCATCTCCACTTTGGGTATCTAAAACCAATAATGTGCGTCTATTTTCCAATGCGCTTTGCTCTACGTGGCGCATTAATATTGTGGCGTAGCCACTTCGCTGTGCATCTGGGTGAACCAATAGCTTTTCGACTTCAGCTCTATGTTGACCATTTTCTTTCATACACAATGAAAGCTGCACCGTCGCAACTACGGCGTCCCCTTGATAGAGTATATAAAGCTTACGTTCTTTAGCAGCGATGGCTTTTGCTACCGAGTGCCAATATTGCTGTAGCAGGTCGGGATTGGCAGGCTTATAAAAGCCTAGAGAGGCGTCGTCTTCAATACAGGTAGAGAGTAGTTCGCATAGCTGATTATGGGTATTTAACCCTAAGGTTTCGAATTGTTTGATTTTCAGCATTTTAGCATCCCTTTTTGAGCTGTTCGATATTAGCCTCAAGGCAGGCAAGTTGCTGTAACAACTTTTCTCTTTGTTTGTGGAGCTTATTAAGCTGCTGCGCATGGGAGGTATTGTGTGCACGTACTGCACGATACAATGCTTGTTTTGATATTTGATAAGTCTCGGCTATGTCGCTAATACTTAATCCATGCTGACTCACCATATAAACGGCTTGCACCAGCCTTGGTGTGTTATTTAACAAGTTGGGTTCCATCATTGACTCTAATGTTATATTAAACTTTAGAATAAGAAAGAAGGGTGCCAATTAATTAAGTTGTTTAATTTCATGGTTTTAGGTTTAAATTACACGTATCAAATGCGCTAAGATAGGGCTGTATTTATGAAATTGCACCATTTTAAGGCACATATGAATAATGGGGTAAAGTAAAAGGCATTAAAAAAATGCCTTTTCCATTTTAGATGATAAGTAGCTTTTACTATTGGTAACCAACACCAATAGCAATAAGATACCGACTAAGATCCAAACGGGAGTATGACCATGCTGACTAAAAAAACTATGGCCGGATATCAGTTTTAAATCTGTACTGAGAGTGCCACTGGTGAATTGCGCAATGGTTACCTGTTGGTTTGAAATAGGGTCATATACACCACTAATGCCGTTATTGGTGACTCTCACCATCGGTCTTTGCAGCTCCAATGCACGCATTCTGGCGATTTGCATATGCTGATGTGGGCCATGTGAGTCGCCAAACCACGCATCATTACTCACGGTAAATAAAATGTCAGATGAGGCCGTATAGTTTCCTCTGACCAATTCGCTGAAAGCGATTTCGTAGCAAATTGCTGGCAATACATGAATGCCATTAGCAAGCAGGTTATTTTGCACCGCATCCCCGCGAGAAAATGACGACATGGGTAAATCAAATAGCGGCGCTAGGGGTCTGAGCAGGTCTTCAAAGGGCACAAACTCACCGATTGGTAACAACTGGTGCTTCTGATAGCGGTTTCTGTGCAAGTACTGATATTGCCCTTCGGTGTCATCTTGATGCTTTTTACCAAGCACTATCAGGGTATTGTATACATTGCGCGTGTCGAATTGGTAATCAGGGATCCCCGTGATCAAGGCAGTATTGTTAAAGGCGGCGGCTTTGTCTAAATTGACGAGGTAATCAAACGCATAATCTTCAATTTCTGGGATTGCGGCCTCTGGCCAAACAACCAAATCGACATCAGCCCAGTTTGGTCTGGTCATATCTTGATATTTAGACATGGTAGGCCAAAACTGTTCGGGCTCCCAACGTAGGCTTTGTTCTATGTTCCCTTGTACAAGTAAGGTTTTTAATTGCTTACCACTGTAATTGTTATCTGTGTTTTGCATCGACAACAAATAAGCGATACAAACAGGCACCATAGTGACGATGGCAGCTTTATATTGCTTGAAATTGATCAGCCAGTAGAGCGCATAGGCGATGATGATACACAATACGGTTAAGCCAAATTCACCTACCCAAGGTGCCAGTGTATTAAGCGGTGAGTCTGTGAGGGTATAACCAAAACTGAGCCATGGAAAACCTGTTAAGAGTGTGCCTCTTAAATATTCAGTGATAGCAAACCCACTAATTAAGAGGGCAAATCGCTGCCAAGGGTGTTTACTGTAGCGGGTAGCAAACGCAAATGCCAAAGCTGGATAAAGCGCTAAGTATGCACATAACATGGCCATTGCCATGAGCGACAGCACAATGGGTAGTCCACCGAACTGTGCAATAGACACATGCACCCAGCTAATACCCAGTGCAAACCAACCAAAGCCAAATAAAAAGCCGTATTTAGCAGCTTGCTTGGGGGAGGGTTGATCTGTCACATAAAAGGCAATGGCAAGGCAAACAAATGTCAGTGGCCAAAAGCTAAAGGGGGCGTATGCAAAAGTCAGTGCACAGCCTGCAATCAGTGCAAGCCATGCGTTTTTATCTTTTGCAAAAGAAAGGAGGTTATTCAGTGGTATCTTCAACATGCTCTGTTTTTGGAACAGTGACCTGAAGCTGTAATATACGGCGATTATCTGAGTTAGTTATTTTGAATTGCAGCGGTCCAACATCAATGGTTTCTCCTTTGCTTGGCATATGACCAAACGCATGTAGGATGATGCCACCAATAGTGTCAGCTTCTTGTGTATCAAAGTCTGTCTTAAAGAACTCATTAAACTCTTCAAGCGGCGTTAATGCTTGAACATTAAACACGTGCTTTGACAGCTGGCGAATATCTTGTTGCTCGTCTTCATCATCATGTTCATCCTCAATTTCACCTACAATGGTTTCAAGGATATCTTCGATAGTGACAAGACCCGAAACGCCGCCATATTCATCAATAACAATCGCCATATGGTAGCGTTTTTGTCTAAACTCGTTGAGTAAAGTGTCTACACGTTTACTTTCTGGTACTACAATAGCCGGACGCAAATACTCTTTAATCGCAGGTAGTGCACCATTTTGCTGCACTATCAGGGGTAAGAGATCTTTTGCAAGCAAAATACCTTCTACGTGGTCTTTGTCCTCGCAAACGACAGGAAAGCGAGAGTGACTAGACTCTACCATAGCAGGAAGTTGAGATTCCAAGTCTTGCTCAACATCTAGCGTTATCATCTGAGAGCGAGGGATCATGATATCGCGAACTTTAAGTTCAGAGACGCTCAGTACGCCTTCCATCATGTCTTTTGTCTCAGGGTCGATAAGTGCTCGTTCTTGAGCGTCAGCAATGACTTCTACCAACTCTTCTTTATTTTGGGGTTCCCCTTGCAGCATCTGAGTGATGCGTCCAAGCCAGTTTCTGCTAGAAGAACCCTGGCTACTTTGCGAGTTATCGTCGCTCATTGTAGTTCTTTACTCCACTTAGTTAATATCATCACGATATGGGTCTGCAATGCCCAGATCGGCTAAAAATTCTTTTTCTAGACTTTCCATTTCCATGGCGTCTTGTTCATTTATATGGTCAAAGCCCAACAAATGCAAGCACCCATGTATGACCATATGTGCAAAATGATCGTGGAAAGTTTTTTCTTGTTCCTGAGCCTCACGAAAAACCACCTGAGGACAGATAATTAAGTCACCGACTAAAGGCAATTCAATGCCTGGCGGTGCTTCAAAGGGAAAAGACAACACATTAGTTGGTTTGTCTTTTCCACGGTATTGACTGTTAAGCTCTTGGCTCTCCGCCTCGTCAGCAATGCGAATTGTCACTTCGGCGTATTCTCTATACGGCAAAAGTGCTTTTTCGGCCCAACTTTGAAATTGCTGTTCATTGGGTAAATTGTCAAACTCACAGGCGAGCTGTAAATCTACATCGACACTCATGATTCTGGGCCTTGTTGTTCAGCAGCTTGCTGTTTCGCTTTTTGCTTAGCGACTTTTTCTTGACGCTCTTGCTCTTCTTTAGCTTCATAGGCTTCCACAATTCGTGCCACAACTGGGTGACGAACGACATCGTGGGATTTAAAGAAGTTAAATGAAATCTCATCGACATTGCTGAGTACTTCAATGGCATGACGAAGGCCAGAACGCGCGCCCCTAGGTAAGTCGACCTGTGTAATATCACCGGTGATCACGGCTTTTGAATTAAAACCAATACGCGTTAGGAACATTTTCATCTGTTCTGTGGTGGTGTTTTGGCTTTCATCTAAAATGATAAAGGCATCGTTCAAAGTTCTACCACGCATGTATGCCAGCGGTGCTACTTCTATGACATTTTTTTCAATTAAGCGTTCAACTTTTTCAAAGCCAAGCATCTCAAATAGCGCGTCATACAAAGGACGTAAGTATGGATCGATTTTTTGCGTTAAATCACCTGGTAAAAATCCCAGTTTTTCGCCGGCTTCAACCGCTGGACGCGTCAGTAGAATACGTCTGATCTCCTGCCTTTCAAGCGCATCAACCGCAGCAGCAACGGCAAGGTACGTTTTACCTGTGCCTGCAGGACCAATACCAAAGCTGATGTCGTGAGTTAAGATATTTGCCACATATTGGCTTTGATTTGGGTTACGCGGTTTGACAACACCACGGCGAGTTTTAATGAAAACTTCTTTTTCCCATACATTCGGGGCATCTTGTTCTAGGCAATTTGCTTCGGTGATGGCGAGGTGGACATTGTCTGGCTCTATGTCTTTGGCTTTGCCTTTCACTGGCTGAGTATCAACATACAGAGACTTTATAATATCAACAGCTGCTTTTGCTGTAACTTGATTACCCGTGACTTTAAACCAGTTATCTCTGTGTGCGACTTCGACACCTAGACGGCGTTCTATTTGTTTTAGATTATCGTCAAAAGGGCCACAAAGAGAAGAGAGACGGTTGTTGTCGGCAGGTTCTAGATAAAACTCAATATTTTTTACTTGATTGCTCAAAATGACTTCCTAAGATTGATTGCGCCAGCAAAGTGCTGGCGCAAAACAAGTGTTTTATGGTGTAAAAGTTGCAACACCAATCTCATTGGCTTCTGGTTCTGACGGTACACGACTAAGGATATCTGATGGTGCAACATCACGTCGCAAGTCCATTTCAGCCTCAGTTCGGATCAGCTCACCACGTAATGAGTTTGGTAGCGCCTCAGTAATACGCACGTCAACGAACTGACCGATCACTGAGTGTGGACCTTCAAAGTTCACTACACGGTTATTCTCGGTACGTCCACGTAGTTCCATTGGGTTCTTTTTCGAAGGACCTTCAACAAGGATACGCTGTTCAGTATCAAACATTTTACGGCTGATATCTTGTGCCATTTGGTTGATGCGGTTTTGTAATAGATACAAGCGCTCTTTCTTCTCTTGCTCTGGTACATCATCCGGTAAGTCTGCCGCTGGAGTACCTGGGCGGGCTGAGTAGATGAAGCTGAAGCTCATATCAAAGCCAATCGCGTTGATAAGGTTCATCGTTTCTTCAAAGTCTGCTTTGCTTTCGCCCGGGAAACCAATGATGAAGTCTGAGCTCATGCTTAGGTTTGGACGGATCTTGCGTAGCTTACGGATAGTAGATTTGTATTCAAGTGCAGTATGGCCGCGCTTCATCAAGTTAAGTACACGGTCTGAACCACTTTGTACTGGCAAGTGCAGGTGATCAACAAGCTCAGGTACGTCTGCGTAGGCTTCGATGATGTCAGGCGTAAACTCAACAGGGTGTGATGTGGTATAACGAATACGGTCAATACCATCAATCGCAGCCACATAACGCAGTAGATCAGAGAAGTAGCACACTTCACCATCGTGCATTTCACCACGATAAGCGTTTACGTTTTGACCCAGTAAGTTCACCTCACGCACGCCTTGCTCTGCAAGCTGCGCAACTTCTAAAATAACATCGTCTAGCGGACGGCTTACTTCCTCACCACGCGTATAAGGCACAACGCAGAAAGTACAATATTTAGAACAGCCTTCCATAATTGATACGAACGCCGTAGGGCCTTCCGCTTTTGGCTCTGGTAGACGGTCAAACTTTTCAATCTCAGGGAAAGAGATATCGACCACTGAGCCTTCTTTGCTTTGCACTTGCTTGATCATTTCTGGTAGACGGTGCAGTGTTTGCGGACCGAATACGATATCAACAAATGGTGCACGTTGACGGATTGTGTCACCTTCTTGTGAGGCTACACAGCCACCTACGCCGATAACCAAATCAGGGTTATCTTCTTTTAATAATTTCCAGCGACCCAATTGGTGGAATACTTTCTCTTGTGCCTTCTCACGAATTGAACACGTATTGAGTAGGATCACATCCGCCTGTTCAGCTTCTTCTGTCAGCTGATAGCCGTTAGTGGCATCAAGCAGATCCGCCATTTTCTGGGAGTCATACTCGTTCATTTGACAGCCCCAGGTTTTGATATGCAATTTTTTACCCATTGAAATAAAGCCTCGTTTTCAATTCGATGATCAGCACAACGCCTTACCAGTTATTAAAAATACCCCAAGAACTGGCAAACACTTACTAAAATAGCTTAAAAAGAGGCGTATTTTATCTGACCTATAGTCACTAGCCAAGTATAGATTTCATCTTTCAAAATGGGGATCAAGGAGGGTTGTAATTATTCGGCTACAATCATGCAAAGAGATCTTTTTTTCACGAATTAAGATACAATGTAATTACACCAGCTAATTTAGGCAAATTTATGAAAAATAACGTGTTGATCGTCGGTGGCGGCATGGTTGGCGCAGCGGCTGCGGTGGAGCTTGCTCGTCAAGGATGTCAGGTCACTGTGATAGAAAATAATCCCATAGATCCGAAAGCCATACTTGAAGGTGAGCAGGTTGACATTCGAGTCTCTGCCATCAACCGTTTTTCAGAAGCGTTATTAGATAAACTCGGTGCAATGCCACTGATAAGGGCGAGCCGCAATGCGCCTTACCACCAGTTAGAGGCGTATGAACGAGGCAGCGAGCATTTGGTGTTTGATAGAGCCGATGTACCGACGTCTCATTTAGGCCACTTAGTCGAGAATAGCATTATTCAAGCGTCGCTGTGGTCACAGTTTGAAGACAATGGTATTCAGGTTGAAACTGTCACTGAGGCACCCATCGCGATTGAGCAGCACTTAAGCAGTATAGATCTGGTTTACCCTCAGCAGCGTTTTAGCGCGGACCTCGTTATTGCAGCCGACGGTGGTCGTTCTGCGCTACGCAGTCTTACAGGCATTGGTGTAACAGGGTGGCAATATCAGCAGCATTGTATGGGCATTCTGATCAAGCTTGACGGACCGCAACAGGTGAAAACGTGGCAAGAGTTTAAACCAACTGGCCCAATCGCCTTTTTACCTATGCAAGCACCTTATGCCAACTTAATCTGGTATCACCATGGCTCTGAGCTCAAACGCTTAAAAGGGTTATCTAATGAGGCGTTAAAACAAGAAATATTAGAGCACTTTTTTGACTTACCGGGAGATTTTACCGTTGAGCAAAGCGCTGTATTTCCACTTGCGCGTCAACATGCCAATCAATATAGCAAAGGACGTTTGGTGTTAGTGGGTGACGCAGCCCATACGATTAATCCACTTGCGGGGCAGGGCGTTAATCTTGGCTTTAAAGATGTGGCTGCACTTGGCGGGTGCTTGCAAGGCTTTGATGATGTTGGTGAGCTTGCTCGTCTTCATCAATATGAAAAAATGCGCCGCAAAGATAATTTGTTAATGATGAGCATGATGGATGCCTGCTATTTTGGCTTTTCAAATGAGATTAAGCCGCTCAAATCACTGCGAAGCCTTGCGTTAAAAGTGGCAAATAAAGCGGGCCCCATTAAACGAGAAGTGCTTAAGCATGCGATGGGTGGTAGTTTTTAATTAAACTATTAGGAGAAGAAATTTGACAAGCTATCCAAGATTGTTTCACTCTTCTCCTACTTTCCTGCGTTATAAACTGCCAATTAATCGAGTTCTATTTATCACCTTGATTAGTGCTTGTTTATCAAACTGACCGTCAACTTGAAGCAGCCAATCACTATTTTCAGATAACAAGAAAGCGGTGTTTTGACCGGATGAACTCAGGGCTGAAAATATATAACTCTCTTTACGTTTTTGAACATATAGTTCGGACCCATCAACTGTACCAAAAATAGCGCTGATCTCCTGACCACGTTTATTCTGTTGTTGAACAGTGCCATCAAATAATTGCTTTAGAAAGGCGCGTGGGGTTAAGCCATATTTTTTGGCAAATCAGCAAGTGCAATAGAAGCTGGCAACCAATTAAAAAATAGCTCTGAGCGTGTATCATTTATTATGAGAGAATAAGTAGCGTCGCTAAAAGCATGAAATGAGAGTTTACTAGTTTGCTCTGGGGAAGCACAGTACGTGAAGTGCTTTAGTGAGACTTCAATATTTGGAGATGCACAGTAGTTTATTGTGACTGTTTTAGCACTGACTAATACAGGTAACAATGTCAAAATGAGCAAGGCGAATTTTTTCACTGTTATATTCCTAAAGCAGCGACTTGTAAGTGTCTACGTTAGCCCCAGATCACCGATTTCGCACAAGAAAGGGATTGCTTTTGCTCAAATTGTGCTAATACGCTTTGTGTAAAGTTTTTCGCTATCCATGAAATAGAAGCTTTTCCACCTGTTGGTTCCGGTACCCAATTGGGAGCTTCTGTGCACCCTTTTATTTTTTGTACCATTTCACCGAAGAACTCTGCTACTTTTGGATTTGCTTCGCCTTTAAAGGTCAAATCCAATCCTGCGCCTTTGTAAAATGAGTTAATTGCTGCTTTGACTTTATCTTGTTCGGCCATGAAAATAATCCTTTATTCTTAACTAAGAATGAAAGAACATAACATGTCTATTTTTGGTTATAAATTGAGATTTAATAAAGATGTGATATTTAGATGAGTTAAACATGGTGCGGAAGGAGAGACTTGAACTCTCACATCCGAAGATACTGGAACCTAAATCCAGCGCGTCTACCAATTCCGCCACTTCCGCAATGTTTAATAATTATCTTTGAAGATAATTGGCTGGAGTACCAGGATTTGAACCTGGGAATGGCGGGATCAAAACCCGCTGCCTTACCGCTTGGCGATACTCCAACAGTGGTAGTTGATTATTTTAGTTCTTATCGAGAACATGGTGCGGAAGGAGAGACTTGAACTCTCACATCCGAAGATACTGGAACCTAAATCCAGCGCGTCTACCAATTCCGCCACTTCCGCATAGTGTTATCTCGTAAAGAGATGGCTGGAGTACCAGGATTTGAACCTGGGAATGGCGGGATCAAAACCCGCTGCCTTACCGCTTGGCGATACTCCAACAACTATTTCAAATCTATTATGTTGAATCCAGGATTTGAATCTGGGGGTATATGAGTGAGGGATAAAAACCTCTCTCTTCTGCCCTTACCGCTTCCACTTCGTGTCGAGACGATACTCCAACAAAGGTAGTCGATTATTTTAGTTCTTATCGAGAACATGGTGCGGAAGGAGAGACTTGAACTCTCACATCCGAAGATACTGGAACCTAAATCCAGCGCGTCTACCAATTCCGCCACTTCCGCAATGTTTAATAATTATCTTTGAAGATAATTGGCTGGAGTACCAGGATTTGAACCTGGGAATGGCGGGATCAAAACCCGCTGCCTTACCGCTTGGCGATACTCCAACAAAGGTAGTCAAAGTTGTTTTAGTTCAAACTTTAAGAACATGGTGCGGAAGGAGAGACTTGAACTCTCACATCCGAAGATACTGGAACCTAAATCCAGCGCGTCTACCAATTCCGCCACTTCCGCATGTATTTTCTTATAAAGAAAATGGTGGCTATGCCCTGATTTGAACAGGGGACCCCATCATTATGAGTGATGTGCTCTAACCAGCTGAGCTACATAGCCATTGGCTGGAGTACCAGGATTTGAACCTGGGAATGGCGGGATCAAAACCCGCTGCCTTACCGCTTGGCGATACTCCAACAAAGGTAGTCAAAGTTGTTTTAGTTCAAACTTCAAGAACATGGTGCGGAAGGAGAGACTTGAACTCTCACATCCGAAGATACTGGAACCTAAATCCAGCGCGTCTACCAATTCCGCCACTCCCGCACATTAGGGTAGTTAGTTTTAAAGTTGCTAATCAACTTGAAAAAGCATGGTGGCTATGCCCTGATTTGAACAGGGGACCCCATCATTATGAGTGATGTGCTCTAACCAGCTGAGCTACATAGCCATCTCTTTTTCGTTCATCACCATCGCTGGTGCGGGGCGTATTATGCGTATATGCCCCCATGCCGTCAACACCTTTTTTCGAAAAAATTTCGTATCACAGATTGTTTGCAGATAAATTAAGCGAAACGGCCTGTTTTTATACCAAAACAAACAGGAAAGTACAATTATCGACAACAACCAAGGTTAAAAAAATATAGGCATGCTTTGTACCTTTTAAGGTAAAAAGCGCAATAGGGGCGTTTTTGAATAGATAAAAGCGTCGAGCGGACACAAAAAAAGCCCTGAATGAGGGCTTTTTTAGTCATTGTATAAGAGAGGTCATTAAACGTTGAACAAGAAGTTCATTACGTCGCCATCTTTTACGATGTAATCCTTACCTTCTTGACGCATTTTACCTGCATCTTTTGCACCGCTTTCACCTTGGTATTCAATGTAGTCATCAAAACCAATTGTCTGTGCACGAATAAAACCACGCTCAAAGTCAGTGTGAATTTTACCAGCAGCTTGTGGTGCCGTTGCGCCAACAGGAATGGTCCAAGCGCGCACTTCTTTTACACCTGCAGTAAAGTAGGTTTGTAATTTAAGAAGTTCGTAACCGCCGCGGATCACTAAGTTAAGACCTGGCTCTTCAAGACCAAGATCAGCCATGAACTCAAGCTTGTCTTCTTCTTCAAGTTCTGACAGCTCTGATTCAATCGCAGCACATACTGGGATCACAACCGCGTCTTCAGCAGCTGCAATTTCACGTACTTTGTCTAAGAATGGGTTGTTTTCGAAACCATCTTCTGTGACGTTGGCGATATACATTGTCGGTTTGATCGTTAAGAAGTTAAGCGGTTTGATAGCAGCAAGTTCTTCTTTAGTTAGCTCTAAAGAACGCAGTGTTAGGCCTTCATCAAGGTGTGCTTTAACTTTTTCTAATACGTCGTTTTGGAATTTCGCTTCTTTATCGCCGCCTTTTGCTTTTTTAGCATTACGTTGTGCTGCGCGATCTGCAGCTTCCATATCTGATAAAACAAGCTCAGTATTGATAACGTCAATATCATCAGCAGGGTTAACTTGACCCGAAACGTGTACGATATTTTCATCTTCAAAACAGCGAACAACATGGCCGATGGCATCTGTTTCGCGAATGTTCGCTAAGAACTGGTTACCAAGACCTTCGCCTTTTGAAGCGCCTTTTACCAGACCGGCAATATCAACAAATTCCATCGTTGTTGCGATGGTCTTTTGTGGGTTAACAATCGCAGCCAGTTGGTCTAGACGCGGATCCGGAACGGCAACAACGCCTGTGTTTGGTTCGATTGTACAAAACGGAAAGTTTGCGGCTTCGATCCCCGCTTTAGTTAATGCATTAAATAGGGTTGATTTACCAACGTTTGGTAAACCCACAATGCCACATTTAAAACCCATAATTTTGAACCTTCAGTTAATCAAATTGTTGCCGTATAAAAATACTTTACGGCTTAAATGAATGTAGTCTGTTTTGTGCTTTTAACACACCGTCTTTCGCTAAAATTTCCATGCAACGAACCGCTTCATCAACGACCGCATCAATTTTTTCTTGGTCAGCTTTTGGTGCTTTACCCAATACCCAGCCCGTGACTTTGTCTCGGTGGCCCGGGTGACCAATGCCTATTCGCAAGCGCATAAATTCTTTATTATTGCCAAGCTTAGAAATAATGTCTTTCAAGCCATTATGTCCACCATGACCACCGCCTTTTTTAATTTTGGCGATGCCAGGGTCCATATCCATTTCGTCATGTGCAACGAGAATGTTTTCAGCAGGAATTTTAAAAAAGTTTGCAAGGCTTGAGACCGCTTTGCCACTTAAATTCATATAAGTGGTGGGAATAAGCAATTTGAATTCTTGATTATTGATAAGTACTTTGCCCGTAAGGCCATGATACTTAGAGTCGGGTTTGAGAATGCAATTGTAGCGTTTTGCCAGTTCTTCTATGAACCACGCACCGGCATTGTGACGAGTGTTTGCATATTCGGGGCCTGGATTAGCCAGGCCCACAAGCATTTGAATATTATTCAAGGTGTTAACACCTTAAAAATTACTCAGCAGCTTCTTCAGCTTCTTCTTCAGAAGCAGCGCCTTTAGGAGCGTTTAAAGTAACAACAGCTTGGTCGTGGTCCGCACCTTTAGCTAGTTCTACTGAAACAACACCTGCAGGAAGTACAACGTCAGAAAGGTGTACAGTTGCACCTACTTCTAGCGCAGCAACATCAACTTCTACGAACTCAGGAAGTTGAGCTGGTAGACATGTGATTTCGATTTCTGTTACGTGGTGAGCAACAGTGTTACCACCTTTAGTAGCAGCTTCTTCGTTGATGAAGTGTACTGGTACTTTAGTGTGGATCTTCTGAGAAGCATCAACACGTTGGAAGTCTAAGTGAGTGATCTTAGGCTTGTACGGGTGACGCTGGATGTCTTTAATGATAGCTTCAACAGACTCACCGCCAATGTTTAGCGTAAGGATGTGAGTGTAGAAACCTTCGTCTTCTTGCATGTGGATCACTTTGTTGTGATCTAGAGTAAGAGAAACAACTTCTTTGCCTGCACCGTAAAGGATAGCAGGAACTTTCTCAGCGCGACGTAGGCGGCGGCTCGCACCAGTACCTAATTCTACGCGTACTTCAGCGTCTAAAACGTATTGTGACATAACTGTCTCCAAAATATATAAAGTTAATAATGTCAGAAAACTCGCGACCAAATTTTCTGGCGTATACCTATCAAGCTGACAAATTTTGTCTGCCCAGTAGGTAAAAAAGGCGCGCTAATATAGCACTATCATGGCTAGATTAAAACCATTAGAGCAATAAAAAAGCACCAAACGGTGCTTTTTTATTTAATCTTGCAATGAATTAGTGTTCAAACATTGCCGAGATTGATTCTTCGTTGCTGATACGGCGAATAGTTTCTGCCATCATGTCAGCTAAGGTTAACACTTTAACCTTATCAATTGCGCGAAGCTCGTCAGACAATGGAATAGAGTCTGTTACGATCACTTCGTCGATAACTGAGTTACGTAAGTTCTCAGCAGCATTACCAGATAAAACTGGGTGCGTTGCATAAGCGAATACACGCTTAGCACCATGCTCTTTCAGTGCAGCAGCAGCTTTACATAAAGTGCCACCTGTATCAATCATATCGTCAACGATAATACAGTCACGGCCTTCTACGTCACCGATAATGTGCATTACTTGTGATACGTTCGCTTGAGGACGACGCTTGTCGATAATCGCAAGGTCTTTGTCGTCAAGTAGCTTTGCAATAGCACGCGCACGTACTACGCCACCAATGTCTGGTGAGACAACAACGACATCGTCGAAATCACGCTCTTTCATGTCTTCGATAAGTACAGGGCTACCAAATACGTTATCTACTGGCACATCGAAGAAGCCTTGGATTTGTTCTGCATGTAGATCCACAGTTAATACGCGGTCAACACCTACACTTGATAGGAAGTCGGCTACTACTTTTGCAGTAATAGGCACACGTGCTGAACGAACGCGGCGGTCTTGACGTGCATAACCAAAATATGGGATTACTGCTGTGATACGACCAGCAGAAGCACGACGTAGTGCGTCAACCATAACGATAAGTTCCATCAGGTTATCGTTTGTTGGTGCACAAGTTGATTGAATAATAAAGACGTCTGAACCACGTACATTTTCATTGATTTGAACGCTGATCTCACCGTCACTAAAACGGCCTACAACGGCATCACCTAACTCAATAAATAAACGTTTTGCAACTTTTTGAGCTAGCTCGGGTGTTGCGTTACCAGCGAAGAGCTTCATGTCGGGCACGGTAGGGTTCCTCAGGCACTGAATTTTTGGACTAACATGCAAAGACTAAAATAGCACAGTCGATACAGGCTAACTTAAACTAATTTACTTCTCTTTGTTTAGCCACGTAGCTAATTGTTTGTGAGTGATTGACTCACTTGCACTTTTAGCTACAAAGCCTTGCCAAGATGACGGCATTTGCTGGAGTACACGCAGTGCTGTTTGCTCGTCATCAAAAACTGCAAAACAACAACTTCCAGTTCCTGTCATTCTTGACGGCGCATATTTTAGCAACCACGTCAGGGTCTTTTCAACCTCAGGGTAAAGCTTTTTAACTAACTCTTCGCAGTCATTGCGTGTATCGGCCATTTGCCAAGGCGTTTTTAGTTTGGCTGTACTGCGTGGTAAGTCCGGATCTGTGAACACTTTTAAGGTACTGACATGGACGCCTGGCGCGACCACCAAATACCATTTTTCAGGATAATCAAACGGGGTTAAAACTTCCCCAACACCTTGGGCTAGCGCGGTTTTACCATGAATAAATACTGGGACATCTGCACCGAGTTGCAATCCTATTTTTGCCAGTGCTTGCAGTGTAAGGTTGCATTCCCAAAGCGTGTTTAAAGCAAGTAGGGTCGTCGCTGCATCAGAAGAACCACCGCCCACTCCTCCGCCCATAGGTAAGTGTTTCGTTAAATGTACGTTTACACCTTTTTTTACTGTTCGATGGGGTAAAAGTGCTTTGGCAGCTTTATAAATGAGGTTATCTTCATGATTGATCCCTGCTACATCCCCCTCTATTTGGATGTCATCTTCTTCAATCAGCTCAAAACTAAGTTCGTCACCAAAGTCGAGCATAGTGAATAGACTTTCCAATTCATGGTAGCCATCTGCTCTGCGGTTATTGATATGTAAAAAAAGATTGAGCTTAGCGGGCGCTGTTAAAGTGAGTTTGGTCATTATGAGTCGAACTGCCATGCATTAATTTGAATTTTGATTGTAATATCTTGATGTGCCAGTGTCAGCCTTGCAGGCAGTGTTAGCCCGTTGAAATTACGATATCGTTGATATTGGATTGTCCAAACTTTTCCTTGTTCGTCCTGCCAGCTTGCTTGTTGAATATTACCTGCGGCATCTAGCTCAAAACCCGCTTCAAAGCGTGTTGCGGTAAACCAGTTAGGTGCTTGTGTGATAGGTAATTGCCAACCACTGATACGATGAATAAGTGCAGCGCTTTCTGGTCCGGTATAAGACTTGCCATCTACGACCAGTTCACTATATTGATCAAGTTCCATCATTTTTAAAACTTGAGTACCGATAAAGCTTGTTAAGGTGAGTGTTTGCTTATTAGCAGTATATTGCCAATTAAAGTTCACTGACTGTCTGTCGTCGGGGGCTATGAAGGCAATTTTGCCACGCGCTTGCCATTTATTGAACTCGGCAAGGGTGTTTAGTGTTGCTTGTCCCTGAACTGGGTGCCGTGGTGATTGCGCACAGCCACCTAGAAATAAAAAAAACATGAGCAAAATCAAATGAAATTGTTTCAAATGAGGTTCCTTACTTTCCATATTCGATTGATTTTTGGTAAAATTGGCCGCTTTAAAGCAGGGCTTGGGCAACACTGGCATTTATGACCATCATCGCACTTGGTATTAATCACAAAACCGCTTCCGTCGAATTACGTGAAAAAGTCGCTTTTTCACCCGAGCAATTGTCTCGTGCTTTGGAGCAGCTCAATCAGTTAACAGAGTTTCATGAATCTGTGATTGTGTCTACCTGTAACCGTACCGAAATCTATTGTAGCCTCGACAATGCTAATTCCCAAGCGCTTCTCGGTTGGTTGGCAAATTTCCATGATATCTCCCAGCAAGAGCTAGCGGACAATGTGTATATTCATCAAAATCAAGACGCTGTAAATCACTTAATGCGAGTCGCATGCGGTTTGGATTCATTGGTGTTAGGTGAACCGCAAATTCTTGGCCAGATAAAGCAAGCTTATAATAGCTCTAAGCATCATCATGTGATCCAGCCCATGTTTGAGCGCTTATTTCAAAAAACCTTCTCGGTTGCAAAGCAAGTGCGAACGGAAACAGAGATTGGTGCCAGTGCGGTATCTGTTGCTTATGCTGCGGTGAATTTAGCTAAACATATCTATGGCAAGCTGGATAAAACAAAGGTGTTGTTGATCGGGGCAGGTGAAACCATCGAGTTAGTTGCTAAGCATTTGTCTCAACATCATCCACAGCACATTACCGTTGCAAACCGAACGATTGAACGTGCTAAAAATCTCGCCGAGGAAATTGGCGGGGATGTCATCTCTCTTGCTCAGCTACCAGATGAATTACAGCATGCTGATATCGTGATAAGCTCTACAGCAAGTACTTTACCGATAATTGGTAAAGGGGTGGTAGAACAAGCATTAAAGCAAAGAAAGTATCGTCCTATGTTGTTTGTTGATATTGCAGTGCCAAGGGACATTGAAAGCCAAGTTAATGAACTGGATGCTGCCTATTTATATACGGTTGATGACTTACAAACCATCGTTAATGAAAACATCGCAAGTCGCGAGCAGGCGGCAACACAAGCACAGGCGATCATTGATGATAAAACCAGAGAGTTTGCAGATTGGCAGCGCTCTTTAAAATCAGTTGATGTTATTCGCCAGTACAGAACATCAGCACAAGAAATAAAATTAGAGCTCGTGGAAAAGGCTGTAAATCAGCTACAATCGGGTAAAGATTCAGAAAAAGTCTTGCTTGAATTAGCAAATAAGCTAACCAACCGACTCACGCACGCCCCAACGCATGCCATTCAAAAAGCTGCAAAAGAAGGGGATACAGAGAGATTAATGGTGCTTAAGCAGGCATTAGGTATTGAACAGGAATAAAATTTAGATGAAAGAGTCTGTCTATCGTAAGTTAGAAACCCTTGTTGAGCGTCATGAAGAAGTAGAGGCGATGCTAGGCGATCCAGAAGTGATTGGCGATCAGAACCGCTTTCGCGCACTTTCTAAAGAGTACTCAGAGCTTGAAGATGTTGTAAAAACATTTACTGCTTATCAGCAAGCACAAGAAGATGTTGCTACAGCAGAAGAGATGCTAAAGGATTCAGATCCTGATATGCGTGAAATGGCGCAAGAAGAATACAAAGAAGCCAAAGCGGCGATTGTTGAGTTAGAAGATCAGCTACAAGTATTGATGCTGCCAAAAGATCCAAAAGACGATAACAATGTCTACCTAGAAGTACGTGCGGGTACCGGTGGTGATGAGGCTGCTATTTTTGCGGGTGACTTGTTCCGTATGTACAGCCGTTATGCTGAAACGCAAAAGTGGCAAGTAGAGGTCGTAAGCGCTAACGAGGGGGAACACGGCGGTTATAAAGAAGTCATCGCCAATATTAAAGGTGATGGGGTGTACGGCAAGCTGAAGTTTGAGTCAGGCGCGCACCGTGTACAACGTGTTCCAGAGACGGAATCACAAGGTCGTGTTCATACATCAGCGTGTACTGTTGCTGTGATGGCTGAAATCCCTGAGGCAGAAGCGATTGAGATTAACCCTTCAGATCTAAAGGTTGATACTTTTAGAGCGTCAGGTGCCGGTGGTCAGCACGTTAACAAAACAGACTCGGCAATTCGTATAACCCACATTCCAACAGGTGTTGTTGTTGAATGTCAGGACGAGCGTTCTCAGCATAAAAACCGTGCTAAAGCGCTATCTGTACTCGGTGCGCGACTACAGCAGGCTGAAGACGAAAAGCGTCAAGCGGCTGAGGCGAGCGAGCGTCGCAACTTAGTGGGTAGTGGAGACCGCTCTGAGCGCATTCGTACTTATAACTATCCTCAAGGTCGTATCACGGATCACCGTATCAATTTAACTTTATACCGTTTAAATGAAGTAGTTGGTGGTGAGCTAGGCGCGATTATTGACCCGCTTCTTCTTGAGCACCAAGCAGACCTATTGGCTGCGATGGGTGATGACTAAGGTGAGCCCTATCTCCAATGCCCAAGCAATCGCTTGGGCAACTCAGCAACTAATTGAACACTCTGATTCCCCAAAACTCGACGCCGAAGTCCTTTTACTACACATTCTAGATAAGCCCCGTAGTTACTTATTTACTTGGCCTGAAGCCGAGTTATCTGACGAACATCATCAAGCTTTTATAGCGCACATCGCAAGGCGATTAGAAGGAGAACCTGTTGCGCATATTACCGGTGAGCGTGAGTTTTGGAGTCTACCCTTTTATGTCAACAACAGCACCTTAATCCCAAGACCTGATACGGAAACCTTGGTGGAGTATGCCCTCGGCTTGGCATTGCCTCATACCGCAAAGGTGTTAGATCTAGGCACTGGTACTGGCGCCATTGCGCTGTCATTGGCCAGTGAAATGCCGTCTTGGCAAGTTTGGGCGGTGGACTATTCACCAGATGCTGTGACGTTGGCAACGCGTAATCAACAAAGACATGCATTGAATAATGTCACTATTGCGCAAAGCGATTGGTTTTCAAATGTGCCTGAACAGCAATTTGATTTGATTGTCAGTAATCCGCCTTATATCGAAAACAACGATGTACATTTAACCCAAGGGGATGTGCGTTTTGAACCTTTGTCTGCTTTAGTCGCTGAGGAAAATGGCTATGCAGATATACGTCATATTGCATCACAAGCGAGAGAATACCTGAGCTCAGGCGGCTTTATTTTGGTAGAACATGGCTTTGAGCAGGGTCAGGGCGTAAGAGAGATTTTTGCACAAATGAACTATCGCAATATACTTACAATAAAAGATATGGCAGGCTGTGATAGAGTAACTTTGGCACAGATGCCTGAGTGATGCGTTGAATGCATTAATATTTTTAATTTACAGCCCGCGTCAAATAAGCGTTAAGGACTCTCTATGGATGATTTTTTGTTTTCAGATGAGCCAACGGATGTCATAGAAACGGAACAAAGTGGCACTTGGAAAGTCATCATTGTGGATGATGAACCTGAAGTACATGCTGTCACTAAACTTGCGTTAAGTGACTTCGAGTTTCAAAAGAAGAAACTTGAATTTCTCAGTGCATATTCGGGAGAGGAAGCAAAGCAGGTGGTGACTGACCACCCTGATGCAGCGATTGTATTGCTCGATGTGGTGATGGAAACCGATGATGCTGGTTTAAAGGTTGCTCAGTTTATTCGCGAAACGGCCAAGAATAACAACATTCGCATCATTCTTAGAACCGGACAACCAGGTCAAGCACCAGAGAGACAGGTCATTGTGAATTATGATATCAATGACTATAAATCGAAAACAGAACTGACAGCACAGAAACTCTTTACTGTGGTGATGTCTAGCTTACGTTCTTATCGCGATATCTTATCAATTGATCAATCTCGTCAAGGCTTAGAAAAAATTATCACAGCGTCTCGCGATATTTTTGCAACGCACTCGATTGAGCAGTTTATCGAAGGGGTAATGCAACAGCTTACCTCATTACTGGGGACTGTTGATGAAGCCATGTATGCAACGTCTTTGGTGGCCAGCAATGAACCAGACACCTGCAGCGAAGACTTAGTGGTGTTTACAGGACGAGGTGAGTTTGCAAAGAGTGAAGGCAAACCCATTCAAGATGTTTTAAATGAGGAGCAAATTCAAGCGTGTAAAAAGGCGCTGAATGAAAAAAGTATTGTTTACAAAGACAATTACTTATTCTCGTATTGCTCAAGTGAGTATAACCATGCATCTATGCTGTTCGTCTCTGGGATCCCTGAGTTTTTAACTGATACGCAAAAGCATTTAATCGAAATATTCTCGCAAAACGTACAACTGGCTTACGAAAACGTGCAGTTACAAGCGGAAATAGAAGATACACAACAAGAGCTGGTATACCGTCTAAGTGAAGCTTTAGAGATGCGCTCAACGGAGTCTGGCAATCACGTCAAGCGCGTAGCACATGTATGTCATGCACTTGCTGTGGGCTATGGGCTGGGTAATAGAGAAGCGGATTTAGTACGTATTGCCTCGCCACTTCATGATGTCGGCAAAGTGGGCATTCCAGATGCGATTTTAAATAAGCCTGCCAAACTGGATGAGCAAGAATGGACGGTAATGCAAAGTCACGCTAAAAAGGGCTATCAGTTGTTGCGAGATTCCAAACGTGAAATTGTTAATGCAGGTGCACTTATTGCAAGAGACCATCATGAAAAGTGGGATGGCACAGGCTACCCCAAAGGCACTAAAGGGGAAGATATACACGTGTTCGGACGTATTGTAGCGATGGCCGATGTGTATGATGCGCTGCGTCATCGCCGTTGTTACAAAGAGGCATGGGACTTACCAGAAGTGGTCAAAGAGATTAATAATCAGAGTGGTAAACATTTTGACCCTAAATTAGTCACAGTGTTTAACGAAATTATTGACGATCTGGAAGCCATTTTAGCGCGCTACCCAGATAAACAGTGAGGTGGATGTGGATTACCTGTTTTTAAAGCATACTCATATGATGTTTGCAGTCCTAAGCATTGTACTTTTTTATACACGCTCAGTGTCGCGTTTAACCACGGGCAAACTAGCCAATAATAAAGTCTTGTTTATTACCAGCCATGGCGTAGACACACTATTACTTGTTTCTGCTGTTTATCTGGCGGTGACCTTGGGCATGAAACCATCATCTCAACCTTGGCTGATGGAAAAAATAATACTGGTCGTTGGGTATATTGGCTTAGGTTTTGTAGTAGCTAAATCAAAACACAAGTCAAAACAAATTCCTGCGCTGATCGGTGCCACTGCTGCACTACTCGCCATCGGCTACCTCGCGAGCACCAAAAGCGCCTTCATTCTTTAATCTAGGTTAATAAAGCCTAAATCATGTGGCTAGCTAACCAGCTAGTTACATGGCTGTGAGTAAAATTTCCCCTTGGGTATGGACTAAAAAGTGTTACACTAGCGGCTTATTATTTTCACATGGGTTTGCAGTACAGTCTATGACGGATACTTGGTTTGATGAACAACAAGAATTAGGTATGGATTATACCGTGCCACCATTGCTTCGTAGTATTTATGCAGAGCAGCGATGGGATGCGCAAGCCGACACCGAGCAAACGCTATGTCTCTTGGCTGAGTTAGAACTGGCGGTTGATGAGATGCGTGTGAAGGAAAAAGATGCGCATAAGCGTATTGATTTAATACTTGATACTTTTTATACCAAATGGCTATTTAGTGGCACAGGCCAAAAGGTCCCTGAGTATTTACTAAATAACGTGGGTTATGTGCTTAAAATGCGCAGCGGTACAAGCACTGCATTGGCGATTTTACTTGCACATCTACTTGAGCGCGCTGACTTTAATGCCACGGTTGCTCTCATGCAAAATGAAGTGGTGGTGCATGTCGCGTTAAGTAGTGAAGAAGGCTACATCATAGATCCAAGTTCTGGCCAGCAATCTTGGTATATCACCCCTGAAAATGACGGCGAAAAAGAGCAAGAACCATTAGAGTTAGTGATAGGGGATGAAGCGTTTAAGCTTTATCTAGCCCAGCAAAAGTGGTCATTTATTGCTGCTGAGAAATTCAGCCATGCATTGAGTTGTGTAGAGCTGCTGATGGAACTATTGGGTGATGACCCTTACGAAAGGCGAGATAGAGGGTATTTATTGAATCAACTTAATTGCCCTAAAATGGCCAAAGATGATCTACAGTATTTTGTAGATGAATGCCCTGATGACCCCACCATTGAGATCATACAGAATCAAATAGAAGAGCTTGCTGATCACAACAACATATTGCATTAACAATAAAGTGTGAATGAGGGCCCCCTAAGTTGAGTGGATTAGGGCTTACATAACAGCAAGTTTTATCTCACTATCGACTAACCGCGAGTAGTCAAATTACACATAAGACTATATGCTCTAAAGACTTTATCACTGCTTGTGGCTGAACTAAGTGCCTATATCAACGTATCATTATAAATTCGCAATCGAGTATGGTGATAAATAGCGTGTTGATCAATTAGGTACTATGCTGAACTATCATAATAAGTTGGCCTTAAAGCGTATATCAATATGTGTACTTGGTAATTAAGTTACGTGGTTGCTTGTTACCGATTTAAATTGGATTGAAATATGAATACACAGATTATAAAAGTTGGAAACATTGAAGTGGCAAACGATAAACCGTTTGTTTTATTTGGCGGTATGAATGTACTTGAGTCACGCGATTTGGCGATGCAAATTGCAGAGCATTATGTTGAAGTCACCTCAAAGCTCAATATCCCTTATGTTTTCAAGGCATCTTTTGATAAAGCTAACCGCTCATCCATCAATTCGTACCGTGGTCCAGGTATGGAAGAAGGGTTAAAAATTTTTGAAGAAATAAAAAAGACGTTCAATGTTCCTGTGATCACGGATGTACATGAACCGTTTCAAGCTGCACCTGTGGCCGAAGTTGCAGATGTGATCCAATTACCGGCATTTCTTGCTCGTCAAACAGATTTAGTGGTTGCAATGGCAAAAACTGGCTCTGTCATTAACGTCAAAAAACCACAGTTTTTAGCTCCGCATGAAATGCGTCATATCATTAAAAAGCTGAATGAGGCGGGCAATGACCAAATCATTCTATGCGAGCGCGGCAGCAGCTTTGGTTACAACAACCTAGTCGTTGATATGCTAGGTATGGATGATATGAAGCACATGGCTCCAGTCATTTTTGATGCAACGCATGCGCTGCAGCGCCCAGGTGGTCGTACTGATTCAGCAGATGGACGCAGAGCACAGGCGGCAGAGCTGGCACGCAGTGGCATGGCACTGGGCTTAGCAGGGTTATTTATCGAAGCTCACCCAGATCCAAATGTCGCTAAATGTGATGGTCCGTGCGCGCTGCCTTTAAATAAATTGGAAGGCTACCTGAAGCAAATGAAAGCGGTTGACGAGTTAATCAAAAGCTTTGATGCGCTAGATACCAGCGCGAGCGTTTAATTTGCCTATTTAGTTAGGCCGGGCAGTGACCATAGGATGGTGGTTGCCCAACGATACAACAACATACAATATAACAACATGTAAAGGCGTCCTGCTATGGCAAGAAGGTTACCACCACTCAATGCTTTAAAAGCGTTTGAAGCAGCAGCCAGGCACTTGAGTTTTACCAAAGCCGCTGAAGAACTATTCGTGACACAAGCGGCTATTAGCCACCAAATAAAAACGCTTGAAGAACACTTGGGGTTAAAGCTGTTCCTCAGAAAAAATCGTTCCTTGCTTCTGACAGAAGAAGGGCAAGGGTATTTTTTAGATATAAAAGATATCTTTTCACAACTTATTGATGCAACTGAAAAGTTACTAGCACGTGGCGCGAAAGGATCACTCACTGTGAGCTTAACACCGAGCTTTGCGATACAATGGCTGGTGCCAAGGTTAAGTAAATTTAATGAGTTATTCCCAGATATCGATGTGCGGATCAAAGCCCAAGATCAGGATGAAAACTCGCTGACGGATGATGTTGATGTGGCAATTTATTATGGTCGTGGCAACTGGAGCGGCGTGCAAACACACAAATTACACACAGAGTACTTAGTGCCTCTGTGCAGCCCTTTGTTACTTAACGGGCCAAAGCCGCTTGATCAGCCCAGCGATTTGGCAAACCATAACCTGTTGCATGATACCTCTCGTCGCTCTTGGAAGTCTTGGCTCAAAACTGCTGGTGTGCGAAATGTACCTGCTAATACGGGGCCTATTTTTAGCCACTCATCGATGGTGCTACAAGCGGCTGTGCACGGCCAAGGCATTGCATTGGGTAATAGTGTGCTGGCAAAACCAGATCTGGATGCCGGGCGCTTGGTTATTCCGTTCAGCCACAGCTTAGAGAGTAAAAATGCATATTATCTTGTTTGCCGAGAATCTCAGGCAGAACTGGGTAAAATCGTGTCGTTTAAAGATTGGATGCTCAGTATGGTTGAGCAAGAACAAATATAACAAGGTACTTTAACTATGAGTGATAAGGTCGTCATTGAATGGCACAAAGCCCAGAGTCCTGTGGCACAGTTTGTATTTGCCCATGGCGCAGGCGCTGGGTGTGATTCAGACTTTATGCAAGATATGGCGGCTAAGCTCGCTGAGCAAAGCATTGATGTTGCGCTATTTGACTTTGAATACATGGCTACGGCTAAAGCACAAAACAAAAAGCGTCCGCCGGATAGAGCGCCTAAATTATTAGCGTGTTACGAACAGGTCTTATCACAACTTGATGATGCGTTACCGATATTTATTGGCGGTAAATCAATGGGCGGACGTATGGCGTCTATGTTGGCATGTGAAACAACCGCCAAGGTCAAAGGTGTGATTGCTTTTGGCTATCCATTTCACCCTCCTGGCAAACCTGAAAAGTTAAGAGTGGATCACTTTGGTGATATTCCATGCCCGTTTTTAGTGCTGCAGGGCGAGCGAGACACATTTGGGAATAAAACCGAAGTGAGCGCACTGCAACTAGAAGCAACACCGGAGTATTTTTGGCTGCCTGATGGCGATCATTCATTGAAGCCACGTAAAGCGAGTGGCTTAACTGAGGCGCAAAACCGCGACGCCGCGGCACAAAAAACCGTGCAATTTATTCGAGACATTTGCCATGGCTAAACTATTTTTATTAGCAGGCAGTGTCTTTTGCATGTTGTCAGTGGCATTAGGGGCGTTTGCTGCCCATGGTCTGAAGCACCATGTGAGTGACTATGCTGTGGGGATCTTTAAGACGGCGGCACAATATCAAATGACACATGGTTTAGCCCTTATCGCTGTGGCGCTGTTGATAAAATGGGGCATGCAGCTTAAATGGGCAGGCTTTGCTTTTATAGTGGGTATTTTGCTATTTAGTGGCAGTTTATATCTATTGGCCCTGACTGGTGCAAAGTGGCTAGGTCCTATCACTCCTATCGGTGGAGTGTGTTTTATTATTGGTTGGCTCATACTGATTGTTAAAGCCGCTAAGCAACCTCTTTAATTTGGAAATATTGAAACAATGTCGAGTGTAGTTATTTACTGTCGTAGCGGTTTTGAAAGTGATGCGGCTGCTGAAATTAATCACCATGCAATGCAACAAGGCGTTGCTGGGTATGTCAAAGCCAAGCCAAATACTGGGTTTGTGACTTTTGAATGTTATGCCAAAGAAGAGGCAGAGCGGCTGGTTAAGCAAATCGATTTTAAAAGCTTGGTATTTGCAAGACAGTGGTTTGCCGGCACTTTGCTGACAAACATGCCACTTGAAGATCGTGTCGGTGAGATAAAGCAATGTGTCGCGGATTTCCCGTTGTGTGGGGATTTACGTGTAGAAACACCTGATACAAACGAAGGCAAAGAGCTGTCGAAGTTTTGTAAAAAGATCTCGACGCCATTGGCTAAATCCCTTGAGAAGCAAAATAAGCTAACGCGCAACGTAAAGCCGCAAAAGCCTGTGCTGCATATTTTGTTTTTAGCAAATGATACGGCTTATGTGGGCTACTCTTTTAGCGACAATAACTCGCCATTTTTTATGGGGATCCCTAGACTTAAAATGCCGGCAGATGGTCCAAGCCGCTCAACGTTAAAATTAGATGAAGCGTTCAATGTCTTTTTAACCAAAGAGCAGGCTGAAGATCGTGTCCGCCCAGGCATGCGTGGTGTTGATTTAGGCGCTTGTCCAGGAGGGTGGACCTATCAACTAGTGAGACGCGGTATGTTTGTCGCGGCTATCGATAACGGCCCAATGAATGACAAGTTAATGGAAAGTGGTCAAGTGAAGCATTTTCGAGAAGATGGCTTTAAATACCGCCCAGAAAAGCGCAACATCGATTGGTTAGTGTGTGACATGGTTGAAAAGCCAAGCAAAGTAACGCAATTGATGATCGATTGGATAGTGAATGGCTTTGTTAAAGAGCTAATATTTAACCTTAAACTACCAATGAAAAAGCGCTTTGATAGTGTCTATGAATGTTTGCAATTGATTGATGATGAGCTGGCTCATTACAATGTCGGTTATAAGCTCCAAGCCAAACACTTATATCATGACCGCGAAGAAGTCACCGTACATATTCAGGTTTTAAAAGTCCCGCAAAATTTATATAGCTAATCGTTATTTTCTAGCCACAAGGATGTGGCTTAAACCACCTCCCAAACGCCACATACGCAGAAGAAATATTTTGATACATTGTGGATGTGACTACTTACTATCGATATATTGTCTTTTTTTACTGTTTTTCTCTTTCCCTTAGTGTCTTTTCATTCTACGCCTTTAGTCTAATTTATATACAGTTCTAGTTTTGTTTATTGCTACATTGGAAACGTCGCATGCTGGAGCGTGTCGGGTTTGGATAGTGGCAGGACGCTGTGTGACCAATAACAATAACATGTAAGGACAGTACGATGGATAATAAAGAACAAGAGTTAGTGTTACAGACAACAGAGCAAACATCTCGCCGAAGCTTTTTGAAAAAGTCATTGGCTGTCGGTGGTGTGGTTGGCGCTGCGCCTTTGGCAATGCAATCAACCTCAGCGGAAGCCCGTGGGGAATATGGTCAATATCATAAGGTGTTTGGTAATGATCCGCGTTATATCTCAATGTTGCTGGGCTCGAATATGCGCTTTTTGAGCCAGCCAACTTATATAGGGGCTTGTAGTTCTGCCCATGAAGTGTATATGGCTGCCCGTGATGCGATCACACAGGGTAAACGCATCACTGTGCGCGCAGGTGGGCATTGCTATGAAGGGTTTGTTGATAATGATAATGGGGTGGTTATCGACATCAGTAATATGGACCGCATTTATAAAGACGGTGATTATTATGTGGTGGAAGCGGGGGCAAATTTAGGTCATACCTATAAAACCTTATTCAAAGAGTTTGGCAAAATAATACCAGCAGGGTCTTGTTTTGGTGTCGGGATTGGTGGTCACGTCTGTGGCGGAGGGTTTGGCGTACACTCTCGTCAATACGGTTTATCGAGTGATTATTTGGCCGGCGTCGAGCTGGTGGCATTTAATGAATGGGGCGGGCAGGCAACGTATCCGCGTAAATACTTTAAAGGCCAATCTGCTCAGGCAGATGAAATTGTCTGGGCGCATCAAGGTGGGGGTGGCGGTAACTTTGGTATCGTAACCAAATACTTTTTCAAAGACTTACCTGACGTACCTGCTTTTATTCATACACAAGAGGTGTCGTTGCCGTGGGCAAGCTTAGACTATCCGCAATTTGCAGCCTTGATTAAAAATTACGGCGAGTTTTGGACTAAAAATAACGGCCCAGAAAGTCGTTTTAATGCACTACATACATCCATGTCTATGCCAAAATCGGTTGGTGGTGGGGGCAGTATTCGCTTGCAGTTATTCTGCGCAGGAAACCCCGGCTTAATTGATGAGTTTTTAGATGCTATTTTCTCTGCGGCGCAATTGGCACAAGCCAAAGTCGGTTTGCGTACATCCGACCACATGGGGATCCAGAGCCAAGAGGATGCGCCACCAAGGCCAACGCCACCTGGCAGTTACTTCAGTTTGCCTTGGTGGTATGGCACACAGTATGCGGCTGGACCACTAATAGGTGCGCGAGGTAAAAACAAGTCTGCGTATATGAATAAGCCTTTTCCCGAAGCGCAAATTCGTACGTTGTGGGATGAACTCAGGCATGGTGACTATTTAAATCCAAGTGGTACGTTGCAGTTGTCATCGTATGGCGGACAAATTAATGCATTATCCCCCGACGATACAGCTGTGTCACATCGAGGTTCTGTGATGAAGCTACAATATCAAACCTATTGGTTTGACCCAAGCCAAGATCCGTATCACTTAGGATGGATGAGCAGTTTTTATCATAAGATGTATGGTGAAAAAGGTCCGGTGCCTGATGGTGTTATGGATGGCTGTTATGTCAACTATGCAGATATGGATATTGTGAATTGGCAATACCTATATTACAAGGACAACTATCCTAGGCTACAGCAAGTCAAACGCTTACTCGATCCGACTAACCGCTTGAATCATGGCCAGTCGATAGAGGTGTAAGTTAACGGCGAAGGTAATCTGTAAGGTAAATGGATGATTATTTGCCTTATTTTTTTATTATTGAATTCTAATTGATTGGTTTTTAATAGGGTATTTGCCAGTTAATAATTGCGCAATTATCTTATCGCTTGTGATTTTTTATTTTTACAGACTATTTTAAGTTGCCTGTATTTTGCTGATTTGTACTATTTGTGGCGACTTTAATGAGGAGTAAAAAATGTTAAATCTTAAAAAGCGTAAACTAAAAGCCCTTTCACAAGATGCTGCTGTGATCCCATCAAAAATGACAAAGCACGTTGGCGGTGCTGATGGCGCGTATGTGAATGTGGGTAGTGATCAATTCGCTACAATCACGCCACATGGGACGATTATTCAAACGGGTCCAACTGATCCGGATGGTCCTTACACTGGCACCATTACTAACCCGAGTACTATCACGGGCCCTGGCACGATTGGTACAAGCAAATACTTCTAAACTTGCTTAAAAAAGCGATGTGCAAGCACTGATGCACATCGCTTATTTGAGATTAATAGATGTTCATGCAGTTTGCATAAAATGTAGTGGTTGCCGGCCAGTCGCTAAACACACCTTTAACGCCAACTTGCTTGGCTAGCACATCCAGTACTTTATAGACATCGCCTTCATTGCTAATGGCATCTTTAAGTCCTTGGTAATACCAACCGCCATCTTGAGAAATCAAGCCTGAACGCTCAAGTGTCCAAGTGATGATATCCAAATTTGCCGCTTTAGCTGCTTTTGCATATTGGGAAGGCACAATGTGGCCTTGTGCATCTAAAGTTAATAGCATCCAAAGTGGTGGGGCAATAATGTTGATCCCACTGGCTTTGATGTCACTCATGCTTGGTTGCCATGTGCTTGAGTCACTTGGGTTAAAATGTGCATCACTATATCGACCATCTAAGTAGATGCCTTGCTTACCAAAGCGAGTGTTGTGACGCCAATATTGCACATCCTCGATATTGAATGATTGCGGCAGTACTTTGCGCGACGAGACACCTGCCGCGCGATATTCATCAATCATCTTTTGCGCATAATCTTGTTGAGTCATGCCCTCAAATGGCATATCTACCGCTGGTGATTTGAGCTCGGGTGTCATTTTTACGCGCAACGATTTAAACAGCTCAATACTTTGTGCATGGGTCATTAACGTACCTGTAGCTGAATATAGGTCTGTACGCCAGCCCGCAGTGCCTTTGACGTATTGCTCTGGAGATTGCGCTTGTGGATTGGCGCCGTCCATTTTGCCTTTGAGCTGCATAAACTCATCGAGTGTTAAGTCCGATGTACAGCACTTTGCACTGGCAGGTGCGCCAGTCTCTGGGTTCGCAGGAGTGAAAGGCTGACTGCATTTCGCGGCCAGCTCTGGGCGCAGCAAAATATCAGTACTGGTATGTAAGTCACACTGTGCATGGCGACAAACCAGCTCTTTATCCTTGGTAAAGGTGACATCGCACTCCAATACACCTGCGCCCATGCGCGCGGCCGCGACATAAGACTCTTTGGTGTGCTCAGGAAATTGTGTCGGTGCGCCACGGTGACCAATCGAAAAGTTACTTTTAAAGGCTGGCCTGTTGATACACCGAGACAATTTGGTTTTTAAGGCACTCGGTGCCATTTGGTCGACTAAATAAAACGGGCGGGGGCCAAGTTGTGCACTGGCATATGAATAGGCACTGCTAAGCAGTGCCGCAGTAAGTACGATATTAGTTAAAAATTGCATAACGTCCCAGTAAGGTTGTTTTTTTAACTATTATCGGGATGAATTATGACGATTGTATGAGCTGTTAGCGGTAGTTACCGCGATAATTTTCTACCCAAAGTTTGGTTGCGCCACAGACTGCCGCAGGCATCACTATCAGATTAACAAATGGGATAGCCGTGAGCACAAACACCGCAAAGCCAAAGCCATAAGAGAGCCCTTGTTGGCTTTTAAGATCTTGTTTCATTTGCTTAAAGCTGATTTTGTGGTTATCAAACGGATAGTCATTATATTGCACGTTATACATCCAGCAGGTAAAGAGGATCCATAAAATTTGGCCTATCACAGGTAACATCCATAGCATTAAAAAGAAAATAACCGCACGAGGAAGGTAGTAACAAAGCTTGGTCCACTCTCGGCCAATCATACGAGGTACATCTTTTACGATATCCGCAAAACCCTCATCATTGATCGGTTGGCCTGTTAGGTGTAGTTCTACTTTTTCAGACAATAAGCCATTGAATGGCGCCGCGATAAAGTTGGTGATAACCGTAAACACCATACTGTAACTAAATAGTATAATTAAAATCGCTAAGGGCCAAAGTAACCACTCGAGCCAACTAAGCCAGCTTGGCAGGGAACCACTTAAATATTCAAAACCTTGTGTTAACCAATCAAATAAGAAGAACAACGAGCCGCCGAATAACACAATGTTGATCAATAGCGGAATAAAGACGAATCGCTTTAATCCCTTTTGACCCAGCATTGAAAAGCCAGCGATAAAGTATTCCATCCCTTTGGTAATTTGCATAAGTAAACTCTAAATTGGGAACAGTTAGAGTCTATTATAATCGTTATTATCATTTTAGTGCGTGATTTTTCTTACTGACTGATCCGGTGAAAGGCCTGAAATTCAACGAGTCGCGTACTTATGTCACACTCTCTTACAATTATCTTAGGTACAATTTCGTAGTTTACCCCTTGTAAACCCATGGGGGAGTCCATACACTAATTAGTAGATTATTGTGGAGAAGAAAACAGCATGCGCGTCTTTCACCTATTGTTTGCAGTCAGTTTAGCGACGTTACTTTGTGTAACGGCGACAGGCACGCATGCAGCAGAAGAAAGGCAGCAAATCATTGAGCTAATCGCTGACTTTGACGTTCAGTATTTAGACGTTGATATTGATGAGGCATTGCCGTTTAGTGTGTCAAAGAGCGCACAGTTTGACGCTGACAAAGCGACGTCTGCTTTCTCTTCAGAGTTTAGTTCGCAACCTCATAGTACCCGCATTCGAGCACCACCGGCTTTTTAATCCCCCTTTTAAAACAACATTATTAGTTTCTATTAATCGTCGTGAGGTGGATCATGAGCTTTTATCATGCACTAAAAACTGCTGCTATAGATAGTGGCGCTGTAACGAATAACGCGTTCAGTGTGGCAACTGCCCATACCAAAACGTTTGCACAATTACCTGCTGAGCAATTTCTTCGCCCTTTGCCAGCGATACATATCGACATTGACGCCAGCTTGGACGATGCTTCGCTGGTACTTAATAAAACACATCAAGCCGCAGCCCTTGTTGTTAACGCTGATTCTGAGCCAGTGGGGCTTATCTCATTGGCGCAACTTGGCAGTCGTAACGTGCTTGAAACGGCGCAAAAGAGGGGTCTCAGTCGCAGCGAACTGACGGTATCTGACATGATGGTGTCAATCAATTCACTGCGTCAGATCTCAACGGCACAAGTGGTGAATGCGCAAGTTGGCGATATCAAAGAAACGATTGAAGCCGATGGGATAGCTTATTTATTTGTACAAAATAGTCAGAAAAAAGCAGTGGGCTATTTTGACATCATTGACCTAGTTAAAAATAGTAATGGCATGATCACAACACTTAAACCATGTCATGATTTTAAAGATGTGGTGGCGCAGCTACTGCACAACAAAGAAATGTAACAGTTCCCCCAAAGTTAATGTAAATTAAAGCCAAGGCATCTAAATGATGCCTTTTTTAATGCCTATTTGATGGCTTACGGGAGTTTGACATTGTGACGTCTGGCATACCAATAAAATAGCGGCAGCTCGATAATGGTAAAGCTTACTAAAGTAAACCATGCCCAGCTTACCTCAAAAAAGAATAAGGTAAATTCAACACCCGAAGCAAAATAAACGGAACCTGCAATACCCAAAGAGATAATGGATGCAATAAAGTCTTGCGTTGAAATCTTTTTAAAGTCGTTACCTGCATATTTGGGGTATATCGCAAAATACGCGATAAATAGAATGGCAATATTTAACAGGATAATGTGAAGCTCTGCAGACATAACTACGTCTCAACTCAAGTTTTGGACATGTGATATCAAAAGTATCACTTTATAATGTGGCATTATTGTAATCATACTTTTATGTGAGTGCAAAGTAAGCTCAAAGAGAAGAATTTTGTTTATTTGTAGCGCATCCCACTGCGTCTTAGGCAATTCCACTGCCTTTTATTCTATATTGTGTATATACTTCGCTTCTTAACCAAATGAGGTGTGTATGCTGTCTAAAAATCAACAAAAACTTGTTCGCGCTCTGGCACAAAAAAAATACCGTAAACAACATGGTTTGTATCTTGTTCAAGGTGAAAAAAATGTCTTGGAATTGCTGCAAGCCAATGTTGAAGTACAGCAAATATTTGCGACACCTCAATTTATCAGTGCACATCAAACTGACTTAAAGCACTGCCCAATCACAGAGTGTGATGAGCAGGCGCTGAGCAAAGTGAGCACCTTAGTCAGTAATAATGCAGCGATTGCCATCGTACCTGTGCCTGAAGAAAAAAAAATCGACAAAAGTGGTTTGGTGTTGGCACTGGATGGGGTATCCGATCCAGGCAATTTGGGCACAATTATTCGTTTAGCAGACTGGTATGGGCTTAAGCAAGTTGTGGTTAGCGAAGACTGTGCAGATCATTTAAATCCAAAAGTGATCAGCGCAACCATGGGATCGTTTGTCCGTGTGAATGTGATTAGGACAGACCTAGCGCAGTTTTTAAGTGCGTATAACGGGCCAATATATGGGGCGTATTTAGATGGACAGAGCGTGCATCAAACGGCATTTGTGCCACAAGGTGTTTTGGTGATGGGCAGTGAATCCCATGGGATCCGTGATCAAGCAGGCCAGTACATTAATCAGCCGATTACCATTCCAGCCTATGGCCAAGCTGAATCGCTCAATGTGGCCATGGCGACGGGTATCATACTTGATAACTTTCGCCGTGCAATTTAATGTACACGTGTTGTTCAAACCCTAAAAATACATCATTTTATCTATGCGCTTAAGTCACATTAAGCTCGCAGGCTTTAAGTCCTTTGTCGAGCCTACTAAAATTCCATTTCCTGATCAGATGACCTGTGTGGTTGGCCCCAATGGGTGTGGCAAATCAAATGTTATCGATGCAGTGCGCTGGGTTTTGGGTGAAAGTTCAGCCAAGAACTTACGTGGTGATGCGATGACAGACGTTATTTTTAATGGCTCGACAAACCGTAAAGCCATTTCACAAGCGTCTGTTGAGTTGATGTTTGACAACACGCGCGGCACATTACCGGGGTCGCTGGCTGATAGAAACCAAATATCGATTAAGCGATTAGTAACCCGAGATGGTCAATCACTGTATTTTTTAAATGGCAGCAAATGTCGTCGTCGTGATATTACAGATATCTTCCTCGGTACAGGCCTCGGCCCACGCAGTTATTCTATCATTGAGCAGGGCATGATCTCTCGTTTAATTGAGAGTAAACCGCATGAACTCAGAGTCTTTTTGGAAGAGGCTGCAGGGGTTTCTAAATATAAAGAGCGCAGACGAGAAACACAAACGCGTATTAAGAGTACCCGAGAAAACCTAGAGCGTTTGCTGGATATGCGCAAAGAGTTGCAATCACAGCTTGATAGATTAGCTCAGCAAGCGGAAGCCGCCAGAAAGTACAAAGAGTTAAAAGCCAAAGAGCGGACCTTAAAAGGCCAGCTAGCGGTTTTAAAATGGCAGGATTTCAATGATAAGTTGCAGCAAAAAGTGCAGCAGATCGCAAAACTAGATGAAAAACTGCAATTTTTAGAACAAGCCCACGGCGGACAAAATGATGTTGTTGCCAGCTTTGAGCAGCAAGTGACCCATCTTAGCGATGCCCTCAATGTATTACAGCAAGAGCTTCATAAAACCCATACTGAGCTGACCCGAGCTGAACAGCAAAAAATTCATCTGGCAGAAAAGCGGGTTGAATTGGGCGAGGCAAAAGTAAAATTACAATCAGAACAGGCAAACGCACAGGCTCTGTTGAGTGAGCAACAAGGCAGTTGTACTGCACAGCAGCAAAAGTGCGAAGATGCAGCTGAGCGTTTAGCACTTGCAGAGGCTGAGCTTGAAGAGCGAATGGCGTTGTATGAGCAAAATCAGCAGCTGAATAATGACGTTGAAGACACGCTCAACGTACTCATCGAGCAAGAGACAAAGGTAAAAGAGCAACATGCGGACAGTAACGTTGCTTTGCAACAGGCAAAGCAAAAGCAACGTCATGTTGAAGAGCGCCATGCTAATTTGGTAATCGATAGTAAGACACTATCAGCGCAGAATAGTAGCGAGTTATTATCGCAAGAAAGTGCGAAGCAACAGTCATTGCTTAAAGAGATGGCGAGTTTTCAAAGCCAAGCACAAAAACTGACTGAACAACGCCAAAATAGCGATAAGCAAGTGCGCCAAAGTCAAAATATCGTCCAATCTGCGCAGCAGCAGTTACTGCAAAGTACCGCAGAGCGCGACACCTTGATTTCATTGTTAGGTGAAGTTGAGGCCGCTCAACAGCCTTCTTTTTTGGCTCAATTAAAAGTGAAAGCAGGGTTTGCTGACATAGTTGAAGGCGCGCTACTGGGTCTAAATGGGCTGCCTTTGAGTGAGGCGCGCAATAGTGCTGGAATTTGGGCACATACACAGGCGCCTGAACCTCATAGTGTCGCTCAATTCATAGAGTCAGGTATTTACCCAAGTGTTTTAAATCATATCAAATGGTTGGCTTCATCTAGATCGTTTACTTCAGACACTCACTTTATCTTAGCCATTGATGATATGGGATGCGTGTATGGCGATAATTTTAAAATGCCGCGCGCTGAGGGAAGCGCGAGCCAGCTGGCAAATTATCAAAAGCTGGATAACTTAAATGCTGACTTACCTAACCTGCAAGCGGCTTTTGATAACGCAGAAAAAGACAAAGTGCTTTGTCTTGCCAAGCACACTGAACTTGAAGCGGCGATTGAACACAATAAGCAAGCCGTGCACAGTGTGGCTCAGCAAGTGGCAGCTAATAAAAGCCGTTTAGAGGTTTTAGAGCTACAGCAGCAAGGCTGGCAAGCGCAATCGGATAAGCTCGCTGAAGCGTTGACAAACACCCGACAAGAAATGACATCAGCGCAAACGCTTGCCCAGCAGCGTACAACAAGTCACCAACAAGTGACTGAACAGCTTGAGGGGTTACAAAAAGAGTTAGCTGAAAAAAAACTGCTCGTTGAGGCGAATAAACAGAAGATACAAGCGACACTTATCGGTAAAACCCAAGCACAGGAGCAAGTGCATTTGGCAAAGTTAGCGTTACAGCAAGCGCAAAGTGATCAACAGATAAGTGCGACAAAGACTCAGCATTTGAAAGAGAGTATGCAGCAGTGTGTGGCTGCGTTAGAAGCCAATTCTGAGCAGTTGGTGCAACTTGAGGCACCGTTATTAGAAACGCAAACACAGATAACGACATTATTGACCACGCATCAGACGCAGCAACAAAAGCTGACGGATATGGAGCAAGAGGTTGCAAAGGCAAAAACACAGCTATCTGAAAAACAAAGTAGTGTGCAGGATGCCCAAGCAAATAGTTTGAAGCTCAAAGAGCAAAAACAGCAGCTACAATTACAAGAACAAAGTTTAGTTGTTAAAGCCCAAGCAGCGCTTGAACCGTTATTAGAGCTCAAACAAACGTTAAAAGGTGTGCTAGCGACATTAGATGATAAGTTGAGTGCAGGGGTGTACCAAAGTCAGCTAACCGCGACGGTGCAAAAAATATCGATATTAGGCGCGGTCAATTTAGCTGCCATAGAAGAGTTTGACGAAGCTTTAGCAAGAAAAACGTATTTAGATGAGCAGCTAAATGATTTAACAGCGGCACTTGAAACCCTTGAAAATGCGATTAGAAAGATAGATAGGGAGACCAAAACACGTTTTCGAGCCACCTTTGATCAGGTCAATAGGGATTTGGGGGAGCTGTTTCCTAAAGTGTTTGGCGGCGGAAATGCATACTTAGAGCTCACCAGTGATGACTTGTTAGAAAGTGGTGTTACTATAATGGCAAGGCCACCGGGTAAGAAAAACTCGACAATTCATCTGTTAAGTGGTGGAGAAAAAGCGTTGACCGCATTATCATTGGTATTTTCTATCTTCAGATTAAATCCAGCGCCATTTTGTATGTTGGATGAAGTAGACGCGCCGCTGGACGATGCCAATGTTGGGCGTTTTTGTCGCCTTGTGGAAGAGATGTCTCAAGCGGTACAATTTATTTATATTAGTCACAATAAAGTGGCGATGGAAATGGCCGCAAGGCTGACGGGGGTAACTATGTCAGAACCAGGTGTTTCTCGCGTAGTTGCTGTAGACATAGAACAAGCAGTGCAGATGGCACATACATAAAAAAGTAAAGGTGAACAATGGCCACAGAATTGAGATGGGCATTAATTGTGATCAGTGCGTTGATCATAGGTGGACTACTGATACATGGGCTTTGGTCTGTTAGAAAAAAAGAAGACAAAAACGATCGCACTCAAGATTTGCCTGCTGTGAAAGAGGACGCAAAGCCAAAAGAGCCTGAACTAAGTGATATGAGCTTTGCCGCTGTTGATGAAGAACCGCAGCAGCCTAATACCTCACACGTGCAGCCTGCATATGACGAATCGCAGCCAGCTGAGCAGCAGGATAATGCGCACAGCGAACAGTCAGCGCCAGAGCCGCAAGATTTCATCATTCTCCATATTCAAATGCCTGAAGGTTTAACAATGGCCGGCTCTAAGCTCTTACCAAGCGTGTTAAGTCTTGGGTTTAAATACTCAGAAGAAGGCTTTTTTAATCGCCATTTAGAGTCATCGGGTAACGGACCTGTCTTATTCAGACTGGTTAATATGTACAACCCAGGTACATTCGATATTGATAATATGGAGCAGTTTAGCACAGCCGGTGTGAGCTTGTTTATGACGCTACCCTGTGAAGGTGACAGTATGGCGGCATTTAACATGTTACACGGTGCGGCTAAGAAGCTTTCAGATGAATTTGGTGCACAAGTATTAGATAGCCATCGTGAGCCACTAACGGTGGATACGATCAGAACGTATGTAGAAAAAGTACGCGAATTTGCAGCCTAAATTTTAGGTGTACCATTGCCCAAGTCGTTGGGCGGAAAAAGATAGAGTAAGCCACTGGCACAAACCGGTGGCTTTTGTTTTATTAAGAGGTTGAAATGTCGGAATCTATCAGTAATAGAATCAATGAATTAAGAGCGCAGTTGGAAGAACATAATTACAAATATTATGTCCTGGATATGCCGACAGTGCCAGATGCCGAATATGATAGGTTAATGCGTGAACTCACCGAGTTAGAAACGGCGCATCCAGAGCTGCTAACAGCCGACTCACCATCACAGAAAGTGGGTGGTGTCGCATTAAGTAAATTTGATCAAGTAACGCATAAAGTGCCTATGTTATCTCTCGATAATGCGTTTGATGAAGATGAGTTTAACGCCTTTAATCGTCGTATTAAAGAACGTTTACTCGAGTCTCGAGAGCTGGCATTTTGCTGTGAACCCAAACTGGATGGCTTGGCTGTATCGATTTTATATCGTGATGGTGTATTGGTTCAGGCTGCGACCCGTGGCGATGGCCAAGTAGGCGAAAACATCACTGAAAACGTAAAAACGATTCGAAATATACCGCTGCGCTTAAGAGGTGACAATATACCTGTTGAGGTTGAAGTACGTGGTGAAGTATTTATGGATAAGGCCGGCTTTGAAAGGCTTAATGAAACGGCATTAGCAAAAGATGAAAAAACCTTCGCGAACCCAAGAAACGCAGCTGCGGGCAGCTTACGTCAGTTAGATTCTAAGATCACGGCAAAGCGACCTTTGATGTTTTATGCCTACTCAATGGGGACAGTGGAAGGAGCTGAATTAGCCGAGACACACTACGGGCAGCTAGAGCAATTGAAGTTGTGGGGACTGCCTATGTGCCCTGAAACAAAGCGCGTAGAAGGTGTAACTCAGGCACTGGCATATTATCAAGATATCTTAACGCGCCGTGATGCGTTGAGTTATGAAATTGATGGTGTGGTTATCAAAGTGGATGATAAGCAGCAACAAACTCAGTTAGGCTTTGTTGCGCGTGCACCGCGTTGGGCGATTGCATTTAAATTCCCTGCACAAGAAGAAATCACCCAGTTATTGGATGTTGAATTCCAAGTAGGCCGTACAGGTGCTATCACGCCTGTCGCTCGACTAGAGCCAATCTTCGTGGGGGGAGTGACGGTATCAAATGCAACGTTACATAACCAAGATGAAATTGATCGCTTGGGGATAAAAGTAAAAGATCATGTGATCATTCGCCGCGCAGGGGATGTGATCCCCCAGATCACACAAGTTGTGTTAGATAAACGTTCTGATGATGCGTTTGATATAGAGTTTCCAAATACGTGTCCAGTCTGTGATTCACATGTTGAACGCGTTGAAGGGGAGGCTGTGGCACGCTGTACTGGTGGCTTGGTATGTCAGGCACAGCGAAAAGAAGCCATCAAGCATTTCTCCTCACGAAAGGCACTAGATATAGACGGTTTAGGCGATAAAATCGTTGAACAGCTAGTGGACCGAGAGCTAATAAAAACACCTGCTGAGCTGTTTAAGCTGCGTCAAGGTCACTTTGAATCACTTGAGCGCATGGGCCCTAAGTCGGCTAAAAACTTGGTTAATGCATTAGAGGCTGGTAAACAAACCACTTTGGCGAAGTTTTTATATGCGCTGGGTATTAGAGAAGTCGGAGAAGCAACGGCTCAAAATCTAGCTAATCACTATTTAACGCTTGAAAATGTCATGAATGCCTCCATTGAAAGTCTACAGGAAGTGAGTGATGTCGGTGTGATTGTTGCGCATAATATTCACGCATTTTTTGGTGAGCAGCACAATCAACAAGTGGTTGCTGAGCTGCAAGAAGTTGGCGTGCACTGGTCTGATATTGAGGCACCTTCAGAGCAATCACAGCCGTTAGAAGGCCTCACATATGTTTTAACAGGGACTTTAAGCCAGCTTAACCGTAATGATGCTAAAGCAAGGCTTCAAGCTTTAGGGGCAAAAGTGGCGGGCAGTGTATCAAAAAATACGCATGCATTGGTTGCAGGTGAAAAAGCAGGTTCTAAGCTAACAAAGGCGCAAGACCTTGGTGTAGATGTAATGGATGAGGCGGCACTCATCGCTTTACTTGAACTGCATCAGGGGTAATTGATAATAATAAGGCTACCCACCTAGGGTAGCCAAATAAGCTGTACGCAGAGGTGGTTAAGTGAGTAAGTTGATTGGGCGATTTGGACCAGAATATTGGGATAAATATGGCGTATATCGCACACCTCTAGGTTTCAATTTAACTTTGCTTGTCTTATTGCGACCCTTTTTAGTCTGGTTAATGTCAGCGCTAACTTGGCGGCCAGATTTAGATATTATGAGCTTGTTCTTTCCTTCAAAAAGTAATTTTTTAATTGCCATCAGCATCGCGGCAATCGCGTTATTACCCGCTGTTGTCTATTCCATGCGCAGGCCCAGTAGCTCGCAAAAGTGGGGACGTATATGGCGCTATATGCGCTGGCCTATGTTATTAACTGCCGTCTTAGATCTTGGCTGGTTATTGATGCAGGCCGCGACCAATCACTTTCAGTTTTCATTTTACCTAGCAGGTCAAATCGTCTTAGTGTCTTGGGTAATTTTATATCTAATTAACAGTCGTTATTTAACGTGTTTTTTTGGTGACTGGCCGGAACCAGATACAAAATAGCTTGACGAAAAAGCACGTAGACGCCTAAATGATATTGGGGCGTTTTATCTATCTGTTGTGACCTAATTAAACGATTAATTCGTATCAAGCAATAAGTTAAATTTTTATGTTTTGTACGAATTCAACTTATTAGCGTTAAAGCATCGGTTGACCTAGTTGTGTCATGAACAAAGTATAAACTTTGACTGTATTACGTTGTGGTAGATGAGATGATTATTATTATCTTCTAATAATAAAAAATTAAATTGTTTAGGAATATCAACATGTTACTTTGGAAAGATATACTCAATAGGGCTGATAAAGGTAATCCTGCTCCACCAAGAAAGGTAGAAAAAAGTTTGATGCAGTGGCAGGCTTTGCTTGAACCATCTGTCTTTCATATTACCCGCAATAAAGGAACAGAGCGCCCATTTAGCTCGGAATCATGCAGTTTGTTTGAACCGGGTCAATACGAGTGTGCGTGTTGTGGCGAATTGTTATTTGATGCACAAGAGAAGTTTGAAAGCGGCTCGGGTTGGCCATCATTCACTCAACCTGCAAGTAAGAATGCAATTGCATACCATGGGGATACAGCACATGGCATGACACGGGTAGAGATTGTGTGTAACGTCTGTGATGCACACTTAGGTCATGTTTTCCCTGATGGACCTAAACCAAGTGGTTTAAGATATTGTGTGAATGCACTTGCTATGGTGAGGCAAGAGGCTGTAACGCAATAAGTGTTTTTTGCGTAGTGTAAATTTTATTCTTGTGAGTAATTATTGCGCTAGCCCCATTTCTTTCATTTGCGCCATAAGCTTATCAAAGCGGGACTCTTGATCAGGGTCCAGTTCTGTATCTTTTAATACTTTCAAGCATTTTTTGGCAAGATTTGTATTAAAGGTGATACCTTTTTTACCAGTTGCGTCTGCCAAGCATTGTAGTAAGTTAAGTGCAATACTGGCATTTTTTGGCATCACTCTAAAGGCTTGAGAAAATGCTTCTAAGGCGACATCTAGCTGACCTTTATTGAATTGTTTGACCGCGTGGTTGTTGAGCTCTTTGGGACCCATTGTAATATCTTTGCGTTCATCATGTTGCTGCTGTAAATAATGCATCATGACGGGATCTTCATTACTTCTGTGTCGTTCACAGTGATCAATTATCTGACCAAATAGCGCCTGAGCTTTGTGTTGAAAGCCTAACTCATGAAATGCTTTTGCTTTATCCAATGCTGCGTCTACTGAGCGGATCTGAGGCTCATCATCGAGTTGCTCCATTAATTGGCGTGCTTTTTTGTGCTCATCTTTTAGGTAGTGCAGCCGAGCATGAAGCACATCCATTTGTGTTTGGTTGATCGCATGAGGAAATTGCTTTTTTAAATCATTTAAATATTGCTGTGTTTGTCGAGTAATTTTGTTGATTTGCTCGTGTTGATCAGTGGCCAGAGCGAAATCTATACCTGCTCTGGCTGCATTCAAGTAGACCTCAGGGCTGTCATGAATCGAATATCTGGCAAAGCTTGCTATTTCTTTTTGCGCATTGTAGCTGCATTCATAATCATGGTTGATCATAGCAACTGTGCTCAATGATTTTTGCCTAGAAAGGTTACGCGGGGCCATTTGCGACGCTTCGTGCAAAGCTTTTTGTGCATGCTCAAATTGGTTTAATTTGATTTCTAGTCGCCCAAGTAGGTCGAGTGCGGCGAGGCGCGTTTCGCTTTTTTCTATTAAACTCTTTAGCAGTTTTTGCGCAGTGAGATCCTCATTGTTGGCAATGAGTGCCTCGACTAAGCCTAGCTTGGCCCATGTAAATTTTTGTAGCTCTAGTGCAGATTTATAAAACTGTTTTGCCTCATCAAAGCGTTTAAGCTTAAGGAGCATTTCGCCTTTCAATTTAAGTAGCATAACCGAGTAACTCGTTTGCTGACTATCTAACTCTGTATTGATAAGTTTCAATGCTTTAGAGTAATTCTCATCATCAATGAGTGTGTATAATTTTTTCAGGCTTTGCTTTCTTTTTAGGACGCGTTCAATTCTAGATTGTAGATCTTTAATGGTAAATGGCTTAACTAAAAAGTCATCAGGTTGCAGTTCAACAACGCTATGCACTAGCTCAGGGCTCGTCTCGGCTGAGGTAAAGATAAAGCTAGTACTGCGTTTAATTAAACGCTTTTTGAGGAGTTCTTCGTACAGTTGGTAACCATTTTGTCGCTTGCTTAAATCAAAAGAGCAGATGATTAGATCAAACTTATTCGTTTCGCAGGTTTCTTTTGCGACAATTGCTGATTCTGCGACAAATATGTTGCGATAGGCTAAACGTTCAAGCGATTGTTTCAAATAGCTGAGCGCGAGCGGTTGTTCTTCCACAATTAAAATTTTTGAATTAACAAATGGTTGAACGGCCATATCAGTATAAGGATGTTACCAGCAATAAGTTTAGTCTAGTCGTTTCTTCAAACTTTTAAAATAGTATGAGATAGAACTTAAAATGCAATCTAAGAAGATAATTGTGGTTCAATGAAAGATAAAAGAATGGTGGGTTGTACTGGACTTGAACCAGTGACCCTCGCCTTGTAAGGGCGATGCTCTCCCAACTGAGCTAACAACCCGGGATATGTGTAATTTGGTGGGTGATACTGGACTTGAACCAGTGACCCTCGCCTTGTAAGGGCGATGCTCTCCCAACTGAGCTAATCACCCAAATTACAGTCTATATTGGTGGGTTGTACTGGACTTGAACCAGTGACCCTCGCCTTGTAAGGGCGATGCTCTCCCAACTGAGCTAACAACCCAATATAGATTATATGGATAAAATCCAACCGCAACGCGGATTTAAGTGGTGGGTTGTACTGGACTTGAACCAGTGACCCTCGCCTTGTAAGGGCGATGCTCTCCCAACTGAGCTAACAACCCGAGATATGTGTAATTTGGTGGGTGATACTGGACTTGAACCAGTGACCCTCGCCTTGTAAGGGCGATGCTCTCCCAACTGAGCTAATCACCCAAATTACAGTCTATATTGGTGGGTTGTACTGGACTTGAACCAGTGACCCTCGCCTTGTAAGGGCGATGCTCTCCCAACTGAGCTAACAACCCAATATAGATAATTTAGATATGGTGGGTTGTACTGGACTTGAACCAGTGACCCTCGCCTTGTAAGGGCGATGCTCTCCCAACTGAGCTAACAACCCATATCTAATTTTACAACAAACATTGTGCATAACACCGTGTTGCTGTGGGGCGCTATTATAGGGAGCCGAGCAAAGGAGTCAATACTTAAAAATGAAAATTTCGTTTGCTTGCTGTATTTATAGGCAAATTAATAAAATTACAATTGCTCTTCATTATAAGGAGTGTAAATAACATAGATAAAAACAGCACAAGCTAACGCTGTGAGCACACAAAGTGACGAGTGTAATTATGATTTAGCATCGTGAGGATGAGTGAATTATTGTTTTTTATTCAATTTCACCCTTCTTATTTGAGTCATTAAGTTAAAACAATGTATGTGAGTAAATCAGGGGAGGGGAACACATACTCTTTTGTATAAAAATCAAACTAAAACAAAAGGTTTGATTGAATTAAAGTAGAGTTTTGTTTATATTGTGTCCTCTTGGGTGTTTTTTGAAGCAGTTAGAAAAAACTTAACTAAAAATTGTTGACTTTATTTTCCTGCCTGCATAGAATGCGCCCCGCACTCAGCGATGCACAGTGAGTAAATCACTGCATGCGATGAGGGGCTATAGCTCAGCTGGGAGAGCGCCTCGCTGGCAGCGAGGAGGTCGACGGTTCGATCCCGTCTAGCTCCACCAAGCACATCGTTGAATTTAAGTCCTAGTGACATCAATTAGTTTTAAACTTCGAATGTTTAAGATTAATATTGTGTCCCCTTCGTCTAGAGGCC
>NZ_AUXY01000053.1 GCF_001625695.1 Pseudoalteromonas luteoviolacea H33-S
CGGTGCAGGCGATTCATTCGGCGCAGGTGATTCATACGGCACAAGGCCGGACGATTTTGAAACATTCCCTATGAATGAGCGTAACCCAGAAACAGGTGGTTTTGAGCATTATGGTGTATTATATATTGAAAGAGATCAATATCTAACAGGTAACTTTGAACCATATTTAAGTATGTGTGTGAGAACAAACTCGTCCTTAATAGTGGGCGCGAGTTCCTTAAATGATGAGGCAACTTACTACGACAAGTATATTGCACGTGGCGAATATGGAAAATACTATCCGGATTTGCCTGACTATTCAGGTATAGAGTTAGAGCTGAGATCTGCGTCGACAGGCCTAAAGCAGAGAATAAACATGATCAAATATGGTACTAAGTTTGAGTTTGAGGGGATGCTCTTTGGTCATGGTCAATATGAATTTAAAGGCTACGTGAGAGCTTTCTATAAAGGTTCAGAGAGATATGATGCTGAGGGGTGTGAATCAATATTAGGACATAGATACTAAATGTAAGTCTGTTAGGGGAGTTAAGATCTATTAACTCCCCGTATGATATTTATCTTAAATGAAATAGATACACTTCATCGATTTCATTGTATTTGATATATCTATCATTACAGTGAGTATGATTAACTGTTATGCAAGCCCCTTTGTTCTAATGTACCGTTACTTTAGTAGAAAGTATGTGATTTATACCCCTCTTGCTGCTTGAACCTGAATCATTTACTGGATAAGGCTGGCCCATTGACTATAAATACGGAGAAACAATAAATACAAAGTATGTAACTTTTTATATCCAACTTCCTATCTTTTCGCAGTGTATTTATACGAATGAAGCTCAAAACACAAACGCGGATTACTTCGTACCATTACCAATCAATGAGCTAAACTCGGTTGACTACAATAGAATGTATTGAGTTCCATTGTAACCATTATATTTACGTGATGCCCATAGCCACTTCCAAGCGTGCTATAAGATATGTGTGAAAGTTGGTAAGTATATCGTCATTGTTTCAAGCTCCTTATACGACAGGATGTACAAATTACTAATTTTGCATTCAAGGGCTAGGGAGGTCATGCGATAGGCTAAAATAAAGGGCTGGATGCACACTGCAAAAAAGGCAGTGATCCTAATTTCGATAGTGGCTAATGATCCAATAATAGGGGGGCTGTTTGGCCCCTTGAACCATATCATTTAGTTACTGATACTTTCCTGCAGTAATGAATTCACCAAACGTTTCACACCACACGACCACAGTCGAAAACTTTTCTATATCAATGCCTGTTGGCACATCAACAATAAAGCCGTTAAAGCTCGAAACCATACTGACAAACTGCATTGTGTTTTTATGCTGTTCAAATTCAACTTCATTTTCTACGAATGTAGGTGATAGATATAGCCGATAGTCAGGGCCTGGTGCCAGCCTGCCTTCAAACGCGATATTTTGCTCCCCGATAAACACATTGCCTTCACCGAAATGCAAAAAGTCTGAGCCTTTTAGATTTTTATTAAACATGGCTGTGAACTTTGCTTGATTGGACGCCGTTGAGAGCGCTGTTTGTGTGGGGGCTGGCGGAGCCATCATGATGGGTAAAGAATATACCCCCAGTGCAAATCCGGCACAAAAAATAAACACAGTAAACAAAACTTTAAACAAAAATCGCATCTTCTATATGCTCTAGTAAATGAATGTAACTTAACCTTAGCTTGACCACTCTAGGAGTCAAACACTTGTATGTTTTATTTGTGTTAATTTGTTTGTTAATAAAAAAACATTCCAAAAAAATGCGTTCTGTAATGATAAGAGATGATTGACATTTTGCGGTTTAATTAAAACTCCACATGAAAAAGTGCAGCACCTTAGTAATTGCATGAAAATACTAAAGTATTCTTTATAAATCTATAATTGTTTCTTTTTTTATTTCTATTTATCAAATATCAACATAACGATTAGGTGATTTATAGTACAAATAAAAGTATTAGAAATTTATTTTTAATTAATAATAATGGTTTAACTTCTGGTTTGTCCTCGCCATATTGTAAATAAAAGTAAACAAAAACCATGTTAATTAAGTTAACATTCACTCTTTGTGTTTTGTTGTTTATTTGTCAACAAAACAATCAATATCAATGTGTTACGTAACTCATGATTTTGTCTAAAACGGTCTTTTTTCTAGTTATTTGGTTTGTTATTTTTAATTTATCCTAATCCCTTGTGGTGTGTTTTTGGATCGGTACAATCGCCGCTGCTCAGTATTGCATTAGGTAAAATTGTTACTGAATGTAATTTTATAAACAAAAATCATACAAATTAGGAAATAATCAAATGAGCGTGTCAAAATCCTCAAATAAGGTACTCAAGCTCAGTGCCATTACCATGGGTTTGATCAGTGCATCGGCTTTTGCCGAGGTAAACTGTGACAGTCTAGCTAGTTGGGAAGCAGGTAAAATTTATGTTGGCGGCAATCAGGTGCAACAAGATAACGTTGCATATAAAGCAAATTGGTGGAACCGTTCTTCACCAAAACTAAAATCTGGCCAATGGCAAGAGTGGACGAAGCTAGGCGAGTGCAGTAGCGCAGAGCCTATTAACCAAGCGCCTTCAATTAAATTGCTCAAACCAATCGCGGATATCACCGTGGCTGAAAATGAACAAGTCATCATCGATTTTTCAGCTAATGATAGCGATGGTGAAGTGAAGCATGTTGCGGTATACCACAATGATGCATTGGTTAAAGTACTGAGCCAAGCGCCATATAGCTTTTCTTGGCAAGCGAAACAGGGCAAACATGAGTTCCATGGTGTTGCGTTAGATGACGATGGTGCTACTGCAAAATCAGTCAGTCGCAAAGTAAGTGTTGAGGCGTTGCCGCCAAAAGATCAAAATACAGCACCGATTGCACGCTTAGCTGCTCAATTACCAAGTGAGCTAGAAGTGGGTAGCCAGATTGTATTTACTTTGATTGCAAATGATAAAGAGTCAGATGGTTTGACTCAATCACTCTCTGTGAATGGCATCGAAGTAGTCAGTACATCTCAAAATGAATTCGAATATGTATGGACAGCCACTGCAAAAGGTCCGCAGACATTTGTCTTAGTCGCTAAAGATGAACACGGTCTAGAATCAGAAAAAATAAGCCGAACCTTTACGGTGAAAGCGAAAGATGATGGTCAAAGCTCACATGACGATTGTCGCCCTGCGGGCTTATACCAAACGCCGGGTGTGACGCCGTCTTACTGTGATATCTATGACAGTGAAGGACGTGAAGAAATGGGCGCCGACCATCCAAGACGTGTGATTGGCTACTTCACAAGTTGGCGCCACGGCAAAAACGATCAGCCAAGCTACCTTGTTAAAGACATTCCATGGGACAAGATTACGCATATCAATTACGCGTTTGCACACGTCAATGATAAAAATGAGATCAGCATTGGTAACCCGAATGCAGACGGTAATGCGGCAACCAATATGACTTGGCCAGGTATTGCTGGTGCTGAAATGGATCCTAGCTTGCCTTACAAAGGGCATTTCAACCTGCTGAATAAATACAAAAAGCAATATCCACACGTGAAAACCATGATCTCGGTTGGTGGCTGGGCTGAAACTGGTGGCTATTTCGACGAAACTGGTAAACGCGTGAATAACGGTGGTTTCTATACGATGACCACGAATGCTGATGGCAGCGTTAACCATGCTGGTATTGCTCAATTTGTGAAAAGCTCTGTTGAGTTTTTAAGAACTTATGGTTTTGATGGCTTAGACGTCGATTACGAATACCCATCATCAATGAAAGACTCCGGTCACCCAGAAGATTTTCCTGTGAGTAATGCAAGACGTGCGGGGCTAAACAAATCTTATCAAGTGCTGATGAAAGAATTACGTGAAGCGCTTGATAAAGCAGGTGAGCAAGACGATAAACACTATATGTTGACCATTGCTTCTCCGTCATCAGGCTATTTATTGCGTGGTATGGAAACCTTCCAAACAGCACAGTATCTAGACTTCGTAAATATCATGTCGTACGACTTGCACGGTGCGTGGAACGATCATGTTGGTCACAATGCGCCGCTTTACGATACGGGGAAAGACACAGAGCTTAAGGTGTGGAATGTCTACGGCACTAAAGAGTTTGGTGGCATTGGTTATTTGAATACCGACTGGGCAGTAAACTATTTCCGCGGTGCATTACCAGCAGGACGTATCAACATTGGTATTCCATATTACACTCGTGGCTTTAAAGACGTACGCGGTGGTGAAAATGGCTTATGGGGCCGCGCACCTTTGCCAAACCAAAGCGATTGTCCAAAAGGCACAGGCATTGGTGAGAAGAACAAATGCGGTAACGGTGCAATTGGTATTGATAACCTGTGGCATGACATTGAAAATGGTCAAGAAGTGGCTGCCGGTTCCAACCCACTTTGGCATGCGAAAAACCTTGAGCATGGGATCAAGCCAAGTTACTTAGAAGTTTATGGCTTAACACCGGAAACCGATGCAGATGATGTTCTGCGCGGTGACTACGTACGTCATTACGATGAAGTTGCTGTTGCACCATGGCTGTATAACGCCGAGAAAAAAGTATTCCTATCGATGGAAGACACAGAGTCTATGAAAACCAAATTAGACTATGTCGTTGATAAGGGGCTGGGTGGTGTCATGTTCTGGGAGCTTGCTGGTGACTTTGATTATCACGCTGATAAAGGCGAGTACTTCATGGGCTCGACAATGACAGCGCTGGCATACAACACCTTCAACCAAAGTGGTGTGGCCTATGACAATCATGTTGGTGATAGTGCATTTGCAGTACCCACCGAAGCAGTTGATATTGCATTTGAAGCGAAAGATTTCCCGGTGGGTGACCAAAACTACCCAATTCGCCCAACGTTTGCCTTTACTAATAACTCTGAGATTGACCTGACCGGTGCAACGATAACGTTCAATGTACCCACATCTACCTCGGCTATTTTCAAGTCAAATTGGAATGCGCGCAAAAAGCTGGGTATGCGTGTAGAGCATGATGCATCAAATTCTGCTGGCAATAACATCGGCGGTTTTGAAAATGAATTCCACCGTTTTTCAATCACATTTAAAAATGAATGGGGTGGTCAGCTTGAGTCTTTTGCCCCGGGTGAGACTGTGAATGCACAAGTTATGTACTACATGCCTATCACAGGCCCTGTGAACTTTATTGTTGAAAAAGACGGTAAGCAGTATGCATTTGCCTCTGAATATCCAGATCTGCCAGTCGCTAAAAAACACAATCCAAATCCGGGTGACGGCGATAAAAACCCACCAAATGGGCAGCAGTGTGAAGGCGTGAAAATTGAGAACATCAACACGTATCCAAACTGGCCTCGCACCAACTGGGCAGGTGATCCAAGTCATGCTGTCGGCGGCGACATGATGATCCACAACGGCGCTGTTTATAAAGCCAAGTGGTGGACAAATGGCACACCAAGTAACGGTGGCGCATGGCAGAAAGTGTGTAGCCTGTAACGGCCACTTTTATTCCCAACCGGAGTGATCTGCGGATCACTCTTACAATCAATAAATGAGAAAACTATGAGACAACAAGTAACCTTATGCGCGCTGGGCGTAGCCATAGGTGTGGGCGTCATTAGTAAAGTGAACGCGCATGGCTATATGGACTTTCCCAAAGCGAGGCAAGCAATCTGTCAGGAGCAAGGTGGATTTTGGTGGCCAAAAGATGGCTCAAAAATCCCCAATGCTGCATGCCGTGCTGCATACCTTAAATCAGAACACGTGCAATTTATTCAAAAGCATGAGTTTGCAGCAAATACAGCAGATTTTCGTAACCAAGCCGCTGTTGAAGCAAATATCCCAGATGGCACATTGTGTGGCGCAGGTGATAGCCAAAAAGCGGGGATGAATATTCCGTCAACGCAGTGGCAGGCAACAGAGATAAAGCCAAACGCTAATGGCCAAGTGAAAATTCGCTACCGTGCTACAACACCGCATAACCCCAGCTTTTGGCAGTTTTATTTAACCAAGCCGGGTACGGATTTTAAGCAAAAACCACTTGCTTGGAGTGACTTAGAGCTGGTGCAAGAGCATGGCAATATTGCATTTTTCATGGCACCAGATGGCAAGCGCTATTACGAGATGGAAGTTGCGATCCCAGAAAAGTTTTCTGGAGATGCGATTTTATACAGCCGCTGGCAGCGTGATGATGTGGTGGGTGAAGGCTTTTATAACTGTAGTGATGTGACCATTGTGCGTGGTACTGAGCCAACGCCGACGCCAGATACTTGGTTCCCAGTCGATTATTTTGTCAAGCAAGGTCAAGAGGCAAGTGCTGGAGACACGGTTTGGGTCAGAGTATTCAACGGTAATGGTAATGAGCTTATTCAAGAGCGTCTCGATGTCACTTCAGCCAATGAAACACACTGGCAAAGTCAGTTTGCTTTAAATCTTAGTACGCAATTTGCTGACATTGTGCGCATCGGTGTGAAAGACAGATCGGGTAATATTGAGTTTAATTCTGAGGCGATTTCGAGCAACCAAGTCTTTTTATCAGACAAGTCATATAGCTATAACTTATCGGTGATTTCAAAGCAGAAAAACACCGCACCAACAGTGCACACGCCAGCGCCAATCACCATTGATGAAGAGCAGAGCAAGCACTTGCATGTCCATGCATTTGATGATGAGCAGCCGACCCTGAAATTTGATTGGCAGCTACCAAGTGCATTGAGCTTTACCGGTTCAGGTTCAACCATCACGATCACTGCGCCAAAGGTGGACGCGGATACGCGCTTTGACGGCAAAGTGACCGTGTCAGATGGCAGTTTAAGCAAAACAGTCCCACTGGTTGTGAATGTTAAAAACATCGATACCGATCCTGGCACGCCAGACAAGCCAACAGGTGATACTTGGGCGCCCAGCAAAATCTACACAGCTGGCGATACCGTGGTTTATCAAGGCAAAACTTATCGTGCTAAATGGTGGGTTCGCGGCCAACTACCAACGTCGAGCCATGCGTGGGAGTTAGTACCAAGTGGTGATGATTCAGATGCAGGCAATACATCATGGCAGTCAAGCAAAGCCTACCGAGGCGGTGAAGTCGTGACTTTTAACGGTGCACGCTATCAAGCTCGCTGGTGGACGCGTAATCAGCAACCTGATCAACATTCCGTTTGGAAAAAACTATAAAAATATCATAGAGGTAATTCAAAAATGTTTAAATATTTAACTACTGCTGCAGCTGTCGGTGCAGCGCTTGCAAGTGCCGCTGTTGTGGCTGCGCCATCAACACCAAGCATTAACTGGAAACCACAAAATTACTCGTTTGTTGACGTGAATATTTATGGCCGAGGGTCATACAAGCAACTGATCCAAGCCAAAGACGTGGTGGATATTCAAATTGAATGGAATGCATGGTCAGGGAAAGGCGGCGATAGCTATAAAGTATATTTTGACAATGAAGTGGTGAATGAAGGCACACTCGCTGAGGGCACAACCGGTGGCACAATTCGTTTTCCGTACCACAAGTCCGGTCGTCACGAATTAAGAATCGCATTGTGCGATGCATCTGGCTGTTCGATGTCTGCCTCAAAGCCAATTGTGATCGCCGATACAGACGGTGGTCACTTAGAGCCACTTAAACTGAATGTAAATCCAAACAATAAAAAGTTCGACACAGATCCAAACACGGTTGTCGGTGCTTATTTTGTTGAATGGGGTATTTATGGCCGTAAGTTCGATGTGACACAAATTCCTGCAGATAACTTAACCCACCTACTTTATGGTTTTATTCCAGTATGTGGTCCAAATGACTCGCTGGCAGAGATCGAAAACGGCAATAGTTTGAGAGCGCTTAAGTTAGCCTGTGGTAGCTCAAAAGACTATGAAGTAGTGATCCATGACCCTTGGGCTGCGGTGCAAAAAGCACTACCGGGGATCAGTTCTAAAGATCCAATTCGTGGTACATATGCACAGCTAATGGCATTGAAGCAGCGTAACCCAGACTTGAAAATTTTACCTTCTGTGGGCGGTTGGACACTCTCAGATCCGTTCTTTGACTTTGATGTGAAAGCAAACCGTGACACCTTTGTGAATTCAATGCGTGAATTTCTTAAAACATGGAAATTCTACGATGGTATCGACATTGACTGGGAGTTCCCAGGCGGTGATGGTGCAAACCCAGATTTAGGTTCAGACAAAGATGGTGAAGTCTACATCATCCTGATGAAAGAGCTTCGTGCGATGTTGGATGAACTCGAGATTGAGATGGGTCGAGAGTTTGAGCTGACTTCAGCAATCGGTACTGGTTACGACAAAATTGAAGACGTTGATTATCAGCAAGCCGCGCAATACATGGACTACATTTTTGCCATGACGTATGACTTTGCAGGTGGTTGGAACAATGTAACAGGTCACCAGACTGCGATTTATTGTGGCTCTCATATGTCTACAGATGAGTGTAACGGCACCGGTGTTGATGATAAAGGCGAAGCGCGAAAAGGCCCAGCATATACGCTAGACAATGCCATTAAATTGCTCTTGGCCCAAGGTGTGCCAAGTGAAAAGTTAGTTGTAGGCACTGCGATGTATGGTCGTGGTTGGGAAGGCGTATATCCACAAAATGCACAAATTGCTGATAACCCAATGACTGCGCCAGCAAATGGTAAATTACGCGGTTCGACGTCGCAAGGTGTTTGGGAAGCAGGCGTTATCGACTACAAGGGACTAAAAGCACACATGATTGGTCATGATGAGCAAGGTATTAATGGTTTTGAAGTAGGGTACGATGAGCAAGCTGAAGCAGCATATGTCTGGAATCGCCAAAAAGGCACCTTGGTTACCTATGACAGCCCTCGCTCTGTGCGCGCAAAAGGTCGCTATGTACGTGAGCATAATTTAGCGGGTCTATTTGCGTGGGAAATCGATGCAGACAATGGTGACATTTTAAATGCAATGCACGAAGGCCTTGCGGGTAAGGTCACTAACCCAACGCCAGTGAATAAAGCACCTGTTGTGACACTGACGAACCAGATTACGTTAAATGCGGGCGATATTCATGTTCTAACGGCTCAAGCTATCGATCCTGAAGGAAAAGCGCTTACTTTTTCTTGGCAAGGTGATGCGGCCTTAAATCTGCAAAGTGAAAATGACAGCGTTATCGTGACAGCACCAAGTGTCACAAGTGATTCTGTGTTCACCGTCAACTTGGCTGTCAGTGATGATGCAAACACGGTTAACCGCACAGTAAAAGTCATTGTTAAAGCACCTGTTGTAGAAAACAAAGCGCCAGTAGTTGGGACAATTTCAGCGATATCCCTTGATGAAAACACTAGCGAGTCTATCAGCGTATCAGCAACCGATCCTGAAGGAAAAGCACTGAGCTTTGCATGGCAACTTCCGGGTCACACGATTGTTGGCACAGGCAGCACTGTCACGGTAAAAGCAGGTGAAGTCACACAAACTGAGACAATCACAGGCACCGTTGTGGTATCTGATGGTGAGCACAGCGTGACGCGTCAGTTTAATGTGACGATTAAGAATGTCGAAACGGATCCAGAGCCGACGCCAGATGATGGCAAGACAACTTGGGATGCAAACAAGGTGTACACCGGTGGCAACACAGTTTGGTACAAAGGTGTTCAGTATAAAGCGCGTTGGTGGACCCGAGGTGCGGTGCCAAGTAACGGCGGCGTATGGGCTGAGATCATTCCTGATGATGGCAAAGTACGCGATTGGCGCAGTGACCTAGTTTATACCGGTGGTGACAAAGTGGTTCACAATGGTGAAACCTACCAAGCTCGCTGGTGGACACGCGGTCAAACTCCGGGCAGCAACTCTGTTTGGCGCAAGCTATAACAGGTTAGTTAACTGAGCTCGTTCGAACCGAGCTCACTCAAACCAAGTTTATTCAAACCGAGTTCATTCTGGTGCATGGATGCACCTTCTTACTATAACAACAAGTACAGAGTAAATATCCATGTTAAAAGCAAAAAAAATAGCGCTACTGGTCGCGGCAAGTGTTGGTGTTTTTTCAACGTTCGCGGCTTTGGCCAGCGAGCCTGTGAGCCTGCACAATAATGAACAATTGAAAGCAAACATCAAATCGCAGCTGTCACAGCATCAAAGCTTTTTTAGAGCGACATCAAATGACGAACAGCAAGATTTAGAGTTTATCACCCACCAAACAACACAAGACGGACGCCACATGCGCCGCAGCCAGTATTATAAAGGTGTGCGTGTGTACGGCGGTGAAATTGTCACTCACCATAATGAACAAAACTTTTTAAGTGTTTGGTTTCAACCTGAAGGAGAAATCACCTCAATCAGTGGATCTGTTGTCCCAGATATCTCGCTTGCCACGGTTAAAACGAGCATTTCTGATAAGCAAGCCATTGAGTTTGCAAAAGAGCAAATTACTGAGCTGCTTGCAACATCAGATGAACAGGTTGAGCTGGTTATTTACCCTCATCAAGGCAAGGCAAAACTCGCTTATTTAGTGACTTTATTTGCTGAAACTGAACATGCACCAATGCGCCCAGAGTTTGCAATTGATGCACATTCCGGTGAAGTGCTGTCGCGCATTGAAACACTTAATCACTCAAAAATTGGCATGGGTCCGGGGGGTAATGAGAAAATTGGCAAGCATTATTATGGTGATGATATGCCAAAGTTCCACGCAAAGGAGTTGGGGAATGGAAATTGTGAAATGTCTCATACAGACATTCGTGTTATCGATATGGAACATGGCACAACGAATACACAAACGTATCAGTTCCCATGTCACGAAAATACTCATAAGCATGTAAATGGTGCTTATTCACCACTCAACGACGCGATGTTTTATGGTCAAGCAACCATAGACATGTTTAATGATTGGTTCGACAGCCGTGCATTATCGGGCGACCTTGTAATGCGAATCCATTATCGTAAAGATTACTTGAACGCGTTTTGGAATGGTAAAGAGGTCACTTTTGGTGATGGTGACTTAGATAACTACGGCGTTTATCCATTTACGTCTTTAGGGGTTGTTGCCCATGAAATCGGTCATGGTGTCACGCATCAAAACTCTAAATTGGTTTATAGCAATATGTCTGGTGGCGTGAATGAGTCATTTTCAGATATGACTTCTGAAGCACTTGAGTGCTTTATGAACCAAAAGCCAGATGGCACTTGTGAAGTTGACTGGCTGATTGGCGCGAGTATCTTTAAAAATAGAACGGCACTTCGTTATATGGAGAATCCAGAGCGAGATGGCCGTTCTATCGGTCACGCCAGCAAGTTTGAAATAGGCATGGGTGTTCACCACAGTTCGGGTGTATTCAATCGCGCTTTCTATTTACTTGCAAATAGTGAAGGTTGGGGGGTTAAAAAAGCTTATGAAGTGATGCTTCATGCCAATAAAAACTTCTGGGTTTACAATGGTAAGTTTGAATCGCTTGCCTGTGGCGTAACAGATGCTGCGGCTGACTTGGGCTACGACACTAAAGCCGTGGGAGAAGCCTTTAAAGCGGTAGGTGTTTTTGCTTGTACTGAAAATAAAGCGCCGACTATCTCAATTACTAGCCCACAAAGCAACGGACGTTACCTGATTGGCAGTGACGTTACGTTTAAAGCTGATGCTAAAGATGAATATGGAGCCGTAGAGAAGGTGGAGTTTTTCGTCAATGGTGCACTGTATAATACCGATCTTCAAGCGCCGTTTGAGACCCAATTTAGTGCTGAAAAAACAGGTATATATACGGTGACAGCCAAAGTAACCGATGATGAAGGCCTATCAACAGACGCTGCCCCCGTGTCATTTAGCCTGATCGATCCAAGCCAATGCCAAACAGCACCTTGGCAAGGTGGTAAAGTCTATACCCAAGGTAACAAAGTCGCATTTGATGGCTTTGAATATGAGGCGAAGTGGTGGAACCGAGACCAAAGTCCAGCCAGCAACTCAGGCTCTTGGGGTGTTTGGAAAAAAGGGCTAGAGTGTGGCGGTGTGGCTGATAAGCCAAACCAAGCGCCAAGCCTTTCAGTTACATCGCCATCAAGTAATGTAGCGATTGAATTAGGTGAGTCAGTGTCGGTGCGATTTGCTGCCAATGACAGCGATGGTGAGATTGCTAAAGTTGCAGTGAGCGTCAATGGTCAAGCGCTAACTGAGCTAACGCGCACTCCTTATGCATTTAACTATCAACCACTGGAAGTAGGCACCTATCAATTATCAGCGGTTGCATATGATAATGATGAGGCACAATCCGCGACTGTGAGTCGTACCATTACGGTAACAAATGCTGAGCCACAACCAACACCAGAGGCCCCAAGCGTACGCTTAACGAGCCCTGCAAATGGCAGTACATTTAATGTTGGTGAGCAAGTTGCACTGTCAGTTGTCGCCAGTGACAAAGACAATGATTTAAAGCAAATTGCTTACTTTGTGAATGGCAAGCAAGTTGCAGCATCAAGTGTAGCGCCATACAGTGCTAACTTTAAGACTACAGCGGCGGGGAGTTACAGTGTATTTGCCATTGCAACGGATGCACAAGGCTTGAGTACACAGTCTTCGACAAATCGCTTTAAAGTGAATGGCAGTAAACCGAGCTGTGATGTGCCAGCATGGCAGGCAAGTAGCGTGTATACATCTGGTAAGCAAGCCAGCCTTGATGGACAGTTATATCAAGCGAAGTGGTGGACACGCAATCAAAACCCAGCGCAATATTCTAGCCGTTGGGCAGTATGGAAACACCTAGGCGAGTGTAAATAACCTCCACTTGAATCGACCAAAGGGCCAGCTTACTGGCCCTTTTTTACATATTTACAACGCCTTTCTCCACATCATCTCTACCGGCCCTTGTCGAAATTGATTAAGCCACCACAGCCCAAAAGATACTTGCGCAGCTAAAATGACAGCACCAAATACTCCAATCAAATAAAATGGCAAAGTATTCATCAGTGCTAAGCCATACCCATAAAACAGCATGACGCAGAGCGTGGTTTGCATTAAGTACATGGTCAGTGACATACGTCCCAAAGTATTAAGCCCAAGTGCAACTTTGTTGTGGCATTTATCGATGAATTTGACGATGCAAGCAAGATAAGTTAATGCTAAGAATAGGCAGCCTAGGTGGTAACACACACCTTGCACAAAACCAATTAAGTTAAGAGAAAACGGGCTACCTGTCATGGCTTTGACTACGGCGTACACTAAATTCAGCAAAAGCCCTGTAAGCGCTAAAAAAGTAATTGCCTGCCACGAAATAACGATGTTGATACGACCCTGTTTCATAAACGTTTTGACAAAATAAATCCCAAGTAAAAATTGCCCTAGAACTTGAAGGGGCCTTCCCGTAATAAGATAAGACATAGGTCTTGGGATAGCGCTATAAATGTTTGCAACAAACACGTCCATAAATTCGGTTGAGGTGCGCATACTCAGCAAGCTGGTATGCGCATAACCGAGATTTGATTTTAAGCTTAGCGCAATCAGTTTTAGAGCTGACCAAAAGCTGGCATCTTTGCTGATTATGGCCATGAGGTGAATAAGTAAAGGTATTAACAGGAGGGTGAGGGCGATAAAAAGTAAGCGCGGTGCAGACAAGCGCATAAACCAAGGCAGTGTCATACCTAAAAGGCTATACAAAACAAGAATATCGCCATGCCAGATAAAAAACATGTGGATGAGGCCAATGAACAATAAAACACCCATTCTCCTGCGCCAATACGAAGCAAAATGAGCACCTTGCTTTTGTTCATGTAATAGCGCAAATCCTGCGCCAAACAATATGGCGAACACGGTATAAAATTTACCCTCAACCAGCCAATCAATGACAAATAACGTGGCTCTGTCAGCAAAAGGAAGCTGGCTTATTTGAGTATAATTTAATGAATAAAATCCAAAAAAACTCATTAAATTGGCAAATATGATGCCGCATAAGGCAAACCCGCGGATAGTGTCTAGAAGCGGTATCCGACCATAACTTGGTATAGGTGTGTGTGGCATGACCATGATAGCATCCTTTATCAATTGGTAATTGTTATATTATCTCAATAAAAGAAGAATATGACTATATGACGTTTTTGTGAACTTGTTTGTTTATTAGACGATTGTCTAGTGCCTGTTTGTTCAAATTAGCGACACACTGGTTTTGCCAATCTTGGCTCAACAAAGTAAAGGAAATAACAATGAAATTAAAAATGAACAAAAAGAGCGTAAAAAACCTTTCTAAGACAATGGCTTCATTAAATCAAGAAAAAACACGCCAAATAGCAGGTGGTATTTCTGCGATGGGATGTGGGCCAATTTCTGATCCGAACTATTCTTGCCCTGTTTCAATTAATGGCTATAAGTGTAATTAAGCGCTTAAATGTCAGTAAATCGGACCTGACGGAACAGGTCCTCATGGGTTACAAACTCATTATATGAGGGGCAGAATTTACTTTTTTGTCAGTGTTTCTATCTTATCCGTTAACCACTCCTTTCTTCTGGTATTTTCAGGTTCTGATAGTGTTAACGCTTTACGATAGAGTGTCAGTGCCTCACTTGCTTTACCTTGTAGCTCTTTACTGACGGCAAGTCCAGCGACAGCTGACGCAGAGCTTGGCGAGTGTGATATCCAATACTTAAATAACGCATCAGCTTCGCCATAGCGGCCTTGACCTCGTAAGCGCTGTGCGATAGCACGAATACAGGCTGCATTGTTGCTTAGGTTTAAGTTGGGGTAGACATCAAAACCCACTTGTTTGCTAAGCATCTGATAATGCGCGAGGATATCTGTCAGTGTTTGATTCCCGTTATTTGTGAACTCGATGAATTTAATACCTATATCCCAGTCTTTACGCGGAAATACAAAGCCAATGGCGTTTAATAAGCCGGGCACTATCATGGGGTAGTGACCATAATCATCGATGTGTTCGACTTTTAACTTAAATGTTTTTGAGTAAGGGGCGAGCGCTTCTCGAAGCTGTTTGGCAAGGGCATATCTGACCGGGTTTCTCTCAGCTTCTCGCTTTGCTGACGCGACATAGAGAAAACCGGTTCTGTCGGGGGTCTTCTCGAAGCTTTTAGCGATTGCATCAATCATGGTGGTATCAGGTGTATAGCCCAATCCCAGTACATCGGTTGCAGCAAATAAGAAATGCGCGTTGAATAGATTAGGTGCTGCATTTAAGGTATGCAAACCAAATGCCGCAGTGGGCGATGCACCGATGAAAATACGGAAATCATTGATGCGGTACTGACTTTTTAAAAATGGAAACAGCTCTTTTTGCAAGTAGTTAATCATGTCTTGCGAGCGCCCTTGTGAAAAGCCTTCTACGTCGCCATTCCATCCACTGAAACTTGCATGCAATTTAGGCCCCCATGCAAACCTATTATGGGAGTGAATGGATACGATAATGGCTTGCGGCATGGAAGCAGTGTCGCCGAGGTGGCTTAAAATACCATTTGTTGCCTCAGAGACTAGCCAACCATCGAGCGTAACAACCAGTGGGTAGGTACGTTTTTCAGATGTGGTGTGATAGTCCGAGGGTAAATACACATCAAAGTTTGGTGTTTCCTTTATATATTTGGAGGAAATACTGAGCGTTTTGCCAACGATAAGTGGTATTTCTGTGATTGGTTTTACGCTAGCTTGTGTACAAAAAGTCGCGATGAAAAATAATATGTACCATACAAATTGCATGTTACGCTCCTGAATTATTATTGTGATATTCGAGGCTACAGTGTGACAAACTGAGCAAGGGAAACATGAAATCGACCTGAAATCATCATGATATCTTTATGAAATTATTGCTTATTTGTGTTTTACTATGGGTATGCGTGAGCACTGATAAGAAAAGCTAGGCTAAAATACGTGCGACAAAAAATAATAATAAACGAGCGAGTTATTGATACCGCGAGAAATCAAATCACCAATAAAAACCAACCGCAGGTCTTGCCGCCTAAAGTAATTGCGGTTTTATATTGCTTGGCAAAAAGACAGGGACAAGTGGTCAGCCATGATGAGATGATTGACGAGGTTTGGAAAAGCGTTGTTGTGTCACCTAATTCGCTACAGCGTGCTATTGCTGAACTGCGAAAGGCACTTGGCGATGACGGTAAAGCGCAGGCCATCATTAAAACGCACTCAAAGCAAGGTTATAGCTTAGAAGCTGAAGTTTTATGGGTCGAGCAACAAACCGAGCCAGAAATAAAGGCGCACACACATGCAAAGAAAGCCACAAAGCCTGTACTTTTTTTGGCAATCGTATTGTTTATGCTCAGCTTGATTGGTGTGTTTTATTTTGCAAAGCCGCAGAGTGAGACGCTTGAGTTTACTCAACTGACTTCTATGACTGCCAGTGATGTACAAGAAGGCGCGGGAGTATTTTCACCTGATGGTAAATACTTGGTATTTTACCGTCACCTAGAGAGTTGCGAGAGTGAGCTGTGGGCCAAAGATCTTGCAAATGAGCAATCAATGAAGCTGACACTGAGCGGGGCTAAATTCACGGGGTTTACGTTTTCACCAGATGGGGAAAAGTTGGGCTTTTTGCAAAACCGAGCATGTGAGCATGAGCCCATTGAATACCAAAACACTGTAACAAACTGCTGGGATTTGGTGGCAATTAACTTTGCTGAAGCCTTGAAAAGTCCGCAAACACCACATGTACTAAAATCATGTAAGCCGACCAAAATGTATCATCCGCAGTGGTTAACTGCAGACTCATTTGCCACACTTGATTTACAAAACAATCAGTTACGTGTTGCGTTGCACAATATAAATAACCATCAAGTCGCCACGCTCTTTGAAGATAAAAACTTACATTTATATGTATTAAGGTATTCACCCACTCATCAATTATTGGCCGTGATAGGGTTTAACCAAGAAGGAGGGCAAGTATTGAGCTTGCTAAAACCCTCAGGTGAGCTTGTTGCGCAAAATATCATTGATTTTCCCGCGTCATTTGATGGCAGTTCACGTATTTACCCCAATTTTGACCCTGATTCAAAAAGGTTGCTTTATGGTAGTGGTAAATCCTTGTTTGAACTGGACTTTGATGGCAGTGTAAAGCCTATCTCCTTGCCCCTCTATCAGGATATTTACAGCATTAATTTCCACCCACATAGCAATGTGATAGTGGGCACTTACGGTACTTACGATTCGGACTTAATTACTATGCCTTATGTTGATGGCCAAGTGCTGGGTGAGTCAAAACCCAGTGTTCGCTCTACAAGGCGAGAAGAACAAGGGAAATGGAGTCAAAATACGGAACACCTCGCGTTTATCTCTGAGCGTTCAGGAAGAAAACAAGTTTGGTTGTCGAGTGGAGGAGAGCCAAGGCGATTGACACAGTTTAATGGTGCTGAATATCCATCGTCTGTGGAGTGGAGCGCTGATGAAAATAAGTTATATGTTGCGACTAACCAAGGGCTGTACCTCTATGACTTAACTGGAAATTATAAACGCTTGTTATCTGAGCAAAGGTTCGTAGGGGTATATCAGTCGAACCTGCTTATGCATACTTTATTGGCTTATGAGAAAGAAGCGATAGTACATCTATCAACTCGAAATGAAGAGGGGGAAATAGAGAATTTGCTTAAAGTGGCAATACAAGATGCAGTGCTATTGAAGCCTCATGAGCTGGTTTATCAAGATTCAAATGGTCAATTTTGGCATTTAAATCAGGGCCAGGTGGTGGCTTTGGCGCTATTAAATCAGCATACGCATAAGGCCGGCTTTGTTGAGCGAGATGGTCGTTTATTTGGGCTGACAAAAGGCAATATGTTGTGGCGCTATAATTTAAAAGAGCATACCTTTCAAGTGCTTAAGCAAATCGATGACGGTATTACGTCGATTTCAGATATCAATGACACTCAGTTGTTGTTTGTAAAGCGCATCTCTCAGAAAAAAGAAATTGTATTGATTGAATAGCACCCGCTTTTTAGACATTGTTAAATAGGTGCACAAGATGAAATTAGTTTCCAGCATAAGTTGAGGAAAAAATAGTTTCTTAAAATTAGAAACCTAATTTAGCCTTCATTATTTGTAAGTTGCGCCTAGAAACTGAAATTGAGGTGCAATGATTGAGCGTTACTTCACATGTGTCACCAACTCCTAAATCAGTGTTAGTCACTGAGTTTAGATTTATGATCTGCTGACGGTTCGCTTGAAAAAAGTCTGATTCAGGTAAGCGTTTTAATACACTGTTCAGTGGCTTTTTTATATACGCATCTCTATTAGAAAAGAAAACTCGTGTGTAGTTTTTACAGCTTTCAAAATAATCGATTTCTTTTATCGGAAGTAAATAACATTGCTCACCATCTTTAATAAATACTTTACTTTGCATAGTCATAGTCGCAACTTCTGGCTCTTGAAAAGTGCCAGAAGGTGTCTCCACGTCTGATGCTGTCAATTTGGTAATAGCGTCACATAAACGAGATTTATTTATTGGCTTTAATAAGTAATCAACAACGTTATAGTCAAATGACCTCAACGCATGTTCATTGTAAGCCGTTGTAAAAATAACTTTTGGAGAATAATCTAGCTGTTCTAGTAAATCGAAGCCACTCTCTCCAGGCATATGGATATCTAAAAAGAGTACTTCAGGCCTAAAGTTTTTGACCAACTCTAATGCATTAGCAACACAATCTGCACTACCAATAACGTCTATTTCTGCGAAGGGCTCCAGTAACCGTATCAAGCCATTACGGGCTAACCTTGAATCTTCAATAACAACTACTGATAACATGTCACTTCCTTAGGCAAAGTTAAAGTCGCGATAAATTGCTTATCGTTAAGCTGTGTCTCTAGGGATCCTTTAGGGCCATAAAGTAGTGATAACCGCTCCCGAATATTTGCTAGGCCAATCTGCATGCTGGTTGTTGTAGTATTGATCTCTTTCGGGACTGTATTAGACAGTTGAAGAATTAAACTTTGTTTTGATTGAGTAATAGATAAGTTGATTTTTCCAGCAGTTTTTGAGCTTTCTATGCCATACTTAACTGCATTTTCAACTAATAGCTGTAACATCATGGGCGGTACTTGATATTCTGATAGGCCACTTTGAATCTCAGTATGATAAATTAACTTTTCTTCATACTGTATTTTGATTAGTTGCATGTACTTATTTAGCATTTGAACTTCACTGTTAAGAGATACTTTATCTTGTTTCGTAACCTCCAGTGCATAACGTAGCAGCTCGGACAACGTGACCATCATGTCATCGGCTGTTTCGACTGACTCGGCTATCATAAAGCGAATGTTGTTTAATGTATTAAACAAAAAATGGGGGTTTAGTTGCGTGTTTAAACTTTCTAATTGTGTAGACTTGAGTGAGTTTTCAAATTGCAAGCTTTGTAGCTTTGCAGATATAGCCCGTTTTTGGTGGCTAATACTTGTATAAATAAAAATCCAAGAGCAAATGAATAATTGAGTTTGTAAGCATTGCCTTAACATAAATCTGGATGTGTACGCATTAATTAAAGACACGTTTTCACCAATATAGCGAAGATAAATAGAGTTATAAAAATCGACGTAATAACAGACTGTAATTATCGAAAAAGTAACTAAAATAGATAACACTGTTCCCGCTATTAATAAGCTGGGTATTTGTTTTTGATATTGGGCCGAGACCCAACCACGAGTGTTGAATATATATCTAAATATGAGAGTGGAAATAGTAAAGAAAATGGCAAACAGTATAGATACTTTTAAAACATGTATATTAATTTCACCTTGCTCAATGCTGGTAACCAAATCAACACTGATGACCATAATGAGTGCGGAAAAATGATAGAACCAATAAAGAGGTGTTCGTGGGAAAAAGTACATAGAAAGCGCCTGTAATTAGTTTTTATTGTTGTTCTTGGTTAAAAGCCAGGCTTGTAAATTCAAGTTTGGGCGAATTTTCGCCCATATCGATGATTGCCCTAAGATGCCAATTGGATATTTACTAATTTATAACTCATTAAAAATAATGATAAAACACAATGTGATGCTACTATACTTACCAAGTAATAATGTACAAAGCTTTTAATGCTTTTTTTACACTGTTGCAAACAAAAAGCTGCCGCAGCAAAACTGAGTAAGGGGTATAGTATTGAGCAAACTTGTACTAGAGGTGAAACCCAGCTCATACTATTTAGTAACATGTAGTCACTTAACAGTATGAAAGGAAGCGCTGTAAGCGTAACGATGAAAGAGGCTGTAAGTGTTAACGCTTTCCAAATTATAAAGTTTGATTTTGGCTTACCTAGTAGCTTTTTTACAGCACTGACTGGTATGGAAAAAACTAGGTACAGTAGGCTAGAAAGCACTATTATTGCGCTTAAAGCGAGTGATGCTAATTTTGCATAGAATACCCAAGCAGGTGTTTTTTTGTATATTTTAGAGTTGCGAACGAGCACATTTCCTGCAATTGGATCTTTTGCAAAAGCAACTTGTGCTGTACCATATTTGTTATAAAGTATGGGCTGCTCATCTTGTTGAAAATAGTATAATTGATAACCACCTAGTAGCCATTTAAATGATAGTTGCTCTTTATGAGTCGTTACAATCACGGCATTGCTAAAATAGGCGACGATATCGCCTAAACTCATACTTGTATTAATTTGCGTGTATAGGCCACTGGCGTCGGAAAAATGATAACTCAAAGGTAAATTTGGCTCATGATTCACTTTTTCTGGTAGTTGTAAGTATTCAGTGATTAACTTTTTTACTTTTCGGTATGCTGGGCCATTTTGTTTTGTCATGGCAATTGCAAAACCCACTTGTAACTGAGGCTGATATCTAAAAGTACTCACTACCCCAGGAAGCCCACCGTTGTGTCCGTAGAATGTTTGTCCCTTAATTATGTCTTTACTGTGTGAAAATCCTTTAAATGATTTTAAACCTAGACTAACTCCTAATTCTGTTTCTATTTTTTGCATTCGAGATACTGATGCGGGAGAGAGCACTCCGGATTGTTCAGGTTGCAAAAATAGCATAAGTAGTTTTGATATATCTTGCATTGAAGCTGTTAAAGAAGAGGCAGGCCGTGTTGCCATATATTCGTAGCCTACAGGAAGGTTATTGTTTAAGTAGGGTATTGCGCCTAATTCATTCCAGTTTTTAGGTTTAAGTAATGAGCTATTTTTCATTGATAGTGGCGAAAATATATATTCATTAACATAGTCCGAGAAACGCATGCCTGTCACAATCTCAACCACTCTCGCGGCAACGGTTGGGCCAGTATTGCTATATGCTTCTCTCGTGCCTGGTGCCCAGCGACTTATTCGGCTTTCAGGGTAAAGCTTTAACACTTGCTCAAGTGATAGTGAATCATCATTTAGCGCTTTTTGCTCCGCCACGTGACTGTCCCAGCCTGTGGTATGCTCTAATAAGTGCTGGACTTGGATTGGGTGGGTTTTATGCCATTTGTTTTTAAATTGAATACTCGGTGCAATATCTTTTAATCTGTCATCAAGTGCTAGTAGGCCTTTGGATTGCAGTTGTAAAATTGCAATACCGGGCAGTAATTTGGTGACAGAACCAAATCTAAATAAGTGTCTATCAGTGGCTAGCTCATTTGTTTCTTTGTTGGCGTAGCCAAGGCCTTGAGTAATTGGTGATTGTCCTTGCTGAACAATTGCGACACCTATAGCGGGTATGTTGTGAACAGTTCGTACTTGTTCAATGTCTGTTAGTAATTGCGATAAGCGATTGTCGCCTTCATTGTGGTCTAGATTTACATTGGCATTGGCATTGGCACATGGGCCTGTGAGCAACAATGCCGTGGCCATAGTGATACATATGGTTTTTATGTGATTTATTAGTTTCATTCTTTTCATGGCATTTTCCTTTTTTTGTTATTGTAAGTACTTGGTTATATTGAGTATGGGAAAGGTGCCAAGCGGGTGGCTGTCTAGTTAAGCGGTCTTAAAATAGAAGTGAGCGGTTAAGCTTGCTTACATCAGTCACTTATTTTTTAAAAAGTGTATTAAAGTCATAGGGCTCATGATTTTAAGTGTTGGTAGTAGTGGCATATAAATGCAAGCTGTTTGTCAATGCCATTAATTTTCAGTGTGTTCCCTTTGTCGCAGCTCATAGCCAGTGAAAACCCATGGAGGTAGTCTACTAACAGATGTAAGAAAACTTCCGACTGGCTGCTATCTAGTTCTAAGACACTGATAATTTGCTCAAACCGGCTAATAAAGACCTCTGCGGGGCTGTCAGATTTCATGCTCAGTAAAGTGTGTAATAGTCCGTCATACTGGCTCAGTATCGCAAGGTAACTTTTGCATAGGGCACTGAGCTCCTGTTGCCAATCTTCTGAGTTTTGTGGTGTATAAATATCTTCAATTAGCGAGGTGGTAATCGCTTCTAACAGGGTATCTTTGTTTTTAAAGTAATGGTAAATCGCCATCGCATCGACCCCAAGTTGTGCTGATAACTTGCGGATACTGGGAATATTACCTGTTGTTGCCATCAAATTTTTTGCGGCACCAATGATAGCTGCTTTACTTAGTGCACTTTGGGACTTTTGGGGACGGCCGCGCTTTTTGGCTGTATTGCTCATTATGAATGCTTAATTTGATTTATATATTCTACATCGTAGAATAATGGAGTTATTATTTAAATCAACTATGAGGATGTCATGGCGAACATCGTATTTATTGCAACAAGCTTGGACGGCTATATTGCAGATAAAAACAACGAAATTGAGTGGTTACATTCAATTCCTGGCACCCAAAAACTGGATTTGGGGTATGACGATCACATTGCTGCCATTGACGGGTTAGTGATGGGCAGAAATACTTTTGAGTTAGTTTGCGGCTTTGATTGCGATTGGCCTTATACAAAGCCGGTGTTTGTTTTGAGCAATACCATGCGGTGTGTTCCCACAGGTTATGAAGACAAAGTAAAGTTAGTCAGTGGAGGGTTGCCCCAGTTGGTAGATAAATTGAATGCGCAGGGGTATGTAGATTTGTATATAGACGGTGGCGTTACAATTCAAAGCTTTTTAAAATCAGACTTGATTGACAAGATGATAATTACAACTATCCCTATCATATTGGGGGGCGGAGTGAGTTTATTCGGTGAGTTAGCCGAGCCACTTCATTTCAGTTGCACAGAAAGTGAATTGTTTGAAAATGGCATATGCCAAAATACGTTTGTCAGAAAGCTGTAGTTTATATCAAACTCATAGAGCGGGTTACTTGATTTCTGACTCGGTTATTTCGGCAAATACATCTTATCTAGACCCGGGATATTGTGCTCCCAACGAGGCACTGCTTCACCAATATAATGCCGTGCAGCATCTAAAAATAATCGCGTCCTGACCGGTAAATCTCGGTGCGGGTAGACTGCATACATGGCGCTGTAATCAGGTAAATTCACATGTGTCAGCATAGGTACTAGCTGCGCGTGATCGATATGATCGGCAAAGAAGAATGCAGGCGCCGTGCAAAACGCAGTATGCGAGAGCACTTTTTCAAGTAATGCCTCACCATCGTTAGATTTAAACACCGGCGTAATAGGCTGCTCTTGAGGCTTGCCTTTGTCATCAATGTAGCTGATAGACTCAAAACGGATGTGGTTACTTGAGTAGGCAGCAGCTGGCAGTTCAGCCAGATCAGACATTTCTTTTGGCTCACCATAGGTCTCGATAAACTGTGGTGTGGCTAAAATCAACATACGGTTTCGCGCCACTTTACGTGCGATCAATGAGGAATCTCTTGGTTCACCAACGCGAAACGCCAGATCAAAGCCTTCTGATACCATATCGATGACGCGGTCATCTAATCTTAACTCTATGGTGACTTGCGGAAAACGCTTTTGGAAATCATTGATCACCGGCAGCAGGTAGTATTTACCGATGTAACTTGATGAGGTGATACGCAATAAACCTCGGGCTTCTTGGTGATAGTTCTCTGCCATTTGCACTGTGTCTTGTAGCAACACTCTCAGCTCAGCAGCTTTTTTAACCATTTCAGCGCCAGCGGCAGTTAATGAAAACGAACGGGTAGTCCGGTTGAGCAGACGTACACCAAGCTCCTCTTCTAATTTGCTGATTTGTTTAGATATAACTGAGCGATCGATGTTTCTGATTTCGGCAGCTTTTGAAAAAGAGCCTTGCTCAACGACTTCTAATAACATGATCAATCGACTGGTTGTATCCATATCTGGCATCACTATAAATGTTTATTGGTGCCATTCTGGCATTAATGTTTTTAAAAAACCACTATTTTTCGTCATTAATAACAGGCGTACGATGTCCGCATATTAATTTTCTGCGGAGCAACAAATGAAAAAGTTAGGTTTTACACTCAGTGCTGTGGCCCTTGCCCTTGTTTTAAGTGGATGTGGTCAATCCAATGCACAGCAAGGACAACAGCCGCCACCTTTAACCATTGACGTAGCAAGCGTTGAGCTTGAACAAGTTCAATCTTGGCACACATTTACCACGCGTTTAGAAGCGCCTGAACGCGTTTTACTTAAGCCGCGTGTATCCGGTCAAATTGAACGTATGGCATTCACCGAAGGTGAGCGCGTCAATAAAGGTCAGTTATTATTTAGCCTTGATCCAAGACCTTTCCAAGCTCAGATTGATACTTTAAACGCCCAGTTAAAAAGTGCTGAGGCAAGCTTAGAGCAAGCACGAGGTGAAGCAGAGCGTGCAAATCGTTTGGTTGCACAAAATGCCATTTCAACAGAAGAGGCAGAGCAGCGCAGTGCAACCCTTCGCAGTGCGATTGCAAACAAAAATGCCATTGAGGCACGTCTGCAAAACGCGCAGTTAGATTTAGAGTTTAGCCAAGTATCCGCGCCTATCAGCGGCACTATTTCTCGCGCGGTTGTCACCACAGGTAACTATGTTAAAGCGGGTGAAACTGAGCTAACGACCATTGTTTCTGACGATGAAATTTACGCGTATTTTGATGTGGATGAGCGCACATGGAGCCGCCAATTTGCTGGTGTCTCTGTACAAGATCAGATCACAGTACAGCTTCAGCGCTTAGGCGAAACCAAGCAAGTAGCGGGTAAGCTTGATTTTATCGATAACGAAATTAATCCCAACACTGGCACATTACGAGTGCGTGCAGTATTTGATGCACAGCAGCATCACTTAAAGCCGGGCGCATTTGCTCGCGTTTCAATCGGTGCACAAAATGCACAGCAAATGGCCATTGTGCCTGAGCGTGCAATTGGTACAGATCTTAAAAACCGTTTTGTCCTGACCATCGACGAAAACAATGTCTTGCAGTACAGATTAGTTGAACTTGGCGAGCGTTACGGTGCGTTTCGTGCCATTAAGTCGGGCTTAGAAGAGGGCGATCGCATTGCTGTTAATGGTCCTGCGCGTGTCGGCCCAGGTATGCCAATTACCCCGAATTCTGTCAGTTTAGCCTTTGAAAATACTCAGTTTGTTTTAAAACAGTCTGACTCTTCTTTATTACTCAGTGCGGCAAACTAAGAGAGCGTTATGAAATTTTCCCACTTTTTTATCAATAGGCCCATTTTTGCGGCCATGCTGTCGATGATTTTTATCATCACAGGTGCTATCTCATTGTTTCAACTGCCGGTCAGTGAATACCCAGAAGTTGTGCCGCCTACAGTTGTTGTTAACGCAACATACCCAGGTGCTAACCCAAAAGTCATTGCAGAGACTGTGGCAACGCCACTTGAGCAAGAGCTCAATGGTCTTGAGAATATGTTGTATCACGGCTCGCAAGCTACCAGTGACGGGCGTTTAACCTTGACTGTCACGTTTGCACTAGGTACTGATCTTGACCAAGCGCAGGTACAGGTACAAAACCGTGTGAACAATGCATTACCGCGTTTACCGCAAGAGGTACAGCGCCTAGGTGTCACTGCTCAAAAGTCATCACCCAACCTTGCATTGGTTGTGCACTTGGTATCACCCAATGGTGAGCAAGATACTGCTTACATGGCAAACTACGCTGACTTATACATCAAAGATGAGCTAAAGCGCCTACCGGGTGTGGGTGACTTGCAGCTATTTGGTGGTGCAAAGTACTCAATGCGTGTTTGGCTAGACCCAGACGCTTTGGCTGCACGTAACTTAACGGCCTCTGATGTGGTTAATGCACTGCGTACGCAAAACCAACAAGTTGCAGCAGGTTCATTGGGCGCACAGCCAACACCTGAAGAAAACCAATTTCAAATTTTGTTAAATGTAAAAGGCCGTTTAGAGAGCATTGAAGAGTTTGAAAGTGTGATCATTAAAGTGGGCGACAATGGCGCACTGACACGCTTGAAAGACATTGCTCGAGTTGAACTTGGCCAAGAAAACTATGCACTGCGTGCAATGCTTGATAACCAGCCAGCCCTTGCAATGCCGATTTTCCAGCGTCCGGGCACCAACGCCATTGAATTATCTGATGATGTGCGTGAAACCATGGCACGTCTTGAGAAAACATTCCCAGCGGGCATGACTTATGAAATCGCTTACGACCCAACTGTTTTTGTTCGCGGTTCAATCGACGCGGTTATCATGACCTTAATGGAAGCAATTCTATTGGTAGTTGTAGTGGTTGTGGTGTTCTTGCAAACATGGCGCGCCTCTATTATTCCATTGATTGCGGTACCGGTATCTTTGATTGGTACGTTTGCCGTGATGCAAATGTTAGGTGTTTCAATTAATACCTTATCTTTATTTGGTCTAGTGCTCGCAATCGGTATTGTTGTGGATGATGCCATCGTGGTTGTGGAAAACGTAGAGCGTAATATTGCAGATGGCCACAGTCCATACGAAGCCACTAAAATTGCCATGACGGAAGTGACTGGCCCAATTATCGCGATTGCATTTGTACTGTGCGCAGTATTCATTCCAACGGCATTTATTACGGGCTTATCGGGTCAGTTCTACAAGCAATTTGCGCTTACAATTACGATTTCGACGCTGATCTCAGCATTTAACTCACTGACGTTGTCACCTGCGCTATCCGCTATTTTATTAAAATCGCACGATGCGCCAAAAGACAGATTAACACGCATGCTTGATAAGCTATTTGGTGCATGGTTATTTAAGCCATTCAACCGTTTATTTGATAAAGGTGCAAAAGGCTACGAAGCCATCGTTAAAAAGCTTATCCGTATGAGTGTGGTTGTTGGTGTGGTTTATCTTGCACTTGTTGGCTCAACCATTGGTTTGTTCCAGTCTGTACCGGGCGGCTTTATTCCACAGCAGGACAAGCAATACCTGGTTGCCGTTGCGCAATTACCAGATGCAGCAAGCTTAGACCGCACTGAAGAAGTCATTAAACAGATGCAAGAAATTGCACTGCAAGTGCCGGGTGTTGCACACACGGTTGCATTCCCAGGCTTATCTGTAAACGGATTTACTAATAGCACCAACAGCGGCATTGTGTTTACGCCACTGGATGACTTTGCAGACAGAAACGACCCAAGCTTGTCAGCGCAGGCAATTGCGATGCAGCTGAATATGCGCTTTGCAGCCATTGATGAGGCATTTGTTGCGGTATTTCCACCGCCGCCAATTTTAGGCTTGGGCACAACCGGTGGTTTTAAACTGCAAATTCAAGATAGAGGCAACCAAGGGTTTGAAGCATTGTTTGCAGCGTTACAATCGACCATAGGTGCGGCGCAGCAAGATCCAGCACTGACCGGCCTTTACTCCAGCTTTAGAGTACAGGTTCCGCAAATGGACATTAATATCGACCGCGAGCAGGCGCTCATCCAAGGTATTCCATTACAGGAAGTATTTGATGCTTTACAAGTATATTTAGGCTCTGTTTATGTCAATGACTTCAACTTATTTGGCCGCACTTACCAAGTGAAAGCGCAAGCTGATGCTGAATTTAGAGCGAAAAAAGAGCAAATTAATAACCTGAAAGTGCGTAATGCCGCGGGCAACATGGTGCCATTAGGTTCAGTTGTTACCGTTGAAGCAACCACTGGCCCTGATCGTGTGATGCACTATAACGGTTATGTGACAGCAGAGCTAAACGGCAGCCCTGCGCCGGGTTACAGCTCAGATCAAGCGCAGCAAGCCATTGAAAAAGTACTGGCAAATACCTTACCTGAAGGCATGGCGTACGAGTGGACTGAAGTCACGTACCAGCAGATTTTGGCAGGTAATACCATGGTGTATGTGTTCCCATTGGTTGTGGTTTTAGTCTTTATGGTACTGGCAGCGCAGTACGAGAGCTTGCGTTTACCACTGGCGATTATTTTAATCGTACCAATGACGATATTCTCGGCACTTGCTGGTGTGTATATGCTAGGTGGTGACAACAATATCTTTACGCAAATTGCTTTGATTGTATTGGTGGCATTGGCATCGAAAAACGCCATCTTGATGGTAGAGTTTGCCAGAGACAAGCACGTACAAGGTGCGACACATTTAGAGGCCATAATTGAAGCATGTCGACTAAGATTACGTCCAATTTTAATGACCTCAATCGCGTTTACCGCAGGTGTTATCCCGCTGGTATTAGCATCAGGCGCGGGTGCAGAAATGCGTCAAGCCATGGGTAACGCAGTATTTTTCGGCATGATAGGGGTAACCGTGTTTGGCTTACTATTTACACCTGTATTTTATCGTCTAGTAACGCCAAAGGAGCAATAAACATGCGCATTATTAAACTGTCTATTTTAAGTCTGACTGTTGCTGCAATGGTAGGATGTACAAGCACCTCCTACGAGCAAGATGTGGTTGCAAGTCAGCAGGCATTTAACTCGCAAGTTGACGGCACAGCGGTACTCAACACAGTGACGCGCTCGGATGAAGCCAATTGGTGGCAGCAACTTGAAGACACGCACTTAAATCAGTTGGTGGTGGATGTGATGTCTGCCAACCAAAACCTCAAAGCCTCTGCAGCGCGTTTGCGCGCTGCAATGGCGGGGCTAAGTGAAGCTCAGCGCGCTCGCTTACCACAAGGTAATATTAATCTTGTTGGCCAGCGCGGTACCACAGTACTTACTAATGGCATGCAAGGCCCAATTAATGAATCACTAAATAGTGGCGGTGCATTAACATGGGATGTGGATTTATCGGGTCGTATTGCCAAGTTGGCGGATGCAGCCGCATCCGCAGCAGAGGCGCAGCAAGGCCAGTATCAAGCTCTGGCAGGAGAGCTAGTCACAACGACCATACAGAGTTACCTGCAATGGCAGGCGCTGAAGCAAACTCAGGCCTTGACTCAAGCGCAACTGACAGCACTTGAAGAATCCATAGCCATTATTGAGATCCGTGTTAAAGAAGGCGTGGCAACAGAGCTGGAGCTTAATCGCACCAAGTCGCAATATTTTGAGCACAAGCAACGCTTACCGCACATTGCCACAGAACTGGCTCAAGTTGAGCAGACATTGGCAGTGTTGACCAACAAGTCGACTGATAAACTAGGTTTGCATGCATTAGAGCAGAGCCGCTATGAAGCGTTAGCGATTGCCGTTAACGTAAACTCGGCATCAGATGCATTGCTGCAACGCGGTGATGTACAAAGTGCAATTGCCAAGCTTAAACAGCAAAGCTACCTGTCGCAAAGTGCAGAGCGAGCGCTATATCCAGACATTAGTTTTTCGGCATTTGCTGGGGTGCTCAACCCAACTGGGGTTAATTTTAATGATACCCAATCTAGCTGGCAGGTTGCCCCCACGTTGAGCTGGTCTTTGTTTAGCTACCCACAATTATTGGCACAGTTAGACAGGCAAGCGGCGCTGAGCGAGGCGAGTTACTATGACTACCGTCAAACCTTAACCCATGTTTTGGCACAGGCTGAGTATTCATTACGTGCCTTGTCACAAGCTAAAGTGCAAGTAAATTATGCACATGAGCAAGTGATTGCAGCCGAAAGTGCTTATCAGCAAGCAACCGCAGGATATAAAGAGGGGCAATTGGGCTATCTTGAGTTGTTGGATGCGCGACAAGATGTTTTAATAGCGCAACAATCGCAAATGGCCATGAGAAATATGCTACTTAGCTCGTCGGTAAGTGTATATGGTGAACTAAACGGACAATGGTCTAAGGCTTTGGTTGCAAGTATTTAATACTTGCAACAGCGCCACTTTTGGAGATACAACATACTATGTCTATTGAAAACACGAAGATGAAAGCCCTTGAATTACGTTCGCACGGGCTCGACTTTGACTTAGTAATGAGCGAACACGCCATGCCTGAGCCAGGCAGTAATGAATTACTTGTGGCCATTGAATATGTTGCGCTCAATCACTTAGATGCAAAAATGGCAAGAGATGGGTTTAGCCAATGGGAATACCCGCATATATTGGGGTTGGATGCCGTTGGTACAGTGATCCAAGCTGGTAAAGGGGTATTTCCAAAAGCGGGCACCCGAGTGTTGTTTAATGCGAACTTGGCACAAAAAGGCATGTTAAAAGAGTTTGCGGTGGTACCCAATCACGCAGTTTCTGAATTGCCAGCCGATATTAGCCCAGAAGTGGCGGTGATCTTACCGAATGCTGGTATGGCTGCTTTACTCGCCATTGAAAAGTTAAAGTTACAAGAGGGTGACTCTCTCGCCATCAATAGCGCACAGGGTGCCGTGTCGCATTTTGCCATTCAATACGCAAAGCAAAAGGGCGCGCAAGTCTTTGCTTTTGCACAAAAAGAGCATCATAAACGACTGCGTAAGTTAGGCGCTGACTTTGCTTTTGACTGTGAGTCAGAAAACGTGTGCGACCAAATTAAGCGCGAGATTGGCCCTGAGGGTTTTGATTGCATTTTAAACACCTCTGGCGGCGACTCGTTTGTGACAGACTTAGAACATTTACGTTTTTGTGGCCGCATAGCCTGTTTGAATGGGTTTAGTGAAATCCCTCAAGAGCTGTTGTTTGAGAAGTCGCCAAACATTGGTGTTGTGTCAATTGGTGGTGCTTGGCTAGCAAATAACCTCTGTGCACAGCAGCACTTATGCTTTATGGGGCAAAAGCTCCTAGCTGATGTGAAATCAGGTCAGATCAAAGTACCTGATATAGAACTCATTGAATTTAGCGCGCAGGCCGTGAAGGATACTTTATCCTGCTTGCTCACCGCGTCGTGTCAAAAGCGGCCAGTGATTAAAATCGAACACGTATAAAAAAAGCCACAACCTAGGTTGTGGCTTTTTTTATGCTTAAAATTTGGATGAGTAAGAAAGAGATAAAAAGTCCAAGCCCGGGTTTGGGCTTTTAAAGCCAGCATTAGAATAATGAATATATCGCATCGCGATATTGGCTTCTCCTAAGTTGTAAACGAGCCCTAATCGGTCTTCAAACTGGTAATGGGTACTGACGTTTTTTCCTGCAAACTCAGTATCTTCAAGTAGTGCCAAGCCAATGCCAAACTCGATAGACAAAGGTCTGTTATAGAGTGTCATGACTGGGTATCGGAGCACCGGAGATACAGCTAAGACAAAGTTTTGGTCGTACTTGCCGCTGTCACCAAAACGCCAAAAGTTGACGCTTGACTCGAAATACATATCAACATGATGCCAATTGTCGGGCAGCCATGATTTTGTATGGTACTGATAAGCAAGCTTTACGCCCCGTACATCTCCTTCTCCATGAATATAATGTACTCCGTAACCATGAGGCGAGCTAGCCAAGGCTGACCCCGACATAACCAAAGATAAAAGTAAGCCTGATAAGTGTTTCATAACGCGTGGTTCAATAGAGAATTTGCGTTATTGTGCGCGTTATTTTTATGTCTAAATAGAAACTAAAAAGCAATTTATTGGTGCTGATTTGGCATCATTAATATAAGTGTTTGGTTTTTCTGTTAATTATTAATTTGTGCATTATTGGCATCAATCAATTGCTATTTTGTTGACTTTTTTAACTGTAAAGGAGGTGTACACTTACCTTAATCGCACCTTAACAACAAAAGAGAGCAACACAATGCGCACTTGGTTTTTAGCATTTGCCTTAATAGCAGTATTGATATTCGGCCTAAGTTTTTCTGCACACGGTCAGAGTGATAATCAAACAGCTAGTCAGCTAGATGTATTAGCACAAGACTTGAGCTTACAGTTTAAACAAGCCACTGAGCAACTGGCTCTGTTGCCTGTCAACGAACGAGATATGTTTGCCATGCAAGTCGTTAATGCACAGCTTGCACCGCATTTAGACTTGGAGTTTTCTTCTTTAAAATTACTAGGTAAGCATGTTCGCGGTTTAGATAGACAGCAAACCGCTGAGTTTACAAGGCTGATTGAGTCACAACTAGTAAATATGTATGCCCAAGTGCTGGTGGAATATAAAGGCGCTGATGTGTCGTTGCAGTCTTTACAAACTAATCAGGGCCGAAAGTTTGCAGAGGCGGCCATTGATATCAATAAGCCCAATAGCGAACACTCGCAACTTATCTTTAAGTTTAAACAAGATACGCAAGGTCAGTGGCGCGTATATGATGTGATCTCTCGCCATGTTTCGCAGTTAAGTGTTAAGCGTCAAAGCTTGGTATTAAAAATCAGTGAAATTGGTTTTGAGCAGTTAAATCATGAGCTAAGACAAGCACAAGCAAATAATATTTAAAAAGATTGTTGCACCTTAAAGGTTAACAAACCTGCGCAACAAGGTGTGCAGGCCTTACGAATTAAGTAGTAGGGAAGCGTGGGTTTGAACAATTATTGCAAATGGGCAAATTGTCGGTTTTTTTGCCCTAGTTGCATCTCTATGAAAAGGTTTTTTTGTGCTTTACACTGCCAATCCATATAGGTTTTTTGGCAGTAAATTTACAAGGAAGCATTTTTATGACGTTGTTAAAGCAGCAGCACTTTTTGGGACAACTCGAACAAGACAAGCAACATTTATCCCCCTTTTTACCAGCGCAAGACAACCCAGTATTGTGCGCCGAACCTGCGCCGCCAAACCCTTATTGTGAATTACCCATGCGGGGTGTACCCAGTGATATTTTAACAGGGCTTAAGCCACACTATTCAAGCTACATACGTGTACCGGTAAGTTCAGCAAGATACTGGCATACCGGATTTGATTTGCACGCAGACAAACAGTTGTATTGTGTTAATAAAAACAGCACACAGCGAATTAGTACCGCGTTACAAAGTCAATCAGCGGATACGTATGCGTTTATTAAAAAACCGCCCGTGAGCGTATCAACCCAAGCTGTAACAGGTGCGCCGGCCAAGCCGACAAGCGCGATGTTTAAATCAGATGCAGCGGCGGTCGCCGCTGGTGCACTGCCAAAAGAGCACATTGAAAATCAGCCGAAAAATGCAGATACCATTGCCCCCTCGGTGATCATCAGTCAGCCAAAAGACGCGCAAACCTTGGTTTTAAAGCAAAGTGCGCAAACTAAAAAGCGTTTTGCACACCATGTGATGCGACCCGGTGAAACCGTTGAAAGTGTGGTGGACCTGTACACAGGGACACTCGACACTGGCCGAATATATGGCTTTAACTATCCACAAATTACCGCTAAAAAGCCACCTAAACCCGGTGACACCATAAAAGTACATACTGGCTATGATGTGCTAGTCAAAGGTCAGTTTTATAACAGTCATTCTGTTGAAGTTAGTTGGCAAGGGCCAACATCCGGAACACTGCACGCAGAGTTAGAACGTATTGAGGGTGAGTATCAGCCTGATACGGGATATGAGTACACGCTTGCCTTGCCGCTTATTGAAGGCCAGTACCAGCTTACCGCCAATGCGGATGGCGCAAGTCATCGCATTCAATTTTCGGTTGTTGAGTCAAATGAACAGCAACAAATTGTAGATATTATTTATATCCCAGCGGATCATAGTTTTGTTGCCGTTACCCAGTCACTGGCGGATATTTTAGATGCGCAAAGAGCCGAGCTGAACCCCTTAATTGAAAACTTAAAGCAGTGTATCGCTGGGCAGAGTCAAGATGTTGTTGGTCAAGGACCAAGCGAAAGTTTGGTTAAAGCCAAAGAAGAGCTCAACAGTGCATTAAAGCCTTTAGTGAGCGGGCCAAGCGCGAATAGCATCACAGAAGTGATAGGTTATAAAGGTAATAAATATACCTATGTACGCAGTGATAAAGTCGCGAACCACACTCGCAAATATAAAATTAAAACCGATATTCGCGATGGCCGACGTTTTAGCAATGACAAAGGAGAGCTTGATAAAGATAAACTCGCTCAAGCCCTAAAGAATGACTTAAGTAAGTTAAAGACCAGTTTTAAGTTTGATCACAAGCTACTCGATGACTACACCGCAGTGTGGGGCGATTGGGCTAAAGAGTTAAACAAAAACCTCAGTATAAAAGGGTTTGAAAAAAGCGATTACTTTGATGCCAGCGCAGATGCTAGGTTGATGCGCTATACACATGGTGCCAGTATTGCCGCAGCATTTAATCCCAAAGATGGCGTTTTTGCTTTGCAAGGCGATTTTAAATCAGACTTTGCCGTGGGGGAGGCAAAAGCGGAGCTTAGTGGCTATTTACCCAGTAAGCGCGGATATGAAATGACATTTATGATGCCGCTCAAAAACAGCATCCAAGAGCGCGAAGTTAATTTGGGGGCGATGAGGCTAGGTGCAACCGTATCCGTGTTTGGCTATGCTGGGGCAAAATTACAAGCATCAGTGAATTTGGGCTGTTCGCTCAAGCAAGGCAAAATGATGGTGAACGGTCTAAGTGAGCAGGAGAAAAAGCAAATGCGTAAAGCTGACCGCATGTTTGAGCCAGTCAAAGGGGGAGCAGAGGCTTTTGTTGGCGTATCCGGCGGGTGTGAATTGGCAGGCGCCTTACAGTGGGACAATCCAGAAAAGAAAAAGCGTCCAGCATTTTGTGATCTTGCAAAGATAGGTGGCAAAGCGCAAGGTTCTTTAGGCGCAGGTGCCCAATGGGGCTTTTATATTGGCTACGAGGATGGCAAGTTTAAGATCCAAGCAAAAGCCAGTCTTGTGTGGGGCGTTGGCGCAGGTGGAGAGCTTGTCTGTGAAGTAGGCGTGGATGAGCTGCTAACATTAGTACAATTTGTATATCACCAGCTGAAAAATGAAGATTATGATTATTTGACCTTTATACAGCCCTTGGCGTTTAAGGTGTTGTACAAGGCGGTTATGCTGCAGATTTATACTGGAAAAAATGCAGTCGAGTTTCTATACAGGTCCAGTTTACAAGTTGATATGGCGTGGCGAAATCAAATAGTGCAGCACGTTAAAGTGAAAAAGTTGGCTAATCAGATAATTGCGAAGCCTGAGGTATTGAAGTTTACACCGCCAGAGGCCAAAGGCGCTTTTTTAAATGCCTTAGCTAATAGTAATCTGGCGAGTTATTTTGATACAGACTCATACAGTTGGTCAGGATTTAATGAGCAGAGAGAAAATGCCATCTTGGTTATTTTAAAGCATATATTGTGTAGGCATGAACTCAACAAAGTATTGCGGCATATGGGTGAAGGGGGGACAAATTGTTCCAAGCAAGAGGGGCTAGACCAACTAAATAGTATTTTAGATTTCTCTCAACAAACCCAGTTTGATGCATGGCAGCGCCAGCTGCCATTCAGTGCTAAAGAGGGCTCTGTTGAGGTAGCAATGGTGAAGTCAGAACCATTCAGCGCAACAGCATAGCAATTTAAAGGTGTGTCTAACCATCTAGAGGTTGTGATTGATTCAAGGCACATCTAAAGCCGCTTGCTCTGTAGGCTACATTGAGTTCGTCTAGTTCCTGACGTGTAAAAACATTACTGCCTCTTGGCGATTCTAAAAACATTCCGCCTCGCATGACCTTTTTATCGCCTGTGCTGGGTCCTTTGGGGTTATGTTCAGGAGAATGTTGGAAATAATCCTCTGCCCACCAGTCATTAACCCACTCGATCATATTGCCACTTAAATCATAGAAGCCTAGCGGGTTCGGTGGGTACGTCCCGCTGATTGCAGAGCTATCATCGCTAACCGAAGGTGAAAAGTTAACACCAAGGTCTAGTAATCCTGTATCAGTGGCAAAAGGCATATTCTCCCCTCGGTTACGTGCAGCAAACTCCCACTGTGCTTCAGTGGGTAAATCAAAGGGTAAATTTGTAAGCTTAGCTAACCACAGACAGTAGTTTTTTGCGCCATACCAGCTCACGCCCGCCGGGTATTCGGGGCCTCGCCAGATTTCTTTTTTATCCCATTCGTTCCACATCACTTTTGGCTGGTTATGTACCGCAGTGTATAAATCAAAGTCCCCATAACTGACTTCATAAGCACCCATAGAGTAGCTGGTTAATGTGACCTTGTGTGCAGGTTTGTTATCAGTCGCGATGGTCCAAGGCAAATCGTCGGGCCCACCGCCATCTCCCATCATGAAGCTACCGCCCTCAACAAAAATCATCTGGGCTTTGGTGCGCGCAATCAAAGCTTGAACTTGTTTGTCTTGCTCTCCCGTGATTTTGTCGATGCGCTGAGCAATCTCATCACAGCCACCCAGCAATATGCTTGCGAAAGGTACGAGTATGAGATGTTTAGTCCGATAGGGCAGTAAATCTGAAGCGGTTTTGTCGAAGCCATTTTTAATCATTAATTACTTATCCTTAGTATGATTAATTTATGCACTAGCATATCAGGGACAGGGTATAGGAGAAAGTGAATCGTTATAAAGTATGAGGTTTAATCGTTTTTAAGTTAAAGAGGTTGTGATTGATGTAAGGCACATCTAAACCCAGTTGCGCGATATGCAATATCGAGCTCATCAGACTCTTGTCGAATATATACATTACTTGCTCCGGGGGATTCTAAAAACATCCCACCACGCATGACTTTTTTCTCGCCTGTGTTGGGTCCTTTGGGGTTATGTTCAGGAGAGTTTTGGTAATAATCCTCTTCCCACCAATCATTTACCCATTCATTTAGGTTTCCGCTTAAATCATAAAAGCCAAGCGGGCTAGCAGGGTAAGTACCTGAAGGCTCAGGGTCGTCGGTATTCAATTCGTAATTTCGACCTTCATTAATCTCTCCATTATCCGTTGCAAAAAACAGGTTTTCGCCTCGGTTGCGAGCGGCAAACTCCCACTGTGCTTCAGTCGGTAAATCAAAGGGTAAATTTGTAAGCTTAGCTAACCACAGGCAGTAGTTCTTTGCGCCATACCAGCTCACGCCCGCTGGATATTCGGGCCCTCGCCAAATTTCGTTTTTGTCCCATTCGTCCCAGACTGTTTTTGGGAGAGTATGTACCGCAGTGTATAAATCAAAGTCCCCATAATTGACTTCGTATGCGCCCATCGAGTAGCTAGTTAATGTGACCTTGTGTGCAGGTTTGTTATCAGTCGCGATGGTCCAAGGCAAATCGTCGGGCCCACCGCCATCTCCCATCATGAAGCTGCCGCCTTCAACAAAAATCATTTGGGCTTTGGTGCGCGTAATCAAAGCCTGAACTTGTTTGTCTTGCTCCCCTGTGATTTTGTCTATGCGCTGAGCAATCTCATCACAGCCACCCAGCAATATGCTCGCCAGAGGAACGAGTATGAGTTGTTTAGTACGATAGGGCTGAAAATTAAAAGCGGTTTTGTCGAAGCCATTTTTAATCATTAATTACTTATCCTTAGTATGATTAATTTATGTACTAGCATATCAGGGACAGGGTAAAGGAGAAAGTGAATCATTATAAAGTATGAGGTTTGAGGCTTAGGCTTTTTAAATTAAAGAGGTTGTGATTGGTTTAGGGCACACCTAAACCCCCTAGCTCGATAAGCAAAGTCAAGTTCATTGGACTCTTGACGCTTGTAAACATTACTGCCTCTTGGGGATTCTAAAAACATTCCACCACGCAAGATTTTTTGATTGCCAGTGATTGGTCCTTTGGGGTTATGTTCAGGAGAGTTTTGGTAATAATCTTCAGCCCACCAATCGTCTACCCATTCACTAAGATTCCCACTCAAATCATAAAAGCCAAGTGGGCTTGGTGGGTAGGTACCAGAAGGTTCAGCGTAGTCTGTATTCAATTCGTAATTTCGACCTTCATTAATTTCTCCATTATCCGTTGCAAAAAACAGATTTTCGCCTCGGTTACGAGCTGCAAATTCCCACTGTGCTTCAGTCGGTAAATCAAAGGGTAAATTTGTAAGCTTAGCTAACCACAAGCAGTAGTTTTTTGCGCCGTACCAGCTCACGCCAGCTGGATATTCGGGCCCTCGCCAAATTTCGTTTTTGTCCCATTCGTCCCAGACTGTTTTTGGGAGATTATGTACCGCAGTGTATAAATCAAAGTCCCCATAACTGACTTCATAAGCACCCATAGAGTAGCTGGTTAATGTGACCTTGTGAGCAGGCTTGTTATCAGTAAATCGGGTCCATGGCAATCCATCGGGCGCGCCGCCATCTCCCATCATGAAGCTGCCGCCTTCAACAAAAATCATCTGGGCTTTGGTACGCGCAATCAAAGCCTGAACTTGTTTGTCTTGCTCCCCTGTGATTTTGTCTATGCGCTGAGCAATCTCATCACAGCCACCTAGCAACATGCTTGCGAAAGGAACGAGTATGAGTTGTTTAGTACGATAGGGCTGAAAATTAAAAGCGGTTTTGTCGAAGACTTTTTTAATCATTAATTACTTATCCTTAGTATGATTAATTTATGCGCTAGCATATCAGGGACTGGGTAAAGGAGAAAGTGAATAGTTATAAAGTATTAGTTTTAAAGGCTTAGTTTGTTGCTAATTTAGAAATAATTATATATTGTCATGTTTAGTTTAAATGTGCGCTTTTGTTTGAAAGAGCTAGGTGCTTAAGCACTTTGAATATCTATTACAAAGGGTGGAGCATATGACTCGAAAAATCGATTTCACAACATATTCTCTTGATGATTTGTATCTATCAGCAGAGGCTGTAGATCGGGAGAAACCCCCTGATATTGCAAAGGAAATCGATAGGTTAATTTTAGAAAAAGAAAAGCGAGAGCCAGTCACCCACCACAGGAAACTTTCTGCAGACTCAATTTACAGCAATGCTATTTTTCGCATTATTTTTTGTATGTTTTTTGCAATCTCTCCAGCTATTTTTTTCTCATCAGTATTCGTCTATGAGGCACTTCAGTTCATCATAACACCTGTTTTCGTTGTGGCTTTTGGCTTAGTCTTTTTTAAGTTGTGTTTTAGGGACACTGCTGATCTAGTTTATGACGAAGGGGATGCTTTGCTATTTATAACAAACGATAAACAACAACGGGTAGAGCTAAAAGATATTATCAGAGTGAGGCACGTCATGAGAAATCGGAGATTAATACGAGTTCAAATAAAAAACGATGGTGGGATCGAGTCAGAGTTAATGTTTGAACCAAAAGTTAAGTCTAAGCTGCGCACTATAAGCCCTTTGGTTAAGGAGTTAAATAGAAGAGCAATGTCTGCCAGACGTACACGGTGACCTGAGATTAAACGCAATTTAAAGTTTATTCTAGGTTTCAATATGAGCGGCGCACGTGGAACTTGAATTCTGGGAAGCCTAAGTTATTTGGTAAATTACATAGAACACCATGGTGTTGCAAAATGATTGCAGGGGTGTTACGTTGAAAGTCCCATCAATGGGAACTTAATCAATCATAAGGAAAGAAAATGAAATTTAAGTTAAATAAGAAAAATATCAAAAACTTATCTAAAGCATCATCTCTAAACCAGAACCTGACACCTAAGATTGGTGGTGGTCACGGTAAAAGACTCGCTCAAAATAATGCTGGCAATCGCGTTCCTCAACATTCTGATTTGTTTGAAACATGCGTCTTTACGGACTTTTGCTAGTTTAAGAGTGTAGCTCCCAACTAGGTTGGGAGCCTTAAGTTTAAATTATTAACCAACTTAGCCCTCAGGGGTTAACCTATTAATAACCCTGCCTCTTCCACACAAATCGGTTATGCTGCGGTGTTCATCACCTTGATAAAACTCAATCATATTTAGATGGATATGTAACTGACTCATACTTAGAAATAGTTTGTATAAGTTGTATTGAGTAATAGGGCAGCCCTATTACTCAACATGAGGTTTATAGTTGTTTTAAGAACCGCTCAGCTGAGGCGAGCTCTCTTTTTTGTAAAGATAGACACGTGTTTAGTCTGAGCTCTGCGGTTGGCAAGCTTTTACCCATCCCAGGAAATGCTTCAATTTTTGATGCATAGAATGACTTAATAGCTTTAAAGCCTTGCTCTTGGCATTTTGGCATTGAAATGTAAGGTAAATAAGAAACCACATAGGGCGGGACGCGCTTTGCGACTTGCTCAAAGTTTTCAAAAATCCACTGGTTCATTTTTGCTTTTCGCTCTGGGCGATAGCTTAACCCTCTAAGTACGGCAGGCGTATCTGATGCCGTTAATTTATCCGTTAACAGGTAGCTTTGTACTTGGGACTGAAGATCTTTTTGATTAAAGTAACCGAGGGCCGATAACAGTTTAACGCGAACACTTGGGGTGGCTGTTTGTTCTATTGTTGATTTAAATTGATTAAGTAGTGCCTGATCGCCAAAGTAAGCCGCAATTTCAAGATAAGTTTTCGCTAAGTATGGGTCTACTTTACTGGGATCTTTTAAGAACTGAACTGTTTGCTTTTGTGCTTCAGCGATGATGTTAGTATCTTGCACTTCAAAAGCAGCCAGTCTGAACACCATTGCTCTTAATTCAGAAACAGTGTCAGACTCGCCAGCTTGTTTTTCAAAGCCATACAGCTCGATAGCATCGGACACTTTTTGAGAAATTAAAGACTGCCACTGAGATTGGTTTTTATCTGTCTCAAAGGTGCGCATATTACTTACAATCCCCTCTAACGCATTGGCGGCAACCTTCGGGTGAGCATCATTGGTGAATGTGTTAAGAGAAGCGAGTAGGGTGTAGGCATTAATTTTACCTGCATCCATAAGTTGCTTGGCAGTTTCGATTAAAGAAAGCTTTTCGCGTGTGTTTAATGCTTTGTCAGCCTGTGTCAACACTGCTTGATATTGTGCTTCTGGCATGGACCACAAATAGTAGCCAATGGCATTGTCATTAGGGTACACCCAAGTCGGTGTAAAATCGAGTGTAACTGATTGAGTTTGCTCAGTGAGTAGGACTCTTTTCGTGGCTACATTGCCTTTGTTATCACCATATTTGATAGAGACAGGCACTTTCCAAAGTTGTTCTTTAGCCTTTTGCCCTTTAGGTAAAAATCGAGCCTGAGTGAGTGTGAGCGTTTTGCCTGACTGAGTAAAATCGATTAAAGGGAACGATGATTGAGAGACAAAAGAGTCTAAAACACCCGGAACATCCTTTTTAGAGACCGCTTTAAGCTCAGACCATAAATCTTTTGCTTCTGCATTTTTATAGGCATATTTTTTTATGTAATTACGCATGCCTTGTTGAAAGACTTCATGGCCTATCCACTCTTCAACCATAGTAAGTACCGCACTACCTTTAGAGTAGGCAAGGCCCAGTCCATCCATAATATCGTCTGAACTGTTAATGGGCTTACGAATAGGCTTGGTAGTGATCATGGCATCTCGTACCATGGCATTATGCTGCGGCAGCAACAAATCACGCTCTAGCTCAGGGTATAACTTGGTGACCACCTTGCCACCTATCCAAGTTGCGAATGCTTCGTTCAACCACATATCATTCCACCATTTCAAGGTCACTAGATTACCGTACCATTGGTGTGCAAGTTCATGTGCAATAACGTATAAATGTGTATTGAAATCTCTGCGGGGCTGAATAATGGGATCAACAAGGAGAATTTCTTCGCGATAGGTGATCAACCCTGCATTTTCCATCGCACCATAAGGAAATTCAGGTAAAGCGACCTGATCTAGCTTTTTGTATGCATACGGAATGTCAAAGTACTGCTCTAGTGCGTTAAGGATTTTGGGCGTTTCTTTAACCGCAGAGTGTGCAATACCAATTTTTCCATGTGGCGTCACAATATTGCCCGGCACCGACATTTTTTCAACGGGGACGTGTTCAAAAGGCCCGACAGCCAGCGCGACTAAATAAGATGACAGAGGGGGCGTTTTATCAAAGTAGTGCGTTGTTTTTCCATCGTTTGAATCGGTTTTAATGACAGGCGTATTGGCATACACTTTTTGTGAAGATGGCGCGGTAATGGTGAGTTGAAAAGGGATCTTAAATTCTGGCTCATCAAATACGGGAAAGGCACGCCTTGCGTCACTCATTTGGAATTGTGTAAATAGGTATGGCACACCTCTATCAATCGACTTATAAAGGCCAACACTTTGACGATTATAAGGCGCATCGAATGCAATTTTTAAGGTGTATTTCCCTTTTGGGATATGCGTGTCACAAGCAAGTTTCACTTTTCCTGTCTTCAACATTGTATCTTTTAGATCGCATTGCTTATCGCCGAGTAGTTTGGCAAATTCAATGGCGTAATCAAGTCCATTCAATTCAATAAATTGCGTGTCTTTTAAAACTTGAATGTCAATGGTGGTTTGCCCTGAAAAACGCTCTTTAGCAGGGTCTACATCTAAACTAACATGTTGCTGTATTGGTTTTGCAACCTTAGCTAATCGGTAGTCTTCGCTCATATTAGCTGAAGCAGTAAGAGAAAGAAAAATGGCAGTTGATAAAATAGTGCGATTAAACATTAATTGTCCTTTTTTGTTGTTATTACTAATTGTTTACACAAGCTGTAACAAGTTAAAAGTTAATTATTCTTTTAAGGTTTAAAGGGAAGTCACATGTTTGGTATTTTTATTTTTTAACTATATGTTTTAAAGTTGGTTTATTTTATTTTTGTGTTGTGGAGGTGCTTTGAGTGAGATATAGAATATATGTAACATAATCTTTCAAAGTGTTTACGCTAGATAGTATGTTAATTAGCGCTAATGTATAGCCATTGATTTAAGCTTGGAGAAAGTATCAAAAGTAGTAATAATGGACAGGTATGACCTTATTATTTTCTTCAGCTGGCTCAGACTATTGGTCTCAAAGTATAAAAAGCTGTTAGCGTATAACGGTGTACCCATCGGTAGATAGGCACAGTAATGATCAGTTTAGGGGCTTATAACCAACTTTTTTCTATCTAAGGTAATATGGTCATGGTTGTCATGAATGGTGTTAAACCTTATTTTCGCACCACTCCAGCTGCCTAGACCCGTATCTAAAGTTTGACTATTGGCCGTCAACTGGCCTGTTAACATCAAGGTTTTTAACCAATGCATCGGCAACATTGAAAAAGCTCTTCCTGTCCCTGAATATAGACGTGCTACCTCGTTGTTTTGTCTTAATAAGGCCAAGCCAGCCCTTTGATTACTGATCCATTCAATCACTCTCTCTTTAGCGACTGCGTCGCCTTCTAAGGCCTTGATCACATCCGATCTCATCGCTTTATAGTTTCGCGTTCCATTTCTATTTCGTTCAGTAAAATGCAAGGTGTCTATATCTGTGCCTAATTTATGAGTCTTGTGACCGATATTCCGGCCATGCTCTCCCGAGATGTCATTGACTTTAGTGATGAGGTGGGAATTGTCATGGAGCCAGAGATAAGTTCCTTTTGAAGCCCAGCCATCACCGCCGTGATCACGTGATCCAAAACGTGCAATGTGGCTGGGCAATGACCAAAGTGCTACTTTATTATTTGTGTACTTACGGGCCACGGCCTCTGTCCCATTTTTCTCTGCGTGAACTTCAAACCGGTAGTTAAAGCTATGGAAAGCGGCATTTTGCAATAAACCTGATATAGCCTGCTGCTTAAAAGTGGTGATCACTCGGTAATTGTCATTGCCTAAATTTGTAACAAAGGGGCTGCCGACTCCCGCGTCTGTGATCAGTATTTCATCGCCAGCGCCAATCGGTGGAACTAGGTATACTTTGACCCTTTCAATTGTGACATCGTTGAGTTTACTGACTGCCAAGTCAAAAGTGCGCTGAAAGGTATTTAATTGGGGCGCCTCTGGTATCGAAGCGTAATTTTTAACGTAGCGAGTGTTACCGACACGCAGGTTCTCTTTAACATGATCAATGGTGATATTGGGAACGATCAAAACAGCACCAACATTGGTTGGGTGATTACCAGAGGTACCCGGCTTATCTTTAGCTGTAAGGCGTACTTTAATTTTTTTCTCACCTGGAGGCAGGTATTCCAGATTAAAGACTTCCGTCACAGAGGTATTCATTATTCCCCGTGAACCTGGTTGCAAAATAGGCTCAATATACTGCTGTGATAATACGCCTCTTGATTGTAGGTAAAACGGCATACCATCCTGTCCTTGCAATGAGACTGACCAGACGTCATTTTGTGGGGTATGGTTTTCACCTAAATAGACATCGGTGAACTCGAGGGTGTTCATGGTATAAAATAGCGATATCGTTTTTACAGATGCGTCAATGGTATATTCATATTCAGAGGGGAAAGGCAGTTGAATACCGCCTTTCTTTGAAGAGACAAAAAGCATCCTGGGCGGTTGACTGCCAGCTTCTGAAAAAGGCTCACCAAATGAGTGAGACTGTAAGTAAGACTCCACTATCTGGGTGGTTTGTTCAATCGCTTCCTCTATCAATTCTTTGGTCGGTTCAGCGGCCTCTTGCGCTTGTTCAGTGCTGTTTGGCAAAGCAACAGGTTGGGAAGGGGTTTGCGCATGTATAGTGTAATAGCTATCAATACTTGTGGCTTCTTGATAACCTTTGAGGTGCAGACTAATATCCATAAACAGCCCGAGTTCCACGAAGGCCACGGAATTATAGGTCTTGCCGTCCATTGCACGCCAGTGTGCTTGCAGTTTCCAGTGGCCTCCCAGAATAAACCCTGATTGGTACTTGCCGTTTTCATCCAGTTTCAGATCCAAGCTAAATCCACTTTGTTCATGAAGTGCAGTGAGTTTGACGCTTGAATAGTCAATATTGGGGTGTGCAGCGTGTGGTGTGACGCCAAGCTTAATTTTTGCTGCTGCAAAGTAGGTTTCAACGCATTTCCCAAAAAACTGTTGGTTATCATTACTGGCGGTGTAACATAGTTCCAGTTGATCATTTCCTAGACGAGTCAGAATATCCAAGAATGCGGGTTTATCTTTGATAAGCAGTACTCCGTGCTCATTTAGTTTGACCAATTCATCAAGGTACTCTGTAGCTCCAATTGATACTTGCCCAATAGAGATATCCTCGATATATTGCGTGAGAAGATTGCCATAGCGTGGGCTTTTAAATGAGAGCGCCAAATCAGTATCGGGTGTGATCTTATCGGGCACGCCAATAAGCTCAACGTCTTTTGTATACACTTCAATGTCATCATCAAAAATAAGTGTAAACTGATAGGCATTACCGGGAGTAATATATTGTCTTATTGAAGCCCCCTGGTGATGGATTTCCACTTCCGTGCTGCCATCTGGTAAAGGGTATTCTAACCTTAGTATTCCATTATCATTGGTTAAGCCTTGATAAACGTTATTGATTAATATTGCACCGTTATCCAGTGGTTGACCATCATCTTTAAGGGTCAAAGTTACTTGAATATCGGCCACAGGCTCATTATTTTCGATATTGACCTGAACCCAGCTATTGTAATGTGTGGCTTCTGCGGGGCAAGCACTGTGCTTGATAGGGCAGTTATTAATATTCCAGTCCGTCGCGGCAAATAGCGCATTGTTAAACTTAACGATGCTGGCCCGCTGATACGTATTCTGCGTGGTCCAATCGGTAGCATTCTGGATATCGAGCCTCAGCCAGACACTGGATTGTTCTGGTAAGGTGTTTTGGGTCCAATGTGTACTCATATATAGTACTTTGTGGTATTCGCAAATATCTCCCTTGTTATAGACTTTTGTGTTGTCACAGAGTTGGATGTCCTCCAAAGCTTTTCCCTGCATTGGCAACCAGGCACTGAACATAATCAGCATTAAACTTAATAAACTTAACGACTTCAATTCCTTTTCTCCTTGTTGTGTTAAATGTGCTCAATTGTAATACTGTAACCATATGGTCGGTCAAACTGCAAATGAATAGGCAGGAGTAGTAAAACAACAAAGCCACACATAAAGGGGAGGCTCAAATCTATCGCTTACATAGTATGCTGTGTAGGCCGTGCTTTTTGTGTTTTTCAATTAGCAAAATACTGAGTGTAGCAATCAGTTGAAGGTATTTATCAAATGCTGCAAAAATAGCTAAAAAGAATTTATAGGTTTAAAAGCTTATAATAAGTCAATCAAGGAAGTGATGCTGACGCAGAGAGCTATATTGTGTATTTAGACTTATATTGCTTGATAAGCTTTCTCATAGCGGTTTAGGTGAAGAGATACAACCAAGAATAGATGGCTGTGCACTACGGTAGTCTTCAATATAGGACAGCAGGACAAATTATTTATGGGTATCTAAACAAATGAAAATTGTGTTATGTTTGTTCGCTTAAGTCGCTGTTGTTTTGTTATTTTATAAACTAAATTATGGCTCCGGCTTTTTCCTCACCTTGTAAAAGCCAAGGCTAACACTGTGGGTGAATTATGATGTTGTCTTGTGATTAAATGCTTACAATCATGGTATAAAATAATATGGATGTATGAATGATGAGAATTTTATTTACTTTAGTACTAGCAGCAGGATTATTGAGCGGATGTAAAGCTACAAACAATAACAGTCAAGTTGATACCCTTGAAGGTGAATGGCAACTAGAACTTGAAACACTCGTTATAGGTGACCAGAAATACACTACTTTTGATGGTAAAAGTCGTGAAATGATAAAAATATTTACGGATAGTCATTTTGCGTTTTCAAGTATCGGTACTAATCGGCCTCGATTTAACTCATATCAATTAACCAAAGAACAAAAAGCGGTCGCGTTTGATAATTTTGGGGGATCGTTGGGTCGCTATAGCTACGAGAATAATATATTGACTGAACATATTGACTATTCCAGTTTTCCAAATTATGAGGGGGTATCCATTCCTTTTAAAGTTACGATAATTGGAGACACTATGATCCAAGAAGGGGCCTACCCGCTGGTTAAGCTGGGTTTAGGGGAGCAAGATGGATACTTGCGTGCAACTTTCAAACGTATTAAATAAACACTAAAAGCGATATAAACAAAAATAACAAGTTTAGGTGCTCTTAGTATTGTTCATTAAATAGCATGGTTTGGTTATCTACCTTTGGGTAAAAATAAAATTTTTAAAAGAGTATGTAATCATATTGAGCTGTGCCAGTCACTTATAACAAGGCTATATAAACTCGAGTAAATATAATGGATTAGGGGGTAAAGCAAAGGAGATGTAATTTGAAACATATAATGTTTGATATTGATACTAATTGGTCTCGTTATGAACATGTCACAGATAGTGGGATCCTTAATCAGTTTTTTAAAGAAGAGCATATTGAAAGTCGTGAGCGTATCTCTGAGCATATTAAGCGTGCTTTTTTATCTATAATACAAACTCGAATTGAAAATAACCCAGTCTTTGAAATACCTGGTGCTCGTCAATTTATCTCTAACTTAAAAGAAATGGATGATGTTGTCATTTCACTTGCAACTGGTGGTTGGTACGAAAGTGCTATTTTAAAACTGGAATCTGCTGGTATTGATACATCCAATATCCCTATTGCATCTGCTAATGATCATTATTCAAGAATCGAGATTATGAAAATTGCTGAAAAAAGAGCAGTTAGAGAAGAAAAAGTATCGTTTACATATTTTGGAGATGGCTGCTGGGATTTGAAAGCGTGTAAAGAGCTGGGAGTTAACTTTGTTTTAGTAGGGAATAAATTAGAACATAACCAGTCAATTATGAATTTTAAAAAGCCAAGAGAAATACTAAAATATATTGGCCTGTAATTGATTATTAAAAGGAAGCTTATAGTTGCGCTTACCAAAAATGAAGCGAAAAGGATAAAGTTTGATGTATAAAGTGGGTGTTGTATTGTTTGATGATTTCACAGATGTGGACTTTTTTCTTATGTATGACTTACTAGGTCGTACATCCGATAGTTGGACAGTGAGTATACTTGGCACTAACCCTGAGCATAGCTCTCAACTTGGTATTACGGTGAAAACTGATGGACATATTTCAGAAGTTGAGAGCAAAGATGTAGTGCTGCTCACCAGTGGCAAGCGGGGTATTCCCGCAGCGATTAAAGATGCTGAATTTATGTCAGAGTTAGTGCTTGACCCGACTAAGCAGCTAATTGGCTCGATTTGCGCGGGTGCCTTTATACTTTATGAACTTGGGTTATTAAAAGACAAGCCATTGACTACAAACCCAGATGCGAAGCCTACTCTACAGAGTATGGGAGGAGACGTTCAGGACTTACCACTTGTCATAAATGGAAACATAGCCACTGCCGGAGGCTGCCTTTCATTGGTATATTTAATTGGTTGGTTAGCAGAGCGGCTATTTGATGCAAACAAACGGAGAAATATCCAAAACCAACTGATCCCAGCTGGCCAATTCGCCATTTTTGAAGACTTGATTGCCACAACTATTCATTCAGCTGAATTGGCAAATGAACAGAACTCAGCGTTAAGAGAGACACATAGCGCGTGACATTGTACTCTGCCTAGATTATTGCGCTATTAATGAGTACGTATGTGTGTGTTATACATGGCTGAAAAAAGAAATTATTTACCCTAACCGCCAGTTGGAGCCTCAATTTTAAGAGTAACAAAAAGTTCACCAATAAAGTGTTCTTTTTTATTGTGAAAAATTATAATTGCATATCTATGTTTTTATTTGTTATTTATTTTCGCATAGGTTATAGGTTGTTGTTTTTTGATGTTATTTTTTTTGAAATGCCATGTGTTGATTTTATTTTTTTATTATGTGATTTTTTAAATGGATATCTTGAGTGGATATCATAAAAAAATAAGGAAATAAAAATGAAAAAATATATTGCACCATTATTGTTATTATCATCGCTGGCAGTATCAGCATCTGACGAAGTTTCTGTAAACGCTACTTCTTATTATGGCCCAATTACAACTTGCCAATATGAGTATGCAGGTTCTACACCGATGTCTATGAACAATGTGTCAGCTTCTCATGTTGAAATTCAGGGATATATGATCAGATATCGTCATAAGGGATATATTCAGTGTTTAGGTCCAATTCACATAAATGGAAAAATATACACTTTTGACACTCAGTGGTACTCTTACGGTCGACTTTAAGCAAAGTTAGATTAATCTCGCATTAATACTTAACATGGCCATTACCAATGGCCATGTTTATTACATGTCTATCAGGTTAAATGTAACGATTTTTTTTGACCAATATTATCAAAATAGTTGATAATTTATTGGTGCTAATTAAATTACGTTTTCTATGTGTTGGTTTGCTTTCATAATCGGAATAAGTTTAAGGCAGACATATATCCCTGTTTATAAAAAGTTTCTGCTCAGACTGTTGTATCTCAGCTTATCCATTTATTATGGTTATACTTTATAAATAAGCTGGCTGAAATTATTAAGTAAGTCATGCACAGCATCCGTATCTACTAAACCTGAAACGATTTTCATGACAAAGATATGATTTCCAGAAAAATTGTGCAGCCTTAGTGTTTGCTCATGGTTTATTTTTTGAACTCCGGCAGCATCACCTATCCCTTTTCAATGTGCCACCAACAGTATCATCGCGAGTAGAGCTAATTACATCACATATTCCGTAGCTGGCGCCGCTACCACTTCATCGGATGTCTTCTGTCAACTGATTGTGCGGTTGTAAGTTGTCTCAGAACCTTTGAAACCATATAGATTGATGCAGGCTCTAATATTTTGCACAGTCACCTTTCGCTTGGGGTTGCAGCTCCATTTATACTGTTAGCCATAACTCACTTAGCCCTAATCAGTGAATAACATTGGGGTAACATTGAGGTAACATTGAGGTAACATTGGAATAGCATTGGAATAACATTGAAATAGCATTGGAGTAACATTGGAATAACATTGGAATAACATTGGAATAACATTGGAATAACATTGGACAGTCACAAATTTTCTTCCTCGCAAAACCTTCTTTGTGCCAGAGGTGGGACCGGAAGGGTTGTGTCCGAGAGAGTTTTGGTAATAATCCTCTGCCTACCAATCTGAGATGTAATTAATTTCTAAAATTATCCTCTAAGAAAAAGAGTTGTATATTTTTTGAATAAAAAGACAAGGAAAATATGTGAGGGTGCTACTTGTTTTTGTTTGAAGCTTACTGGCACTTTGTTAAGGTATAGATATAAGTGATTGTTAATTACTGTCTTACGAAATAAAAAATAAGGAATAATAAATGAAAATAAGTAAGGTTAAGCTATTCAACATTATATCACTCATTATGTTAGGTTTTTCATTATCTTTTCAAATTAATGCTAGCAATGTATATGAGGGGGTGGTTAACAACCCAGAGAGACTAAAAAGTGACTTCGCTTACGATGAGAAGCGAAAACCAATAGATATTCTTCCTTTTACTCAAATAAAAGCTGGCGATAAAGTCCTTGAACTTGGTGCTGGGGGCGGATATACAACTGAGCTATTGTCATTTTTAGTGGGTAAGTCAGGTAAAGTCTACGCACACTTTCTATACAAAAAAGAACGACTTGAAAACAATAGACTCCCAAATGTTATTTCTCTTAGAGAGCATTCTTTAAATGAACATGGAAAGGTGCTTACTGAGAACAAAATCCAATCCGATAAATTAGATGCAATTATCATTTTTTTTGTATTGCATGATATGTATCTGAATAACGAAATGAGTGATGAGCTATTAACTAATTTAAAAGCAGCATTAAAGCCTGGTGGTAGTGTGATTATATTAGATAACGCTGCCAAACCTGATTCAGGGCTGGCTAATATAGGTGATCTTCATCGGATTGGAGAGAATTTCGTTAAAGCTGAAATGGAAAAAGCGGGTTTTGTGTTTGATGGTGAAACCAAAGTATTAAGAAATAAGCAAGATGATCACACTAAGCCTTGGGGACATTTTGAAGGTTTACAAGACCGATTTGCTTACCGATTTAAAAAGCGAAAAATGTAGTCACAGGTAATAACATTGGATAATAACATTGGACAGTCACAAATTTTCTTCTTTTGGTATACCGTTACAAATGATAACTTTTTGATTGTTAGACCGGTGACGCACAGGGAGGGCAATTTTGGGGGCAATTTTGGACAGACATAAATTTATTGCTTTAATCATGTTGTTTGACTACTGTTTAAATATCCAGTTAAAGTTGAATTGAATAGATATGACAAGAGCAAGGAAAGCACTGATTGACTTGTCGTCAACGTCTTATTATCACTTAATAGCACGGTGTGTACGCCGTGCTTTTTTGTGTGGAGAAGATGAATACACAGGTAAAAACTTTGACCATAGGCGTACATGGCTGGTAGAGCGGATAAAGCTGTTAAGTAGCGTATTTGCCATTGAAATAACGGCTTATGCCATTATGAGTAATCACTATCATTTGGTTGTTAAAGTGAATAGAAAGCAAGCAATTTGTTGGTCAGATAATGAGGTGATAGCTAGGTGGTACAAGTTATACAAAGGTAGTCCAGTCATTGATAGACAAATAAACGGTGATGCTCTTAGTGAGGCGGAGCTGCTGCTCGTGTCTGAGTTAGTTGAAAAGTGGCGAGCAAGGCTGTATGACATTAGCTGGTTTATGAAAAACCTCAATGAATACATTGCAAAAGAAGCAAATAAAGAAGACAACTGTACAGGTAAATACTGGGAAGGAAGGTACAAATCACAAGCCTTGCTAGATGAAACTGCGTTGCTCAGCTGCATGGCTTATGTAGATTTAAACCCAATTCGAGCGAACGTGACAAACAAGCTAGAGGAGAGTGACTTTACATCGATTAAAGAGCGTATAAAGCATCTCCAATACAGCAAAGAAAGTGCAAAAAAATCAAATCAAAATAACAAAACTGGCTACCAAGCGAAGCAACCGAAATCACTACAACAGTTTGGCAAAACAGAGCACGAACACACATTACCTTTCACATTGATGGACTACCTTGAACTAGTTGACTGGACGGGCCGTCATGTTCACCCTAAAAAGAAGGGGTATATACCAAAGAGCATGCCCAGTATTCTGGTATCACTGAAAATTGAAGAAGCGGCTTGGTTGGATAGAGTACAAAATTTTGGAAATCACTATGGCAACTTTGCAGGTTCGCGAACTGTATTAAGGGCGCATGCAGCTAAAAATGATGTGAATTGGTATAAGGGGGTTGGCTAGTAAATAGTGGTCTTAGCCTTATTGCTTACCTAGATTTTCCTCACTTTATAAAATGAAAATATTCCTAAATGAAACTTATGTATTCCACATAGTGAGTTTTTGATGATTTTTTTGTAATACAGGTTTCACTTTTAAATACATTGTATTGATTATCTTATTTTTTAAAAGTGTCTGTCCGTTTTTATTAATAAATGGAAAAGGTGTTGAAGTGTATAATCCAAACGATACTTAGCAAGTTCTCCATTAATTTTTTTGATAAAAACAAATTCCCCACCTAATCAAAGTCAATCACTAGGGACGATAAAAGATATCAGACAATCGTTTTTCTGTTAAAAGTGCCATGTGAGTATGTTGTGTTTTTTCGCTTATCTATTTATTTTGGTTTGTCACTGTTCTCTGACAAAAGATGGCTTTGGTAATTCTAGTTAACTGAACAATTGATGCTAAGCAAATGAATAAGCCCCTAATCAAAGGGGCTTATAAAGTCATCACCTATTAAACAATAATCCCAGGGATCTCCTTGCCAAATCCAAGGTCAACACCGCACGCTTTAGCAGCTGTATGCAGCACATCATGTTGGTTGTAACCTGACCCCATATTACTGACTACGCCTCGGTTTATACGTGCACCACCGCCAGCAATAAGGTACGAGCATGGGTTGGCAGAATGTTTATCTGCGTGTCCCATATCTGATGTTTCTAATACGACGGTGCTATCCAGTATGCCTGCTGATTTTAGCTTTTGGATTAAGTACGCGCTTAGACTACCTAAGTGGCTGCGCATCTCAGTGTAGTACGGATAGTTCGGCTGGCCGTTGCTCCCGCCATGAATCGCATTGTGATAGTGGCCTTGGAAATTTAATTCAGGAATACGGAATTCTGCCTGATGGTTACCAAATGCCAATGATACCGAGCTTGTCAAGTTACATTGCAGGGCAGCTACGGCAATATCTGCTTGCAAACGAGCTTGTTGGCTGAAGGTATCAAAGGTTAAAGGAAACTCAGTGTTATCCGGTGCGATGCCACAAGATACACCGCCGTATAGATCATCTAAACGGCGCTGAGTATCTGAAATCGCATCGAGGTGGTCATTCATCCTTTGTATTTCATAACCGGCCAATCGGTTTTTAATCGCATTGGCTGCTGACATATGCGCATTCATGATAGGCGTTTTACTGTTGCTGCCTTGTGCACTGCCAAACACCATTTTGAATACGGTGAACGGGTTTTCTTGGAACGGCAAGTGGTTGCGATTGTCCTTGGTTAATTGTCCTTGACCATTACTGTGCACACCCAAGTTAAGATAACGAAACGGCAAGTTAGGCCCAAGTGCATTACCCATTGTCACGTCATAGCTATCGCTGCCCCAGTTTTGTGCCAGTAAAATTGGCATACGGCCGTGTCCTGCGTTGGAATGTGACATGTTGACCATAAAGTTACATTCTGTTTTGACCGGTTCATAGCCTGCGGACATCACGCCCAACTGCATATTTTCACCGCTACCTGTTGGGTTCCAAAGAGATGATATGGACCCGCCAGGTATATAAATGGAAACGGTTTTATTTGGCAGCCCTGCGGTTTGCGCATCTGCATCTCTGGCAAACAACAGGCCCGATACTAATGGCGAAGTGCGGATCAGGGCGGTAGAAATCCCCGATGCCATAAACACTTTTAGTAGTCTGCGGCGCGACATCATCATGTTATTTAAATGTTCGTCTTTCATTTTATTAACCTTCTGTATTGTGACCCGCACTATTCATTTCTGGACCAAGCTTTGCGATAACGGACAGATTTCAATGAACCAAACTTCTCCAACATGGCTCTTGGGCTGTTTTGCATCATGGCATCTGTGAGCGTGTCTATTTCGCACATGTAACCGACTTTTTCTGTTTCGGATAGGCGTCTGTCTTCGTCGCTAGTAGGGTCGAGTGAGTCGTGACCTACGCCCATGACGTAGCGGAACATTTGCTGTGGTAAGCAACTTTGGGCTGATGACAGATCTGCTATCACGGTACCTAGTTGTTTAGCACCATTAAATGGGATGGACTCACTGACTTCTGCGTATTTCTCGGGGGCGAATAGGGTACCGGATGCATCTATGGTATTACCATTGTTGTCTGCACTTCTGATTTTGCCCACGGCATCAAAGTCTTCCATGCCGAATCCCATTGGGTTGATATACTTTTCGTGACAAGCAGAGCAAGGCTGACCTTCTGTTAAGCTGTGATACTTAAGCTTGTTAGTGGTGGATGGGTCTTGCAACATATCAGAGAGTTCTGCCAGTCTTTGTTCTCTGGCTTCAAAGGTACCTGCTGGTGGATCGGGTTGATCTTGGCACAGCATACGGCGGCGCACGCGTACTGAGCGCAAAATAGGGTGGGACTCGGCAACCTCAGCCCAGCGCGCCATAAATGCCCCATTGGCTAAGATTCCACCGCGTTCAGTTGCATCGACTTTTTGTAACTCTTCGCCAGTGACACCTGCAATATTGTAGTGCTCTGCAAGTAACTGATTAACGAAGGTGAAGTTTGCAGTATAAAGCGAGCTGAACTTCTCATCAGGTTGGGTCATGATGTACGAGAAGGTCTCGTTCATTTCTGCTTTCATGGCTGGGACCAATTGTGCAAAACCCGGGTAGACGGTTTGATCTTTGGTTGCCACTTCTAAATTACCTGTGCCAAGCCAACTGCCCACAAAGTCACCAAGCACAGACTTAGCGCTGTCAGCTAGACGGCTAGCGTGGGCAATGATGTTGGCTTCATCACGAAGCTCATCACGTTCAGCTGCTTGCCAGAGTTGTTGGTCAGGTGTGGAGCCCGTGAATGTGTATGACAAGAAAGTCGCCATTTCCCATGACGTCAACTCGAAGGCATCTGCATCAAGTTCTGAGTTATCAGGATTAGGTTCGCCTAATTCGTGGCGATAAATAAATTGCGGTGAAGACAGTAATCCTTCTAAGGCGAGTTTCATACCAGCTTCAATATCTCCACTGTGGAAAAAGCCCGTTGCTATCAATTTGTAGTTTTGTGCTTCATCTTGCGTTAATGGGCGACGGAAGATTTGCGGTGCAAGTTCATCCACTAAGCGATTTGCACAGTCTTCATTAACCGCATCGCAGTTTAGCGCTGGTGAAAAGTTATTCTCAGCGGCCCATTGTGAAAGCTCTTCAGCTACTAACAGGTAATTGCTGTAGTTAGAAGGTTGCACGCTAGCATGGGTATTGTTGATGAAAAAGCCAATTTGAGAGTCTGGGGATAAGCCATCAGATACCTCAAAATTAACACCAAGCAAGTCTTCGACCGTATTTTGGTACTCAGTTTGGGTTAAAATCTTCAGCTGTCTTGCCCCATATGCCACGGGGGCAACACCGACATCACAGGTCAAAGGTGCAGGCCAAAGAGTTTGCAGATACGCCGCGATATCTGTCGCACATTGCTCATCACACGCACTTGGTGTGCCATAAGGCATGGTAGTGACTATGGTATCAATCATCGTTTGTATATCTCGTTCAGTATCAAGCGCTGGGAATGATCCTAAACCACCTGCTTCTGAGCCGTGACAACCTGCACATCCCGTTTGATATAGTTGCATACCTCGGGCGACAGGATCTGTTTGTGTGACAACGATACGCTCAATATTACTTGGTTCTGAAGGTACTGAATTGTTGAGTGCAATGACCTTGTAATCGAACTCGCCTGATTCAGGTAGCCCTGATTCATAAAAACTTGAGTTTGATGCCAGCTCAGCAGCCGTTTGCCAACGTCCATCCAAGCTTTTGAAGCGCACCAGATAATTGGTTTCGTAATTGCTGTTATCACGCCAATTTAATTGTGCTTTGGCATCGATGGACAGCACACTTGCACTGAGCTCTGTGGGAGCCGCTGGCTTTTCTGCCATAGCAACTGGCTCAAAGCTGTCTTGCTCAGCAGTCAAATAAGTCAGGTTGAAATAGACAGGTACAGATTCACCAATACTTGATAGATTGGCAACAACACGCAAAGCTTCTATGCCATAGTCCATTTCAAAGCTTTTGCTATCTATGATCATGGGTGAAACCGTGCTGACATTGACTTTACCTGAAGCAAGTTTGACAACCAACACATCAAGCGTCATCTGATGGTTGATGCCATGTAAGCTCATTTCACCAGTCACATTTTGAATAGCGGGCTGGCCAATTTCTAAATTACTTAACAATGCAGTGTCGATTTGAGCACTGAAGTAAGCGACGGGCAGTAAATCTGTCTCAAAGAGTAAGTCTAAAATTCGACTGTTTCTAATATCCACACCAGTCGAAATAGTACTTAGATCAACGGCCAGTTTTACGTTACCATCGGCGTCGATACTACCAGATAGAGCGGGGGCTTCATTGTTTTGTGTAACAAACTGATTTAACTCTGCAACGTGTTCTTTTTTTACTGACACATAACTCAGTAAAGACGCGGTGCTATCAAGTTGCCATAAACCCGTTTCAGTTACATCATCCGGTGGCGTAGTGGGCTCTGAATTTGTGCAAATATCACCACTTAAGGTCATGGTGACATCACCAGTTAAGCCGTTTTTATTGGCAACAAAGCCTAAACCAAATGACTGATTGGCGTGTATGGTATGGCTTTGTGACGAAATGGTACAGCCTGTATCATGGCAGTTGAAATCACCATTCCAGCTGTTTTGCAGCGAAATACCTTGATCCCATGTAAGTTCGATGGACCAATTATTGAGATCCTGATCTGACGGGTTATCAATGACAATCTCTGTTTTAAAGCCGTTGTTCCAATTGTCTGGAATGGTGAAGGAACACTGTGCCGCTTGAACAAAAGAAGCACTGGTTAGTAGGCTTAAACAGGCAGCGAACTTGGCGATTTTAGGCGTATGAGACCAAGTATCAGTCAAGGTAAAAAAGCGTGTTAATGTATTGCGTTTCATCTTCTTTCCCTCCTATTGCTGCGCTTCAAAAACAAGGTTAAAACTCACGGGCACTGCGTAACTGATCACCGATAAGTTTGCCAATGTTCTGAGTGTTTCAATTCCAGGCTCTAAACCAAAGTCTGTGGCGTCTAGCACAATTGGTGCTAGGGTTTGCACCATAATTTTATTGTTTGCAAGACGTCGAATAACGACATCAGCGTTCACTTCTTTTATAACGCCAGTGAGATTGAGTGTGGTTGAGATGGATTGCATTTCAGTGCTACCAATAGGAAGTGCAACGAGCGCAGCATAATCAATAGCAAGCAGGGCTTCAGCGGTTGGGAATGACTCGGTATCGAATAAAAATTCTTTCATTCTGCCATCACGGGTGTCGTTAGCGGTATCTACACTGCTCAGGTCAATGGCTAATCTTGCTACCCCTTCAGGTGTAATACTGCCACTGATATCGTTAAATGTGTGTGATTCAACGAGGTGCTGTTTTTTGGTCGATACAAAGTAAAGATGAGAGCTTTGAGGGTCTAATATAAATGGCGTGCTGATGGGCGGCGCCTCAGGTTCTGAAACTTGAATAGAGACTGGATCGCTGACTGTGCTTATAACACCATCGTTGACCGTTAACGTGACGCTAAATGTGCCTTTTTCTTCATAAATATAAGTAGGGTTTGGCTCGCTTGAAGTCTGTCCGTTTCCAAAGTCCCAGCTAAATGTGAGTGTATCACCGTCTAAATCAGAAGATTCATCGCCTTTAAAGTTTATCGTTAGTGGGTAATCACCTGATGTAGTAGAGGCCGATGCAACTGCTAATGGCGCGTGATTAATATCACCGTCTAATGAGCATAAACCGCCAAGAGAAGGAATTGTTGGTGTATCATTTTCCTGTGCTTTTTGGGCATTGAAGCCAAAATTTAAACTCTGGCCTGGGTTTATGGTGCTGTTGTAATTTTCATTGATGATTTCATACGGGTTATTGCCACTGTGCCTAGCATGCCAAACGCCCGTCAACTTGGTGTTGTCTGAAAATGCCATGAGTACTTTCCAGTTGGAAATAGCAACACTTTCAGTATTGGTAATGGTAACTTTGCCACGAAACCCTGAGATCCACTCTTGTTCAACTTCAAAAGTACATTGTGCAGACCCAGGCTGAGCCTCACTAATGGTGACTGGTATGGGCGCCGCAGGGTAATCGTTTATTCCGTCTTTGATGGTCAATAAAACAGAGTAAGCGCCAGCTTGCTCAAAGGTATGCTGAGGATTTATTTCATTAGAGGTCTGTCCATTACCAAAATCCCAGTGGTAGCTCACATTATCTGACGGTAAATTAGTCGCCTCGCTGGTAAAGTTGATTGTCGCAGGCGCCGTGCCTTGGTTGTTAGACGCTGACGCTACAACCGTAACATTATTATTTTGTGAGCCTCCTTCACAAATACCAAATAATCTTGGTATGGTAACGGCTTGCCCATTGTTCTTTTTGACGTTAAAGCCAAACGCTTTGGATGAGCCCGGCTGAATGGTGCTGTTCCAATTAAGGTTGCTAAATTGATATGGACTATTGCCACTCAATTGGGCGCGCCAAGCATTGTTAATCGATTCCCCTTGGTTAAACTCTAATCCAACTTCCCAGCCGTTTATGGCCGAGTTAGTATTGTTAAACACGGTGACCTCTGCGGTATAGCCACTTTGCCATTCATTTTTTACATTGAACTCGCATTGTGCAGCTAAGCTGTGTATTGGGTGCCCCAAAACCATTAAACAGAGGCCGATTTTTAAAAATCGGTGCTGCTTGCTGTTGTATCTATGTTGTCTCATGAAAATTCCCCGAAACATTGCCATTTGACATGTTATTTCCCTGCTGTTCTTCATTGAACAGGCATTCGACCAGAACTCACAGGCGGCAATAGCTGATGCAAAAATCGGGTATGAGGAAAGACCAAGGGCTGGAGGTATGACATGACATGTCAAAGACGTGAATACCGATAGGCTACGCAATGCGCATACAAAACAACAGTATGCACATTGTCACCATTTTAAGCATTGGCATTCAGCAACCCCGCTATCTTAGTTTTCACCTTAGACCGGAAGCTTTGCGTCCCTTTCTTTCAAAAGGTTTGCTATTTTAAGCCTGTCAAAGGAACTTAGCTTAAAACCGTCATAACCGCAAAGCATCAACTGCAACTTTCACAGTATTTGCACATTTCACCTTAAAATGCTTTGTAAAGTCATACAAAAGCCTCAGATTTTATCTAATAAGTTTATATAAATTAGTACCTTGCACTAAAGTAGTATTGTGAATGCACAATTTGAAATGAGGGGAGGATTGTGCACACCTACAGAGCAAATAGACACATTCAGTAATGTTATCAGGAGGAGGTTAAGCTGCTTGCAACCCACAGCCAGCATTGTGTCTTTTTTGGCATCATTAACGTTAAAGACTCTTCAATTGCCTCATCTTCCAATAATATTCAAATCTAAGATCAACTCATCGAGCATGGTTAGGCTTCAAAGCTTGGCTTCGGTAGCTAATTACTTACTAGGGGCATATTACCGCGAATTGACTAGTGCTTAAGTTGCAATAAAAGCACAATCCGAACTGTCTTTCGGTTTAAAAGCGATCAAATGTTAGTTAAATGTTTACTGATGATGTATTATGATTTTGTATCGTTCCAAATTATAAGGGGTGAAATGAAAAAAATAATATTTGATACAGATCCGGGCATTGATGACGCGATGGCACTGCTTTTGGCACACGCTTGTTCGGATATTGAGTTGGTTGGTATTACGACTACTTTTGGCAATGCAAACATAGAAAATACCACGCGAAATGCGCTTTATTTAAAACAACAGTTCGGTATGTCTGCTGAAGTCGCTAAGGGGGTTAACATCCCACTAGATCAAGTGAAAACAGAGCCCGCCACCTTAGTTCATGGTGACAATGGGCTGGGAGATATTGAAATACCTAAAGTTATAAACACGCAGATATCACCGCTTATTGCACATGACTACCTTATCGAAACAATTAAAAATCAGCCGGGAGAGATCACGTTAGTTGCGGTAGGTCGGCTAACAAACTTGGCGATGGCAATTGAAAAAGCGCCTGAAATTGGCAAGTTAGTGAAAGAAGTCATCATTATGGGCGGTGCATTTGGACACAATGGTCATACCGGAAATTTGACACCATTTGCAGAAGCGAATGTGTATGGCGATCCGCTAGCTGCAGATATTGTGATCAATGCTGACTGGCCAGTCACGCTCATAGGATTAGATGTCACGCAACAAACTTTGATGTCAAATGCGTATCTAGAGAAAATGAGAGTAAGCAGTGCACAGTATGGTCAATTCATATATGACATCACACGTTTTTATGCAAAGTTTTACAATGATGACCTTGGTTTAGATGGGTTTTATGTTCATGACTCTTCTGCAATCATGTACTTGGTAGCACCTCAAATATTTACGACTAAACGAGGGCGGATACGAGTTATCACTGACGGGCCTGCAAAAGGTCATACCTTGTTTAAAAGCTCAGATAGAATTTTTCCCATTGATGAGTGGGCGGCTAGGCCAAAACAAACCATCGCAATTAATGTTGATCCTCAAGCATTCAATCAATATTACTTCGATATTATTTGTAGTGATGAAACTGACTAGTTGAATTTGGGAGTAATTACATTGTCAGACAGGCTTTTATGGTTTAAGTAAATTAAACCTAAGAGTGCATAAAAGGTCGAAGATTTAGCAATTGCTTGTTAAGTATAGATAAAATTATAGTTTTTATTTTATAAAATTACTTAACGGTCTAAATTAGACGATTGTTACAACTGAAAGATGTAACGCAAAACTACCTTAGCTTTGTAAAACTGTCGTATAGTCTTCAGAATCGTGTCGTATAAATTTCGTTAATAGAAGAGACGAATTTAATTTATGTTTTACCTTGTATCAAACACTCAGGTTATAAGTATCTAATGAAAATAAATGCAGATTTGATAATTAGACTAAGGCATCAAAAGTCTTGGTCTCAAGAAGAGCTGGCGATTGCTGCAGGCTTAAATTTGAGAACTATTCAGCGAATAGAAAAAGAAGCAACGATATCTTTGCAGTCTAAAAAATCGTTGGCGTCTGCGCTAGAAGTAGATATTCATGATCTGGACTATAAGGAGACGACAGAAATGAAGAGTTACGAATATAAAACAGTATCAATTAAATTTAATCATGGTTGGTTTAAAAAAGGTATTTCAAATGTGGACCAAGCGCTAAATGAAGAGGCAATTGGTGGGTGGCGTTTTAAGCAAATGGTAATCCCTACTGATTCAACTGGTGGTTCGGAGCAAATGATTGCTATTTTTGAAAGGGAGTTGGTTGAATAGCTTACGACATGCTGAGCCGTGCTTCGTTACATGGCTGCTTCCCTTTGTAGGCTGCTCATACGCACTATAATTTTTAGAGATATAAAGCTTCAGATGGCGTTGTTGACGATCATAACGCCCTTTGTTTTAACATGTAACAATCCTTGATGATTTACTTTTTTTATATGTGTTTTCGAATTTTAATTAATTTTTTAGCCCCCTTTATTTTTTGGCAATATAAACCTTGAAGCGGTGTTTAATTGGTTTTATATTGGTTTGGCCATAAGTTGTTGTAATTATTGATTTTATTTGTTTTTTTCTCCTTGGTTTGGTCGTTGCTTGATATTGATGGTGTTTTATATAAATATTATTGTTTAATAATCAACCCCTTTAAGCCTTTAATATTAATTTATTAATATGGTTTTTGGTGCGCCCTTGAGTTTTTTTGGTTTTTATTATATTTTTTTCAAGTAATTATTGCTATGACTATAGTGCTTTTTAGTTGGTCGAGAAAAAACTGACATTCACTATATCTTCAAAAGGAATTTTATATTTTGAAAATTATAATTTTGACACTGTTCTTTTGTCTTATTTCGACGATTGCTGATGCATCTAGTTTTAAAGGAGTAGCACTTCCTAAATCGCAATATTTAACTGAGCTCCCAAAAATCACCGTCGCACTCCCTTCATCTTATGAAGCCAATGCTACAAAAAACTATCCAGTATTGTACGTACTTGATGGCGAACTCAATGGTGAGTTAGTTAACGGAATGCTCCATAGGTTGCACCTGTCCAATGGGACAAATGAACATATTATTGTCGGTTTAACTAGCCATGATCGTATTACAGATTTCGCACCCACTGTGAATAGAGACCCGCGAGGGCCTGTGGGAGCAGGTGGAGGCGGTGATAAATTTTTAGACTTCATTGAAAACGAACTCATTCCACAGGTTAATAAAACTTATCGTACAAATAACTTTAATATTTTAGCTGGTCACTCAATCGCTGGTTTATTAGTTATCCATAGTTTTCAGTCCCGGCCAAAGCTTTTTCAAGGTCATTTAGCCTTTAGTCCAGCGGTTTGGTGGGGAGCTCGAGAAACAGCTAAGGCGACGCAAAAATACGTAACTTCTAAACAGCCAATTAAAAATTACCTCTACATGAATATCGGCAGCGAAGGTGGCGAAATGCGTGAAGTTTATGACGAATTATCACAAACAATTCTTAGAAATCGGAATCTAGATCTGTACTTGAGGCAAGATGAGTTTAATGACGATTCTCATGACTTTACAATGGCTGCTGGCCTGTTTAATGCGCTTACTGGGTTATATCATTATCAGCAGAAGCAAGGCTTATAGACTGCTTATTCGGTCTTAGGTTTTGGTTTACACATTTGCGCCTGGAATAATGTGAAGCTAACTTTCCAACAAAGCCAAACAATTAAGGCTGGTAGGCCTATACGTTGCGCAACTAAGGTTTTCTAAATCTCCAACAAGAGAGATAAAAAGGATAAATTTTGACAGTATTTAGAAATAAGCTGCTTCTGGTAAGTTTGCTAGTATTAGTCGTTATGTTGGCTTTCATGGGCTATCAGCGCTATACGCAAGAGTATACATCTGCTTTTATAGATCATAGTCTTTATTCTGAGGTGCTATCAGAACAAAGAAAAATTTTTATTAGATTACCAAAAAGCTATGACGAAAATAAAACGTATCCAGTAATTATAAAATCTGATGGGAATTTCAATTTATCTCGGTGGGATGAATCTCTCATCCAGTTAGCCCAAGCAGGTAAAGTCGAAGACTCTATTGTCGTGGCAATTCCAAATTTATTTTGGACAGACTCACGCAACAGAGATCTAGTCCCTCCATTTGCTAGAAAAGATGTGGCAATTGAAGCAAGGCCCCCTAATGAAAATTCACCTGAAATATTTGGTAGAGCTGACTTGTTTTTATCTTTCATTGAAACAGAGGTGTTACCTTATGTTGAGGCCAACTATAAGGTGAGTGAGAACCGAGTCCTAACTGGTTTTTCTGCTGGTGGTAGCTTTGTTTTATATACGCTCATTACCAAGCCTGAACTGTTTTCCGGCTATTTTGCGTTTAGCCCAGCAGCTTGGTATGACGATTCAGTGGTTGTTCGAGAGTTTCAAAAGGGGCTGAAAAACGTAGAGGGTGACCCGTTATTTTTGTATCTAAGTATAGGCGGTGCTGAGAATGATATTATTAAAGGCTCGTTTAAAGGCTTACTCAAAGCCATAGATTCATATGGGCCAGCAAACTTCTACACCCAGCACAGCTATAGTGAGGGAGCTGGACATGTTGAAAACCCATATACCTCAGTGCCTTTAGCTTTACAGAGTTATTATCAGTTTAGATCTGAGAAGTTATAACTTCGGTTAAAAATCGAAGTTTAAATGTGATGTGATATTGCTGTTGCTTATTAATAGGATTTTTATTAATGGTTGGTTTTTATATTTCAGTGTTAATGATTTTTTTACTAATGTGCTTTAAGGGCTTTTATCTCTTTTATATTTAATTTTAATATGATTGTTTATAATCAGCTTGTTTAATTTATTGAAGCGAGACCACCTGCTAATGCAGATACTAGCTTCATACAAGCGAAGGATAGAGAGTTATATGCTGAATACGCACATTAAAACTGAGCGATTAGAGTTAAAAAATTTAGATGACAAAGACGCTGCCGGCTTATTAGAGATTTTTTCAGATCCTGAAGTCATGAAATACTGGAATACACCGCCTTGGCATTCAATTGAGCAAGCCCGTGAGTTTATCTCTACAAGTTTAGATGCTATGCGAAATTCGTCAGCCCTTACTTTGGGCATTTACTGCAAAGAAACAAAGCAACTTCTGGGTAAGGTAATGCTGTTTAACTATGATAAAGAGTCAAGGCGTGCAGAGCTTGGTTTTGGCATAAAGCGTGAGTCTTGGGGCAAAGGGATTGTTTTTGAAGCTTCGTCTGCCTTGGTTGAATATGCATTTAATCATTTGCAGTTACGCAGGCTAGAAGCTGAAATTGACCCTGACAATACTGCATCAGGAAAAGCATTGGAAAGACTCGGCTTTGAACAAGAAGGGCTGTTAAAGCAGCGCTGGGAGATAGATGGTATTGTATCTGACTCCGCTATATATGGCTTATTGGCAAAATAATCATAAAGCGCTTTAGTTTAATAATTAGGTAGCTTACTTTAAGGACACTTAGTTAGGAAGATGGTTTATTGAGTGATAGTTACTCCCAAGCCACTAGGTCGAACGCTTTTCTAGCTTCTATAAGGGAGCAGTCTGTTTTTATCATTAATTGCTGTAGCGTTATATTAGGATTTGCATTTATTTCATCCACTAAATCAGCAATACTTGGTTTGGGTTTCAATTTGTTTAATACCTCAAGTACCCAGTGCCAGCTGGGTTCATCCTGCTGTTGTATGCTTTGGATGATTAACTCACATTGAGACCAATTTCCCTGTAGCCGCCAGTTTCTTGAGCGGCCTTTTCGATTAAGTTGCGCTCCGGTAGCTTTAATGATGCTTTTTAGTTCACTTGCATGATTGACTCGGCGTACAAAGCTATTTAATTGGATATCAAACATAGAGGGATCTTAAGGAAAAACGAATAGGAATTATAACAAAATTAGCAGAGATTAGCTCTGGCAACGTTAATTGTACATTCAATATGATCCCATACGCAGTGGTAAGGTCTAAAGAAGGGAAGATTGCCGTTTTTTTAGAAGAAATTGAAATTAATCGTTATGTATGTTGGGTAATTATATGGGTATGCAAGCTGTGAGTTTAATGAATAACTTTTGCTCTTAAAACATTAATTTGATATGCCCTGAATTTAGGGGTAATAAATTAAAAAGGCCGCATATAGCGGCCCTAGTAGTAAGATCTTATGCGCACTGTACTTTATCATCATGCATTGAAAGCCAGCATACGTTCGCCGTTCTATGTGTACCTGCAGCAGCAATTTTAGGCGTTGCTTCTAGCGCTAAAGATTGTTTTTTAGTTAGAGTTTTAAGCGCTTTTTTCTTTATTTTAATGTTCATCTTATATCCTTTTAATTATTATCGTAATTAAAGTTATCTATATTTTTTGTGATTGTCAATGCTGTTTTTATTTTAAATGGAGTTTTTGTTTTTAAATGCAGGTATAGGTAATTTATAATATGATTTATAAGAATTAGCGATATTGAAATATCGCTAATTCTTTATATTGATTATTTTAGAAACCCTGCATAAAAGCTAGTTGCTTTTGTTGGGTCACCCTTACCGTTATAAACAGCTTGCATTGGATAGGGATAAGCAGGTTGTTCCTTGATGACCTCACCTAGCGCATTTTCTTTTTGGGTGAGCAAAGAGTCAGGAGCGACACCGCCTATCACCCAAGCTTCAAGTGCACTTATGGCGTCATAGGTGGAGTTGCCCGGTCCATCTATGCCACAGTGGATCACGCCTGGCAGTAAAAATAGTCGAGCAAAGTCTCTAACTTCCTGATGGTGAGTATGCATAAATGACTCTACATTTTCATACCAATCTATCGTCGCATATGCCGGAATTGCCGCATCAGACCAGCCGTGAAGCACAATCATTTTACCGCCACTGTTTTTGAACTGTCGTAAATCTGGGTCATCAGCATCTATTAGTTTGCTGATTTCTTGAAGGTTTTCTTTCTCATTTTGATATGAAAAATCTCGCCAGTCGTAGTCGATATCAAGGGCTTCTGGATAAGCGAGGTACTTTAAATATTCAGTTGCGGCATAATAGGCAAATGGCTGCAGTTGAGTGAGCAGCGGGGTGACCCAGCCTACCCATTCAGGCTCTGAGCCGTAAGGTAAGCCGCCATAAATTACCTCACCTTGTGCATTTTTGGATGGGGCATATAACGCTTTAACCGCTTCGACTTGCTGAGTTGACAAACAATTGCTTACTTGGCCAGCCTCACAGGCTAGGGTTTGTGGGTCAAAGTCACAAAGTCTTGGATCACTGATCACACCATCTACTAATCCGTCCTTGTGATCACAGGCGCTCATAACTGCGCTGGCTATCATAGGAATTTCTTGTGATGACAAAATTGGCTCATCTCTGTCATTTAAAACAGCTCGGGCATTATCCATGCAGTTAACCAAGTTTACATCGGTATAGTTTACTGTTGGGCCTCGTGCTATTACACCATCAAAATCATTGGGGTAGCGCTTAGCTGCCATGACACCGGCGTGCCCGCCTTTTGAGCAGCCAGTTATGAACGAATATTGTGGCTGTGTATGATAAAACTTTTCCATGATGGCTTTTGCTGCAACAGCGACCACATGGTTGGCGCGATAAGCAAAGTCTATTTTCAATTGCTGGTTGTTTCTGGCCCATTTACCGTCAAAGCCATATGCGGTATGGCCGCCATCATGGCTCATGGTTGCGTAGTGTCTTACTATACCTGCCATTGGCGGGTAGGGGCTAACATCGCCACAAAACCCCATACAGGCGTTGAGTAGATATTTTTGGTTCCACAGAGCTCTTGCTGGCAAGCGAAGTTCAAATCGAATTGTGGGCGATACGTATCCTTTTACTAAGCAATGATCTGGTAGTTGTGTCTGAGATCTAGGAATTGGTGCGCCCATAAGTCTGCTGTGTTTGTAGGCCCACTCAGACTCAGTGGCATTCATTTGATACCCTTTCACAAAGCTTGACTCGATCACATTGGTTGCAGCTTCGCCGCTTTCAAGTTTCGAGAAATCGTCGAAGCGCAGTGACATGCAAGCGCGCTCTTCTGCACTGAGTTGAGGAGCAGTTTGTGCAGCCATTAATTGAGTTGATACACTGCTAACACACACAAAAACCAGAGGGTAAGACACCTTACTGGTTAAACTAAATTTTATCTTCATACCCATTTATCTCCTTTTAAAGGTCTGTAATTGATAATAATTATCAATTACATCCATTGTCTTGTATAGACTTTAGAAACTCAAGAGATTTGTGGCCATTTAGCTGTTGTAGTTAGTCTATCAAGGCCTGCAAGTGTGTTACTCACCCAGATCCAATTGTTTCGGTCGTTGAAACTTCTTCTTGGTTTTGGGAGCTCATACTTGTGGAAGTATGGTTACACTTCCAAAATAGGTAAGGTTATCTTGATCCTAACGCCACCTATTTCACTATGACTGGCGTTGATAATACCGCCATGGCGCGTGATTAAGTCTTGGCATATAGCAAGACCGAGTCCTGTGCCGCCTTTGTATAATGTCTTATTTTGTTCGCTTTGATACATACGCTTAAAAATATCTTTAAGCTCGGAATCAGAAACGCCGGGTGCACTGTCTCTGATTGAAATGTTTAATTGACCTGATTTTAAGTAGGCTCGTAGCTGAATAGTTGCCGGTGCAGCACTGTATCTTAAGCTGTTTGATAAGATATTGGAGAGTACTTGTGTCAGCCTATCTAAATCGGCGTGCATGAATAATTGGTCAGATAACCTAATATCATACTGAAATTGAGAATCTGGACGTTGATTTACCCGATCTTTTGCATCATTGCACCATGAAACTAACCAAGGCTTTACTGGGTGATAAGCTCTATTTAGTGGGCGCTCCTCTAGCTCAGTCATTGCTAATTGATCAATATCTGCGACGAGTTTATTGATGTCTCCTATGCGTCTATGCAGCAGTTCATAGGTTTTTTCAGTGTCTTCTAACAGGTTATATTCTAGCCCTTCGATGGACATTTTTAACACGCTTAATGGGGTGCGGATCTCATGGGAAACTTCAGCTAAGAGCTGTTTTTTTCGTGCCAGCAGTGCTTCAGAAAACTCGGCTCTGTCTTTTACTCTTTGCTGAGTAGCTAAAATGTTAAACCGCCACTTCATTACTTGGTACATGCAAAGCAGGGCTGTAATTAACATGATTGAATAGGCTGGCCATGTTTGCCACCAGGGCGCGAGCAATGTGAACGAGTAGCTAACAGGTTGGCCATGCTGACTTCGCGTTGTGGCTCTCACTTGAAATTCATAATTTCCGGGAGAAAGATGGTTGTATGTAATTTCGCTTAAACTTGTCGGTTCACTCCATATTTCACTACTGCCGCGCAAGCGAGTCTGATACATAACTCGCTCAGGGGATGTCCAGTCATTGTGACTAAACTTAAAGGTGATTTGCAAAGTGTCTGAAGAAAACGCTAAGTTGCTCGCTTGTGTTTGACTTATTGACGGGTAGGAGTGGTTGCCATCTATGTCTAATGATGCCACTTCGAGTAATGTACTTTTTAAATTTGGGGTTATGTCTAATTTATTTGGGTCAAAGTATGTAAGCCCGCTACCAGAGCCCCAATAGAATGTATTCTTACGCAGTGCTGCTGTATTCAAGGTTGCATCGACGGCAATGTAGCCATTGTCATACACAAAAGCATCCAACTCTAATGGGGCATCAGATTTAAAAAGTTTGGTGGTTTTAAGCCGATTATTGCCCCGCTCTGTACCAATCCAAAGTGCGTCTTGATGGTACTTTAAACCCAGTACAATATTGCTACTGAGGCCTTCTTGCTTGCTGATATGATGCCCAAGCCAACGGCTATTATCTTCTTTGAGCGCAAGTACACCAGATCTTGTACCTAGATAGATAATTTGGTTGTCATCTTCTTCGATACTGTATGCCCAGTTGCTGGGAGAACCGCCTGATTCTGTGAATTTATATACCATACCATTTTCTAAAAAATAGCTGCCACCGCCATTGGTTACAAACCAAACACGCTGAATACTATCAACAAACACATCTATTACATATTCAGTTTGAGTAAGTTTTAGAAATTGCAACTTCCCGTCACAGCTACGGTACAGACCGTTTTGTGTTGCTATATACATACAGCCATCAGAAGCAGAAATTATTTGATGCACAATATCCGCAGTTAAGCCTTGGTCATGCCAAATATGGGTACTGCTATCAAGGGTTAAGACAATTATGCCTTGGCGGCTGCCCAGCCAAACACGGTCTTGGTCATCTTTTGCAATACTATGGATGTAGCGATTGAACAGAGTGGCGACAGGCGTTAACCACTCATCATGTTCGAGTATTTGTACCCCAGTGCCATATTGGCCGAGCCATAACTGATCATTGATATTTGCCAAAGCACTGACTCGCTCATTGAGTAAGCCGTTGCGTTTTGAGAGCAACTTGAATCCCGCCTCGCGGAGTCTATTGATGCCACCACCATAGGTAGATACCCAAATATGACCCTGAGCATCTTTCGTTATACCGCGTATATGTTTATCGCTAAGGCCATTTTTTTTATTATAGTTATAGGCTTGATTGTTCCTTAGTTTGAATATCCCCCAGCTATCGTCACCTATCCACAATGTCTCACGCTCACTGTCGAACATAAGCGCTGTGACGTTTGGCGTGTGTACTCCAGACAAGACCGCAACATTGCGTGTTGATTTATCAATTCGGCAAACCTGGCCGCTATTAAGCGCAAAGTGAACGTGCTGCTTTGTACTTGTTACTGTATTGGCACTACCTTGGCACTGATTATCAAATTGATATTGCGATAATTCACCTTGTTCGAATTTAAGCACTCCTGAGCTTGATGCAACCCAGAGTGAGTCGCCATCAGCACTCAAATCAAAGAACTGATTAGTTTTGAAATCATTGCTTAGTGTTTTTAGCATGTGATTGTCATATTGATATAAGGCGGTTTGCGTTGAGAAAAAGATGGTTTCATCGATAACTTCAACGTTATTCACTTTATCTAGAAACGGCTTTTTATCAATTTCAAGTACTTGAAAATGATGTCCATCAAAAATGTTCAGGCCTTTGTCTGTCGCAAGTACAAATTTATTGGAGCTGGTTTTAGCGATATCCCACACTCGGTTATTGTTTAGGCCGTGACTATCGTTAAAGCATCTAAAGTGATCACCAATATATTGGCATAGCCCTTCTCCATTGGTGGCGAGCCATAAGGCGCCAGTTTCATCTTGAACAGTTTTATAAATGGCACCCGTGGGCAGACCTTGGCGGGTAGAAAAGTGCCTGATATCTGACAATGTGCTTAGCTCAAATTGTGTGGGTTTTACTTGAGTCCAAAGTGGGAGGGTGCGTTTATTATTAACCGGCGAAAAAGCAGCTCCCATAATCTTCGATGTTAATATCTCAATGGGTTGAGCTGTATAGTTTTCGGCATTTTCCCAACTTATTTGTATACTTTTGTCTAAATCTTTTTGAGTCGATTTTTTTAATACGGGCTTTCCTTGTGGTAAGACTATATTCGCGATGTCTTGCCACTTTACTGGTTGGGATTGTTCTACAGTTAGCTCGTTTATCGCGTTATGTGGAGAGGCATTATGCGTAGCTGCAGAAAAAGCAGTTATAGTACACAACAGGCAAGCGATGAATCGGTACAATAATATACTTCCCAAAGAGAGTTCATAATATGACCATATTATAGCTATGGCCTTGAGCTTAGAGCAGCATAATTAGCTACATTGCAATCCTTTGAAAGTAGGATGATATTATCACATTAAGCCGATAAGGGAATTGGAAAGTATTAAAGTTGAAGAATTTAAGAATGAGGTTAAACACGCAATCGTTTGAAAGCGCGTTTAAAACAGGTCTTAGCACCAATACGTATTACAAAGTAAAGTTTCACATTCAGGATGCTGTGATGGACAGGTTGTGGTGCCACACATCACTAACTCTGTGTAACAGCGCCTGCTATTGTATGCGCCTGCAACGTACTGAGTTTGTTTTGCTGCCAGTGTTTTTTGGTCTTTGTTTAATAACTTAATTTGTTTCTTTTTAAGTTTCATATTTTCTCCTTAAAATACTATTTACAATAAGTTCGATTTAGTGTGAACACAGCTACATGGACTTTTAACTTAATGAAAAAAATCCATCGGCTAAAATTTTTAAATAGTTTAAATCGGGCCTCATAAAAAATGCAGGAAAATGCATTTTATATATCAAGCGCTTCAATAAAATACCATCATGTAGCGATCATTAAAATGTGCACAGATGGTATTTTATGGGGTGGCTGCTTGAAAATCAGCAGTCAAATCACCTTATTATCTAGTTACACAGCCGCGTCTGCCAGTCCAGCAGATAACTGGGTTTGTAGGACGACAAACTGGGTAAATTGACGGCTCAGCACCTCCACCAACTTGTGGTGTTGCGTTGTGATTTAATTCATTGCTTTTATTTAGGTTTTTTAGATTTTTCTTTATTAGTTTCACTTTCATTATTATTTTCCTTATTTAAACATAATTGCCAATTTATGTTATTAACTTGATTTAAAAAAGTAAATGAAAAGTTTTATTAAAAGGTGGCTGAGCCTAAAAATTTAGTTTAAATATAAAATAAAAGCATGAATTTCATATGGTTTCATATTGGATTATTTTGCTCTTTTCTTTGCGCTTTATTTTGATATAGGGCTTGATCTGCTAGTTCAAGCAATTGCTCAATCGCGGTGTCGGCTGTAACTTCGCATACGCCAAAGCTCATACCGAGTGCAACACTGTCTACAGAGAGTTTAGATGGAACTAAATTTTGGATGCGGGCAATAAAAGTTTCGGCAGTGTATGCGTTCATACCGGGTATGAGTAACATGAACTCATCTCCTCCTAGCCTAAATAGCTTGTCATTCTTGCGGGTATATTGTTGAACCAATTTCACGAAGTTGACTAACATTTCATCCCCGATCCCATGGCCTAATTTGTCATTCAAGGTCTTAAAGTTATCTAAATCTATCATGATGATAGAGCAGGTTTGGCCATATCTTGTTACTCGTTCTGATTCAAGCTCAATATTTTCTATGAGCGTTCGTCGATTGAGTGCGCCGGTTAATGGATCTTTCGTTGCAACATTTTCAGCAGCTTGAATGGCTTCATTATACGTCCTCACGATAACTGCTGTTAATAACATGACAAGACCGGAAGACATTGCCGACCTTAGTGCTATCTCTATATGTAAGTTCATAAAGGTTAAATATGTAATAACAGCCCAGCAGCTACTGTTTGTAAAACAGGCCATTTTAAATGGAAAGACCATAAATACGCCAACGAGAAAAGCAGGCAACCAAATTACGGCAATAATGGGAGATTGAAAGGAAAAATATATCAGCGTACTTCCCAAGACTGCACTCAAAACAATGCACTTTAATACACTAAGGCGTCCTTGGAATAAACGCACTGCTGTAAACAGGAGCGCAGCAATTACAATCACCACAGCAACAGCTAAGCCATAACTATTACTGATAGCGTAACGTACCGGGTAATAAAGTAAAAACGCAGCCGTCACAATAAGTAAATAAGCAGCGTATGTTGGATATCGATTGATCAGAATTGGTTGTGCTTTAGTCAGTGCCCCAAAGCGCTCTTTTAACTTAAGAATAGGAATACCTTCAAAAAATAAAATATCTACAAGTATAAGTGTAAATCACAATTTTAAATCATCAATAGTGTCCCTTTTTTGAACGCGGACATGCCGTTATTTACACGTGTTGACTCTGTCGTTTGTGTCGTACTGGATGACAATATGGGAAATCCAATAAGGGTGAGCTGGCTTTATAATCTTGCTGTTTGGAAGGTCTCATTGTTTAGCAGGGGAGCTTTTTTTAATTTATCTTACCTTTATGTGAGTCAAATGCACGTATGATTAAAATATGAAATCGAGCGCTTTTTCGAAGCATTGGTACAAGAGGGCATCCCCATGAATGTTAAGCCCTCAATACTTTTTATACTGCAATTAGTTGATATGTCTCTGACTGATAAGCTTATAGTAGCCAATAGTGACTGCTAAATTTGCAGGACAAGTTACATGACCTGAAAGTTGTGTGTAGCGATACTCTCCCGCCCAAGGTGCACCCGCAACTTTTTTATATGTACATTGAGTATACTGTGCTGCTGCTTGTGCATCAAAGCTAGGAGCGGCCATGAATGACATAAGAAGTGCTGCACTTACAGTTGCTAACTTTTTCATTTGTAATTCCTTTTGATTGTTTAATAAATGCCTGTTTAAATTTGCCACCAAATGACACCGCTGTCAATTTGTGCGTTTGTTTTTTGAAGCCAATATATTAAGCATGGTGGCGCCAGCAGTCTGGTGATATTTATAAAAGTTACGAGTTCATAAAAGCCATGGTACTTAAGGAAGCTTGTCGTTATCTCTTACTCAGTGCCAATAAATTTATTTGTTCACATTAAGAACCGGTTGCTGACTCACATATTAGAGAGAATCTCAACATCGTACTATATCAGTACGAATGCCAGTCAGCAGCATTCATACAAGTTGATAAATAAGCAGAGTTAAATCATTGAAAAAATGGACTGATGAGCGAAGCTTTAGTTACCTGCCAGTGAATCTTGTATGAGTATTCTTATGTATTCAGCCTACTCACTATCGCGATGTTATTGTGCCTTAGTTCTTTCTGGAACAAGTTTTATACAGGAAATTTAAACTTTTAAAGTGATATCAAAACTGAATGCGGAAAGAATGCGTAGACAGTTTATTACCAATAAGCTTTAAATTGAGGCCAGAAAGAGGTGGTTTGCGCAATAAATTGTTCTATTCTTATTTTTATTATAGTTTTTTGCTATTAAAGCCTAGATATCTAGAGTGATTTGCTTTATTTAATTAAATGGGTTTATCGCTTGTTGTGAAACATTATGTTAATAAATGTGAGTTAATGCAATGGGTTATATTTATGATCTACAGTTTATTGATGTTTCTATAGAACCAATCCATTATCTACAATATTGCAGATTTTAAACTTGATCGATTCTAATGTCACCCATAATTTATAAATTTGCATTTTTATTTTGTTAGTATTTTGAAATTTATGCTTTTATTTTTATTTTTATTGCCATATTAATCCTGATGCTTGTATTGGGATGAACTTTTGTTTTTCGCTTTTTATCTATGTAAAAATAAAGTCGCTTAAGAAATGTTCACATTATGAATTGGATAATTAATTTTATAAAAATTGTTTCTTGTAGCATTTTGGCGGTGTGAAACTTGCTGGAAAGTCATGGAAGAGTGTCATGGAAGTCGGATACGTTACAGTGGGTAAATATTAAAAGTACATCTCACATGAGTCCTTTATTAAAAGCTTTTTATGAGAAGCGTGGGATTTGGATGTTCTAATTAGATGAAGGTCCTTACATGCCCCTTTGAAGCTTGCTTTCACGATTGATTAGATCTACATCGCCAGTGGAATACTTTAACAGTGCATCATGTGCGTCGTGGCCTTAGATGCGGACCCTTTACATTAATTTTTTAATGAGTAACTAATATGAAACTAACAACATTGCTTGTTGCAGCCAGTCTGGCTTTTTCATCTTTATCAGTAAAAGCAGCAACAGATACATCTGCTTATCGCTTTCAAGCTTATTTTGATAATGTATTAAACAGTCGCTGTGCAGCTAAACCAAGCGAATCAAATGCAATCAGCAGAATAGATTGGGCTTTAAGGCAAAGAGTTATTACAAATGACGCTGCAAATTGGGGGAAACAGTTTAAGTACTATCCTATTGTTGATTTCTTTGATAGTTCCATTGCTGTGATTTGTAGCTATCAGGTTGCCCCCAGTTCAACAATGACATTGGAGCGCTTCAAAAGATTAGCTGATAGCTTCAATATGCATACACGTTGTGTTGTTAGCCCAGATATAAACGAGATATATGCACGTATTGATTCAATTGTGAATGATGGTTATATCACAAATGATGCTGGTTTATGGGCGAGATACAACGGATACCTGCCTATTGTTGATTTATTTGCAGATAGAGTTATTGGCGCCTGTCCATTTCGACGTTAGATAAATATGGATATGTTCGAATTCAAATAAAAGATAACCGAGCTGTACTTATACTTTCCAAAGTATAACTCGGTTTAGCCTACGTTTTTAATTAGGATGGTTTAGGGGGTAAATTTAAATTTATAAAATACGATTTTATATTAGATTAACCTAATTGTTTTTGATAGTTGTATTCTCTGGCTGATTTTGAAAATAAATTCAATTGATTTGTATTAATTTGTAACCTGAGAAGTTCTCTTTTTATAGTGGTGATATAGTCATTTACGACATTTCAACGTGTTGTATTTATAACATCAAGCAACATAGAAATATGACATATAAGGAGAGCACAGTGTTTAATATAAGAAGTTTATTCTTTGTTGGAGCGGTATCCATCATTGTTTCTGGGTGCGGTGGTGGCAGTGATACAACACCTGATCCGAGATCGACAGAACCCACGCCGACAAGACCCGCCCCAACTCCGCCAAGTGATTTAGAGCCGTTGGAGTTGTTGGAATTAATTGAAACGCAAAGCAAGCAATATGTGCTCGATTCAGTTCGTTGGATTGAAGAGCAACAAATTGATTGTACTGAGCAAGCTCAAGCGCACGAAATGTGTGATGTGCAGCGTGTTAGTTTTAGCGATGGTCAATTTGAACAATCACGTACTAAACAGACTCAAACTATTCTTGTCTTAGATTATGGGATGGATTTCCACTCTGTGTTGAGATACCGCTCAAGAGTTAAATCCACCTATAAATATAACCCACAGTCAAACTCCTTTGTAATAGACGATCCATATATTCACACTTCAAAGCTTGGCGTTAAGTTGTTAGGAGAGGTTAACCGTTTTAGTATTACAGATGAGCGATTTACACAGCCACAGCCTACCTTTGTGCCTGCGGCTTGGTTAACTGAATTATCAAACAAGTACCGAGCTGTTGTACCGCAAGATAGATATGACAGAGAAACAAATCAAGCTATATACTCCCATGGAGTGCAGGTATTTGGTTACTTGGCACAGCACAATCCTCAAGCAGAATTTGTAGTTATAGACACGTCCACTTTCACGCCTTTTTTAAATTATAAAGACGCGCTTTGTAACAACGACCTTGCTACTTTTTCTGCCAATATGAGGACTGCTGCTAGTTCACTAACCGCTGAAGTTATTGAACAGTATGGGGTCGAGTTTATTAACTATTCGGGCGGATTTACTTTAGAATCTGTTGAACAAGCCCTGCTTCAACATGGTTGCCAAGATGCACTAAATGCAGAGCAGCGAAATCAATTCTACATGGCAATTAAGCCTGTGTATGATGCGCTATTTGACGCGCCTAATACCTTAGCCTTTCATGCAGGTAATGAGTTTGCTGCGCAAAGCGGTGACGCTTTAGATTTAATTGATTACCCCAATCGTATTCGAGTTTCATATTATTCTACAAAAGACAAAGACACAGATTTAGCCCCTTACGGTCAATCTGGTTGGGAAAAAGTTTTTGTTGATCATCAAGCGTATTTTAATGGCAGTAGTAGTATTGATTTGTTCATTAACCTTGGGTACTCCCCATTGGTTGGTGGGGCCGAACAAGTGACCAATAGCACGCCAAAAATGTCACCAAATACAATAGGAATGAGCTATGTCGTAGATTGGAATCACTACTCCTCGTCATGGACGACGCCAGTAGCGACGTCATACGCGATACATGAGCAAGAGAAAATAGCCGCATCCTCAGGTGATGATTTACTTGATCCACAGCGGCTAAAATCTAAATTACTTGCATACGATTGTCTGAGTGCAACTGAACATGTGGATCATGAAGGGCTGCTCGCATTCATAGCTAGCTCAAATGGTCTTTGTAAAATACAAGACCCGCTGCGCCATAAAGCGGATGAGCTAAATCGTATGGGCTATCTTAGTCGATAGTCACTTTTTGCAAACAGAGCGCAAGTGAATTGCAGTGTGGTTGTGCTCTGTTTGTAAGGGCGACTACAATGACTCCGCGGATTTGACCACTTTTTGCGGCGCTTCTCGCCAAGAAAATCGGCCATCGTAAGATTGGCAAACTAATGTTGTATTTTCAGCATCGGCTAAATATATCTGGTTCGTTTTTGAGGCAGGGTAGCTAAAATAGTCACTGCATTTTGCACTTTGCCCGGGGCCCACTACGACCTGCGTACCGACTTTAACTTTACAACTGACGAGCATATCTAAAGGGGAGTAACTCGGGCAGATCACATTGTCTCGTCGATATTGAGAGATAGAGCCTCGGGGTTTGTCGAAGGTCCACCACTTTCCAAGTTTAGAACCAGTGTATTCACTATTCCATGCACGCCATATGGTGATCTCTTGGGTAGTGACGAACACTTGCCCTTTGCATAAGCCACCTTGTTGCTGCGGCATAACCACACCTGACGGAAGCTTTTCAGCTGGTAGGGGCACAAGCCCTGTATGCTGCTCTACCTTGCCAATACAGTCACTATTCACCGTTTCAAGTGCGTTTGACTCGCCCGTTACACTGGTCGTATTACAGCCAAAAAGCAGTAAAAAGCTGGAAGGTATCGCAAGTTTTCTTAATTTACTTGTGGTTGATTGGTATCGAGGTTGTTGATTTGGCAAAGACATTTCATTGGCTCCCTGTGCTTTTCATACCGTCAGTTTAATGTGCATTGATAAAAATGTATCTTTCATTGCATTACACGAACATTTATTAGGTCAAACAAGGTATTAACGCTTGCTAAATACACTCTGCTGTTTTGCTTGGGTAAAGCCAAGTCTGTTATAAAATTCATGTGTTTCAACACGCTTGTTGTTACACCTAACTCTAAGCTCCACATTAAGTTGTTGAGCATATTGATAAGCTTGCTCAACAAGCAATTTACCCACCCCTTGTTTCCTGATTTTTGGGTCAACGACTAAACCGCCTATTTCATAAAACATATTAGAGGCTAGTCGGTGCGCTTTAAACCCGTGAAGCCAGCCAGCAATGTGTCCATTTACCTCACATACCCAGACATCATCATTGGTTGATTCAAGTAAATATTCCAGCCGCTGCTGAGCTTCGTCAGAGGTCGTATTTGAGTAGCCTAAAAAGCGTGAGAGTTCATTAATCTCATTAGCGTCAGTGATGGTCGCTTGGCGCACATGTGCCATTAAATACTCCTTATAAAAACATGGACTTCGATAATACGTGTTTGGATGTTTTGCGCACAAAAGAATAAGCGATTGGGGCAGTGTTGTTCAAATAGAAAGCGACAAATAGCACTCATTGCCTGCACGTAGTGCAAAATAAATGAAACTCGTCATATGTGAAGCAAACGTGCCCAAATAGCTGGTATCATACAATACATAATTTTCATGGGCGTGAATTAGCATTTGCTCTGCTGTTTGGTTAAATAAGATGGCCAAGGCTTATGCTCACACATCACAACGAGACACTTTATGCATCAAGCAGATATACACCAGACGCTAGAACAGTATTTTGGATTTAGTGCTTTTAGGGCAGGGCAAGCACAAACAATTGAGCAATTAATTGGTGGCCAGTCTAGCTTGGCCATATTTCCAACGGGCTCGGGAAAATCCTTGTGTTATCAGCTAACAGCATTACATTTGCCCAATCTCACGTTAGTGGTTTCTCCACTGCTTGCTTTGATGCAAGACCAAATCGAGTTTTTAAACAACAAGGGGATCCCAGCTGCAAGTTTAGACTCGACGCAAACCTATGAGCAATCACAAAGTGTGATGCAAGGTGTGAGAGATGGCCACATCAAAATTTTGATGGTGTCTGTTGAGCGTTTTAAAAATGAGCGCTTTCGTGGCTTTATCAAGCAAGTGCCCATTTCTATGCTGGTGGTCGATGAGGCGCACTGTATTTCAGAGTGGGGTCATAACTTTAGACCCGATTATTTGAAGTTACCGCAAATTCGCAATGAGCTAAATATTCCTTTGGTCCTGCTATTAACGGCAACCGCAACAAAAAAAGTAAAGCGAGATATGGCACATCGATTCTCCATTGATGAGCAGCATATTGTGCAAACCGGGTTTTATCGCGCCAATTTAGATTTGAGTATTCAGGCCTGCACCGAGAGTGAGAAGCTACCGACGATTTTATCGTTTTTAAGCCAGACACAGGACAGCGGTATTATTTATGTTACGTTGCAGCAAACGGCAGAAGAAGTCGCAAAACAGCTACAAGCAGCAGGGCAAGACGCAGTTGCCTACCATGCAGGGTTAAAAGATGACGCAAGGCAGCAGATCCAACAGCAATTTATGCACAATGAAAAGCGTATCATCGTGGCCACTATCGCGTTTGGTATGGGGATTGATAAATCAGATATTCGCTTTGTTATTCATTATGATTTACCTAAGTCTATTGAAAACTACAGCCAAGAAATTGGTCGTGCAGGGCGAGATGGACAGCCCTCAACCTGCATCACACTGGCAAATTTAGACGGGGTTTCAACCCTTGAGAACTTTGTGTATGCAGACACGCCTGAGCTTGGCAATATTGAATCACTACTTGATGAAATTCGCACGTCAATGTCGCAAGGGCTTTGGGAAATGCAAGAGCTGAGCGTATCTAAGGCGACAAACATTCGCCTGCTGGCGCTAAAAACGGCGCTCGTTCAACTGGAGTTGTTTGGTGTACTCGAAGCCAAATACGCATTCTATGCTGATTTTCGTTTTAAATGGTTGCACACAGAAAACAAAGTGCTGAACTCCTTCGATGCAAATCGCCAAGCGTTTATTCAGCAGATTGTGTCAAATACTGACTTTAAAAAAGTGTGGGGGACGGTTGATATGGCCGCTTTGGTCAATCAAGGGCTTGAGCGAGGCCGGGTGGTGGCAGCACTGGATTATTTGCATGAGCAGGGCATGATCTTGCTTGAATCTAAGCGCATGATGCAAGTCTACCAAGTAGATGAGACTGCTTTGAATGCACCTGAGCTCGCTAACAAGTTAAGTGATTATTTTTCTGATAAGGAGCTTGGGGAAGTAAAGCGCATTGCAGCCATGCTGCGCTTTTTTGAGTTGCAAAACTGCCTGTCTAATAACCTAGCCAGATACTTTGACGATCAGCAAGTGCCGCAAAGCTGCGGGCATTGTAGTGTTTGTCGAGGAAGCTCTGCGCAACTGCAATTTAGTCAAGAGCCGCTTTTCCCAGATGATCAGCAATTAAGAGATGACATTAATGGGTTAAAAAACTATCTCAACCAAGCTGGCATTGCAGCGACAGCTGCAGTACTGGTGCGCTTCTTAACAGGCATGACAACGCCGATGTCGACAGCCAATAAGTTTAGGCAGAGGTCTGGTTTTGGTAGTTGTAGCACTTTGAGATATAAGCAGGTCGAGAGTAAGCTTTCTCAACTTGGACTGGTTTAATCTGTTTAGAATCGCCTAGCAAGAAAAAAGAGGCCTTGTGGCCTCTTTGTTCAGCTGACTAGAATTTTATTATAGTTGCCATGTGATGGTGGCACGAATATCACGGCCAGGCTCTGCAACACCTGTGTCAATTGGGCCGATGGCTGCGTAAGTTGCGTGGTCGTAGTAAAACTTATCAAAGACGTTCTTAATGGCGATATCAAGCTTTACGTTTTCGTCATTCGTGATGTACCAAGTCGCTTTTAAATCATGTACACCGTACCCTACTTTTTCAGGCAGCTCTGTGTTATCCCAAACATAGGTACCTGAATCATCCAGTCGCTGAACTAAGCGCGCTTGCCAAGCCAGTTCAAGTGAATCTGTCAGTGAGTAATCTGCACCTAACGTCAGTGTATCACCGACAGAGGTACCGATTGACCAATCTTGATCCGAAATAGCGGAGCCAGCCAGTGCCGGATTAACGTGCGTTTTCCACTCTGGGCGGCTGCTGTTGAACGCTAAAGAGACAGACACACGGTCAAAGCTGTAACGCGCATTGATGTTTAAGCCTCTGTTTTCTAAATCACCGACATTGCTTAAGAAGTTTGCAGGTTGGCTTTCGATGTTTTTTGCAGTAGATACAGCGTCATCAATGGTCGACATAAAGACATCAGCTTGGACAACAAGGTTGTCACCCAGATATTTGAAGCCCACTTCGATGTTTTCAGCCACTTCTTTACGTAGGTTTTCATCGTTGTCATAGTAGCCAAGTACAAATAACTCTTTTACTTTTTGACCACGAACAGCCTTAGCATATCCAGTGTTTACTGATAATTCAGGCGTTAGCTCATAAGTTAGGTTCAGGTTAGGACTAAAGCCGCTTGAGTCAAAGTCAAACCCATTATCATCGGTTAGTTCATATTTGTCGTATCTGACACCCGTACTGATCTGGAACTGATCCGTCACTTGGAAGTAATCTTGGATATATAAACCCAGTACTTTGCCTTCTTCTACTCCAGATAGCTCGTAGTTAGAACCGACATCTTCCAAAATTGCCTCATCACTTCTGTAGTCGAAGCCTGCAACAATTTTGTGCGTTTCAAATAGCGCCGTATTTTTTAGATCAAACCCTTGTGAGTCATACTCTGCAAAATAGGTGTTTTGCACAACAACACCGGCTCTATTTTTACCTTCAGGATGAGCATGCGTGATAGAGTTCTTCGTTTGATATGCAGAAAAAGCGATATCAATGAGGTCATCTTGTGGCGCATAAAAGTAGTTTAATGTGTTTGTAGTACGCTCACTTTCTTGCGGTAATGCAAAGTTCTTGCGGCTTGGGTGCCAGTGAGCACGGAGTAAGCGTGTTCCGTCATCGTGACGGACATCATGGCTTAAGCTGAATGATTGTGTGCTTGTTAGGTCACCACTGATTTTCGCAAATCCAACTTCTTGCTCTGATTGTGAGTAAGGGATCTCGTCGCCATTACCGTCTTCCATGTTTTCAGTGTCGCGTTTGATCAGTGACACAAGTGCATCAATATCATCAGTTACACGGCCATATAGTGTCGAGCTTGCTTTAAAGCCTTCGCTATTGCCGTAATAGCCTAATTTGAACAACGCGCCAAACTTTTCATCTGGAGCAAGTAAGTCTGAAGCGCTTTTGGTTTTAAATCTCAATGCGCCACCAAGTGCACCTGACCCCGAAGTTGCATCACCTGCACCAGCGACAACATCAACTTGCTTTAACAGCTCAGGCTCAATAGATAAACGGCCTTGGTGGTGGAATAAGTAGCCTGCTTGTAATGCGCCATCAATACTGACATTAAGCATGGTGTCTTCAAGGCCACGCACGTAAATTTTCTGTGCGACTGGGTTTGATCCACCTACAGACACTTGTGGTAAAGATCTAAAAATGTCAGATAAGTCGTTGGCTTGTAACTGGGTTAGATCAGTTTGGTCAATGATCATATCGGCGTCAGAGACTTTTCCATGAACTTCGATGATTTCAATCTTTTGCTGTTGATTGTCTGCCAAAGTAGCGGGAGACGCGAAAGTTGCTGCAGCGACAGCAAGGGCGATAGATGTGCGAGAAAAACCAAACTGCATTGGTGTGTTCCTTTATCTTAAATGAAAATAGTTATCAATACGCGTGTATTATTCATGGTTCTGTCCCAAAACAAAGCACTTTTACAACTGTTACATTTACAGTGACAATTAGCATGTTATAGGGACTAAAAAACCAGCGTTAAAGCGCTATGACGATACACAGCCCTGAATCTGAATTGTTTTGTGCGTATATCTGACCGTTGAGTCGCTCCATTTGGCGTTTGCAAAGCGCAAGCCCCAAACCGAATGAGTCGCTATCGGGCTGTGTATGTGAATAGCCATGGCTGCGATAGAAGGGTTTGAAAATATCTGTCAGTTCACTGTCTGACACGCCAGGTCCATCATCAATGATTTGAATAGTGTTGTTGTCGAGCGTAACTGAAATGGTGTTCTTTGCAAAGCGACTGGCATTTCTTAATACATTTTCAATGACTTGACCAAGCACTCTGGCATCACTATTGAGTGTTTTGGAGTCGGGCAATTCGAGATTAATCTGTAAATGAGGGGCTTCGAACTTCACCTCTTCAGCAATACAGTCAATTAAGTCGACCAAATCAAAAGGGATATTTTCAGTATCTGTATGTGGGCAGAAGCGTTCATTTTCGAGCCAAGTGAGTGTTAAGGTGTTCTCTGCAAGTTCTCGCATGGTATGGGTGTTTTTGGTCACGCGACTGAGCATATCTTGTTGATCTAAGCCTGATTTATGGCACTCCAGCGCGGTTTCAATACGGGCTATGGGTGTTCGAATTTCATGAGAAAAATCAGCAATAAACTGCCTTTGTGCGCGAATGGTGTTGGCGGTGCAGTTGGCCATTTTGTCAAAGGTAGCTGCAATTTGCTTAAATTCAGCATCGCGACTAGAGATTTTGTCGCCAATACGACTGTCTAAGTCTCCATCGGCAAAAGCGCGGGTACTTTGCTCTAGTTGTTTGAGTGGTTTCATAATGGCGCGATATAACAGCCAGCAAATTCCCGTTAAAACTAAAAATGGCACACAAAATTGCAGTAAAATATAAGCAATTCTCCAATAATTACCCGGGCGCATGTGACTGGGTAACTGGATCAAAAAGTGGGTTTTGTCATCTGCAAACGGGATATCCATTACAGGATTACGAGCAAAGTATAAGTGGATTTTCCATCTTACGTCACGACCAAGGGTAAACTCGTCTAGGTAGTACTGCTGAAGCTGCGTTCCTGCCAGCGGTGTCAGCTCGCGCTGAACAACCGCTGCCCAAGTATCATGGTCTCGCTCTATATTTTTTACATAGGTACTGAGTGCAGCCATATCGCCTGCCAAATACAGTTGCTCAGCTTGCTTGCCCAGTGCGATAAGTTCTTGCTGATGCTCGACTTTAATTTGGCTCATTCTAAATTCAGTGTGGTTGACCAAGTAATCAATCACGGCAAAGAGCAATAAAGATCCTGCAATAACCAACGCACACAGGCGTAAAAAATAAGAAGCTCTAAGATTGAACATGCAAACGATACCCTTTGCCATGCACTGTGGTGATAGATTCTGGGCTGAGCCCAACTGCAACGAGCTTTTTACGCAAGCGGCTCAGGTGCATATCTAAACTGCGGTCATATCGGCTAAACTGACGTTCAAGCACGCTTTGATATAAAAACGCTTTACTGAGTGTCTCTTTATGGTTGTGTGCTAACTGCCATAACAATTTAAATTGAATAGTGGTGATGTCTAGCGGCTCTGTGTTGTACGCAGCAAGCTGTTTTTGTCTGTCTAAATGTAGGTCAGACAACGTAATTTCAAAGGGCGTTTGTGCTTGTGTGTGGCTAGCATGAACACGTCGTAAAATCGCTTCAATACGCAATACTAGCTCATCAAGGTTAAAGGGCTTAGATAAATAATCATCCGCTCCTAGGCTTAAGCCTTTTATACGCTCTTGCTCCGCACCGCAGGCGGATAAAATCAAGACCGGCGTGTGTTTTATTTTTCTTAACTGGGCCAAAATTTCATAGCCTTCCATGCTCGGCAAGCGAATATCTAAGATAATGAGGTCGTAATCTACCGCAAGTGCTTGGCTAAGTCCTTGTTCTCCATCATGAAGACAGTCGACCTGATAGCCTCGGTTATTAAGTAGGGCGCAAACTTGCTGGTTGAGAGTAATGTCGTCTTCTACGACTAAAATACGGTTGTTCACAGATCTGTGTCTTCTAAAATGAGAATGATTGTATTTTAAGATTATTGCACTTGTGCATACAATAGTGACTAGGTCGAATTGTGAACAGATGTTTGCTGTATGAGTTTTTTTCAAATGAAATAGGCTGTATTTGAGGGTGGTACTTAATGCGTGACTAATTTGGCGGGCACTGTGTGCATTGCATGTTGATATGTAGTGTTGAAATACAGTCTCGGATACAAACTAAATTAAGGAATGACACATGTTAAGGTTAATATCTATTAAGTTATCACTGTTGGTGGCTTTTCTCAGTTGTAGCAGCGCGCTGTTGTCCAGCACCGCGTTTGCAAAAAGCTATCAAGCGACGCACCATGCCATTGTTTATGAAGGGCGAGTAAGCAAGCATTATAGTAAAGGTCAGGTTGAGTTTAACTGGCCGGGCACGCAACTCAAAACCAAGTTAGTCGGCAAATCACTGAAGGTGACACTTGCTGGTTATGGCGATCAGTTTGATGTTTTAGTGGACGGTCAGCTACATAAAAAAATTGTGACCAATGCAAATGGCAATTTTGAAGAGCATGTTGTTTTCACACAGCAAGAAGCCAAAATGGTCGAGATTGAAATCGTCAAACGCTGGGAAAACTATGGTAACAATACCAAAATACTCAGCTTTTCAACGGATGGCCGTTTAGAGGGTATTTGGCAGCAGCAACCGCATATTCTATTTGTCGGAGACTCTATCAGTGCAGGCTTTGGCAGTGAATCCACTAAACGCCAGTGTACTTGGCAGGAGATAGTTGATAGCAGCAATGCCAGAGTGGCTTTTCCTTATCTGACCGCATCTATGCTCGAAGCCAGCTTCACGCAAGTGTCTTATTCAGGGCTGGGTTTAATTCGCAATTGGAGCGGTAACGACCCACACCATGATCTACGTACTTATCTAGACAAAGTCTCCGCGGTATTTGGCGATAATAAAGCGTATGAAGATACACATCCTGATTTGGTTGTGATTGAGGTGGGCACGAACGATTTCAGTACAGATCCGCAGCCTCATGAACCATGGGCAACCATTGAAGAAGTCAAAGCGGACTGGATCTCTACCATGGTCGAGTTCGTCAATAAGGTACGTTATCGCTACCCGAATGCTCCCATTATATTTATGCCAAGACCTGCTTATCCCTATGACTTCATCATTCCTGCGACATTAGAGGCAAAAGCCAAGCTTGAAGAGCTGGGGATTGATAAGTTGTACTCGCACACTTTTTCATCGCCATTAGAGGGGTGTATTTGGCATCCGACTGAGGCAGAGCATACTGATATCGCTAATAAACTGTCTGCGTTTATCAATTCGAATGACTTGTTAGACTAAAGACGATTTAATGCAAGTTTACATAAGCCTACCTGTTGCATAGCGGGTAGGTTTTTTGTTTTTGCTATTTAAGTGAGTCTACACAGCAAGAAATATCAAAAAAACACAATCGGTATTTTTTAAAGTACACCTATCAACGCAACACACACAGGTGCACTTATGAAAGTAACTAAAAAAATCATCATTAATAAATCCGCAGAGCAAGTTTGGCATTTGATTGCTCATGAGTTTGATAAAGCCCACTTATGGATGGGACCTATTCCTAACTCTGTGGCCATGGGTCGTGGCAATAGTAAAACAGGCGCACCGATGGAAGGGCGCATATGTGATTTAAACGCCGATCCAAATGGCGCGAAAGTGAAAGAAGTTATCACCGACTTTAATGAGCAAAAAAAGCAATTGGCATTTGATGTGTTGCCCGTAAACAACCCTAAAATTGTGCCAATTAAGCAAAACCATGTATCCATGTCAGTACGTGCACTTGGTCCGAACCAAGCAGAAGTAATTTGGGTTGCTTCCCCTGAGCTTAAATTATTTGCTTATCCATTTTATCCGTTGTTAAGGCTGGTATTTCCGGTGGCGTTTGGCAAACTACTCAAAGGTCTTAAAGCGTATGCTGAGTCACATGTGCTCAAAGCAAATACGGCACAAGCGTAATTATTATAACGAGGTATGAGATGGACCGATTTTTTAAAAGTATTGAGTACATAGAAGCGCATCTATATGACAAGATAAGTGTGCATGAAATAGCGACGTCCGCTCATTATTCAACTTACCATTACAGTAGGGTGTTTAAAGCTTTGGTTGGAGATACACCAAAAGAGTATTTACGCAAAAGGCGTTTAACGCTTGCTGCAAAACGATTACTCACAGACGATGTTGGTATTTTAGACTTGGCCATAGAGTGCCAGTTTGAATCACAAGAGGCATTTACCCGAGCGTTTAAGGCCTTATTTGATATGACGCCAGCGCAGTATCGCAAAATAAATGAGCCGTTTAGGTTGCTATATAAAAAGCCGGTAAGCCAAGATGACCTCGCTTTTTTACAAAACAACTTAAGTATGGAGCCTGAGATAATCGAGCAAGCTGCGATGAAAATTGTTGGCATCGCCACTCAGTATGATGATGGAGACTTAAGCCTACCTAAGTTATGGTCAGGGTTTAGATCTTATCGGGATAAAATCCCTAATCGTGTTGGCAGTGACTTTTTTGGCATTTATGAAAATTATGAAGAGTCGGAAGAGGTAACTCGGTTTGTTTATATTTGCTCTGCACAAGTTGAAAACTTTGACGATGTCCCTGAGGGCTTGATAACCCGTGAGTTAGCTGCACAAACCTACGCGCGCTTCACTCACATAGGACCGATTGCAAAATTGGAAGAAACCTTGCGTTATATTTGGGGCAGTTGGTTGCCAAAAAGTAAGTATGAGTATGCAGATAAGCCCGACTTTGAATTACTGCCAGCAAATTTTAATGATGCAGATCCAAACAATAAGATTTATTTGAATATTCCAATAAAACCCAAAGCCTGATTTATCAGGCTTTTTTTATGCCTGAATTTTAAATACCGCAAAAAATATCAAAAGTGCGTTTCGCGCTTCATTTAATCTAGCCACATTGAGTTTTGACGTTGTTAAATGAAAAGGGGTTATTATGATTAAGCGTGTTTTAATTACAGGTGCAAACGCAGGCTTGGGTAAAGAAGCGGCTTTACAGCTAGCAGCACGCCCAGAGGTCGAAGTGGTTTATTTAGGCTGTCGAAATAAACACAAAGCCGCTGCTGCGCAACAAGAACTGGAGCAAATCACAGGACGGAACATCTTTGAGGTGCTGGAAATAGACGTTAGTGACATCGCTTCTGTTGAGCGTGCTGTACATGATTTACCGCAGAGTGTAGATGCGCTCATCATGAACGCTGGTGGCACAGGTGGGAAGCGATTTTCAGCAATTAATAGCGCTGGCGTGACAGAGATCTTCGCGGTGAATTTACTTGGTCATAGCGTACTAACAGAGAGGCTTTTAAAGTGTGGCAAGCTGACACAAGTCGCTGTTTATGCAGGCTCTGAGGCTGCCAGAGGAGTACCCGAAATGGGCATGCCCAGACCTAACTTAAGCACTTCATCTGTTGAGGAGTTTATGCGTATCTGTGATGGCTCCGCGTTTGCAAAAAACCAAGATGCCACAGCCCATTATGGCCCAATCAAATACATGGGCGCGCTGTGGATGTCAGCAATGGCGAGGCGTCATCCTCATATTAAGTTTGTGACAATGAGCCCAGGTGCGACCAAAGGCACTGAAGGGTTTAACACACTCCCGTTTTTTAAACAGTATGCAATGAAAGGCATGATGCAAGTCATGTTGTGGCTTGGCAAAGTACACCGAGTTGAGACAGGTTCAGCGCGTTACTTAACGGCCTTATTTGATGAGAATTTAGAGTCAGGCCGATTTTACGCCAGCAAAAAAGGACTAACCGGCGCACTTGATGCCCAGCACCATGTGTATCCGGATTTAGATAACCCACAGTTTCAAGACAACGCATTACTGGCGATTGAGCGTTTTGCTATTAAATTAAAACGCCCACAATGAGTGGGCGATGTGTAGATGATTATTTAGTTGGGAAGTATTCGTCAATGCGTTGCTGTCTAGGGCCAGAGCCTTTGAATTTTAATATACCTGCACAGATATGTGTAAGTAGCTTTTTATCCTTAATTAGCTGTTTTTGTTGCTTTATTTTTGCGTTTTGCATAGTCAGTCCTTCATGCTTTTTTTAAGGCGCAAAAGCTGCGCCTTTGTATTGGATTATTCGGTAAACTTAATGTGAAGTCATTCACTATTAAAATAATCATCAACTCAGTAATAAAAATAAGAGCTAATCGTGTTTTTTAGCTAGCTTCATTCTTGCTCAACTGGGAGTGCTTCTTCTGAGCGGTGAGCATACACACTGGCGAACAAACAGATACTAGCTAAGCCAATTAAAATAGATTTGTAGATTTCAATATTATAATACATATGGGTTATCTCCCAAAGATGGCGTACTTGATCTTCCGGAAACCCTAAGCGCTCTAAGTTACGTATGAAATTTTCGCCTAATGCGTATAGATCTACAAAGCAAAAAAGCATAAATACATAAAATAAGCTGTTTGCCATATCAAATAGCTTTGGCTCTTCTCTTAAGAAGTAGAGCGCTGACCTTCTGCAGTATAAGCAGATACATAAATTTATTATAAGTGAGAAGGAAAAATACCATATGTTTTCAGTAAAGCCTGTGTACTGCCCATATACGAAGTAATCTAATACGGTGGTTACAATGAGTTCCGCTAGCATAAACAGTAAAAGATATAGCAGAAAGACACTCATCTTAGGCAAATGAGCCGTTTTATAAAAAGCAAAAGCCAAGCACACTATAAATATGATTGTTTCATAAACTGGTGTTTTCATACTGTAAACGGCAAAAACAACCACGGCAAAAATTAGCAATAGTTTAGTAAATGGTTTCACTCAACCTCCTTGGAAATCATCTGGAATAATCGTTACTGATGGGTAGTCAATGGCTACGCTTTGCTGTTTAGGTGCAGAGCCTTTACCCGTATTAACTCCTGCACATATCTGTTTAAGTTGCTCGTTATTGTTAATCAGGTGTTTTTGTTTTATTTTCATGTTTTTCATCAGAGGCCTTTAATTCGGGTTCTTTTTCGATACAAGCGTTATTGTATTTTCCAGCAACTCCAGCCATGGAGGCCAAAAAACCGTACACATCTATCTTACACCCATTGTGTAATTTAGTTAACACGCTTTGAGGAAACTCAGACGTCCCATTCAGGTAGTTATTCATTGTACTGCGTGACACACCCGCTTTTTTGCAGCCTTTTGACACAGAGCCTTGTTTTGCAATGAGTTCTTTCCTTACAAAGTGCCTCAGCTTTTCCCCGAATTTAAACGGGTCAATTTCATCCATAACCTAAACACCAGATTAAAAATTAAATGCATGTTAACTTCTTGTATTTGTTTTATCAACAAGTGTTGGTGGTGGTAATTGTAATAAAGTTGTCCAGATTCTGGAACACGGGTTCTGTTAAATTGTGTGTACTCATTATTTTATAAGGTTTGAAAGGAAATCATCATGACCCTTAAATATGTTATCGAATCTAACACCAAAACGAATAAAAGCTTTATACACAACAGACCTGTTAGGCAAATGCGTGTGTCGCAGTTTAAAATGAATATGCAAAAATCAATTCGCCGATTAAGAAAAAGCAAAAAATTAACGCAAAGGCAGCTTGGTAATATTTTGGGTGTTGATCAGGCTACTATCAGCAATTTTGAGAGTGGTAAAACGATTATGACTTTAGATCTTGCTTATGAGCTTATTCTCGTTTTTGGCTGTGATTTTTATATTGAGTGTGATTTATCCGGGATTATGAGTTTACCTAAAGCCAGTTAGCAATATATTCAATCTTGTCTAAATAGACCTGTGCAAATACATTATAAAGGACAAGTGCTCGAGATAATTAATAGTCGACGTCATATTGTGGCAAGAGCATCATGTGTTTGCTGATCTAGATAACCCACAATTTCAAGACAATGCGCTACTGGCGATTGAGCGCTTCAGTGTTAAATAAAATAAAACGCCCACAATGAGTGGGCGATGTGTAAAAGGTTATTTTGCAGGGAAGTATCATTCAGCAGGTGCGACCCACAGTACGCCGACAGATTTTTCGACGACCTTCACTTGTACGCCTTTTTCGATTTCCGTTTTACTTTTTAATTGCCATTGAATGCCTGAGTATTGATAAAAGACTGGGCTTTCATTATTCAGATCTTGCTCTAGCGTAAAACTAATCTCTGCAAAATCACTGTCTACTTTTTTGCTATCTTGTTGTGATTGCATTGCTTTGAGCGGTTTCCATAACACACCAGCAAGCAAGGCTGTCAGCACACCATTGATCCATGCGGCATTTAATAAACTTGGCTCAACGAGCCCAAAGTACATAAATACGCCGCTGGTGATAAGGGACAAACCTAAGAAAAACAGCACAAAGGTTGCAAACCCCAAGACAATGACTTCAATGCAAAGTGCAACTAAGCCAAATATTATGAGTGCTTGAGGCAGATTGTCGGTTATAAACGTCATAACTTACCCATTTTTCTTGCTATTTAATGTATTAATTATAGACATTCCCTGCGCCACAAGAGAGCTTGCATCAGTGCCGTTGTCAGGGAGCAGTACAACTGAAGACTCTTTTGCGATGGCTTCTTTCGCAGAGATTGCTTTAGTGGCTAAGTCAAGTTGTATGGCTTTTTGACCTTCTTCAGTATTGGCTGCTTCACCGACTTTTTTAAGTGCATCAGCTTGTGCTTCTGCAACGGCTATGATGGCTTTGGCTTCACCTTCTGCTTTGAGAATTTGCTCGGCTTTTTCAGCTTCTGCGGCTAATACTTGTGCTTGCTTTTTACCCTCAGCAACATTTATTTCGGCTTGACGGTCGCCTTCAGACTCTAAAATCTGCGCACGTTTAACACGCTCTGCTTTCATTTGCGCTTCCATGGCTTCCATCACAGAATTTGGCGGCACAATATCTTTAATTTCATAACGAAGGACTTGAATACCCCAAGGTTCAGACGCTGCATTGATAGCTGTAACAATATTGGTATTGAGCATGTCACGTTCTTCAAACGTTTTATCCAGTTCCATTTTACCCAGCTCACTACGCATAGTCGTTTGCGCTAATTGCGTCACCGCAAAAACATAATCATCAACGCCGTACGTTGCTTTGTATGGATCAAGTACCCTGAAGTAAAGTACCCCGTCAACCACAAGCGAGATGTTGTCGCGGGTGATCGCTGATTGAGAAGGCACATCGGTCGCTTGCTCTTTCAAGCTTCTATCGGCAGCGACTTGATCGATAAAAGGGATAATAAAATTTAAACCGGCTTCTTTGGTTGATTGATATTTACCAAAACGCTCAATTATCCAAGCGCGATTTTGCGGTACAAATTTAATTGAACCTTTTAAGATAAAAATGACAAAAATTAGCAGTACAGCTTCGATGGTGAACAAAAAGTTCAGTATTGTCGTGACTGGATCCATAAAGTTACATTCCTTATTAATAGTCTTATCTATACCATAACACGATGTCGGTAAGAGTTAAATTTAACTGTTTAGGCTGATGTAGTTATACTTATTTTTCTGCAGAAAATAACAAGTGTACGCGCTTGTTTGTCATTATTTTGTTATAAAAATTACCTATCCTAGATACTACAGCAGAACATATTTTTTGAGGTATCGACATTGACCGCGCAGTACTACGAGCAGAATGCACTTAAGTTAGCCAAGCTCTATCAGTCAGACAGTTTCGAATCATTGCATGCAAATTGGCTAACTCATCTAACGCCTTATTTTAACCGGCAAAAGTTACAATTTCTGGATATTGGTGCTGGTGCGGGCAGGGATGCAAAATTCATAGTCGAACAGAGCCAAGGCGCCGAAGTTGTTGCAGTAGAACCCGTCAGTTCAATCAATAGATTAGGTCAAGCTTACACGAGAGATTTACCCATTGTATGGCTTAGAGATGAGTTGCCATGCCTATACGAGGTAAAAAAGAAATTTGAAGCATTTGATGTGATTTTGGTCAGCTCAGTTTTTAACTATCTAGATGATAGCGCTTGTGTTCAAGCACTCTTAACAATTAGGCAGTTGCTTAAACCTCAAGGGTTATTGATAGTGAAACTAAGGCACTGTAATGACAGTGCGCATCTGAAAGAGCGTGGGTTGACGAATATAGACATCGACACATTATCTATCATGGCGCACAGTGCAGATCTCGAGTTAGAGCTCACCACTGCTCAAGAGCCTGATGCGCAAGGTCGTGTGCATACAAGATGGCAAACTCTACTATTTAAGCCTATTTAATGATGAGTAGGCTGATAACGCGTTTTAGATAGCAAGGATTTCTTTTTTGTTACTCGCCGACCACACTTTGTTGGCTGCGCTTTGTTGGTTTAGCCAAATATAGTCAGTGTGTTCTTCATCACACAAGGTGACTTGCACATCATTCGGGACGCAAACACTAAACACATGTTCTGAGTTTATTTTGGCGTTGCTTTCATACCGGTGGCGCCATTGAGGCCTGATCTCGTACTGATTGATGCTGTTATGTTGCTTAATTTTGATGCCCAAAGCATGGGCGTCTATACCGGTTTCTTCTTTTAATTCTCGATACGCTGTAGTGAGCGGCTCTTCCCCTCTGTCTATACCGCCTGTTACAGACTGCCAAAATTCAGGGTCATCTTTTCTTTGTAAAATTAAAAATTGCTTATTTTGATTGTAAATAACGACAAGGACAGATAACGGTTGGCGTAACATTATATTTTCCATAGGTGTAAGTACCATTTTATTATACCAAGTGATACGTACAACCGTGAGCTTTTGGGCATCTCTCCCATAAAAAAGACAAAAAAAAGGCAGGCCAAACGCCTGCCCAATCTCCAATAGCAATAAACTTTGCCAAGGAAATACCCAATAAACCAACATCCTTATCAGTAAGCTCTACTTCTCGGGAGTTCTAGGAGCCACTTAATTAAGTGGTGTCTCCAAAGGAACAACCTCATCCTACATGGATGTATTCAAAATGTAAACTGTTTTGGCGTTAAAATTTATACTTGTGTTAATTTTGTATATTTTGTTTATAAAATTTGCACTTTTATGCGTTTATTCATATGGCCATTAAAAAGCCAATAATTACAGTCGAGTATAAATTAAGGTTGAAGAGTTATTGTATTTTTCCCTTTAATAGGTAAAATTCGCTAATAATTAAGATAATGATTTTAAATGAATTTTATTTTTATCATTAAAGTGTAATTTTCTTTTTAGTTTTGGTTTGTAAAATAATTGTTTTTTTTGGTCTGGTTCTGCCAGTTTGAAAATCTGACTTATTGGCTCTTGACTGGCATTCAGACAAGCGCTGCATAACTGGGTAAATTTTTAACTTAACTTGGATTTCGTTATGTTCTATACCATGCTTAGACGGGACTGAAATAAAATACTGGCATTATGTTTATAGCATTTTGGTTATCTGTGGTTGTTGTGATGTCGCCAAGCGAAATGTTCATGACCCTCAATCAATTAAAAGAACTCAATAGCAAGAATCCGCAGCACGCTGCACACGTTTTTAGTACTGTAAAATCAAGGTTGCCTAAAAAGCCAAGCCGAGGACTCCTCGAATTATACCTTGTTGGCTTAGAGGCGGGAGTCCGAGTGGAAGATGCGGATATTGTCCAGCATATTGTGACTGTGCTTGAAAGTGACCAGTGGAAAGAGACGGTTGAGGGGGCTGAACTTGATATTGCAACCGCTGTCGCCATTTATCACAGGCGAATTCACGATTATGCCTATGCAGAGATCTTAAACGAGTGTGCTATATCTTATGCTGCTGATCCAAAAGAGTTTGCCAGAGTGGCGAATAACATGGCTGTGGTGTATCGATACAGTGGGCAGCCAGAAAAAGCGCAAAATATTTTGAATGAATCCCTGATGCTGGCTGAAGATAGGGAAATTGTTGCCAACATAAAAAATAACTTGGGCAATATTTATTTTGATCAAAAGAAATATCGTCATGCTCAACTTATGTATATTCGAGCATTTCGTTATCATTCAGAAGTAGGGCAATCGGGTTATGCAGCTGGTACCGGGCTTAACTTGTTAAATACCCAAATATTTTTAGGCGACTGGCCGAGCTTTGAACGCTACCGCGCATCTGTTGCGTTAGAAGTGAAGCAGAGCGGGCAAGATATGTTTAAGTTTTTTTTCATGTGGCAAACTTATCTCAATGAGCACCTGAATTATGATACTCCTTTATCTGAAAAGAAAGTCTCAACGTTAATTGATACAATCCCACTATTGCTTAAGAGTGAACTAGGGCCATCTTTGGCTTATTATTCGAGTTTATTTCAAAACGATAGATTACGCAGCACACTTCTTAGTCAACTTGAAAAAACACCGGATATCAAGTCAGTACAAGAACCCAATGGCACTCGGGTTAAGCTTGAAAGACTTTGCACGACTAGAATAATTGCAAAAAATCACTATTTCAATCGTTAATATAAATTGTCATTGGTTAAATTTTGATTAATAATTTAGTTTCCTATTTCGGAAAATATGTAAAGGAAACTATAATGAAGTTAATTAAACACGTAGCGATATTGTCATCTTTAATCGCACCCACCTTATCTTACGCCGCGATTCCATACCACAATGAGACATATCAATATACTCAACCAAATGGAGAGGTTGTATCCATTACTCTACATGGCAACACCTACTATGCAGAGCAAAGAGCACATGATGGTAGGTTAGTTGTTTACGACAAAAACTTAGGTGGTTTGTCGTATGCGTCAGTAAACAAAACTGGCACTGACTTTGAGTCACTCGGTATCCTTGTATCTGATAAAGGACATATAGGAGAGCAGGTTACACACTTTGACATCACCACACAGGCTGGCTTATCTGCAGAGGCCATTCAAAATTTGGTTATTCAAAAGCAAGATGAGTTATTACCCGCGATTGAAAGCCCGCTTTTATTGAGTACACAAAGTGCCAACGTTGAAACTCAAGTAACTGGTCAGATCAAAGGGTTAACCATTATTATTGATTTTCCTGATGAGCGCGGCAGCATCATGAAATCTCAGGTTGAACGCTTTTTGAATGATCAAAACTACACCGAATTTGGCAATGCCCAATCTGTTCGAGGTTACTTTCTTGAGGTATCTGATAACAAGTTAGATTACACCAACACCGTTACTGCATATTACACTGCGAAAAAAAATAAAGCCTATTATGCAGACTCTAATTTAAGTTCGACTGTACGCTCTCAAGAATTGATTAAAGAAGCGTTAGATTGGCTTGAATACCAACAGGGGTTTGATTTTTCAACATTATCTACCAATAGCAGCAATCAAATACGCGGCCTCAATATTTTTTACGCGGGTAATTCAGATAGCTCATGGTCAAAAGGGCTGTGGCCGCATATGGCGAGGTTGAGCCCAAGATTTTGTGCCGATGGCGTGTGTACTGACCGATATCAAATTACGGATATGCGTGCCAGTTTATCCATAGGTACATTTGTGCATGAGTCAGGGCACTTGATCACTAATTGGCCTGATCTATACGATTACGATGGCAGTTCTCATGGCTCTGTTGCTAGTTATGGTGTTATGGGATTTGGTGCGATTGGCACAACGAATAAATTTAAACCGACCCCGCCTGTTGCACATTTCAGAGCAATAGCTGGATGGGATACCGTGACAGAGTTAAACCCTGCGGTTGATCAGAATGCACCAAAAGGGGTACTTACGCACACTTCAGGTGCGCATACATCCTATAAATGGACCAATCCAAGTAATCGCAACGAGGCATTTTATATCGAAGCTATCCACCAATCAGGCCAAAACTCTGAACAGCCCGGTCAGGGGTTAGCGATATGGCATGTGGATTCGAGAGGTAGCAACTCTAATGAGTGGTACCCTTACATCCAAATGGAACATGCTGATGGCAATCGTGACCCTGAGAATAAGCGCAATAGGGGTGACGGTACCGACCTATTTATAGCAAATGGAGAGTTTAGTAATTTATATCCGAATAGTTTGTCTTCAAAAGGAACTAATTCACTTTGGTGGAATGGCTCTGATTCAGGGCTGTCTATTTCCGGTATTTCAGGTCCAGCTAAAACCATTTCGTTTACCGTTGAATCGTCTGATGTTGAGCCGCCTAAAGGTGAAACTTATCGCGGGACGCTTAGCAATAAAGCACAGCAAATTCAACCTAATGGTAGTTGGTTTCAATATGCTGGTGGCACTATATCCCTTGATTTAACAGGCCCAAGCAATGCTGATTTTGACTTGAAACTTGAGCGCTGGCAAGGTGGGGGATGGACGCAAGTATCAATCTCAGAAACACCTACATCAGTTGAGTCAATTTCGTATAGTGCTGCAAATGGATACTATCGCATAGTTGTGTATTCATATTCAGGCGCAGGTGATTACACTTTAATTGTTAATAAGTAATGCCTTAGTGTAAAAGCTCACAATCACAAGTGGATCAGATGCTTAGCATGGGGTCCACTTTGTAAATCCTCATCAACAAAAACTTTTCATCAATATTTTGTGCACATTTCCCTGTTAAATCTCTCTTACATCACCGCAACGAGCTGTTTTATTTGCAGTGATAGATATAAACGAATCTCGCAAGTTAAAATTTAGTAAAATATTTGTTTGATCTGAAATTGAAAATCATTATCATTATTACCTGTAAAGGGGACTTTGCAGTATATAGCGTGCTTTTTACACACAAAATGATTAAGGAGTAATTATGTCTCGTAGATTTTTATTGACTGGCGCGACTGGGGTCGTGGGGCTCTCAATGATAGAGCTTTTATCACCAAATGATGAGATTGTTATTCTAGTAAATCAACGATCTTTTAATGAATTGCCTCAAGGGGTAAGTCAGCAAATTCAGGGTGATATCCGTAAAGCCAATTTTGGCTTAAATGATGAGCAAATAGCTCAACTTGAAGGTATAGATTGTATCGTGCACAGCGCGGCACTAACAGACTTTACCGCCGATCCAGATGTGTTAGCTGGGATAAATGTGGCGGGTCTTAAACACGCCATCCAGCTGTCTGAGCAGTTAAACGTACCGCTTATCCATATAAGCACTGCTTTTGTAAAAGGTCGAAATGGTCATGATTTTAATAATTATGAGCAAAGCAAACGCGAAGCAGAAGCTTGCCTCAGTGACAACATCACGGTTGTTCGTCCATCTGTGATCATTGGCGACAGCGCACAGGGTTTGATGCCTAAAAAGCAAGGGCTACATAACATGCTTAAACTTGCCACCAAGGAAGTTATCCCGATAGTCCCTGGAGATGCGAGCACATTGGTTGATGTGATCCCCCGCGATATTGTTGCTAAATGTATTTTGACGATAGTGGATAAAAAGTTATCGGGTGAGTTTTGGTTAACTGCGGGCACCTTGGCTAAAACATTAGGCGACTTGCTTACACTAGGTGAGGATGATGATATCACATCACGTTATGATGTGCGTTTCAAAGCGCCTAAGCTAATGAGCCCAACCACCTTTGAGAGGTTGGTTAAACCCGTATTTATGCCGGCACTGCCAAAACGCTTCAAACGTATGTTTGAAGAAACCTCCATTTATTTAAAATATCTTGATATGTCAGAAGGTTTTCAATCTGATGTACCGCATCTAGCTGAGGTTGCAGGCGAGTGTTACAACTATGATGTACGCCATACACTGGCTAAAAACTTGGTTGCATATGATCATCAACACCCTTTGATCACTGAGCTTTCGGGAGCGCAGTGACGTGAGAGAGGAAACACTCGAACTACTTAAGGCGCACAGTAACCGCTCAAAAGCACGTTTATCTAGCATGATGAGCTTGCCCATAGAGCAAAGTGCTCATTGTGCTGAGATTATCGATGAAAATGGCAAAACTTATTTAGACTTTGGTGGGTTTGGGGTCTTTATTTTGGGCCATAAACATCCTCAAGTCGTGGCGGCGGTCAAATCGCAAATAGATATTATGCCAATGAGTTCACGCACGCTTGTGAGCCCAAATTTGGCTTCAGCCAGTAAAAAACTGGTAGATATTTGTCCTGAGCCTATCCAATATGCCTTTTTCACTAACTCTGGTGCGGAATCCACAGAGCTGGGACTGAAGCTCGCCAGAGCGAATGGGTGTAAACATATTATTGCCGTAACGGGCAGTTATCATGGAAAGTCACTAGGTGCTTTGTCGGTAACACACCGCGATGAATTTCGCACGCCATTTGCGCCTTTGTTTGACAATGTTGAGTTTGTCGAGAGAGACAATGTTGCGGCACTAAAAGCGGCGTTTGCTAAACACAAAGAGCCTGTCGCTTTTATTGCTGAGCCTGTTCAAGGTGAGGGCGGTGTTTATGCCCTGAGCTATGAATTTTTGCATACTGCCAAGCAGTTATGTGAGCAATCAAAAGGCCTTTTTATCTGTGATGAAATCCAGTCTGGGCTCGCTCGCACTGGCAGTATGTGGGCCATTGATAAACACAACATAGTGCCGGATGTCATGCTGGTTGGCAAAGGCCTCAGTGGTGGCGTCGTGCCGTGCGCAGCTGTGGTTGCTACAGAAGCTGCTTTTGCACCGTTAAACAAAGATTTTATGCTGCATTCAAGTACCTTTGGCGGCTCTCCGATTGCGTTGGCTGCGGCCGAAGCGACGATTGATGTGTTGCTTAAAGATCAAATTGCAGAACGAGCATCCAAGATAGGTCAAAACATTGTAACCAAATTAAAAAGCATTGCGGCGGCACATAACCACAGTGCTTCGCAGGGAATCATTGTGCGCGGTGAGGGGCTTTTGATCGGGATTGATGTTGGTAGTCCTGCTCGTGCAGGCCAGCTCACTTTGTCACTTTTGCATCATAACATCCTGACGAGCCACTCATTAAGTAATGCGTCTACGGTGCGCTTAACCCCGTGTGCTTTTTTAACTGACGAGCAGTTAACACAGCTTTATACCGCGTTTGAAAACGCAATTGACAAGATTTAAGGAAATACCATGAGAGACGTAAAATATACCCAAACAGTTAATGCATCGGCGGTAGAAGCATTTGAGAAAATTGCTGACTTCAAATCATTTGAAAGTCATTGTCAGGCGGTGATCTCTGTTGATGTGACTGAGATTAACGAGACTGAGTCTGAGTCAACTTGGCTGGTGCATTTTCACGATGGAAAAATGTCGTGGCGCGAACGCGATATTTTCAACAAAAGTGACTTGAAGATTGAATTTACGCAAATAGAAGGGGATGCAGATATCTTTGAAGGGTTCTGGTCTATTGAAGCCCTTTCAGAAGGTCAATGCACAGTGACATTTGATGCGCGTTTTTGCATGGGGATCCCAACGCTTGCGGATATTTTAGAACCAATTGCGGAATCTGCTATCAAGCAAAATGTTGAGCAAATGTTGAGCGAACTATTCGCCAGCCAGCAAGAGGCCGTTGCATGAGTACATTCCAAAACGCGCAGCATTTGCTGCGCGATACGTTGCCAGAATTGGCAAATTATTTGGCCGAAACCCCCTTTGACGCACTAGAAGATGAGAAAAGCCAAGCCATCAATATTTTCAGGGAGACAGGTGGTGCACCTACCTTGGTGAAGCAAAAGTATGGTGGAAAAGGTCTGGATGCATGGCAAGCCGTGCAATTGCAAATGGCCATTGGTGGCGCATCGCCATCGTTAGCAATTGCTGTTGGCATGCATCAGTTTTCGATTGCGACTTTGCAAGAAATGGCGAAAGTGGGTAATGGACTGGAGTCTTTGATGTTAGAAGGGATCTCCCGTTCAAACTTATTGGTGTCTTCTGCTTTTAGTGAAGGGCAAATAGGTAAAAGCATATTAAAAAGCTCAATTGTCGCCAAAGAAGTGGACAAAGGTTATGTGATTTCAGGCGTAAAAAAACCGTGTAGTTTAGCTCACTGCATGGATTTATTGACTGCCAGTGTGCAAGTTGAACCTAAAGACGGTGAGCCTTACTTTGCTGTTGCCATGATCCACAAAGCATGCGAGGGGATCTCGGTTGAAAAGTTTTGGCAAGCACCTTTTTTACAAGCGAGCCAAAGTGAAGCTGTCGTTTTAGAAAACGTGTTTGTGCCGCATTCAATGTTAGTGAATGTAGATGAAAAGTCTGCTTATCAGTCACATGTTGCCGGTTTTGTGTGGTTTGAACTCATCACCTGCGCGTCATATTTAGGCATGGTGTGTGGTTTAGTTGAGCGTGCTTGTGAGCTTGGCAGATTGCAAGGTACAGATAAGGCGCAGGCTCATATTCAATTAGAAGCATGTGCATTATCGTTAAAAGCAATCGCTGCAGACATGAATGAGCAAACGCAAGACACATTGGCACAAGTATTAAGTGTGCGCTATCACTTGCAAGACGTATTAGCGAATGTAACGCAAAGTACGCTGAGTTTAGTTGGGGGAATTAACTACATTAACAATGGATACTTTGCGACGATTGCGCAGGTAGTACATGCATTCAATTTTCACCCACCTGCCAAGCATGCCATGTATGGACCTTTGAATCAGTACTTCGATGGTCAAGAGTTGGAGATGGTGTAATGCGTATAGCGCTGTGCAATATTGAAAATATGGCGACACAACCAGCCATTATGCAGGTGTTAGAGAGGCACAAGGATGAGATAAAATTGGTGATCACCAGTGATCCGTACTCTAAAAAAAATGGCGGGTTTTTAGCGCAAGCGTATAAAAATATGCGCTTTAGAGGGTACGGATTCACAGAGTATCTTTTTGTAAAAATGGTATTTTTATCTCTAATACGCCCGTTGTTGAAATGCTTTGGTGTGGATGTGTTGCCCAGTATTGAACAGCGCTGTAACGAGCTGGGTATTAAGTATATCAAGGTGAAAGATATTAACTCAGCGGGTGTGGTTGAGCTTGTTAAAAACCAAAGTATTGATTTGCTGAGTATTTACTATTTTGACCAAATTTTACATGACGAGATCATTAATTCTGCAACACAAGGTGTAGTCAATTTTCACCCAGCATATTTGCCAAAATGTCGAGGTTTGTTCCCGATCATGTTTAGCTATCTTTATAACGAAGAAAATTATGGTATTTCTGCACATTGGGTTGAAAATAAAGAGATTGATGCCGGGCCTTTGATCGCTCAAAGTGCGATAAAGGTGAATGGTGCGACATGTTTATTGGAGATAGATAGACAAGTGAGTAACTGCTTTCCGGCTTTATACGCGCAAGTATTAGAGTTATTGAAGTGCCAACACGTGGAAGCGAGGGATCAATCTCAGCAAAGTAGTTACTTCTCATATCCGACGCGAATACATTTGCGAGAGCTGAAAACGACTTTGCCTTTGATAAAGTGGCGATGGGTTCTACGCAACATGGGTAAGAAAAGTACACAATGAGTGGGTTTACAGAGACTTATATGAAAATAAAGTTGAAATTTTTTTAGTATGCCTAGTATAAAAATCAAACAAGGGTACAATGAACACGACTTTAGATAATTTATTCTAATTTCGATTGTACGACAACATTGGATGAGCGGGCCTAATAGTCCGCTCTAGGTGTTTTAAACGCTTTATATTTGAGTTTACAAACATATGACACAATGCACTAAACTGTAGGCTGGCTCAGCAAGTATATAAAGTATAGAAATTCGCAAGGAACCATTATGAGAGTTTTATTGGGCTTAATGCTGTTAATGAATGCGCATTGGGCATGGGCAGATAACCAAGGCGCTGAGAAAAAAGGGCTGCCTGTCGCAGCCTATAGTTTGCAGCAAGCAACTGGCTTTCATCAATTTCGTCAGGTAACAGGACAAGTCGTTAAACATCAAGAAGCTGAGATAGGCTTTGAATTTAGTGGTGTTTTAGAGGCTTTGTATGCAGATCAAGGCGACACTATTAGAAAAGGGCAGATACTTGCTAAACAAGACACCCAGTTACTTGAAATTGAAAAGCTAGAGTTACTTGCCAACCTAGACAAGATCAAAGCCCAACTCACACTGGCACAGCAAGACAGCGAACGATTACTAAAGCTAAGTAAGTCGAACTACTCCGCCCAGCAGCAACTAGACCAAAACCGTTCTCAAATTGCGGTATTAAAAGCCGAAATTCAGGTACTTAATGTGAAGTTGAAAGGCATGGATGTAAGGCTAGATAAAGCGCACCTCAAGGCGCCTTTTGATGGTGTGATTGCTATGCGTGAGGTGTCGATAGGTGAGGTTGTGGGACCCGGTCAAATTGCGTTGCGAGTATTAGAGCAGAGCAATTCAGAAGTGCGCATCGGCGTGCCGCAAAATTTGTTATCAAATATACAGCCGATGATGCCTATTACGATTGGTGGTAGTGTATATCAAGCGCAAAAGCGCTCCGGCGGCACCAATTTAGATCCAATTTCAAGAACCGTACAACTGCGTTTTTCTTTACCAAGCGACGCCGTTGTTTTTTCCGGTCAGATGGCTTCTATGATCATTGCGAAAAAGCGCGAAAAATTAGGCTATTGGGTACCAATGAGTGCGCTAACCAACGGGACGCGTGGTACTTGGCAGATATATCAAATTGAGCAAGGGCATTTACAACCGACAGCGGTTGAGGTGCTACATAGCGATGGGCAATATGCGTTTATAGATGGCGACTTGGAAAATGGCACTAAGATTTTAGCCAACGGTACACATAAAGTTGCTGCAAATATAAAAGTAGATATCGTCCAGTCGGTTGCGACTCGAGGTGAGCAGCAATGATAGCATTTTTGCTCAAAAACGTTCGATTTCAGGTGTTACTCATTGCACTGCTGCTGGTATCTGGTTTCGCCGCACTAAGCAGCTTACCACGAACAGAAGATCCCCGTATTATCAATCGATTTGCCTTTGTCACGACGTATTTACCAGGCGCGTCTGCCGCCCGTGTTGAGGCCCAAGTCACAGAAAAAATTGAGCAAAAGTTAAAGCAACAGTCCGAGATTAAAAACCTAATTGCAATGTCACGCGCGGGGATCAGTGTATTAAGTATTGAACTTGAAGATGCCGTGACAGACAGCACGCCGGTGTGGTCGAGAATGCGAGACTTGCTTGCTGATGTGCAAATAGAATTGCCAGAAGAGGCTTCGTCACCTTTGCTCGAAGACGATAGGGGCTATGCCTATACCAAAATTGTTGCACTGACCATAGAGCCGGATGAAACCGAGTCTTTATCTTTGCAGCAGGCCAAACAAATCGCGGTGAATCGCTACACCAAAGAGCTGCGTAATCAACTACGAAATCAAAGCGGTGTTGAGGTGGTTCATTTATTTGGTGTGGCAAATGAGGAAGTGAGAGTCACACTTGACCCGGCTAAATTAAAATTAGCTGGCTTATCATTCGAGCAAGTAGCGCATGCGGTAAAAAATGCGGATGCGAAAGTCTCTGCGGGGATGATAAGCAATGCGCAAATTCAAATGCAGGTTGAGTTGAGTGGCGAGTTCAAGTCCATTCCACGCATTGCGTCTATTCCTATTCAAAGTGATAGTCGCTACGGACAAGTACAGTTGAGTGATATCGCTACCGTTGAGCGTATCTTGGTTGAACCGCAGCAAGAAATTGCTTGGGTGGATGGGTTGCCGGGCGCGTACTTAGGTATTCGTATGCTCCCTGATGTGCGCATTGATAAGTTTTCTGATCAGATTGATGCGTTGTTAAACGAATTTAGTAAAACATTGCCCAACAATATTCAATTGCATAGCCTGTTCGACCAAAAAGGTTACACAGAGGATAGGTTAGGCAGTTTATTAGATAACATCTTGCTCGGTTTTGTGCTGATTTTGGCAGTACTATTTGTCACACTGGGCCTCAGAGCCGCTATTATTGTTGGTATGGCGCTACCTCTGACCGTGATGTTTACTTTGGCCTGTATGAATATATATGGCCTGCCTATTCATCAGATCTCGGTAACTGGATTAGTTGTGGCGTTGGGTATTATGGTTGATAACGCCATTGTGATCACAGATGCCATACAGAGATACCGCCAGCAAGGTTTGGCTGTGATTAAAGCGGTGTCAAAAGCGGTGCACCATTTTTGGTTACCACTATTGAGCTCAACACTGACCACCATTTTGGCATTTATGCCAATTGTTCTCATGCCAGGCCCATCAGGTGAATTTGTTGGCGGTATTGCACTGAGTGTTATCTTCGCGCTGATAGGTTCTTATCTTATTTCACATACCTTGATTGCCGTATTTGCAGGTAAATATGTACAAGTTGATGCGCAAAATAGTTCAGGCTTTTTAACACAAGGGATCAGATTAAAACGGCTTAGTCAGATCTTTGAACAGTTGCTGAGCCGCTCTTTGAATAGGCCCGTGTTAACAGCCCTGTGTGTCATGGTGCTCCCAGTGATTGGTTTTATTTCTGCTGGTAAATTGACTGAGCAGTTTTTCCCGCCAGCGGATAGAGATATGTTCCATATTGAAGTTCGCTTGTCCGACAATGCCAGCATACATGCGACCAAAGCTCTGGTGAAAAGAATGGATGCGCATATTTTAAAACATGAGGGGATCGAGCGTTTAGATTGGATGGTCGGACGTAATATTCCAATTTTTTACTACAACTTGATGCAAAGAGACAAAGGCGCGCGAAACTACGCTCAGGCCATGGTCAAAGTAACAGACTTTGAGCGTGCCAACGAACTGATCCGAACCTTACAAGTTGAACTTGATCGCGCATTTCCTGAGGCACAAACCTTGGTTAGGAAGCTAGAGCAAGGCCCGCCATTCAATGCGCCGATAGAAATTAGGATATTTGGCCCAGATCTCGATAATTTGGCGGAATTAGGCCAGCGGGTTAAGCAAACCGTTATTGCACACCCTGAAGTGACACATACGCGCACGACATTGCAGTCGGGTGCTGCAAAGGTTGAGTTATTGGCCCAAGAGTCGCAACTTATTCACGCAGGTGCGCAAGCTCAACGTGTTGCTGCGCAATTGCAAGCTCAGTCTCAAGGCGTGACGGTCGCAAGTGTATTAGAAGACACTGAAACTGTACCTGTTAACTTAAGATTTGACAATCAATATCGCGATGGGCTGGATGGCCTTGCTAATGTTGAGATAATGGGCAACCAGTCTTTATTATTGTCGGCATTTGCAACAAGTCATATTGTGCCTGAACAAAGTACCATTCATCGTCGTAATGGCGAGCGTTTAAATGTGGTTGAAGCATTTTTACAAGCGGATGTACTACCCGCGAAGGTATTGAAAGATCTCCAACTTCAACTTGAAAAAGAGCAGTTTACTTTACCTGTTGGTTATCGTTTAGAGATCGGTGGTGAGTCTCAGCAGCGAGATCAAGCTGTGGGCAGTCTGCTGGGTAAAGTTGGGGTGATTTTTGTTGTACTGATTACTGTGTTGGTACTGACTTTTAATTCTTTTACAACAACAGGACTGATCCTCATCACAGCCTTTCAGTCTGCCATGTTAGGGATTTTAAGTGTGTACATCGCGGGCTTCCCATTTGGATTTACCGTGATCATCGGCTTGCTCGGTCTAATGGGGCTAGCGATTAATGCAGCTATTGTGATTTTATCTGAGCTCAGGGCCAATGAAGCAAGCAGCGTCGATGAAATTGTAACGGGTGTGATGACGTGTGCTCGACATATTACTTCAACCACCATCACAACGGTTGGCGGGTTTTTACCGTTAATCTTAGCGGGAGGGAGTTTCTGGCCACCGTTTGCCATTGCGATAGCGGGTGGAACCGTGTTAACGACCGTTTTATCGTTTTTCTTTGTGCCGAGTTGTTATTGGTTGATGCAAAAAAAGCGTACGACTTCGTTTATTGCAAAACTTAAACGTTTAACGACCTAGGTAATAAGATTAATCTTATATGGCCAGTATTTATACTGGTCATATCTCCTTGTATTTTAGAATTAAAAATTCTTCCTCCATTTTATTTGCATATTCTCTGACTAGACTTGCTGTATTCAAGTTACGACCTTGAATAATACCTTCCAAGCAAGCAGAGTCACATGGATGTGACTTTTTATAACTGTTAGTTATATTCCCTCCATGTATTCTGGTTTAAAAAATGCAGCTATTATTTTTAGCTTAAAGCTGCATCAAGGTGACTATAAAACAAAGTTTACTTTGGATTATGACATGTCTCAGCATACTGTCTGGTGTGCCATCTACAGCCAACATCTACCTTAGTTGGAGGGTAGTGTGGATAACCGCCACCTATTTGAGGTGTTAGTTTATTACTGAGTGCTTGTTCGTTTAACAAACGTTTGAGTGGTTTTTTAGAAATGACTAGCTTCATAGCTTCTTCCTTTTAAGTTTGAGTTTAATTTCACTCAAAAATTAGCAGGAAGGGGTAAGAAGATGAAATGATAAAAGCTATATAATTATCTTATAATTTTGTGATTCAAAGGCTTAGAAAGCTATTTTTTATGCCATAAAAAAGCTCAAACTATTTTTAGTTTGAGCTTTTAAATCAAAAAAAATTGATTAGTACGGGTTGTTACATGTATGTACTTGCATGTGAGTAAACCAGCGACAGCCTTTATCAAATGCTGTTGGTGGGAATGGGTGATTACCACCTGCAATATTAGGTGTTTGCATTACTGGGATAGCTTTACTGTCAGTAGAAAGTGATTTAATTGCTTTTTTATTTATTTTTAATTTCACTGCATTATTCCTTGTTGAATATATAGTTCATTATTTAAGTTATCAGAACTTTAAAGCTTGTTAAAGACCTTTGGTGCATTAAATGAATTATTTAGTAATTTGTTAAAATTGTGACAGTCAAAGTGGTTTGAATTCGGACAGTTAGCTACTTTAATGAGCTCCGCTTCAATCGCTTGTAATTGTTTGATTTTTATTGCTATATCTTTTGACTTTTGGAGCAGCATATCTCTATCTATCTCGATGCTTTTGCCATTAAAAAACGAGGCAATTTCATCCAAAGTAAACCCTGCAGTTTGGCCAAGCGCAATAATGGATAGTTGCTCGATAATATTATCTGTGTAATACCTTCTTAAGCCTTTTCTACCCGCAGGTTTGATAAGGCCTTTTGACTCATAAAACCTCAGTGCAGAGGCATTAACACCTGTTTTTTCAGTTACTTTCCCTATATCTAACATAACTAACCCTCTATTGACTGTTGCGTCTGTTTTGTTACTTTGTCACATTTGGTGCTCATTGTTAAGTATAGTTACATGGATAAGGTAACTCAGTGGTGGGTGTTTGAATAAGGTTATAAACAAACATACCTTCAAGTGAGATGCAATATAATATAAAGTAATTATATTGCGAAAAAGCGAATTGTCTGGCTCGTTTTGTATTTAATAAAAGCTAAAGAGATATAGAGAGTAACTGTTTGACGTATTCAACTGGCCCAGTGTTAATAAATTTGATTGTTTTTTATGGGTTTCAAATATCTTTGTTCATCACTTTGTTGTACTTTCTATATGAACTAAATCGTACTGGGTTTTCAAAACTCTATGATAAGTCATATGAGCTAAATAGTGACTTTGATAAGCGCTTTGTATCTTGGAGCTTAACATTTATTGTCATCGCTATTTTGCATTTTACAGATATGCCTGTGAATGATGCAATTCTTGATGCCGATATGGATCAAACACTAAGAAGGCGGCTTTTTTATTTTTTGAAAATGTGTTTTAGTTTTACCAGCATTGTATGCATTTATGTTTTTCATCACCTCCGTGGCTGCCCGTTCTCATCAACTGCCAGAAATTGTATCTACGTCATCATTCCAACGATGACCATCAATTTTGTAGAGCTTGTTTCAAGAGGGTATTTAGACGTGAATAGCTTTATTCCAATATATCGTTTTATCGGAATTTTTCACTACGTTTTTCTTATGGTTGCACTTAATGCCTTTCCAATTTACCGGGTTTTGTTATTACGAAAAGCAAATAGGGTCAAACATAAAGAACAGTTAAAAAACTCAGTACTTTAGATGTAATTAACTGCCAGTTGATCATGAAGTATCACACTTTATTCGCCTAGTTTTAGACAGTGATAGACGACTATTTTATAGCTTTAAAAGGGCTTCCCCCTGATGATAATTTGTTTATTTTCTTAATTTTGAATTAAACATCCCAAGTTGTTTGGCTAATACACTCAGCTGTCACATATCAGCAGTGAGTACATTTAATTCAGGCCTATAAATTTCAATTTTAAATGGCCGTTTATAGCCAGCCTTACTACTGAATATGAGTGTGTAAACTGACTAGTCGTTATTTAAATTTAACCGTTACAACTCAACGCCGTTAGCGTAAGTAATTAAATACTTTGCACTATTTGGGTTTTCGTGCCAATTTAGCTGTTTGGTGACGGTGATTTGTACGCCATAGTATTCTGCCATACCAGCCAATACGCCTTCGACCAGATCGAACATTCTACGTGACGAAGTATAAATAAGCTGCGCTTCAAATAAGGACAGCGTGTTGTATTGAAATTTTGGCGGCAGTGCATCTGGGTAGAGCTTTTTAAGTTCGATATGATGTAAATCATCCAATTGTTGTAATACATACGCGGGGTGTGTGTAATCGGTGAAGTGCTTAGGCAGTAACCCCGATAGTCTTGGGTAAAGCCATTTACCAAAACTGAAATGTGCTTGTGCGAGTGTAATGCCTATCTTATTGATAACGATATCAACCAGTTCAATAAGGTGCTCGTCAGGGTAATTCTCTGTTCGCACAAAAGCGGTGTTGGTATCAAATGAGCAATCTTCAAAAGCGTCGTATAACACTTCTTCACTGGCGACTTCAGTGACAAACTCTTCAAGTAACATAAAAATATGGCCTTTCATTATGCAAGCTCCGGTTTGAATGGCAGACTAATGGTAAAGCGCGTGCCTTTACCCTCTGTGCTTTCAACGGCGATTTTTCCTTTATGTTGCTGAATGATTTTATAAGAAATCGAGAGGCCCAACCCTGTGCCTTTACCGACCGGTTTGGTGGTAAAAAATGGGTCGAATATATTACGTAGATTTTGTGCTGAGATCCCCATGCCGTCATCGGCAATAGTGACGTAAACATTACGCTCATCGAAGCTGCTGATGATGTCAATTTTGCCCAGCTTCTCAATTGCTTGACCAGCATTGATCAATAAGTTTAAAAACACTTGGCACAGCTTGTTACCGCTACACACAAGCTTGGGTAATTTGCCTAGTTGAGTGTTCAATGTCGCGTGATGTTTAAAGCTGCTCTGAGCTAAATTGATGGCTTGGTCAAGGACTAGGTTAAGATCCTCCGGCACCATCTCTTCGTTGTCGATATGCGTGTAGTTACGCAGCTCAGTAACAATTGACGCAATTTTGTTGAGGCCACACAGGGATTCATCCATCAAGTCTGGGATGTCATCCTGAATAATGGCCACGTCGTAGCTGGATTTGAGCGCTAACATGGCTTGCTCGTTGGGTGCCATTTTTTCAAGGTCGTCTTGATACGCCAACAAAGTAATGAGATACATTTTAAGCGTCTCAATATTCGATTTGGCATAGCCTGTGGGGGTGTTGAGTTCATGTGCAACACCCGCAGAAAGCTGCCCCAGAGAAGCCATCTTCTCTTGTTGGATTAGTTGCACCTCTTGCTTTTTAAGCGCCTCAAGTGCTTCGCAAAGTTCTTCATTTGCTTTGTATAAGCTGCGAGCTCTGGACTCGAGTAAATCTTCAGCGTGTGCTTTGCCTGCTAGCGCACGTTGCAGCTTTTTCTCAAGTAGCGCAATGGTTTTACTTGCTTCTAATGTTGTCATGCAAATCCAATCTAGTCGTTACATTTACTAACATCAAAGCAAGAATAGCTCCAATTTAGCTATAAATAGCCATTTTGTAATTTATATGTATAAAAAACAGTGAGTAAGGAAATGCTAGCCTCAGTTTGATGGCGAATGTAAAAGCGTTTTTTGCATATTGCAAAGACCCAGAAAGGCTAAATTATTTCTCAAAATGCGAAATTTCACGATACTAAGGTGATGAGTCTCAATTTGCGAAAAGCAAAGCTGTTTTGCAAACTGGTACTAGCAAATACCGCCAAAATACATGCCGTTTGTGCCAATAAATGCTGGGAGCGACTGTCTTCACTTTTCTTACTTATTTGCTTTTTAGCTTCCTCTTGAGTAGGCAGGTAAAGGATTAAAAATGCCTCTATATCAATCATATTGAGGAAATAAAATGATGTTTAAAAAAAGTACACTCTGCGCAGCTTTGGCATTGGGTTTGTCAAATTATGCGGTGGCAGGCTGCGGCGGTTTAAGCGACGGCGCAATCGCTTACATTGACGGCGATATACTAAAAATTCATGGCACGAATAGTAGTGAAAAGTTCACACTGAGCGTGTCTGGCGACAACTTAAAAGTAACTCGAATAGTAGGTAACAGTAGCAGTTGCGATAACTTTTATTTGAGCCAAATCGACGAGGTTTATGCCGTGCTTAACAGGGGTAATGACACCTACAACGGCAAGGATGTTAATGTCATTCAAAAGGTGTATGGCGGCGATGGTAACGATCACATCACTACTGGTCGTCAGAACGACTATATTCGCGGTGGAAATAATAACGATAAGATTTTTGGGAACAGCGGCAACGACACCATTTTAGGTGACAATGGCGATGATGAAGTGGATGGCGGTTATGGTAATGACTCTATCCGCGGCGGTAGCGGCCATGACAAATTATTGGGCTCGTACAACAACGATACGATTTTAGGTGACAACGGCGGTGACCTCATCATGGGTGGTCAAGGCGAAGATAGGCTTTACGGCGGCAATGATAATGATTACATCGGCGGCGGGTGTGTGCTTGAAAACGCCAATGGCGGTGATATTTACGATGCACCGCACTGTGACCACAGTAAAGATGGTGCAGATAAGCTGTACGGCGGCAATGGCCATGATGTGCTAAGCGGCGGCAGAGGCAGCGATACCTTATATGGTGATGATGGCGACGATTACCTTGCGGGTAACGAAGGCCGTGAAGACCGCTTGCATGGTGGCGACGGCGATGATGCGTTATTTGAAGATGGCGACGGCAATTCGAACAATAAGCGCTGGCACAAAGCATGGGGTAATCACGGCGACGATATCCTTGTGACTAACGGTGAGTTTTCTGATCAAGAAGGGGGTAAAGGAAACGATGTGATCATCGCGCTTTCAACGGGGTATGATGCCAAAATTGAAGGCGGCAAAAACGGCGATTACATTTGGACTGGCGACAGTGCTCCACAAGGTTCGTGCGGTCAGGGCAATGACAAAGGTATGTTCTTACTAGATAAATGCGAAGGCACGACTTGGGTAGATGACTATCAAGGCTTGCTGTCAAAAGTGGATAAGCGCAGTAACTTTGATAACCCCTATTTTGATGCCGCTGATGCCGTGGTCGAAATGGATAACTCGCATTCAGGCTTTAAAAATGGCTGGCGTAGTTATAAAGAAAACCAAAAGCCCCATGCCTTGTACGACATAGTGTCATCATCGGTGTTTTACCGCTGGTTAGATAACCGCTCGACCACGCCTTGGTCATATTACGAGTGGAAAGTGTCTTTCAACCCTGGCAATGGCATGTATGGCACATACACCCACTGTATGGAAGACAATGTGGCTTACAACTGTGTATGGCAAATCGGCCAAAGCCAGCAATGCTACAACAAAGACGGCAATATAATTTCATGTGACTAACCGGATCTGGTAATTAGGTTATCAACCCAAGCCCACATTTGTGGGCTTTTTTGGTGGGGCGAGTGTGGCTGCTGGATTGAGTATTGAGTGTAGGAGCTATGTTAAGTACGTGGGGTTGTGTATCAACTTAGTTTTACAAAGCAAATGGATTGCGGGGCAAGCCCACAATGACGGATGTTTAGCTCGTAAGCAGATTTCAAGTTGTCCAATTTAAGTAAATATTCGCGATTCTAAATCGCCCCCGGAACTCAAACCCGCCTGTCATCTTTGAACTTAAATCTCGTCATCCTGACGAAAGTCAGGAACCATTTTATGTACACTCTAAGTGCTGACCACTCAGTTTGTTTCAAAGAATAGCTTTACAACGATGAGGCGGAGTGCTTTCAGATATAAATGTCACTCAAACCGCAAAGAAGGAACTACGTAAGATGTAATGCTTTGTAATGTATCTCGCAGTGGTTGAATGCTACTTTTAAAATTTTTTTAATTGCTTTTTAGCGTTGTGCTGCACAAGTAAATTGATTTATGGGAAGTTAAGTGCTCAAAACTTGAGCTGAAGCACTACAAATAAGTAAAAAATTCGTGTTTAATACGTTTCATATTCAGAGTTTTATATTAAATCTCTGCAAGTAAGTATTTACGTAATGCGGTTAAGGACGAACGACCGTGTGATAACAGGATTTTTATGCGCCTAAAAGAAGCCCTTAGTGTCATGTCAATGGCATCGCCTTATGCTGTGTCTACAGAACGTAGTGAAGATAAAACGAATCTTCAGCAACAAATCAAAGATTACTTATATATTAGAATGCCTATTGAAGATGCCGTAGCAAAGCGCATATCTTTTTTTGGTGCATCTGATAAAAAAATTCTCTTTCTATGTGGTAGTAGTGGTGACGGGAAGTCAGAATTATTAACTAAGGCTAAAAGTGAATTTGGTAGCCGAATTAAATTTCATTTAGATGCAACACATAGCTTTGATCCTAAAGGCTCGGCAATTCAAACTTTGGATAAAGTTTTTACAGAGTTTGAAAATGGTACGAGTCCGCTAGTTGTTGGCATTAACGCTGGCATGATGGGGAATTATGCTGAAGAAGGCGAGTCTGAGCGCATTCAAAATGCGATAGCTAGCTACTTAGAAAACAAAACTTTTAGAAGTGATGATATTTACTTTATTAATTTTGAAGATTATCCAAAATTTCTAATTCATGAAGATGGTTATGATTCCGAGTTTACGGAAAAATTACTCGAAAGAGTGACAAGCCAAGAAGGTAACTTAATACGTCAACTTTTTGAAAGTGAAATCCAAGAATACAAAAGCGCAAAGGTTAAGCGTTACTATGCTAATTATCAACTTCTCAGCCTTCCTTCAGTTCAACAAGTTGTTATCGATTTATTATTCAAAGCTAGGCTTGTAAGAGACCAGTTTTTAACAGCTAGGGCATTACTCGATTTTATACATGATCTTATCTTTGGTAAAAGTTATTTATTCGATAACTTATTTGGAGGTGGTGAAAATGAGCTGCTTAACAAAATAGAAGAGTTTGACCCATCAAATCTTCGCACTAAAGAAATCGATAGATTTATCCTTGCTAGGGATTTAGGATTACCAGACACTGAGTTCGAAGAGTTTAACAATACGCTAATAAGCAATGACATCTTTCAGTTAGACCATGCTGTACAGTATGTGCGCCTATTTTACGTATTGAAATACGAAAATTACGGCAATAATTATCATAAGCAATTTCTAGCTGACTTTTCTGAAAGTTTGATAGATTCATACATCAATACTTACCAGCTCCACAATAATTACTCGGGTGAATCGGAACAAAAAACACAACTAAAAGCGTTTTATAGAAACACCCTGATATCAGCGATTCGTTTATATATTAATCGCAATGCGCCGGGGCTTGGTAGTAAGCATTACTTATTGTCTGAAAGTGGTGGTTATCAAGTAGCAGCGCCAGCTGATTTAACAGCCGACTTAGTCGCTGTAAAACAAAACCAACATAAAAGCAGTGCATTTTTTAATGCGCGACTAAAACTAAAAGAACACCGTTTTGTGCTGCCAATCAATATCAACTTGCTCTCTTTACTCATAAATATTAATAAAGGTTACAGACCTAATAAGCACGATAAAAATTCGGTGATTCTGCTTGATGAGTTAGCTTCAGAAATTATACAAGAGGCAAAGTCAGAAAATGAATTAGTGATAATAGGCGTGGGGAAAAAGTACCAATTGATAAAAGAAGACGATGACATTTCAGTGGAAGAGGTTTAAACCGTGCCTTTATTAAAAGAATTGAAGCCCAAAAAAAAGAATAGTGCAGCCAGTTTTTACCCAGCATCAACAAATAGTACAAATAATAAATATGATTGGGAAACTGTCGTTGGTTTATTCATAAAATCGTTACATAAAATTGAGTTAGAGAAAACCATAAAAACACTGGATGACTTTAAGCTAATTTGCAAAACACATTTAGAGCAAAAGCTTGAAGGTGATGATATTTGGCCTGTTATCGAAAAAATGTATTTCGACAACGAAGAGGTTGTGAATATATCGCCGGAAATGCAGGTTTTAAAAACCCTTAACCCAGAAAGAAGCCAAGCTGGTGATGAGCGTTTAACAGCACTTTATATTAATTTAGCAATTGACCTTGAAGATTTTGAGGCACCTACCGCCCATCTAAACTTTTTAGAAAAAGAGATAAAAAAAACATTTGATACGCCGCTAGTTACAACAAACAAGGTAAAAAAAGTAAAATCTCATCAAGCTTACTTACCTTTTTTATCTGAGTTGTTTCAGCAGGATCTTAAATTTTTGGCGAAGCACCCAGAACATTTTTTATCAAATATAAAGGCATTTTTAAAACTCTATGGTTTTATATATACAGCGCAGCTATCACTCAATATAAAAGGGTGGAAATCAGAGCCAGAAGTCAAACCATGCTATTTTATTTTAGATAACGAAAAAGCCAGTAAAGAGAGAACTCAACTTCAACTACATGGGCACAAACAAGTGATTGATGCCAGCTACGCTTTATTTCCATATTTGGCGCTAACTGAAAGCTTGCAAGACTCGAAAGAACTTGTGCAGCCTTTATGGCAGTTAGCACCAAGCTTAACGCAAAGCGACACTGATAACTTAAATAGATATATTCAGGATTTTTATAACGACCGCAAGCTGACGAGTCAACTTGCCTCCGCCGAAGTACCAGAGCAAGCAATAAATATTTTGATAATCCTCTTTAAAGAGCAATTTAAAAAAGGGGCAACTCGAGAAGGTGCCTTTAGTAACTTTGTAAAAGCAACACGAGAAACGTTAATAAAACCGTTTGAAGTATCGCGAGGGCGAGCTGGTTCATTCTTTGTTTTAAACCAAGATTATTTATTACTACTAACGAATTTAGCAATTGGCGAAAAAGAACAATTAAGGCTTCATGAGTTGATCATTGAGTTTAAAAAGCGTGGCGTATTTTTTGATAAAAGTAGTGAAGAATGTTTGATCGACCTATTTGAGCGAATGGGTAATGTGGAAAGAATGAGCGACAGTGGAGATGCAGTTTATGTCAAAAAAACTATATGAGGACTTTTTAGCTGAGCACTTTTGTAATTGGGCAGAAGATGGTTTTGATGGTGAAAGTCGCTTCCAGTTTCGCTCTCCAGATAGTAAAAATAGTATTAAGTTATTTGATGCCTTAATTCGTAAAGCCAATACGCAGGTCGAGGTAATTACTGATAAAATAAGCTTATGCTTTCAAGCGCTTAAGTTTGAAGACAAAACACTTATCCCTGTTGTACATAGCGAAAGTGATAAAGGTCTAAGCGAAAACTTTATTTCACATTTACGCGATTTAATATCAAGCCAAAGTGGTAATTTAGCTAACTGCGTCTTGTTGGTAGTTCATAACTCCTACTTAGACACACTAATTAACTCAGCAAGAGACTTGGGTAAACCTGGTGAAGTTTGGCACCCATCAACCATTAAAGACTCGTTAAGTAAGCTTATCACTACAATAAACGGTACTGACAAAGTATCACAATGTTTGTTAAACCATCGCTTCAAGTTAATTGTAGAAGATGGTGCAACCATGTTTGGCTTTAGTGAATTATTTGATGCGCTTGATGATGGTATTATTCAATTTCACGAGCTTGGTTTATTTAACGACTATACGATTATTGATTGGGATGATATAAACCAAATAGATAAGCGTTTATCGCAAAATCACCAGTTGTTCCAATCTATCAGTGAAATTGTAGAAAAGTATCCGCAAGAATTGCCGGAAAAGCTCGGCGATTTAGATCTTGGCGAGAAATTTGTAAATCAATACTTTGTTAATAACGAAAAATGGTATGAAGTTGATTTAGGAGCAATTCTTAAAGAGCGTCGTGAAAACAAAGAAAACTTACTCTCGTTTGAAAAAGAAACCGTTGAAGGCTTAAACTTTCTTGCAAGAGAGAGTAAAAAAGAGCGCCACCTCATTATTGAGGTACCTGAAGATCAAACCGAATTCAAAATCGAAGCCGCTTTTGTCGGCGGTAAACTACAAAAAAATGAACTTAAGCTCCAACACACCAAAGAGTTAATCACGCTAGACGTTAATAACCGTTCTAATAAACAAACAGTTGCTGAAATGGTAGGACGCTTTAGTGGTAAACCGTTGTACTTTAGCATTGATTTTAAAAGGGAAAAGCCACAAGAAAGGTTTAAATATCGTGTGTTAGTCGTACCACAAAGCGCTTTTTACTTTGATGATTTGGCAGATAGTTTTTTGTTAGTGCCAAGAAAACAAATAATCACCTTACAAACAAACGCTGGACAGTTAAAAATTGCAGCACAAGGCACTACGAATAAAGTAACAGGACTCAATCAAGTATTCTCAGTACAAGACACTGAATGTGTGGACTTTGCTGAATTTGCGAATGAAACCGACACTCTGACTTTCGCTATTCAAAGCGGAACAAATGTGCTGAGTTTTGAAGTCGATGGTGCTGTATCGTCCGACTCTCTATACTTACCGCTAGTGCTTGATACTCATCTTTATAACCGTTTATATAATGACGATTTTAATGGTTTGTACAACAGAGCAAAGGGAAAGGTAGTCTTAGATGGTAAAGATTTAACACCAAAAGGCATGCGAAAGTCGCTTTTAAAGTGGGAGTCTGACTTACAAGACAATAGGCAACTTGCGACACAGGTTGGCAACCGCTCAGAAGTTAACTTAGTTGATATTCAAACAGCTTACCCTGCACTTTATGCTGCTTATACTAAGCTTTTTGACTACTTAGATGCACGAAAAGCTTTGTTAAGTACGTGCTCGTGGGGGGCTGAACTTTTAGCAACTGTAGCAGGTGTTGTTAATGAGTACATAGCGGCAATAGGTACAATTGAAAAAAAGAGCATCTTGTCACCCGCTGCGAACAAACTTATAAATATTGGCATTGCACAATTTAATCAGCAAGAGTTTATAACGCCCTACCACCCGCTCACATTGGCTTATTTTGCTAATCTAGTGCGCCATGCAAGTGATGAAAACGATAATAGTTTTAGTGCTTTACCAAAAGCTACACTTAAGCGGTTAAATGCAGAAGGGTTATTACCATTTGTATGGCATGAAAATGACAAATTTGCTTATAACCAAGCAGTTACTGAAAACCGTATGTGGTGTAACCTAGTGGCAAACAAAGAAGTGGGGTTAACGTACATTAGGCCACTCGTTAAGCAAAAAGTCGCTGAGTTTTCAAAAGCATTTGGTGTGTTGTTTAACCAAGGCTGTAAAGAAACCATTTACATCAACTCGATAAACAATGGTGACAATACTGCATTATTTTTAGGTTTAGTGGATTATTTAAAAAAACAAACTGCGGATGAAGCGAATCGGATTCATGTAAACCTGTACGATAAATGTGTCAAGCGCACATATTTTGATGACTTTGCGGATGCGCCAAGTTATGAAGAATTAAAAGAGATTGCACAATTAGCGAGTGAAAAAGATAAAGCAGATGCCGTTGCTGATTTGCTTAAAAACCGTATTACATATAGTAAGTTCAAACTAGATGATAATGAAGCAAAGTTTGACTATGCGCACATTAGTTTTGTTCGAAACGATACCCCTGTAACAGCAGAATCAGTTGATGTATTGACTGAAAAAACAGGTATTGCCTGTCATGGTTTACTGGCTGGTGAAACAGCCTATGATGAACACCATGCCTATTTCACAACATTTGGTTTAAAAAATATTGAAATAGACGACAACCCACCTCTTATTATCAGCAGTAAATTTAACAGTTTAGCTAAAGCTGCATGGCAAGGCTCAAAATACGGAATAGACAACGGCCTTGCATTAAAAGTCGCGGGTGAATTAACGAACTTGTTAGACCGTGTTTACGAGAATTCAGTGTGGACTGTGATCATTGACCCGAAAGTCACGCTCGACTTTTTTAAAACACAAAAAGATACTGTGTTAATCCACTACTCTGATAACTTTACTAACTCTGCTAATTACGATGCCATTACAGTCACCAAGCGACGTGACTTATACGATCAAGTGCTATCGCAAGGCACTAAAGGCTTAATTGACGAGTTCAATGCTTTTAATGGTGAATGGTTACTCAAGATGATCACCTGTAGCGATAATGAGCGTAAAGAGAAGAAAAGTATTATTGGTGCATACAAATACGTAAACTGTTTGCTGTATCAAAGTGATATTACTTGGGTACCAATGAGCGTTGCAGAGATGCTTCGTGTGGCTGGTAATATCGGTTTAAATATGAGTGACAGCGACTTTTCACGGTTCTCACAAGGCTATAAATCCGGCGCTATTTCAGATGATGTACTGTTTGTTGGCTTTAAAGACCAAGCAATGTACTTGCTACCACTAGAAGTAAAAATTGGCCAAAAACGCACTCATAGCAAAGGTATTCAGCAAGCCAAAGAATTAAAGCGTTATTTAGTTGAAAACCTGTTTGGTCGCGAAGATTTTGCAGGGCACTTATACCGTGGGTTGTTTGTACGCCAGATCCTGATGCAAATTGATAAGTTTAAATTATATAAGGTATATCCAAGAGGGTATTTTCGTAGCGTCAATAAGCGCAGAGAGTGGTGGCTACAAGGTGATTATCAAATAGCAAATATTAGCGATTACCCACAAGGCTTTATGATGGCGTTTTTTGAAAATGCCAATTACGCCAAAGAAGAGTTCAACCTAGCAGATGATATTCTGCAAATTAGCCTACCAAGCGCTAATTTAAATAAATTTATTAGTACCCCATTACAACAATTACTAGCTAATATCGAGAGCTCCACTCTGTGTTATGTTCCTGAACAATATATTTTAAAAGGCCAAATCGAAGAAGAACAAAGCATTTCAAATAATCAACTTGCTGATAAGGCGGTGGCTGAAGTAGTAACCGCTGGTGACCTTTCTTCAGAGCATGAAATAAAGTTAGCTGCTTCTGCAAATCCAGTGGCAGAGGTAGAGGTTGAGCAAGCTGTTCCGAAACCTAAAGTAGCAACAGGGTCGCTTAAGGTTTTAGTGGGGCACGACAAACAAACTGGTGAAGTAGTATATTGGGAGCCAACAAACACCGCTAAGTTTATGAATACCAACTCAGGGATTATTGGCACTATGGGTACTGGTAAAACCCAGTGTACAAAATCGGTAGTAACACAGCTTTATCGTAATCAGCATAATAATGTTGATGGTAAACCAATTGGTATTTTGATTTTTGATTACAAGTCTGATTACGTTGACGAGGCGTTTTTAAATGCAACAGATGGGAAAAAGTTTAATTTACACAAGTTACCTTACAATCCATTGAGCCTGTTTGGCGATACACCAATGTTGCCTGTACATACAGCGCGCGGTTTTTCTGAGACCATGGGTAAAGCCTTTAATTTAGGCACTAAACAGCAGCTCAAATTACGCAAGCTGATTGGTGAAGCGTATGACTTAGCAGGTATTCACAAATCAGATAAATCAACATGGCATAAAGCTGCACCAACCATGGCTGATATCTGGGCGTTATTTTTGAATAGCGAGCCAGCTGAAGATTCCTTATATGCAGCGCTTGAAAGTGTGTGTGAGCTAGAAGTATTCGAAGATAATAATACCAAGTGTTTGTCGCTCTATGATTTGGTAGATGGTATCACTGTTGTGGAGCTTGCTGGTTATCCAAGCGAAATACAAAATCTTGTAGTGGCACTGACATTAGACTTGTTCTATTCGCAAATGCAAAAGCAGGGCAAACCTGAGGTGCAGGGCGACTTTAGGCAAGTGACTAAGTTAGTGTTGGTGGACGAAGCTGATAATTTTATGTCACAAAACTTTGCCAGCCTTCGCAAAATCTTAAAAGAAGGCCGTGAATATGGTGTGGGCGTAATTCTATCTACCCAAGATATTACCCACTTTAAAACCAGTGAAAACGATTATTCCGCCTACATTTTAAGCTGGATAGTTCACCGAGTAGCACAAATTAAAAACCAAGATATTAAAGGCATTTTCAATGTGGATGATAAGTCAGAGCAAGAGCTACTGATGAAGAATATTCGTGAGCTTGAAAAACACACCAGCCTATATATCAATGGTGAAAAACAAATTAAACGTATTAAAGATAAAGCGTTTTGGGAGTTATTAAATGACGGCCAATGAGTTACGTGCAGCAGTACTTGGTGTTAAACGTTGGAGCCGTGCTGATCAGCGCGCGCCTAACAAACCTCTTATGATGGCTTATGCGCTAGCGAATTACATAAATGGCCATGGCCAAATGTTTAGTTTTGAAGATGAAGTAGAGCATCAAGTAAATGAGCTATTGAAGCGCTTTGGTCCTTCACGTAAGTCTTATCACTCTCTATATCCATTTTGGCGTTTAATTAACGATGGATTTTGGCGTTTAGATAATGCCGAAGAGTGTTTGCCACGAAAAAGTAATACCGATCCACCTAAATCTGAATTAATCAAGTATGGGGTAATGGGTGGCTTTAACGATGCAGCTTATCAGCTGCTGAAAAATGATACGCAATTAGCAATGGAGCTTTTGCACACAATTTTAAGTGACAGTTTTCCTGAAAGCATTATTCCTGAAATTACTGCGCAACTAGGTTTAGAATTCACTTTTAGGCAAGTGCAAAAGCGCGACCCAAACTTCAGGCGCGAAGTGCTTAATGCTTACAACGGTAAATGTGCAATTTGTGGGTTTGATGCGCGATTAAACGATGACCTGTTTGCTCTAGAAGCTGCGCATATTAAATGGAAGCAATTTAACGGGCCATGCACTGTAAATAATGGCCTAGCGCTGTGTTCAATTCATCATAAAGCGCTAGATAAAGGTGCAATCACCATTACCCCTGAAATGAGGGTTAAAGTATCAAATGCTGTTAATGGCAGTGGAGTGGTTGAAAAATTGATTTGGAATTATGAAAACGAGCAAATCCTATTACCGCGTCAGTCAGAATACTTGCCTTTTAGAACTTACTTTGAGTGGCACAAAGAAAATGTGTTTAATTCGTAATCTATTAAGTAGATTAATATTTAATTATTAGAATTTTAATTCTTAACACGAAGGAGGTAACTATTAATACTCAAGAACAAAAAGAAGAGTATAAGGTCACGGACTTTTGGCATGTGCTCTGTTCCAAGTCCGTATCCATTTTTACTAACCATTTGTTTTTTTTATTTTTTGTCTTTTTTATATTGATCATGGGAACATTTGGTATTTGGGTGAAGCCTGTACTTATTGATGACTTAACATTAGAAGGTTTTGTAAACAGTTTTAATACTCTTAACCTTTTGGCTTTTTCTTTGCCATTACTGGTAACAGTCGTATTCGACAAAGTTGTTACGATTACCGCGCAAGGTAAAGTTGATGATCCACCTTTGGTTATCTGGTCGAGTATTTTAGCTTTAATTGCAGTGTTTATAATTGGAGTACTTTTCACTTTAGGTGGGAAAAATAACCTAGATAAATATAGTGTTTGTTCTTTTATCGCTTGGTTACTTGTTCTTTATATTTGGGTTGTTTTTAACGTAGATAATCCAAACTATCAGAAAAAAGCGCCAGAAAATGCTGCTTCTGGCGGCACACATGTTAATTACGAAGATTTAGAGGACTAATATGGATAATTATTTTAATAAGCCAGCACTCTTTGTAAAACAGCCCTTTAGAGACTTCTATATAGTAAGTATTCAAGCTAGTAAACTTGTAAATGTATGTTATTCATTTCCAGCTATGTATGGAGGTGAAGCTTTAAATGGGGTTCAAAGGGGATTGAACGAAAAACGCATTAGTAATATTGCGGAATTTAGCAAAACAGAAAATGCTTTGTTTCCAAACTCAATAATACTGTCAGCGAATATCTTACCGGATGGTACTATACCTGATGACGATCGTTGGCATATTGAAGGTGATAACTTAGTCATTCCGACTGATAAACCATATGCATCAATCGTTGACGGCCAACATCGTTTAGCGGGATTAAAGAAAGCGCTTGAATCTGGCGAAATTGATGATTCATTTTATGTAGTTTGTGCAGTTTATTTTGAATTAACTGCTCCTGAGCAAGCAGAAGTATTTGCAACTATTAATTTTAATCAACAAAAGGTAGATAAAAGTCTAGCATACCAGCTTTTTGGTTATGATTTGGAAGCAACAGATAGAAAGTATTGGGCTCCTGATACACTTGCTATCTATTATTCTAGATTGTTAAATAAAATGGAGGAGTCACCGTTTTTTGGTCGCGTCAATTTCGGTATGATAAAAGATGAAAAGTCAAGTAATCTTGATTGGACTATTTCAACATCGTGCCTAGTTGAAGGGATTACATCATTAATGTCTAGTAATCCTGCTGCGGATAGATATGATATTCATAAAAAGAAACTAATTCGAAATGAGAGAGATTGTTTAGAAGTAAAAAGGAATAGTCCCCCTCTAAGACCCGCATATATAGATAAAAAAGATAAATCAATATTCGATCTTCTTCTGGATTACTTTAAAAAGTGGAGTGATTGTGCATGGCAAAATGAGCGCACTTCGTTCATGAGAAAAACTATTGGTATCCAAGCCTCTTTCGACATTTTAAAGGACTTATGTAAAATTTATGGATTAGAGAAAGACCAAATTATAGAAAAGCTAGATGACATTGACCTGGTTGACCTTGGAAATGTTGAGGTTAACTATTCAGGGATTGGTAGATCACAAATTCGGAATGAATTAAGAAAGCAATTAGGCATAGAATAACTATATGAAGGGGGAATTTCCCCCTTTATGCTTTATTTTATTTGTACTATTTTTTTTAACATATCAGTAATTTCTAATTCAAACTTTATTGAAGAAGAACCACTTTCAACATGCGCTGCCCACGCTATCTGTAATTCTTTATCAGAGTACTCAGGGTAGCGCAGTTTAAGTAACAGCTCGGTCACTTGCTGGGTTTTACCCAGCCAAGTGAATTTATCGAGCTTAAGATTGCCAGAAAGTTTGTAGTCTGTTGTGTTATCAAACACAAAGCCGCTTTCAATTGAGCGAAAAAAGGCAATACGAGCAGCTACATTGGGTGTAATGCCTGTATTGGCTTTTAGGTTTTGCAGTTGCTCTTCAACAGATTTTTTTAGCCACATGGTTTGCGGTAGCATTATACGGCCTCCTTAATTTTACTCGCCCAAAAATAACCTTCAGAAAGTGTTGAGCACTTAGTTGCTTGGTCAAACTCAATTTCAAATGCATGTGATACTTTATTTGCCATGATATCGAAATAATCTTGATCTACCTCGGTATCAGTTGAAAGTAAAATCACTTGCTCGCCAGCTTCCGGGAAGTAATGCTTGATCAGCTTATTACGGTGTTTTGAGTCTAAACGGCCAAGTGGGGTATCAACCACCACTGGCAGCACTTTGCCAGATAGCTTGCCAAGCGCCTCCAAAATTGCAAAAGCAAAAATTTGCTTTTCACCAGCCGACATTGATTTTCGGTTAATGGTAATGCCATCTTGGTCAACCAAGTTAACATCGAAGGTGGTTGTATCTATTTTTGCGCTGAGTTTTAAATCTTCTTTACGTGCTAGTTTGCGATAAGACTTGGCAAAGAGTTCTTCTAGTTGTTTAACACGCAATTGGGTTAACTCGTTAGAAAATTCTGTAAGCGCGGCATTTGTGGCATCAACACGCTTAACCGCTTTATTAACTGAGCTCTCAGTCTTTTGACTTACATATAGCTTTTCTAGGCGTTTTGCGTTTTCAAGTGCTTTTTCAACTAGCTTTTTCGCTTTTAAAAGCTGGTTTGTATACTTAGTTTTAAGGGCTGACTTTTGCGCATCTAATTCACGCAGTGATGTATATAGGGCGCTTAGCTCTTCTTCATCAGGGGCACGCTGAATATTTAAAGAAAGGTTTTCATATTCAGTGGTTGTTGCGCCGAGTGATTCTGCAAGTTCAGCAATGGTTTGTTTTGCATTATTTGCATTGTCAAGCTGTGCTTTCATAACTGCAAAATCAGAGTCTGAAATATCAAGCTTTAACACTTCAAGTACAACTGCCGAATTTAATTTTGCAAAGTACTTATTTACCTCTTTGTATATATCAGAAGCGCTGCTTGCAAACTGGTTACTAAGTGCAGTTTCTAACCCTTGCATATTTTGGCTGAGTTGCTCGTTGAAGGCCCGTTTTGCTTTAATTTGCTGCTCGTTTTCAAGCACTTTAATTAAACCTTGCATCGCCGTTGGTGCCAATGCCATCGGAAATTCGCTACTAAGCTCGTTAAGTATTGAGGTATTTAATTTTGTTTGCTGCTTTAAAAGCTCATCGGCACGGGCCTTTTCTTGCGACTTGGTTTTAGCCCAAGCACCACCGCGCGATTCAATTTTATGCTCGATCAGCTCAATTTGTTTATTGATACCTGCAAGCTCGCTTTGAATACAGGCTTCAAGTTCGCGCTCAGCATTGGCTTGTTTGAGAAGTTGTTTTTTCTCTTCTTCAAGCTCGGCAATTTTACGTACCGTACTGGCCGATGCTTTGTCTTTGGTGATTTGTTTTATGTAAATATCTAAATCATCACCAAGGCGATTGATTACATCTAGACCCAGCAGTTTTTGAACAGCTTCTTTTAAATAAGTGCCTGTGTCATCTTCGGCAAGTTCGGCAATTTTTTCACCGTCAAAAAAGAATAAGTCACCGATACCCGGTGGAACAAGTTCATGTAAAAAGCTCTGTACTTGTTCTGAATTAAGGGTTTGGTCTTGTTTGCCGTTTTCACTTAGCGTAACAACTTCATCGCCATTACTAGTCCAAGTGCGCTCGATAATATAAGCGTTATGCTGGCCTAGGTGTGTATGGGTAAACTCAAGCGTTACTTTGGCTTGGCTTTGGTTGTTATCTTTAAGCGCTTTTTTGTTTATTTGCTCACTTAAAAAGGCTGCATAGTCTTTTTTATGTACTGCATTACCAATTGCACGGCGACCAAGTAACGCTAAACGAATGGCCGTTAAAATAGAGGTTTTACCTGCACCATTTAAACCACCAAATAAAATAATGGGCTTTTCATTAAACTCATCTTTCTTGGGTGTGAGATCTATATGCGTGGTTTGGTTAAATACACGAAAGTTATGCAGTGTTAGGCTTTGAAAAATCATGATAAGCCCTCTTTAGCAAGTAGTTTGTTTAGATCATCAAGCTCTCGCGTGATTTCTTTTACTTCTTTTGATTGGCGCATTTGGTTCTGGCGACTTTCTAAATGTTCTTCAATAATTTCTTCGGCAGATTCCCAGTCTTGCTGTACCAATCTGCCAAGTTTATTAAATATGCCTGTACGGCGGGTTAAACCACTCATTGATGTTTCAAGATCAATTAACTTTTTAACCATGTGCGGTGAAATACCGTGCTTAGGTGCAATGGTATTTAGCAGTTGGCTTTCTTCGCGGCTAAATTGCGTGGTGTCATCCATTGTCCAATCAAGGTCATAGCCATACACTTCTTTAAAAATGGTTGGTAATGAATCATCCCAATCTGGCTCGTTGGGGTCGTTCAACCACTCGTGGCGCACAGCATGCAGCTCTGGAATAGTGATCAGTGCTTGTCCATTTAAATGCTTTTCGAGTTTTTTTTGTAGTTGCAGTAAAACGCGCAACATAAAGCGGCGGTACTTAAGTAAGTATGGGCCTGTTGTGTAGTCGTCCAGTAATACTTTTTCACCGTCTTCTTTAAGCGTTTTAAAAGCTAAACGGCCATTACGGCGAATATGGTTACGGTATTTCTTTTTAAGAGCTGGTGACGTACTACGCGATAAAATATTACGGTACTTAAGTAGTGGCTCCATCCATGTTTCGCCATTCGCTACTAGGCTTTCCATCGCGCGGTCTTTTGTTACTACGGTACATGTCCAACAACCAAAACGTGAGTTACCACACGACGGTGTTGTTTCGTCTATAACTAATGGGCATTCACCCTGACCAGAAGAATCTTTGTACAGGTTCCAAAGTAGTAGATTTTTTCCACCCCATGGGTTTTCCCATTCTAGGTCGTATTTATCTATCCACTTATTACGCGGACCGTAAGGTGTTTCTTCTTGTTTTAAGTGGCATAAACGTAGGATTTTCCAAACATCATCAACATGCCACGTATCAATAGGCGTATAAATAAACGCATTTGCAAGTGTCGTGTGCACTGCGAGATCAGAGCCATCAATTTTATGCTTTTTAATCACTTGTGCACGCGATGCACTTTCTTGCGAGCGAGAGCCTAATACAACAATTACCTCATCGTATTGGCTAACCTTTTCTGTAATAAAAGTACTTACAGGGTCAATCTTCATACGCTCTGTGCACCAACGGAAATTACGTGTTGGTGCTGGGTAACCTTTACCCAATAGGTTTGACCAAAAAGTTTGGTCTGTTTTTGGCGTTACCTTGTGCGCAGTGATTGGTAGGTCATCGCGCTTGGCACCGACATTAATTGCTTCTAATGAGTTGTTAACGTGATCTACGACTACAGGGGTTTCTACTAGAGTATCTGACGCAACAACAAAGACAGGTTTATGACGTTGCTCAGGCTTTAAGCCTTGGAGTGCCATATACACTAAGGCCATAACTGCAGATGAGTCTTTACCACCACTGTAACCAATAACCCAAGGGCGAGTGTCTGCCAGGTAAACACGTTGTGTGTCTGCAATAAACTCACTTAAATAACGACCTGAAAACTGCTCGTTTTCGATAAAATCGATATATTCTTCTTCCAAGTCGTGTTGGTGTATTAACTTCATGCGTTTAGTAACTTGTTCTCTTTTTCAACTTCTTCGGGCGTTGGCTGTAGGCCAATTTCACGTTTAATTTGCATCGCGGTTAAAAATATATTAGATACCGCTTTTGATAAACGTCCATGCTGCATTGCTCGGTTTGCCCAAGCACTATTAGATTTAAGCCAGTTTACTTTACCAAGCTTATCTATGTAACTGTTTTGCTCGTTTTCATCTAATTTCAGTAAACATTGGCCGACAACTGCAATCGCTTGTAGCCCAATACCATGTGCACTTATAAATTCTTGTCTAAACTCTGGTGCCGCGAGAGTTTTATTTTGGACTTGTTGCCACTCTAGCATTGAGTCATTTAGCTTGCTCCAAAACCTAACTGCAATGGCTTTTTCTTCGTCAGTAAAACCTTCTTTTGGCCCTTTACCAAACAGTGTCCTATTTGACTGTTTTATACCACTTAGAGTGAAAAGCTTATTGCTTCTCACAGAAATAGAAGAGCGTTCGAACTCAGTAAAGCCTAAAAATGGTTTTGAATTATTTGCTAGATAACGCGCAATTTCAGAAGACTGATCTCGATGATCATAAAGAGTAGCAAGAGATGAACTGGGGCGTACTGCATATTTATTTAAATCAGCAAACATTTGTTGGCTACGTTTTAACCCTTCGTCAACAAAAAACAGTACAGCAATGTTGTCTTGGCCAAGTTCTGGGCTTTCTTTTATAGCTTCTTCAATTGCTGCGCGACGATGCTGGCCATCATTAATAAGGATTTGTGCATCCATCGGTACAATAAGAGTACCTAGGTTTGGATTTTCTTCTGAATTTTTAAATTCCACTTCAGTACCAACTGAAGCAGTCAGAGCTGAAAATACATAATCTTGAGGGGAATCCAAAAGGTAGCGCGCCATTTCAGGAATTCGGCCTTTATTTAGTGTGCGTTGCGAGCGCAATTCCGCAGGCACCTCTTCTTCGTCGTACATAAAGATTTTTGGAATGATACGAAGAGGGCAAGTTGCTATATAAAAGGGTTTACCTGCTTGCTGTCCACGTACAGCAGGAAAGCTGTAACAATAATTACTGTCAATATTGCTCATTGCGATTTACGTAATAATGAGTAGTACGTAATATTATTACGTACATAACGTAACTTTTCTAGTTTTTTATAGCTTTAAAATAATAAAAGCTGCTTCTGTACGTTATATGAACAAAGGGTTATTGTTGTTTTTTATAAAACTTATCCCCTTTCAACTCTACCCCCCAATACTCAAACACCTTTTGTAGAATGTCCCAATCAGGCCATTCTGCTTTTGGTACGCCTTTGAGCATATCAGCGAGTCGTTTATCAAATCGTTGCTGTGCTTTGTATTCGTTTATATTCGGCTCGATAAAGTCCAGTTTGTTGTAAAGCGGTTGCAGCGGGAATTCGTTACCGTAGTAAAAGTAGTCTATGTCTTGCTCGGCGAGTTTTACTTTTATACGTTCGGTGAGTAGCGGGAGTTTTTTGCTGTACTCATCATATTTTAATAGCGTTACTTTGCCTGAGCGCATATGTATTTTTATTAGGTCAATGTCGTCGATGTCACCATACAGCTGTGCCGCGCAGCCAATATACACTCTTAAAATTGCTGGTAGCTTGATTAAGTAGTGTTTGGGTAATGTGTAACTTTGGCTATGGTTAAACTCGCCAATGTTGAGCCGTTCAAAAACTTCAGAGCATGCATTGGCTATGTTGGCAGGGGATGAAATTGAAAATAGCAGTGTTTTTGCTTGCTCAAGGGCTTGGTTTAAGCTCTCAAAATGTGTTTTTATGTCTCGTTGTAGCCTATTAGGTAAATGGCTTTTTGCTTGGCGCTTGCCAAATAGGCTCAGTGCAAAGTACACCAATAGGTCTTGTTGACGTTTTTGTTGAGCTGCTTCAAATTCAGCATATTCAAATTGGCTTTGTGCTAGTTCAAACGCTTTGTTGTGGCTGTCGATCACCGCTCTAATTTGTTCGCTTTGTTCAAACTCGTCGTTAGCAGGTATACGGCCATAATGTAGGCAATGCTGCCAAAAGGATTCAAACAGTTCAGTGTGTTTTTCAAATACGCTTTGCTTAATTCGTTCGGGTAGCTTTTTAGCGATAGGGTGTTTTGTAATATGTTGCCATTCATGGTTATTAAATTGCAGCTCAATGTGATGTTGCTCTAGCAAAGCTGGGCATTTAAACACGGCGATGATCCCTTGGCCAAATGGTATGGTTTTTACATTGAGGGTGTGTTCAATAAACTCTCTGATTTGTGCTTGGCTGTAGTACTTTTGAAAGGTGTTACGCTTAGTGATCACACCATCTTTATAAGGTTTAAATTGCTCGAATATGCTTGAGTTAATAAGCATTACAGAAACGACAAGTAACTTATCGCACAATGAATAAGCTTGTTTAAGCGTTTCTTCTCGTTCGTCATAGTCTTCAATGACATTAAGCACAAAGCCAAGATTTACAATGTCGCTTTGCACCTTTTTGCCATCGGGTTTGTGTACTGGGTCCCATGCGTTTATGTTTAGGCCACTCGCTTCGAGCTCGCGTTGGTCATCCCCCAGACCACAGCCATAGTCTTGAATTGAATAATCACCATTTAAATATCCATACTTTGCAAGCTTTTGAAAGGGGGCTGAGAGCCTGTCGCGATTTATCGCGGTTAGGTGCCGCTGAATTTGAGCTGTTTGTTGTGGCTCTGTGATTGCTGCAGGTTTAGTTATCTCAACTTGCTCGAGTCGACCATATTGATCGAGTTTGTAGCCTTTACGTTGTATCAATCGAGTCCATTGTTGTTTAAAACCGATTGTTTTGGTGTTTTGATAGAGGTCGATTTGCTCGCCTTCTAATGTGATGGCTTCAAACTCTTTAAAGTGCGGGTAATTGGGTAGTACAAACACTTCTTTGCGGTGCAATATTGGTGGGTTATCTGATTGGGTGTAATCGGTTATTTTGGCTGTATGTTCTGTTAAGTCAATAGTGACGCTTTTGGCGAGCGCTGGATAGGCGTAGGTATCAAAATCTGGGTAGTTGAGTAGAGTGAGCTTAAAGTCTCTTTTTAGTAGTTTGACGATGTTCCATGCATTACCTTCCGCAAACACATTTGATGCATTGTTTATGAGTGCATTCAATTCAGGGGTGAGGGATTGCAGTAAAGCAGAGCGGTGAATGTAGATTGCATTAGGTAAGTGTTTGCCTAGCTTTAAGCTTTTTACTGCTTTTTTGTATTCAGGAAAGGATAGACTCATCGACTTGCTCAAAATAATAGAAATACGCTCGACCTCGTTTTTCGAAGACTAGTTCGCCATTTTCGCGTTTATGCATGAGCTCACAACCACTGATTTTTAAGTGTTTTTGTGCTTGCTTGCTGGTAAGCCAGTGGCCTTTGTTTTGGTTTTTGTCCATGAAAAACGTTTTTTTGATTATGACTTTGGTTAACTTACGCCAATTTATGTATTTATGCGAGGGGCTATAGTGAAACGGTATGCTTTGTTGCCAATTTGCTGCACGGCCAAATCCTGTTGTTTTTATTCTAACTAATTGATAGTGCGATTATCTTATCGTTTTTTGATGTGTTGGACCAGGAAGTACACAAATATGCGTTATTCACTTTTATTCTATGCAAAAATAATGATAACGAGATGATGCGCGAGTGAGGCATTGCGTATCAATGGGTAAAAGAGTAACGTGAAGCTTTAATTTTTCCTAATTTATAAGGGACTTCTTTTGATACATTCAATGGCCCGAAAAACTATCTTAGCTTTTTCACAAAATACCCCCCTCCAGCCTGATTATAACTACATTGAAGGGTTTTTAGTTGGACTTGCAACGCTTGGCACTGAGGTTCGGGTGGATGAATGGTTGGTTAATATATTTGGCGACTACCAATCGATTGATAGGTATCAACTGGAATCTTTAATAGAGCTGAGTGAGCAATGCAAGGTGGCGGTAGCTAAATCAACGTATAAATTACCAAAGCAGTGTGTGCTATCAAAAAATGATATTGCAAAGTCTCTAGATGAAGGTGCGCCCTTACCTAAGTTTTGTACTGGCTTTATAACAGGGCTGAGTACCGCATTAAATGATTTAGAATTATCTGCCGAGCGCAAAGAAGCGATTGTCGCAACACAAGCTGTTTTTGCTGGGTTTACTAGCCTTGATAGGGCAAAGCTGACGTTTTCTTACTCTGAACCGACTCGAACTTTTGAGCAAGAAGCTTTATTGGCAAAAAGAAGGTTGGCTTCAACAATACATTCGCTTTCCGATATGTTAAGTATGTCGCCGTTTGATTTTGATGCCTTTGCTGATTCAGAATTTGAGGGCTTTGATTACAGTGAGTTTAGTGACGAAGAGTTAGATGCTAAAGATGATGCAGTGAGGTTATTGCTTCAGCTTGATGATGCTAACGATCTGGACTTATTTGATGAATTTCTTAATGTAGAAGAGCAAACTTTTATAACACCTGCGTTCAAAAAACAAAACGAAGGGCATTTTTGGCTTATTCATGAAACTCGGCCTTATATGGCTGTACGTTTTCACAAAGCAAGGTTGCTGTTTGAAAGTAATCAGTTCCAACAAACATGCACTGAGTTAGAAGAACTATTAAAGCTTAACCCGAATGATAACCAAGCTTGTCGTTATTTGTACGCAAACTGCTTAGTCATGCTTAAACAATGGGATAAGTTAAAGGCGTTGTTGAGCGAATATGAGGAAGGTGGGATTTTCATGAAATCAGCTGAAGTTTTGATGCAATTTGCTTTAGGGGGAGAATCTGCTGAGCTAAATGTAATTAAACAAAGTTTGATTAAAGCAAACAAACATTTTGTAAAAATTTTAACAGGACAAGAAAAAGTCAAACTTCCCGAAGTGTTAGGTTATACACTAGGTTCTAAAGAAGAAGTCATCACTTATATTGAAATGGGTGGTAAGAAAGCATGGCTAAGTGTTGAGGGAAGCTTATTTTGGTTACGAAATAAAAAGAAGTAAGGCTGTGTTGTCGGTTGTAGATTTTAACAGTCAGTGTTTGCAAAGTTTAAAGATTATCGCATTTTCAACCTTCGTCGTTGTGGGCTTATTCTAATCAGGTTGAAAGGTCTTTTACGCAAGTTTATGGTGATTTGATTTAAGAGCTATAGGCGTAGCTTTTTCTAACGCGCTCGACACAAATTTTGTTATGTCTAAATGTTTAAAGCAGTAAAAAGCCCGCATTAATATGCGGGCTTTGCTCTCTTAACTGCTTGAGTAATTACAAGCAGTCTATCAAAACTACAGGTGTTGCTTTAAGAAATCGAGATAGGCTTGAGATGCTTCAATACGGTTTTGCTTTTTAGTAAAACCGTGGCCTTCGTCTTCAAATAACACGTATTCCACAGGCACATTATTACTGCGCACAGCTTCTACTAACTCGTCACTTTCTACTTGCAGTACGCGTGGGTCGTTTGCACCTTGCACGACTAGAAGTGGTTTAGTGATGTTTTTAGCGTGGAACAGAGGCGAGATGCGTCGCAGTCTTTCGCCGTCCACTGCAGGGTCACCAAGTTCTTCGTAAAGTGATTTTCTAAAAGACTCCCACCAAGGCGGGATAGACTCTAGCGTTCTTACCCAGTTGGTTACGCCAAAAATGTTAATCCCAACTTTAAATTCTTCTGGCTCAAATGCCAGCGCAGCGGCTGTCATATATCCGCCGTAGCTGCCTCCCATGATCCCGATGCGCTCAGGGTCCACCCAGTCAAGTTCTTGTAAGTACTTTTTACCCCAAACAATGTCTTGTAGGTCGTCTTCACCATGGCGTTTGTCATCTAAGTGGAAGAAGGTTTTACCATAGCCAGAGCTGCCTCGGTTGTTAACGGCAAATACGGCATAGCCTTGGTTTACCAAGTGTTGGGTGCGTGCACTGTAACCTGTTCTACTTTGACCGCCTGGACCGCCGTGGACAAAAATCATGGCAGGGACTTTGTTTGTCGCACTGGCTAGTTTGGGCTTATAAAGTACGCCCGGTACTTCAAGGCCATCAAAGCTATTAAATCTAGCAATGGTGCTCTCGACTAGGTGCTCTGGATTAATTTTATCGCTGAGTGTAGATGTCAGCTGTTTTACTGAGTCACTGCCTACTTGCCAAACAAATAAGTTGTTTGGCGCTGTATCTGAGTTTAAGTGAAAAGACATAAGCTTTTCATCGGCTGAAAAGTTTACTGCCTTAATGCTGCCGGCAGGGAGCTTAGGCAGTCTGATATCTTTACCCGTTTTTAAATCTGTGACTGTCACCTTCATGCTTGAGTCTTCGTTAACGCCGACAACACGGTATCTATCTGAATCAGAGAAGTATAGAAACCTGACATCCCACTCTTTTTCAATGTAGGGCGTATGCTTTTGTGTGGCAATTTCATAGCGCCACATTTGATAAAATTCACCATGCGCATTGGTGCCGTAGTACAGGTATTTATCATCTTTAGAGAAACCAGTGGCTGAAAACTGTGCCTCATGAGGCACATTTGAGATTTCAATCAGTGGCGCGTCTGGCTTTTTCAAATCGAGTAGGAATAGATCGGTGTCTTTATTGCCTTGATTCTTCCAAAGCGCGAGATAGCGTTCGGTTTTACTTAAGCTTTGTACATTTAAGTTCTGCTCATTTTTATATACGAGTTCATTCTCATAGGTTTTGGAATCGTAGCGATATAAATCCATAAATCGCTCGTCGCGCTTATTACTGAGCACATAAAACTGCTTGCCGTCTTGAGAAAACCCAACGAAGTTTGCTTTGACTTTCTCACCTGGGGTGAGGTCTTTAATTTGACCATCCTCATGTCTAACAAACAAATGAAAGCGCTCATTCCCCTGATTGTCACGGGTGAATAAAATGCGATTATCATTAGGGAAGTATCTAATTGGATATGTTGTTTCAGAAGACTGAGTTAACTGGGTTTTGTTGCCTGATTTAACGTCAACCTCATATAGGTTTAACACCCCGGGCTTGTCAGAGCTGATAAGGACTTTCTGAGCATCAGCCCTAAAAGCACTGCCCATTATACGGGTCGTATCAAAAAATGTTTCTGCCGAATAGGTATTAAAGTTTGCGGCTGCTTGTTCTGCTACTGGTGCACTTGATTGTTGGCCTGTCTGGTTACATGCAGTTAAGCCTGCAACCAACGCACATGCGATGAGTGATCTTTTTAGCATAATTTTCCTTATTTTAGTTTTTCAACGCGCTCAATCATGAGAGGTTGTTTTTATATAACACGTCTTTTTGATGAAATACGACAAAAAAGCTTCATATATCTGTAAAAATATAAAAAAAATCATGTTTAAACGGGTAGTCATTGGGTGATCTTGTCAATGGCAGAGACTTAATACCTGTGATGAGGGTTGGTTAGTGAACAGGCTGTTTGGTTAAAAGGGGTGTAAGTTACTTATCTTTTGAGGCAAAGGAAGAAGTGAGTCAACGAGTACTTCAATGGTAATGTTTGTAATAACAAGCATTAATAACTATTTTTAGTTAAATAATACAGGTGTTTATCTAAGTCTTATGGAGACAGTATGAACCTGATAGTGCGCTTTTGCCTGTCTATATTTATTGTGATCACAGTGTTTGTGGTCTCAGCGACAGTGGCTGGGCTCGTTGCTGAATTTTTTGGTTTGTGGAAAAAGCCAATCATTGGTGCAATATCGGCAGCTTGTGTGGTGTTTACCGGTTATGTTACTGCGCCTCAATACAAATTGATCTGTGCAGCCATTTGGTTAGCCGTAGGTGCTGTTGCGGCGTGGGTTTTATCTAGTGTGTTTATGTATGCTGAAGATGCAGCGACTCAGATACCGCTATTAATCACCTATGCAAGCGGCGTGTTTAGCTTAATGGTATGCCGAGTTTGGCATAAAAGACAAAAGCAGCAAGTCCTGATGAAATGAGCATTTATAGCTAAAAAGGTATTCCGCTTTAGAGCTTACTACATTCAACGCACGGTTGTTTATTTAGCCTGGTTACTTGCTTAAGTTTACTTAATGGTTTTGTGGTGTATAACACCTTATTCAGTTTTATTCCAATATAGTCTTATCTAGTTATCTCTTTAGCTTTAAATTACTAACCCGTATCCTAGTCGTTTATGTGCTTAAAATTTAACTAGGTGCTGCTATGAGGGGATTTACAAAAAATTTAAAAGGTAAGCTGAGTAAGTGGGGCTTTATTCTTATTTAAAAGGCCAAGTGCGAACCACTTAGCCTAAATACATAGTTTTGTAATTATACTATGATAGGGCAAGTTTCACATGAATTACCTCTGTAAGACTCAGAAGTACCACCTGCTACTAGAGGTGTTGCTTCTGCCGGTAATGCTGCCTTGTTTTGTGATAGTTGTTTTAGCGGCTTTTTGTTTAACTTAACTTTCATTTTTAATTCCTTTATTAATGTTTTTATTGTAGCTAGGTGAAAATAGCAAAGCTTAACAAGTGAAAATGCTTTACGCTTATTTAAAAGGCCAAGTATGATTGACTCAGCCTTAATCTATAGCCCTATTACTATACTAAAATAGGGCAAGTGGTACATGAAGTGCCCCAAAACGTATTATAGGAAGTACCACCTGCTACTTGAGGTGTTGCTTCTGCTGGTAATGCTGCTTTGTTTTGTGATAGTTGTTTTAGCGGCTTTTTGTTTAACTTAACTTTCATTTTTAATTCCTTTATTTATGTTTTTATTGTAGCCATGTGAAAATAACAAAGGTTTAAAAAATATTCAATAGGTTAATTTTTTGTTTTTTAAGGCGTTGAAGGGTAACTTTTAACTTGCAGCTAATCTATCTCAACTCTTGAAATCCATTTATATAAACAGACCATCTAGTGGGCATAATTGTCTTTTGAGCAGAGAGTTATTTTTATATTTTTGATAATGCCAAGCTCAATAATAAGGTTGGCCCTTGGCTTTGATGGTTTAAATCACTTAACATTGAGTGTGCATGTAAGCATAAAATCTAAAGGAATGAAAAATACGATGAATACATGGATGGGCGTCATTTTGAAAGCCAGTGCTGTCTGTTTGCCTGTACTGTTATATTTATTTTTCGATGGTCGTCAATTCTGGCTTACCGACTTCCTTTCAAACGCTTCACAAGATATTGCCGTTGACAGTACTTTGCGAACAACAAGTGCTGAGTTAAAACAAACAGCTAATCCTAAACCACACATTACACGCCACAGTCCTGTGGCACATTTGGATAATTTAAGGCGCTTTGGTTCTTGTCAAACTGATATCGGCAGGGCAGTCAAATACCGGGTAGAAAATGGGATTTATACTTGGGTGGATAGTAAAGGGGTCCGAAATTATTCCGATAAAAAGCCAAGTCAAGGTGCGACTGCTTATCAACCCCAAAGTGGTGTTGCACTTGATTATTTTGAGTTAGAAATTTCAGGTGGGGCAATATCAAATCAATTTAGAAATAAACTCAGATCTAAACTCAAGTCAGTATTTAGGGGTTATACCAGTCTTTTGGGTTTAAGTGCGATGCGCAAAGTAAAGCTCAAGATTATTGTGTTGCCGACAAGAGGGGCCTATGAACGTGCTGTTAGAAATTTCGGGGGAGATCTGACTGGCAATGTCGGTGTTTATTTTGGTATTAGAAATACAGCGTTATTAGAGCAACGGTCGTATGAAGCGACTATGCGTACAGCGGTCCATGAAGCTGTGCATGCAATTAACCAAGCAGTTATCGGCTATTCACCACGTTGGTTGAATGAGGGACTTGCGGAGTATTTTGAGTCTATAGATGTCTCTATGCAGGTTGGTAAAGTTTCATCTTTCGACCATGTATCTCGAAATGGGTCTTTGCAAGGACAAGTGATGAGTCCTCATCAACTGATGGAGGCTGAAACGAAATGGCGCTCATTAAAACCTGATATATTATATCGGAGTAGCTGGGCATTTGTGCATTTTTTAATGTCTTCTAGTCATGGAAAAGTGAGCTTAAAACAGCTTATGTTGCTCGAGCAGTCAGAGCCTTGTGGTGTTCTTGATAGCGCACAGGTTCGTTCTATTTTTAATAATCATTATCCAACTCTGAACCAAACATTCTCTTCGTTTATTAACCGTGACATCAAGTCTCACCGGCTTTGATGACAAAATTGTGACTCATGGATGCATATATATTGTCGTCTGATGAGTAATTTTATTTGTTATTTATCAGTAAGCTAGTTTTTTTTCAATTGTTCACTTTTACTATTTATAGAATCCACATGTGCATAAATTAACTCAAGTGCTACATTTATTTTACTCTGCTGGAGCTGTATCTCAGCGAAATAAGTGCGCACCAAGGCCTTATTTTGTTTATCGGTGCGTTTTTTTATGCAGTAGTAAAGTATCTAAAGGATATAAATATGAACTATTCTCTACACCCTTCCGTAGGCGTAGCCCGGCTTGGAAATAGCAAAGGTCAGTTTTATTTAGCGCCAGATCAAATTGGTGGTTTGCCATTTGAAGCCGATGAATCGGGAAATAAAATCGATAGTCCGATGAGTCAATTTAAAGATGCAGAAGGGCGGATCCGTAGGCAAGGTCAGCCATTCAAAATTATCGATGAGAATAATAATGAATTGACGCTTTCAAGTGACAATGTAAAAGCCATTACTTGGACAGTCCATGTTGCGAATAAAAAAGCAGCATGGTACGAATTTAATGAACTCCAAGGCAATTTGTTGTTTGGAGAAGATAACAGCTATCGTAAAAGAGGGACTCCTTGGCGTAATAAAGACGCGGATGATCGTCGCCAATTAATTATTGATCCCGGCCCAAGAACAATTTCTGGTGCCAATGCACAGGCAACGTTTGATGAAGCCAGTGCCCCTGATAATTATCCAGTGAGTTTTCCTCCAAAACCGTGCCAGGGCACGGAAGTTGAAACGCTTGGCAATATCTTAACAGACAGCGAAGGTCGCTTAGTTGTCATTGGTGGTTACGGTAATGCCGGTGGCAATGAGCCGCTTGAGTCGTATGGTGGCGCTGATACTTGGCATGATGATATTGCTGATGGCACAGTTTATTGCACAGTCACGTTTGACGATGGAAAAGAACTAAAATTGTCAGCATGGGTCATTGTCGGGTCGCCTGACTTTGCACCAGAGATCGTCAATATTTCTAACTTAAGCGATACCATGTTTGACGTTGCAATACGTAGCCAAAATTTATGCCCAGAGATGTATAGCAATGGAGAATTTCAAACAAGTTATCAGGCGAGTTATTATCGGGATATAGAGCCTATTATTCAGCGTATTAGTCGCTATCAGTGGGTTTCAAACGTGCAGTCTATGTCAGCATTTGTTTCAAATATATTTGATTTTAAGGATAACTCTGAAGATAACAAAGCAAACCGAGAGGCTTACTTCAATTACTTTAGAAAACCCGTTGACCCCGCAACTGTTTTGCAAACCCCGCCATCTGAGCAAACCAATCAACAATTGTTCGAGCATGGCATTGAGGGCCATATTCCTTTAGTGCCTCTCAACTCGGGCAGCAACTCAGTGAGTAATGCCGAAGACAATATTGTCGATAAATTTTTAACACTGACACAAACCCAATACTTTTTGTTGAGTCAGTGGGCTGAGGGTAAATTCTCAAATGAAAAGCCTGTGGCGAATACATCTGCGCAGGATGCATTTGGGATATTTTATGCGGATCAAGGCAGTGTGGGGAACTGTGTTGGTTTACCTATGTGTCCAGGGATTGAGGTGACTTGGAGTATGCAAAACCCAGTGGTTTATGCGGCTCCTTATGTGATTAAAGATCAAAGTATGGGCAATGGCTTCCCTAGTGGTTTGGATCCAGAGCGTGATGAGTGTGAAGGTGGCGGTTGTCAACCAGGAGACTTAACCAAGCGTATGGCGTGCCCGTGGCAGGCTGACTTTTTCAATTGCACCATTCAAAATGTCAACTTTACAGAACCCACTGTCAATAAAGTCAATGAAGGGACTGAGGCAGATCCCAATATGGTCCCACTCGCTCCGACTTATTATAGTTACTGGTGGCCGCCGCAAAGCCCGTGGGATGTGCTGACTAATCAATATGACGATCAATCTGTGACACATTTGCCTGCTGGCCAACAGGTGAATTATGCGCGTGGTATTAATAGCTTTGTGCAAATGGTTGAGCATTGGTCAGCACTTGGTTTTATTCGTAATCAAAATACGCAAGAGCCCCACTTTCCATTTTTCACAGAATCAGAGCGAAATCACCAATTATTCGCATATAAAGACGTACCTGTGTCAGATATTACGGGCAACCCTGGCGATGACGGTACAGACATTCCCGTCTTTTACATTCCAGATGATGTGAAAACGCATCTTTCAGCAGGCTGTTCTAAAGCTAAGTCTTTACTTAAAGGTTTGGAAGAAAAAATGGCAAAACCGATCACTGCCAAACCTGCAATCAAGAAAGTGCCGCGCAGTGGTACGCGTTCAAGGCGGTAATTAATATGATGCAAGCACATGAATGTGATGTGCTGGTTGTTGGTGCCGGTCCCAGTGGGGCCAGCACCGCATTAAACTTGCTTAATCACACAGCATTATCGGTAGTAATAATTGAGCAATCTGACTTACAAAGGTTGCGTGTTGGCGAAAGCGTTTCTGAAAGTATTTTCTCCTTATTGACCTATTTGAATATTCCAGAGTCAGAATTTGGACCCGATTGCTTTGTATCTACACAAGGAAATACTGCCTATTGGGGGAGTGATAAGTCAGCCAATCGTCACGCTATATTTGCACCTGACCGAGCAACGTACCAGATCAATCGAGATATGTTTGACACTACATTGCTAGAACAAGTCGTCAGGCGTGGTGGGAGTGTATTTCCAAGGACTAAAAGCAAGGAAGTGAAGAAGCTACATGATGGGCGTTACCTTGTCGAAGCGTATCACCCCAAATATGGTCGATTAAGCATAACTTGTCGCTATCTTGTTGATGCATCCGGTCGTAACTCATCATTGAGTAAATTATTAGGGGCTTCATTGTCACAATATGACCGCCTAACTGGGGTTGGTGCATTTTTTAAAGCCAGCAAACAGCCGTTTGAGCAGTTGCAGTTAATTGAGAGTGATGAATTTGGCTGGTGGTATAGTGCTGCATTATCTAGAGACGTTATTGTCGTCACTTATTTTGGTGATTTTGAGTGTATTTCAAAACGTAAACTAAATAGATTTGGGGACTGGCGAACATACCTCGGTCAAAGCTCATACATGTCTAAACGGGTAGAGGGCGCGACATGTGTGAATGATAATTTGTGGGTACGTCCTGCAGGTACGCATTTTAACCGCTTCATGGATGTAAACAATTATTTGCCAGTTGGGGATGCAGCGTGCGCTTTTGACCCTATTTCTTCGATGGGACTCGGATTTGCAATGACATCTGGTTGCCAAGCAGCGAGTATCATTGGCAACTCGTTGACATCTACTGACTTCGAGCGGCGGCGCAAGATATATCAGCAAGATCTCGAGCAACAGTTTGCGCAATACTTGACCTTGAAACAACAGTTTTACAGTAAAGAGCAGCGTTGGCCTAACTCGCTGTTTTGGTCTCGTCGTCAACAACGAGTCGAGAACGTGGCCTAATAGACCTATTTGGATGAAAGTGAGTAAAAGCTTTTAAATATTGATTGGTATTTAAAAGCTTTTTGTTCACTAGGTTGTAGGTTAACTGCCGAGATATTTTTAAAGCAAACTTAAAATATGTCTAGCACGTTTCCTTTCAAGACAACTTGTTACTGGCTGTTTTGAAAATGAGTATGAGCTGACTTCTAATTGCTCGCTTTGATGTAGTTGACCCTTATCATACACCTGTACTCGACAGGTCGTCTTGTTTTGCTCTTCTGAATAAATAAGCTCCACTCTTTCGGCTTTCATAATTAAGTTTTTATAAGGGTAACCCGCATCTGTAAATATCCTATCAACTTCTAGCTGTTCAGCACTTGATGAAAACGTTACCAATAAAAATGTCAGTATAATTGCGTATTTCATGATAAAGACTCCCTTTGTCTCTGATTTTCGAGTTAAGTATTAAGTGCATTCATAAAACTGACAAATGAGAAATTGTGAACCATAGTTAAGTTTTTCTTAAGCATAAAAGATAATGAAAGTCCCCCCATTAAAAGGTCTTTGGTATTTTAAAACAGCGGCTCAATTAGGTAGTTTTAAACAAGCTGCAGAAGCTTTATTTGTAACACAAGCTGCTGTTAGTCAGCAGATCAGAATTTTAGAGCAGCAGCTAGGCTGTACATTATTTGAAAGACAAACTCGACGTGTTTTATTGACGCAACAAGGGCAAGACTTGTTACCATTTTTACATAAAGGTTTTGGGCAGATAGAAGTGGGCTTATCTACTCTCAAGTCTGATCCGAGCCCAAATACCATCAACCTATCAGTCTTACCGTCATTTGCCACTTGCTGGCTATTACCGAGGTTGACCAGTTTTAACGCGGCTTTGCCAGATTATCAACTGCGTATAGATCCAACAGAGCAACTTGCTGACTTTAAGCATGAAGATATAGATATTGGGATCCGCTTTGGGTTGGGTGAGTATCCTGGGTTGAAAAGTGAATTGATTGCGCAAGATGAGTTGGTTATTGCGTACCGCCCAGGCGTAATTGACCCTAGCCAACCTATCCAACCGCAGCTAGCTAAGCTCAACTTTATTTATGATGAAGGACGTGACAATAAGCTGGCTTGGCAGAAGCTCAGCAATCAATTGGGGCTTGAAGGGCATACCTTGAGCAATTTGAAAATTGATAATGCCGCATTGGTGCAGCAAGCGACAGTGGCAGGGCAAGGGTTTTCATTGTTGCGAAAACGCATGGTGGCTCAATCGGTAGAAATGGGGCAGCTGGAGATCTTCCCCGATTTTGCTTTTCCCTGTGAGTATAGTTACTACCTTGTGGCGCCCGCAAATCATTTTGAATGGCCAAAACTACAAGCTTTTCGTAATTGGATCATTACTGAGTTGAATGGTATAAGTCCATAATGAATAGCAAAAAAATATGAGGTTTTGTATTTTTACCTAGATATTAAATAAAAGCTGAACAAGCTGCTTGAGCCTATTATGTTAGGTTGGTAAATTCTTGCAATGTAATATTTTAATAATGGAATAGGTAAATATGAAGGAGCATTGTCTAGAGTTGGAATGTCCAAGCTGTCAGAAACTCAATCGGCTGCCAGAAGCCCGAACAGTAAAATGTGGCGCATGCAAAAGAGAGTTTAATGGCTTTGTTTTCAGTATGGTTAAAGGTAAAAATACCAAGTTGAAAATTAGCATCATCGCTCTAGTATGTGGTGTTGGCGGATATCAGTTAAGTGAACATAACAGTAACGAGATTTTTTCAAGTTGGCATTTATATGAAGTTGTTAGTGCTTGTGCCAATAAAAATGAGCAAACGGTAAATGAAAAAGTCGTTAGAACACAACAGTGTCTTTGCGCTTGGGACAATACGATACAACACAAAGATATAATTAGACTTGCCAATACCGAGCCTGATTTTTTGAAAGTTCATGAGGAAGCTTTTTTAAAAGTTTTCAGCGAAGAGTTTACAGGGTGTAATAAAGAGGCAGTGCAAAGCACTGCCTTATAACTTATTTTGATTTGGGTGGGTTATTGGTTCTATTTCCTCCTGATGGGTTACCTGTTTTACTCGGCCAATTTGGTTGTGAATGCGTACCTTTGGCTGGTTGGTTATGGTTAGAGCTTGGTTGCTGTTTTGGCATAGTAGCCTCCTTCTTTGTTAATTTTTTTTAGGATAAAATAACGCATGGGACAATCAGGGACACATTCAGAAGAAGTCACACAAGTTCAAGAAGAAATAAAACGAATAGCCAACAAAATGGGTAAGTCGCAAAAGCAGCTATCTGATTGTATTTATCGAGAAGAAAATGAAATCGATGATGTAGACGAAATGAATAAGTTTTATGAGAAGTTTAAAAAGCATTTGCAAAGAAATACAACTTGTATTCAAAGGTTGAAACGCTATGTTGAAATTTTGGAGCGCATAGAGTCTGTACGTAAAGCTAATAAAGCACCGAATGGGTACGTTGCTATCGGCGTTATCTCTAAAAATTTAGCAAAAAGATTGTCAAACTTATAGCTGCTTGAACCTGCTTAGATAGTTGGAGATATACTAATCAGTCACCATTAAAGTGTGGTGCGGTTCGTTTGCAAGGTGTTAGGTCTCCCTTAATTTAACTTTGAAGTAATTCATTATATCTGAGATCACCTTAATAGCTTAGTCGTTTAAGCCTATACCTAAAGAGAATGAGCGCCCGGCTGATTGCAAGCCTGTAAGTGAGAAGGCATTAAGTTACAATTTAATACCAATAATATGAACCTTGTCTAAAATTATTAATAGCGGCTGATTTGTTACAGTCTTTTAATACACTCTTAAGATCAGATTCTCTATGAAGCTATTAATGATATTTGTTTTTCTCACGCTTTTAATTGGGTGTAAATCTTCACAAAAAAGCACAAATGCCTATCTTTTGCTTTTTCAACCGGATGAAATATCTAGTGATGTGCTCAGAGCGCAAAGCTATCTTTTGTTGTCACAAGAAGCCGCTAGGTTAAAAGATTTTGAGTACCAGTTCGAATTACTTAATGAACTGGCAGAGTATCAGTATGGCCCGGCTCAGTTAGCGATCGCTAAAAGCCTTCTACAGGGGCGAGGCAAGGAATATGTCGATGGGACTGCATTAGAGTGGGCCACTAAGGCTGCTGCTAGGGATTACTCTCCGGCCATCTTATTTTTGGCAAAATGGTATCGTTTTGGCGGCCAAGGTGTAAAAGTTGATCTGAAACAAGCAATGGACTTATATGCTAAGGCGATTGAGTTAGGTGAACTATCTGCAGCAACCGAGTTGGGATACATTTTTATTCGACATTGGCGAGAAGAAAAAGGCTATGAAACCGCGCAGCAGTTATTTGCGAGTGCAGCATATCACGGAGATGTTAAAGCGCTGTGTGGATTGGGCATCGTATACCGTGAATCAGAGCAATTTAAAAATCTAGAAAAAGCCGCTGAGTACTTTCAGGTGAGTTACTCTCGAGGCTACAAAGATTGTGCTTTTGAACTGGGCTATTTACATCATCGAACCAAGCTTCAAACAGAACTGGCAAAGTATTGGTATGGTATTGCTGCCAAGCAGGGCTCAGCTGATGCGCTCAACAATTTGGGCATGATGTACAACAATGGTGACGGTGTCGCTGTTGATTATGAACTGGCGCGTTCTTATTTTGAACAAGCTATCGAATTGGGGAGTAACTTAAGTTTTGGTAACTTAGGAAGTCTGTATGAATCGGGTCATGGCGTTGAACAAGATTACTCTGAAGCTATCTCTTTGTATCAACAGGGTGTTGAGCATCAGGATGCTCAGTCTATGCATAATTTAGGCACTTTGTATGAGTCGGGCACTGGTGTTGATAAAAAAAGAGACCTTGCAATCTCTTTATTTGAACAGGCCGCAAATTTAGGGAATCGATTTTCGGCCTATAAGCTTGCGAATGCCTATTTTTATGGTGATCAAAAAACGCAAAGTTACGAGTTAGCTTTTGAGTTCTATTTAAAATCCGCGCACGCAGGTTTTGCGCCAGGATTTTGTCAGGCTGCAGAAATTGCACTTGATGAGAGTTGGACTGTCGCTAAGCCTTATTTTTACAAGGGGGCGCAGCTTGGTCAAGCCAGTTGTATCACAAACTTAGTACGCGGCATGCGCATCAATAATGAACAAGACTTACCGGTTGTTTCGATGCTTCAAAAGTTAGCTGATAATGGAAATAAGACCGCGTATGAACAGCTGGGCGATATTGTTCGAAATGGTGATTTTGGTGAGCCCGCAAGCTTTGAAAAAGCTAAGCTGTATTATTTAAAAGCGGGTGGGCTCGGCCTTGGTGACGCACTCGCAAAATTAGGCTTTTTATATGAAGAAGGCGAGCTTACCGAGCAAGATTTAGGTATGGCAATGTCGTTATACAAACAGGCTGCAGATTCAGGCTCAGGGGAGGGGAAGAATAACCTTGCAACATTTTTTTTAAATGGTGTGGTAGTTAAAAAAGACCTAAATAAAGCGATACAGCTATATGAGCAAGCTGCAAAAGATAACAATGTATCTGCAATGATAAATCTTGGAGATATATATTTTGCTCAAGGAACAAATGAAGCTATCAAAAAGGCATGTAGTTTATATAAACATGCAGTTGACTTTGGTGCGGATAGAGCAGCATTACAATATAGCAGCTGTATTCTTAAGCAAAAAGGAGATGTTGACGCTGCATATAGTTTATTAGATGAACACAGAGGTCTTGCGTGCAATTTGTGTGTGATTAAACAAGCTGAGATGATTTTGACGAATAAAGTACCTGAAAAGACCTTGTCAGATGCACTCAATTTGTTACAAAAAGCAGTAAAGAATGGTAATGCTATTGCCGCTGTTGAGATAGCAAAGATTTATGAAAACGGCACGATCGAATCTCCAAATTTTTCGCTCGCTTTTGATTGGTACAAAACTGCAGTGATGTTAGGGGAAATAGATGCGTTAAATAAAATTGCCGAATTCTACTGGTTGGGTAAAGGTGTTGATAAAAGCCAACACAAAGCCATAGAAGCAATATCTCGGTTAGCCAAAGCGAAAAAGTTTAATGTTGCATCCTTTTTAGGCGAGCATTTTTATCATGGCGTGAATGTTAGCAATGACTTTAGCAAAGCTCGCTATTACTTTATTCAGGCTGCGGAAAAAAACGACGATATTGCTCTGAATGCGTTAGGAGTTATCTATCGAGATGGTTTAGATGTTGAAGTCAATATAAACTTGGCACTTGGTTATTTTAAACGCTCCGCAATGCTTGGGTTGGCAGATGCCATGTATAATTTAGGTGCTTTAAACTTACAATTAAACCATGAAAAAAAGGGGCTTATTTGGTTACAGCGTGCAGCGGATAAGCAGTATGTAAAAAGTTATTTATTGCTTGGTGACTATTATTCAAAAAGAGAAAGCAATGTTGAGTCATTTCTTCAAGCGGTTAAATGGCTAAAGCTGGCTGCAAATGAATCTGAACTTGATGGAATGTATAAGTTAGCTATTTTACTAAAAAAGCAGAACAGTAACATATACTCACCAGAAGCTAAAAAGTGGCTAAGAGCAGCTGCATCTGCCGGCCACCAAGGGGCTGTATCTGAGTTGAAAGCATTTGAAAATAACATAAAGTAAGGGTATGTCTGTACGAAAATGCGAGGCTGTACATAACTTTGT